>NZ_JASSQD010000001.1:0-1767895 GCF_030238305.1 Marinobacter albus | reverse complement strand
TTGGTGGGTCGTGAAGGATTCGAACCTTCGACCAATTGGTTAAAAGCCAACTGCTCTACCAACTGAGCTAACGACCCGTAACTGGCGATCAGCGCCTTGACCCTGACCGATTCCGGAGTGACTCAGCACACACCGGAACTCTAATTTGGTGGGTCGTGAAGGATTCGAACCTTCGACCAATTGGTTAAAAGCCAACTGCTCTACCAACTGAGCTAACGACCCAAACGAGGCGCATATAGTAATGATTTTTTGGCGTTGATCAACCCTTTTTCTCAGGTTTCTCAACATTTCTCCCACAGCGGCTTATCAGTTGTTTCAAGAGTCCAGGAACTTCTGCGCCAGATTGGCGGCACTGCTGTTCGGGTAGTCCCTGATCACTGTCTCCATGCGTCGCTTGGCCTCCTGTTTCTCACCAAGCCGATCCAGGGTAACTCCCAACTTGTAAACGGCATCCGGGGCCTTGCGGTGATCAGGATAACGCGTGGCGACAATGGTGAAAGCCTGCTTTGCCTGCTCCAACTGGGGCTTGACCAGGTATACCTCACCCAGCCAGTAATAGGCATTAACCGTCAGATCGCCTTCCGGGTATTTATCGATAAACTCGTAAAGCCGGCCGATAGCCTCGTCATAGTTTTTCTGATTCCGGATCAGATCCTGAATCGCCTCGTACTCCTTACGCTCCTCCGCACCGGGCTGTCGGTATTCCTTCGTAACGGTACCGGCATTTCCGGCCGCACTCGCTGCCGCCCCACCGACCGGTGCAGCACCCGCGGGTTGTTCGGAGACCTTCTCGGAAAGATCGAGTATGCGCTGATCAAGATCGATGTAACGGTCCCGCCCCTGCTCCTTCAGGCGATCGATCTGATACTTCTGCTCCTCCACCTGGCCCTGCAAGCGCCGCACTTCGCCCTGCAACTGCTGGATCATGTAGAACAGCTCAGCGGTGGCCTGACTGCTATTCGCCTTGCGCTGGGCTTCCGAACTGCTGTTCTGAAAAGCCTGCGTAGATGACTGCGCCAGCGCCACTCCCGTCTGCCCAAAGGCAAACGGGAGAATCACTGCCGCCATGAGTAATTTTCTCATGGGCATTCCTGACATCTGGTGTGTTTACTCGAACACGAGCTCCACACGACGGTTTTGAGCCCAGGCACTTTCGGTTGAGCCCATAACCGCCGGTTTCTCTTCACCGTAGCTTACGGTTTCCATCTGGCCGCGTGAAGCGCCATTAACTACCAGGAAGCGCTGGATCGCGTTGGCACGGCGCTCGCCAAGTGCCAAGTTGTACTCCTTGGTTCCTCGCTCGTCGGCATGACCTTCAAGACGAACCTGCTGACCAGGGTTATTCGCCAGGAACTGGGCATGGGCAACCAGGACATCACGGGCTTCAGCCTTGATCTCTGCAGTATCGAAATCGAAGTAGAACGTTGTGATATCGCGCAGAGCTTCCTGTTCAGCCTGCTGCTGAGCTGCCATACGCTCTTCTTCGGTCATTGCGGAGGACGAGATACCGTCCTGATCACCGCCGCCGTAGACAGTGGAACCGCCTTCCTGATCAATAGCATCCACATCAGAGCCGTAGGCACCCTCATCTACGGTTTCGCCGGTAGAGCTACAGCCGGCAAAGAGGCCAGCAGACAACAAAACGGCAAAAAACTTGGATTGAACTGACAACTTCATAAAACTTTCCTTTCAGTTGATTGACTTGTTTAACGAATCATTTTACGGGCAGCTGTGGGCACCCGTTACCGCACCAGCGGCCCCCACGCCGGTTCGCGCACATCACCTTCTGCCGCAGGCAAGCTGTAGGCAGCACCACCGTCGACGGAAATCACTGTGAGCACGCTGTCTGAACCCTGCTTGGTTGCATAGATCAGCATTCGACCGTTCGGGGACACACTTGGGGATTCATCGGATTCTGTACGGGTAAGGATGGTTTCCTCACCGGTGTCAAGATTGGTTCGGGCAATATGAAACGCGCTGTTCCGTTGATGCACGTAGTAAACGAAATCGCCGGTATTATCAGGCCGGGGGCGGGCGTTATAACGACTACCAAAGGTAATACGACGGGGAGCCGCCCTTTCGCTTTCCTTGTGGTAGATCTGGGGGCCGCCCGACCGGTCAGACGTGAAGAACAGGCCGTCGCCGGTGTGATCCCAGCTTGCTTCGGTATCGATAGCCCAGTGATTGGTCACTTTGGTCAATTCGCGGCTGGCGAGATTCATCCGGTAGATTTCTGCATTGCCGTCCTTGGACAGCGTCATTAGCAACGACCGGCCGTCATTGGACCAGGCCGGCGCCGAATTCAGGCCCGGGAAATCGGCCACTGCGGACCGGTTCCCGCTCGCCAGCTCGTGAACAAAGATGACCGGCTTGCCGGTTTCGAACGACACATACGCAAGCTTCTTACCATCGGGCGACCAAGCTGGCGACAGGATCGGCTCCTGACTCTCCAGCCGGATTCTGGCGCGCTTGCCATCGACATCGCTTACCTGCAACCGGTAACGGGGCTTGCCATTGAATCTATCCAGCGTGATGTAGGCCAGCTTTGTAGAGAAGGCCCCGGGCACGCCGGTGATGGCCTCGTATACCTTGTCGCTCACGTGGTGAGCGAGCGACCTGATGTTGGATGCAGGTGCAGCTGCGGTTTCACCCAGCAACCGCTCTTCCGTATTGACATCAAACAACTCGTAACGGGCCGAAACCCTGTCCCCATTTCGGGTCAGGCTGCCAACGAGCACATAGCGCTGGCCAAGCAGACGCCAGTCCCGGAAAAAGACCTCTTCCCGCCTGGAAGGAAGGCTCAGCATTTTTTCGGCCGGCAACGGGCGAAATTCCCCGCTCATGGCAAGGTCGCTGTGAACGATGTCTCCAACCTTATCACCCGGAGGCACCGCGCCACTCTCCGAGAACGGCACTACGGCGATCGGAACCGCAGAGTCAGCCCCTTCGGTAATCCGGATCAATAACTCGGCGTGCACCGTGTTCACCGACAGAATGAACAGGGCGGTCACTGCAAAGAGTTTTCGTAACGGCATAGTCCAAACCCGCTTTGTCATTGTGTCATCCGTTCCTTATCTCAACCGGCGAGGGTTGAACTCAATTGTAAACTGACGGAAATACCGCTCAAACGTGTCACGCTCATCCGGGATCGGGTACCGATTCAGCGAGCGAACCGCACTGAGCGCGGAATTATCGAACGCGGTATTGCCACTGCTACCCACCAGTTTGACACCCGCCAATTCACCTGTTGGCAGCAGGGTGATCTGCAGGCGGGCCGTCATCTCTTCAGTCGCCGAAGAAGGCGGATACCAGGCCTGACTGAGGCGTTCGCGAATCAACGCCTGATACTTTTCGCTTTCTGTTAGCATCTGCGCCTCTCGGGCCTTTGCTGCGGCCGCCTGGGCCTGCTTACGGGCCTCAGCCTCCTGCGCCTCACTGGCTTCCTGAGCCAGCGCCTCCAACTGTTGCTCTTTAAGACGGCGCTCGGCCTCAAGCCGCTTTCGCTCAGCTTCTTTTCGTGCTTCTTCCTCACGCTTTTTGCGTTCGGCTTCTTCCCGCTTTCGCTGCTCTTCCAGGCGACGCTTCTCTTCTTCTGCCTTGCGCTGAGCCTCTTCCTTCTTCCGACGCTGCTCTTCCTCGGCCTTCCTGCGCTCACGCTCCTTCGCTTCCGCCTCGGCTTTCTGCCGCGCGGCTTCCTTTGCTTGAGCAGCTTCCTCTTTTTTCCGCTGCTCTGCCAGCTGGCGTTTACGTTCCTGCTCCCGTGCCTCGCGCTCTGCTTCTTCCCTGGCTTTCTTTTCTGCCTCGCGTTGGGCCTGCTCCTTTCTCTGCTCCTCGGCCTTCCGCTTTTCTTCAGCCTTGCGTTTTTGCTCTTCCTGACGTCTCTCTTCCTCACGATCAGGTTGATCGACCGGTTCCACAACGGGACTGGGCTCCGGCTGCTGCTGTGTAATCAACCTGGCCGAAATGCTGCGTGGCGGCGGTTCATGGTCCGGACTGGTCCACGTCCAGCCCGCCAGAGCTACACCAATAATCAAAAGGTGCAGCGTTACCGACATTGCCACCGGAGATTTCCAGGGCGATACGCCAGTGCTGGTTACTTCGCGCTCGTGACCTATCACAAAAAACCTACCTGCACTGGTATCACTTGTCGTCCAGGGGCGCTTCGGTGATCAAGCCGATGCTGCTTGCCCCGGCACCCTGCAATTCGGACATAAGACGAACCACCATCCCGTATTCGACGTGTTCGTCACCACGCACCAATATCTCACTGTTGGCACGCTGGGACAGAATCTTACCAACCTGCTCACGGACCTCGCCCAGAGACATGGGATCACTACCCTGGTCACCCACTTCGACGTAATAGGCGCCATTGGTATCGACGGACACCACGATCGACTCAACATTCTTGGCGGCCTGGATGGGGTCGGAAGTAGTTTCCGGCAAGTCCACCTTCACCCCCTGGGTCAGCATTGGCGCGGTGACCATGAATATCACCAACAACACCAGCATCACGTCGATATAGGGAACGACGTTGATCTCCGACATTGGCTTTCGCCGGTGTTGCGGCATCATTCCCATGCCCTTCATGGCGCTACCCCCCGACCTTTAGAAGAAACAAGCATTTACGCCGCACTCTTTTCGCTGTTATGAACACGACGATGCAGGATACTGGAGAATTCCTCGGCAAAGGTTTCATAGTTTTTGAGCAGAGCGTCAGCCATCGCTGCAAACCGGTTGTAGGCGATGACCGCCGGAATGGCCGCGAAGAGGCCCATGGCCGTGGCAATCAGAGCCTCCGAGATGCCCGGCGCCACGGTCGCGAGTGTCGCCTGCTGCACCTGGGCCAGACCACGGAACGAGTTCATAATGCCCCAGACCGTACCGAACAGGCCGATGTAGGGACTGGTCGAGCCCACGGTTGCCAGAAACGGCAGGTGGGCTTCCAGACGTTCCTGTTCCCTTGAAAAGGCCACACGCATGGCACGCTGCGTGCCTTCCATGACCGCATCTGCATCGCGGCTCTGCTGACGTAGACGGGAAAATTCTTTGAACCCGGCCCTGAACACCGATTCCATGCCCGAAAATGGCGTCGGTTCGGCGTTCACCTCGCGATAGAGCTGGCCAAGGTCCATACCGGACCAGAACCGCTCCTCAAAAGCCAACTGGGACTGCTTGGCCTTGCGAAACACCTGAAGGCGCTGAAAGATCAGCGCCCAGGACATGACGGATGCCAGGGCAAGGAGCAACATGACAAGTTGCACCAGTACACCGGCGTTGGACACGAGATACCAGACTGAAACTTCTGATTCCACCTTTTGCTCCTGGCTTATTCCGTTGTCTGAACGTTGCTTCTCAACAACGCCTGCATATTTTCGGGTAATCGTCGCGGGCGACCACTGTCCAGCGCCACACACGCGACTCGAACGTCGGCCTCACACAGAAGTGTGCGATCTTCGGCGCGCAAGACCCGTTGTTTAAAGTCCATCCACACTCGCCCAAAGGCATCTGGCTCTGCGGTAACCAGCAACTGGTCGTCCAGCCGGGCCGGTACCGAATAATGGATCGCCATCCGCTGGACAACATAGCTGATGTTTTCAGTCAGACCGGCACGCAGTCCGACGCCGCAGCTACGAACCCATTCTGTGCGGGCTCTCTCCATGTAGTGCAGGTATTTGGCATGGAACACGATGCCCCCCGCATCCGTGTCTTCGATATAGACGCGGACCGGCAGCTCAAAAACACGACGTTCCTGAGGATCAGCCAAAAAGGTCGTCCTCCCGCCCGGACTTTTGCGGTACCACCCCAAAATGCTGATAGGCATTGGAGGTAACCATGCGTCCTCGGGGCGTTCGAACCATGAACCCCTGCTGTATCAGGAAGGGTTCGAGTACATCCTCAATGGTGCCTCGCTCCTCACTGATTGCCGCGGCGAGACTCTCGACTCCCACCGGACCACCGTCGAATTTTTCAATCATGGCGAGCAGCAGGCGACGATCCATGTGATCGAAGCCCTGGCCGTCCACTTTGAGCATATTCAGTGCCTGATCTGCGATATCCGAGTTGATGTGACCATCAGAACGCACCTCGGCGAAATCGCGAACACGGCGCAGCAAGCGATTCGCGATTCGCGGCGTCCCCCGGGAGCGTCTTGCGATCTCAAATGCACCCGCTTCGTCGATATGCACCGAGGACAGACGGGCCGACCGTATAATGATGCTGGTCAGGTCCTCGGTGTTGTAAAACTCCAGACGCTGGACAATGCCAAAACGATCCCGCAACGGTGAGGTCAACAGGCCCGCTCGCGTCGTTGCGCCCACAAGGGTAAACGGCGGCAAATCCAGTTTTATTGAGCGCGCCGCCGGCCCTTCACCAATCATGATATCCAGCTGGTAGTCTTCCATTGCGGGATACAGAACTTCTTCCACGGCGGCGCTGAGGCGATGAATTTCGTCGATAAAGAGGACGTCGCCCTCTTCCAGATTGGTAAGCATGGCAGCAAGATCGCCGGCTTTCTCCAGCACTGGCCCGGACGTCGTTTTGATCGAAACGCCCATTTCGTTGGCGATTATGTTGGCCAACGTGGTCTTGCCAAGGCCCGGCGGGCCGAAAATCAGAACGTGATCAAGCGCTTCCTGACGGCCACGGGCGGCAGAGATAAAAATATCCATCTGCTCACGAACCGCTGGCTGTCCGACATACTCGGTCAGCAAGGTGGGACGAATCGCCCGATCCTGCACCTCTTCGTATTCACCGGCCCGGGCTGAGATCAGTCGGTCGGATTCGATCATGGCATCATCCGTTTGTTAGGAATCAACATCGTGCCTTAGCGCTTGCGTCAGAGTTAAATCGTTGCCCCAATTGTACAAACAGTCCAAGGGGTGTCACGTTACGCTCTCTACAGGTTTGGTGCCATACCGGCGACATATCAGGCTCGGGTTGATCAAGCCGGAATCATATTGCGCAAGGCGAGCCTGATCAGCGCTTCGCTCGACATGCCATCCTCGGCGACCTTGCTGATCGCTTTGGCTGCCTCCTGAGGCTTGTACCCCAGCGCAATGAGAGCCGCCTCCGCCTCGTCTCTGGGATCCTGACCCCGCATCGGCAACTTCTGACCTGCCATACCCGATCCTGTCGCATCTTGCGACGTGGGCACGAATTGTCCTTCAAGTTGCCCTATCCGATCGGTCATTTCAATAAGCAGGCGCTCTGCTGTTTTCTTCCCGACGCCCGGCAACTTGACCAGCGCATTGGCATCACGCGCCTCTACACACCGGATAAACTGCTCGGCATCCAGGCCGGAGAGAATACCAACCGCCAGCTTGGGCCCCACGCCATTAACCTTGATAAGCAAACGGAAAAGATCGCGATCAAGGCGTGATGCAAAGCCATATAAGCTATGGGCGTCCTCGCGGACCGCAAAATGGGTATGGAGGGTCACTTCCTGACCGGTTTCGGGGAGATGAAAGAAAGTGGTGAAAGGGATATCAACTTCATAGCCCAGTCCGGCGCACTCCACCAATGCCTGACCGGGTGCTTTTTCAACCAGTATTCCTCGGATACGACCTAGCAAAGGGACTCTCCTGTCGCTCCTGAGAGCGGGTTATTTTTGTCGCATTCGACCGCCTCGGACCTTGCCTCCTGCGCCGGCGACCCTGAGCACGCTCTGGCTCATGTGCGCGTGACACAGCGCAATGGCAAGAGCATCGGCCGCATCCGCCTGGGGTTTCCGGGAAAGGGCCAACAAGGCCTGAACCATATGCTGAACCTGCGACTTATCCGCGCCACCCTTTCCGACGACTGCCTGCTTGACCTGACGGGCGGAGTATTCGTGAACGGCCAGCCCACTGTTGGCGGCACTGACAATGGCCGCACCTCGAGCCTGCCCCAGCTTCAGTGCAGAATCCGGGTTTCGTGCCATGAACACCTGCTCGATGGCGAACTCTTCAGGACGATATTCACCGATGAGGGTCGCGAGACTGTGAAAAATCGTCTGGAGGCGCTCCGCCATTGGCTTTTCGCCGACACGAATACAGCCGCTATCAATATACTCAATATTACGGCCATCGGCGCGGATAATTCCGAAACCGGTGATCCTCGATCCGGGGTCTACACCCAGAATGATCGGCAAATCGATACCCCTGTCGCTTCAGAGCGAATCCATGATGTCACCGGAAATATCGGCGTTGTGATAAACGTTCTGGACGTCATCAAGGTCTTCCAGCATATCGATCAGCTTGAGAATGGTTTCCGCGCCGTCGCGGTCCAGTTCGACCCAGGTCGCCGGCACCATAGTCACTGCCGCGCTGTCAGGTTTGAGCCCGGCGGTCACCAGCGCTTCCTTGACGTCCAGAAACTGTTCGGGGGTGGTGACAATCTCGAAGGAGCCGTCATCCTGCCCCGCCAGATCCTCAGCCCCGGCCTTCAAGGCGGCCTCCATCAGCGTCTCCTCGGACACGTCCGGCCCGTAGCTGATGATACCCTGCTTGCTGAAAAGATAGGCCACCGAACCGTCGGTACCGAGATTGCCTCCCATCTTGCTGAAGGCGTGCCGGATTTCCGCCACGGTGCGGTTCTTGTTGTCGGTCATTGCTTCCACGAAAATGGCCACACCGCCCGGACCATAGCCCTCGTAGGTGAGCTCTTCGTAGTTGCTGTCATCACCACCTCCAGCACCCCGCTCGACGGCACGCTCGATGGTGTCCTTCTTCATGTTGGCCGTGAGCGCCTTGTCGATCACCGCCCTTAACCGCGGATTGTCTTCGGGATTGCCTCCGCCCTGGCGGGCGGCGACGGTCAGCTCACGGATAATTTTGGTGAAGATTTTACCCCGCTTGGCATCTTGAGCTGCCTTGCGGTGTTTGATGTTGGCCCATTTACTGTGACCAGCCATAAAACAACTCCAGCTCTGACCGGGGGCGCGAAGCCAGGCGCGCCCCGGCGCTCAGAATTTACTCGCCTGCCGCGTTCTCACTTCCGGCCTTGTTGCCTTCCACCGCTTTGGCAGACTTTCTCCGGCGAATGTGCAGCTCGCGCAACTGCTGGTCATCCACTTCGCCCGGAGCCTGAGTCATCAGACAGGTGGCACTCTGGGTTTTCGGGAACGCAATGACATCACGAATGGATGAAGCCCCGGTCATCAGCATGACCAGACGGTCCAGGCCAAAGGCCAGGCCACCGTGAGGCGGACAACCGAACTTCAGAGCGTCCAGAAGGAACCCGAACTTGGCGCGCGCCTCTTCCTCTTCGATACCCAGGATGCGGAAGACGGTCTCCTGCATCTTTTCATCGTGGATACGGATGGAACCGCCACCCAGCTCGGTACCGTTCAGCACCATGTCATAGGCCCGAGAAAGCGCAGTTGCCGGGTTGGCGGCAAGTTCATCCGCACTGCAGGATGGTGCCGTGAAGGGATGGTGAATCGCGGTCAGACCGCCATCCGGAGTTTCCTCGAACATCGGGAAATCAACAACCCAGAGCGGCGCCCACTCGCTCGTGAGCATATCCAGGTCATGGCCGACCTTGATACGCAGTGCACCCAGCGCCTCATTAACAACCGTGGTCTTGTCTGCACCGAAGAAGACAATATCTCCGTCCTCGGCACCCACGCGCTCCATTACGGCCTGAGCGACGTCGTCACCCAGGAACTTGATGATCGGTGACTGCAGGCCTTCAACACCCTTGGACAGATCATTCACCTTGATGTAGGCCAGCCCCTTCGCCCCGTAGATACCAACAAACTTGGTATAGTCATCGATCTGTTTACGGGTCAGATCGCCGCCTTTCGGCACCCGCAGCGCGGCCACACGGCCTTTGGGGTCCCTGGCAGGGCCGGCAAAAACCTTGAAGTCCACGTTTTCAACCAGATCCGCCACATCAATCAGTTCCAGCGGGATACGGAGGTCCGGCTTGTCGCTTCCATACCGCTGCATAGCCTCGGAATGCGGCATGCGAGGGAAGCTTGGCAGTTCGACGTCGAGCACATCCTTGAACAGGGACCGGATCATGTCCTCATTGAGCCCCATCAGGGTTTCCTCGTCGATGAACGAGGCCTCAATATCCACCTGGGTGAATTCCGGCTGACGATCTGCCCGGAGGTCTTCGTCACGGAAGCACTTGGCGATCTGGTAGTACCGGTCAACGCCCGACACCATCAGCAACTGCTTGAACAGCTGAGGAGACTGGGGCAAGGCGAAGAAGGAGCCTTCGTGGGTACGGCTCGGAACCAGGTAGTCACGGGCACCTTCGGGAGTGGCGCGGGTCAGTATCGGAGTTTCCACGTCCATGAAACCGTTGCCGTCCAGATAGTTTCGAATGTAACTGGTCACGCGTGACCGGAACCGCATGCGGTTGATCATTTCCGGGCGTCGCAGGTCTACGAAACGGTAACGCAGGCGCACGTCCTCGCCCACATCCACGTGCTCGTCCAGCGGGAACGGCGGTGTGGCAGCCGCATTGAGGATGTCCAACTTCTTGCCAAGAAGCTCAACCTGGCCCGTAGGCATGTTGCTGTTTTCGGTACCCGCAGGGCGACGGCGAACCCGGCCAGTCACTTTGATAACGAACTCGCTGCGAACTTTTTCCGCCAGGGCAAAGCTTTCTGGAGTGTCGGGGTCTACAACCACCTGGGAGATACCATCCCGATCCCGCAGATCAAGGAAAATAACACCACCGTGATCACGGCGGCGATGTACCCATCCGCAGAGTGTGACTTCCTGATCGATGTGGGATTCGTTGATCCCACCGCAATAATGACTGCGCATACCGGTTCCCGTTGTATCTGATGTGTGCTTAATGTCTGGCAAGCAAGCAGGCTTGGCTCACTTTGCTGCAAAAAATTGGGCCGCAAAAAAGACGTGGCGACCATACTGGAAAAGCCGCCCATTATAAACACAATGACGCTGAAAATCAGGCGTCATTCTCGGCGTACTCCGCGTCCGGATGACTCACCGTCGACAGATCGCTAGAATGCACCGTTCACGCAGTAATTGGAGCCTAACTTGTCGTCCAGAGCCGAGCAGAAACTTCGTACCCGTCGCGCACTGATGGATGCTGCCCTCGCCCAATTGAGCGCCGATCGAGGCTTTGGCAGCCTGAGCCTGCGTGAAGTTGCCCGGGAAGCGGGAATTGCGCCCACCTCGTTCTACCGCCATTTTTCAGAGCTGGACGAACTGGGCCTTGCGTTGGTCGACGAGGGCGGGGTGGCCCTGCGCCAATTGATGCGCCAGGCCCGCAAGCGAATTGCCCGGGACGGGAGTGCCATATCCACATCGGTGGAAACCTTTATGGAGTACCTCGGCAATAACGCCAACCTCTTCCGGCTGATGCTCCGGGAGCGCACCGGAGTATCCAAGCCCTTCCGGACCGCGATCAAGGCGGAGATTGACCACTTCGTGACGGAACTGGCGGACGATCTTCATCGCGTTGCCGAGGAACAGGGCAAACCCCTGTCGGATTCGCGCCTGGTGGCGGAAGCCATGGTTACCCTGGTCTTCAATCAGGGCGCGGAAGCACTGGACGCGACGAACAGGGAACGGGACGAATTGAAGGTTAAGCTCAAAACAGAACTGAGAATGATCCTGGTCGGATCACAGACACTGGCGCGCAGAAAGCCGCCACAAAAAACTTGAGGGTTTTGGAACCTTTTCGGGAATCCTTACGTGATCTGGTCTGGAAGACGATACACCTTCCATTGTTGAGTCGTTACCTTTCCAGGTAGCTTTTCGCCCGCCATCATGGCGGGCTTTTTTAACCGCCTACCTCAAACGCGCCAGAACCGGGGCAAGTTGCTCCCGGACGACTTCCGACTCCTCGTCATTATAGGGCACTGGCGGCCGCACACCCCAAACCGGACCAGGCCAGGCCGGATCCCCCTCAAAACGCACAATGTGATGCAGATGAAGCTGGGGCACCATATTGCCAAGAGCGGCAACGTTCATCTTGTCACCCGAGAACAGCTCCATCATGCCGCGACTCAGGGTTGACGACTCGTGCATCAGGCGTTGCTGCTGCGAATCACTCAACTCGAAGATCTCCCGGATACCGCCAACAGCCGGCACCAACAGCAACCAGGGCCAGGTGCGATCGTTCATCAGTCGAATCTCGCACAGTTGACTGAACCCCAGTCCGATGGTGTCCGCCGCCAAACGCTGGTGAAGCTGAAACTCCGGCACCTGACTCATAATCACACCGTATGGAACTGATTTCTGCCCCGCCCTATGGCGTAGTAGATCAGGCCATAGCGCTCCAGCATTTCGGGTTCGTAGAGATTCCGTCCATCAAACACCGCAGGCTCTCGCAGAGCCGACGCGACCACATCAAAGTCCGGGGAGCGGAATTCCTTCCATTCAGTACAGATCGCAAGAACATCCGCCCCTTTAAGGGCCTGCTCTTTGGTTCCGCACAGCGTCAGCCCATCTCGATCACCATAGATACGCTGGGTCTCTTCCATTGCCTCCGGATCGAACGCCTGCACTGTGGCCCCCGCTTTCCAAAGATCTTCCATCAGGGTCCGCGAAGAGGCTTCCCGCATGTCATCGGTGTTGGGCTTGAATGCCAGGCCCCACAACGCTACGACCTTTCCGCTCAGGTTTCCCCGGAAATAATGGGAAACCTTGTCGAACAGAACATGTTTCTGCGCGTAATTCACCGACTCGACGGCATTCAGCAGACGAGCGTCGTAATCGCAGTCGCGGGCGGTGCGGGAGAGTGCCTGTACGTCCTTGGGGAAACAGGAGCCGCCGTAGCCACAACCCGGATAGATGAAGTGGTAACCGATGCGAGGGTCCGATCCGATGCCCTGACGCACCGCCTCGATGTCCGCACCGAGACGTTCAGCCAGATTGGCAACCTCGTTCATGAAGCTGATCTTGGTCGCAAGCATGGCGTTCGCAGCGTACTTGGTTAGCTCTGCCGACCGGACATCCATGAAGATCATCCGGTCCCGTGACCGGTTGAACGGATAATAGACTTCCCGCAGCAGCTCCGCAGCCCTGTCACTGTCGGTACCCACTACAATCCGGTCCGGCTTCATAAAATCATTGATGGCAGCCCCTTCCTTGAGGAACTCGGGGTTAGAAACCACATCAAATTCGAGCTCAAGATTTCGGCTATCCAGTTCGGCACGCAAGGCAGCCCGCACTTTATCCGCGGTTCCCACGGGCACGGTGGATTTGTCGACCACCACCTTGTAATCATCCATGTACTGCCCGATGGCACGGGCAACCGCGGTAACATACTGCAGGTCTGCCGAGCCGTCTTCATCGGGAGGCGTGCCCACCGCGATAAACTGCAGGGTACCGTGCCTGACCGCTTTTTCAGTATCCGTGGTAAATGCCAGCCGCCCGGCTTCAACCGTATGATTGACGATCGCCTTGAGGCCGGGTTCGTAGATCGGGATCTGACCATTCTCAAGTTTATCGATCTTGGCCTTATCGACATCCATGCACAGGACATGATGCCCCACATCCGCCAGGCACGCGCCAGTCACCAAACCAACGTACCCGGTACCAAAAATCGTAATTTTCATCCATTCAATCCTGATACTGTTAAGACAAGAATTTCAGCTCTCAGCTTGGAGAATCTTTACGCTTCTGCCAGATGGCTTCCCAGGCCAGCGCAGTCCCGACAATGGTTTCGAGGTTGTCGTAGTTCGGAGTCCAGCCAAGCGTTTGCCTGATCCGCGCATTATCGGCCATCAAGGCCTCCGGATCGCCGGTACGACGACCGGTCTCGGCAACCGGGAAATCGACGCCGGACTGCCTCTTGACGACGTCGATTACCTCATTAACCGTGAATCCCCGACCATACCCACAGTTCAGCACCCTGGACTCTCCACCCCGGGCCATATAGTCGAGCGCCATGACATGGGCCTTGGCCAGATCTTCCACATGGATGTAATCCCGTACACAGGTGCCGTCACGGGTATCATAGTCCGTGCCGAACACACTCATCCCCTCTCTCTGGCCGGTCACGCACTCACAGGCAACCTTGATCAAATGGGTTGCCTCAGGCGTTGCCTGACCCAGCAATCCATCGGGGTTTGCACCCGCCACATTGAAGTAGCGAAGAATCACGTAGTTGAGGTCGGAAGCGGCAGCCAGATCCATGATCATCCGCTCGCTCATCATCTTGGAAGCGCCGTAGGGGTTGATTGGCGCCAGTGGCATATCTTCCGTCAGGACGGTCTCGTCCGGCATGCCATAAACTGCTGCGGTGGATGAAAACACCATGTAGGGGACCTGATGCCTTTCCACGGCCTGCAGAAGGTTCAGGGTGTTACGGGTGTTATTGCTGTAGTACTTGAGGGGATTGGCGACCGACTCGGGCACCACGATATTGGCGGCGAAGTGCAGTATCGCGTCGAACCTGTGGTTTGCAAAGACTTCTTCGATCACGGCCTCGTCGGCCAAGTCGCCAACGATGAGCTCCCCGGCTGTCACCGCCCAGCGATACCCGGTCGAGAGATTGTCGAGGACGACGATGTCGTGCCCAGCCTGCCCCAGCTGACGTACAACATGGCTGCCGATATAACCTGCTCCACCGGTAACTAGCACTTTCATGACGTAGATTTACTCCTTCCCTGAAGACTGATTACGCTTTTGCCGGATCTCTTTCCGCCGCGCGCTAAAAAAGCCGCTGATAATCTCGCTGCAGCGACGCTCAAGCACTCCGGACACTACCGCCACTTCCCAGTTGAAATGGGGTTCTTCCAGCGTCCGACGCGCCGACTCTACAGCCCCGGCCTTGGGCTCCGGAGCTCCATAGACCAGCCGACTGATGCGGCTGTGCACAATCGCACCGACACACATTGTGCAAGGTTCCAGCGTTACATAAAGCACCGCGCCCGACAAACGGTAATTTCCCAGTCGGGCGGCAGCATCACGCAGGGCCCGTATTTCAGCATGAGCAGTGGGATCGCACTGGGAAATCGGGGCATTGAAGCCTGCCCCCACCTCTTGACCGTCCAGCACCACCACGGCGCCAACCGGAACCTCGCCAACGCTGGCAGCCTGAGCCGCCAATTCAAGCGCTCGTCCCATCCAGTGTTCGTCTGTCGCATCAGGCTCTGCTAGCGGATGCATGCCCGGCGATCACTCCCACTCAATGGTTGCAGGCGGCTTGGACGAGACGTCGTAGGTCACCCGGGAAACACCGGTAATTTCGTTGATGATGCGATTGGAGACGGTTTCCAGCAGATCATAGGGCAAGTGGGCCCACCGCGCGGTCATGAAGTCGATGGTTTCGACGGCACGCAGGGCAACGACGTACTCGTACCGACGGGCATCGCCAACCACACCAACGGATTTCACCGGCAGGAAGACGGCAAAAGCCTGACTCGTCTTGTGATAAAGGTCGGCCCTGTGCAACTCCTCGAGGAAAATTGCATCGGCCCGGCGCAGGATATCCGCGTACTCCTTCTTGACCTCGCCCAGAATACGCACTCCCAGCCCCGGTCCCGGGAACGGGTGGCGGTAGACCATGTCATAGGGCAAGCCCAACTCAAGGCCGATTCGGCGAACTTCATCCTTGAACAACTCACGCAATGGCTCGACGAGCTTGAGCTTCATGGTTTCAGGCAGACCACCAACGTTGTGGTGCGACTTGATCACGTGCGCCTTGCCGGTTTTCGACGCGGCGGACTCGATGACGTCCGGGTAGATGGTGCCCTGCGCCAGCCAGTTCACATCCTTGATGGTCGTGGCCTCTTCATCGAACACGTCGATAAAGGTGTTACCTATGATCTTGCGCTTCTGCTCGGGATCGCTCACGCCCTTGAGCTTGGACAGGAACAGATCCTCAGCATCCACCCGGATAACCTTGACGCCCATGTTGCTGGCAAACATGTCCATGACCTGATCACCTTCATGCAGGCGCAACAGTCCGTTATCCACAAAGACACAGGTCAGTTGTTCGCCGATAGCCTTGTGGAGCAGTGCTGCAGTCACGGAGGAATCCACACCGCCTGACAGCCCCAGAAGAACCTTGTCGGAGCCGACCTGCTCACGAATCTGACGTACTGCATCATCCACGATCTTGGCCGGCGTCCAGAGCGCCTCACACTGGCAGATATTGAGGATGAAATGTTCGAGAATGCGTTTGCCCTGCAAGGTATGGGTAACCTCCGGATGGAACTGCACGCCGAAGAGATTTCGGCTGAGATCCTGCATCGCAGCAATCGGAGCGCTTTCCGTGGAAGCCAGCAGCTCAAACCCTTCGGGCATGACCACGACCTTGTCACCATGGCTCATCCAGACATCCAGCAGAGTATCCCCGGTGCCGGTCAGATGATCGGTAATATCCTGCAGCAGCGGACCGGCCGCGCGGACTTTCACCTGTGCATAGCCGAACTCGCGCTTCTCGGAACTGGCTACACGCCCCCCGAGCTGCTCCGCCATGGTCTGCATGCCATAACAGATACCCAGAATGGGAATTCCACGCTCAAAGAGGCCTTCCGGTGCTCGCGGCCCACCCAGTTGGGTAACTGATTCGGGACCGCCGGCAAGGATAATGCCCTTTGGGTTGAACTCATCAAGCTCTTCATCGGTGATATCGAACGCCTTGATTTCACAATAAACGCCGATTTCCCGTACCCGGCGCGCGATCAACTGGGTGTACTGGGAACCGAAATCGAGAATCAGGATGCGGTGGTCATGAATGTTCTGGGCCATGGAGTCCTCGGGTCAGAAATAAATAACGCGGCTCCATGGGAGCCGCGTTGGGGTAGAGCCAGTGTTAGCCGATACGGTAGTTCGGGGCTTCCTTGGTGATGGTCACATCGTGCACGTGACTCTCACGCATGCCAGCATTGGTAATGCGCACAAATTCCGGCTTGGTGCGCATTTCTTCCATGGTGGCGCTACCGGTGTAGCCCATGGAAGCGCGCAAACCACCAATAAGCTGGTGAACGATGTTCCGCATGGGGCCCTTGCAGGCGACACGTCCTTCAATACCCTCGGGAACCAGCTTCTCGATTCCCTTACTCGCGTCCTGGAAGTAGCGGTCGCTGGAGCCCTGCCCCATCGCGCCGATGGAACCCATGCCGCGGTATGCCTTGTAGCTGCGCCCCTGGAACAGCTCAACCTCGCCCGGAGCTTCGTCGGTGCCGGCCAGCAGGCTGCCAATCATGACACTGTGGGCGCCAGCAGCGATGGCCTTGGCAATATCGCCGGAGAATCGAATACCACCGTCAGCAATCAGCGGAACCCCCCGGTCTTTCAGTGCCGCTGCAACATTGGAAACGGCTGAAATTTGCGGGACACCGATGCCCGCCACGATACGAGTGGTGCAAATGGAACCGGGCCCGATGCCGACCTTAACCGCATCCGCACCAGCCTCAGCCAAGGCAATCGCGGCGTCAGAAGTGGCAATGTTACCGCCGATTACCTGAACTTCCGGGAAGTTCTGCTTCGCCCAGCGAACCCGATCAATAACGCCTCTGGAATGACCGTGGGCGGTATCGATCACGATCACATCCACGCCGGCCTCCGCAAGCGCCGAAATGCGCGCCTCGGTGTCACCGCCAGTGCTCACTGCAGCCCCAACACGCAGTCGACCCTGGTCATCCTTGCAGGCGAGCGGGTAGTCCTTGGCCTTCTGAATATCCTTGACGGTAATCAGGCCGCGCAACTGGAAGTTGTCGTTGACGACTAACACTTTCTCGATGCGATGACGGTGCAGCAGTTCCTTCACGTCATCGAGGCTGGCACCCTCTTGCACGGTTACCAGTTTGTGCTTCGGCGTCATGATATCCCGCACCGGTGTATCCATGCGGCTCTCAAAACGAATATCGCGACCGGTAACAATACCAATCAGGTCATTGCCATCAACCACCGGCAGACCGGAAATACTGTTTGCCATGGTGATATCAACCAGTTCCCGCACGGTGGTGTCCGGGGAAACGGTGATGGGGTCCTTGACTACGCCACTTTCGAATTTCTTGACCTTGCGAACCGCTGCTGCCTGTTGCTCGACCGTCATGTTCTTATGCATGATACCGATACCGCCTTCCTGAGCCATGGCGATCGCCAGCTCGGCATCAGTAACCGTATCCATCGCAGAGGACAGCAGAGGGATATTGAGGGTAATCTCCTTGGTCAACTGGGTCTGCAGACTGACCTCATGAGGGAGAACTTCGGAATATCCGGGGACCAGCAGAACATCATCAAATGTGAGGGCTTCTTCGGCAATTCGCAGCATTGGGATCCGCCTTTTGAACGTGCTAAGTTGGGAGTTTCCCTGCTGCACCCGCGGCGGCACAGCAAAGCAAAATCCTTAATCGATCTATTATAAAGGGGTGCTGGTTTTCAGTAAACCGCGCCTTTTTGAGGGTTCGATTGCATCTTTTTGAAATTTGGCTATTTTTACCCTCCCACTTTTCGGCTATTGCGTATGGATGACTACGGTACACCGCGGACGAACCCTCTGCTTCAGGACACAAGGCCAAGAGCTCTGAGCGTAAGTGAACTCAACCACCAGGCACGCCACCTGCTGGAATCGAGTTTTATGCAGGTCTGGGTCGAGGGCGAATTATCAGGATTTTCAAGGCCATCCTCCGGCCACTGGTACTTCTCGCTGAAAGACCGGAAATGCCAGGTACGATGTGCCATGTTCCGGGGTTTCAATCAGCGCATTCGCAATCTACCCAAAGAAGGCGACCAGGTCCGGATTCGCGGCAAAGTAACGCTGTACGAGAATCGCGGCGATTTCCAGATCATAGTCGAACACATTGAGCCCGCCGGACTGGGGGAGCTGCAGCAGGCCTTCGAGGAACTCAAGCGCAAGCTACAAACCGAGGGGCTGTTCGATGCCGCAAGAAAGAAATCCTTGCCTAAAACGCCAGGCCACATCGGCGTAATCACCTCGCCAACCGGTGCCGCTATCCATGACATCCTTACGGTGCTTGCCCGAAGATGTCCGGCCATCCCGGTCACCCTCTACCCCACCGCGGTGCAGGGCAAGGCGGCTACAAAGGACATCGTCCAGGCCATTGAACGCGCACAAACCCACGGCGTTGCCGATGTTCTGATCATCGGTCGCGGAGGCGGCTCGCTGGAGGACCTCTGGTGCTTCAATGAGGAAGCCGTGGCCCGCGCCATGGCCAATTGCCGAATACCTACGGTAAGTGCCGTCGGACACGAAGTGGACGTAACCATTGCGGATTTTGTTGCCGATCTCCGCGCACCCACACCCTCGGCAGCCGCTGAAAAAATTTCGCCCGACCAACAGGATTGGCTGAGACAGATTCAGGAATGGGAGCACCGGCTCGCCAATGCAGCGCGGCGCGCCTTCAAGCGATTCGGAACCCAGCTGGAACACCTGGGAGCCCGCCTCCGGGATCCGAGACGGGATTTGCTGGAAAAGGCACAAAGGATGGATGATCTGGAGCTTCGCCTGAACAAAGCGATGGTCCAGCGCACCGAGCGACTCAGGGTACGGAGCGAGCATCTTGGCCAACGGCTCGCCCTGCAATCCCCCCGCCGTCAACTGGTCAACGGCCAGGAGTCAGTTGCCCGCACCAGTGAGCGCCTGGGCTCAGCCATGCGACTTCGGCTCAGACAAAGGCGGGAACGACTGGAGCACATGGCCCAGACCCTCCATGTCGTTAGCCCCCTGGCCACGCTAGGGCGTGGCTATGCCATTGTTCGTGACGACGAGGGCCGCATAATCCGCGACGCTGCTGAAGTCCGTCCCGGCGACGGAATTACAGCCCGAATCGCCCAGGGCGAAATATCCGCCAGAGTGACCTCCGTCAATTCCTCCGGGGATTAATGCACAAAAATGGCGCAACTAAGCCAATGGTCTACTAGTCCATGATTTCAAACGGCCTAGAGTTGTTCAGAAAGACAACAAAACAACAATTAGGCAGAATGAGGTGGAATGTATGGACTACCACTCCGAGTTTCGGCGTTCGATTGCTCAACCGACCGACTTCTGGCGTGAACAGGCAGAGCAAATCGAATGGATCGAACCGCCTAAAACCATCTGGACACCGACTGACAATGGTCACGGACAATGGTTTCCAGACGGCGTTCTGAACAGCTCCTATGTCGCCCTGGACGCGAACATTCTTGCCGGACGTGGCGACCAGACGGCACTCATCTACGATTCTCCGGTCACCAGCACCAAGCGCGCCTACACCTATCAGGAACTGACCGATGCGGTAGCCCTGTTCGCTGGCGCACTGACCGCCAGGGGCATCTCCAAGGGTGACCGGGTCATAATCTACATGCCGATGATTCCGGAAGCAGTCATCGCAATGCTCGGCTGCGCGCGCATCGGCGCAATCCATTCCGTGGTTTTCGGCGGCTTCGCCTCTCACGAACTGGCGGTACGGATTGACGATGCCAAGCCCAAGGCCCTGATTACCGCCTCCTGCGGCATCGAGATAAACCGGGTGATCGAATACAAGCCTTTGGTGGACAAGGCAATTGAACAGGCCGACCACAAGCCGGATAGCTGCATTGTGTATCAGCGCCCTCAAGCCAACGCCGAATTGCACCCCGGCCGGGATTTTGACTGGAATGAGTCCGTCGCCGCTGCGACGCCCGCAGACCCTGTGCCCGTCAAGTCCACAGACCCGCTGTACATCCTGTACACCTCCGGCACAACCGGAAAACCCAAAGGAGTGGTTCGAGACAATGGCGGGCATGCGGTCGCACTGACCTACAGCATGAAGCTGGTTTATGACGCCAATCCCGGCGACGTATACTGGGCCGCCTCCGACGTAGGCTGGGTGGTTGGCCACAGCTACATCGTATATGGGCCGCTGTTCGCTGGCTGCACAACCATCCTGTACGAAGGCAAGCCGGTGAAAACCCCCGACGCCGGAGCGTTCTGGCGCGTGGTTCAGGACCATGGTGTGAATCTTCTGTTTACGGCTCCTACCGCTTTTCGTGCCGTTCGCAAGGAAGATCCGGAGGCCGACCACCTGTCCCGTTATGACGTAAGTTCACTGAAACGAATCTTTCTTGCCGGCGAACGCCTCGATCCACCGACCTACGACTGGCTGAACGAGCACACCAATCTGCCGATTCTCGACCACTGGTGGCAGACCGAAACCGGTTGGGCCATCTGCTGCAACCCCGTTGGCATCGAGATGATGAAAACCAAACCGGGTTCGGCGACCGTGCCCTCGCCCGGCTTTAACGTGCAGGTCGTGGGTATGAACGGGCGCCAGATGCCAGCCGGCGAGCAGGGACAGATCGCGGTCAAACTGCCGCTACCGCCAGGGTGCCTGCTAACCGTATGGGGCGACGATGCCCGTTTCCAGAAAAGCTATCTCGAACCCATTCCGGGTTATTACAGCTCGGGTGATGGCGGCTTCATCGACGACGATGGCTACGTCTTCATCATGGGGCGGACAGACGATGTCATTAACGTGGCCGGACACCGGCTTTCGACTGGTGAAATGGAGGAAGTGGTTGCCTCGCATCCAGCCATTGCCGAATGCTGTGTTGTGGGTGCCCACGACGACCTCAAGGGCCAGGTGCCGGTTGGATTGGTGCTTATCAAAGACGGAGCGACCATCGACCACGACGAGCTCGAGGATGAACTGGTCGAAATGGTTCGGGAAAAGATCGGTGCCATTGCCTGTTTTCGCAGGGCTATAGTGGTTGATCGGTTACCCAAGACCCGGTCGGGCAAGATTCTCCGACGGGTCATTCGCCAGATTGCCGACGGAGAGCGGTACACGGTCCCCAGCACTATTGACGATCCCGCGATTCTGGACGAGATCAGCGAGCACTTCCGAGGCTGAATCCCGTCCAACAGAAAACCTCCCGACCTCCTTCAGGAGGCTCGGGAGGTTTTGCATGCCCATTTGTTCAAATGATTGTTTTTGAAACACTAAAAACCCTCTTGAAACAAGCAAAAAAAGCGTTGACGACCCCCAATCTCGGTCTATACTGAAATTGCTGTGAAAATACAGCGGTATTTGGTGAAAGCGCTATAACGTCCTGCCGAAGTGCTCTTCGTTGCTCCTTCCTCAGTACTCTCTGGATTTCTCAGCATGGATTCCATAAGGAATATGAAGGTCCCGTGAGGGCAAATTTCAGAAAGACAGGAAAGATCAATGTCCGATACAAAAACCGGCCACGTGAAGTGGTTTAACGAGTCCAAAGGCTTTGGCTTCATCGCTCAAGACGGTGGAAGTGACGTCTTTGTTCACTACAGTGCAATCAATGCAAGCGGTTTCCGTACCCTGACCGAAGGTCAGCAGGTGCAGTTCACCGTGACGCAGGGACCGAAAGGCCCGCAGGCGGAAAACGTAACCCCGGTTTGAGGTTACTGCTTCCGTCCTTTGCCCCTCACGGGCATGGGAAAATCAATCAGCCGGCACTCGTGCCGGCTGATTACGTCTGGAACCTGTGATTGATCACGCACCGACGGTGTCCGTAGTGGTCCGCGGAGCCGGCATCTCGGCACCGACCACTTGCGCAACCGCCGAGAAAAGAGCCTGCAACGTCGCTGAGGTGGTGTCTTCCGCCAGAGCCGCCGCACTGCAATGCCGTCCGCCCGCCATCAGGCGAATACACGCCAAGGCATTCGCATTGGTGCCCTCACCGAGTGCGAACTCGTCATAAGCCTCTACAGCAATTGAAACCCCGAACTCGCGCTCCATTGCGTCGGATACCGCTTCAACAGCACCCAAGCCACGCCCCTTCAATGACAAGGGTGTCGAACCGGAACCGACGGTGACATCGGCTTGAACGCCTTCCGAATCACGATGCAGGTCATAGGCACGCAACGCCCAATCATCATGAACCTTCAGGTAGCGATCCTCGAACAACCGGTGAATCGTAAGGGAATCGATCTCGCCACCATTGGTTTCGGCTTCCCGTTGCACCATCTTGCTGAACTCGATCTGCAACCAGCGCGGCAGGCTGATGTTGTAATCCCTCTCCAACACGTAGGCGACTCCACCCTTGCCGGACTGGCTGTTGATTCGCACTACTTCCTCGTAGCGACGCCCCACATCGAACGGGTCAATCGGCAGGTAGGCAACGTTCCAGAGTTCACCTGGTTCGCGTCGGGCCAGGCACTTGCGAATAGCATCCTGATGGCTACCGGAAAATGCTGTGAAGACCAGCTCTCCTGCATAGGGGTGACGGGGATGGGTTGAAATCTCGGTGCAGGCTTCAACCACTTCGGTGATCTCGGCCATTCCCGACAGATCAAGAGTCGGATCGATACCCTGGGAATACAGATTCATGGCCATGGTAACCAGGTCCATGTTTCCGGTGCGCTCACCGTTGCCCATCAGGGTACCTTCCACTCGGTCAGCACCCGCCATGACCGCCAGTTCGGCGGCAGCCACCGCACACCCACGGTCATTGTGGGTGTGCACACTGATGCTCAGGTGTTCGCGGCGCTGGATATTGTCGCAAATCCATTCAATCTGGTCGGCAAACACATTCGGCGTTGCCATTTCCACGGTCGCAGGCAGGTTGATAATGACCGGCTGCCCCTGATCCGGACGCCAGACCTCGGTTACCGCATCCACCACTTCGGCCGCAAAGTCCAGTTCCGTTCCGGTGAAACTCTCCGGAGAATACTGGAATGTCCATTCGGTCTCCGGGTGTCGGGCCGCAATGTCGCGCACCAATCTGGCACCCTTCACGGCAATGTCCCGGATACCCGCCCGATCAAGGCCAAACACCTGCTCCCGCTGAACCGTGGAGGTTGAGTTATAGACATGGACGATGGCCCGCCTGGCGCCTTGCAGCGCCTCGTAGGTGCGTTCGATCAACTCTGGCCGGGCCTGGGTCAGAACCTGGATTTTCACATCCTCGGGGATTCGGTTTTCCTCGATGAGTTTGCGACAGAAATCAAAGTCGGGCTGACTGGCGGCCGGAAACCCAATCTCGATTTCCTTGAAACCAAGCTTGACCAGCAGGTCAAACAACCGTTGTTTTTGGGCCACCGTCATCGGCTTGACCAGCGCCTGATTACCATCCCGAAGATCAACCGCGCACCAGGTCGGAGCGGTTTCGATGACTTTGTCAGGCCAGCGGCGATCGGTTTTTCCTACGGGCTTGAAAGCAACGTATTTACGGTAATCAAAAGCCATTTGAGTCAGTCCTTGCGGTTACCAATGGAGAGTCTTGCAATAGTTTTAATAGGTTAACGTTAAAACGCGAGCATATGATTGCTATTTCAGCCCCTCAGGACTATTTTTAGCTATATCATGCTTATTACCTCACGGAAATTGACATTATATGGCCGGAAAACAAGAAAGACTTATTAAAATCGATAAAACCGACCGCCGAATCCTTGAGCAGGTACAGCAGAACGGCTCGCTGACCAACCAGGAGCTCGCTGACAAGGTGGGACTTTCGCCCTCCCCCTGCCTGCGTCGCGTCAGGGCTCTGGAGGACGCGGGCATCATCGTCCGTACGGTCACCATTCTGGACCACAAGAAGCTTGGCCTGTCCCTTACCGCCATTATCCTGATCGGTATGGACCGGCATACACCGGAGCGGTTCTCCGCTTTCGAAGAGCAGGTCGCCCAATACCCGGAGGTGCAGGAGTGTTACCTCATCACCGGTCAGGACGCCGATTACATGCTGAAGGTTGTGGTGCCTGACATGGATCACTACCACCACTTCCTGTTGAACCGGATTACGCGGATTCAGGGTGTCAGTGGCGTACATTCCAGCTTCGTTCTGAGAAGGGTCATAGACAGCACCTCGCTTCCTCTGGGCTACCTGACCTGAGAGCACGAACAAGTCACTCTGGCTGCCGGCATCGCAGGGCAGGCA
Organism: Marinobacter albus; assembly: GCF_030238305.1. NCBI lineage: Bacteria > Pseudomonadati > Pseudomonadota > Gammaproteobacteria > Pseudomonadales > Marinobacteraceae > Marinobacter > Marinobacter albus. Next base: position 1,743,137 of record NZ_JASSQD010000001.1, on the reverse strand, counting down.
GCCAACATCGCCGTTTCGTCGCTCCCCGTCTGTACCTTGGCAGGCTGGCTCCGTACAATAACGACCTCTTTATGATAAACAGAGCCTGCGCAGGCTTCGGCGGACCATTCACCGCCTGTCGATTAGGCTGACAACCCCCTGATTTGAACCAAACGGAAGACACGATGCGAGCAAGCCGCTACCTGATTGCAACCCAGAAAGAGACACCGGCAGACGCCGAGATTATCAGCCACCAGCTCATGCTGCGTGCCGGCATGATCCGCAAACTTGCGGCCGGACTCTACACCTGGCTGCCAATGGGCTTGCGGACGCTACGCAAGGTTGAGCGAATTGTTCGTGAAGAGATGGACAAGAGCGGAGGCCAAGAAGTGCTGATGCCGGCGGTCCAGCCCGCGGAACTGTGGGAAGAGTCCGGGCGCTGGACCCAATACGGTGGCGAACTGCTGCGCATGCAGGACCGCCACGGGCGGGATTTCTGTTTTGGCCCGACCCACGAAGAAGTGATTACCGACCTGATCCGTAACGAGCTGAACAGCTACAAGGAGCTGCCGGCCAACTTCTACCAGATCCAGACCAAGTTCCGGGATGAGCGCAGGCCCCGTTTCGGTGTCATGCGGGCCCGGGAATTCATCATGAAGGATGCCTATTCGTTTCACCTAAACGGCGAATCGCTGGATGAAACCTACCAGGTCATGCACCGCACCTACTGCGCCATTTTTGACCGCTTGGGGCTGGATTACCGTCCGGTCCAGGCCGATTCCGGAGCCATTGGCGGCAGCGCGTCCCACGAATTCCACGTACTGGCTTCCTCCGGCGAGGACGACATCGTGTTCAGCACCGACAGTAGCTATGCCGCCAATATTGAGAAAGCCGAGGCGGTGACACCGACTGGCGAACGGGCAGCTCCGTCCGAAGAACTGAAGGAAGTCTCCACGCCGGGGCAGCGGACGATTGAAGCCATTTCCGAATTCCTAGGCGTGGATGCTACCCGCACCGTCAAAACGCTGTTGGTTAAAGCCGAGGCGGACGAAGGCGAAGACGCCGGCCTCATCGCCCTGATCCTGCGCGGCGATCACAGCCTGAATGAAATCAAGGCCGAAAACCTTGCCGGCGTTGCGGAACCACTGACCATGGCCACGGATGAGGAAATCGAGAAGGTAGTAGGCTGCAAGGCCGGCTCGATTGGTCCGGTGAATCTGAATGTGCCGATTGTAGTGGATCGCAGTGCGGCTCATCTCGCGGATTTCGTCTGCGGCGCGAACAAGGAGGACTTCCACCTGACCGGAGTGAATTGGGATCGCGATGTTGCAGCTACCCGGGTCGAGGACATCCGCAATGTTGTCGAGGGTGACCCGAGTCCGGATGGTAAAGGCACCCTGGAAATCCGCCGGGGCATTGAGGTCGGCCACATCTTCAAGCTCGGCAACAAGTACAGCCAGGCCATGAATGCCACCGTGCTCGATGAAAATGGTAAAAGCGTTGTTATGGAGATGGGGTGCTATGGTATCGGGGTTTCCCGCATCGTCGCCGCGTCCATCGAACAGAACCACGATGACAAGGGCATTATCTGGCCAGATGCGATTGCTCCTTTCCAGGTGGCGATCGTCACCCTGAACGCCCACAAGTCGGCCCCCGTTGCAGAGGCTGGCGAAAAGCTCTACGAACAACTCCGTCAGGCGGGATATGACGTACTGCTGGATGACCGCAACGAGCGCCCCGGCGTGAAGTTCGCCGACATGGAATTGATTGGCATTCCCCACCGGATTGTGGTTTCCGATCGCGGTCTCGCGGCCGGAACGCTGGAATACAAAGGACGCCGCGATGCGGACAAACAGGATATTCCGGTTGCCGAAGCCCTGCCCTTCCTGATCAACGCGTCACCGCGCAAGGGTCTCTGAAGCCGGGGCTGACGGGGTTCGTGCGGGCGCTTGCCGCCTGCACGAACCCAGGATCGCTATCCCACGACACCGGGTTCCATTTCGAGCTCCACTCCGAACTTGGCCCTAACCGTTTCCCGTATTTTTCCTGCCAACTCCAGAATGTCGCGTCCAGTACCGCCTGAATGGTTAATGAGCACCAGCGCCTGGCGATTATGAACACCGACTCGACCGTTCCGGAACCCTTTCCAGCCGCACTGGTCAATCAGCCAGGCAGCCGCAAGCTTGACGCCTTGGGGTTGCTTGTAACCAACGATATCCGGATAGGTAGACTGAAGACTTTTGTACTCGGCCGACGGCACCACGGGATTCTTGAAAAAACTGCCGGCATTGGGGATGAGGTCCGGGTCGGGCAGTTTGCGACGCCGAATGGCCATGACAGCCTCAGCGACATCCGTGGCGCTCAGCTCCGACCGGGGGCGCTCACCAAGGTACTCCTCCAGATCCCGGTAACCCAATTGCAATGGCTTGTCCCGGGAGAGCCTGAGGCGAACCTCGATGATCGCATACCGACCGGGCGACTGTTTGAACAGACTGTCCCGGTACGCAAAACGGCATTCGTTATTGGATAACCTGACCACTTCACCGGTCCTGCGGTCCAGCGCCGTGACTGACTCCAGGGTATCGCACAACTCCACACCGTACGCACCAATATTCTGAACCGGAGCCGCACCTGCGGTTCCCGGAATCAGGGCCAGGTTCTCGATCCCCCGATACCCGGCTCCGGCAGCATAGAGTACCGCTTCATGCCAGTTTTCACCGCCGCCCAGAACCAGCGTCGCCTCGTGGTTCCTGGCGTGCTCCCAATAGCGGCCACGAACACAGATCCGGATGACCAGCCCGTTGAAGTCGCCGTTAAAGACAAGGTTGCTGCCGCCGCCGAGAATCAGAACGCTGGCACTGTGGTTCGCGGCCCAGGCCAACGCCTCTTTCAACCCGTCGGCGTCCTCCACTTCCCAGTAAAAGCGGGCAACCGCAGGTACATGCAGGGTGTTGAGATCGCCAAGCTGCACATGCTCCCTGGGTTCCGCTGTCAGACTCAAGCCAGACGCTCCCGGATCTCGGCCAGCAACCCTTCTCCAGCCTCATGAATCAGATCCAGAACGAACTCGAACCCCTCTGCACCACCATAGTAGGGATCGGGCACCTCCTGATGAGAGGACTGACCGTAGCTCAGAAACAGGGCGGGACGGGTACCACCAATGCGATGCCAGACGTCGGTCACGTCCGACAGGTTCTGTTGGTCCATCACCAGAACATAATCAAAGACTTCCAGATCGTCAGCAACAAACTGACGGGCCCTCAGCGTGCTGATGTCGATACCTCGCTTGCGGGCGGCCTGCGTCGCCCGGGCATCCGGAGCCTTGCCGATATGCCAATGCCCCGTTCCGCACGAGTCGATTTCGATCCGGTCTTCCAGCCCCGATTCTTCGACCAGGGCACGGAACACGCCTTCAGCGCTGGGAGATCGACAGATATTTCCCAGACAGACAAAAAGAACCCTCACCCGCTCTGTCATCATCCTCTCCCCGAATCCAGCCACGCCCTGATCCGCTCCAGGTCTGCCTCGGTATCAACGCCGGCTGGGGGCTTCTCGGTGGCCACATCCACGTGAATAAGCGCTCCGTTGTACAGCGCCCGAAGCTGCTCCAGAGACTCGACCTTTTCGGTGGGGGCCGGAGCCCAGTTTACAAATTGCCCCAGCACACTGGCGCGGTAACCATAGATCCCGATGTGGCGGAAGTAACCGACACCATCCGGCAGCGAGATGTCTGCTCCGGCCAGCGGGTTGCTGTCCTGCCAACGATCCCGGGCCCAGGGAATCGGGGCGCGGCTGAAATAGTGGGCCATACCCTGGTGATCAAAGACGACCTTGACCACGTTGGGATTGAAGACGTGATCAACGTCATGAATACGCTCACAGAGGGTGGCTATTGCGGCATCGGGATAACGCTCGAGATTGTCTGCGACCTGATTGATCAGGGCCGGTGGAATAAGTGGTTCATCCCCCTGAACATTGACCATACGGTGATCTGCCTCAAACCCCAACTTTCGCGCAACCTCTTCCAGTCGATCGGTACCACTGGCATGATCCGGTGACGTCAGGACCACGTTGGCACCGAAACGTTCGCAGGCCGACCGAATGCGTTCATCATCTGTCGCTACGACCACCCGGGAGGCACGGCTTTCTAGCGCCCGTTCGTAAACATGCTGCACCATGGGTTTGCCGGCAATTTCTGCCAGGGGTTTCCCGGGCAATCGACTGGACGCGTATCGGGCCGGGATGACGACGGTAAAAGACATGGGCGTAGAATCCTGAGCTGGTGACTTAGCGCTTATCGAGACGCTCGTCCGTCGTGAGTGTCCGGGCTTCGCCCGCCAGCATTACCGGAATTCCCTCCCGAATCGGAAAGGCCATGGCGTCCTGATAGCAGACAAGCTCGGTGCGAGCATCATTCAGCTTCAGATCGCCCTTGCAGACCGGGCAAGCCAGCATTGCCAACAGTTTTTTATCCATGATGTTTTCTCACCAACGATTAAGAGAGTATCTGCTCGGAATCTTGCCGGATTCTGGAGAGCACGGCCCCAATGAACTCCGGATCCAAACGCGCCTGGACTGAAAACACCCAGACATTGTCTTTAGCGAAGCCTTGGCATTTCACCGCATCCTTGGCCGTGATGACAACCCACCGACCGCTCTCGGCGTCCAGGTCACTCGCCCTGAAATCATGATGATCCGGGAAAGCCGTTCCTTCGACAACCGCGCCGAGGCTTCGCAGTGTATCGAAAAACCGTTCAGGATTTCCGATTCCAGCCACAGCCCGCACGTGCCGCCCTGTGAGGTCGCTTAACGGACGGGATTCTCCGGTTTTCAGATTGGTCAGCGAAGACGGTTCGAGTGCCATGGTAAAAATTTGCGGGTGCTCAATACCCTGGAATGACTCAATGTGCCCTCCTTCCTCGAAATCACCGCCATTAACGACGACAAAGTCCACGGAGGCAAGACGGGAGACGGGCTCGCGAAGTGGTCCGACTGGAATGAGGGCTCCATTGCCCGTCCCACGGACGCCATCAAACACGGCGATTTCTATGTCCCTTGGGAGCGCGTAGTGCTGCAGGCCGTCGTCACTGATCAGAATGTCTCCGAGGCCCTGCTCGAGGGCCCAGGCGGCACCCCGCCGACGCTGGGGGTCCACTACCACCGGTGTGTTGGTAGCGCGGGCCAGCATTACCGGTTCATCCCCCGCCTGCGACGGTTCGCTGTCACCCTGCACAAGCAACGGATATTGGGCGGCTTTACCTCCATACCCGCGGCTGAGCACCACAGGACGCCATCCGGCCGCCCGGAACTCGGCCACCAGCCGTGCCGTCAGTGGAGACTTCCCGGTGCCGCCGGCAGTGATGTTGCCAACAACCACTACCGGTACCGGCAACACCTCGTCCCTGGCATCCCAGGCCTTGCGGCGGCGAGAGGCAGTGATCGCCTGAAAGATCCAGCTCAACGGGGCGAGAAACCCCAGGGGACGCCCCGTGCCATACCACAGCCGGTCGATCAGGGAACTCATGCCGATTCGCTGAACTGCATCTGATGCAACTGGGCGTAGGCACCGCCCGCTGCAAGCAACTCTTCGTGGCGGCCTGACTCAATAATTCGTCCATTGTCCATGACCAGAATCCGGTCCGCTTTCTCGATCGTGGACAGTCGATGTGCAATCACGAGCGTGGTCCGGCCTTTCATCACCGTCTCGAGAGCGTCCTGAATGTGACGCTCGGATTCTGTATCCAGAGCCGACGTTGCCTCGTCAAGAATCAACAGCGGCGCATCTTTCAGCAGTGCGCGGGCAATCGCAAGACGCTGGCGCTGACCACCGGATAGCATGACGCCATTATCACCAATCATCGTGTCCAGTCCGTCGGGCATGCGGTCAATGAATTCCAGAGCGTGGGCCTTGGCGGCCGCCTCGCGAATGTCCTCGCGGGTACAATTCCGAAGCGCACCGTAGGCGATGTTGGCGGCGATGGTGTCATTGAACAGCACAACATTCTGCGTCACCAGGGCAATCTGGGCCCGCAACGCCTTCAGAGAATAGTCTCGAAGAGAATGGTCATCAATCAGGATGTCGCCGCCGGTGTACTCGTAGAAGCGCGGCAACAGACTGACCAGAGTCGATTTTCCACTCCCGGACCGGCCAACAAGCGCCACGCTCTGCCCTGCGGGGATGGTTAGTGAAATGCCCTCCAGCACGTTGTCGAGCTGATCGCGGTACCGGAAAGAGACATCCTCAAACCGGATAGTGCCCTCGACTCTGGTCGGCGCAAAGGTGCCTGGATCCTGTTCCGGGCGCTCATCGATGGTTTCGAACACGTCGTATGCCGCGGCAACGCCCTTCTGGATCTTGGCATGAACCGACGTAACCTGCCGGATGGGCTTGGCCATGGTAGTCGCTGCAGTAATAAAGGCGACCAGTTGACCCGTGGTCATTTCACCGCGAATCTCCGGTGCAAGCATGGTCCAGACCAGCGCGGCGATGGCGATCGCCACCAGTACCTGGATAATAGGAACGCTGATCGCCTGGGTCGATGCCATCTTCAGACTTTGCTTGAGGTTGCGATCATTGACTTCGCGGAAACGTTGCTGCTCGTAGTCCTCGCCACCAAATGTCCTAACCACCCGGTAGCCGGCAATGGATTCTGACGCCACATGAGTTATGTCCCCCATGGAGCCCTGGATACGTTTGCTGATCTTGCGGAAACGCTTGCTGGCATAACTGACGACGGCGCCGATAATGGGACCGACAGCCAGGAAAATCAGTGTGAGCTTCCAGTTGGTGTACAACATAAAACCCATCAGCCCCACAATCGTCAGGCCTTCCCGAAGAGTGATGGTCACCGCATTGGTGGTCGCTTCGGCGACCTGCTCCACGTTGAACGTGAGCTTGGAAACCAGCCTACCGGCTGCGTTGTCGTCAAAATAGCGAGATGGAAGGGTCAGCAGACGATCGAAGACATCATTGCGCAGGGCATTGATTACTTGCCGACCAACGTAGTTGATGAAGTACTGGCTCATGAACGTGCCCAGCCCCCGGAAGGCAAATACCCCGACAATCACCAATGTCAGCAGCAGCCGGTTCCCCTCGGTCGGATTCTCAATGGCGGCGATCACGTACTCCATAGCCGCAGCCATGCCGGTGGATGCAGCCGCATAGATAACATTACCAACCACGGCCAGCGAGAACGCCAGCCAGAAAGGTTTCACATACGCCAACAAGCGCTTATACGTTTCCCAACTGCCGGACGGTGTTTCCAGGACCGGCGCGGGAAGCGGTTCAGTACTACTCACGGGCTCTCAGCCTCCCGCTCGGTGGTAATGCTCAGTTTGGCAAATCCGAGCCTGCCGGCAACGTCCATGGCACGTACCACAAATTCGTGGGGCGTGCGGGCATCCGCAGTGATGATGAATGGCAGCGAATTATCGCCTTCGGCCAGCTCCCGAATGCCCCGTTCCAGAGTCTCACGGCGATTGTTCACCAGCGTCCGGTCGTTCAGGATGTATTGGCCTTCCGCGTTGATCACCACGTCAATCTGTTTCACCTCTGCGGGCGACGCGGGCTCACCGCTGGCTTCCGGAAGCTCGACCTGTAGGTGGCTTTCACGGGTAAAGGTGGTCGAAACCATAAAGAAAATCAGCAGCAGGAAAACCACATCGATCAGTGGTGTCAGATCTACCGCAACCTCCTGACTTCTCTGGCGCTTGAACTTCACGATGTTCAGGCTCCTTCCACGTCGATTTCGCGGTCTCCGTGCACTACCTCAACCAGCTTGATGGCTTCCTGCTCCATACTGACCACCAGTTCGTCTACCCGGCGGATAAAGTACCGGTGAGCAATGAGGGCCGGAATCGCAACGCTGAGCCCGGCGGCGGTTGTGATAAGCGCCTCGGAAATACCACCGGCCAGATTACCGGCGTTGCCTACGCCGGCCAGCTGAATCTCGGCGAAGACCTTGATCATGCCTATAACGGTGCCCAAGAGACCCAGAAGCGGTGTGATTGTCGCCACAGTACCCAGCGGATTCAGGAACCGTTCCAGGTCGTGAATAACCTGACTCGCCTCATGCTCAATGCTCTCTTTCATGATCTCACGGCCGTGCTTGGCATTTAGCAGACCACCCGCCAGGATCCGGCCCATGGGTGAGGACCCCTGGAGCGCCTTCAGCTTGCGACCGTTGAGCTCTTTCTTCTTGATCCAGCGCCACAACTCGTTGACGGTCTGGGGTGGAGCGACCCTGGATGCGCGAAGGGTCCAGAAACGCTCCATGATGATGGCTAGCGCCAGAATGGAACACGCAACAATTGGCACCATCAAAATGCCACCGGCTTTCAACAGCTCGAACACGCTCGGTCTCCCTGATAATTTACAAGCCGCGCTACTTTAGCATAGCTGCCGTTGGAGGCCACACCCGTTATGTCACGGTATTTTGCATGCGGCCCGCGCCTGGTCGGCACCGCTGATCCAGAATGGCGCATCGTGTCGCTTTTCTTTGATGGTCAGGCTGTTATGGGCAATGGCCAGAACCAGCATGCCGGAACAGGCAGTACTGAAGGATCGACTACCCAGGGCCCGGTAGCGGGCTGTCACCGTTGGATGGGGATGCCCGAATCGATGGCGGTACCCCGCCGAGTAAATGACCACATCCGGGCTCAGCGTATCCACCCAGGCCAACGACGAAGATGTTTTGCTGCCGTGGTGGGGAGCGAGCAATACCCGGGTCGTTCTGGGCTGCGCCCGGGCAGCCTTGTTCAGGTGAGTCAGGTAGCGGGACTCTACAGCCGCACTGATATCTCCCGGAAAAACCCACTCGATGCCTGAGGCCCGGTGCTGAAGCCTCATCACACAGGACGCATCATTGCCCTGATTTGCGACCGGTGCCTGCCAATAGCTGACCTCAAGCTCTCCGAGAAACTCACTGCGGCTCAAACATGGAACCACCGGAAAACCGGACGAGGCTCCGAGCTTCGCCCAGACCTCCGCCACTTCACCCGTCACCACCTGCCCGATCACCAGCGAATCTGCCAGCAATGCCAGACCGCCGGCATGATCGCTGTCCGCGTGGCTGACCACAAGCGTGTCGATACGATGTACCCCCAAGGCTCTCAGCTCAGGCAAAAGCGTGGATTCTACCGATGAAAACACGCCGGGAACCGCAGGCCCCGTATCGTAGAGGAGCACCTTATCCCCCGAGCGCACCAGTACCGCCAATCCCTGCCCCACATCCCAGATCCGTACTTCGGGCTTGGACACGGGGATGTTGGTCGACGGCGCCGGCAACCAGGATAATCCCAGCCATGAGAGGATGGCGATGATCCCGGCCACACGATAACCACGCAATGGCATACAGATCATTGCGAGAACAAGGAACGCCAACACAACGACCTCCAGCGACCCTGCGCGGAGATCCGGTGACGGCAACTGCGCCAATGCAGAGAGCAAGTACCAGAGCACGTCCAGTACCGCATCGAATGCAACAGTCACGACGCCGGAAACAATGGGCACAGCTGCCGTCAGCAGTCCGCCTATAACCAGGACAGGCATTACCACTGTGGAAACCAGCGGAATGGCAATCAGGTTTGCCAACCCGCCAATCAGGGGCTGCCCCTGCCCAAACACCTGAAGCACCGGCCAGAGCCCCGCGAACACTGCACACTGAGCAACCAGCAGTGCCCGGAACCACCCGGATACGCCAAGGGAACCGGCAAAGGCGCAGATCAACACCGACACAGCACCGAACGAGAGCCAAAAGCCTTGATCCAGGGGGGCAAATGGGTCCAGAAACAGAATCGTGGCCAGTGCAAGGACCAGCGAATGCCATGCCGGTCTCTGCCGGGCGAACAGCAATGACCAGCCACCAACCATCACCATCAGCAAGGCTCGGCGGGTCGGGACCGTGAAGCCTGCAGCCAGCGCGTACACCAGACAACACAGCATCACTGCCCCGAATAAAAGTCGACGCCGAGCCGCTTCCCCCAGGTGCGACACTGGCAGGACCAGCAATAACCGCTGGAAAACCAATCCCGCGCCGAGCGCAATCAGCCCCAGATGAAGGCCTGAGATGGCAACGAGGTGCACCGTTCCGGTTGCCTGAAGAATCTGCCAGTGGGCATCCGTCATATTGCCCCGATAGCCCACCAGCAGCGAGGCAATCAGCGGCAGGTGTTCGGCATCGGCAAACCGTCTCTCAACCCAGCGGGCCAGTTCAGTGTGGGCCCGACTGTAGTGACAATGGAGACCACAAAGGACTGAGTCGTCCGGTTCGGCAGCGCGCACCGTACCTGTGGCACGGTAGCCTTTGCGGAACAGCCAGTCCTCGTAACGAAACCCCTGGTCATTGAGGGTTCCGTGGGGCCGTTTCAGGACAACGTCGAGCATGAGCCGATGAGCGGGCAGCTTTGACACCTTCGCCCCGTACCAGGCGAGCCGAACCATTCGGGGCATTGGACGCGCCGCAGCCTTTTGCTTTGGCAGGCCATGCCAACCCGTGACACAAAGACTGAAACGCAGGCTGTGAAAGTTCCCGGGCGAGGGCACGTCACACACGTAACCGGACACCGAGACCTTTCGGCCCTCGAACTCCGACGGCAAATGCTCGCTTAAGCGTTGGCTCGCGTGCCAACCTGCCCAGCCTGTGCCAGCACTCAGTGCAAGAATCACAAAGGCGCCGCGCCGGACGATGCCGGAGCGGGATAGCAGTGCAATGCAAAAAGAAGTGATAAAGCCCACCAGGAACCATTCTGGTGGTGGCAACATCGACAACCGATACAGTAAGATAACGCCGCAAGAGAAGGCGAAAACGCCCGCAACTGCTAGACCGTGCCCACCAAGGGGCCGGCCTTGAATGTTTGAACTTCCGGACAATCCTTGTCCTCCCGGTTTGAGATATCACCGGCAGCATCCTTGCTACCGGGTTTTACACTCTTTCGACAGGCAGAGCTTCCAATGCCAAAGAAGTTCATGAAACGCTATCTGCCAACACCAGAGAAGGTGCAAGCGATGAAATCGCTGCGCTTCCTTGGCGATATCCTTCATGAACCAAACTTGTGGCACATAAACCGACACAGCGTCGCCCGCGCCTTCCTGGTCGGCATCTGGTTCTGTTTCATTCCGATGCCCTTCCAGATGCTCGGCGCTACCCTCTTCGCCATCTGGTTCAATGCCAATCTGCCGCTTTCCGTAGTGCTGGTGTGGATCAGCAACCCGGTTACCATGCCGCCGATTTTCTACTTCAACTACAAAATCGGCGCCTGGATCCTTAACCGCCCCGTACTGAACTTCGAATTCGAGCTTTCCTGGGCCTGGATCAGCGAACGGCTACTGGACATTGGTATTCCGCTCTACCTCGGATCACTGATCATCGCCACCGTATCAGCCTGCGTGGCTTACCTCGTGATCCAGTTTCTCTGGCGTCGGAAGATTCGCTCGGATTGGCAGGTACGGCGCCTGGAGCGGATCAGGCGCCGCGGGACCGCGGATCAACCTTCCTGAATCAGCCGCCCCTGCTCCAGTCGCAAAACCCGGCCGAGGCTTCGGGCCATCCTCATATCGTGGGTCACCATAACGAATGAGATACCCAATTGATCGCGAAGAGATTCGATCAGTTCACGCACGCCTTCACCGGTGTGCTCGTCCAGATTACCAGTCGGCTCATCCATCAGGACGCATTGCGGCTCGTTGACCAGCGCCCGGGCAATGGCAACACGCTGACGCTCCCCCCCGGAGAGCTCACCCGGCTTGTGGGCCAGGCGCTCCGCCAGCCCGACCCGGGACAGCAGTTCTTTCGCCTTTTCCCTGGCATTACTGACTGCCATGCCACCAAGTGCACAGGGCATCATGACGTTCTCCAACGCGGAGAATTCCGGCAACAGATGATGAAACTGGTAAACAAAACCCAGATGGCGATTGCGGAAACGCGCCCTACCTGCCTCGGAAAGCCGGTGAATGTCTTCTCCGCAGATGGTGATCTGTCCGGATGAAGGGCGATCCAGCCCCCCGAGCAGATTCAGCAGGGTCGTTTTGCCGGCACCACTGCTACCGACGATGGCAACTGTCTCTCCCGCCGCAACCTCCAGGGAGATATCGGAGAAGATGGTCAGTTTCTCCGGCCCCTCGGTGTAGGTCCGTGTGACCTGACGACAATCGATCACCGGCCCCGACTCCTCTGACATCACGCTTTCCTTATTCATATCGCAGTGCCTCCGCCGGATCGACTCTCGATGCTCGCCACGCAGGATAGACAGTGGCCAGCAGGCTCATGGCAAGACCGGCTCCACTGATGATATAGACATCCTGCCACTGCAACTGGGAGGGCAGATAACTGATGAAATACACATCGGCGCTCAGGAACTGGTGTCCCAAAGCGTCTTCCAGCCAGGAGATGAAGCCGCTGATGTTCAAGGCGCCAACCACCCCGAGCGTTGTGCCGATCAATGTTCCGAACACTCCGATAACCGCGCCCTGAACAATGAAGATTCGCATGATTCGCCCGGGCGTGGCGCCCATGGTTCGCAGAATCGCGATATCTGCGGTTTTGTCAGTCACTACCATCACCAACGTCGAGACAATGTTGAACGCAGCCACTGCGACGATAAACATCAACAGCAAGCCGATCATGGTCTTTTCCATCCGGATGGCCTGGAATAGATTGCCATGGGTCCGCGTCCAGTCGGAGATGTAATAACGTCCCTCCAGCATTCGCGCCGCCTGCTCTGCTACCTTGGGAGCGGCAAACAGGTCGTCCACCAGCAGCCTCACTCCGAGGGCCTTGCCCCCTGTACGCATCAGCTTGGAGGCATCATCCATGTGCACGAGCGTGTAGTTGCCATCCAGTTCGGCGCCCACACTGAAAATGCCTTTGACGGTGAATCGCTTGAGCCTGGGCAACACGCCTGCCGGCGTTACCGAGGCTTCCGGCAGGACCACGGTTACTTTGTCGCCCATCTTGAGCCGAAGACTGGCTGCCATCAGGCGGCCGATGATGATGCCGAACTCACCCGACCGGAGATTGTCCAGACTGCCCTCGATCATGTGTTTCTCAATGATCGAAACCGTCTTCTCCTCCTCAGGCAACACGCCATTGAGCATGACACCACGAACATTGCCACCGCCGGTGACCATGCCCTGCCCCTGAATAAACGGGGCAGCAGCCAGCACACGCGGATGCTCCTGAACCTGCTGATCGACTGATTCCCAGTCCTGGAGCGGTCCGGAGCCCTCAATGACTGCGTGGGGAACCATGCCGAGGATCCGCTGTTTGAGTTCCCGATCGAATCCGTTCATGACCGAAAGCACGATGATCAACACCGCGACACCCAGCATCAGGCCAATCATGGAAGTTAGTGATATAAAGGAGATAAAGTGATTACGACGTTTGGCCGCGGTGTACCGCAAGCCGATGTAAAACGATAAGGGTCTGAACATGGGGAGGCGCCTGTCGCTACCTTCAGGTCTGTCGTGGTCTGGTTTTCCCAACCGTCTTCCAGCGACGGGGGAAACTGCTAAACTGTTCTATATCAATGAAATTTCTGTTTCCGGAGCCAGGATGCCGTCACACAATACGCCCAGCGAACCGGTGGAGTATACCTCCGAACGCCGGGATTTCTTCCGTATCGAAGATCGAATCGGCCTGGAAATCCGAAGGCTTCCATCGCAAGCATCGCCCGAGGAAGGCGCCTTTGACGGCGACCACCTTGAAAGTCTGAAAGCCGAGTTCCGTCGACTGGATCAGGACATAAGGACCCAGCTTGCCAGCCTCGCTGAACGAGACCGCCTTTTGACAGGATTGATCAAGTCCCTGAATGGCAAGCTGGATACGCTTGCGCGCATTATGGCCTTTGAGCAAAATCCGTTGCAACCGGAAGACTGGCAGGAGGTAACCCTGAGTGAGGGCGGGCTGGCCTTTTCCTGCGCCCCTCCGCTTTGGGCGATCGGTGATCGCCTTGCCATTCGCATGACTTTGCCCCCGGAGCTATTCCAGCCACAGGCGATCGCCCAGGTGATTGACGTGCAGCCCGACAACACTGGCGGCACAAGGGTCCATACCGAGTTCGAACGCATTCAGGACAGTGACCGCCAGCAGATTGTGCGGCATGTGATGCGCTGGCAGATTCGGCAGCGGCAAAAAGAGTAAGCTTTGGAAAAACAGGTGACTTTTGCCTGTTCTTTTAAGATATTACGCTTTATCCATGTCCTTCCGAACGAACCCCGGGAGGTACCAGGCATTAATGGAGATCACGCAATGAGAAAAAACAGAATAATACTCGGCACCCTGGCTCTGGCAGCAGCACTTACCCTCGCGCCGGCGAGCGGCCTGTTAGCCGAACAGCTCAGTATTCCGGTGGGTTCGCAGGCCGATCGCGAATTCGTCAGCACCCCGGAAACCGGTATGAGCCAGGATGCCGTCCGGGCGACCTGGGGTGAACCGCTTGAGGTGATGGGCCCCGTGGGCGAGCCACCCATCACTCAATGGCATTACCGGAACTTCATCGTTTACTTTGAGCACGACCGGGTGCTCCATGCCGTGCTCAAGCCCAATCGCTGAGCGGTAACAAAAAACAACACCTGGCAACTAGCAAATTCCCGGCACAGACCCTGACGCTGCGCCCCACCGTTAGTTAGAATGGCGGCTTTTACGACTCAAGGTGACTGTAAAGTGACATCCAGACGTGTGTTGCCCGGTGAATGGGCTCCGCAAAGTGCAGTAATGCTGACCTGGCCCCACCCGGGAACCGACTGGGCCGACGTCCTGGACCAGGTGGAGCCGGTTTTTACAGACATTGCCAAGGCCGTCCTGCGCTTCGAGCACTTGCTCATCAGCTGCGAACACGTTGTCCGGGTCCAGGAACTGGAGCGGTTTCTTAACAGCTATGCTGAGGAACACGGATTCCCCGGCCGGGTTATCGCCGTTCCAGCGCCGGCAAATGACACCTGGGCAAGGGATCATGGCCCCCTGACGGTGCAGACCGAAGACGGCCTCGCGCTCCTCGACTTTCGCTTCAATGCCTGGGGCGGCAAGTTCCAGTGGGAAAAGGACGATGCCCTCAACCGGCACCTGGCCAACGCCGGCGCCTTTGGAGCAACGCCTCTCCAGCCGGTCGACTTCGTACTGGAAGGCGGTTCGATTGAATCCGATGGCCAAGGCACCATTCTCACCACGAGCGAATGCCTGCTGACTCCAACCCGTAACCCCTCCCAGGACCGGACAGCCATCGAACGCCTCTTGGCCGAGATGCTTGGGGCAGATCGCGTTCTCTGGCTGAATCATGGCTATCTTGCCGGAGACGACACCGACAGTCATATAGACACGCTGGCCCGCTTCTGTGCGCCGGACCATATCTGTTACGTCGCCTGTTCCGATGCTGCGGATGAACACTACAGCGCCCTGGCCGCCATGGAAGAGGAGTTGCAGGAATTCCACCAGCGTGATGGCAGCGCCTACAGACTGACAGCCCTGCCGTGGCCTGATCCGATCTACGACGAGGATGGCAATCGCCTCCCCGCGACCTACGCCAATTTCCTGATTATTAACGGCGCGGTACTGGTGCCCACCTACGGGGTCGGTCAGGATGCCGAGGCCATCAACGTCCTCAAACAGGTGTTTCCGGATCGTGAAATCGTCCCCATCGACTGCCGGCCACTGATTCTCCAGCACGGGAGCCTCCATTGCGTCACCATGCAGATTCCGGCAGGAGTAGTCTCTCCATGAGCAGCATCGCCACCCCCCGATTCCTTAACCTGGCTGCGGTCCAGCAGGCCTGCACTGACGATAAGACCGCCAGCCTCGCCACAACCGAAAAGCTTGTGAGGGAGGCAGCTACCAACGGTGCGGAACTGGTTGTCCTGCAGGAACTTCACGCCACCCTGTATTTCTGCCAGACCGAAGACACCGAAGTTTTCGAACTGGCCGAACCCATTCCCGGGCCAACCAGCCAGAGGCTTTCCGATCTCGCGCGGGAACTGGGCATCGTCCTGGTTGGTTCCATTTTCGAGCGTCGGATGAACGGTGTTTATCACAACACCGCGGTCGTCTTTGAGAAGGACGGATCCCTCGCCGGCCTTTACCGTAAAATGCACATCCCGGACGACCCGGGGTTCTACGAAAAGTTTTACTTCACGCCGGGCGATGCCCAGTTCAACGACGGGCGCAGTGGTTTTACACCAATTAACACGTCCGTTGGCAAGTTGGGGGTACTGGTGTGCTGGGATCAGTGGTATCCCGAAGCCGCTCGACTGATGGCGCTGGCCGGTGCCGAGATCCTCATTTATCCAACGGCCATTGGCTGGGATGTGACAGACGACCCGGAAGAACAGGCGCGACAGTTAGAGGCCTGGGTAACCGTTCAGCGGGGACACGCCGTCGCTAACAACCTCCCGGTGGTTGCCCCGAACCGCGTCGGAACAGAACCGGACCCCTCCAAACAATCAGACGGCATCCGTTTCTGGGGCAACAGCTTCATCTGTGGCCCACAGGGCGAATTCCTTGCCCGCGCCGACGAAGAAAGCGAGTGCATTCTGTCCACCACGCTCGACCGAACCCGCAGTGAATCGATTCGCCGTATCTGGCCGTATCTGAGAGACCGTCGTATCGACGCCTACGGCGACATTCTCAAACGCGTGAGGGACTGACCCCATAATGAAAAAACTGGTCGACTCCGTTGTCAGTGAACTGAACCAGATACTGTTAGGCAAGGAACAACAGGTGCGCCTGGCTCTCTGCGGCCTGTTGGCAAGAGGTCACCTACTGATCGAAGACATTCCCGGCATGGGCAAGACCACCCTCTCCCACGCGCTTGCCAAAATCATGGGATTGTCCTATCAGCGCATCCAATTTACGAACGACCTGTTGCCGGCCGATGTACTCGGTTACTCCATGTACGACAAGGAAGCGGGCAGCCTGGTTTTTCATCCGGGCCCGATTTTCGCGCAGATTGTCCTTGCTGACGAGATAAACCGGGCCTCGCCCCGGACCCAGAGCGCGCTGCTTGAGGCCATGGAAGAAAGACAGGTGTCCATCGAGGGACAGACCCGACCTCTGCCACATCCGTTTTTCGTCATCGCGACGCAAAACCCCATAGAACAGGGCGGCACCTTTCCCTTACCGGAATCCCAGCTTGACCGTTTCCTGATGCGACTGCGCCTCGGATATCCGGATCCAAGAGCGGAACGGGAGCTGCTCGAGGGCGAAGACCGACGAGCCATGACGGAACGACTGCAGGCACTCCTGCCCCACGAGGAATTGACCACACTCCAGGAGGCTGTCAACCGCGTGAAGGCCAGCCCTGCCCTGCTCGACTATGTTCAGCGTCTGCTGGAACAGAGCCGCCGCATGCCAGGACTGCTCTATGGCCTGTCACCCCGGGCCGGGCTGGGCCTGCTGAGGGCCGCGAAGGCCTGGGCTCTCATGGAAGGGCGTCATCATGTGCTGCCCGATGACATCCAGACCGTGTTTCCTGCGGTGGCTGAGCATCGCCTTGAGCAGGGAGAGTCCGGCAAGAGCACGGAGCGGGTCCGGCAGCTCCTCGCGACGGTTTCCGTCCTTGAATAAATAGCGAAGTTTTATAAGCGGAATTGGGCAAATCGAATGGCAGGCGATCTCATTCGTGTTAGCCTTCTGCCCTTCCTCAACAGATTTGAGCCCGCCACGGGCATCATCGTCGTACCGTTTTAGCGAGAGACACACACAAATGAGCGAAACCAAACACTCCCGACTGATCATTCTTGGCTCCGGCCCCGCCGGCTACACCGCCGCGGTTTATGCAGCCCGGGCCAACCTCAATCCGACCCTGATCACCGGTATCGAGGTCGGTGGCCAGCTCACGACCACCACCGATGTAGACAACTGGCCGGGCGACAACGACGGCGTCCAGGGCCCCGAACTGATGCAGCGGATGCTCAAGCACGCAGAACGCTTCGAGACCAGTATCGTTTACGACACCATCAATGAGGCCGACCTGCGCGAACGCCCGTTCCGGCTTAAGGGCGACGGTGGCGAGTACACCTGCGATGCACTGATTATCGCAACCGGCGCATCTGCCATGTACCTGGGTCTTGACTCCGAGGAAAAGTTCAAAGGCCAGGGCGTGTCGGCCTGCGCGACCTGCGACGGTTTCTTCTACAAGAAACAGAAAGTGGCTGTGATTGGCGGCGGCAACACCGCCGTGGAAGAGGCGCTGTACCTCTCCAACATTGCCGATGAAGTCACACTGGTACACCGCCGCGACAGCCTCCGGGCAGAGAAGATCCTGCAGGACAAGTTATTCGAAAAAGCCAAGAACGGTAACGTTAAAATCGTCTGGGATCATACCCTGGACGAAGTTCTGGGCGACGGCACCGGCGTGACCGGCATGCGCATCAAGAGCACCAAAGACGATTCGACCCAGGAATTCGACCTTGCAGGCGTCTTCATTGCCATCGGCCACAAGCCGAACACCGACCTGTTCCAGGGCCAGCTCGACATGGAGAACGGCTACATCCGCATCCGCTCCGGTCTTGAAGGCATGGCGACCCAAAGCAGCATTCCGGGCGTGTTCGCGGCCGGCGACGTGGCGGACCATGTGTATCGCCAAGCCGTCACCTCGGCGGGCTTTGGCTGCATGGCGGCCCTGGACGCCGAAAAGTTCCTGGACCAACAGGACTGAACTAAACTGGCGCAGACAACTCAATAGTTTGCGGCGGCCGTCGGGAGTCACTACCTGACGGCCAATATCACCAAGCGAAGCACTGCAGGCAAACTGCGACATTGGAGCCGGATGACCTCACTACCCTGGCTTGACCCGGAACAACTCTGGTTCCCGCCCGCGGATGAAGCACTGGACGATCCTGACGGCTTGCTGGCGCTGGGCGGCGACCTGTCTACTGAACGACTCCTTCTTGCCTACAGAAACGGCATCTTTCCCTGGTACAGCGATGACCAACCGATTCTCTGGTGGTCCCCGGACCCCCGCTGCGTCCTCGTTCCTCACGACATCCATGTCTCCCGCAGTTTGCGGCGCACGCTGAATCAAGGGCGGTTCAGCGTCACGGCAGACCAGGCGTTTGGTCGCATCATCCGATTGTGCGCAACAACACGGGCTGAAGGCACATGGATCACGGAGGACATGATCGCCAGCTACTCCGAGCTTCACAGGCAGGGGTACGCCCACTCGATCGAGGTATGGAACCGCGCCGGGGAGCTGGCCGGAGGCATGTACGGACTGGCCATTGGCCAGTGTTTTTTCGGCGAATCCATGTTTTCGCTCGAAACCAACGCGTCAAAGGTCCTGATGGTTCACCTTGCCAATCAGCTCAGGGAATGGGACTACAAAATGATGGACTGCCAGGTGGAGAGCCGTCATCTGCTCACGATGGGCGCCCGTAGTATTCCCAGAAGCGAGTTTTTATCTATACTCAGGGCATGTGTGGGTAGTGAGCCGGCCCGACACAACTGGACATTTAACTGGCGATGGTCTGGTCCGGAGGTTTGAATGAGCAATCTGAGAACATTGGTGTTCTTCGCAACGCCACCTCATGACTGCAGCTACCTCCCGGACCGGGAAGCGACCACGATGTTTGTCGATCCGAGGGCCCATATAGACAAGAAGCTTTATAGCCAGCTGACTGCCCTCGGCTTCCGCCGTAGTGGTTCCCATTACTATCGGCCCCACTGCGAAAGCTGCAATGCCTGTATTCCGGTTCGCCTGAGGGTGGACGACTTCGAACCCGACAGAAACCAGAAACGTGTGGTACGGAAGAATCAGGACCTCGAACTAAATCTGGTGCCGGCCAGCTTTAGCGAACAGCATTACCGGCTTTATAGCGAATACATTGAGCAACGCCATAAGGACGGTGATATGTACCCGCCGTCGAGGGAACAGTTCATCTCGTTTCTTGTGGATGGCGCCACGGATTCGTGGTTTCTGGAAATTCGGCTGGAGAACGAGCTGGTCGGCCTCGCCGCCATCGACATGCTCGACGATGGCCTTTCCGCCATCTATACCGTTTTCAAGCCGGCACTCCAGCACCGGAGCCTCGGCACTTACGCTATCCTCTGGCAAATAGACGAGGCAAAACGTAGGGGGTTGCCCCACCTGTACCTGGGGTACTGGATCCGCGAGTGCCGGAAAATGAACTACAAGACCCGCTTCAAACCTATCGAGGCGCTGCGCGATGGGCACTGGCGGATCATTGATTTGAACTGACTTTTGCCAAATGCCGATAATTCAGGCAGAATTGCGCAATTTAAAATCACGAGAAGTACATTCCAAGAGAGGTTTCTACTGAATGGCGAAATCAGATGTCATTGAAATGGAAGGCGTTATTATCGACACCCTTCCAAATACCATGTTCCGTGTTGAACTCAGCAACGGCCACGTGGTGACTGCTCATATTTCCGGAAAGATGCGTAAAAACTACATCCGTATTCTGACCGGCGACAAGGTCAAGGTTGAGCTGACTCCCTACGACCTGAGCAAGGGCCGCATTGTGTACCGCGCCCGTTAAGGCTGCCTGACATCTGAAAAGCCCCGAAAATCGGGGCTTTTTTTGTTTTTACCGGTCAGAATCAGAACGGGCCAAAAAAAACCGCTGCCGGATTCGCAGCGGTTTTTCTGTTGGTTATGAAAATACCGGAGACTAGACGGCTTCTGCGGGCTCGTCCTCGTAATCAAACACCAGCTCGTCATCACGCAGATGGATGTAGACATCCCCACCCTTCTCGGACAGCCGGCCGAACAATATCTGTTCTGCCAGCGGACGCTTGATCTTGTCCTGAATCAGTCGCGACATCGGGCGGGCACCCATGGTTACATCGTAACCCTTGTCAGCCAACCAGACCTTGGCATCCTCATCCACGTGCAAGACAACGTGTTTCTCGTCAAGTTGCGCCTGCAACTCGGTGAGGAACTTGTCGACCACATGGGTGATGGTTGCCTTCTGCAGATCGGCAAACTGGATGATGCCATCGAGCCGGTTGCGGAATTCCGGCGTGAAGGTCTTGGTGATGATTTCCATGCCATCCGTGCTGTGGTCCTGCTCGTTGAAACCAATTGAGCGGCGGGCCATGCTTTCAGCACCGGCATTGGTGGTCATCACAAGGATCACGTGGCGGAAATCCGCCTTCCGGCCATTGTTGTCGGTCAGCGTACCGTGGTCCATGACCTGCAGCAGCAGATTGAACACTTCCGGATGAGCCTTCTCGATCTCGTCCAGAAGCAGCACACAATGCGGATGCTTGTTCACTGCTTCGGTCAACAGTCCGCCCTGGTCATACCCCACGTAGCCCGGAGGTGCGCCAATGAGTCGGGACACGGTGTGCCGCTCCATGTACTCGGACATGTCGAAACGAACCAGCTCGATGCCCAGCACCTTGGCCAACTGTTTGGTGACCTCGGTCTTGCCCACGCCGGTGGGACCTGCGAACAGGAACGCACCTTCCGGTTTTTCCGGGGCCTTCAACCCAGCTCTGGCCAGCTTGATTGCCGTGGACAACGATTCAATGGCCGGATCCTGTCCAAAGACCACCATCTTGAGATCACGCTCAAGATTACGCAGCAGATCCTTGTCACTGGTGGAGACGTTCTTGGGCGGAATGCGGGCAATATTTGCAACCACATCCTCGATGTCTGACACGTCAATCGCTTTCTTCCGCTTGTTCTCCGGCTGCAGACGCTGCCGCGCTCCTGCCTCATCAATCACATCGATGGCCTTGTCCGGCAGATGGCGATCCGTAATGTATCGGTCCGCCAGTTCGGCGGCCACACGCAGGGCCTTGTCGGTATACTTCAGGTCGTGATGCTTCTCGAAGTTCGGCTTGAGGCCCTTCAGAATCTGGTAGGTATCCTCGACACTCGGCTCGTTGACATCGATTTTCTGGAACCGTCGGGCCAACGCACTGTCCTTCTCGAAAATTCCACGGAATTCCTGGAAGGTCGTAGAGCCGATACAACGGATCTCGCCTGAGCTCAGCATGGGTTTCAGCAGGTTGGACGCATCCATAACTCCGCCGGATGCCGAGCCCGCCCCAATGATGGTGTGAATCTCATCAATGAACAGAATGGCGTGCTTTTCTTTCTTCAGCTCCGCCAACAGGCCCTTAAGCCGCTTCTCGAAGTCACCACGGTACTTGGTTCCCGCCAACAAGGCACCCAGATCCAGTGAGTACACCACCGCATCCGAGATGATTTCAGGAACCTGGCCGTCCACGATCCGTTTTGCAAGCCCTTCGGCGATAGCCGTCTTGCCGACGCCCGCCTCACCAACCAGCAGCGGATTGTTCTTCCGCCGACGGACCAAAATCTGAACAACACGCTCAACCTCATGCTCCCGACCGATCAGCGGATCGATCCGTCCCTGACGGGCCTGCTCATTCAGGTTGGTTGCGTAGCTTTCCAGCGGCTTGGAGTGACCGCCCTCTTCGCCAGCCTCATCCGGGGCCGCCTGATCGTGGCCCTCCTGATCTTCTGCGCCCTGAACCCGGGAAATACCGTGAGAGACAAAATTGACCACGTCAATGCGGGCAATGCTCTGCTTTTTCAGGACGTAGACCGCCTGGCTCTCTTGCTCACTGAAGATCGCCACCAGGACATTCGCCCCGGTCACTTCTTTCTTGCCGGAGGACTGGACGTGAAATACAGCCCTCTGGAGCACTCGCTGGAAGCCCAGAGTCGGCTGGGTTTCGCGCTCACTGTCGTTACTGGGGATCAACGGCGTAGTGGAATCGACAAACTCCACCAGTTCCTCCTGAAGCCTCTGGAGATCCGCCCCACAGGCTTTCAGAACGCCCACAGCCGATTCATTGTCTAGCAGGGCCAACAGCAGATGCTCGACGGTCATGAATTCATGACGTTTGTCCCGGGCACTTT
The DNA here is from genome assembly GCF_030238305.1 of Marinobacter albus. Taxonomy (NCBI): domain Bacteria; kingdom Pseudomonadati; phylum Pseudomonadota; class Gammaproteobacteria; order Pseudomonadales; family Marinobacteraceae; genus Marinobacter; species Marinobacter albus. The sequence goes on along the minus strand of NZ_JASSQD010000001.1, from coordinate 1,720,313 downwards.
TGAAGGCCGTATTCAGCGTAATTTCAAGATCTTTGCTCAGCATGGGCCACCCCAACGTCTGTCAGTCCGCACGTTCAATCTCGCAAAGGAGCGGATGTTCGCATTCCGAAGAATACTGGTTCACCTGTGCCGCCTTTGTTTCTGCGATGTCTCGGGTATACACCCCACATACGGCTTTTCCCTGCGTATGGACGAGCAGCATCACCTGCGTCGCCTTCTCTTCGTTCATAGCGAAGAACTTCATCAAAACGTCCACTACAAAATCCATGGGCGTGTAATCATCGTTCAGTAGCACCACGCGATACCTCGCCGGATGCTTCAGGGCGGTTTTTTCGGGCGCAACGCTGAGATCGTCATGTCGTCCCGGTTGTTCGTCCTCCCCTTGATTAAATACTAGTAGAGAATCTTCGATAGTCCGCATCATTCTTTACCGGTTTATCGGTGCCCTTGCCTAAATGTGGTTGTCTGTCCCCGTGTTTTCAAGCGCAGCCGAAAAACCGGGCGTGAGGTATTTATCAATACGAGCATGATACCGGTTCCGGACCGGGTTCAACCACACATTCCGGTAATAGAAACTATTGACTCAACGCCTCGATTGGTCGAAAGTTAACTGGCATTGTTAAACAATGTAAATTCATGCGAGCTTTATGTAACAGGACCCGCGTCGAGTCTTTACCGACCGGAATGCGCACAGCACCAATAATATAGTGTGACAGCACATGGACAGGGGAGTTCATCATGCCAAGAGGCAAGGTCAAGTGGTTCAACAATGCCAAAGGGTACGGTTTCATTATTGAGGATGGCTGCAGCGATGACCTGTTTGCCCACTTTTCATCGGTACAGATGGACGGCTACAAGACTCTGAAGGCCGGCCAGACCGTCACCTTTGACAAAAAACCCAGCGACAAGGGCGTTCACGCAATCAACATTGTTCCGGACGAACAACCCCAGAAACAGTCTCAGGATGGTTCCGGGGCGACGGCCGAAAAAAAATCTGATTCCGATGAATCTGGCCGGGGTAACTACCCTCCCCGAGCAGCAAACGCCTGACTGAGTTTCGCTGACTGCCCCGACGCGCCTGCGACCCTTCAAGCAGGCGCGGCGTAGCTGGTTTTGATCCAACTAGCTCGGAGCAAACTCGGAGCCGGGCCTGTTCGTGCATTCGCAAGCACCTGTTTAAAGGTGCCTCCCCCGGATTTTGCCATTCGCCACGGTTACAGTACCCTTCCACTCCACCAACCTAACACCCCGGATGCGCTGACTGGAATGGCCGACCTGATTCTTTTCAATAAACCTTTTCGAGTTCTGAGCCAGTTCACAGATGACCGCAGGGATTCCTCCAAGCCGATGCGCGCGACCCTGGCAAACTGGATTCAGATACCCAACATTTATCCGGCAGGCCGGCTTGATTACGATTCTGAAGGATTATTACTTCTGACCGGCGACGGCATACTCCAGCATCGAATCGCTTCGCCGTCCCAGAAGATGGCAAAAACCTACTGGGTGCAGGTGGAAGGCCAGATTACCGATGAGGCGCTGGCGCAACTGGAACAGGGTGTCCGACTCAAGGACGGTGTCACGGGGCCCGCTAAAGCGACCAGAATGAATGAGCCCAACGTCTGGAGCAGAACGCCGCCAGTGCGTCACCGGGAATCGGTACCGACAAGCTGGCTGGAACTCTCAATAACAGAAGGCCGCAACCGGCAGGTCCGTCGAATGACGGCCGCCGTTGGCTTTCCAACGCTCAGACTCATCCGCTACCGTATAGGGGACTGGACGCTGGACGGATTGAACCCCGGCGATTTCCGAACCGTTGCGGTTCACGTTCCCGCGCCGAGGCCGCGGCGGAAACCTACAGCAGCCGCCCGAAAGTCAGGCAAGACACCAAGGAGCGCCAAGAAACAATGACCTGGACCCCTCACGCGACTGTCGCCGTTATCGTACAGGACCCTCAGGGTCGCTATCTGGTTGTAGAAGAGCTCAGTGGCGGTCACGTTGTTTTCAATCAGCCTGCCGGTCATGTCGAGGAGAACGAAGCCATCCTGGACGCTGTCAGGCGCGAGACCCTTGAGGAGACCGGCTGGCGCGTCGAACCCGAGCACTTCCTCGGCGTGTACACCTACAAGGCGCCTGCCAACGGTGTCACCTACTACCGGTTCTGCTATTCCGCGAGGCCCCTGGAACACGTTACGGACGAACTGGACACCGGCATCATTGCCGCACACTGGATGGACCTCGAGGACATCCGCCAACTGGGAAGCCAGTTGCGAAGCCCCCTTGTCCTGACGTGCATAGAAGATTACCGAAACGGCCGCCGCTATCCACTGGATGTCGTTGTCGACACGCAGACGTAACGACGGACAAATGATAGACTTGGCGGCTTTTCAGCCAGATTGAAGCATTCATGACACACGCAACCGAAACACGTCCCGCAACAAGCACCCGAGTGATCGTCGGCATGTCCGGCGGGGTGGACTCCTCTGTCGCAGCCTGGCTGCTGAAAGATCGGGGTTACCAGGTTGAAGGGCTGTTCATGAAGAACTGGGACGAAGACGACGGTACCGAGTACTGCACTGCCATGACGGACCTGGCGGACGCTCAAGCGGTTGCCGATGCCATCGGCATCAAACTTCACACCGCCAGCTTCGCAGCGGAGTACTGGGACCGGGTATTTGAGCATTTTTTGTCCGAGTACACTGCTGGACGCACGCCCAACCCGGACATCCTCTGCAATAAGGAAGTAAAGTTCCGGGCGTTTCTGGACTACGCCGTTACCTTGGGGGCGGACTATATTGCCACCGGGCACTACACGCGCCAGCGTCCGCTCAATGATGGTTCCGGCAAAGCCCAACTGCTCAAGGGGCTCGACCCCAACAAGGACCAGAGCTACTTCCTGCACGCGGTATCCGGCGAACGCATCGCCCGAACCCTGTTTCCGGTCGGGGAACTGGAAAAGCCGGAGGTCCGGCGGATTGCCGAAGCCCAGGGTTTTGTCACCCACGACAAAAAGGATTCTACCGGTATCTGTTTCATCGGCGAGCGCAAGTTCACGGACTTCCTCAAGCAGTATCTTCCCGCCCAGCCCGGTGACATCGAAACGCCGGAGGGCAAAGTTATAGGCCGACATCAGGGTCTGATGTACCACACCATCGGTCAACGCCAGGGGCTGGGCATTGGCGGCCTCAGCGAATTCGGTGACCAGCCCTGGTATGTGGCCGAAAAGGACCTCGACCGTAACGTTCTGATTGCGGTACAAGGCAAACACCATCCCCTGCTGTTCTCCCGCGGACTGGTCTCCGGACCGGTCGACTGGGTGGCGGGTGAGGCGCCAGCCATGCAGTTCCGCTGCAAAGCCAAGACCCGCTACCGTCAGCCGGATCAGGCCTGCGAAGTCCAGGTTCTGGAAAACGGTGCCAAGGTGATCTTTGACGATGCCCAGAGAGCCGTCACGCCCGGCCAGTCGGTCGTATTCTACGACGGCGAGGTTTGCCTGGGCGGCGGCGTGATTGAAGAAACCTGGCGCGATGGCGAAGCACTGCCCACGCGTATTGCCGCATTGCCACAACAGGAAGCCGGTGCATGAGCCGTACCCTAAACGACCAAACCCTCGCACTGGCCGGCGTATTTCAGGCCGCCAACCTGGTCCAGCAGATCGCACACAATGGCCAATGCACGGAGGCCAGCCTGGAAACCTGCATCCGCTCGCTGTTTGCCACGGACCCGGCATCAACACTGGACGTATACGGCGGTGATCTGGCGGATATCCGCGAAGGTCTGGTCACGCTCTCGTCAGTCCTGAGCGAGCAGAGCAAGCAACAGGATATTGAAGTCCTGCGTTACGTGCTGAACCTGATCCACCTTGAATCAAAGCTCAACCGTCGGCCGGACATGCTGGACGTCATCGGCAGCCGGATCGACCAGGCCCGGCACACGGCCAGCCATTTTGGCTACACACACAGCAACCTGATCAGCAACCTTGCTTCGATCTATGCAGACACCATCAGCACCTTCCGCCTGAGAATCCAGGTCAGTGGCAACCCCACCGTCCTTCAGCAGGAGGAGAATGCCGCGAGGGTTCGCGCCCTGCTCCTGGCGGGCATCCGTTCAGCGGTACTCTGGCGCCAGACTGGCGGCCGACGGTGGCAACTGATCTTTGCCCGCAAAAAGGTCATCCGGCATGCCCGGGAGCTGGCAGACCAAGCCAATCGGCCCCTGTAAACCCGATACGACTGATTCGGGCGCAGTGCTGGTGTATCATATGCGCCCCGTATTTCCTTTTGTCCCGTTTCTTTGATGATTTGAGAGGTTTTCGATGGAACTCACCGCCCTGACCGCCATTTCCCCGGTCGATGGACGTTACGGCAACAAAGTCAGCGTCTTCCGAGACATATTCAGTGAATATGGCCTGATCAGGAACCGCGTGACCGTCGAGATCCGCTGGCTCCAGAAGCTGGCAGCCCACCCCGACATTGCTGAGGTTCCGGCCTTTTCAACCGAAGCGAACGCTTTCCTCGATAATCTGGTCGGTAACTTCGGACTGCCGGATGCGGAGCGCATCAAAGACATTGAACGCACGACCAATCACGACGTTAAAGCGGTCGAGTACTTTATCAAGGAAAAGATCGCAGAATTCCCGGAGCTGCATGCGGTCACTGAATTTGTGCATTTCGCGTGCACCTCCGAGGACATCAACAACCTCTCTCACGCCCTGATGTTGCGAGAGGGTCTGGACCATGGACTGTTGCCGGCAATGGACAAAGTGGTCGCGAAGCTTGGCGAACTGGCGCAGGAGCATGCGGAACAGCCCATGCTGTCGCGCACCCACGGCCAGACGGCTTCCCCGACCACTGTCGGCAAGGAACTGGCGAACGTGGTCCATCGTCTGCGCCGCCAGCTGAAGCAGATTCGCGCCACTGAGTTGCTCGGCAAGATTAATGGCGCGGTTGGCAACTACAACGCCCACCTCTCGGCTTACCCCCAGATCGACTGGGCTGCCAATGCCCGTGAATTTATCGAGAATCTGGGGCTGGACTGGAACCCTTACACCACCCAGATCGAACCGCACGACTACATCGCCGAACTCTACGATGCCGTTGCCCGGTTCAACACCATCCTGATCGACCTGGACCGCGACATCTGGGGCTATATCTCGCTGGGCTACTTCAAGCAGAAGACTGTGGAAGGCGAAGTGGGCTCGTCCACCATGCCCCACAAGGTTAACCCGATCGATTTCGAGAACTCCGAAGGCAACCTGGGAATCGCCAATGCGCTCCTTGGCCACCTGTCGGCCAAACTTCCGATTTCCCGCTGGCAGCGAGACCTGACCGATTCCACCGTACTGCGTAACCTTGGGGTCGGTTTTGCCCACAGCCTGATCGCCTACGAAGCCACCCTGAAAGGCCTTGGCAAGCTGGAGATCAACCCGGCGCGCCTCGATGAGGATCTCGATCATGCCTGGGAAGTGCTCGCCGAGCCCATTCAGACGGTCATGCGTCGATACAACATCGAAAAACCCTACGAAAAGCTCAAGGCCTTGACCCGTGGCAAGGCAATGACGCCGGAAGTGATCAAGAATTTCGTCGAGACATTGGACATTCCCGAGGCGGCCAAGGCTGAGTTGATGGCCTTAACCCCGGGCAGTTACATCGGCAACGCCATCGATCAGGCACGCAACATCTGATACAGGGAGCGGATATATGGACATGCTTGGCGGACTAACAGCCTCTGAGTTTCTGCGGGACTACTGGCAGAAAAAACCGCTGGTTATCCGCCAGGCCTTTCCGGATCTGGAATCGCCAGTCAGCCCGGACGAACTCGCTGGCCTCGCCTGCGAGGAAACGGTTGAGTCCCGGATCGTCATCGAAAACGATGACGGCAAGCCCTGGCAACTGCACAACGGTCCGTTCACCCCGGAGCGGTTCAGCCAACTGCCGGAGCAAAACTGGACATTGCTGGTGCAGGGCCTGGACCACTGGGTTCCGGAGATAGCCGACCTGCTGGAACACTTCCGGTTCGTACCCAACTGGCGACTGGACGACATCATGGCCAGCTTTGCCCCGAAAGGCGGCAGCGTCGGGCCGCACTATGACCAGTACGATGTTTTCCTGTTGCAGGCCCAGGGACACCGCCGTTGGACCTTTGGTGGACACTGCGACCACACCTCGCCCCGCGTGGAGGGAACCCCACTGCGCATTCTGAGCAGTTGGGACGGAGAGGAGACGGTCACCCTGGCGCCCGGCGACATGCTGTACCTGCCCCCGGGAATTGGCCACCATGGCGTTGCCGAAAACGACTGCATCACTCTGTCGGTTGGCTTCCGAGCTCCCACCATTGACGACATCCTGACCGGATTCACCGATTTTCTGTGCGGTCAGTCTGACGCCAGCGATCACCTGAACGACCCGGAACTGCAGGTTCAGGACAATCCCGGCACCATTCAACCGGCGGTAATTGACAAACTGGATGCAATTCTGCGCGAGAAGCTCGGTGATCGACGACAGCTCTCCCTCTGGTTCGGCCAGTACGCCACCGCCCCCAAGAACATGGACATCGTTGTTCCTGCCGAGGAGCCAGCGTCCACCGAGGAGTTTGCCGGGGCAATCCGTGCCGGAGAGCAACTTCGTTGGAACGAAGGTTCCCGTTTCGCCTACTACGACTTCGATGACGAAACCGCGCTGTTCGTGGATGGTGAACAATACCTGCTGAAAGGTGATGCCCGGCCGATGGCGGCACTTCTGTGCGCCGGCGCGCGCATCGATTCCGCGCAGCTCGCCCGCTTCGCCGACGACGAGGCCCTGCTGGGACTGCTCTGCACGTTGTATAATCAGGGCTCGGTCTACTTCGAATAAGTTGGTCGCCATGAGAGTGAAATTCAGGAAGTACAGCTGGCAACTGGCTCCGGGTCATATCCGTGACATCCGTCAACGGGTCTTCATTGACGAACAGAAAGTTCCGCCCGAACTGGAGTGGGATGACACCGACGAGATTGCCGATCATTTTCTGGCCGTGTTGCCGGACAACACGCCCGTCGGCGTGGCAAGACTGTTCTCAACACTTGGCGAAACCGGACATATCGGTCGGATGGCGATTTTGCCCGGCTTCCGGGGACGAGGCATTGGCGAGGCACTCCTGCACCACCTGATTTCCGAAGCCGCCGGCAACTATGACGAACTCCGGCTCTCGGCCCAGGAACACGCCATTCCTTTCTACCAGCGCTCTGGCTTCCACGTCTGCTCTGCCGCCTATGACGATGCCGGAATTCCCCACGTGGACATGCGTTGCCTGTCGCCGGCACTGGTGGCTAGTGTGATAGAACAACGCACCGCGCCGATGCTTCTTGGCCGGGATGCAGGAACCTGGCTTTTCTCAAGCGAACACGACCTGGTCAGCCTGATGGATTCAGTCGTGGGTCAGGCAGGGCAACGGCTCTGGCTCTATGACCGTATCCTGGATCACGATCTCTACGACCGCCATCGTTTACGGGAACTGATTTCTGCCCTCGCCAGACGGCACAGACTCAGCGAAATCCGCCTGCTCATTCACGATGACAAACCGCTGGTCAAACGCCGTCACCAACTGGTTGAGCTGATGCGTCGATTGCCGAGCAGGATCGAACTGCGACTGGTTAATGACGATTATCCGGTTGAGGATCAACCGTTCCTTCTGGCAGATCGCTCCGGCGTCCTGTATCGCCACGACTTTTACACACCCGAAGGGTTTGCCAAGTTCTCCGACGGCGGCCGGGTAAAACTGCTTGCGGAAAGCTTCCGGCGCATGTGGGATGCCGGCCGAAGTTCTCTGGAACTGAGGGAATTACCGCTCTGAATGCTGCAGCTGGGGCGCATCGGCTGATTCGAACTGGGCCCCGAATGGCGCGAACTCGGTATCCACTTCCTCAGCCACTTCCGCAATCAGTTTGCGCAGCCACTGATGATCGCTGTTGTGCTGCAGCAGAGGGCTCCAGGCCATTTTCAGCTCGAAGGGAGGAATTTCAAACGGCGGCACCTTGACCACCAGGTTCGGATTGTCCTTCTGCAACCATGCCGCCCGGGACGGCAGGGTTGCGATCAGGTCGTGCTGTTCAGCCAGCAGCATTGCCACCTGGTAGTGCCGGGTAAAAACCGATATTTGTCGTTTTCGCCCCATTCGTGACAAAGCTTCGTCCACCCAGCCGAGGCGCTGGACATCCTTCGGATTCACACCCACTCCAACCCCAAAGCCGGTTTTGCTGACCCAGATATGACTGGCATCGAGGTAGGTGTCTAGGGTAAACGGCTCCTTCAGAATGGGATTGCGAGCATTCATCAGGCAGGAGAAATACTCGGTCCAGAGCGTTTTCTGATGAAAGGACTGGGGGATTTTATCGAACCGGTTGATGGCCATGTCCAGCCGGCCCTGCTCAACATCCAGAAAACTCACGTCACTGGGTGTGAGCACATCCAGTGTAACGTGCGGCGCTTCCTGGCGAATCCTCCGCAGAACCCGAGGCATAAGACAGGATTCAGCGTAGTCACTGGCCATGATCCGGAACACTCGCTGACTTTCGAGCGCGGAAAACGGGGTTTTCTCCTGAACTGCCTGCTCGATATTGGACAGGATGCTGCGCACTAGCGGCTGCAGTTCCCGGCCCCGCTCGGTGGCCGTCATACCCTCACTGGTCCGGACCAGCAACGGATCGCAAAACAAGTCCCGCAGCCGCCTGAGGCCGTTGCTCATGGCCGGCTGGGTAATCCCCAGGTGGTTGGCCGCCTTGGTGACATTTCGCTCCCGCAACAGGACATCAAGGTAAACGAGCAAATTCAGATCAACGCGGGAAATATCCATGAACAACTCCGGAAGGCAAAGCAGATGTGTGGACAGAAAAGGAGACCTCCCTGCCCTCATTCATCAAAGCAATATACATCAGATTAAAAATTCACGAAATCAATAGACGCCGGAGACTTTCACATTTTGCAACGGTTTCAACCCGGTATTTCTGCTAGTCTTTGCCAGGCTTAGTGAATAATATCGGCACCTTGAGGTCGGCATTCGCACCTGCCAACAATTGATCCCGAAGCCGGAGTCATTACTGACAAAATGGATACAACAACAATCGTAATTGTACTGGCTGCCATTGTAACGATCTCAATCGTGGTTATTGTTCTGAGCCAGATGCGCGAAAAAGCCCGGATAGAGCGCGCCCGCAAAGTTACGGCGCAGGAAGACGCCTACAACCGGGCCCAACGACTGCTCTCCGAGATCCCCGGCCAGTACCTGACTGCCGACCTCAAGCTGCTTCTCATCAAACGAATGGAAGAGGCATGCTCTAAACTGGCCGCACTGAAAGCGAACCTTCCGGTCAAGAAGTGGCAGGAGTCCACGCTGCAGATCAAGAACCAGATTCTTGAAAAGCAGGATTCCCGGCCCCCCGTCAAGATTGACTCTCCGGAAAAGTCGTCTTACGTCAAAGAGTTGCTTCAGAATTTATTCAAGATGATTGAGGGCATGCACAAGAGCGGTCGGATTGATGCGGGCACCGCCAAGAAAAACCTGAAGTACGTCCTCTTTCTTGTTCACAAGACTCATGCCGACCTGCACGTGTTTCAGGCCCGAGACTACGTTCGCCAGAACCAGATACGCAAGGCCATTCATGCCTACCATCTGGCCAGTACCGAAATGGGGAAATCCCGCGATAATCCGCTGGCGATGAAGGCCGTAAAGAGCTTCCGGACCCGGATCAAGGAGCTGGAGGCATTGAGTAACGAAGGCCAGGACACCGCAAGCGCCGAGTCGCAATCCAAACTGGATCGTGAATGGGATACGTTCCTGCACGATGACGAGTGGAAGAAGAAGGCCGACTACGACGATTGACGGCGTTAAACCGGGCGGCTGACACGGCCCCGTTAACAGGGACAGTAAATTCTCGTGATCAATGGTTTCAGAAAGCGACTCTCCTTTCGGTTGACCCGCGACACGGTTCTGGTCGCCATGGCGCTGGGGCTCGCTCTCAACCTCATTCAGATCACCCTGGACTATTTTAATGCCCGGGAATCGATGGAGGAGGAAATTCACGCCCTGATCGACATCAGCGTGAGCCCGGCCTCCCAGATTGCCTATAACATCGATGTCCGACTTGCCGAAGAACTGCTGGACGGGCTGCTTCGCCACCCGGCCACCATCGATGCCAGGATCATCGACAACGATGGCCAAACCATGGCTGCCGCGAGCCAGAGCAGCCCGGTGTCCCCTTACCGCTGGGCAAGTGACCTGCTGTTCGATTCCAGCCGGGTTTTCAGTCAGGAATTGCGCGTACCACAGCTTGAGGAGCTGCCGCTGGGCCAATTGATCGTCACCATCGACACCTATCACTACGGACTCCAGTTTCTTGAGCGTGCCACGTATACGTTGATTAGCGGTCTTCTGAAAAGCCTGACCCTGACCGCAGCCCTGCTCGGGATCTTCTATCTGGTGCTGACCCGGCCAATGCTCAACGTGATCAGTGCCCTTTCGCAGGTCAAGGCGAGCTCGCCCGAAAAGGTCCGACTCCCGGTGCCGACCAATCATCAGGATGACGAAATTGGCACCATGGTCGGCATCATCAATCAGCACCTTGAGACGATTGATTCCAGTCTTGCCCAGCTCCGGATCGCCGAAAGCGCGATGAAGAACTATTCGTTCCAACTCGAGCGCGAAGTTGAAGACCGGACCCGCGAAATTTCGGAGAAAAACGACGCCCTCCAGCGAGGAAACCGTGCGCTGATCAAGGCGAAGGAAGACGCGGTCCGCCGGGCCAGGGCCCGCGCCAACTTTCTCGCCAGCATGAGCCATGAGATCCGCACGCCACTCAACGGGGTTCTGGGCATGCTCGGCCTGGCTCTCGAGGGTGAGCTGGATTCGACCCAGCGTAATCGTCTGGAAATAGCCTTTAATGCGGGGGAAAGCCTGCTTGGCCTGCTTAACGATATTCTCGATATTTCGAAGGTCGAAGCCGGCAAGCTCAGCCTGGAGAACATTCCTTTCAGCATGCGCAATCTGATCGAGGAATCAGCCACCCTGCATGCACAACAAGCGCGGCGCAAACGCATTGATCTGGTGAGCGAGGTTGACCCCGCCCTCCCGGAAAGCTTCCTCGGCGATCCGACCCGGGCTCGCCAGATACTGAACAACCTGCTCAGCAACGCCATCAAGTTCACCGACGAGGGCTCGGTTTATGTGAAGGCAGCTTACTCGTCCGGAAGCCTGAGACTGGATGTCATCGACACCGGCATTGGTATGTCTACGGAGGGATTGCATCGGATATTCTCACCGTTTTCCCAGGCCGATGCGGACACCACCCGGCTGTATGGCGGCACAGGTTTGGGACTGACCCTCTGCCGACAGCTGGTCGAGCGAATGCACGGACAGATTCTGGTGGATTCGAGGGAGGGCCGAGGAACCCATTTCACGGTGACCCTGCCGTTGCCAATGCATGAAGACAGCAGCCCCAACGGGCTGCCGCAGGTTGCCGCCAAACTCCAGGACATTGGCATCACGCTGGCCATACCCGCCGAAAACCCGCATCGCCGGCCAATCGAGCGCCAGCTCAGTGCCTGGCAGATTCCGACCCGGGAAATCGGTCATTCCCAACAGGGAATCCTGATCGCTCTGGCCGAAGATTCCGGCAGCGTTGCCCCGAACTGGCAGGGTGAAGGAGTCATTCTGGCCGACAGATCCGGTTCTGCAGTACGAGACAAACCAGAGCATCAGATTCTGTCCCTGCCGGTACGCCGCGATGAATTATACCGCTGCCTGTGCCGCGCCGCCGGGATCCTCCGTAACGAGGTTACGCTCAAACCGGCTCAGCCAGCCGGAAAGGAAGCCGACACGCCGCCACTGAAAATTCTTCTGGTCGAGGACAATCAGGTCAACCAGATGGTGGCCAGCAGTTTGCTCAAGAAGCTCGGGCACCATGTGGATCATGCCGAGAACGGGCAACAGGCCCTCGATTCCCTGTACGCGCGGAATTACGACCTGGTGTTGATGGATTGCCAGATGCCGGTCATGGACGGCTATGAGGCGACCCGGCGCATCCGGAAGAACCCGGAATGGAAAGACCTGTCAATTATCGCGGTGACGGCCAATGTCATGCAGGGCGACCGAGAGGACTGTATCGCGGCGGGAATGAACGACTACGTCACCAAACCCTACAACCGGGACGAATTGCGGGCCGCGATCAGTCGCTGGGCACCGCCTCCCCCTCAAGAGCCGTGAGCACTGCTTTTAGCTCACGGCGCAACGCCTTCAAACGCTCTGGTTCAACACCAATGCCGCAAAGCAGGCGTTCCGGTATCGAGCCCGCTTTCTCCCGCAACGCCCAACCGGCTTCGGTCAGAGTCAGTGTGACCACCCGCTCATCCAGAGCACTTCGGCGACGTTCCAGCAGCCCCCGGTCGGCCAGCCGTTTAAGCAAGGGCGTCAGGGTACCGGAATCCAGTCGCAACCGACGGCCCAGATCAGACACCCGGGTGACACCCCCCGCCTGCTCCTGCTCCCACAGCACCAGCATGGTGAGGTATTGCGGGTAGGTCAGCTCCAGGTCTGCCAGCAGCGGCCGGTAGCGGGCCGTGACCGCCCGATTGGCCGCATAGAGGGCAAAACAGACCTGATTATCCAGAGACAAGGCCTCTTCAGGTGTTGCCATGGCTACAGCAGTTTCTCGATATCTTTTCGAATATCCTGAGGCTTAGCGGTCGGCGGATAGCGCCGGACCACCTGCCCGTCCCTTCCCACCAGGAACTTGGTGAAGTTCCATTTGACCTTTTCCGACCCCATCAGACCCTTGGCTTCACGCTTCAGGAACTGATAAAGCGGATGGGCGCCCGAGCCGTTCACCTCAATCTTTGAAAACATGGGGAAATCCACCCCGTAATTGAGACTGCAGAACTCACTGATGGCGTCGTCATTGCCCGGATCCTGGTTCATGAACTGATTGCAGGGGAATCCCAGTACCTCCAGGCCGCGCTCGCCCAGATCCTTGTACAGGGTCTGAAGGCCCTCGAATTGCGGGGTGAAGCCGCACTTGCTGGCCGTATTTACGATCAGCAGAACTTTGCCCCGATAGTCGGCCAGGCTTTTCTCATTGCCCTTGATATCGTTGACAGTAAAGTCATAAACGCTGGATTCGGACACACTACTCTCCTTGGACTTGCTTATATTTTTCGAAATTGAATTGTGCACAATGTTTAATGGAAAACCAAGGCTTTCAGGGTCGGCATAAACCTCATCTTAAAAAAGGCTTCAGCTTTGGGCGCTAAATCTGTCTCACCACGCCACAATTCATCATAATTCCCCTGTTGCCGCCGCCCCTCGCTCCGCTAGAATAAAGGGCTGTCTCACATCAGTTTTATTTTCCGAATTCAGACCAAGGAAGCCTCGGCCTTATGCAGAACTACTACAAATCCGCCAAGCTGGATAACGTGTGCTATGAAATACGTGGCGTAGTTCTGCGGGAAGCGCGTCGACTGGAAGAGGAAGGTCACCGGGTACTTAAACTCAACATCGGGAATCCGGCCGCCTTTGAACTGGACGTACCCGAGGAGATCCAGCAGGACGTCATCTACAACATGCATCTGGCCCAGGGGTACGTCGAGTCCAAGGGACTCTTTTCGGCCCGCAAGGCGGTCATGCATTACTGTCAGCAACGGGGCATCGACAAGGTCGATATCGACGACATTTTTCTCGGCAACGGCGTCAGTGAACTGATCGTCATGTCGATGCAGGCCATGTTGAACACCGGTGACGAGGTACTGATCCCCGCGCCGGATTACCCGCTCTGGACCGCGGCTGTCACCCTTTCGAGTGGCAAACCCGTGCATTACCGTTGTGATGAACAGCAGAACTGGTTCCCCGACATCGACGACATCCGGAAGAAAATCACCCGTCGTACCCGGGCGATCGTTCTGATCAACCCCAACAACCCGACCGGCGCCGTCTACTCCAGAGAACTCCTGGAACAGGTCATCGAACTGGCTCGCAAGCACAACCTGATCGTGCTCTCGGATGAAATCTACGACAAAATTCTCTACGACGGCACAGAGCACGTCTCGACCGCCGCGCTTGCTGACGATGTGCTCTTCTTCACCTACAACGGGCTTTCCAAGAATTACCGGGCCGCGGGCTACCGCTCCGGCTGGATGATCATCAGCGGAGCCAAACACCGGGCAATGGATCTTATTGAAGGCATTGAGATGCTCTCAAATATGCGCCTGTGCGCTAACGTGCCCGCGCAGTTGGCTATCCAGACTGCCCTGGGCGGCTACCAGTCCATCAATGACCTGGTCGTTCCGGACGGACGTTTGTATGAGCAAAGGGAAACCGCCTGGCGAATGCTGAACGATATTCCCGGCGTCAGCTGCGTCAAACCACAGGGGGCTCTCTACCTGTTTCCGAAGCTGGACCCGAAGCATTTTCCCATCGTCAATGATGAAAAGCTGGTGCTCGACCTGCTGCTCCAGGAAAGAATTCTTCTGGTGCAGGGCTCAGCCTTCAACATTGACGACAAACAGCACTTGCGCGTGGTTTTCCTGCCCAGGGAAGACGCCCTTGAAGACGCCATGTCGCGGCTCGGCCGCTTCCTTGGTAACTATCAGCAGTAACGGAGCATCCATGGCTGACATTCATGTAGAGGAATTCTACAAGGACGTTGCGATCGCCCTTGTCCAGCTCTATGGCGCCTTCCCTCGCCGCGTCAATCTGTTCGTGGAGGATATCGCCGGCCCGGACGAGCCCGATGAATTCGGGCTTCACAGCAAGCGTCATATGGCCTGCTTTGGCGCCCTCCTCTGGCTGGAAGAGGAAGGCCTGCTTCGCTATGTCGATACCATTCGTCAGGAAGCGCTGGACCAGGCAGTTCTGAGCCATGCGGCGTTCGTTCGCCTGAGCGCTCCGGCGCCGGTTGAGCTCAACCGGCGCCTTAACCAGGACCAGGCGCACGCCGGTGACCATCTTCCTCCGTCGGTGCAGGAAGATCTTTCGACCCACATTCACCTGATTCGCAAGGCCCTAAAAACCGGTCATTCCGGACGTATCAGCCAGGTTGTGCAGGCGACGTTCTTTGCCGATGACAAACATTAAATCCATGCAAAGACATTGAACCGTCGAACCCCGGCCACATAATTCGGTCTTAGGCGCAGCTTTTACGTGTTTGACTCATCATTCAGGGAATTAACATGCGGATTCTGTTGTTTCTGGCCACCAACCTTGCGGTCATCCTGGTAGCAAGCTTTACGCTGAGACTTCTGGGCGTCGACAGCTACCTCTCCCAATACGGCATTCAGTATGGTCCGCTGCTGGCGTTTGCCGCGGTCTTTGGGTTCGCCGGAGCCATCATTTCACTGCTGATATCCAAGCCAATGGCGAAGTGGAGCACCCGGGCAAAGGTAATCGAATCCCCGCGCACTCCGGCTGAACGCTGGCTAGTGGACACGGTAGCGGTTCTCGCCAAAAACGCCGGCATAGGAATGCCCGAGGTTGCCATCTTCCCAGCTTCCCAGTCCAACGCTTTTGCCACAGGCTGGAATAAGAACGATGCCCTGGTTGCAGTTAGCGAGGGCCTTCTGCATCGCTTCAACAAGGACGAGATCCGGGCGGTTTTGGGCCATGAGATTGGCCACGTGGCCAATGGGGACATGATCACACTTGCCTTGATCCAGGGCGTCGTCAACACCTTCGTTATTTTTGCCTCCCGGGTCATAGGCTCCTTTGTTGACCGCGTTATTTTCAAGAACGAAAGTGGTCACGGAATCGGCTTCTTTGTAGTCAGTATTGCCGCGGAACTGGTGCTGGGCATTCTTGCGAGCACCATTGTGTTCTGGTTCTCCCGTCGTCGGGAATTCCGGGCTGATATCGCCGGCGCCCAGTTGGCAGGCCGGTCCGCCATGATCGGCGCGCTGGCACGCCTTAAACAGGAAAGTGAGATCCCTGACCAGATGCCCGATACACTTCAGGCGTTTGGCATCAATCGAGGGGCTCGCGGCGGCCTCAGCGCTCTGTTTATGACACACCCGCCGCTCGAAGACCGGATTCGGGCCCTGGAACAGGCCTCTTTCTAAACAAAAAAACCGGGGCACAAGCCCCGGTTTTTCAGTTCGGACGGATGGTCAGATTTTCAGCTTGAACCCGATCGCCCGGAAGCTGTCCTGCAGGGATTTACTAGTCCCCTTCAACTGGACCTTCAGGCTGGAACATTCCCGGCGCACCGGATAGTCTCGCCGCAACCGGTCAAAAGCCGCCGCTCTCTCCTCAGCCGAGCCCCGCATGGCAACGCGCAGGCGGGCATCATCCTGCCTGGGGTCATAACAGGCTCGCAGTGAAATTCTGATGGCATCGTCCTCGTCGGCGGCGCTGGTGAACGATACTTTGCTCAGCGCGGGTTCCGGCAGGAACTGCCCCGTTTTCTTGCGCACAGGCAACCCCAAATAGCCACTGAGCGCCTGATAGATCATTTCCGTGCCCTGAACCTTACCCTCAAGGCTGTAGCCGGCAATGTGGGGGGTGGCCAACCAGACCTGATCAACCAGCTCCGGATCAATGCGGGGCTCTCGCTCCCAGACATCCAGGGCCACAACCGGTGCATTCGCCTGTGCCAGCCGCGCACGCAATGCGCCGGTGTCGATCACTTCACCACGGCCAGCGTTGATCAGCAGCTGATCCTCGGTCAATGAAGCCAGCTGACGTTCACCCACCAAATGGTAGGTGGCGTGCGCCTGGTCCCGGGTAAGCGGCGTATGCAGCGTGATCACATCGCATTGCAGGGCCTCATCCAGGGAGACGAACTCCTGATCGCCGTCTTCCTCGCGTTCGGCTCTCGGCGGATCGCACAACCGGACCTCAAAACCGAGGCGTTCAAGCTTATGGGCAAGCTCGCCGCCCACATTCCCAACGCCGACGATGCCCACGCTCAACCGCGTCCAGTCTTCCAGGGCGCGCCGCTCTGCGTGGAGGGAAAGCACTCCAAGCACATACTCGGCTACGCTGTTGGCGTTACAGCCCGGCGCTGCGGAGAAACGGATTCCCTTCTGTTCGAGCCAATCCCGATCGACGTGGTCCGTGCCAATTGTGGCCGTCCCCACGAACCGTACCCGGCTGCCCTCCAAAAGTTCCGGACCGACCCGGGTGACGGACCGAACCAGAACCACATCGGCGTCCCTGACGTCACTGGCGGTCATCGTCCGACCCGATACCTGACGTATTTCCCCGAAATCTCCGAAGAAAGAGTCCAGTAGCGGGATGTTTTCGTCTGCTACGATCAACATGATGCTGTACGGCCCTTTCAGTTCCTGCGCTGGCGCTGATTACGGCCGCCGGAGCCACCGCGACCACCCTGGGGGCGGCGACCGCGCTTGCGGGTGATCGGTGGATTTTCCATTGCCACCATCAACGCCTCATCCGGCACCGCCGTTTTCAGTTTCTGGCTGATGTACGCCTCGATGGCCGGCAGCGCGAAGGAATCATCCTCACCCGCAAAGCTGACCGACACCCCATGCTTGCCCGCCCGACCGGTACGGCCGATGCGATGCACGTAATCTTCTGCATTATCGGGAAGATTGTAGTTGAAAACGTGGGTTACGCCGTTGACGTGAATACCACGGCCCGCGACGTCAGTGGCGACCAGCACCTGGATGGAACCTTTCTTGAACTGTTCCAGCGTCTTCAGACGTTTGTTCTGGGCAATCTCTCCGGACATCAGGGAAACCTTGACCCCCTGGTTACGCAAGTCCTCCTCAAGATCCCGACACTGATCGCGGCGATTGGCGAAGACGAGGGCCTTCTCCACTTCCGGACGTTTGAGGTAGTTCACCAGAACCGGCAGTTTCTCATCATCACCGACCAGATATACCGTCTGTTCGACCCGCTCCGCTGTCTTTTGCTCCGGCTCGATTTCCACGAACTCGGCATTCTTGGTCCACATGGACGCCAGGTTAAGCACATCCTGGTTGAATGTGGCACTGAACAGGAGGGTCTGACGATCTTCCTTGGCTGTACATTTGCGGATGATCCGTTTCACATCGGGAATGAACCCCATGTCCAGCATGCGATCCGCCTCATCCAGAATCAGAATATCCAGCTGATCGAGGAAGACGTCCTGGGAACCCAGAAAATCAATGAGCCGTCCCGGCGTTGCCACCAGAATATCCACGATTTCGTTCTGCAACTGGTCCCGCTGTTTGTCGTAGTTCATGCCACCGACGACGGTCACGACGTTGTGACCCGTGTGCTGGCATAGCTGCTCGGCATCCTTGGCAATCTGCATCGCAAGCTCCCGCGTGGGTGCGAGGGCCAGAACCCTGGGTTCAGAGGCAAACCGGTCCTTTTCCGGGATCGGGGTTTCCAGCAGGGACTGAATGGCGGTAATCAGGAACGCTGCGGTTTTACCGGTGCCCGTCTGTGCCTGGCCAATCAGGTCCTCACACGCCAATGTCCAGGGCAGGGTTTCCGCCTGAATCGGCGTGCAGTATTCAAATCCAATCGCCGTAATGGCATCCTGCAGACGTTTGTCCAGATTCAGATCCTGGAATCGAAGGTCGCCAGTGTGCTTTGGGTCAGATGTCATACAGTCTCAATTTTCCTCAGGGTGTTCAGTGCGGAACTCACCGGAGCAATGCGTCGGGCATCCTGTTGCCAGGATTCGAGCACCGTATCAGTGGTCCCATAAAAGGTTGTCAGTGCATCAAAAAATTGTCCGGCTCGTCGCGGCAAACCAGTAGACAGGTAAAGCCCGGCCTGTTCACGGACCTTACTCCTGAAGCCCGACTCATCTGCCGCGCCATCTCCGGAGAGGTTGTCCAAACTGATGTGAAAACGGAACCCGGCCGCCATGGAGAATAGCCACTCCAGCGCCTGGGGTTTAACCTCTACCTGTTCGAACGCCCGCTGCTGTTCTGGCGACCGACCATCCGGACAGTACCAGTAACCGTAATCGTGGAGTGCGCGCCGACGCTCACCGGCGATACACCAGTGGCTGATTTCATGCAAGGCACTGGCGTAATAGCCGTGCGCAAAGACAACTTGCGCAACCCCATCCGGCTCGTTGGCAGGAAGGTACTCGGGTTCATCACTGCCTTTGACCAGAATGGTCCGGTATTTTTCCCGGAACAGGTCATTAAACAGCATGATAAGATCATTTGGACTGTGATTCATTGGCTCGCTATTGTGCGACTTTACAGCGATCAATACCAGAGGGAACTTTGACGCCCCGACTATGTCCACTGGCTTCGAACGCCGCTGAAAGAACGGAATCGTCCGCGGCCGTACAGGACTCAAGTAAAACCAATAGCAAACAGGAACCAGACCAATCCATGACAGTATCCGCTGCGGTCTTTCAGAACTGTCGACGCGCCCGTGCATTTACCCACCTGCTGACGCTGATCTGCCTCATGCTGGTGACCGGAACCGCTTCCGCCCTGGGCACCGGCGGGAAATCCCTCTTTGGGGGTGAGAACAACGGCTTCCTGCCGGTTGATGAGGCACTCCCCTTCAATTACAGCTCTGACAGCGGTTTCGTGATCCTGTCCTGGAACATTACCCCGGGACACTACCTGTACCGGGAACGGGTCAGTGTCGTTTCGGTAACCGAGGGCGTCCAGATTGGTGAGCCGAAGTTCGCCCGGAGCGGTGAGGTTGTGCAGGATGAGTTCTTCGGCGAAGTCACCGTTTTTTATGATCCGGTCGACGTGCGGGTTCCGGTTTCCCTGCCCGAAGGGGTGCAGGAAGCCCAACTGCAGGTCACCTACCAGGGATGCGCCGAGGCAGGACTGTGCTATCCCCCCCAGACCCGCGATGTGCTTTACTTCCCCGGCAGCTCCACAAGCCAGGCCCCGGCGGGCTCCGAAGGGACCGGGACCGAAACTGCCCGCCTGAGCAATGGCTCGCCTGAAACCTCCATAGACACGTCATCAGCCACTGGCCTTGCGGGCTTTCTCTCCCGCCAGTCCTCACTGGTGATTGTCGGGGTGTTCTTCCTCCTAGGGCTCGGGCTGACATTCACCCCCTGTGTACTTCCCATGGTGCCGATCATCTCGACACTGGTTTCCAGCCACAACACCCGCACCTCCGGCCACGCACTGATGCTGTCTGTCAGCTATGTCCTCGGCATGGCGCTGACCTATGCCTCCGCTGGTGTGCTGACAGGGTTATTGGGTGCCAGCTTCAACCTTCAGGCACAATTGCAGTCGCCGTGGGTGCTGGGCGTGTTTGCCACACTCTTTGTGGTATTCGCCCTGTCCATGTTCGATTTGTTTGAGATCCAACTGCCGCGATTTATCCGGGAACCATTGAATGATGCCAGCCACCGAATGACCGGCAGCCGGGTGCTGAGCATATTCGGGATTGGGGCTTTGTCGGCATTGATTGTGTCACCCTGCGTCTCCGCGCCACTGGCTGGCAGCCTGCTTTATATCTCAACCACCCAGGATGCCCTGGTCGGCGGTATTGCCCTTTTTGCGCTTGGTCTTGGAATGGGACTTCCACTGATATTGGTGGCGGTGGGCGGACGCAGGCTTCTGCCAAGCAGTGGGCACTGGATGACTACAGTGAAGCACTTCTACGGCGTGATGTTGCTGGCCGTGGCAATCTGGCTGGTGGAGCGACTGGTCCCGGCCTGGCTGGCGCTGACCCTCTGGGGTCTCCTCATCGCGATCACCGGGGTTCAGCTTGGTGCGTTCGATGCGGCAAAGGCGGGTTGGGCACGAACCCGCAAGGGCCTGGGCCTGGTGCTTTTCGCCTACGGTCTGGCATTACTTGCCGGGGCTGTTGGCGGTGCCAGTGACCCCCTTCGGCCACTTACACCCTTTACCGTGGCGTCGAGCCCGAACCCGGCCCTGACACCGCCCGATCATGCAGGCTTCGAGCGGGTCGCCGCACCCAGACAGATTCGCGCCAGGCTGGACGAAGCGGCGGCGCAGAACCGCCCCGTCGTTCTGGATTTCTATGCCGACTGGTGCATCTCATGCAAGGTGATGGAGCGCAATGTATTCAGGGACCCGCAGGTTGTCCAGGCGCTCTCTCCCTATACGTTGTTGCAAATTGACGTGACTGACAACACGCCGGCGCAACAGGCCCTGCTCGATGAGCTCGGCCTGTTTGGCCCGCCAGCAATCCTGTTCTACAGCCGAGACGGCGAGGAGATGCCGGCGCAGCGGGTACTGGGAGAAATGGATCGCGATGATTTCATTCGCCACCTGAACGGACTCAGGTCCGGAGCCTGATACGGTCAGGCTTCGCCTCGTCGAATCAGGAACACGAATTCGTCGCCCTGCTCTTCATCACAGACCAGCTCGTGGCCGAGGAACTGACAGAACCGTGGAATGTCCCGGGTGGTCGAGGGATCCGTGGCGCGCACCCGGAGCACACGTCCGGGCGCTACATCATTGATGCGATTATGCAACATCATGACCGGCTCCGGGCAGAAAAGCCCTCGGGCATCCAGCTCTGCATCGTACTCTGAAGCTGCCAAAACCTTCTCCTGATCAATAACCTGATATTTCTGAAAAACCTGCTAATTTATTGTTTATAACAGCTAAATAATGGAGGTAAACCATGATCCGGGTGCTGATTGAACGCCATATCGCTGAAACCCTGGAAGATGCCTACGAGCAACGCGCCCGAAAAGTCCTGCAACAAGCCGTCAGTGCGCCGGGCTTCATTTCCGGCGAAACCCTGGCCGACAGCCATGACCCCAACCACCGTATCACGCTCGCCAACTGGCGCTCCGAAGCCGACTGGGACCGGTGGTATCGGTCCCCGGAGCGCAGGGAACTCATGTCGGAACTGGTTCCCATGATGGACCAGGACGAAACCATCACCGTCCTCGAACAGAGCGTTTTCTAGCCGGTTCGCTCGATAAAACAAGTAATTTCTTCCCGATCATGGTAGAGGTGGCGGGCTTTCAGGTTGAAGCCAACGCCCGCTTCTGCCAGACCTTTTTCAATGATATCACGGCAAATCAGCCATTCATCGTAGCGTTTCTTCATCGGCAGTTTGAGATTAAAGACCGTGTAACGGCAAAATCCGCCGGCAATCCAATCGACCGCCAGTCGGGCAGTTTTACGAGGCTGGTCCACAATGTCACAGACCATCCAGTCGATTCGCCGCTTGGGCCGCCAACTGTAGCCATCGGCCTCAACGTGCTCCACCTGACCGGTAGCCATTAGATCGGGATTCATTGGACCGTTATCAACCGCCGTAACCAGCATGCCCTGGCGCACCAGTTGCCAGGTCCATCCACCAGGCGCCGCGCCCAGGTCAGCGGCCTTTTTACCGCCGCCCAGATAATCCAGTTCCTGTTCCGGCGGCAGAAAAATCTTCCAGGCTTCCTCCAGCTTGAGCGCAGACCGGCTTGGCGCCGATGCGGGCAGGCGAAGCCGGGGAATCCCCCCCACATAACGGGCCCTGTTTTCCTGAAGACTGAAGCCAATCACCGCCTCGGAGAAGGCCAGTAACAGAACCTCGAGCCGGGCCGGCGCAGAGGCGTTCTGATCGGCCTTGAGCAGGCCTGCTCCCCGCAATCCACGAGACAGTGGAGAAACCCATTTACGGGAAAAATTACCAAGATCGCCGTCGGCATTGTTTTCGGGCAGTCTGACCTCGAGCCGGGCACAACCCGGGTAGCTACGCTCCAGATTTCGCAGTCCCTCGATGACGGCACCCACCCGATCATGCTCGGGGAGCGGCATACGACCAAGCACCACGAACCAGTCCCGGACAAACACCAGATCTGCCAGATCCAGCCGAGACAGGAGCTCCTCTGCCGTCTCCGGCCCGCCCAGTGAATACCAGACCAGGCCAGCCCCCTTCTCGGGCTCAAAAAAGCCGAAAAAACCACGTTCGGCGGCCTGATCGGTCAATTCCCGACCGGCTTCGGCTTCAAAGCCCGGTCGACAAAATGCAAGAACCTGTTCCATTCGATACCTGTTATAAGGGGCGTCAACGCAACCCTGTAAATTTGAAACTGTTTAACATCAAATATTGTGTGCTTTGACTACACTCTTCGCTCTACTGCTTTCGGGAATCCCCAGATGTCGCCTGTTCTGCGCCTGTTCGCCATCCTGAGCCTCAGCCTTCTACCGGCCATAGCCCTGCCCTATGGCCCGGTGCCCGAGGCCGGATGCCCGATTCTTGAGGCCACAGATCCTGAATCCCGGCAGTCCCTGATGCACTTCGTCTGCTTTTACAGCGCAGCACCCGGTGACCCGGCGCACGATGCGCACTCCCCCGACGACCTCCCGGAAAACCTCAACTGGAGGCTCGCAAGCGGGCACGACCTGGTGTTCAGCCACACCAAATCCGTCTATTGGGTTCGCCTCAATGTCGAAAACACCGGGAGCCGCCAGGCACTCTGGTACCTGAAGCTCAACTATCCGCTGCTTGACGAGGTGACGTTCTGGCAGACAGGCGACGGCCCAAATACCCATCTGGTCACGGGAGATCAGCGACCATTCGATGCACGGGGCATAGACTACCGGTATTTCCTCCTTCCAGTCACGCTGGCCGAGGGCGAAACCCGCTCGATCACCCTGCGGGTTCGGAGCAGCGGCGCCCTGAATGTTCCCCTGACCTTCGAAACCCCGGAAGAAGTCATCGCAAAAAGCAATCACCTTACCCTGACTCACGGACTATTCTACGGCGCCCTTCTTGTTTTCGCGGTGTTCAACCTGCTGTTGTTCTTCAGCTCGGGTACCGCTTATTACTTCTACAACGCCTTTTACATGGCAGCCATGGGGCTCTTCATGTTTGCGATGGGAGGGTTTGCCAACCAGTATTTCTGGCCCGACAGCACCGGATTTGCCAACACGTCCATTCCACTCAGCCTGGCACTCTGCGCACTGTCGATGACACTGTTCGGCCGTTCCTTCCTGGAGGTAGAACGGAAGACAATGGCCGGAACCGCCATGACGGCACTGGCTTGGTTCTGTATCGGTTTCCTTGCCCTCACTCTGTTGCTGCCCTACAGCAAGACCATTCTGCTCAACACAGTCCTCGCACTCTCCGTCATTGGCAGCCTGTTTGTCATTGCGGTGGTCCGATGGCGCCACGGCTACCAGCCAGCGATGTGGTATGTGCTGGCGTGGCTGGTCATGCTGCTGGGCGGATTGATCTATGCTCTGGCAGCCTTTGGTTACCTGGCGGATTTCCTCGCCCGCGAGGCGCTGATGCAGGTTGCAGTGGGAGGCCAGGTGGTCCTGCTTAACTACGCCATGGTCCAGCGCTGGCGACTACTCAACGAAAAACTTCTGGAAGTGGAACACAACGCCCGAACCGAACTTGAATTCAAGGTTCACGAGCGCACGGCCCAGCTGCGCAATACCATGAGGGAGCTGGAGAAGGCCAACCGGCAATTGGCGACGCTGAGCCTGAACGATTCACTGACCGGGCTTCACAACCGGCGGCACATGGACAACATCCTGCCTGAACTCTGTGCCGAGGCCCGGCGCACCAGGCAACCCCTGACCCTCGCGCTGGTCGACGCCGACCACTTCAAGACGGTCAATGATACCTGGGGGCACGCCTTTGGTGACACCTTCCTGCAATTGATCGCTGACATCCTGACCCGGCACGTCAAGCGTCCCCGCGATGTCGCAGTCCGCTTTGGTGGAGAGGAATTCGCCTTGCTGCTTCCTGGCACCGATATTCCCGGCGCGCGCAAAGTTTGCGAAGCCATACTCCACGATATAGCAACCACGTCGCTGACCAGTCCGGACGGGCACGCCGCCAAAATTACCCTGAGCGCCGGTGTTGCCTCCCTGGCTCACGGCGAAGACCGAACGAGCCTGTTCGACCGCGCTGACGAAGCCCTGTACCGGGCCAAGAGCAGAGGGCGAAACCGGGTCGTTGTGTCCGATCACTCGTTCGTTGACAAAGCCTGAGGCTTCGGACACGTCTCGACGAACACCCGGGTTTGCCGGGCCGCCTCGGCAATGAGCGCCTCCTGACTGGTGTTCTGGCGTGCCAGCGGCTGAAAATCGTGATTGCCCCCCTCCAACCAGTGCAGACTCACCCCTTCGAGCTCTGATTCGCGCCCCACCATCTCATCGGGCTTGCCGAACGGATCCCGGGTTCCCTGCACGATGAGCATCGGGCAGCGCAGAGAGGCAAAATGTCCGGTTCGCCAATTATCAGGCTTGCCCGGGGCGTGGAAGGGGTAACCGAAACCAACCACGCCGTCGATGCCCGCGCATTCGCTGGCAAACAGGCTGGCCATTCGCCCACCCATGGATTTCCCGCCCACGATCAGCGCGCATTCATCGCCCACATCCTGACGAACCTGCTCAACCACCTCGGCAAAACACTCGAGCAACCGGGGCTGACGGTCGGGGGGCCGCTTCCTGCCGTCCTGACGCCGCTTTTGCATGTAGGGAAATTCGAAACGAACGTTTGGGATACCATTCGCTTCAAGTTCAGCCGCCAGAATGTTCATGAAGGGCGAATCTGCTGGGGCGCCGGCTCCGTGCGCAAAAATCATTACGACTTCAGGCCGCTTCTCATAGCTTTTAGTCTTAATCAATTCCACTTCATTCACCTGAGTTTTTTTAGGGACTATCATTAGAGGTCAGGCATCGCATATGACCACACCCAAAACGTCTCTTATAGTGACCGGTGCAAGGATGCCATGTTGCTGATTTCGGCGCATTTGACAGGGTTCTGGAGTTGACCTGAGTCATTGCAAAGCACTAATGCTTTCTCCATACTTGCGCCCGCATAATTTCTCACTCTAAACCCATTGGTAAGGCTATGAGCACAGTAAATGCAAACCTGACTTACAACTATAAGGTGGTAAGACAATTTGCCATCATGACGTTGGTCTGGGGCATTGTTGGCATGGGTATGGGCGTGTTGATCGCGTCCCAGCTTGTGTGGCCAGCGATGAATCTGGATATGCCCTGGACGCACTTCGGTCGTTTACGGCCGCTGCATACCAACGCCGTCATCTTCGGCTTCGGTGGAAGCGCCCTGTTCGCCACCTGTTATTACGTAGTTCAACGGACGTGTCAGGCTCGCCTGATTTCGGACGGCCTCGCTGCGTTTACTTTCTGGGGCTGGCAAGCGATTATCGTGGCCGCCGCCATTACCTTGCCCATGGGCCTTACCTCGTCAAAAGAATACGCTGAGCTCGAATGGCCAATTGATATCGCCATCGCCGTGGTCTGGGTAGCGTTCGCCCTGGTGTTCTTCGGCACCATCATGAAGCGCAGCACTCCGCACATCTATGTTGCCAACTGGTTCTACGGTGCCTTCATCATCACCGTGGCGTTCCTGCACATTGGTAACAACCTGGCCCTTCCGGCCAGCGCGTTCAAATCCTACTCTGCGTATGCCGGTGTGACCGACGCCATGATGCAGTGGTGGTGGGGCCACAATGCGGTAGGTTTCTTCCTGACCGCGGGCTTCCTCGGCATGATGTACTATTTCGTGCCAAAGCAGGCTGATCGCCCGGTTTACTCCTACCGTCTGTCTATCGTTCACTTCTGGGCACTGATTGCGACCTACGTATGGGCTGGCGGCCACCACCTGCACTACTCCGCCCTGCCAGACTGGGCACAGACCGCAGGCATGATAATGTCCCTGATTCTCCTGGCTCCGTCCTGGGGCGGCATGATCAACGGGATGATGACCCTGTCCGGCGCCTGGCACAAACTGCGGACCGATCCGATCCTGCGCTTCCTGGTGGTATCCCTGTCCTTCTACGGCATGTCCACGTTCGAAGGTCCGATGATGGCCATCAAGACGGTCAACGCACTGTCTCACAACACCGACTGGACCATCGGCCACGTACACTCCGGTGCACTGGGCTGGGTAGCCATGATCAGCATCGGCGCCATCTACCACCTGATCCCCAAACTGTGGGGACTGCAGGCGATGTACAGCACCAGCCTCATCAATGTCCACTTCTGGCTGGCTACCGTTGGCACCGTACTTTACATCGTTGCCATGTGGGTCAACGGCATCATGCAGGGCCTCATGTGGCGCGCGGTTAACGCCGACGGCACCCTGACCTACAGCTTCGTTGAGTCTCTGGAAGCCTCTTACCCGGGATATTTCGTCCGCTTCCTTGGTGGCGTCATTTTCCTGAGCGGCATGCTCATCATGGCTTACAACGTGTACATGACCATTCGCCAGAAAGATGCGGTTGCGGAAGAAAGCGCAGCGGCCCAAACGGCGTAAACGGAGAGAGGTCAGATGAACCACGATATTGTTGAAAAAAATATTGGTCTGATGA
This sequence comes from Marinobacter albus, assembly GCF_030238305.1. Taxonomy (NCBI): domain Bacteria; kingdom Pseudomonadati; phylum Pseudomonadota; class Gammaproteobacteria; order Pseudomonadales; family Marinobacteraceae; genus Marinobacter; species Marinobacter albus. Next base: position 1,693,084 of record NZ_JASSQD010000001.1, on the reverse strand, counting down.
TCGTTCTGATCATCCTGACTATCAGCGGCGGCTTTCTGGTTGAAATCGTGCCCCTGTTCTTCCTGAAAGAGACGAACGAGCCGGTGGAGGGTCTTGAGCCCTACACCGCTCTCGAACTGGAAGGCCGGGATATCTACATCCGCGAAGGCTGTCACGTGTGCCACACCCAGCAGATCCGTCCGTTCCGGGCAGAAACCGAGCGCTACGGCCACTACTCCGTAGCCGGCGAGTTCGTCTACGATCGGCCGTTCCTGTGGGGCTCCAAGCGTACCGGTCCCGATCTGGCCCGCGTCGGCGGTCGTTACTCGGATGCCTGGCAGCGTCAGCATCTTTACGACCCGCGCAGCGTGGTTCCGGAATCCAACATGCCCGCTTTCCCCTGGCTGTTTGAAAACCGGGTAGACCACACCGCGACGGCAGCGAAGCTGGAGACTCTGCAGTCACTTGGCGTGCCTTACAGCGACGAACAGATTGCCGAAGCATCTGCGCAGGTCGAGGGCAAATTCGAAATCGAAGCTCTGGTCGCGTACCTGCAACAACTCGGTACCGTGATTTCAGAGAAACGGTGATCCCATGGATTTGAACGAGTTACGCGGCATTCAAACCCTTCTGGTCATGGCGGTTTTTTTCGGAATCGTCTGGTGGGCGTACAGCGCCCACCGCAAAAAGGCCAACGACGAGGCAGCGCATCTGCCCTTCGATGATGACGAAGTGGAAAAGCGTACTCTCGAACAGGAAAAAACGGAGAAGAAACAATGAGTACCTTTTGGAGCCTCTGGATCAGTGTGATCGTGCTCGGTACTATTTTCGGCTGTATGTGGCTTCTGTGGGCGACCCGTAAGAACCAGACATCCGATACTGAGACCGATCGCACCACCGGCCATTCCTTCGACGGCATTGAGGAATACGACAATCCGCTTCCGAAGTGGTGGTTCTACCTGTTTATCGCCACGTGCATTTTCTCGCTCGGCTACCTGGTCCTCTACCCCGGCCTGGGCAGCTTCCAGGGAGTGCTGGGCTGGACCTCGGCCAACCAGTGGGAGGCTGAAGTTGCCGAAGCGGAAGAGAAGTACGGCGAGATCTACGCGCAGTATGGCAGCACGCCGGTCGCCGAACTGGCGAACAACGAAGACGCCCTGAAGATCGGTCAGCGTCTGTTTGCCAACAATTGCGCCGTCTGTCACGGCTCTGCGGCTCGGGGCCAGGTTGGTTTCCCGAACCTGACCGACGACGACTGGCTCTACGGTGGCACCCCGGACGCCATCCTGGAAACCCTGCACAACGGTCGCATGGGTAACATGCCAGCCAAGGGTGTCATGCCAAACATGACCAATGAGCAGGTTGATCAGGTGGTCAACTACGTACTGAGTTTCAGTGGTCGTGAAAAAGATGCTGAAGCGGCCGAAGCCGGCAAAGCCGTGTTTGCCCAGGGCTGCGCCGCATGTCATGGCGCGGACGGCAAGGGTATGCAGTCGGTGGGCGCGCCCAACCTGACTGACAACACCTGGCTGTACGGTTCCACCTACGAGTGGATCAAGGAAACGGTCGTCAACGGTCGTCAGAACCAGATGCCTGCCCAGAGTGGTCGCCTGTCTGAGGACCAGATTCAGATTCTCGCAGCCTACGTTTACAGCCTGTCGAACTGAGTCAGCCGGCCGGGGCTCGCGCCCCGGCCTGGTCTTTTCCAGACTGTGCCCTGCCCCTCCGGACACAGTCTGGAACAGATCAGCAGACCCTCCGGGCCCGCTTAGCGCTTTACCCTTTAATCGGGAGGTTTCGATGAGCAGTGAGATTCCGGTCAAACAGGTTGACCCGTCCTCTGACCCCTCCGATAACAACAAAAAATCCGGAAGTGTCGAACTCTACGCCAGCCGCAAGAAAATCTATGTAAAGGAAGTCAAAGGCTTCTTCCAGCGCATCCGGAATGTCAGCCTGATGCTGTTGATGGGCATGTATTTCCTGTTCGTCTGGATCACGCTGGACGGCCAGCCGCTGATTCATTTCGACCTCCCGGCCCGGGAGTTCCATCTCTACGGCCTGACCTTCTATCCGAAGGATTTCATCCTGCTGTCCGGGATGCTCATCATCTGTGCCTTCGGCCTGTTCTTCATCACCACCCTCTTTGGACGGGTGTGGTGCGGCTATACGTGCCCCCAGACGGTGTGGACGTTTATCTTCATGTGGGTGGAGGAACGTATTGAAGGTAGCCGCAACAAACGGATGAAACTCGACAAGGCCCCCAGTTCCGCAGAGAAGATCGCGAAAAAGTCGGCCAAACACGCGGCATGGCTGCTGATCGCCCTGGCCACCGGGCTGACCTTCGTTGGCTATTTCTACCCTATCCGGGAGCTCATCGCCGACCTCTTTACCTTTCAGGCGAACGGCTGGGCCTACTTCTGGGTAGCCTTCTTTACCGTTGCCACCTACCTCAATGCCGGCTGGATGCGCGAGCAGGTGTGCCTGTACATGTGCCCGTATGCCCGCTTCCAGTCGGTCATGTTCGACCCCAATACCCGCGTTGTGTCTTATGACCCCAACCGGGGGGAACCTCGTGGCGGCCGCAAGAAGGGTGTGGATCCGGCCGAGGCGGGCCTTGGCGATTGCATCGACTGCGGCCAGTGCGTTCAGGTGTGCCCGACCGGCATCGATATCCGGGACGGTCTGCAATACGAGTGCATCGGGTGTGCGCTTTGCATTGATGCCTGCGATGAAATCATGGACAAGATGGAATACCCCAGGGGCCTGATTCGCTACACCACGGAGAACGAACTCGAGGGCAAGAGCTCCAAGCTGCTGCGCCCAAGGACCTTCGGCTATGGCGCAGTGCTGGCCATGATGATCGCGGCCATCGTCGTAACCATTGCAACGCGGGTGCCGGCGCAGATGGATGCGCTCCGGGATCGCGGCGCGCTGTACAGCTTCAACGGCCAGGGCAGGATTGAGAACTCCTACACCCTGAAAATTGCCAACATGACGGAAGTGCCCCAAACGTTCGCGGTTTCAGTGCGAGGCCTGGAGGATATCCAGATTCTGACCGAGACATCGGTGACCGTTGAGAGCGGTGAAAACCGTTCGCTGCCGACAGTGGTTGATGTGCCGCCTGAATCCATCACACAGTCCAACAACGAGATTTTCTTTCAGGCACAGTCTCAAACAGACACTTCATTGAAGCTGGAAACTGAAAGCCGATTTGTTGGTCCAACGCGCTGATCCCCGGAACGCGCGCCGACCACCCCGTTTAAACGAGAACGAGTGATATGACCGAACAAGCTCCAATAGCACCCTGGTATCGCCAGCCCTGGTTCTGGTTTCTGACCATTTTTCCGCTGGCTGCCATCATCTGGTGTATTTTCATGATCATCATTGCCACCAATCTGGAAGACACGATGGTCACCGATGATTACTCCAAGGAAGGCCGCGGTATCAACATGGAAATAGCGCGCGATAAAAAGGCCAAAGACCTTGGCATGGTCGCTGAAATGCGCTTCAACGACCGCACTATCGCCCTGACTCTCAGCACAGACCAGGGCCCAACTGACTTCCCTTACCTGATTCTGAACCTGTTCCATCCGACCCTGGCAGATCGCGACCGGACCATTCAGTTCCAGAAAACAGACACCGGCGAATACCGTGGCCAAATGCTTGAAGACATTGATGGTCGCTGGTATTACGACCTGCGGGGACCAGAGAACCGGTGGCGATTGAAAGGCGAAGCCTGGCTGCCGGCGGAAAACGGAATCACCGTCAGCTCAGAAGGCGCTGCTAAAGGGTGACTGCCCTGAAGTGCTTTCATTGCGGTGAGCCAGCGGATGGTGAGCCGCAGATTACCCTGGAGCTGGACGGACGGACCCAGCATTTCTGTTGCCGTGGCTGCCAGGCCGTCTGTGAAACCATCCGTGGCGAGGGACTAAGCGGGTTCTACGACATTCGCACCGAATCCGCCGTTACCCCCCGCCAATTGTCTGGCTCGGAACTTGATCGCATCCGCGAACTGGACCACCCCCTGGTCCAGCAGGCTTTCGTGTCTCCGGTCAAAGGGGGCGAGGAGGCTCAGCTCCTGATAGGTGGCATTACTTGCGCTGCCTGTATCTGGCTGCTGGAAAACCACATGAAAAAGCAGCCCGGGGTGCTGTCCTTCACGGTCAACCACACCACCCAGCGAGCCCGACTGGTCTGGGCTCAGGACCAGAGCCGGCTCAGTGACCTGCTGATTGCCATCCACGAGCTCGGGTATACCGCGCGCCCCTACCAGCCAGACGAAGCAGAACAGGCCCTGAGATCGGAGCACCGATCCATGCTGATCCGGCTCGTACTCGCCGGTATTGGCTCGTTTCAGAGCATGATGCTCGCATTTCCGCTGTATTTTGAAATGGTGAACGACCTGTCACCGGAGTTCGTCAGCTTCTTCCGCTGGTTCAGCCTGCTGATCGCAACGCCGGTGGTGTTTTACAGCGCGCGCCCCTTTTTCAGTAATGCCTGGCGTGACCTGAAGTCCCGACACCTGACCATGGACGTCCCGGTCGCCATTGCCATTGGCCTTGCTTACGCTGCCAGTGCCTGGGTTACCGCATTTGGCGGCGAGGAAGTGTACTTTGAGTCGGTGTGCATGTTCACCTTTTTCCTGCTCCTGGGCCGCTACATCGAAGTTCAGGCCCGGTTCCGGGCCGGTCTGACCGGGAACGCCCTTGCAGGCTTCCAGCCAACGGTTGCCACCCGGGTTCAGGGTGAACAGGTGGAGGTGGTTCCGGCGCACGCAATCAAACCCGGTGACGTGATTCGGATCCGCCCAGGCGAGACCCTGCCCATCGATGGTGAGATCGTCCACGGCCAGTCCACCCTCAATGAGGCGGCCCTGACGGGTGAATACCTGCCTGAAACCCGAATGCCCGGGGATACCGTGCACGCTGGCAGCATCAACGGCGAGAATCCGCTCGATGTCCGGGTCGTCAGGGCGGGCTCACAAACCAGACTTTCCGGCATCATGCGGGTACTGGACCGGGTTCAGGCCGAGAAACCCCCGGTGGCACTGATGGCCGACCGGATAGCCGGAAAGTTCGTGGCGCGGGTGCTGATCCTGGCACCTGTGGTCTGGCTTGGCTGGTGGCTCGCAGGGGCTGACAACGCTTTCGATATTACCCTGTCGGTGCTTGTGGTCACCTGTCCGTGTGCACTATCCCTGGCCACGCCCACCGCCATTACCGCAGCCACAGTCAAACTTCGGCGACTGGGTTTCCTGCCAACGCGAGGCCATACCCTGGAATCCATGAATACCATTGATACCGTGGTTTTCGACAAGACCGGTACCCTGACCCGGGGCGAACTGAGCCTGGTGGGCGTAAAAGTCGTGGGTCACATGGACGAAAGCGCCTGCCTGAAGCTGGCAGCAGGCCTGGAGCAACACTCGGAACACCCGATCGCCCGGGTGTTCCACAACCGGGCCTCGTCGGCTGTCGGGCAGGTAACCAATCACCTCGGCGGCGGGCTTTCCGGAAAACTCGGAGACCAGCAGCTCTACATCGGTCACAAGGACTTTGTCGAGTCCTGCGTTAACCTGCCTGCGCCGGCCTCGCCGGGCTATCAGGGCATGGAGATCTGGCTCGCATCGGAACGCGAATGGCTCGCCTGCTTCTCTCTCGACGATCAACCGAGGCACGATGCTGCCAGCGCCATTCATTCCCTTGAGGGCCTGGGCATCCGTACCCTCCTGCTCAGCGGCGATCGCTCGGATCACGTCTCACAGGTCGCTCGGGCAGTGGGCATTGAAGAAGCCATTGGCCAGGCATCACCGGAGCAAAAACTCGAAGTTCTGAAACAACTCACGGGTGAGGGACACAAGGTCATGATGGTGGGAGACGGGCTCAACGACCTGCCCTCCATGGCGGGGGCCGGCATATCCGTCGCCATGGGATCCGCGGCAGACCTGACCCAGCTCCACGCCGATGCTGTGCTGCTCAACGGCCAGCTTATTCAGTTGGTTGAAGCCCTTAAAACCAGTCGCCTGACCCGCCGGGTGATCCGCCAGAACCTGATGTGGGCGCTCGTGTACAACGTCTGCGCCCTGCCCCTGGCTGCGGCCGGCATGGTTCCGCCCTGGCTTGCGGCCATAGGCATGTCCTTGAGCTCACTGGTCGTCGTCCTGAATGCCCTTCGCCTGGGCAGGACAGCCGCCCGACCGACGAACCGGGCCGGGACTACGGTTGGCGCCCAAGCTGTGTCCTGATACCGTATCCCGATACTTTTTCCGCGAGGTTCTGCCGTGCAAATCGTTATGATCCTGGTCCCGCTGGTATTGATTGTGGTGGCCCTGGGTATTTTCCTGTTCTCGTGGGCGGTCAAAAGTGGCCAGTATGATGATCTGGAGGGGCCGGCCCACCGGATTCTGTACGACGATGACAAGGATATGATCCCGGACGACGCACGGACGGACAAGCCAACCTCTCGCCCTGAGGAGGAGGCCGGGGAGTCCCCCGAGCCTGACTCCGACGAGGATGCCCCTAAACCCTGATGGCCCCTGAACTCTATCTCAGTTATCCCAGCGCCTTTCTGATCGGCCTCCTCGGGAGTTCTCACTGCCTCGGCATGTGCGGTGGAATCAGCGCCTCGCTGTCCATGGCGCTGCCAGTCGGGAAGGGCTTCCGATTACGCCAGACCATGATGTTGCTGGCGTTCAACGCGGGCAGGATTTCCAGCTACACACTGATTGCTGCGCTGGTAGCACTGCTGAGCACCTCGGCGGCAAGCCAGTGGTCAGAACTGGGCGGAGTGCTTCGCACCGTCGCCGGTCTGCTCCTGATTGCCATGGGTCTGTCGATGGGGCAATGGTGGCAGGGAATACGCTACATCGAGAAGATAGGTGCGCCGGTCTGGCAGCGCCTGTCTCCGCTGACACGGCGCTTTCTACCGGTCAATCATGTCGGGCAGGCCTTGGCCCTGGGAGCACTCTGGGGGTGGTTGCCGTGTGGCCTGATCTACACCACGTTGGGCTGGGCGGCACTGCAACCGACCGTCGGCTCCGCGGCACTGACCATGTTGTTCTTCGGCCTTGGCACACTCCCCTCCATGTTGGCAACGGGCTACGCGGCAGGCTGGATCCGAAGGTTGCAGGGTCAACGCCTGTTCCGGAAAGTGACCGGTGGCCTGCTGATCGTGTTCGGCGTCTGGACCCTGCCCCTGACCGGCGGCCTCGCCCATTGACCGGACGGATCCCCGGTCATCCGGCTCCGGCCCACCAGTGCTAGATATTCAGGACGTCCAGGCGACCGAAACTGCTGGCCTCCTCGGGTTCGGCTGTGTCTACAGCCTGACGCTTCCCGCCCAGGCGCTCCCCGTCCCGGAAATTATAGAGGTTGGTGTCGGCAAGGTGGGACGGTTCCACGTTGCACAGGGCGCGGAACATGGTTTCCAGACGACCGGGGTGCTGTTTGTCCCAGGACTGGAACATGTCCTTGATGACCTGACGCTGGAGATTTTCCTGGGAACCACAGAGGTTGCAGGGAATGATTGGAAATTCCCTGAGCGCCGCATATCGGGCAATATCTTTCTCGCGACTGTATGCCAGCGGCCGGATGACGGTGTTGCGGCCATCGTCACTGTGCAGTACCGGTGGCATGGACTTCAGTTTGCCGCCGTAGAACATATTCAGGAAAAGGGTTTCCAGAAGGTCATCGCGGTGATGGCCGAGGGCGATCTTGGTCACGCCGTGTTCTTCTGCGAAATTATAGAGAATTCCGCGCCGTAGCCGGGAACACAGACCGCAGGTGGTCTTCCCTTCCGGAACTTTTTCCTTAACAATACTGTAGGTGTCCTTCTCGATGATGTGATACTCGATACCCATGGTTTTCAGGTATTCTGGCAGCACCTCTTCCGGAAACCCGGGTTGTTTCTGGTCAAGGTTGACCGCAATCAGCTCAAAGGAAACCGGTGCACTCTTCTGCAGGTTGAGCAGAATGTCGAGCATGGCGTAGGAGTCTTTGCCGCCGGAAAGACAGCACATTACCTTGTCCCCGGCTTCAATCATCGAGAAATCGGCAATCGCCTGCCCGACATCACGGCGCAGACGCTTCTGCAGTTTGTTCAGCTCCAGTTTCTGGCGGCGCTCAAGCTCGGCGCGCTGAGACGGTTCGGGACTCACGATCATTGCTTCGGACATACCAACTACGTTCATAAGGTTAATGAGCGTCGGATTATACGCGTCACATGGATTCAGGGACAGGATACCGACATGGATATGTTGCAAACACACCGCCAGATCACAGGAAAACGAGAGCTCAACCGAATCCGCAATCGCAAGGCGATCCTCGATGCAGCCCGGGAATGCTTTCGGGAGCACGGCTACGACAACTCGACCATCCGCGACATCGTCAGGCGCACGGAACTGGCTGCCGGCACCTTCTACAACTATTTCTCCAGCAAACAGGATATCTTCGCGGCACTGCTGACCGATTTCCTGACCCGACTGAACAACAACCTTACCCGAAATCGCCGCTCAGCAGACACCACGCAGGATTTCATTCACTCGGCTTATCTCGCCCTCTACACCGCGACCGCCCGTGACCCGCTGGTCTATGAACTGGCTCACCGAAACGACCGGGCTCTGCGGAAACTGTTCGGCTCCGACATTCTGGGGCTCACGATGCTGTCTCTCGAGGAAGACGTCCGGGAAGCAATGACTCGCGGCCTGTTGCCAAAACTTGATCACGAGTACCTCTGCGCGGCCTTCTTCGGGGTGGCCTATGAAATGAGCCTGAGAGTGGCCCAACGGGCCCATCGTGAGCCCGAAACGGCGGACCAGGAGGCGCTGCGGGCGACCCGGTTTTCCACGGCCCTGTTCCTTGGCGGCATACCGAAGCTTTCCGGCCTTTCCTGACGCCCTACTCTGCCCTACCATTGGCCCATGACCAATTCCACTTCAATCCGCCAACCATCGGATGTCGCGGCCGGTAACAACGACGGCACACTGGAACCGCAGATTCAACATCTGCTGGTGGCGGTGGAGCACGAGCTTCGCCGGGCACCCGATGGTGTCAGTGAACTGTCACTGATCAAGGCACTGCAACATGCACCCTGGGAACTGATAGGCGACGTCCGCTTCCACGACCCGGAGAAGTTGTACCCGGTGCATTTTCTGCTGTTTCATGCGCTTTACAGGCTGAGAGACCTGCTCGCAGAATCCGGTGAAATCCTGCACATATCGCCACTGAACATCCGACTTCGCCCGCAGGACGTAGTTGGTGGTTCCGGGCTGCCGGACGAGCAGGACAAACTCCGGGAATTCTATCTGGATCTGTCTCAGTACAGTCTCCCTGAGGACGCTATCCATCGGATGATGGACGATTTCTGGGCCGGCAGGCCAGGCGCCCGACCGGAGGCTTCCGAGACGCTCGCGGCTGCCGAGAGCCTTGGATTCGACGGGGTCCCCGACAGTTTTCCGGAAGTGAAACAGCGTTTCCGGCGAGCCGTCATGCTGGCCCATCCCGACCGGGGAGGCGACACCAGGAGCATTCAGGCACTCAATCAGGCGTTCGCCGTGCTCAAGGCCCACTTTCAACTGGCCAACTGAAGTTCAGCAACCCGGCATTCCCGAGCATTTGAAAGGATATTACATGGCACAACGAACTCGTATGAAACCACTTCTGTTGCTGGCTCTGTTCACTCTGTCTCTCCAGGTCCGGGCAGACCTTGTCGTGCTTCAATACCATCACGTCAGTGATTCCACACCACCGTCCACCAGCACGTCAGTCTCTCTGTTCGAGGCTCAGATGGACCTGATCTCGGACCTGAAGCTACCGGTCGTACCATTGAAAAGCGGAACCGAAGAAGCCCTTGCCAGTGAGCCCGGAACGGAAAACCGTTTGGCCATCACCTTCGACGATGCGTACGATTCGGTCTATTCCACGGCCGCGCCGATACTTTCAGCCAAGAACTTTCCGTACACCATTTTTGTAAACACGGAAGCTGTCGGGCGCGAGGGATACATGACGTGGGAACAGCTGCGGGAACTTGCCCAGAGGGGGGACGTCACCCTTGCCAACCATAGCGCCGACCATAAGCACCTGGTCCGCAAACCGGGCGAGAGCGAGACCCAGTGGGCACGGCGAGTCGAGTACAGTCTGGATTCCGCCCAAACGACTCTACGGGAGAAACTCGGAAGCCTGTCACCCCTGTTTGCCTACCCTTATGGCGAGTTCGATTCCGCAGTGGAGGCAAAATTGGCCGAGCGGGGATGGTACGGATATGGCCAGCACTCCGGTGCCATTGCCCAGACCTCAGGCGAAACCCGACTGCCCCGATTTCCGATGGCAAACGCCTATGGCCAGATTAACGGCCTCGAGAACAAACTGCGGAGCAAGACATTTCCGATCGACGCCGCCAGCCTGCCCGACGGTGTGATCTCCACCAATCCGCCCAGACTGACCTTCCGTCTGCCCGCATCAATGGACGCCTCCGGTCTGACCTGCTTCGCTTCAGGGATGGGACGTATCGATTTCGACCTGGATGGGCGGGACGTCACGGTTCAGGCACCGGGGGCGTTCGATAGCCGGCGCTTCCGATACAACTGCACCTATCCGGCCGGAGACGGAAGCTATTTCTGGCTCTCGAAACAGTGGCTGGATTTGACCCAGCCCGAAGACTGACTCGCCAGCCTCACTCCTGCTCGGCCATCATCAGCCCGATTTCCCCATGTGCGACATGGGGAATGGCCTTTGGTCCCTTACCAGTCTCAATGACGGTCTGCCCCTGCAGATCCTCATTTCGGGTAAAAAGGACCAGCCAGCGCTCCCCCTCGGCCGGAAACACCGGGACCCACGCTTCCAGAAACCCCCGTCGACTCCAGGTCTCCGGTTCGTAGGAGCTGACGAGGTCAGTTACCAGGCGCACCGGCTCAAACTCCCCGTCCAGGAAGACCAGGGATGGCACAAAAACGCCGTCCTGGTCGTAGGACCGAATACGTACGATGAAATCCGACCGGTCGGCGACGCCGGCAAGGGCAATCAGCTGGAATGGGCTGGTCCCGGTGAGAAAGTTATGGACCGGGGATTGGCTGGTGATATCGACACCGAATTCCCGCCCCCGCTGCCATTCCTCGTGATTGCTGGTGTCCAGACCACGGCAACAGAACTCCCTGAAACGGGCAAAATAGTCGTCATTGCGGGATTCGATTCCCAGGACCGCAAAGGCGTCAGGATCACTTCCGGCAACGGGGACCTCCGGTTCAATGTCAGGACCGGCATGGTAAATACTCGCGGGGGTCAATTCGATGGGCGGCGGAATCCGACCTTTCTCCGCTTCGCTACGGGTGTCCGGCTGGAAATAGCTGACCCGCACATTCCCCTCGGCATCGCGCCAGGTGAAATAGGGCTGGCGTTCGCCGGGACGGACGTAACCGTCCTTCGCGAGCTGAGTCGCATCCGGGTAGTTTTCGAGGGTGTATTCGGTTTCCTCTTCCAGAGTCTGCGACATTTTGCGGCCATCGGAACCGGCGCTACCGGATTTCGTTTCCGGCGGAGTGCCTGCAGATTCGACCTCCCCCCCGGACCCTTCGGCAGGGGTCTTAACAATGGGTGAATAGCGGACTCTGCCCTGCTCGTCGACCCACGTGAAATACCCCTCCCGTTCGGATACCGGAGCACCGCCAACCTGGCATCCAACAACCAGACCGGCGATTGTGGCAACAACTGCTGCCTTTACCAGAGCGTGTATCGTCATGGCAGGAGTCCACAGCGTCATTGGGTAGCCAGCCGGTCAGAATTTGGTACGGAAACTGAGACCGGCCATGACCACCCGGAGCGAGGTTTTAATATCCAGCCCCGCATAGGGGTTGTAGATGATATTGGTGATGTTGTCGCAGTTTACGTTACAACTGGTGTCTGCCGGAATGGTTTCAATCGATTGCAGGTAACTCAGGTTCATGTCGATCTGGGTATCCTTGTCCCACTTGTACCCCATTCCAACACTGTAGAGATTGGCGCCGCCAAACGGGGCCATGATGGAGCGCTGGTCGTCCGGGATGACCGAGTCCCGGATCTCGACACCCGCCCTCAGGTCCAAGCGCGACGAGGCATGAAACTCGGCGCCAAATGCCCAGTTCCACTGACTCTTGAACCCAAGGGGCAAACGCAGGGTATCGGACGTGGCGTTGTCAGGAGAAAGGATCTTGGCGGCATTCAGGAATTCCAGGTTACGGTCAAACCGGAATTCAAAGGCATCCCACTGGGCGTAATCGGTCCATCCGATATCGGCATTCAACGTGAGTTTCGGATGCACGTCGACACTGATCCCGGTCTGGAAGTGCTGCGGATACACCAGATCCATGCTCACGTTGCCGGCCTCACGGGGCGCACCGGATGGCAGGCTGAGAATGGCCGAAGTGATGGCACCGAGGACCGAACTGTTCACACTTTGCCAGAAACCGGACCAGTCATCCGTGTACTGGATTTCGTAAGTGCCCTTCAGGTTCATCTCGGCTTCTGAGGTGTAGCTCGCGCCCCAGGTGAACCAGTCGGTGGGTTCCCACATGACGCCGAATGAATAGGTCGGCGACAAGGTCTCCTGAACGTTGATACTCAGAGCCCCGATGTCATCCCACGGACCGACGTTACCACCACACAGGGCCAACCAGGGCTGGAGCGGTTCGTCGCCGCTTTCACAGTTGAAAGCATCCTGCAGGATCTCGGCGACCCCCAACAGCAAGTTGGGCGCTCTCATATACTGATCGGCGGCAATCCCCATGTGGGAGAGATGGATACCCGCACCCACGGACCACTCGTCGTTGATTTCGTACCCAACGGTGGGCGACAGGTAGGTTGTGCGCTGAAGCGCCGTTGCCTGGGGTTGATAGCGACCGGGATCGTCCTTGTCGCGATAGAACCCGGCTGCCAATGGCAGATAGAAGGCATTGGCGAACGTCAGCTTTGAACCGGGCGGGTTGATGCTTATACCGGCCGACGGCGCCACCGCAGGCCCTGGCGGTGTCCTCAGTATGCCGTACCCCGGAACGTAGAGCGCTACGTTATTGGTGTGGCTATGGGAGTTGGCCACCGGGTCTTTCTGCTTGCCCGTCAGAGGGTCCGTCTCGAGGCCATCGATACCGAAGATTTCATAGCCTTCGGGTGCCGTGAAATCGGCGTCGATATCCAGATAGACGCTCATCAGATTCACTTCAAGCTGGCGATCGTCCAGCTTGGTGAGACCGGCGGGATTGTAATGGATCGCCATGATTCCCGGAGGATCTGCCGTCACTGCGTTACCCAAGGCCAGCGCTTTCGGATGGATAGTAAGGTTCTGCGCGAGCTGGGCCTCGGCACCACACGAGATGGTCGAGGCAATCAGAGCCGCGAGAATCTGCCGCTTGTGGCTGTAGTGTCCCATGAATTCCTTCCCTTCCCGTAAAACGTCGGCGGCACCAATCACTCTTTGAGGCCGGAGAAATTAATGGGCAGGGATACACCCAGGGAGAAGTCCGGGGCATCCTCGGTCAAACCAATACCAAGACTGGTATTCACGATGGTGGTGTCGCTGACCCGGGTACCAAGTGACATGCTCAGGAAGCCGGTCATCTGGTCCTGGGCAACGGCCTGATCACCGTTGCTGAAGGTAAGCACGGTTTCGTCGCTGTAACTGAGCTGTGCGGAAATACTCAGGGAGATGTCGTAGGACAGGGAGTAGGCAAAGCCGGCAGAGCCCGACAGTCCAAATCCAGGATCAACCTCGGTCAGCAAACGGGCCCCCCTGACCTGATTCAGATCCTCGGCGGGCAGGTTGTAGGTCAGGCTGACCGAACCGAACACCACCACGGGATCAAGAACCTTGGAGAGGCTGGTTCCACCGGCCAGAGAGTAATAGCCACTGCCGGTCGAGAGCTGCTCGTTGATGTCGATCTCGTACGGACTCACGCCGGTTTTTGTGGTGAAGGTTCCGAACAGAGTCGTCGACATCTTGCCGGGTACATAGGCAAACGGCTGCCACCGACCTGTGAAGGAAATGTCGCCGAAATCGTAGACAGTGAGTTCGTCCTGGGAATCGTACTTCACAACCAACGGAATCCGTGTACCGACGGTCAGGTTGTCCAACAGGCCGTAGTCGTAGGAAAAGGCATTGGTGAAGTTATGGGTGGCCGAGGGGACCACGTCCAGATTCCTGACCGAGCCGTCGGTGATGGCCAGATCCAGACGTTGGTCGGCCGTATAGGAATAATCAAACGAGTAATTGAGGGCGTGAGTGCCTTTTTTCTGTAGCGAGTAATTCTTCTCCGCAGCCTGGAAAACTTCTTCCAGCTGGCGTGAAGAGTCCTCGTCTCCCTCTTGCTTGGCCAGGGCTTCCCTCGCCTGGTCAACATTGCCTTCCTGCGCCAGGGCCATGCCCGGAAGCAGTCCTGCCGTGGAAACAAGGATAAAGCCTCGCACAAACCAACGATTCATCCTGACTCCCTTATTTTATTTGTAATGTCCTGATCCGGATAACTACCCGGGAATTAGTTGCGACGGTAATGCAGTTGCTTTCTGGTGTTCTCTACGCTGCCGTCGGGGTTATTCTTCTGGCGTTCCAGGAGGTTCTCGATTCGCCTTTCGGTCGCCTCGTGGAATTCCGGAATCCGTTCCAGTGCCAGCAAAGTCATGGTCTGGTCGTCTACAAACCGCAGGTCTTCCTCTTTTAACTCCAGGTTGTCCAGGGGCTTATCACTGCCTGGAAACACGATAAACAGAACGTTGTCGTCCCATTTGTCTTCAAACTCCGCCAGCGGAAAGGAGATATTCCCGACCGACGGATCCGCCAGGTACACACGTCCATCCCGAATGGTCCGAAGAACAACGAAGTGTTTGAAGCCGGCATGGTGGATCGGAACAATGGCCGGGTGGTCGAGATCCTTGAGATCGTCGATCGTTGCCCGGAACCCGCCGGAGGGGTATCCAAGTGCGGTCACCAGACGCTTCATGTCCAGCATGGAGAAGGCCCGGCGCTCGACGATCCGCTCACTCTCACCGTAATGAAGCAGGCCTTCCATCACCTGACGTTCCGACAGGGTCCGCCCCAGATAGAAATTCAGCACCGTTGTCAGTGCCGCGCTCCCGCAACTGTAGTCATAGGCCTGGCGCACGATGTTCCGATACTTCTGCTCGACCAGCGGCTCCACCCGGATATCGGACCGCAGCCGCACCGGCCCGGAATCAACATCCTGCTCGATGACAACGGTGCCTTTTTCGAACGGCTCGACCACGGTCGCTTCCTGCACCATGGTGAATGTGAGAATGGATCCGGCGAGCACCAGCAGCATGTCAGAGGAGATCCCTGTTCTTGTTAGCCATGACATTTATCGGGTTACATGTTGTTACGGTAAGATACCGAAAAGCCTGAGCCCTTAAAGATAACTGTGCCTCAAATCTGTCGCTGCAGAAGAGGCCTCCGGAAACGGATTTGAGAACTGGTTCAAGGCTTTTCCTGAGAGGCAGGCAGTCAAAGCTCTGTTCGGAAGGGAGTCGATGGGAAGCAGCTTCAGCTCGTAAACACGAAACCGAGGAGAACGTAGCAAAGCACGGTGACCACCCCGACACCGATCAGGTTTAGTACAAAACCCGCGCTGATCATGTCACCGATCTTCAAGTGTCCGGAAGAAAATACAATGGCGTTAGGCGGTGTCGCCACAGGCATCATGAAAGCGCAGCTTGCCGCAACCGCGGCCGGAACGGTCAACAACAGTGGCGACACCCCCTGAGACACTGCCAGCGCTCCCAGGAGAGGCAAAAATGCCGCGGCCGTAGCGGTATTGCTGGTCACTTCGGTGAGGAAAATAATCACCCCCACCACCAGGGCAATGATGACCACGGGTGGCAGTACACCGGCCACCCCCAGGCTCCCGGCGATCCACTGCGCCAACCCCGAACTGCCAATGACTCCGGCCATAGCCAGCCCGCCACCAAATAACAGCAGAACGCCCCAGGGAATTCCCCGGGCGGTATCCCAGTCCAGCACAAATACCCGTCGCCGTGAATCGACCGGCAGAATAAACATCACGACGGCTGCGGCGATGGCAATCCCCGTGTCACTGAGCCAGGGCATCAGCCCGTGGGAGAGCAACGGGCGGAAAATCCAGGCGCTCGCAGTCACCACAAACACCAGCCCGACCAGCTTTTCCCCCTTCGTTAACGGACCCAGAGCTGCCAGTTCGTCCCGAATCATCCGGCCACTGTCGCCCTTTCGGCCAATCCCGAAATCCCGACGGGTCAGCCACCACCAGGCGACCATCAACATTACGACCGTTATCGGAACGCCAAGCAGCATCCATTGTGCAAACCCCACGGACACCCCCTGGCTCTCACTCAGATAGGCCGCCAGCAAAGCATTGGGCGGCGTACCTATGAGCGTCGCAATGCCGCCGATGCTTGCCGAATAGGCGATAGCAAGCAGCAACGCGATGGCATACCGGCGAACGCCGTCCGGGTTATCAGTATCCATCATGGCAATCACCGACAGACCGATCGGCAACATCATGATTGACGTAGCGGTGTTGCTCACCCACATGCTAAGAAAAGCCGTGGCGAGCATAAAGCCACCAATCTGACGCCTGGGCTCGTCGCCCATGGCCTTGAGCGTCAGCAGCGCAATGCGCCGATGCAAGTTCCAGCGCTGCATCGCCAGGCCGAGGGTGAACCCTCCCAGAAACAGGAAGATGATCGGATGGGCGTATGGGGAAGTCGCTTCACTGATCGACCCCAGTCCCAGTGCCGGAACCAGAACAATGGGGAGTAATGCTGTTGCAGGAATCGGGATGGCTTCGGTCGACCACCAGGTCGCCATCAATAGCATCAGACCAAGGGCCGCCCAGGCATCGGGCCCCATGGTTTGAGGTGGCGGCAAAAGCTGTGTTGCTATCAGGAAGAGCGCGCCAAGCGCCAACCCGATGAGCTGGATTTTGGGCAGCCCCGGTGCCCCCTTCGTGGAATCTGTTGCGTCAGTCATGGCAAACGGACCAATCGAGCGAACAGGCCGGATCAGCGCCGGCCAAGCGCCGCGATCTGACGGTCCTGAAGCTTTCCCAGTGTCAATAAGGCAAGGATGGCGCCAGCCAGTGCCCAGGCCATGTCGGACTGGGTGTCCCACACGTAGCCCTGAGTCCCGAGAAAGGATTCGGCCGCTTCCTCGCTTGCCAGCGCAACCCACCACTCGATCAGTTCATAGAATGCACTGAACGCCAGGCAAAAACAGACTACAAAGAAAGCCCGCCAGCCACTCCTGGCGAACACCTCCAGCCGGATAACCAGCTCCCGGGCAACCAGGGCCGGGACGAATCCCTGAGCGAAATGCCCCAACTTGTCATAGTTGTTCCGCTCCCAACCAAACCAGTCACCAAACCAGTCGAACAGGGGCACCTCGGCATAGGTGTAGTGCCCTCCCACCATGAGAATGACCGCGTGAACCAGAATCAACCAGTACAGCATTGGCGTAAGCGGAAAACGGACAACGCACCAGGCCACCAGTAACAAACCAATGACCGCCGGGAGCACCTCAAGAACCCACGTGGCGCGGTCCCTGGGCCCGATCCCGGACCAGATCAGGACTGCCAGAAACACCAGGGTCCAGACCAGAGCTGCTACCGGTATTCGTGCCATTCCATCCTTCCTGTTGTCTGTCCATTCGGTTTCTTGGTTCATAGCAAAGGCGCCATTATCACAATCAGTCCGTCGTGGTGGGCAGGAACCTGCCAAAACCGGTTTCCCTGCCCAGGGCCGGCTCGATCTGTTCATCCGTGACCGCGGGGCGACCATTGATCAGCACATGCTTCACGCACCCCGGCACCCGGTTGACCATCCGTTCCAGCCCGAAACTCTCCATCTCCGCCCAACTGACCTGCTCCAGATCCTGACTCAGGCCCTCGGGGTCAAGGATGGTAATGTCGGCGCGGTCCCCCTCCCGGATATGGCCGGCCTCAATGCCCAGCCAATCGGCCTGCTCCCCGGTCAGCCGGTGCACGGCGCGTTCCAGAGACATTACCGGCTGGCCCTGTTGATGGCTTTTCTGAACGAGTTTCAGGAACCGCAGAGGCAGGTTGTAGAAAGCCATGTTGCGGATGTGGGCACCGGCGTCAGAGAACGTAATCAGGGCGTGGGGATTTTTCACCATTTGCCGAAGCCGGTCCTCGCGATGATTGCCCACCACCGTAAACCATCGCAATGCCCGACCGTGGGCGACGACCATATCCAGGAAAAAGTCGACCACATGGATTCCGCGTTCGTCCGCCAGTTCGGCGAAGTTCCGACCGATCAGGGAGGGATCCGGGCACCCCAGGACAATGGCGTCTCCGAAGTCTCTCTGCCAGACCCGGGGCGACAGCTTCTCCTTGTAAAACTTGCGAAAGGTGCGCCGGTACTCCTCGTCTTTCAGCAACTCATTGCGTTCAAGCTGGTCACGGACATCCAGTGCCATTTCTCCGGCCCCGAATTCTTCGAACAACACGATGTCCATGCCGTCAGCATAGATTGCAAAGGGCGTTGGCAGAAGCTGCCAGCGGAAATTGCCTCGGAAGGCATTGGCGAGCCAGCCCACAAGATTGGCCATGGGCCGAACCGTGGGATTTCCCTTGAGATCGATCATCGCGATCAGGGTGGTTTTCAAGGGTTTCCGGAACCAGCCCAGGGTTTCCTTGAGATACTGGGTTACCTGAAGCGGATTCGCAGCGTTGGGCGCTCCCTGGTGCACGCGTCCGTAGCGGCGCAGCAGCCGGTTCAGGCGGCTGACCTCACGCCAGCGCGCATAGGTGCTGGGCAGGCTCTTGGACCATTCCCGGTCGCCATCCACCTTGTCCCATTTCAGGCACATGGTCGACAGACCCAGGAACCCCACCTGTAACGCCTCCTCCAGCAGCTGCTCCATACGCCCCAGTTCCTCCGGGGTTGGCTTGATGCGTCGATCCGTCGCGCGGTGAAGCCCCATGACACCGACACGCAGATCGCTGTGTCCGAGAAAACTGATGACATTGGGCCCCAGCGGATGGTCGCGAAGAAAGCTCAGCCAACCGGAGGGCGTACGCCAGCTCTTATGCTGTTGCAGAATCGGGAGGACTTTCTCCCGCGGCACCGTCTCCACGCGGGTGAAAATGTCCGAGGCATCTTCGGCATCCGAGCACACCATGCTCAGGGAACAGCTGCCGATCAATACCGTGGTGACCCCGTGACGCACGGATTCGGACAGCGAGGGGGCGACAATCAGTTCCGCATCATAGTGGGTGTGGGTATCAAGGAATCCCGGTGTAACCCAACACCCCTCGGCGTTGATCACCCGATCCGCCAGGCTGGTGTCGGGTTCGGAATTGAAGACCCGCTCGATTTGCCCGTCGCGAACGGCCACATGGGCGATGCGGGATGGCCCGCCGGTCCCATCAAAATAGCGGCCACCGATGATAAGCGTGTCATACCGGTTCATGGAGACTGACTCCTGTCATGTTGTTCTTCTGCGGAAACAGTCTAGCCAGACCCGCCCGACATTGCTTCGTTTTACCATCGCCAACAGCTACCGAATCCGAATCCGCCCGCCATCCTCCAGTTGCCGGTCCGGATGACGAACCACCTCGTCACCCTCAGCCAGACCCTCCTTCACAACGGTGTAAAGGCCGTTGCTACGGCCGGTAACGATCGGTGTCAGCCTGGCCCTGTCCTCGACCGCCTGGAAAACGTGACGCCCCCCCTCATGGTCGAAGATGGCCGAAGCAGGAATCCGCAACACGTCATCGGCCTCCCAGAGAATAAACGTGGCGTCCACCCGATACCCGTCACCGAGCATCTTCCACTCGTCCACCGGGCTTACAATATCCGCCACCACCTGAACCCTCTGCTCTTCGACACCCAGGGCCGAAATATCCTCAAACCCAACCGGTTCAACCCTTATCACCGTGGCGTCAAGTGTCGTTCCACCCCAACCGGTCAGCCTGGTCCTGACCCCGGGTGTCAATTTGACCGCATCGAAACTCAGAACGTCCACCACCACTTCCAACGCGCCCGGATCTCCCACTTCCAGGATTGCCTCGCCCGCCTGTATCACGCCTTCACTCTTGCGGACAATATCCAGAATGGCACCGTTGACCGGTGATCTGACCTCAACACGTTCAATGACGCCATTCCCGGTTTTTCGGGCAGCGGACACCTCAAGCCGTGTGCGTGCCGCGCTCAGCTCGTGGGCCATGACCTCCTCGTCAAACCGGGCGGACCTTAGAATCGCCTGGGCGCGCTCGTCAGCCGCTTCGGCCTGTTGAAGCCGATCCTCCGAGACAAAATGATTGCTGCTGAGCGCCTGCAATCTTGTCAATTCCCTGGCGGCAAAGACCGCCTCGGCCTCAGCGGCCGCCACTTTCTGGCGGGCTGAATTGAGGGCAGATCGCGCGGCTCCGACCCGGGCCTCGGCCTCCGCCCTGCTGCGCGCATCCAGGACACTGGCCGGCATCGGATCCACCTCGGTCAACAGTTGGCCGGGCGTCACGGGATCGCCCACGTCGAGCGACACCCGATGCAGATAACCAGCAACCGGAGAGGAAACCAGGTAGCGGTCCTTCACCCGGGTCTTACCTTCCTCGGTGATCGAGACTTCCATTTCACCCCGTTCTGTCGGCGCCAGATCAACCCAGACCGGATCCGGCCGCAGGGTGAAGTACACCGCCCCAACGACCAGGACGGAGAACAGCCCCCAGAAAATCCACTTACCTGCAGAACGCTTTTCTGTCATAACCCGTTTCCCGATTCGCTCCGATCCGAGAATCCGGACCGGCGAGCTTCATCACTCCCTGGTTTTCAACACCGCCACCAGATCCAGTTTCTTGAGACGCCACCAGGCAACCATGCCCGATGCCAGGGCCGACAACAGCACGACCGACGCTGACATCGCCAGAGTCTGGGTCGTGATGGTCAGAGGCACCCGGTACAGCTCAGTCTGCAGCGCGGTAATAAGCAGAAACGCCAGTACATGCCCGATCAGCCAGCCGAACACGATGCCGGTTACCAACAGCAGCGCCATTTCGCCAAAGAGGATGTGGGCAATCTCGTTATGGGTGTACCCCAATACCCGAAGACTAGCCAATTCCCGGCCTTTTTCCGCCAGCGATATGCGGATCGTGTTGTAGATCACGCCGAATGCGATGATTGCACCCAACAGGCTGTTGAAAAACGTAAAGGTGAGAAAGGTTTGCGCCATCGTCTCGTAGAAACTGTCGAGCATGGCCTGCCGGATGCCTATACCGAGCACGCCCGGCGTTTCCCGGAGTTGCCGATACACGGTATCTTCAAGAGCAGGATCCACATTCAATAGGGCCTGGTTGATCAGTGGCCCATCTCCCAAGACCCGATTCAGGGCATCGAGCCTCATGTAGGCGCCCACGCCGAGGAACTCGCTGGTGGTTCCGGCCACCGGCACAGACAGGGTTCGGCGGTCGCCTTCGAGAATCTCAACCGTGAGGTTCTCGCCTGCAGACACCCCAAGCTCGCTGGCAAGAAAGTCCGTCAGAAGAAGGCCGTCGGCGGGCAGGCTCACAGTCTCCAGATCCTTGTCGACAACAAACTGAAGCGCGGCGTCCCCGGGGATTCCGATCAAAGCACTGCGCCACTCCCGGTGCCCGTTGACCAACCTTGCGGCGACCGAGCGACGCCCTTCGACAAAACGGACCCCTGGCTGGCGCTGCAACCCGAACAGAGCCGCGGCGTTGACCGGCTCGATCAGGGTAGCCGTCAGGTCCTGTTGCTGCACCCTCGCAAACTCGGTCTGCACCATGAGCTGGACCGAATCGAACTGAAAGTTTCCAACCATGATGATCGCCGTGGACATCGCCACCCCGATCATCGACAGGAAGGCGCGGAGAGGTCGCCGGGTCGTCTGCCGGACAATCATTCGGGAGGGTTGGCTAAACCGTATTGCGGACAGCCACTTTTCCGCCCGAGTGATCCGGAATTTCGCGGGCCCTTCCGGTCGCATGGCTTCCGCTGGCGCCATCGAGGCCGCCGAACGGATGGCACGCCAGCCTCCCAGCCAGGCGACCACGACGGTGATCATGGCCAGCATCACAAGCCAGGCCGGATCGAGCCGGAACAATAGCCCCGGAAACCGGTAGAATTCCATGTACAGCTCACCCAGGCCCCTCCCCAGCCAGACTCCAAAGCCAATACCGAGTACAAGGCCCATGGCGGCTATGGTCAACACGAGCTGGCTGTAATGCCAGGCTATTTGGCGGTTGTCGTAACCGAAGGCTTTCAGCACCGCAATGATGTCTCTCTGGGTGCTCACCAGGCGACTTATGACTACGTTGAGAAGAAACATGGCAACGCTCATGAAGATCAGGGGGAAGACTGTCGCCATGATCTTGAGCTGGTCCAGTTCATCACTGAGAAATCGGTGTGAGAACTGATCTTCCCGGGCGTAAGCCCCGGTGGCCCCGTACCGGTCCAGCAACCGGTCAAGTGCGTCGATCACCGACGCCACCGGGTAGCCGGGTTCGACCCTGACCACCACGCTGTTGAGAGCGCCCCGCATGTCCATTGCCGCCGCCAGTGATTCCGAACTCAACCAGAGTACGCCATAGCGTTCAAAATCCGGAAGCATAGCGCCCGGTGGAATCACATAAATGAATTCCGGCGACTCCACGATACCGGTGAGTGTCAGCGTCTGCTGGCGCCCATTGATGATGGCCGAGAACCGATCACCGGGTAACAGACCGTGGGCCTCGGCAAATGCACCCACGGTAGCGACCTCTCCGGTCCTGCCGGGGGCCGGTAAACGGCCTTCCCGGACAAACAGACGATTGACCTCGGGTTGCCCTTCGACGGGCAGGGACAACACCCGGGCAGAAACCGGGTCAGTGAACCCGGGCATTTCCAGCTTCGCCGCCCCCTCAACCCGACCCGTGAGCCGGCTGACTCCGGGAATCGCCGCCACCTGCGTCAGCACATGCTCCGGGGCGCGCTTCACCGAGGCGAACACCTCGGCAAACTGGAACTGCTCGTAGTACTGGCCGCGAGTGGCAGACAGTGAGGAATAGGCCACCAGCGACATCACGCACACGGCGACGCCACCGGCAATCACCAGAGCGATGGCAAATACCTGCCCCCTCATCTGCCAGAGTTCCCGGCGTACCTTGGTCGCCAACGCGGAAGTCATCGCCCTACCAGCTCAGGGTGTGTGGTGGCTGGCGTTCACTGTTCCGCCGTTCACCACTGATGTTGCCATCGGACAGGGTAATCACCCGGTCCGCCATACCGGCAATCGACGCATTGTGGGTGATAATGACGGTCGTGGTCCCGGTTTCCCGGTTGGCACTTTCCAGCGCCTCCAGCACGAGAATGCCGGTCTGCGAGTCCAGGGCTCCGGTTGGCTCATCACACAGAAGTACGTCCGGGCGCTTGGCAACGGCCCGGGCAATGGCGACCCGTTGTTGTTCCCCGCCGGACAGCTGGGCGGGAAAATGATGCATTCGGTCCCGCAGGCCCACGAGATCCAATGCAGCCTCGGGGGTCATGGGCCGTGTCGCAATCTCAGTGACGACGGCGACATTCTCCCACGCTGTGAGACTGGGAATGAGATTATAGAACTGGAATACGAAACCAACGTGGTCACGCCGGTAATGTGTGAGTTCACGATCCCCGGCGTTGTTCAGATCAACGTCCCGGTACCGGACCTCCCCAGAGGTCGGCACATCCAGGCCACCGAGAATGTTGACCAGCGTGGATTTACCCGAACCCGATGCCCCCAGCATAACGACCAGTTCCCCGGCGTAGAGATCCAGATCAACCCCGCGCAAGGCATGGACCTGAACCTCGCCCAGATCATAGGATTTGGTCAGGCCCCGGGTGTGAAATACAGGTTGCGGATCCATCAGTACCGTCCCTGGTCCCGATGTCGGTCAGTCTTCAGCACAATCAACGCAAAGGGTGGTATACGGCAGCACCTGCAGACGACGAGGATCAATCGGCTCACCGCAGGACTCACACTCATCACCAATCCCGTTCTCGATGCGCTCGAGCGCGCGTTCAATCTGGGCAAGCTCCTCGCGGGTTTCCACCTCAAGCGAATCCACCACCTCATCGTTCTGGGTCTGACTCGCCTGCTCCTCGAAATCCTTGTCCAGAGCTCCGTCTTCCCGGTGTTGGTGAGCTTCAAAACGGGACAACCGGACCTTCAGGTCAGCCCGCAGTGTTTCAAGTTCTGCTTTCCGATTACTCATCAGGCGCCTCCTGCCAGCGGGAAAATCAGGCATTCAACCGTTAATGCCACACCCTAAAGCATAAGCCGAACACGGGCTTGACGCCTGTCAAATTTGTTCGCGGCGAGCTCGGGCAGAATAGCCACTCAACCGTTATGCCAACAAAGGAGTTGTCAGCATGAATAATGAGATGTTTGAAAAAGCCAGCCGCTTCAACGAAACCCTGATCGAGCAGTTCAGCAAGGCCGCGGAAATGCAGATGGACGCATTCCGACGCTACGCGGATGTCGCCACGGAACAGGCGAAGAAAGTCTCGGAAGTACGAGATCTCGACGGACTGAAAACCCTGACCGGAGATCAGGCGGAAACCCTGAAATCCCTGAGCGAGCAGTTCACGGCCGACTGGAAAGCATGGCAGGACTATTTCACCGAGGCCCGGGAACAGATCCAGCAAGCCTTCGACACCCCAAAGGCCGAAACGGCTAAAGCCAAACCGGCGGCATCCAAGTCTGGTTCCAGCGGCAAGACCGCGGCCTGACCCAGTGTTAAAAACGCAGCCGGTCCGGGGTTTGCCCGCTCCGGCTGTTCTGCCTTTGGTAATGAGAGTGCTGCTATGTTCGGTCTGGATCTGCTCAGCAAAACCACCAGCCATCTGATCAACGGTTTTGAAACCAATTTTCGACAAGGCCAGCAACAGCTGGAGAAATGGCTTGGCGACAGTGGCGTGATGGACGACGCCTCACTTTCCACGCTGACGGAAATGTCGGACGCCTACCGCACCATGGCCGAGGACCTCCTGCTGCACCCGCTGCGGTTCGCCAGCGCCGAACTCGACCTTGGCCGCAAGCATCTCGCTTTGGGCTACTACACCCTGGCCCGACTGACCGGCAGGGAAAAGCAGCCGGTGATAGAGGCGGAGAAGGACGACCGCCGATTCCAGGCCGACGACTGGCACAGGCATTTGCCTTTTGATGTCCTGCATCAGGCCTACCTGATCAATAGCCGCGCCTTTCTCAAGTGGGTGGAACAGATGGAAGGACTCCCCCCCAGTGGACGGGATCAGATGCTCTTCTACGCCCGCCAACTCACCAGCGCGCTGTCGCCCTCGAACTACCCCGTCACCAATCCCGAGGTGCTCAGAATCACGTGGGAGCGCAAGGGCCTGAACCTCGTTGACGGTGGGCGCCAGCTGTTCGAGGACCTGCGCCAGAATCCGTCACTGTTCAATGTCGGAATGACCGACCGCTCGGCCTTTGAGGTGGGTCGGAATCTGGCAACGACACCGGGCAAGGTTGTCTACCAGAATGAGCTGATGCAGCTGATCCAGTACATGCCCGCAACAGAGACGGTGAGCAAACAGCCTCTGCTGATCGTGCCCCCGTGGATCAACAAGTATTACATCCTCGACCTGACCGCCCGGAACTCGTTCATTCAGTGGCTGGTCAACCAGGGCCAGACGGTGTTTGTGATTTCATGGCGCAACCCCGGCCCGTCACTTCGGGACAAGGGCTGGGATGACTACATGCGACAGGGCCCACTGGAGGCCATGGCTGCGGTAACCGAGGCCACGGGCGAGGACCGTATGAATGCCATTGGTTACTGCGTCGGCGGAACTCTGCTCGGCTCGACACTGGCCTGGCTGAAAAAGAAGCGTCGGAAACCCATCATCAGCGCCACCTACTTCACCACACTTCTGGATTTCTCGGATCCGGGCGGGATCGGCGTTTTTATTAACGACCATTCGATCCGTGGAATCGAGCGGATGCTGGAGCGCAAAGGCTACCTGGATGGCCGGGCCATGGCCTTCACCTTCAATCTGTTGCGGGAAAACGAACTATTCTGGTCATTCTGGACCAACCATTACCTGAAAGGTGAAAAGCCGGCGGCGTTCGACATCCTGTACTGGAACACCGACGGCACCAACCTTCCGGCCCGAATGCACAGCTTTTATCTGCGGGAGATGTACCTGAACAATCGCCTGATCGAGCCGGACTCCCTGACCCTGAATGGCGAATCGATCAACCTGCGGGAGATTGACGTGCCTTCCTTCTTCCTTTCCGCCCGACAGGATCATATCGCCAAATGGAAGGCCACCTACCGGGGCGCCCTGGTGCATGGCGGACAGGTTCGCTTCGTACTCTCCGGCTCCGGGCATATCGCCGGGGTGGTGAATCCGCCGTACCGCGAGAAATACGGTTATTGGACCAACGACTCCCTGCCGGCCGATGCAGACACCTGGTTTGCCGGGGCAGACCACCACCCTGGTTCCTGGTGGCCGCACTGGTTCGAGTGGCTCGGTCAGTATGCCGGGGAGACTGTCACCGCACGGTTTCCGGGGGATGGAAATCTGGAGGTTCTTGAGGAGGCGCCCGGCAGTTACGTTCGGATAAAGGCCGCGGAAGCCGCCAAAACCTGACAGGTGGCATCACTCAGAGCACCCCGGGCTCGCCGCTGACAGCGGGATATGGCACTATTGCCTGCCCTGTGACCGGCGGAGATTTGGGATGCTCTATACCACCGTGGCAGCGCTGACCGCTGCGCTGCTCGTTTTTACCTGGCTGGGCCTGAGAGCCCGACTCGCCGATGGCGGCCTGGACGACTACGTAACCGCACGCAATACCCAGGGTGCAAGAGCACTGGGCCTGTCTTTCCTGGCGTCCGGCATGGGTGGCTGGATTCTGTTTGCGCCCCCGGAAGTTGGCGCCCTGGTCGGTCCCCTGGCGCTTGCAGGCTACGCCATCGGTGCGGCATTGCCGTTCATCGTGTTTGCCTATTGCGGGCCCGCAATCCGACAACTTCTGCCGGAAGGCCGCAGCATCGGAGAGTTTGCCCAGGCCTGTTACGGTCGCGGCGTGCGCCACTATGTTTCGCTGATCTCCGTGCTGTACATGCTGTGTTTCCTTACTGCAGAACTGACGGCGATCGGGGCGATAACCTCCCTGCTTTCCGGCATCAACGGCAATCTTGTGTTGCTCGGCGTCGCGCTGACCACCCTGATCTATACCGCCTGGGGCGGGTTGCGCGCCAGCATCGTAACCGACCAGTGGCAGGCCTTCCTGCTGATTGGCCTGCTGGCCATTGTCGGCTTTATCGGCCTCGGACAGCTCCCCGAGCTATCCACCTCCCGACTGCCCGAGGTGCCTGCAACCAGCGCGCTCAGCGTCGCGCTCACCCTCATCATTGCGGTGACAGCCGCAAACCTGTTTCACCAGGGGTACTGGCAGAGACTCTGGTCGGCCCGCGATACCGGCAGCCTGAGTCGCGGTGCGGCCCTGGGCGGACTGATCACCGTTATCGTGGTGGCGGTCGTCGGTGGGCTGGGCATCCTGGCCTCTCTCAGCGGTGCCGACCTTGGCAGCCCGCCGATCCCATTCTTTGCCCTGCTGGGCGAGGCGCCAGCCTGGCTGACCCTCCCGGCCCTGATTCTCGCCATAACCCTGGTGGCTTCCTCGGTGGACACACTGCAGAACGCGCTGGCCTCTCTGGCGGTAACCGAAAAACGCGGGCTCTCCATAACCTCCGCTCGCTGGATCACCGTCGCACTGATGATCCCGGTGGTGCTGGTGGCGTTGCAGGGTATCTCAGTGCTCAGGCTGTTCCTGATTGCCGATTTGCTGTGTGCAACCGCCGTATTGCCGGTGCTGTTGGGCCTGTGGTCCCGGATGACCACGACAGCAGCCATCTTTGGCGGCCTGGCGGGCCTGCTCGGGGCCATACTCCCCGGCTGGATTACCGGCGGTTCGGTCATGGCAGGACTCGAGGCGGCCAGTTTTCCGGGCAGCATTCCCACCCTGATGCCGTTTGTCGGTGCGCTCGCGGGCTCCGGCCTGGCCAGTATCGGTCTCGCACTGGCTCGACCGGTTTCCAGCCGGACCTGAACCGGCCCACACAAAGGTGTCGCGTCTACTTTTTGAGCTGAAGACACACCAGGCTGAGGCCGGCATGGTACCGGCCCCAACTGGCATTGGGACCGATGTCAGTTTCCACGATCGGCGATGTAATCCGTGATGGCGGCGTAGAACTCCATTTCATCGAAGGTGTCCGGACCCACACCCACGACGTCCAGGTGATCCTGGTTAATCACATAGGCCGATGAGGTCATCTGGGTGCTGTTGGGATGGTTGATGTCAGACACATAGCCCAGGCTGGTCCGCTCCCAGACGTAATCCAGGCAGCCCCAACATTCGGCGTACTCCATGCGATAGCCCTGCTGCTGGCTGTTGATTCCTACCAGCCCGTCATCATCCCGTTCATTGGGATTGCCATCGCCCTGGCCCGCGGCACCGTCGTTATTGCAATCGTCGTAGCAATAGCCGTCGCCATCAATGTCATAGATCAGCTCCGACAAGAGCCATAGCGCCGGGTTTACGCTACTGCCATCCTGGGCGGTCATCAGCGACACCGAGTTGGCCACGTAGCTGGTGCTGGACGGATATTTCTGATTGAACGCCTTCATGCCGGTGATGACACCGTCATTGGGGTCGTAATCGTTATAGACCAGTTGCTTTGCGCCCGCGATTGCGTCGTTGCCGCTGCCGTAGATCACATCACCGAAGTAGTTCGCGAGTGTCTCGGTCACCGAGTTGGCGTAATAATCCAGAATGAATTTTGCTGCAGACGAGCCGCGATGCGGAGAGGAGATACTGACGTGAGTTTGCACGACCCGGTAACCCTTGCGCTCACGCAGCAGTCGGGCCGCCTTGCGGGCATCGATACCACCCTGTGAGTGCGACACGATGTTGACCTGACTGGCGCCCGACGTCGCCATGTAACTTTCGATGTTGTTTGCCAGCTGGTAGCCACGGACTTCCGAGCTCTGGAACGGGGTCACCGACGACACGAAACTGCGCTGGTTGTCGTTGATGTCGCCGTTGCAATTGGTTTCGAACAACTTGTCACAGGGATCGAGCACGAAGGTGCCGTAGTCATCACCCCAGTAGTCGTAACCGAGGATGTCATCGAAGCCCGACATACCGTGGGCAAACACGACGGGAAACTGGGTCTTGTTGGCGTCACGGGCCAGAACCGGGGATGAGAAGATGATGCCGGCTGCACACACCGCGACGGCACCGATTTTTTTCAGGGCACTTGGGTTCTTCATTGTTGTTAGTCTCTTGTTTTTGTTGTGAGCCTAACCACGGTACTTGCTGCCTGGGGGCTGCCTTGTCATCGACATCCCCACGGGTAGGTTTCCATCTACCTTGAATCTCTCCCTGAATCCTCGCGGCACGAACGGCAAAACGTCACCGTCCAGAATACCGAGGCGTCTGCGACCACAGACACTCCATTTCTATCTGATCTGCCGCTGTCTTTGTGTGACTGCAGTCACGACCTGCAGAATTGATCGGATCAGGCTCCGGGTTGAGGTTGGCACGCGCGAAAACTCACGGCAGTCTGGTAAGGACACAACCGATCCACAGAACAACAACGAAAGGTGGTCAACGTGAAACCGACCAAAGTCCAGGGTCTGGCCCTGACAAGTCTGGTGTTGGGCATTGCCGCGTTCGCCTGGTACGCGACCAGTGCTGGCACACCGACACCCGACGCTTCCCCGGCCAAGCCAGAATCCCAGCCAGTTATTGCGGATGCACCCGAACCCGCACCGGAGATGCCGGTCGACGCCGACAACACCGAACTTGAACAGGTCCACGACCAGTTGCTCGCGACCTATGGCAGTCACCTGGATCAGCCGAAATCCCAGATCCGCATGCTGGAGGAGATGATCCGTTACCTCTCCACCATTGATCCGGAACACTGGCATGAGAACCTGTTGGCGCTTCTGCAAACGTGGTTTCCGGACCGCCATGGGGCACTTAGGGAACGGTTGACCGCCCTGCTTGCCTACCAGTCCTTCATGGAACAGGAGCGATATGCCTTGAGGGCAATGGCTCCCGGAGAGCGGCGAGACTTCATCTGGGCCAAACGCCGGGAACTGTTCGGAGAGGACGCGGAGCTGATCTGGCAGGCAGAACTGCAGAATCAGGCATTGTCGCAGTCGCTCCAGAGTATTGAGTCGGTCGAAGGCACCCCCCTCAACAAGGCCCGGGCGTACACCGACGCCATCGAACAGACCTATGGGGAGCAAGCCAACCGCGTACTTGAAAACCGGCGGCAGGAACTGACCGACCGGTTCCTCAGCTTGCCTTCGGTGCAGTCTTCCCTGCACCAGCAGCCAGTCTCAGAACGCTACGCGACCCTTCGCGGCATTCGGTCGGAGCTGGGCATGGACGAGGAGGCCCTCGACCGCTGGGGCAACCTCGACCGCACCCGGGACGAACGCTGGAGCAAGGGCGACCGTTACCAGGCCAAACGGGAAGCCATTCTGGACAAGTACGATCAGGGGCCCGAACGCCAGGAAGCGCTGGATCAACTCACAGAGGACGTTTTCGGCAAGGACATGGCAGAGGTTATCCGGTCCGAGGAAGCCGCCGGTTACTACCGGTTCAAGGAGGAACGGGTTTTTGGCCAAAACTGACAGCGAGGCATTCAGGGCCTTTTTGCGGATCTACAATTTGTTACCAAAACTTCCACCTTGGTCCCATTGTTGGCTTGTGGATCAACGCCGACACTAGCTTCCGGTTAACAATCGAACAAAAATAACCCGCCGTTCCGCCGACTACAGGAACGGTAAGCCGGAGGCTAACATCGATGACCTTCAGAAAAGCACTCTTTTCTGTCTGCCTGCTGTTGCTTGCAGGTACCACGGTAACAGCAGAAACCCTCAAGATTGGATTGAACTACCCCCAGACCGGCCGTTACAAGGACCAGGGCCTGCAACAACGGCTCGGCACTTTCCTTGCGGTGGATGAGATCAACAAGGCCGGGGGTGTGCTGGGACGGCAACTGGAACTGGTGATCCGCAACACCCGCGGCGAGCCGGCACAGGGCGCAAAGAATACCGCCGAACTGATCGACCGGGAAGGTGCGGAGATGGTCTTCGGTGGAGTCTCCAGCGCCGTGGCCATTGCATCCGGTAAGGCGGCGCGGGAACGCGACCGGCTCTACTTCGGCACCCTCACCTACTCCAACGCCACCACCGGCAGCGAGGGCCACAGCCACATGTTCCGGGAGCCCTACAACGCCTGGATGACCGCCAAGGCACTGAGTCAGTACCTCAAACGCAACCACGCCGGCGAAAAGTACTTCTACATCACTGCCGACTACACCTGGGGCTGGTCCGTTGAGGAATCGGTGCGCAAGTTCTCCGAGACCGAGGACACCAGCGATCACCCGGGTGTAAAGACGCCGTTCCCACGAGCCTTGATCACTGATTTCCGCCAGGCGCTGGAACAAGCCGCCGCGAGCGACGCCAAGGTATTGATGCTGGTGCTGTTCGGCGATGACATGGTTCGTGCTCTCAATGTCGCCTACGAAATGGGCCTGAAAGACAAAGTCCAGATTGTGGTGCCAAACCTGACCCTCGGGATGGCCCGCCAGGTCGGTCCGACCATCATGGAAGGCATCGTGGGTGGTGCCCCCTGGGTGTGGAATGCGCCGTATGAGAAAAACTACCCTCGGGGCAAGGAATTCGTCGAGGCCTTTTCGAGTCGCTACGAGATGCGGCCATCGTCTGCCGCAGCATCGGCCTACAGCATCGTCTACCAGTACAAGGACGCAGTGGAACGTGCCGGTACCACCAACACGGCCCGGGTCCGCGCCGCATTGGAGGGACACCGTTACACTTTCCTGAAGGATGAACAGCACTGGCGCGATTTCGACCACCAGAACGAGCAGACCGTGTATGTGGTCAGGGTCAAGCCTCGCAACACCGTTGTCGCGGACCAGTACAGTTCCGATTACTTCAGTATCATTGATTCCATGCCGGGTAACGAGGCAGCTCAGACCCGTGCCGAATGGGAAGAGCGGCGTGCCCAGGCCGGCAAGCCATTGACACTCTGAGGACGGCACCGGTTCTGGTGCCAAAGAGAGAAGGCAGGCAACCCGCCGCCCGGGAAGTCCCACAGGCGGCGGGCTATCAGTCAGGGCATCAGCTCTGGCGAGCGGCTTCCCAGGTTTTCAGGAGCTCCCGGCGGGGAACCGATTTGCCTTGATGTTTCTCGTTCGGCAGCCTGGGCGATATACTGCCACCACAGCTGGGCCAGCTTTGGATAGTCGGGAACATTGGTGCCGGTTGGCGACCACGGGACCCGGGCCAGGCTGGACCGTTCAGAGCTTTTCCACGGCCCGGGTCCACCCCTCGTAGAGCCGGTCGCGATCACCTTTGCTCATCTCCGGCTCGAAGCTCCGATCACAGCGCCAGAGCCCGGCCAGCTCCTCCAGCGAGCCGTATACCCCCGCCTGCAGACCGGCAAGGTAAGCGGCGCCCAAGGCCGTGGTCTCGACCAACGATGGCCGATCTACCCGCGCACCCAGAACGTCCGCGAGAAACTGCAGCACCCAGCTATTGGCCACCATGCCGCCATCCACTCGGAGCGTCACCGGACGTATACCGTCCCGTTCCATTGCCTTCTGGAGATCCTTGGTCTGATAGCAGACCGATTGCAGCCCGGCCGTTACGATCTCCCGGATGCCAGTATCTCGGGTCAGTCCAAAAATCGCACCGCGTGCGTTGGGATCCCAATACGGCGCCCCGAGCCCGGTGAACGCCGGTACAAGGTACACGCCGTGGTCCACCGGAGTGCCCTCCGCCAGCGGCTCGGTCTCACAGGCATCGCCAATTAGCCGGAGCCCGTCGCGCAACCACTGGATAGCGGCCCCCGCAACAAAGATGCTGCCTTCGAGCGCATAGGTCGGTTTACCCTTTACCCGATACGCCACCGTCGTCAGCAACCGGTGTTCCGACCTCAATGCTTTGTCGCCGGTATTCAGCATGAGGAAGCACCCGGTGCCATAGGTGCTCTTTGCCATCCCCTTGTTAAAACAGGTCTGTCCGAACAGCGCCGCCTGCTGGTCCCCGGCGATCCCCAGCACCGAAACACCGTTCAGAGCTCCCCCCTCGGTCACCTGTCCAAACTCATCGGCCGAGTCCATAACCTCTGGCAACAGAGACGCCGGTATTCCGAACAGTTCCAGTAACTCGGGATCCCAGGTCTGGGAATGGATATTGAACAACAGGGTGCGGCTGGCATTAGTGGCATCGGTTCGGTGTTCCCGGCCGCCGGTCAGGCGCCAGAGCAGAAAGCTGTCGATGGTGCCGAACGCAAGCTCCCCGCGCTCCGCCCGTTCGCGGGTCCCCGGCACATTGTCCAGAATCCAGCGAATCTTCGTGGCCGAGAAATAGGGGTCGATCAGCAGACCGGTTTTGTCATTCACCCAAGGCTCTGCACCCTGTTTCTTGAGGATTTCACAGTACGCGGCTGTTCGCCGATCCTGCCAGACTATGGCCCGATACACCGGCTCCCCGGTCTGCCGGTCCCACAACAGGGTGGTTTCCCGCTGATTGGTAATGCCTGCGGCGAGTACCTGATCGCTGGGCTCACAACCGTCTGCCAGAACACGGGCAATCGTTCGTTGAACAGAACTCCAGATATCCTCGGGGTCGTGCTCAACCCAGCCGCTGGCTGGAAAATGCTGGGGGAACTCTTCCTGCTGCGAATGACGGGGGTTGCCTTGCAGATCAAACAGAATGGCCCTGGAACTGGTGGTGCCCTGATCAATCGAAAGTATGTACTGGCGCATGTTCTGGTCGTCCTTGCTTTCTTATTTGTTCGTATTTTTACCTTTTTGAACATAAATGCCAACCGGGATCGCAAGAATCCGCAAACCGGGCCTGGTCAGACAGCCACAAAAGCTGCATAACCTCCTGAAAAACACTAAACTCGGGGCATGTTCGAAAGCGGCACGATTTTCGTATGAGAACAACTAACAATGCTGAGGTAATGTGAATGGCACAGCGTCGCCGACAGGACCTGATTATGGAGCTGATTCAACAGAAGGGCTTTGTAACCACGGAGCAGCTGGTCGATCAGTTCAAGGTAACGCCTCAAACCATTCGCAGGGACCTCAACGAACTGGCCAAGGAACAGAAACTTCGCCGCCACCACGGCGGTGCCGGCATCGACTCGAGCACGGTCAATACCGCTTACCAGGCCCGCAAGATCATGGATCTGGAAGCGAAGGAACGGATTGCTGAGGCTCTCGTGGAAATGATCCCCGACAACGCCTCCATGTTTATCAATATCGGCACCACCACCGAAACCATCGCCAAGGCCCTGCTGGTCAGGAACAACCTCCAGATCGTGACCAACAATCTGCACGTCGCCTCCATCCTCTCCGCGAAGGAAGATTTCCACGTCATCATTGCCGGTGGCGAGGTTCGCAATCGCGACGGCGGTATTGTCGGTGAGGCGACCCGCGATTTCATCAACCAGTTCAAAATGGATTTCGGCATCATCGGCATCAGCGGCATCCACGACGACGGTTCCCTGCTTGACTTTGACTACCGTGAAGTCCGCGTGGCCCAGGCAATTATTGCCAACTCCGACCAGGTGCTTCTCGCCGCAGACCACACCAAGTTTGGCCGGAACGCCATGGTCCGACTGGGCAACATCACCCAGGCCAACCACGTTTTTACCGATGCCCAGCCCCCACTGGACATCCGGCAACTGTTGACCGAACACAACGTGAAACTCCACATCGTCTGATCGGCCATCGGCTTCGCACCGCCCTGAAATCCGCCCTGGAATTTTCGTTTTTTTTCTTAATTTTCCTTTACGAATATTTTAGACTTTCGCATAATGCTCGAAGTCGAACAAAAAGTGTGTAACTCGAGGCCGCACTTTTGCCACAGAGGGAGAGACAGACGAGCCATGACTAAGGAACAGGACACTTTTGACGTGGTTGTCGTCGGTGGCGGCGTCAACGGTACGGGTATCGCCATGGACGCAGCAGGGCGCGGTCTCAGGGTTCTTCTGTGTGAGATGAACGATTTGGCCTCGGCCACGTCGTCCAGCAGCAGCAAACTGATCCACGGTGGGTTGCGCTACCTGGAGCATTACGAGTTCCGGCTCGTTCGCGAGGCGCTTGCCGAGCGCGAATCACTGCTCCGGAATTCCCCGCATATCATGTGGCCCATGCGCTTCCGGCTGCCTCACCGCCCTCACCTGCGACCGGCCTGGATGATACGGACCGGTCTTTTTCTCTACGACCATCTGGCAAAACGTGAACTGCTGCCGGGCTCCCGCTCGATCAGATTCGACAGCTCCGATCCGTTGAAACCGGAGCTCACCAAGGGATTCGAATATTCCGATGGCTGGGTGGACGACGCCCGGCTGGTCGTACTGACGGCAAAAAAAGCACAGCAATCCGGCGCCAGGATCATGACCCGGACCAAATGCGTAAAGGCCGACAGGGGCGCCAACGACTGGACCGTAACGCTCAAGGACATGCGCGACGGCTCCGAAACCACCGTCACTACCCGAACCATCGTCAACGCAACTGGCCCCTGGGTGAGCCAGCTTTTCGGAGAAACCCTCTCCATGCCGGCGCCAAAGATGATACGGATGGTCAAGGGCAGCCACATCGTTTTACCGCGACTGAACAAGGGCACTGAAGCCTACATCCTGCAAAACGAAGATGAACGCATCGTGTTTGTGATTCCCTACGAAGACCAGTTTTCACTGGTGGGCACCACGGACGTCGATTACGAGGGCGATCCAAAGCAGGCGCGAATTTCCCCGGAGGAAACCGAATACCTGCTGGACATCGTAAACGCCCATTTCAAGCGGCAACTCAACGCCGATGACGTTGTCTGGTCCTATTCCGGGGTGCGCCCGCTCATGGACGGCGAGGAGGAGAACGCGCAGAAAGCGTCTCGGGACTATTCCTTTGAAATCGACAGTGAACCGGGTAAGGCACCGTTGATTTCGGTGTTCGGAGGCAAGATTACGACCTACCGGAAACTGGCGGAAGCTGCCACTGACAAGCTGTGCCAGTTCTTTCCCAACGCGGGCGGCCGCTGGACCAAAAACGCCGTTTTGCCGGGAGGAGATTTCGACAACCAGGAAAACCTGTCGGCGCAGTTACATCACGACTTTCCCTGGTTACCGGAAAACCTGATCAGCCGGTATGTTCGAACCTACGGGACCTGCGCCTACACCTTCCTACGCGACTGCTCCTCAGTGGAAGATCTCGGCCAGCACTTCGCAGGCACGCTCTATGCTGCCGAGGTTCGCTATCTCATGGAAGCCGAATGGGCCATGGATGCCGATGACATTCTGTGGCGCCGGACCAAGCAGGGGCTCTATGCGACGGAGCGGGATGTGGATACCCTGAACAGCTTCCTTCAAGGGCAACAGTCAGCGAGTCCGAACGAGACGTTCGTTTATCACAGCGCCTGACGATCAGGCTTCTACAAGGATCGCGGCAACCCGCTCCCTCAGTGCAGGGACAGTGACCGCTTCAAACCAGGGATTCCGACGTAACCACAAATTGTTGCGGGGACTGGGGTGCGGCATTGGCACAACCTCCGGCCAGTAGCGTTTCCAGTTCTTCACATTGCCGGTCACCGAGGACTCTCCGTCCGGAAGGTGCCAGGCATGGGCGTAACGACCAATCACCAGCGTCAATGCAATATCCGGTAAACGATCGAGCAGCACCTGTCGCCAGGCCGGTGCGCATTCCGGGCGCGGGGGCAGATCACCGGACTTTCCGGTTCCCGGGTAACAGAACCCCATGGGCAAGATAGCCAGTTTCTGCTCATCGTAAAAGGTGTCCCGCGTCACCCCCATCCAGTCGCGCAACCGGTCTCCACTGGAATCATTGAACGGCAGTCCCGTGTCGTGAACGCGGCGACCGGGCGCCTGCCCGACCACCAGAATGCGCGACGACTCCGAGAGCTGCACAACCGGCCGGGGGCCGCAGGGCAGAACGTCGCTGCAGAGGGTGCAGGCTCGCACCCGTCGGACCAGCTCCTGGAACGGTAAGTCGGCAAGATTGTCAGTCATCGGTCAAACATCATCCCGGCAATTGCATAGCTCTCGGTTTCCCGTAACCATAGTGCGACATAAACACAAAAGGAACCATTATGAACGCTAAGGCAGGCGCTCTCCCGGATATCGATGTGGAAGAGTTTCGCAAGGTGGTACGCACCCGACGCTCGATACGTCGGTTCAAGAACGAACCGGTGCCGGACGACGTCCTGGCTGACTGCCTCGAGCTCGCCACACTCGCTCCCAACTCGAGTAACCTGCAGCCCTGGGAGTTTTATGTGGTGCGCACACCGGAACTGAAAACCCGTCTGGCCGAGGCCTGCCTGGGCCAGAACGCGGCGAAAACGGCTCCGGTCCTGATCGCCATCGTTGCCCGCACCGACACCTGGCGAAACCACGCCCGCCGTGCGGTCGAGGAATGGCCCGAAGAAAAACTCCCGCCAATTGTCGAAAAATACTACCGCCGGATTGCCCCAATCCATTACAACCAGGGACCACTCGGTTTACTGGGCGTTGCCAAGAAAGCGGCCGGGTACGTGGTTGGGCTGTCCCGCCCTGTTCCGCGGGGCCCCTATTCAGCGAATGAAATGAAAGTCTGGGCCACCAAATCGACGGCGTTGGCCGCAGAGAACCTGATGCTGGCCCTCCGGGCACACGGCTACGACTCCTGCCCGATGGAAGGCTTCGATGAATGCCGGGTGAAAAAACTACTGAAGATTCCGAGAAAAGGCCTGGTCACCATGGTACTGGCCGCCGGCAAACGGGCGGAAAATGGCGTTTACAACCAGCAGTACCGGTTCGACCGGGCGCAACTGATTCATTACCTGTAATCAGAACCGTGGTCCGGTCAAAGGGCCTGGACCTCCGGATTACGCAGGGCCTCGGCCGCGCCCAGAAGACCTGTGTAGGGCTCGGTCACCACATAAACCGGGGTGCGCTCGACCAGTGGGCGCATGCGCCCCTTGTCCTCAAACCCGGTCCTGAACGGGCTCTCCAGAAAGAAATCCAGAATACGCGGCAGGATACCCCCGCAAAGGTATACGCCGCCGGTGCTGCCCAAGGTCAGCACGGCATTACCGGCAACGCGGCCGAGGATTTCGCAGAAGTGACGCAGTGCGTGGCGCGCCAGGGCGTCCGCTTGCGCCAGTGCCGCTGCAGTAACTTTTTCCGGCGCATCCAGCGGTGTGGCAACCCCCTGAATTTGCCCGTGAGCCTGGTAAAGATTCAACAACCCCTGACCGCACAGAATCCGCTCCACAGACACTCGACCAAAGCGGGCTTGCAGGATGCGCAGGATATCCATTTCGATATCATCCGTGGGCGCAAAATCCACGTGCCCACCCTCGGTGATCAATGGAACCCACCCTTGGGTTAGCGGCACAAGTCCCGACACACCAAGGCCGGTACCTGGCCCCATCACCAGACGCGGCCGTCGCTTATCGCCCGGGCCGCCACAAACATGGACCAACTGCTCGGAGCCAACGTGGAGCACCCCCAGCGCCATCGCCGTATAGTCATTGATGACCTTGAACGACTGCCAGCCAAATCGGGAACGGATCTCGTCGGTATCGAAGCACCAGTGATTATTGGTCATCCGCACCCGCGTACCACTCACCGGCGAAGCAACGGCCAGGCAGGCTTCGGAAACCGCAGCCACACCGGTGCGTTCGAGGTAGCTCACCACGGCGTCATCGAGATTGCCGTAGTCGCCGCACGGCAGGATCTCAATTGCCTCGGGCCGGACTCGACCGGGCTCGACCAGAGCAAATCGGGCGTTGGTTCCACCAATATCGCCGACCAGGGCGTACTGACTTGCTGTCATGCGTTGTGATTCCAGAAAAAGCTGGCACCTTCCTCGGGCGTGCTCGCAGATCGGCGCATCCAGCCAAACAACTCCCGACCGTAGCCAGTATGATAGCCCTTCAAGTTGACTTGTTCCGAGCCACGTTCGGAAAATTCGTGATGGTCGACCTCAATGCTGAGACGCCCAGCCAGCGCATCGAGGCAGATCAGATCCCCGTCCCTGACCCGGGCCAACGGACCGCCGTCAAGCGCCTCCGGGTATACATGAATCGCTGCGGGCACCTTGCCTGAAGCGCCGGACATCCTGCCGTCGGTCACCAACCCGACCTTGTAGCCCCGATCCTGAAGCACACCCAGATACGGCGTCAGTTTATGTAACTCCGGCATGCCGTTGGCCTTTGGCCCCTGGAAGCGCACAACCACGATGCAGTCCTTATCCAGATCGCCGGCATCGAACGCTGCTTTCAGTTCGTTCTGATCATTGAAAACCACCGCGGGAGCTTCCACTCTGCGGTGCTCCTCCGCCACCGCCGACACCTTGATAACGCCCCGCCCCAGATTGCCATCCAGAACACGCAGCCCGCCGTCCGGGGCAAAGGGCTCGGCTGCCGAACTGAGCACTTCGGGACGCAGACTTTTTGCCGGTGCCGGCTGCCACGCCAGCTTGTCACCCTCCAGAACGGGGTGCCGGGTGTACCGGTCAAGACCATGCCCCGTGACAGTCTCGACGTCGTTGTGCAGATACCCGCCGTCCAGCAGCTCACGGATCAGAAAGGGTGTGCCGCCAGCCTCATGAAAGGCATTCACATCTTCCTCGCCGTTCGGGTAGATACGGGTCATGGAGGGCACCACCGAGGACAGCTCCGCGTAGTCGTTCCAGTCGATGATGATTCCCGCGGCCCGTGCAATGGCGATCCAGTGAATGGTGTGATTGGTCGATCCTCCGGTCACCAGCAGAGCAACCAGCGCATTGACTATGCTTTTCTCGTCAACCATATCGCCCAGGCCGAGCTCGCCGCCGTGGGGTTTGGACAAGCGAATAACCTGCTCGGTCGCCTCCCGGGTCAGTTTATCCCGCAGCGGGGTTCCGGGATTCACGAAGGCGGCACCGGGCAAATGCAGGCCCATAACCTCAACCAGCAATTGATTGCTGTTGGCTGTGCCATAGAAGGTACAGGTACCGGGGCTGTGGTAGGACTTGCTCTCGGCCTCCAGCAATTCCTCCCTGCCGACCTTGCCTTCGGCGTATAGCTGTCGGATGCGCTGCTTCTCTTTATTCGGCAGTCCCGAGGGCATGGGCCCGGCCGGAACCAGGATGGTCGGCAGATAGCCGAAGCTCAGTGAACCAATCAGCAGCCCGGGCACGATCTTGTCGCAGATGCCCAGCAGCAAGGTGGCGTCAAACATATTGTGGCTGAGTGCCACGGCGGTGCTCATGGCAATGGTGTCACGGGAAAACAGGCTCAGCTCCATGCCCGGCTGCCCCTGGGTCACGCCATCGCACATGGCCGGCGTACCACCCGCAAACTGTGCCACTGACCCCATGCTGTGGGCCGCTTCCCGAATAATATCCGGGAACTTTTCATAGGGCTGATGGGCCGAAAGCATATCGTTGTAGGCAGACACGATGGCGACGTTGGCCTTGTTCATGAACTTAAGCGTGTCCTTGTCACCGGGAGCGCAAGCCGCAAAACCATGCGCCAGGTTGCCGCATGAAAGGCTGCTGCGATGGGGGGATTGGGTCTTCAGCTCGTTAATCCGGCTGAGGTAGTCCTGTCGGCTGGATCGACTGCGCTCAATGATTCGCCGTGTAACCCTGTCAACGATCGGGTGCATGATGAGCTCCATTAAACTGACTGGTTGGATGCCTATATAGATGTAACTTTACTTTCTTTTTTCGGGTTTTTCACCCGGATTACGTGTAAAAATCGCTTTCTTGTTGTTATATTTACTACATCACAAGAGAGCAAACGAACAAACAACCGAGGAGTCGGACGATGACTATCCGTATTGCAATCAACGGCTTTGGCCGGATCGGCCGCAATGTTCTCCGGGCACTTTACGAAAATGACTACCGAAAGCAGATTCAGGTTGTTGCCATCAATGACCTGGGCGATGCTGAAACCAATGCGCACCTGCTCAAGTATGATAGCGTCCACGGTCGTTTTGAAGGTGTGGTCGGCCACGATGCGGAATCCCTGACAGTTAATGGTGACCGCATTGCCATTTCGGCCGTCCGCAACCCGGAAGATCTGCCCTGGCGGGATTTTCATGTCGACGTGGTGTTCGAATGCACCGGCCTTTTCACCAGCCGCGACGCGGCGGGCGCCCACCTGTCGGCCGGCGCCCGTAAAGTGATCATCTCTGCGCCCTCCCCGGACGCCGACGCTACTGTGGTTTACGGCGTCAATCATCATACCCTGTCCCGGGAGCATGACGTGATCTCGAACGCCTCCTGTACTACCAACTGTCTGGCCCCTGTCGCTGAAGCCCTGCACAGGGCCGTAGGTATCGAAAGCGGCCTGATGACCACCATTCACTCCTACACCAATGATCAGAAACTCAGCGACGTCTATCACTCGGATCTTTACCGCGCCCGCTCAGCTACCCAGTCCATGATTCCGACCAAAACCGGGGCAGCCGCCGCCATTGGCAAGGTGCTCCCGGAACTCGACGGCAAGCTCGACGGACTGGCGGTCCGGGTTCCTACCATCAACGTCTCGCTGGTGGACTTCGGCTTCATCGCGGGCCGGGACACCACCGTTGACGAGATCAACGATGCGGTCAGGGCCGCCGCCAAAGCCAGCCCCGTTCTTGGCTATAACACAGAGAAACTGGTCAGCGTGGACTTTAACCATAACGCGCTGTCCAGCGTGTTCGATGCCAATCACACCCGCGTGCTGGGCCGTCACGTTAAGGTAATGGCCTGGTATGATAATGAATGGGGTTTTTCGAACCGAATGCTGGATAACGCCAAAGCCCTTATCCAGGCCGGCCAGTAATCCTGGCCGGCACAAGGTATTCCACTATTCTTAGAGAAACACTCCCGACCAACCAAAGGACACCACACATGCTCAGGCGCACCAAGATTGTCGCCACTCTCGGTCCCGCGACCGACACCCCCGAATCCCTCGCCGCCATCATCGGTGCCGGTGTCGACGTAACGCGACTGAACTTCTCCCATGGCAGTGCCGAAGAACACATCGGCCGGGCACGCCAGGTCCGCGAAACCGCCGCTGCCCAGGGCCGTTTTGTGGCCCTGCTGGCGGACCTTCAAGGCCCGAAGCTTCGCATCGCACGATTTACTGACAACAAGGTCACCCTGGTCGCCGGCCAGACCTTTATTCTGGAC
Source organism: Marinobacter albus (assembly GCF_030238305.1). Classification (NCBI taxonomy): domain Bacteria; kingdom Pseudomonadati; phylum Pseudomonadota; class Gammaproteobacteria; order Pseudomonadales; family Marinobacteraceae; genus Marinobacter; species Marinobacter albus. The sequence goes on along the minus strand of NZ_JASSQD010000001.1, from coordinate 1,650,873 downwards.
GCGTCCATGGACAAGGAGGCCGGTACCAAGGAGAAGGTCGGAATCGATTACGAACAGCTTATTGAGGACGTCGAACCAGGCGACATTCTGGTACTGGACGATGGCCGCATCGAGATGGAGGTGACCTCGATCAACGATCACAGCATCACCTCGACAGTTCTCATAGGCGGACCACTTTCGAACAACAAGGGACTCAACAAGCGCGGCGGCGGCCTTTCAGCGGACGCCCTCACGGAAAAGGACAAACAGGACATTGTCACTGCCGCCCGCCTGGGCGCCGACTACGTGGCGGTATCCTTCGTGCGAACCGCAGAGGACATGCACACGGCCCGCCGACTCCTGAAGGATGCCGGTTCGGATGCCGGGCTTGTGGCCAAGATCGAGCGGGCCGAGCTTGCTCACGACGAGGCCGCCCTTGATGCCGTCATCGAGGCTTCCGACGCCGTAATGGTTGCCCGGGGCGACCTGGCGGTGGAGATCGGTGACGCCGAACTGGTAGGCGTTCAGAAGCATATCATCAACCGGGCACGGGTTCTGAACCGGGCGGTGATTACCGCCACCCAGATGATGGAGTCGATGATCACCAGCCCCATGCCAACCCGGGCCGAAGTCTCGGACGTGGCCAATGCCGTGATGGATTACACCGACGCGGTAATGCTGTCGGCGGAAACCGCCGTGGGCGATTACCCGAAAGAGGCCGTGGAGGCAATGGTTCGCATCTGCCTGGGGGCCGAAAAGCATCCATCGATGCACCAGTCAAAGCACCGGATTCACGAGAGCATGGAACGAGTGGATGAGGCCATTGCCCTGTCGGCCATGTATGCGGCAAACCACCTTGAAGGAGTGTCCGCAATCATCTGCATGACCGAAACCGGCGCGACGCCCCGGCTGATGTCCCGCATCAAGTCGAGCCTGCCGATCTTCGCGTTCTCCCGGCACCACTCGACCCAGCATCGCGTGGTTCTGTTCCGGGGCGTTCAGACCATCCCGTTTGATTCCGCCAAGATCCCGAACGAACGCACCAATGCCCTCGCGGTTTCGGAGCTGGTGAATCGGGGCGTGGTCAGCGAGGAAGATCTGGTCATTATCACCAAGGGCGATTACGTGAACGCCCAGGGCGGCACCAACACCATGAAAATAGTCCGGGTCGGCTCGGACATTCGCTGAAGCCTCACAGATCGGCCAGGCTCCCGCGCGCGATTTCTGTAATCCGGGCCCAGTCCCGGGCGGCAACCACGTCGTCCGGGGTCAGCCAGGAGCCTCCTACGGCCTGAACATTCTTCAGCGCCAGGTACTTGCTGGCCGTATCACGGCGAATCCCGCCAGTCGGGCAGAAAGTGACGTCACCAAATGGGCCGCTAAAGGCTTTCAATGCCGGCACACCGCCGGCGACTTCTGCCGGGAAGAACTTGAACTCCCGGTAGCCGAGAGCATACCCCGTCATCAACTCCGAAACGGTAGCAATACCGGGCAACAGTGGCGCTTCGGACGTTAATCCAAACTCGAGAATGGCTTCGGTTACCCCGGGCGTAATCACGAACTGGGCACCGGCCGCCTCCACCTGACGGTACTGGGCAATACTGGAAACGGTGCCCGCCCCGACCCATGCTTCGGGAATGGCAGCACGGACCGCCTTGATCGCGTCGACGCCAAACTCCGTCCGCAGGGTAATCTCCAGTACAGGGATACCACCATCCACCAGAGCCTGGCACAGTGGCACAGCGTCCTCTAGGCGATTGATCGCGATTACCGGTACCAGAGGCGACGCCTGCAGCACCGATTGGACGCGCTCGCGATGGAATTCAGAAAGCTGGGTCATGATCTTCTCCAGAGAACATTTGCGACGGATTCAGGGACTCCAGAACACATTCAGGCCGGGCTTGAGAAAGCCACGAACCGGCATCGACATCACATCGTCCGGCGTCACCAGCGCCCGCCTGAGCGTCTCGAGCTTATCGCCGCCCTTGAGGTGGAGTGCAGTAAAACGGGCATCCCGCAGTGGCGGCCGGGTCAGGCTGATGCGTTGATGAGGTTGGGATGGCGGCGTGGCCGCGGCAACCAAATCCGGGCAATCAGGGTCCATGGCCCTGGGCAATTCCGGCGCATCCGGAAACAGCGAGGCCGTGTGGCCATCATTTCCCATCCCCAGGATCACCACATCGAGAGGCAACGTCAGACAGGACAGCTCCTCTTTAACCGCCTCCAGCCCCTCCAGCGGAGTGGCTCCCGGCTGTTTGAGCGAGAGAAAGTGCGCATCGGAAGCGTGCCCCTGAAGCAGGTTTTCCCTCACCAGACGCGTATTGCTGGCTGGATCATCTTCCGGCACCCAGCGCTCATCGGCGAGCAGGAGGTCGACCCGGCGCCAATCAAGGTCCGCCCTCGACAGCGCCCTGAAAAACGGCAGTGGCGTTGAACCACCCGACACCACCAGACTGGCCCTCGGCGCTTCCGCAAGCCGTTCCCGGAGAAATCCGGCCACGGCTTTGGCCAGATCCAGCGCCACCTGTTCCGGATCGTCCCCAAAGTGCGCATGAAAGCCTTCAGGCAAGTCAATTTCAGGCGTCTTCATACCAGCTCCTCCCGTCACGGGTGATCATGGCAATTGACGCCACCGGCCCCCAGGTGCCTGCCGCGTAGCGCTTGGGCGGCTCGCCACTGTCATGCCAGTTGCGGATCACCTGATCCACCCAGCGCCATGCGTGCTCAACTTCGTCACGGCGAACAAACAGGTATTGATTGCCCTTCATGACCTCCCACAGCAACCGCTCGTAGGCGTCCGGAATGCGATCGGTATCAAAGGTCTCGGAAAAGGTCAGTTCGAGCGGCCCCTGACGCAGGCGCATCCCCTTGTCCAGCCCCTGATCCTTGGTCAGGATCTTCAACGACATGCCTTCGTCCGGCTGCAATCGAATGATCAACTTGTTATTCGCCAGATGCTTCTGATCCGGATCGAAAATGTAATGGGGCGCCGGTTTGAAATGAATGATGATCTGGGAGAGCTTCTCGGGCAGACGCTTGCCGGTCCGGATGTAAAACGGCACTCCCGACCAGCGCCAGTTATCGATTTCCGCTTTCAGGGCCACAAACGTTTCGGTGGCACTGCCCTTAATGGCACCCTCTTCCTCCAGATATCCCGGGACCGGCTTACCGTTGCTGGTTCCCGCCGTGTACTGGCCGCGCACAACGCGACTTTCCATCATGTCCGGGGTGACCCGTCGCAGGGCCTTCAGCACCTTTACTTTCTCGTCGCGGATGCTGTCAGCAGACAGATCGGAGGGTGGGTCCATGGCAATCAGACACAGCAACTGGAGCAGGTGATTCTGAATCATGTCCCGGATCTGGCCCGCCTTGTCGAAATAACCCCAGCGCCCCTCGATACCGACGCTCTCGGCAACCGTAATCTCGACATGGGAAATGTGGTTCTGATCCCACTGCGAGGCAAAGAGGTTGTTTGCAAACCTCAGGGCAATCAGATTCTGGACCGTTTCCTTGCCCAGGTAGTGATCAATCCGGAACAGCTGATTTTCGTTGTAGACCTCCCCCAGTTCATCATTGATCACCCTCGAGGATTCGAGATCGTGACCAATGGGCTTCTCCACCACAACCCGGGTTTTCTCGGTACAGCAGCTTGCCGCCCTGAGGTTGCGGGCGATCACGCCATACATGGCTGGAGGCGTCGCCATGTACACGATCAGTTCGTTGTTGGCATCATCGCGCCACTCGTTGAGTACGCCAAAGTCATCCGGGTGATTGAAGTCCAGCCGCTGGTAGTCCACCCGGTCAAGAAACTTTTTCACCACCGGGGCTTCGAACTCCTCCGCCTTTACATGCTGCTCAAGCTTCTCGAACAGCTGCTTCCGAACCGCCGCTGTATCAGCCTCTGTGCGCGCTATGGCAAGAATACGACTGCCTTCTGCCAGCAAATTGGCACGCTCCAACTGGTACAGAGCCGGAAACAGCTTACGTTGTGCCAGGTCGCCGAGGGCGCCAAACAGCATCAGGTCACACCGGGTATCGATCTTATTGACCATTGATTCCTTCTCTCTGGTGGGTCCGGCAATTCGGGGAATCACCCGAACAATCGCTTAATGTCGTAATTTTATGAAAAGAATGGCAGCTTCATCGGTATTTTCCAAGGCAAAAACCCATATTTTGACACTTTTACTACCCCATAACGATAGAAAACACGGTATAATCAGCCCGTTTTCACAACAACGATCGCCAAGATTCAGGGAGTACCTTTAATGGCTGCGAACCAGGCGCACCGTGACGACAATCTGCTCGAAGACATCCAGGGCAGACTCGACAGCCTCAACAAATCGGAGCGAAAAGTGGCCGAAGCCATTCTTCGAGACCCCAGCGCGGCCACTCGTTACAGCATAGCCGCCCTGGCCCGCGCTGCAGAAGTCAGCGAACCCACGGTGAACCGGTTTTGCCGCGGCTTTTCCGCCACCGGCTTCCCGGACTTCAAGATCAGGCTGGCACAAAGCATTGCAACCGGCACCCCTTACGTCGGCCAGAATGTTGAGCCGGACGACACCGTGGCCGAATTTGCGGACAAGATCATGCTGAGCACCATTGCCAGTCTGGACAAAGCCCGCCAGGCCCTGGACCCGAAGGCACTGGCCATGGCCATTGATTACCTGATCCAGGCCAAACAGATCAATTTCTTCGGCATGGGCGGATCCGCCGCAGTGGCCCTCGACGCCCAGCACAAGTTTTTCCGCTTCAACATTCCGGTGATGTCCTATGATGACGCCCTGATGCAACGTATGGTTGCTGCAGGGGCCAGCGTGGGGGACGTCATCGTTCTGATTTCCTACACCGGTCGGACCCGTGAAACTGTCGAAATTGCCAAGCTTGCCCGGGCCAACGGTGCCACGGTCATCGGCATCACCAACCCTGAATCCCCGCTTGCCGAAATTTGCACCGTTGTCCTGGGCGTAACAGCCCCGGAAGACACGGAAGTATATATGCCCATGTCATCGAGAATTATTCATCTGACCGTGATCGACATCCTGGCAACCGGAGTGACCCTCAAGCGCGGCGCCGATTTTCTCGGACACCTCAAAAAGATCAAGGAAAGCCTTAAGCCCACTCGCTTTCCGACAACCTAAAGCTCGGACTTGGCCACAAAAAAAACCCGGGAGATCCCGGGTTTTTTTGTGGCCTTCTCGGCGGGCCTCCTCCAGCCCGCCGCATCAATACAGCTCAGGGGCGCTCTACTTCGGCCCGATTCCGGAGGTACTCCTGATACGCTGAATATTCCCGCTGCCCTTCCAGGGACGCCAGGAACTGACTCAGCTGGCTGAACTCGGCTCCATCCTGGTCAACCTCACCTTGATTAACCTGGTCCAGCGCGATCACCGAGGCACTTTCAGCACTGACCGACCGTCCATAGCTGGCGTCGTCATCTGCCGGTCGCTCAAGCGAGAACACCGCCCTCATGACACTGGCGCTCACCTCCTGCGCGTTCCGGGACTTCGCTTCGTAGCTTACCCATTCTCCGGCCCCCAACTCTTCGAGAGACTGACCTGCCTTGAGCCCGGCCATAATCTCTTCTGCCCTCTCACGCAGCGCGTCGCGCGTCTCGCGCGCCTTAAGGGTAGCGCGAATATCATCGGCCACCTGCTCCAGAGGAAGCTGCTGCGCCTCGCGATACTCCCGCACACGGGCCACCACGGAAACGTTATCACCGACGTCGATCAGCTCGGTGTTGTAGCCTTCTTCAAGCACGTCGGCCGAGAACAGCTGGCGAACCAGACCCTCGTGATCGAACGGCGCCATGCCGCCATTTCGGGTCACGCCGGTTGCCTCACGCACCTCCAGACCGAGCTCCTCGGCCGGTCCCGCCAGATCGTCTGCTGCATAAGCGGAATCCGCCAACTGGGTGCGAATTTCTGCAAAACGCTCTTCGGCACGGTCACGAGCCAGCTCGTTGCGAAGTTGATCTGCAATTTCCTCAAGGGCCGGAACCTCGGAACGACGTACGTCCTCCAGTTTGATCAGATGCACCCCAAAACTGGTCTCCACTGCACCTGAGACCTCACCCTCATCAAGCGCGAACAGAGCCTTCTCGAAGGCCTCATCGTAAACACCGCGGCCGGCATACCCCAGATCACCACCTTCCTCGGCGGAGACGGTATCGATCGAATATTCCCGGGCCAGATCGGCAAAGGATTCCCCATCCGCCAGGCGCTTCTGAATGGTCTCAATGGTGGCGTCGGCATCTTCACCATCTTCGATCAGGATATGCGATGCCTGCCGCTCTTCACGTGCGAGATCGTCGGCGCGTTGCTCGTAATAGGCCTGCAGCTCATCCTCGCTGATGTCAATGGTTTCGGCCAGTGAACCAAGGGACAGCGTAATGTAGGCCGCATCAACCTGGTCCGGTTGCTGGAAGGCACTGCTGTTCTCTTCGTAGAACGTCTGAACCTCGTCCTCGGTAATCTCAACCTGCCCTGCGACGGCACTGTCGGGTACGGTCAAAAGCCGGAAATCACGAGTCTGGTTCTGGATTCGAAGAATCTGGGCCACACTCTCATCCGATGCCACGCCACTCTGAATAACACCGGCGCGAATCTGGTTAACCACATACTGCTTGCGCATAGCGTCGCGGAACTCGGCCACGCCCATGCCCATGTTACGGACCGTAGACACGAAGCGGTCCCGATTAAACTGACCATCAACCTGGAACTGGGGCATCTGGGTAATGAGCGCATCAATGTCGGCATCGGTCAGCGCCAGCCCTTGACTGCCGGCGTCCTGGATAAGGACCTCCTGCTGAATCAGGGATTCCAGCACGTCCTTGCGAATCTGGTCTTCTTTAAGCAACGAAGGGTCCGGGGTCTCCATGCGCGACAGTCGACGCTGGCTCTCCATCTGGACCAGACGAAGAAATTCCCGCTCTGTAATGTCTTCACCATTAACTGTCGCCACTTCTGGCTCACCGGAGAACCCGCCGATGATGGCGTCCATTCCCCAGATGGATAGGGACACGATCAATAGACCGATGATGATCTTGGCAATGGTGCCCTGGGCATTTTCCCGAATATCTTGAAGCATGTTTCTCCCGAATCCTGTTCAAGGTCGTGCAGTTTTTATCTATAGGCGATGAGCGTTAGGGCGCCGAACGTAAAAAGGCGCACCCTGTCCGGAATGCGCCTTAAATTCTTCTTGGGTAGCCCCCTGCGACAGGGGCTGCCAGAGAAAGAACCGTTACTTAACGGCGTCTTTCAAGGCCTTGCCTGCTTTGAACCCAGGCACTTTGGAGGCCGGAATCTTGATCTCGGCACCAGTCTGCGGGTTGCGGCCGGTGCGAGCAGCACGCTCTTTAACGGAGAAAGTACCAAAACCGATCAGAGTAACCTGATCGCCTTTTTTCAGGGCACCGGTAATGGAATTGGTCATGGCATCCAGAGCACGGCCAGCGGCGGCTTTGGAAATATCTGAGGACTCTGCAATTGCATCGATAAGTTCGGACTTGTTCACACTAAACCCCTTCGATTTCAGGTTGAAGATGTTATAGGTTGGTTTGTTTTTTCTCGGACGTTCTCGACTATCGCATAAGCGGTCGGAGAATTCCATTCTTCAGTTTTCTTATTCCTTTCGGTTTTTTAACCGGTGTTCGGAATAGGCACTTACTGCGCGGGAGCCCTTGGTATTGGCTGCTTCACGGCGAAACAGTTATACCAACGGCCTCTCTCACGTGTCAACAACTCATCAAGCCTTTAATGAGTATTTATGCGTTCTGCACTATCGCTTTCGTCATCGCGGGGCTTGCCGGAACCTGCTCCGGAAGACTCATCTTCTGCCCGGGGTTCGGGCGGATAGGCCAGCGCAATATCCAGAACTTCGTCGATCCATTTAACCGGACGAATCTCCAGAGACTCCTTTATGTTTTCCGGTATCTCTTTGAGATCACGGACATTTTCATCCGGGATCAGGACCGTTTTGATACCACCGCGGTGCGCTGCCAGCAGCTTTTCCTTGAGCCCGCCGATGGCCAGAACCCGACCTCGAAGAGTGATCTCACCGGTCATCGCCACGTCTGCCCTGACCGGAATCTTGGTCAGCGCAGAAACCAGGGCCGTGCACATGCCAATACCGGCACTCGGACCGTCTTTCGGCGTTGCACCCTCGGGAACGTGAATGTGCAGATCGTGTTTTTCGTGGAAATCGTCGGCAATTCCCAGCCCCGGCGCACGACTGCGAACCACTGTCAGGGCGGTCTGGATTGACTCCTGCATGACATCGCCCAGAGAACCGGTCTTAACTACCCGCCCCTTGCCCGGGGTCAGAGCGCATTCGATGGTAAGCAGCTCACCACCAACCTGGGTCCAGGCAAGTCCGGTCACCTGTCCAATCTGGTTCTTTTCTTCCGCCAGACCGTACTTGAACTTCTTCACCCCGGAGTAATCCTCCAACGCGTCTGGCTCAAGAGTCACAGAGGCCTTGTCATTGCTCTCGACATGCTCGCGCACCACCTTGCGGCAAATCTTGGCAATTTCACGCTCAAGGCCGCGTACGCCCGCTTCCCGGGTGTAATAGCGAATCAGATCCCTCAAGGTTTCCTCAGGAATCACCAGTTCGTCCTTGCGCAGGCCGTTCGCCTTGATCTGTTTCGGCAACAGGTAACGCAATGCAATGTTTACCTTCTCGTCCTCGGTGTACCCGGGAATGCGGATAATCTCCATCCGGTCCAGAAGGGCCGGCGGAATGTCCATGGAATTGGAGGTACACACGAACATGACATCCGAGAGGTCGTAATCCACCTCCAGGTAATGATCGTTGAAGGTGTGATTCTGCTCTGGATCCAGCACCTCGAGCAGCGCCGATGCAGGGTCGCCACGATGGTCCATGCCCATCTTGTCGATCTCATCGAACAGGAACAGCGGATTTCTCACGCCGACCTTGGACAGCTTCTGCAACAACTTGCCGGGAAGCGCGCCGATATAGGTTTTCCGGTGACCCCGGATTTCGGCTTCATCGCGCACACCACCAAGCGCCATGCGCGTGTATTTCCGATTGGTCGCCCTGGCGATCGATTGGCCAAGCGAGGTCTTGCCGACTCCCGGAGGCCCCACCAGACACAGCACCGGACCTTTCACTTTCTTCACGCGGCTCTGAACCGCCAGGTACTCGAGAATCCGCTTTTTGACCTCGTCCAGCCCATAGTGGTCCCGGTCCAGAATCTCACGGGCCTTTTCGATGTCATGACGGACCCGGCTGCGCTTCTTCCAGGGCACCGCCAGCATCCAGTCGATGTACCCACGCACCACCGTGGCTTCGGCCGACATCGGCGACATCATCTTGAGCTTGTTCAGTTCGGTCTCGGTCTTCTTGCGCGCCTCTTCAGGCAGACCCGCCTCCTCAAGCTTCTGCTCAAGTTCTTCAAAATCGTTGTTACCCTCACCCAGATTGCCCATCTCCTTCTGGATGGCCTTCATCTGCTCATTCAGGTAATACTCGCGCTGGCTGCGCTCCATCTGCTTTTTGACGCGACCGCGAATGCGCTTCTCAACTTCGATCAGATCGATCTCGCCGTCCAGCTTACCCAGGAGCAGATCCACCCGCTTGCGCACATCCAGCGCCTCCAGCAGTTCCTGCTTCTCCGGAATTCGCATTTCCAGATGCGCAGCCATGGTATCTGCCAGGCGCTCCAGTTCCTCGATACCGGTCAGCGCGTTGGACACCTCTGACGGCACCTTTTTGGAGAGCTTCACGTACTTCTCGAATTCGTCCATCAGGGTCTTGATCAGAACGTCCTGCTCACGCTCGGGGAGCCCTTCCTCGTCCATCAACACCGCACCACCGGAGAGGTAATCACCCTCCGAAATGTCGCTGATGGTTGCCCGGGCATTACCTTCAACCAGCACCTTCACAGTGCCATCCGGGAGCCGCAGCATCTGCAATACGGTCGCCAGTGTGCCCATATCGAAAACATCGCCGGGGCCAGGCTCGTCGGTGGAGGCATCCCGCTGGGCAACCAGGAGGATTTCCTTACTTCCTTCCATTGCGGCTTCAAGCGCCTGAATGGATTTTTCGCGGCCCACAAACAGCGGGACCACCATGTGCGGGAACACCACCACATCACGCAACGGCAGCAACGGGTATTCGTGCACAGTATTTTCGGGTATCCGGGTCATAGGGAATCCTCTGACGGTGTTTCTTTGAGCATATCACCCTTCATTGGGGCGCCCGCATAAATTGCAATCTTTTTACCAAACGAAACAGAGAGGGAGAATGGGGAAACAGAACGCGAAAAGGGGCGTTGCCGCCCCTCTCCCGTGTACCTTGATGTCAGACCAACTGATCAGTCTTCCGGTACAGCCTTGGCATGATCACTACTGGCGTAAATCTTGAAGGGCTCGGAGTCCCCGTCAATCACGCTTTCATCGATCACAACCTTGGTTACGTCGTGCTCTGACGGGATCTGATACATGGTATCCAGCAGCGTGGCTTCCATGATCGAGCGCAGTCCACGAGCACCGGTCTTCCGTTCCATGGCCTTGCGCGCCACAGCCCGCAAAGCATCTTCCCGGAAATCCAGCTCGACGCCTTCCATATCGAACAGCTTCTGATACTGCTTGGTCAGCGCGTTCTTCGGCTCCGTCAGGATCTGCACCAACGCGGCTTCATCCAGCTCGGTCAGAGTCGCGACCACCGGGAGACGGCCCACAAACTCGGGAATCAGGCCGAACTTGACCAGATCCTCGGTTTCCACATCCTTGATGATGTCACCGGCGCTCTTCTTGTCCTCTTCGCTGACCACAGCTGCCGAGAAACCAATGGAACTCCGCTCTGAACGCTCCTGAATCACCTTGTCCAGGCCTGCAAAGGCACCACCACAGATAAACAGGATGTTGCCGGTATCCACCTGCAAAAACTCCTGTTGCGGATGCTTGCGCCCGCCCTGAGGCGGAACCGACGCCACCGTGCCTTCGATCAGCTTCAACAGCGCCTGCTGCACACCCTCGCCCGACACATCCCGGGTGATTGACGGGTTATCTGACTTGCGGGAGATCTTGTCGATCTCATCGATGTAGACGATACCGCGCTGGGCCTTGTCGACATCGTAATCGCACTTCTGAAGCAGCTTCTGGATGATGTTCTCGACATCCTCGCCCACATAGCCGGCTTCGGTCAGCGTCGTGGCATCCGCGATGGTGAACGGCACATTCAACATCCGCGCCAGAGTTTCAGCCAGCAGAGTCTTGCCGCTACCGGTCGGTCCGATCAGAAGAATGTTGCTCTTGCCGAGCTCAACATCCGCCTTGCCCTCACCGTAGCGCAGGCGTTTATAGTGGTTGTAAACCGCCACCGAAAGCACAACCTTGGCACGGTCCTGACCAATAACATACTCATTCAGAGTGTCGCGGATTTCTGCGGGTGTCGGGAGCCGGTCGCTGGCTTCTTCCTGAGCATTTTCCTGAATCTCTTCACGGATAATGTCATTGCACAGGTCAACGCACTCGTCGCAGATGAACACCGAGGGCCCTGCAATGAGCTTACGGACTTCATGCTGGCTCTTTCCGCAAAACGAGCAGTAAAGCAACTTGCCGTTATCGTCGCCTCTGCCGTTTCTTTCATCTGCCATTGAATTACCTCTGATCTTGGTTAGCCGGCGTTACTGGCTAATACGCCGGCCAAGTATGATGCGATTACTTCCAGTATTATTTATTCGGTACGCGCTTATCAAGTATAGAATCAATGAGCCCGTAGTCTTTCGCCTGCATCGGATCCATAAAGTAATCACGATCGGTGTCTTTGGCGATGGTATCCAGCTCCTGACCGGTGTGATGGGCCAGAATCGAGTTCAGGGTATGACGGATCTTGAGAATTTCACGGGTGTGAATCTCGATATCGGTCGCTTGGCCCTGATACCCACCCAACGGCTGGTGGATCATGACCCGGGAGTTCGGCAGGCAAGCGCGCTTGCCTGCGGCGCCACCGGCTAACAGAAACGCGCCCATGCTTGCGGCCTGACCCACGCACAGCGTGGCGACATCCGGCTTGATGAACTGCATGGTATCGTAGATCGACATACCGGCAGTGACTGACCCACCCGGGCTGTTGATGTACAGGTGGATGTCCTTGTCCGGGTTCTCGGATTCCAGGAACAGCAGTTGGGCAACAATCAGGTTCGCCATGTGGTCTTCAACCGGGCCAACCATGAAAATCACCCGCTCCTTGAGCAGACGGGAGTATATGTCGAACGAACGCTCGCCCCGAGCAGTCTGTTCAATAACAATCGGCACCAGGCCGGAATTGGTAACCATTGCGGGACCATCAATTGGTTTCTGCGTCATGTGCGCCTGAACTCCTTATGGACAATGGGTCGTGGACTCGCGCCACGGCGTTCATTACAGGTGTTTTTCACCTCTTACTTTGCCAGCCGCAGGCCCAGATGAAAACAGCCGGACAAGCCGGCTGTTTTCTGAATTCGGCCAGCAGGGCCAGAATCAGTTCCGGCCCCGGCAGGATCAGCGCTGAGGCTGACCAGCCTGAACGGCTTCTTCGTACTTGACCTTTTTCTCTTTGACCTTGGCCTTGTCCAGAACAAAATCGACAACCGCATCTTCAAGCACTGAAGACTCAATCTGCGACTTCTGCTCAGAATTGCTGTTGAAGTGGGCAACAACTTCTTCAGGCTGTTCGTACGTAGATGCAATCTCCTGGATCTTTTCATCTACCTTGGCCGGATCCGCCTTCAGATCATTCTGCTTGACCACTTCCTGGAACAGCAGGCCTGTCTTGACGCGCCGCTCAGCCTGCTCCTGGAAAATTTCCTTCGGCAGCTGCTGGAAATCAACCTGGCCACCGAAACGCTGAACCGCGTCCTGACGGAGGCGATCAATTTCCTGATCGACCAGCGCAGCCGGCACGTCCAGCTCGGTGCTTTCAAGCAGCCCGTCAACCACGTCGTTCTTGACCTTGTTGGAGACCGCCTGCTTCAGCTCGCGCTCCATGTTCTTCTTCACTTCCTCGCGGAAAGTGGCTTCATCTTCCGCCTCAATACCGAACTTCTTGAAGAATTCCGTATCAAGTTCCGGCAGCTGTGGCTCTTCAACCTTGTGGATCTTGACCTCGAATTTCGCCGGCTTACCCGCCAGATCTTCGTTGTGGTAATCGTCCGGGAAGGTCACTTCAATTTCCATGTCCTCGCCGGCCTTACCGCCCTGAATGGCCTTTTCGAAGCCAGGGATCATCTGGCCAGAGCCCAGGGTCAAACGATGACCTTCAGCGGCACCGCCCTCGAACTCCTCGCCATCAATGAAGCCTTTGAAATCAATGGTAAGCACGTCCTTGTTCTTGGACTTGCGCTTGACTTCCTTCATGGTGGCCTGCTGACGACGCAGGTTATCGATCATGTTGTCGATATCCTTGTCGGAGATTTCAGAAGTCAGCTTCTCGACAGAAACCTTGCTCAGATCCCCCAGTTCGATTTCCGGGAGTACCTCGAAAATCGCAACGAACTCTAGATCCTTGCCTTCTTCCATGGTCTTCGGTTCGAACTTGGGCCAGCCCGCAGGATTGATGTCCTGCTCCTGCAGTGCCTTGATGTACTGGTCACGCATGACTTCGCCAACCACTTCCTGGCGGACGCTGTCACCGAAACGACGCTTGACCACCTTCATGGGCACCTTGCCCGGGCGGAAACCGTTCAGACGCACAGTACGTGCTGTTTCCTGCAGGCGTTTCTGAACCGCCTGATCAATTTCCTGGGCGGGCACACCAATCGTCATGCGACGTTCGATGTTGGAGGTCGTTTCAACAGACACTTGCATGGAAGATCCTCAAATAACAGGTTCAGTATGTGAATGAAATAAAAGCAAAAAGTCCATTTCGGGGTGAACTCCCACAAAAGGACCGAAATTTAAAAGCCGACAGTTTATCACGGTTTGGCCTACCGAGAGAATCACTTGCCACAAGCAGTTCCCGGAGCGGGGCAATACCGGACCGACTTACTGTGAAATAGATTTGGGGACAAAAAGAGAAAAAGAAAGGGTGGTGCGAGAGGAGAGACTCGAACTCTCACGGGTTGCCCCACTGGAACCTAAATCCAGCGCGTCTACCAGTTCCGCCACTCTCGCACATCATCTGCAAAACCCGGGAATTGCCGTTGCCAGCAGGGAGTCATGCAGAAGCGGAAAACAAATCAGGAAAAATGGGGTGGACGAAGGGGTTCGAACCCTCGACCGCAGGAGTCACAATCCTGAGCTCTACCAGCTGAGCTACGTCCACCACAATCAGGACATACCTTTCGGTATTTTCGACCTTTCAACTTTGCTGGTTGGCGACCCCGGTTTCGGACCAAGCCGACGACTTAATGGCGCGCCCGGCAGGACTCGAACCTGCGACCACCCGCTTAGAAGGCGGGTGCTCTATCCAGCTGAGCTACGGGCGCTTAACCGTTCGCCCACCTGAATACTCAGAAAAGTGGTCGGGGTAGAGAGATTCGAACTCCCGACATCCTGCTCCCAAAGCAGGCGCGCTACCAGACTGCGCTATACCCCGTCTGAACTGAACAACAAGTGCCTCAGCAAAGTTGGCGCGCATATTACCGGCGCCGGACCACGCCGTCAACACGGAATTCCAAATTCACCGAAAGATCAGGATTCTGTATGACGCTGGGCCACCCTAAAAGTTCCCTCATCGCTCCCCCCCCTACCCGCCAATTGGAGTTCCGCCGGAAGCATGAGACAATGCGCTGCCTTCACTCTCCAACGCCCAACCGACAAGACGAGACATGAGCGCCAAACTGATTAACGGAAAAGAAATTGCCGCCGGTGTAAGACAGCAGGTTGCAGCCGGTGTAGAAGCCCGCCAGCAACAGGGATTACGGGCTCCCGGGCTGGCCGTGGTTCTGGTAGGAGACGACCCGGCCTCCCACGTGTATGTCGGCAACAAACGCAAGGCATGCGATGAAGCCGGCATCCTCTCGCTCTCCTATGACCTGCCGACAGACACCTCCCAGGAAGCCCTGGAAGCCCTCATTGACGAGTTGAACGAGAACCCGACGGTAGACGGCATCCTCGTTCAACTGCCGCTGCCGGAGCATCTCGATGCGGATCCAATCCTCGTCAAGATTCGCCCCGACAAAGACGTGGACGGGTTCCATCCCTACAACATCGGGCGCCTGATGCAGCGTAAGCCGACTCTGAGACCCTGCACCCCGGCCGGCATCATCACCCTGCTTGACAGCATTAACACGCCCTATAAGGGTCAGCATGCCGTTATCGTCGGCGCGTCCAACATAGTCGGCAGGCCCATGAGCATGGAACTGCTGCTCAAAGGTGCAACCATCACTGTTTGCCACCGCTTCACACCGGACCTGGAAAAATTCGTCCGGGAAGCCGATATCCTGGTGGCAGCAGTCGGCAAGCCCGGCCTGATCCAGGGCGAATGGGTGAAGCCCGGAGCCACAGTGATTGATGTGGGCATCAACCGGATGGCGGACGGCAAGCTGCACGGTGATGTGGACTTCAAGACGGCAGCGGAACGCGCCGCCTACATCACGCCGGTACCGGGTGGCGTTGGTCCGATGACCATCGCGACCCTGCTGCAGAACACACTCTACGCGGCAGACGTCCTGCACAAGGACTGACGCCCCGCGCCGGAGATTCAGGCCTCGACCACTCCTCCAGACACAAAAAACCCCGCATGAAGCGGGGTTTTTTGTGTTTCTCGCTTACGCTTATTCGCCGTACTTGGCTTTCGCCTTCAGACGGTAGGCGTGCAGAAGCGGCTCGGTGTAGCCGTTCGGCTGCTCCCGACCCTTGAGGACCAGATCCATCGCCGCCTGGAAGGCAACACTGTCGTCAAAGTTCGGCGCCATGTTGCGATAGGACGCATCACCGGCGTTTTGCTTATCAACCACAGCAGCCATACGCTTCATGGTTTCCTCAATCTGCGCCTCGGTGCAAACACCGTGGTACAGCCAGTTGGTCAACAGCTGGGAGGAGATGCGCAGAGTGGCACGGTCTTCCATCAGCCCTACGTTGTTGATATCAGGAACCTTGGAACAACCAACGCCCTGCTCAACCCAGCGCACAACATAGCCCAGGATGCCCTGCGCGTTGTTGTCCAGCTCCTGCTGAATCTCGTCCACGGACAGCGCACCCGGATCGGCCATCACTGGCACGGTCAGGATGTCGTCCAGACTGGCCCGGGCACGGCTCTCAAGTTCTTTCTGAACATCGGCCACACTGACCTGATGGTAATGAGTGGCGTGCAACGTGGCGGCAGTCGGGGATGGAACCCAGGCGGTGTTGGCGCCGGATTTCGGGTGACCAATCTTGGCTTCCAGCATGCCGGCCATCAGGTCTGGCATAGCCCACATACCCTTACCAATCTGGGCAACACCACGGAACCCGGTTTCCAGACCGATGTCCACGTTCCACTGCTCGTAGGCATTAATCCAGGCCGCCTGCTTCATCTCGCCCTTGCGAATGAACGGCCCCAGCTCCATGGAGGTGTGCATTTCATCACCGGTGCGATCCAGGAAGCCGGTATTGATGAAGACTGCCCGCTCTTTGGCGGCATGGATACAGGCCTTCAGGTTAACGGTGGTCCGACGCTCTTCGTCCATGATACCGACTTTCAGCGTGAACTGGGGCAGACCCAGGGCGTCCTCGACGCGACCGAAGAATTCGTTGGTGAACGCCACTTCTTCCGGGCCATGCATCTTCGGCTTCACGATGTACATGGAACCTTTGGTACTGTTCTGGAACTGACCCTTGCCTTTCAGGTCATGGATGGCAATCAGGGACGTGATCAGACCATCCATCAGACCCTCAGGCACTTCCTGTCCGTCGCTCAGCAGGATGGCCGGATTGGTCATCAGGTGACCAACGTTACGGATGAACATCAGGCTACGGCCTTTCAGACTCAGCTCGCCGCCATCCGGGGCCGTGTAGGTGCGGTCTGCGTTCATTTTACGGGTTAGCTGCTTGCCGCCCTTCTCGAAGGTTTCCTGCAGATCACCTTTCATCAGGCCGAGCCAGTTGCGATAGGCCAGCGCCTTGTCGTCAGCGTCGACGGCTGCCACGGAATCTTCGCAGTCCATGATGGTGGTCAGGGCCGACTCCATGAGCACGTCCTTGACGTGGGCACCGTCGTCTTTGCCGATCGGGTGGCTGGCATCAATCTGGATCTCGAAGTGCATGCCGTTCTTGACCAGCAGCACACCTGTCGGGGCATCAGCGGCTCCGGTGTAACCGACAAACCCGGACTCATCTTTCAGGCCCGTGGTCTCACCGTTCTGCAGCGTGACGACGAGCTTGCCACTCTCAACACTGTACTTGGCGGCGTCTTTGTGACTGCCTGAGGCGAGCGGTGCAGAGCTGTCCAACAGGTTACGAGCCCACTCGATAACCTTGGCACCGCGCACCGGGTTGTAGCCGGGACCTTTATCCGCACCACCTTCTTCAGAAATGGCGTCGGTACCGTAAAGCGCGTCGTACAGGCTACCCCAACGCGCGTTTGCGGCGTTCAGGGCGAAACGGGCGTTCATGATCGGCACTACCAGCTGCGGACCTGCCATGGTGGCAACTTCCGGATCAACATTGGAGGTGGAAATCTTGAAATCCGCCGGCTCGTCAACCAGGTAACCGATGTCCTTCAGAAAGGACTTGTATTCGGCCATGTCCAGCTTCTGACCTTTGTGGTCACGGTTCCAGCTGTCCATCTTTTCCTGGATTGCATCACGCTTGGCCAGCAGTTCGCGATTGCGCGGGGCCAACTCGTTCACGATCTTGTCAAATTCTGCCCAGAATTTGTCAGCGTCGACACCGGTTCCCGGGATTGCCTCGTTGTTTACGAAATCATACAGATTCTTCGCGACCTGAATGCCGCCGACTTGTACGCGTTCTGTCATCGTTGTCTGCCTCAGTGGGTTACGTTTCCCGACTCCCCCTTTGCAACGAGGGGGCATTCTAATTTGAGCGCCGCATTGTACGGGAAAATGCCTATCAGGTCATTCCCGCCCGCGCAACACGGCATTCGTGGACTCTCCGCCCTGCTATCCCCGTCGCCAGCTGGTACCTTCGCGGGAATCATCCAGAATAATACCCTTGCCTGCCAGTTCGTCGCGGATGCGATCCGCTTCGGCAAAGTCTCGTGCCGCGCGGGCATCAGCCCGGGCCTGAATCATTCCCTCGATGTCCTCGGCGCTCAGTTCACCGCCGGTGTCAGCCTGGAAGAATGCCTCCGGATCCTGCTGCAACAAGCCCAGGATCGCACCAAGACGAACCAGCACGGACGCGCTTTCCTTAGCCTCCTGGTCACGACCTTCACGCCGATGGTGGTTGATATCATTGGCCACAGCATGAAGCACGGCGATGGCGCCCGCGGTATTGAAATCGTCGTCCATCACTTCCTGGAATCGTCTATCGTACTCGGTTTCCGCAACGTCTCCATCTTTGGCGGGCACGATGCCTCGAAGCGAATGGTACAGCTTGGTCAGGGTTCGACCGGCCTCAGCCAGGTTTTCCTCGGAATAGTCAACCTGGCTGCGATAGTGGCTCGACACCAGGAAATACCGCACGACTTCGGCAGGGTATGTCTCAAGGATTTCACGGATGGTGAAGAAGTTGCCCAGGGACTTGGACATCTTTTCCTTGTTAACCCTGATCGCACCCGCATGCATCCAGGTTCTGGCGAAATCGTGGCCCGTCGCGCACTCCGACTGAGCGATCTCATTTTCATGATGCGGAAACAGCAGATCCGGGCCACCGCCATGAATATCGAAAGTGTCACCCAGACAGCACGTAGACATGGCGGAACATTCGATGTGCCAGCCCGGACGACCCTCGCCCCAGGGCGACGGCCAGCTGACTTCGCCCTCAGCCGCGGCTTTCCAGAGCGCGAAGTCCGCAGGACTGCGCTTGGCTTCCTGCACGTCGACGCGCGCACCGGCGACCAGGTCTTCCAGCTTTTTCTTGCTGAGCTTGCCGTAGTCGGCAAAGGAGTTGACCGCGAAGTACACATCGCCGTTATCCGCTGCGTAGGCATGGCCGCTGGCAACCAGTTTGTGAATCATCGCCACGATTTCGTCAATGTAGGCGGTCGCACGAGGCTCTTCGGTTGGGGACAGCACCCCCAGCCGAGCCTCATCCTCATGCATGGCGCGAATCATGCGCTCAGTCAGGTCCGTAAAGGCCTCGCCATTCTCGTCCGCCCGACGCAGTATCTTGTCGTCGATATCGGTAATGTTGCGCACATAGTGAACGTCGTAGCCACGATGCCTGAGATAACGGGTAATGACGTCAAAGGCCACGAGAACCCGGGCGTGGCCGAGATGGCAGTAGTCATAAACGGTCATCCCGCAGACGTACATGCGCACCTTGCCCGACTCGATCGGCCGGAACTCTTCCTTCTGCTGCGAGAGCGTGTTGTAAATACGGATCACTTGCCCCCCTTACCCCAGGAATCGCGCAGGGTAACGGTCCGATTGAAAACGGGCCGGCCGGCGCTTGCGGTGAGTTCCGGATCGCAGAAGAAATACCCCTCTCGCTCGAACTGGTACGGCAGGTCGGTGCGGGGCTCGACCAGCCCTTTCTCGGCCCTCGCTCCTGTGAGCACAACCAGCGATTCCGGGTTCAGGTGATCGACAAGGTCACCGTCCTTGTCGCTGTCCGGGGATTCGTGGTTGAAGAGACGGTCGTAGAGGTTGACGTCTGCCTCAACGCTGTCGGTGGCCGAGACCCAGTGGATCACACCATTAGGCTTGTAACCTTCCGGGTTCACGCCAAGGGTCTTGGGATCGTACTCGCATTTGAGCTCGACGATCTCGCCGCTGTCGTCACGAACGATCTCGCGACAGGTCATCACGTAGCCCCCGCGCAGGCGAACGGCCTGGTCCGGTGCCAGCCGCTTCCATTTGCGCGGCGGCTCCTCCACAAAATCCTCACGGTCGATAAACAGCGTCTGACTCCAGGTCACTTCCCGCTCACCCATGTCCGGGTTTTGCGGGTGGACCGGCAGCACCAGGGTTTCCGTCTTATCGGCCGGGTAATTGGTCAACGTCACTTTCAGCGGACGCATGACACACATGGCTCTCGGCGCCCGCGTATTCAGGTCCTCGCGAATGGCGTGCTCCAGCATCCCCACATCAACGGTCCCGCCTGCCTTGTTGACACCAACCATGTCGCAGAAGGTCCGGATGGACTCGGGGGTGTACCCGCGACGGCGCATGCCGGAAATGGTGGGCATCCGGGGATCGTTCCAGCCATCGACATGATGCTCATCCACCAGGCGCTTGAGTTTGCGCTTGCTGGTGATGGTGTAATTCAGGTTCAGCCGGGCAAACTCGATCTGGCGCGGATGGCAGGGACCGGAAATGTTATCCAGAACCCAGTCGTAGAGCGGACGGTGATCCTCAAATTCGAGCGTACACAGGGAATGTGTAATCTCCTCCATCGCATCTGAAATCGGATGCGTAAAATCGTACATCGGATAGATGCACCACTTGTCACCGGTCTGGTGGTGGTCCGCATAGCGGATGCGGTAAAGAATAGGATCCCTGAGATTGATATTGGGGGACGCCATATCGATTTTCGCCCGCAGCACAAGCTCACCGTTCTGGTACTTGCCGTCGCGCATGTCCCGGAACAGCTGAAGGTTCTCCTCGACTGGCCGGTCCCGATAAGGGCTGTTTTTCCCGGGTTCTTTCAGACTGCCACGGTACTCGGCCATTTCGTCGGCAGACAGGGCGCAGACGTAAGCCTTACCCTTTTCAATCAGCTCCTCGGCAAACGCGTACAGCGCGTCAAAGTAGTCGGACGCGAAACGGACATCACCAGCCCACTGGTAGCCAAGCCACTCCACATCCTGCTTGATGGCGTCGATGTATTCCTGGTTTTCTTTTTCCGGATTGGTGTCGTCAAACCGCAGGTTGCATTCGCCACCAAAGGTTTCGGCGATGCCAAAGTTCAGACAGATGGATTTGGCGTGGCCAATGTGCAGATAGCCATTCGGCTCTGGCGGAAAGCGGGTCACCACCTTGCCAGTGTGCTCGCCCTTGGCGATGGCGTCTTCGATCAGGCTCTGAATAAAGTTGTGGGCTTTCTTCGATTCGGCGCTCATACATTCTCTGTTAGAAAAGGAGGTGGATCTGAAACCGCCTATTATACTCACAAAACCCTGCCCAACTCATGCCTGCAATACAAAGTCGATGAAGATGCCGCACCGATAACCCGTCGGGGGCTGCCGCGGTCTTCAGAGTGCCTTGCGGACGGTCGCGAGGGAGACAGCGTGTCGGTGCATGCCTTTCCAGGCGTCACCGCGCTGCTTGAGCCGATGCGGGGCTTCCTCCATCGAGAAGCCGTCCGGACGAAGTTCGGGATCGTCCAGTTCTTCAAGCCTCAGTGGCATAGCCACAGGGCCGCCGGCCTTTGCCCGCACGGAGTAGGGAGAAACCAAGGTCTGGCCATAGGCATTGCGCGCTACGTCGAGGTAAATCCGGTCACCGCGATTGCGTTTACGGTGCTCGGTGGTAAGACGCTCGGGGTATCGGTCGGCCAGCCACTTTGCCATCCGCTGGGCGACTCCCCGTACCTCATCGAAACCATCGTCACGGCGCAACGGCATGACCACATGCAAACCCCGCGAGCCCGTAGTCATGGCGTAGGGAGTGCCTCCGACCGCCTGTATGAGCTCAATGACTTTATTCGCCGCGTCGACCACCCGACTGAAGTCTCTGGTGGAAGGGTCGAGATCGAACACCAGCAGGTCGGGACAATCCGGACGATCACCTCGGGCAAGCCACCGGTGAAAGGCGATCGTTGCCTGGTTGGCCAGGTAAATCAGCGACACAAGGTTGTTACAGAGCGGGTGCTGCACCCGCCCCTTGCCGGCCTCGGCCCGATCTACCGTCAACGTATCAAGCCAGTCCGGGAAATAATCTGAGACGCGCTGCTGGACAAACCCCTCCCCCTTGACCCCATCCGGAAAGCGGTGAAGGACAAGCGGCCGGTTCTCAAGGTATCCCAGCATGGTGTCGGCAACGGCTTCGTAATAGTCGATCAGGTCGCCCTTGGTAATATGGGCATCCGGAAACAGGACCTTGCCCTCGTTGGAGACATCTACGGTATATGGGCCGAACCGTCGCTTTGCCATACTGATTCCTCCCGCAGTGACTGGAGCGGGACGATCGATAGGGGCTTGTCTGCCCGCTTGGCAATCACCCCTTCCCAACTTTTTGGCAGGCCTCGCGGTAGTATGCCAGGCCGTCTTCGTTACGATGGTCGGTAAAACGAAGGGGACCCGCGAACTACAGTCACTTCGTGAGCAGTTGCCGGTCGCCGCGGGAAAGGCGGTCAGGCCAGTCAGTCATCGCCCCCTCCTTCTTCAGCTGCAATCCTGGCCATGGATCGGCCTGTCTTCACGGAATCGGGTTCGGTGGAAACGGGTTTGCGACGGGCATCGGCGGCCTGATCATCCATCTTGATCAGCAACCACTGAGGCTTATTACTGCCTTGCATCCGCTTTAATGCGTAGCCCCCACTGAGCTTTTCGCCCTGGAGCCAAACTTCCACCAGGCCATCCTCCAGCGACGCCTCCATGCTTTTTGAGTCACGACCCTTTTCAGCACGGAGGTTACGATAGGTCCCGGTATCCCAGACCATTACTGTGCCCGCCCCATACTCTCCAGCTGGGATGCAGCCCTCGAACTGTGCATAATCCAGGGGATGATCTTCTGTCTGGATTGCGAGACGTTTGTCAGCAGGATTGGTCGAAGGCCCCTTGGGAACAGCCCAGGACACCAGAACCCCTTTTACTTCCAGCCGGAAATCATAATGAAGGCTCGACGCATCGTGTTTCTGGATAACGAACCTCCGCCCTCCCCGGGACGAACCTGAACTCCCGCGCGGCTCCGAGGTACGCTTGAAATTCCTCTTTTTGCGATAACTCGACAGGCGATCTCCAGTCATTCTGCCTCCTCCACCGCTCGCTCTTTCTGCCCGCAACCCTGGGGCCTGATAATACGATGGCCAGCGTCGAGAAATCCGGAGCCGGGTCATGCACAGTACTCGACTCTCCAGTACAATAAGCCTAGCAATTTTTCTACGATCCATAACGACCTAACAGGAACCACGAATGATTCTGCTGAAAACCAATCACGGTGACATCAAGCTGGAACTGGACTACGACAAAGCCCCGGAAACAGCTAAGAACTTTGAACAATATGTGCGCGATGGCTTTTACGATGGCCTGATTTTCCACCGTGTGATCAGCAACTTCATGGTTCAGGGGGGCGGCTTCGAGCCCGGCATGACACCCCGAAAAACCCGGGAGCCGATCAAGAACGAGGCCGACAACGGCCTAAGCAACATGCAGGGCACGGTGGCCATGGCGCGGACTATGGATCCACACTCCGCCACCGCCCAGTTCTTTATCAACGTTGAAAACAACGGTTTCCTGGACCATACCGCCAAGAACGCAGAAGGCTGGGGTTACTGCGTCTTTGGTAAGGTTGTCGAGGGCATGGACACGGTCAATCAGATTCGCGCGGTACGCACCACCATGCAAGCCGGCCACCAGGACGTCCCCGCCGACGACGTCGTTATCGAAAAAGCCGAAGTTCTGGAGGACGGAGGCACAGCGTGACCATGCTGTTCATCTCCGACCTTCACCTGGAGGAGTCGCGGCCGGATATTACCGAGGCTTTTCTGGATTTCCTGACCAATAAGGCGATGGGTGTGGAAAGACTCTACATCCTGGGCGACTTTTTCGAAGCCTGGATTGGTGACGACGAGCGTACTCCGCTTCAGGAGAAGGTGGCGTCCGCCTTGAAGGAAGTGAACGAAAGCGGCACCGCAATCTTCCTGATGCATGGCAATCGGGACTTTCTGATTGGGGAAGATTTCTGCAACCGAGCCGGTGCCACGCTGCTGGATGACCCCACCGTGGTGGACCTGTACGGCACCCCTACCCTGCTTATGCACGGGGACAGCCTTTGCACGGCCGACGTGGAATACCAGAAATTCCGAGCCAACATGCGCAATCCTCAGTGGCAGCAAATGATTCTGCAGCGGCCCCTGGCCGACCGACAGCAGATGGCCCGTCAGTTACGGGAAATCAGCATGGCCAAGAATCAGGGCAAGGAAGAAACCATCATGGACGTCACTCCGGAAGAAGTGGTGAAAGAAATGGAGGCGCATGGGGTCCAGCGGCTTATCCACGGCCATACCCATCGTCCCGCAGAGCATCAACTGGAGGCCAACGGCCAACCGGCGAAACGGATTGTGCTCGGGGACTGGGACAAGAACGTGTGGTGGCTGGAGGTACGGCCCGGCGAGGAGCCGGTACTGGATAAGTACCCCATCTAATGCAAAAGGCCGGGCAATTGCCCGGCCTTTTTGGTCTTAGTGCTGCAGAATCTGCTTGAGGAATTTCTGGGTTCGCGCTTCCTGCGGATTGGTAAAGAACTCGTGCGGAGGTGCCTCCTCCACAATTTCGCCGCCATCCATGAAGATCACCCGGTCTGCCACGGTCTTCGCAAAGCCCATTTCATGGGTTACGCAAAGCATGGTCATGCCACTTCCCGCCAGCTCAATCATGACGTCCAGCACTTCCTTGATCATTTCCGGATCGAGTGCCGACGTCGGCTCATCAAACAGCATGATTTTCGGTTTCATGCACAGTGCCCGGGCAATGGCAACACGCTGCTGCTGGCCACCGGAAAGCTGACCCGGGAATTTATTGGCCTGGTCCGGGATCTTGACCCGCTCCAGGTATTCCATGGCCGACGCTTCCGCTTCCTTGCGCGGTATCTTACGCACCCAGATCGGGGACAGGCAGCAGTTCTCCAGAACCGTGAGATGCGGGAACAGGTTAAAATGCTGGAACACCATGCCCACTTCCCTGCGCACCGTGTCGATGTGACGCACGTCGTCCGTCAGTTCCACTTCGTCCACGATGATCTTGCCTTGCTGGTGCTCTTCCAACCGGTTGAGACACCGGATGAAGGTCGATTTACCAGAACCGGACGGGCCACAGATGACGATGCGCTCGCCCTGCTTAACGTTCAGATTAAGGTCCTTGAGGACGTGAAAATCACCATACCATTTGTGCATCCCTTCAACCCGGATAATGTCAGGCTTCTGGCCCGCCTCACTCCGAGGGGAAGACTGTGTTTCAGAAGTTTGGGTCTGTTCTGTCATTGGATTACCCATCAGGTTTTGTGACCGGTGTCGAGTTTGCGTTCAAGTTTCTGGCTGTACTGGGATATGCCGAAGCAGAACACCCAGAAGCAGAAGGCCACGAAGACATACCCCTCCACGGCAACGTTCTGCCAGGCCGGGTCTGTTACGGTTGACTGAACCGTACCGAGAATGTCGAAAAGGCCGATGATCAGGACCAGCGTGGTGTCCTTGAACAGGGCAATGAAGGTATTCACGATGCCGGGAATCACCAACTTCAGCGCCTGTGGCAGGACGATGAGCCCCATCTTGCGCCAGTAACCCAGCCCAAGTGCATCTGCAGCCTCGTACTGCCCACGCGGAATGGCCTGCAAGCCCCCGCGGATAACCTCGGCCATGTAGGCCGATTGCCAAAGGGTTATACCAATCAGCGCCCTCGCCAACTTCTCAAAGTTCATTCCTTCGGGCAGGAATAACGGCAGCATGACTGACGCCATGAACAGCACCGTAATCAACGGCACTGCGCGCCACACTTCAATGAAGACGACACACAGTCCTCGAATGATTGGCATCTCTGAACGCCGTCCAAGCGCCAGCAGGGTCCCTATGGGGAGAGACGCAATGATCCCGATGTAGGCGAGGATCAGCGTCAGCATCAACCCGCCCCACTTGGTACTTTCTACCTGCTCAAGGCCAAAGCTCCCGCCCGGAATGAGGAAGAAGCCAATCAATGGCAGACCGGTCATCCCGAAAATGCCAAGCCACTTCCGCCCCGGAAAACGTTCAATGAACTGGGGAACGAAAGACACTGCCAGCAGCAGGAACATGAAGTCCACGCGCCACTGCAGTTCATCCGGGTAAAACCCGTAGATAAAGAAATTAAGACGCTGGTTGATAAACAGCCAGCAGGCACCTGCCCCACTACAGTCACTAGGGTCACTGCCCTGGAAATTGGCATCAAAAAATACCCAGTTCAGCAACGGCCCGACGCTGGTAACAATCAGGTAACCGACCACGACGGTCAGCAGCGCGTTGTACCAGGTGGAAAAAAGATGCTGGCGCATCCAGTTGACCGGACTGAGCACTTTCTTGGGAGGTTTCATCGTAGACTCAGTCATCATCGCTCCTTAATCGCCACGGCCCGGTTGTAGATATTCATGAACAGGGAGATCAGCAGACTAATAGTCAGGTAGACCGCCATTGTCATCGCCACGACCTCAACTGCCTGTCCGGTCTGGTTCAGGGTCGTGCCCATGAAGACGGCAACCAGATCGGGGTAACCGATTGCGGTTGCGAGCGAGGAGTTTTTCACCAGGTTCAGATACTGGCTCGTCAGCGGAGGAATGATGACCCGCATTGCCTGGGGGATAACCACCAACCTCAGGGTCAGACCGTGCGGAAGCCCTAGCGCTTTGGATGCCTCGGTCTGCCCCTTGCTGACCGACAGTATGCCGGAACGAACGATTTCCGCGATAAAGCTCGCGGTGTAAAGGGACAAGGCAATCCACAACGCGGCCAGCTCCGGAATGATAGTGATACCACCGCCGAAGTTGAAGCCTTTGAGCGCCGGAATTTCCCACTCCAGCGGTCTGCCCGCCACGAGATACGAGATGATCGGCACCAGCACGAGAATGGCAACGCCAACCTTGAAGGTTGGGAAGATCTGGCCGGTAGCCAGCTGCCGCTTCTTGGCCCAGATGCGAATCCCGATCACTGCCGCGATGGCCGCAAGAACGCCTCCCCAAACCAATCCGAAACCGTCCTGAGTCAGTGGTTCTGGAAGATACAGTCCGCGGTTATTCAGGAACAGGGTGCCACCCACATCGACGCTTTGTCGGGGAGACGGCAGATTGCTCAGGACCGCGAAATACCAGAAGAAAATCTGGAGCAGTAGTGGAATATTACGGATGACTTCGATGTAGGCCAGCGAGATTTTGGCAACCAGCCAGTTGCTCGAAAGACGCGCGATACCGAGCACGAAACCCAGGATCGTTGCCGCCACAACACCCATTGCAGACACAAGAAGGGTGTTCGTGAGACCTACCCAGAAGGTTCGTCCGTAGGACATGGTGGCATCGTAGGGCACAAGGTGCATGATGATGCCGAAACCGGCCGACTCCTCGAGGAATCCGAAACCGGTGCTGATACCGCGGCTCTCCATATTCGAGAGCGTGTTGTCGACGAGTGTCCAGCCACCCCAGAAGACCAGAGTTATAGCGACAACCTGGAAGAAGAGCGAGCGTACCCGAGGGTCATACCAGGGTTTTGGGCCCGCGGGTCTTGAATCAATGGTTTGTTTTTTCATGCATTTTCCCGGAAAGCTTCCCTGCAGTTAACGTCATCAGAGATAACAGCGGGCGCCCCGGATAGGGGCGCCCGCATACGCTTTCAGGTTTTACCGTACCGGCGGAGCATACATGATGCCGCCTTCGGTCCACAGGGCGTTGAGGCCACGATCAAGCCCGAGCGGCGTGTCCGGGCCAACGTTGCGATCGTACATCTCGCCATAGTTACCGACGTGCTTGATAACCTCGTAACCGAAATCGTGCTGAAGACCAAGCTTGGCTCCCATGTCGCCTTCAGTACCCAGCAAGCGCTGGATATTCGGGTTGTCGGACTTGAGCATATCGTCAACATTGGCACTGGTTACGCCCAGCTCTTCGGCGTTGATCTGAACAGACAGCACCCATTTCACGATGTTGAACCACTGGTCGTCGCCCTGACGGACCACCGGACCCAACGGCTCCTTGGAGATGGTGTTCGGCAGGATCTTCGCGGAACTCGGATCCGCCAGCTTGGAGCGCAGAGCGGCCAACTGTGAACGGTCGGATGTCAGCACATCACAGCGACCTGCGGAGAAGCCCTGAACAGTCTGCTCTGAGGTATCAAACACGATTGGCTTGAATTCCATGCCTTTGGCGCGGAAATAGTCGGACAGGTTCAGTTCGGTGGTCGTACCGGACTGGATACAAATGGTGGCGCCATCCAATTGGGTGGCATCATCAACACCAATCCCTTTGTTGATCAGGAACCCCTGACCGTCATAGTAGTTAACGCCTGCGAAATTCAGACCCAGGGAAGCGTCGCGAGTGAGCGTCCAGGTTGTGTTCCGGGACAGCATGTCGATTTCACCTGACTGGAGGGCGGTGAACCGCTCCTTTGCCGTCAGCGGAGTAAATTCAACCGACTTGGAATCGCCGAAGATGGCAGTGGCGACGGCGCGACAAGTATCCACGTCAATGCCGGTCCAGTTGCCTTCTTCATCAGGCTGGGAGAACCCGGGCAGACCGCTAGTCACACCACACTGGAGGTGCCCCTTATCCTTCACATTTTCCAGCGTCGTTGCGGCCATTGCACCTGTGGCCGTGAAAGCGCCCACTGTCAGTGCCATTCCCAGGGCAATCGATTTCGTCTTTTTCATTATCGGATCTCCGAACTTCGGTTGGTTGCTTCGCAATGGTTGTCAGCAAATTGTGAGCCATGCAAGCTAGGTTATTGATTCATTGTACTTATTTTCAATTTACCAGCCTCAATTCTCGCCTCAGCAAGCAATAAAAGTCAAACCGGCACCGAAATGGCGCATCGAGCCTGATTCCGTGCCCTGTCCTGAAGCAAGATTAACGGACCGTACCCTTACAAAGTAGAACAAAGTTCGAGATTTCAACTAGTTTTTACGAAATTTTTATGTGGACGCTCTCATTTCTGCCGGTTCCTTGTAGGTCTCCAGTCGCTTCAACCAGCCCTCTAGCCAACGTTCCCTTTCAATCGGATTTTCGGCATTCTCAGCCCGGCGGGTCAGTACATCCGCCGCCGCCTTCCGAAAACGGGTCAGTGCCGTCTGGTCAGGCGATTGTTTCTCCATGGCAAGGAGTACCTGCAGCAGCCCCCAGCCCTGTCCATGGTATTGCTCCATCTGCGAAAGGCCCTCGCCTTTGAAATTGACGTAATCCATCAGCGCATAGATTCCTCCGGGGGTCGCCGTCAGGGATTTAAGTCGATTCCTTACGGCCTCCTGCTTTTCCTCCGGTGCAGCAGCGACAACATCGGTCAGCGACTGTTTGGCACGGCGGACAATGAACTCGGCCTGTAGGCCCTGGGTACCGGCGAGGAATTCCCGCAGCTCTGCCATTTCCACGGAGTCTTCGGAGGCCAGGTACGCCTCGCGATCCGGCCAGGGTGCGTCAAAAGGTTCCAACTCCCGCAACCACTCAGGCACGGAAGCCTGCCGCTGCATCATGTACTGGATAAGCGCTGGAAAGCTCTCGACGAAACGTTCCTCCACGCCCCTGGGATACCAGATGAAATGCCCGATCCCCAATGACGGAAACTTTTCCCCCACATTCCAGTGCACGAGACAGTCGAGCTGACCCGCACATTCGTTGCGGAAAATCTGAGCTCCAACCCAATCCATCTGGGCCGCTTCAAGCGTTATGGAGACATCGGGTTCGTCGGATTCCGCCTCGGCGTCGGCCTGCATTTCCGGGGGTTGATAACCGACCTTCTCTTCCCGTGCATCGCACCCCGTCAGCACCAGAACCGCAATCGCGCAAAACCACACACTCTTTGCCAAAGCCACGAAAATACCTCTTCCTCTGTACCGTTCGGAAGCGACCAACAATCTCTCCCGGTTGAATTCAAGACGCTTAAGTATGGAACAGTCGTGATTACCGGGGGACAGAATTTGGCTTACGAAATTGAAATAAACCGCATTGACTTATCAGGAGGTGCCAGACACTCTTCACGGTGTCATAACAAAAACAACGGATTCATCATGGTACAGGCCACTTCTTCCCGCTCTTCCTCTCCTCGTATTGTCGTGTTCGGGGCAGGCAGCGTGGGCTGTTATGTGGGCGGCCGACTGATATCCGGGGGCGCAAACGTGGTTATGATCGGCCGCGCCCGGATCGGTCAAACCCTGAAAAAACATCCACTGGTAGTCACGGATTACCAGAGCTTCGAATTTCAGACGCAACTCACGCCCGAGCAGTTCACGGAGGATCCCGCGCAAGTTGCTGAAGCCGACCTGGTTCTTGTGACGGTAAAGTCTGCTGCCACAACCGAGGCGGCGCTGACGCTCGCCAGGCACCTCAAGCCTGGGACGCCTGTAATCAGTCTGCAGAATGGCATTTCGAATGCGGAAGAACTTCGTCAACACCTGCCCAATGCTCGGGTGTGTGCCGGCATGATTCCGTTCAATGTCGTCCAGAAAAGCCCCGGACACTTTCATCACGGTACCGAAGGTCATCTGATGGCGGAGCGAGACGACAGCCTCGACGCTTTTCTGCCGCTATTTGAACTATGCGGCCTGCCACTGGAACTCCGTGACGACATGAAATCGGTGATGTGGTCCAAGCTCCTGCTCAATCTGAACAACCCGATCAACGCCTTGTCCAATGTGCCTTTGCTGGAAGAGTTGTCCGATCGCTCCTATCGACGCTGCCTGGCAGCGGCCCAGCGCGAAACCCTGAGCCTTATGGGACACGCGGGCATTGACACGATCAAGCTAACAGCGATTCCAATGCGCCTGGTGCCCGTCGTGATGAGCCTGCCCGACTGGCTGTTCAAGCGACTGGCAAGCCGCATGCTGGCCATTGACCCGATCGCCCGGTCGTCTATGTGGGAGGACCTGGAAGCCGGCCGGCCAACTGAGGTGGATTGGATCAACGGTGAAGTCGTCAGGCTGGCCGAGACCCTGAACAAGTCGGCGCCGGTAAACCGGCGCCTGACGGAGCTCGTGCATGAATGCGAGAAAACCCGCAGACGCTGGCCGGGGGACGAGCTACTGGCAGAACTTCGGGCCGCACTGCGCAAAGCGAATTCCTGAACGCTCCCGACGCCTCAGTTGATCAGGTGCTCTGACAGTTTTGCCCGGATGTCATCCGGAATCGACAGGGCTTTCTCAGTGTCATAATTGAAGTGGATCAGCACCGCGACGCCGCGCGCGATCTGCTTGCCGTTCTGCCAGGCTTCCTGAACCACGTGAAATGACGAGTTGCCGATCTTGCCAATGCCGGTCCGGAGCTGTACCGGCATGTGCCAATAGCTTTGGGCCAGCAAGTCGACCTCAAGGCGCGCAATGATCAGCGGCCAGCCTTCGACGTCGAGGCTTGGGTGAAAGATCTTGAACACCGGCGTTCTTGCCTGCTCAAACCAGATTGGCAACGCGGTGTTACTGATGTGACCCAGGGCATCCGTGTCGCTGAATCGGGGTTCAATTTCCAGTTCAAACATCGCATTTTCCTGTCGTGAAAACCGGGCATTATACACCGCCCGGCAAGACCTCCGAAACGCAAGGACCTGCGATGTAAGTAGAGGCTGATCAGTCCGGATACCGTGCACCCCGATGCGTAACACTTCACACGCTGCGCAAAAATTACGATTCCTTTTCAATATCTTACAAGATTCATGTCGATTGTATTCCGGGCCTGCTATAGGGTTCGCCTGCGCCCCGTAATCGGATGTGCGTCAATAAAAAGTAATTCAAGGAAACACTATGAAAAACGTTCTGATCTGTTCAGCGCTGACCGCTGCCCTGGCATCCGGATATGCTCACGCAGACAACCACAGCAGCAATGGGAGCGCCATCAGCGGCCAAAGTCTGGTTGAGAATGGCTATGTAGAAGCACGGCTCGGCTTCGCGGATGTGGGGCTTGATGATAGTGCAATCGTTGTTGCAGGCACCTTCGGAACCAGCTTGGCCCACGTTTACCCAGGGCTGGGCGCTGAAGCCGATCTGACTCTTACGGCAGTCGACGCTGAATCAAACTATTTCGGCGGCAAAGTCGAAGCGAGCTATGCGTCACTGGCCGGTTATGCAACCTATACCTATAGCCTGGACAAGCAGATCAAGGACCTCGAAGTGCTGGGACGCCTTGGGCTGGCGTACACGGATGCCGAAGCATCAGCCAGCAATGGCAGCGCAACCGCATCTGCAGATGACTCCAGCATTGACATCGCCATCGGTATCGGCGCTCGGTACAACCTCCGCGACAATCTGGCACTGGTTGGACGACTGGATACCTACGAGGATATCGACGTATTCAGTGTCGGTGCGACCTTCCGGTTCTGACAGGTAGAAATAAAAAAACCGGAGCCCTGCTCCGGTTTTTTCTCAATAACACCGCCGCCGGTATTTCACTGCTCGACGAAGGCCCGCTCAATGACGTAGTGGCCCATTTCTCCACCACGGGCTTCCTTGAATCCCATCTTGTTGAGAATGGCACAGGTATCCTTGAGCATGCTCGGACTGCCACAGATCATGAAGCGGTCGTTCTCCGGATCGAAGTCCGGAAGACCAAGGTCCCGGGTAATCTTTCCGGTTTCCATGGCATCAGTCAGACGACCCTGATTACGGAAGTCTTCGCGGGTGACCGTCGGGTAGTACTCAAGCTTACCTTTGACCATCTCGCCGAAAAATTCGTTCTCCGGCAGCTCTTCGATCTCGCTCTGATAGGCCAGCTCGGACACGTAACGGACGCCGTGGGTCAGGATGACCTTATCAAACGCTTCGTAAACCTCCGGATCCTTGATAATACTCATAAACGGCGCAAGGCCGGTACCGGTGCTGATCAGCCAAAGATTCTTGCCTGGCAACAGGTTATCCAGAACCAGCGTGCCCGTGGGTTTGCGGCTGACCAGAATCTCGTCCCCCACCTGAATCTTCTGCAGGCGCGATGTCAGCGGGCCGTCTTGAACCTTGATGGAAAAGAACTCCAGTTCTTCCTCGTAGTTGGCACTGGCGATGCTGTAGGCACGCATCAGGGGCTTGCCGTCGGTTTCCAGGCCAATCATCACAAAATGGCCGTTCTTGAAACGGAATCCCGGATCACGGCTGGTCTTGAAGCTGAACAGGGTGTCGTTCCAGTGGTGTACGCTGGTCACTGTTTCTTTGATCAGGTTGCTCATGTAAACCTCGTCCTGTTCGGGTCGCTTTTCACTGCGAAAGTTTCAACTTTAAATTGCCTAAAGTGTAACCCACCACTAACCTATCGGGAAAATGGGATATTCTCATAACCTTATTCGGCCCAATCGATTTAGAGCGTTTTCTTATGAAATACAGCTTTCGCCAACTGGAAGTTTTTCTGGCTGCCGCGCATTTCCAGAACATTACCCGCGCCGCCGAATCCCTGGCCATGTCCCAGTCCGCCGCCAGCAGCGCGCTGAAGGAACTGGAAAACCAGTTTGATATTCAGCTGTTCGATCGCGTGGGCAAGCGACTGCAGCTCAATGAACTCGGGCGCCTTTACCGGCCGAAAGTGGAGGCTGTACTGGCGCAGGCCAAAGAGCTGGAGCGAGCGTTCAGTAAACACTCCGAAGTGGGCGCCCTGAAGGTCGGAGCCACGCTGACTATCGGTAACTATTTGGCCGTGGGCGTCATGGCCCAATACATGAATACCCCTACCCACCCAAGGGTATCCCTGGAGGTCGCCAACACCAGCACCATTGCCCGACGGGTCCGGGATTTCGAACTGGACATCGGTTTGATCGAGGGTGAGCTCCACTCCTCCGAACTGGAGGTTCTGCCCTGGCGCGGAGACGAGCTGGTGGTTTTCTGTTCCCCCAGCCACCCGCTGGCCAACAAGACGTCCCTGACCGATGACGATCTGCGTGAAGCCACCTGGATCATGCGCGAGCAGGGCTCCGGCACCCGGCAAAGCTTCGAACGGGGCATGCACGGTCTGCTGTCCGATCTGAACGTCTTGCTGGAGCTGGAGCACACCGAGGCGATCAAGCGGGCGGTGGAAACCAACCTTGGCATCGGCTGCCTTTCCGAGGTGGTCCTTGAGGACGCTTTCAGACGTGGCAGCCTGGTTCCGCTAAAAGTGCCCGAGCACCGGCAATTCGACCGTCAGTTCTACTTCATTCTTCACAAGCAAAAATATCGCAGCGCCGGGATTGACGCGTGGATGGAGCTGTGCCGAAAACTCTGACTTACTGCACCGGGCCGCTGTGAAAACGGAACTCGGTGTCCGGCTCGATAATCAGTCGATGCTCAATTTCAAGGAACTCCCGGACACGATCCGTCACAGGCCCTCCATTCGCCTGCTCTGCCAGCCTCAGGTAATCCTGGTAGTGACGGGCTTCAGATTTCAGCAGGCTGTTGTAGAAATCGGCCAGCGTGTCGTCGAGATGCGGCGCCAGGGTTGCAAAGCGCTCGCATGAACGGGCCTCGATAATGGCACCGACAATCAGGACATCCACCAGACGCCCCGGATCCTCCGCCCTGACCTCCTGCCGCAGGCCTGCCGCGTAGCGCGCGGGAGTCAGATGGCCATACTCTACGCCCCGCTTCTTCATGATTGCCAGCACCTGTTCGAAGTGCCGGAGTTCTTCCCGTGCCAGCCGGGACATCTTGTTCAGCAAGTCGGTGTTATCAACGTAACGGTACATCAGGCTCAACGCCGTGGATGCTGCCTTCTTTTCACAGTGGGCGTGATCAATCAGCATAAGATCCTGATTGGCCAGGGCGTTGTCGATCCATTGCTGCGGCGTACGGCACGGCAGGAACGCGTGAATCTCTTGCAGGGCTTCGGTCATGTCGATATGGGGCTGGTGAGTTGGACGGCGGAGTATAGCGCATGTATCAGAACACTCCGACCTCTGTCCATCTTAACTTTATAAGGGGTTTCCTATAGAATGCAGCGCCAGTTTAAGGCCTTTCCGCCATAAAACTCCCGCCGGGCTCTATAGCCAAGGGCGCGGGACATTCCAACTGATGAGGGTCCATATCGTGTTAGAAGCCTATCGTGAACACGTTGCAGAACGTGAAGCTCTGGGTATTCCTCCCAAGCCGCTGAACGCCGAACAAACCGCCGCTCTGGTTGAACTGCTGAAAAACCCGCCGGCCGGTGAAGAAGAAACTCTCGTTTATCTTCTGGAAAACCGCATCCCGCCAGGCGTGGACGAAGCAGCATACGTCAAAGCCGCGTTCCTTACCGCCATCGTCAAGGGCGAAGCCAGTTCTCCGCTGCTGAGCAAGCAGAAAGCTGTTGAGCTGCTGGGCATGATGCAGGGGGGCTACAACATCGCCACCCTGGTCGACTTGCTGGACGATGCCGAGCTGGCCGAACTGGCCGGTGAAAAGCTCAAGCGCACCCTGCTGATGTTCGATGCCTTCAACGACGTGAAGGAAAAAATGGACGCCGGCAATGCCGTCGCCAAGGCCGTTGTTGAATCCTGGGCCAACGCCGAGTGGTTCACCAACAAGAAGAAGGTTCCCGAGAGCACCAAGATGGTGGTCTTCAAGGTGACCGGCGAAACCAACACCGACGACCTGTCTCCGGCTCCGGATGCCTGGTCCCGTCCGGACATCCCGCTGCACGCCCGCGCTGCCTATAAAATGGAGCGCGACGGCCTGAAGCCGGAAGAGCCGGGTATCACCGGCCCTATGAGCCAGATCGACGAAATCAAGTCCAAGGGGCTGCCCGTGGCATTCGTCGGTGATGTGGTCGGTACCGGCTCCTCACGTAAGTCTGCCACCAACTCCGTTCTGTGGTTCTTCGGTGAAGACGTCCCGGGCGTTCCGAACAAGCGTGCCGGCGGTGTCTGTATCGGCAACAAGGTTGCCCCGATCTTCTTCAACACCATGGAAGACGCTGGCGCCCTGGTATTCGAAGCCCCGGTCGACGACCTGAACATGGGCGACGTTATCGATATCCGTCCGTACGAAGGCAAGATCCTGAACGAGGCCGGCGAGACCATCTCCGAGTTCAGCTTCAAGTCCGACGTGATCCTGGACGAAGTTCAGGCCGGCGGCCGTATCCCGCTGATCATCGGCCGTGGTCTGACCGCCAAGGCACGCGCTGCACTTGGCCTGGGTGCGACCGACATCTTCCGTCTGCCGAAAGACCCGGAAGCTGGCACCAAGGGTTTCACCCTCGGCCAGAAGATGGTTGGCAAGGCGTGTGGCCTTGAAGAAGGCCAAGGCGTTCGTCCCGGCACTTACTGCGAGCCGCACATGACGACTGTCGGTTCCCAGGACACCACTGGCCCGATGACCCGTGACGAACTGAAAGACCTGGCGTGTCTGGGCTTCCAGGCAGACCTCGTTATGCAGTCCTTCTGCCACACAGCGGCCTACCCGAAGCCGGTAGACGTAGAAATGCAGCACACCATGCCAGACTTCATCCAGACCCGTGGCGGTGTTGCCCTGCGTCCGGGCGACGGTATCATCCACTCCTGGCTGAACCGTATGCTGCTGCCAGACACCGTGGGTACCGGTGGTGATTCCCACACCCGTTTCCCGATGGGCATCTCGTTCCCGGCTGGTTCCGGTCTGGTTGCCTTCGCAGCTGCCACCGGCGTAATGCCGCTGGACATGCCCGAGTCGGTACTGGTTCGCTTCAAAGGTGAAATGCAGCCGGGTATTACCCTGCGCGACCTGGTACACGCCATTCCCCTGTACGGCATCAAGCAGGGCATGCTGACCGTGGAGAAGAAGGGCAAGATCAACGAATTCTCCGGTCGCATCCTGGAGATCGAAGGTCTGGAGCACCTGACAGTCGAGCAGGCATTCGAGCTGTCTGACGCCTCCGCAGAGCGTTCTGCAGCCGGCTGTACCATCAACCTGTCTGAAGATTCCGTGGCTGAGTACCTTCGCTCCAACATCACCATGCTGCGCTGGATGATTGCTGAAGGCTACGGCGACCCGCGTACCCTGGAGCGTCGTGCCAAGCAGATGGAAGAATGGATTGCCGATCCGAAGCTCATGCGTGCCGACAAGGACGCCGAGTACGCCCACGTGGTGGAAATCGATCTGGCCGACATCAAAGAGCCGATCGTGTGCTGCCCCAACGACCCGGACGACGCCAAGTTCCTGTCCGAAGTCGCTGGCGACAAGGTCGACGAAGTATTCATCGGTTCCTGCATGACCAACATCGGTCACTTCCGTGCCGCCGGCAAACTGCTGGCGCAGAACAAGGAGCCCCTGAAGACCCGCCTGTGGATGTCCCCGCCCACCAAGATGGACCAGGCCCAGCTGATGGAAGAAGGTTACTTCAACATCTACGGCACCGCCGGTGTTCGCACCGAAATGCCGGGCTGCTCCCTGTGCATGGGTAACCAGGCTCGCGTAGCTGCGAAGAGCACCGTGCTGTCTACCTCCACCCGTAACTTCCCGAACCGACTGGGCGACGGTGCCAACGTGTACCTGACCTCTGCGGAACTGGCTGCGGTTGGTGCGGTTCTGGGCAAACTCCCGTCTCCGGCGGAGTACATGGAGTACGCCAAGGACCTGAACAGCATGTCGAAAGAGATCTACAAGTATCTCAACTTCGACCAGATGGAGAACTACACCAGCAAGGCATCTGAGGCAAACGTCGCTTAAGATCCAACCTTTGCGGTTTAGCTCCATAAAAACGCCAGCCTTCGGGCTGGCGTTTTTTTATGCCCCAATCACGCTCGCTTTCCCAGTCGAACACCCATTTTCAGCTATCAGTAAAGAATCAGTCGTACAAGAATCGCCGCCACCATCACCAACGTGATCGCCTTGACCCAACGCGCACCCTGCTTACTCATGTTGACCCGGGTCGCTATGAAGGCGCCGGTAACGTTGCCCAGCGCCAGGGTCAGGCCTACACCCCAGCGCACCTGATCGTTGATGGCAAACACCACAAGCGCCGCGAAGGTGAAAGGCAAGACAATGGAAACCTTGAGGACGTTCACCTGTCGCAGGTCAATTTTGAGCATATGGTAAAGGACAACGATGAAAAGCACGCCGACGCCCACCTGGATAAACCCGCCATACATCCCAACAAAAAACATCGCGACATAGATGGCCGGGCTCAAACGATCGGTTGTCAGAGGGCGGGTATCAAGAGCTGGCTGAGGCAATAACATGAACACCGAGGCGCCGATCATGGCCGAGACCAGAACCACCTGGAACACCGCATCCGGCACCCAGGTGGCAACCCAGGCCCCCAGCAACGATCCCAGCACTGCGGGCACCGCCAGGCGCAGGCTCACCAGCAGGTTGCCGTGCCCCATGCGGGAAAAACTGCCCACTGCGGTGATACTTTGCAGGGTAATAGCCACGCGGTTGGTGCCATTGGCCACCTGCGGTGGCAGGCCAAGAAACATCAGCAACGGCAGGGTCAGCATGGACCCGCCGGCCGACAGCACATTGATAAAGCCTGCGATTCCTCCAAGCGCCATCAACGCCAGCATTTCCAACAGCGTCATGGTCCGGCTTCCGTCATGCGGTGGCGGGATTGGCTACCCGGCTGCCCTGGCGACTACTCCAAGCAAAGGCAACGATGAAAATCAAAAGGCCGGCCACATCCAGCATTATCTGGCCATGGGGCCAGAGCATGAGCACTCCGATCGGAAACATCAGCAAACGCACAAGCGGATTGAGAGGATGCTCCAGATACCCCTCAAGCCCCGCTACGATGGCGTAGACGCCAAATAGCGCAAAACAGAACACCTGAAGCATCTGGTCAAATTCTCCGGTGATCAGCGGTGAATAGGCAAACAGCAACGGTACGATGTAAAGCCCTTTGGCAAGCTTCCATGCTGTAAAGCCAGTGCGCATCTGAGGCGTGCCGGCGATGGCGGCGGCGGCGAAGGCCGTCAGGCACACCGGCGGTGTCACATTGGAATCCTGGGACAACCAGAAAATCACCATATGGGCCGCCACCAACGCCATCGACAGGGTTGCCGGCGACAGAGCCTGCTCCAACAATTGATTGCTGAAGGTGTCCGGAACCAACGCCAGCAGCTGTTTTGCGCTGGCCAGATCCATGGGCGCATTCAGTAACTCCATTTTATCCGGTGCGGCCAGCATAAAGATCGACTTGGCCTGTTCCGGCAGCTTGCCGTTCATCACCAGCTCCAATAACTGGCTTTCGGCAATCAGGTTGTAGATCGCCGGCGCCGACAACGTGGCCAGCACGATGTAGGCCGCCGTCACCGGCAATCCCATGCCCAGGATCAGCGATGCCAGTGCCACCAGGACAATGGTAATGAGCAGGCTGCCGCCGGCCCAGTCGGTAATCATGATTGAAAAGGTATTACCGATGCCCGTGGTCGAGACCACCATCACAATCAGTCCCACGGTAATCAACAGAATTGCGGTGGTGGTGATGTTACGGGACCCCATCACCAGAGCTTCCAGAATGTCCTTCGGCCCCATCGGATACTTCGATACCCAGGACGCAACGATCACCGAGAGAATAGCAATACCGGCCGCGTAGGTGGGCGTGAAGCCATAGATCAGCGCTGCCACCAGCACCACAAGTGGCAGCAGGAAATGCCAGCCATCCTTGAGCACTTCTTTTAGACTAGGCGCATCAGCATCGTCCAGCTTGACGGCGTGGCTGCGCTTGGCTTCGATCCGAACAAACATGGCCACTGACAGAAAATACAGCAGGGCCGGCAACGCGGCGACCGAAATGATGGTGAGATAGGACACCTGGGTATAAGAGGCCATGATGAACGCACCTGCCCCCATCACAGGTGGCATCAACTGGCCACCGGTCGAGGCTGCAGCTTCTACACCGGCGGCAAACCGGGCCGGAAAACCGGCCTTCCGCATCAGCGGAATGGTGATCACACCAGTGGATACGGTGTTAGCGAC
This sequence comes from Marinobacter albus, assembly GCF_030238305.1. Taxonomy (NCBI): domain Bacteria; kingdom Pseudomonadati; phylum Pseudomonadota; class Gammaproteobacteria; order Pseudomonadales; family Marinobacteraceae; genus Marinobacter; species Marinobacter albus. The sequence goes on along the minus strand of NZ_JASSQD010000001.1, from coordinate 1,611,150 downwards.
GCTGGAACCGGACACCGAGCCCATCAGCCCCGAGGAAAACACCGCCACGAAGCCCGGACCACCTACAAAGCGACCAGCGGCGCACCGGGCCAGTTCGATAATGAAATCACCGGCCCCGGACTTCACCAGGAAGGCCCCAAACAGGATGAACATGAACACATAGGTCCAGGAGATTCGGGCGATCGAGCCCAGCATGCCCTGTCCCCCAATGTAGGAGCGGAATAGGACAGTTTCCCAAGTCAGCCCCGGAAAGTTGAAGATCCCGTCTACGTATTGCCCCCACCAGGCGACATAGGACAAGGCCAGGATACACAGCATCGGGATAAACCAGCCCACGGTACGGCGAGCAAATTCGAGAATCAGCAGCACCGCTGTCACGGAGAAGATCCAATCGCCCTTGCTGAAGTTGACCCCGCGCTCATAGAGCGCGTTTTCGAACAGCATTAAGTAGGCAGCACAGGCTAACGCTGCAAGCCCAAGGAACACATCCACGCCCAGCACTGCTCGTTGTCCAGTCACAGAGTGCGCCTTCAGCATGGGGGTGGTGAGCGCACAGATCAGGCCAAACAGGCCGAAGTGCAAAGCAGATGTCCACAACTCGGAAAGCGTGGACACGGTATTGAAGTACAAATGGATCAGCGACGTTGCGATGGCCAAACCAAAAATCACCGGTCCGAGGAGCCGGTGATCAAGGCGTTGGCTGGCGTCGCTGGCGCTTTCGTCGCGAACCTCAATGCGAGGTTCGCTGGTTGATTGCTCTGCCACGTTTATTCCGCGATCAGTCGCTCGGGAATGTCGAGGCCCTGCTCACGGTAGAAACGCGCAGCACCAGGGTGCAGCGGCATAGGCAGACCAGCGATAGCCCTCTCCAGTGCCATGGCCTTGGTGGCCGGATGAATGTTGTTCAGGAATGGCAGATTGGCGTAGATGGTCTTGGTAATCTGATAGACATCTTCTTCCGGGACATCGGCGCGCGCCGCCATGATATTTGGCTGGGCAATGGTGTTGATGTCCTTGTCCTGATTCGGATAGGTGCCGGCCGGAATGGTATACGGCGTCCACAGCTCAAAGTCGCTGTTGACCTGAGCCAACTGCTCGGGGGTAAAGTTCAATGTGGCAATTTCGTCGCCAAGGTTGGCATATGCACGAGTCACCGCCGAAGCGGGTACACCCGCCGGAATATTCATTCCGTCGATATTTCCGTTCTGCATCGCATCGGCACTCGGACCGTAGCCGAGATAGGCAATATCCACCTGCTCCAGATCAATGCCCACCTTACCAAGGATGAAACGGCCCGAGCCTTCGGTTCCAGAGTTACGGGCACCGATGGAGAAGCCTTCACCGTACAGGTTGGTCATATCCGAAATGGTGCCAGTCTTCACGACGCTGTCACGCAGGACAAAGTGTTCGACGTTTTGCCACAGCATTGATACTGAGCGCAGGTTCTTGTAAGCCTTGGGGACTGGCCCTGTACCGTTCCAGGCGTAGGCGCCGTATAGCCCTTGAAGAATGCCGAACTGGATCTGCCCTTCGTCCATCAGCTTGAGGTTCTCACCAGAACCTGCCGAACTGATGGCAGAAACAGAGATATTGGTTTGCGGTTCGAGTTTTACCTTGACCAAAGTGGAGATGGCCACGCCAACCGGGTAATAGGTGCCACCGGTGGTGGCCGTGCCCATCACGTAATTGCCTTCGGCCTGCACGCTGGCCGACAGCGAAACGGCAGCTGCGGCGACCACGCCCACAGCAGATTTACACAGACTTTTCCGGTTCATAAGTCCTTATCCTCATATGCTTATTGTTATTTCGAGACATTTCCTAACAAGTAATCAAGGTAGCGCTTAGACGAAACGACTGCCAGCAACACAGCGCCACCTTCGACCTATGTACTAGAGGTTCCTGGCAAGGGTCTGGACCGGAACCAAAAAAAAGCCCCCGTCATTGCTGACGAGGGCTTTCGCTTTTACCTACCCGGCGTTCGCTGTTCAGCCCGGCCGGGGCGGTCAGTTACGGCAGGTTGTGATAGCGAGCCTTGATGGCCTTATCGAAACCAGCCAGGATCTCGGCGTGCGGCTTATCACCAAACTTGGAGACAAGCACGATCGCAATGGTGGCAAAGATGAAGCCCGGAATAATCTCGTACAGGTCGAGAAGACCGCCGGACATATTGCCCCAGACTACGACTGTCGCGCCACCCACAATGATACCGGCAATTGCGCCGTTGCGGGTCATTTCACGCCAGAACAGCGACAGAATCAGTGCCGGACCGAAGGCCGCACCGAAGCCGGCCCAGGCGTATGACACCAGTTCCAGGACCTTGCTGTCGGGGTTGAGGCCCAGAATACAGGCAATGACCGCGATGCCGACAACGGCAAACCGTCCGACCCAGACCAACTCTTCCTGCGAGGCTTCCTTACGGAACAGTGCCTTGTAGAAATCTTCCGCCAGCGCAGAGGAAGATACTAGCAACTGGGAGTCCGCTGTACTCATGATGGCCGCAAGGATGGCCGCCAGCAGGATACCGGCAATGACCGGATGGAACAGGGCATCAACGAGCAGCATGAAAGCGCGCTCACCGTCATCCAGCGGAGTCTCGAAATAGCCGATGGCGGCGAAACCACACAGCAGGGCGCCCAGCAGGCCGAGACCACTCCAGGTCACGGCAATACGGCGCGCCGCAGGTACGTCATCCTCGCTCCGAATAGCCTTGAAGCGCGCAAGAATGTGCGGCTGGCCGAAGTAACCCAGGCCCCACCCCAGCAGGGACAGGATCGAGAGGACACCCAGAGCCGCGCCATCCGTGCCCGTAAAGGCATTGAGGAACTCAGGATTCTTCGCTTCCATCGCGGCTGTCGTTGCACTCCAGCCACCGTCAGCATTGATCGCCATGATCGGCACGAGCAACAGAGCTGCAAACATCAACAGGCCCTGAATCACATCGGTCCAGGTCACGGCCAGGAAGCCACCAAAGAAGGTGTACGAAACCACCGCAATGGTGCCGACAATCACGGCAACCGTGTAATCAAGCCCGAATACCGTTTCAAAAAGCTTGCCCCCTGCTACCAGACCGGAACTGGTATAGAACAGGAAGAACATCAGGATGAAAAAGGCACTCACCACACGCAGGATGCGACTGGTGTCATGGAAGCGGTTCTCGAAGTACGACGGCAGCGTAAGCGAGTCTCCAGCGGACAGCGAATAGGTACGCAGGCGGCTGGCAACAAACAGCCAGTTCAGCCAGGTACCTGCCAGCAGGCCAACGGCAATCCAGATGGCCTCGTAACCGGCCGCGTATGCGTAACCGGGCAGGCCCAGCAAAAGCCAACCACTCATGTCGGACGCGCCGGCACTGATTGCAGATGGCAGGGGGCCAAGACTACGGCCACCCAGGATGTAATCGGAAAGATTAGAAGTGCGTTTCCAGGCTACATAGCCGACGCCAAGCATCAGCATAATATAGGCCAGGAACGTAATACTGATCCCAACACTGTTTCCTATCATTTCGGTTTTCTCCCCGTGCGCTATCTGGGTTGTTTATTGTTGGCTTTGGAACGGCTCTCCTTCTGCACCCTGCGGACAGGATGAGAGGGACAACCCTGAGACGGAAACCTGACACCCGAAGGCGCCAGATACCCGAATTCTAGACGACATCCGTGTCGTTACTATACTTTTGTAATTCCTAAACTTTTTCAATGCCTAGTGACAACAGCGACGCATTGCCCCCCACAGCCGTGGTGTTGATGGTCCTGGTTCGCTCGGTTGCAAACCGCTGCAGGTAGTGTGGCCCGCCTGCTTTCGGACCAGTACCGGACAGCCCCAGACCACCAAACGGCTGCACACCAACGACCGCACCTATTTGGTCACGGTTGATGTAGCAGTTACCGACTTTGGCACGTTGTTCAATCCAGGCGGCGGTCGATTCGCTGCGACTGTGGATACCAAGCGTCAGGCCATACCCGGCGCCATTGATCTCCTCGATCACCGCATCCAGCAGCTCGGCCTTGTATCGGATCACATGCAGAACGGGCCCGAAGTGTTCCGACTTCAGATCGTCCATGCGCGAGATACCGTAGGCTGACGGCGCCACAAAATGCCCCACCGAACACGATGGCGGCAACGGCGAACGGGCGATAAAGCGGGCAGACTGTTCGAGCTCGTTGAGATGCTCCTGCAGTCCCTTCCGGGCCTCGGCGTCGATCACCGGACCGATGTCGGTGCTGTATTTCTCCGGGTTACCCACGGACAGTTCCCGCATGGCACCCGCCAGCATCGACTCCACCCGCTCGGCAACGTCCTCCTGAAGATACAACACCCTCAGCGCAGAGCACCGTTGACCCGCACTGGCAAAGGCAGAATGAAGCACATCACGAACCACCTGCTCCGGAAGCGCGCTGCTGTCCACAATCATTGCGTTCTGGCCGCCGGTTTCGGCAATCAGCGGCACAATCGCACCCTCACGCTGGGCCAGCGTGCGGTTGAGCAGCCGCGCCACCTGAGTAGATCCGGTGAAGGCAACTCCGGCAATCCTGGGGTCCGGGGTCAGTTTGCCGCCAAGTTTTGCGCCATCACCGGGTAACAGTTGAATTACATCGGGTGGAAAGCCAGCCTCGAGCATCAGCTCAACAGCACGACCCGCCACCAGGCTCGTTTGCTCGGCCGGCTTGGCAATGACGCTGTTGCCGGATACCAGAGCCGCCATGATCTGGCCGGTAAAAATAGCCAGTGGGAAATTCCAGGGGCTGATGCACAGGAAGACGCCCCGCCCTTCCATGTAAAGTTCATTGCTTTCCCCGGTCGGCCCGGGCATGGCAATGGCATCGCCGAAACGGGCCTGGCCCTGTATCGCGTAGTAGCGGCAAAAATCCACGGCCTCTCGGACCTCATCAATGCCATCCTGCAGGTTTTTTCCCGCTTCCCGGCAACAAATGGCAATGAGTTCAGCCCGGTTTTTCTCGAGCAGATCGGCATAGGCTTCAAGACACCGCGCCCGCTCTTGGACCGGGCGGGCGTTCCAGGGACCAAAGCCGTTGCGTGCGACCGCGAGCGCTTCCTCAGCATGCCGTTCACTGGCGAATACGACCGATCCAACCAAGCGAGAGTTGTCATAGGGCGAGCGGACCTCGACGCGCTCGCCGTCGATATGGCGAGTTCCGCCAATGATGGGCCCGGCAGTCCAGCTCTGCCCCCCCCATTGGTCGAGACCGCTCAGCAGGAAGGCGAGATCCGTCTCAACCTGAATATTCAGGCCCCGGGAATTGATGCGCTCCTGTCCATAAATGTCCGTAGGTGCAGGAATTCGGTCGTTCGGCATGGACTCGTATTTCAGCAACTCCTGAACGGGATTCTGGACCAGTGCCTCGATCGGCGTCGCAGCGTCCACAAGCCGGTGAACAAACGACGAATTTGCTCCGTTTTCCAGCAGCCGCCGGACCAGATACGGCAGCAAGTCCTTGTGGGCTCCAACCGGCGCGTAGATGCGCACGGGAATGTCGTTATCCTTGAGGATGCTGTTGTAGAGTGCGTCCCCCATGCCATGCAGCCGCTGGAATTCGATCTTGCGCTCGCGATTTCTGGCCATAACCAACACAGAGGCAACGGTATGGGCATTGTGACTGGCCAGCTGCGGATAAAGCGCACCATCGGTGTAGTCACTCAATAGATACCGCAGGCAGGCCAGGTAGGATGTGTCCGTCGCTTCCTTGCGGGTAAACACCGGGTAACTCGTCAGGCCCAACTGCTGACAGATTTTGATTTCAGTATCCCAGTAGGCACCTTTGACCAGCCGGATCGGGATTTCATCGCCCTGCTCTTTTGCCAGTTTGGTCAGCCAGCACAATGCCGGCAGGGCGCGCTTGGAATACGCCTGGACAACCAGCCCGAAGCCGCCCCACCCTTTGGCAGCACTGGACGAAAAAACTTTTTCAAAAAGCTTCAGCGAGATCTCCAGCCGATCCATCTCTTCCGCATCAATCGTGATGGACACATGCCTTTCACGCGCAAAGGTCACGAGATCGCGAACGGTGAGATACAGCTCCTTGAGAACTCGCTCCTCCTGGGCGTATTCATAGCGGGGATGAAGAGCGGAAAGTTTGATCGAAATAGAAGGCCGGGGCTCACGATGACCGGGAACCGAGTCAGCGCCCACCGATTCGATGGCTTTCATATAGTCATTCAGGTAGCGGGCGGCGTCCTCAGCGGTCAGCGCCGCTTCCCCCAGCATATCGAAGGAATAGGTGTAGCCCATCTCACGATAGTCCCGGGCATTCCTGAGCGCTTCATCAATGTCTCGGCCGAGGACAAACTGTTTCCCCATGATGCCCATCGCCCGGTACATCGCACTGCGTATGACTGGCTCTCCGCTGCGCTTCACCAGTCGTTTCCAGACGCTGGACGGGGACCCGTCCAGGCGCTTATCCATCTTCACGACCCGCCCTGTCAGCAATAACCCCCAGGTAGAGGCGTTGACCAGCGTCGACTCACTGCGTCCCACGTGCTTCTGCCAATCCGCCACAGACATCTTGTCGTGAATCAGGGCATCGGCCGTGTACTTATCGGGAATGCGCATCAGCGCTTCGGCCAGGCACATCAGCAAGATGCCTTCCTGAGTATCGAGGCTGTATTCCTGCAACAGCGCGTCAATCATATGGACAGCATCGTCCTGTTCACGCACCTTGGCAATCAATCCGGTAGCGGTTTCGGTGATCGCCCGATCTTCAGCCGCATCACTCTGAGCAAGTGCGATCAGCTCCTGCAGGTACCCGGCTTCGTCCACAGCATAGTTCGCAACCAGGCCCTGCCAGAAGACAGATCGGGGCTGCTCCTGGAAGGCAGGCTCTAGAACCTTGCTCGCGTGAAACATGTCGGCACCTGTTATGAATGTCCGGTTTTGGCCGGCATCCGGTTCGTGATTACAGCGTCATCACACTGGCGCAAAAAGGCCTGCAACTCTGACGAATTAAGTTACCGTTTAACTTAGTATTACTACGGACCCGCGGCTTACAAAATCCTACGATTCTTTTATAAATTCGTCCGAAAAAGCCGATCTTTTCGCAATTTAGGCTACTTTTTCACCAAATCGTAACTTTGTGGGGGTCGTGCCCTTGTGTTTTCTCAAGGCATTGGTCAACGCACTGTGGGACGAAAACCCCGTGCGATAGCTGACTTCCGAGACGGAAAGAGAGGTGGACATGAGGAGCTGGGCCGCCTGGTCCAGCCGGGTCTGGAGGAGAAACTGGTGCGGGGTCACGCCGGTGACTTCCCGAAACATTTCATGGAAACGACTGACGCTGAGACAGGCCACACCCGCAAGATCCTGAACGGTGATCTTGCGATGGAGATTTTCCATGATGTAACGCCGCACTGTATCCGGGCGAACCGCCTGACGGTTCGTCGCAACCGTCCGACTCGCGTTCAGCCGTTCCGCCATGCAATGAAGAATGCTGGCCGCAAGGTGGCGCTTCATACTGTCGTTCGACGGTGACCGATCGAATTCTCCGGCGGCGAACTGCACAAGCCCCTGTAACTTGTTGTCCATCCCCAGTGTACGGGGGCGCTCAAAAAGTGGTGCGAGACACTCGTAATCGCCGTGAGCGGGTGTGTTGATCGCGGGAATGTAAGGGTCGAGGTTGATGACCAGAACATGATTCTGATTGTCGCCACAATAGTCATGGCGGGCCTCGGTCGGGACCAGGCAGGCTTTCCAGGTATCCAGGTGGGAGCCGGTGCCGTCCACACTGAGTTCCGCTTCGCCCTGAACGCCCACCACGATCTGATGATGCTCATGTCGGTGCTGATGAGAGGCAATGGGCAACTTCAGTAGGCGTGCATCCAGCATAGACGCGAACGGACCTTAATTACTGAGAATGTTACTTAATTAAAGCAGATCTGAATGAAACTTGCACACAAGGTCACGTACATGGGCGCTGACCTGCTCGAGCGGATCTCCGGCGTCGACGATGCTGTACCGCTCAGGCGCAGCCTCTGCGCGCTCCAGATAGGTGTCGCGGATACGCTGGAAAAACGACACAGCCTCCTGCTCGAAACGGTCGAGCTCACCGCGCTGGCTGGCGCGTCTCATGCCAGTCTCCACCGGTGCATCCAGCAGGATGATATGGTCTGGCCGTAGGTCCCCCTGGACCAGAGTTTCCAGCTGAGCGATCCGGTCAACGGGAACGCCACGCCCGCCGCCCTGGTAAGCGAAGGTGGCGTCGGTGAACCGGTCGCAAAGTACCCACTGCCCCTGTTCCAATGCCGGGAGAATACGGGTGTGCAAGTGCTGGGCCCGGGCGGCAAACATGAGCAGCAATTCAGTGAGATCGTTTACCGGTTCATCCCGGGGGGTCAGCAGCAGTTCCCGGATGGCTTCTGCCATTGGCGTGCCCCCGGGCTCACGGGTGACGAGGACGTCAACGCCAAGGGCCTCGAGGGTTGCCGCAGCGTTCGCCAACTGGGTGGATTTCCCAACCCCCTCGGTGCCCTCAAAGGTAATAAACTGACCGCGCAAGGCCATCACTGGTCTCCACTACCATTATCTTCATCACTCTGGGTGGCTGGTGACGACCGATAGTCTTTACGACGATTGAGCTGAAATTCGCGAACGGCTTTCTGGTGCTCCGCCAGCGTCCGGGAGAATTTGTGCGTGCCATCCCCCCGGGCAACAAAATAAAGCGCATTGCCATCATCCGGGTTCAGCGCCGCATGAATGGCCTCGCGGCCCGGCAATGCTATCGGCGTCGGCGGAAGACCATCAATCCGGTAGGTGTTATAGGGGGTATGCGTGCGCAGATCACGGCTGCCAATGCGTCCCTGGTACTTGTCGCCCATACCGTAGATCACCGTGGGATCGGTCTGCAGCCTCATGCCTTTTTGCAATCGGCGAACGAATACACCGGCCACCTGCTCTCGCTCATACGGCGCGCCGGTTTCACGCTCGACAATGGAGGCCATAATCAACGCTTCATAGGGGGTATCGTAGGGCAGCCCTTCCTCGCGGCCAGCCCATTCCTCCTCCAATACCGCCGACATGGTGTTGAAGGCGCGCTTGAGGAGATCAAGATCCGTTTCGGTACTGGTAAACAGATAGGTATCCGGGAAAAAGCGACCTTCCGGGTGCTCGCCCTCGGCCCCTACTGCCGCCATGATTTCGTCATCCGTCCAGTCCTTGGTGACTTGCTCAAGTCGCTCTGTCCGGGCCAGGGCAGCCCTCATGTCACTGAACGTCCAACCTTCAATAAACTGAACGGACCAGTGCTTGGTATCACCCGACACCATGGCAGCAACCATGTCCAGCGGCGTCATGCCATCGGTAAACTCATACTCGCCGGCCTGAATCCGGGCCTGGTCCGGATAGAGGCGCCCATGCAGACGCAGCCAAAGACTCTGATCAACCAGCTCTTCACGCTCGAGCATTCGGGCAATCTGACTGAACGCGGCACCACTGGGCACACTGAACAGAACCGGCTCGTCCAGAGCCACGGGCTTTTCAAGGGTCTGAAAACCCTGCCACACCCAGAGCCCGGTGCCGGTTGCAACCAGTATCGCCGCACTAAATGAGGCTATCAGTAACTTCTTGAGCAAGGGAATTATTCCAGTAGTTCGAAAGGATTGAAGATTGTCGCAAGTCCGGTTTCGACAGGCAAATCATGGTCGGCGAGAGTGCGAACCGGGACCACTCCGAGCACGCTGTTGAGCAGGAACAGGCCCCGGCAATCCGGACCCAGGATATCGTCCGTGGTCAGCGGACGCTCCTCCACATGCTCTCCTCGCTCCCGCAAACGCTCGAGTACCCATTCACGCATGATTCCAGCAACCGCCAATGAGGCACCGGGCGGCGTTACCCAGCGATCACGGACCTTGACCAGAAGGTTGGTTCTGGTGCCCTCGACCAGATGCCCAGCACTGTTCGACATAATGACTTCAAACAGCCGGTCGTCCAGCTCCCGTGCGGCCATCACCTGCTCAAGCCGATTCAGTGACTTGATGCCCGCAAACAGGGGATTCACCGTCAGAGGGACTCGGGAGAAGTCCGCGACAACTCCGGCGGGGTCGGTCTGGGGCGGGGGTGAGGTCCCGGATACCATCAGGTTTGGGACCATGGCTGAATCCGGACGATAGCCACGGCCGCCCCCACCTCGGGTCAGGGTCAGCTTGAGAATCCAGCCAGCTCCATCACCCCCCCCGGACAGCCGGTCAGCCGCCCGGGCACAGACCGACTTTAACTCGCTTCCCGATACCGTAATGCCCAGTCGCGCTGCATCCCGGACCAGGCGGTTGATATGCCGTGAAAGCAGGACACCCTGCCGCCCTTCCATACGGATGGTCTCGAACAGACCGTCACCGTAGGCAAGTCCGCGATCATTGGCAGGGAGACCGGCCTCGTCCGCCCAGAACAGGTTGAGCATGGGACTACTCAGCCCTCGTAACGGCGAAAGATCAGAGTCCCGTTGGTGCCACCAAAACCGAAGGAGTTGGAAAGCGCCACACGCACATCAGCATTGCGACTGGCATTGGCGACGAAATCCAGGTCGCAGCCTTCATCCGCGTTGTCCAGATTAATTGTCGGCGGCAGGAGTCCGTCGCGAATTGCAAGTACCGAAAATATGCCTTCAACCGCACCCGCGGCCCCGAGCAAGTGCCCGGTCATGGATTTGGTACTGCTCATTGCCAGTTTCTGGGCATGATCACCAAAGACACTCTTCACGGCAGCCACCTCAGCCACATCGCCCACCAGGGTGGACGTGCCGTGAGCGTTGATGTAATCAATCTCGTCGGAACTGATGCCGGCATCACGGATCGCGTTCTGCATGGAACGAGCAGCCCCCTCCCCGCTTTCCGGTGGCGCGGTAATATGATGGGCGTCATCGCTCATGCCGAAGCCGATAACCTCTCCGTAGATGGTCGCTCCCCGCCTTTTGGCATGGTCCAGCTCTTCCAGAACCACCACACCCGCGCCATCACTCAACACGAAGCCGTCGCGTTCGCGGTCCCAGGGACGACTGGCTTTTTCCGGCTCTTCATTGCGCGTGGACAGCGCCCGAGCCGCGGAGAACGCAGCAATCCCCGTGCGCGTGGTCGCCATTTCCGAACCACCCGCAAGCATCACGTCTGCATCGCCGTAGGCAATGGTTCGTGCCGCATACCCAATGTTGTGGGTACCCGTGGTACAGGCGGTGACAATGGCAATGTTGGGACCACGATAACCGAAACGGATGGCAGCATTACCGGATATCATATTGATGACCGACGCAGGTACGAAAAACGGCGACACCTTTCGGGGACCGGATTTGTCCATGGTCAGGACATTCTTTTCAATGTACTCCAGACCACCAATACCGGAACCGATGGCAATACCCACACGCTCCTTATCGAGCTCGTCATAGTCGTTCAAACCGCTGTCATCGACAGCCTGTTGCGCCGCAATCAGACCGTAATGAATAAAGGCGTCAAGCTTCCTGGCGTCCTTGGTGGACAGCCACGGTTCAAGATCCAGATCCCTGATGGCTCCACCAATACGGGTGTTGTACCCGGAAGTGTCAAAACGCTCGATCATGCCTATTCCACTGCGACCTGTGCGAACGCCTTCCCAGGAACTCTGTACGTCGTTGCCCAGAGGAGACAACATGCCCATGCCTGTGATGACAACCCGTCGTTTGCTCATAACCCCTTTCACCTGAATCTAGTCTGAGTGCTTCCGTTCACCGATTGAACCCGAACTCCGGCCAATAAAAAAGCCGTCCTTAGTTTGGTCACAAGGACGGCTTCTTGCCTGGCTTTTATAACTGCAGAGTATCAGGTGTGCGCGACAATGTAGTCGATCGCGTCCTGAACACTGGCCAGTTTCTCGGCTTCTTCATCAGGAATCTCAGTTTCGAATTCCTCTTCCAGTGCCATGACCAGCTCAACGGTGTCCAGTGAGTCAGCGCCAAGATCCTCTACAAAAGAAGATGTGTTCTGAACTTCGGACTCTTTTACGCCCAACTGTTCACAAACAATCTTCTTAACGCGCTCTTCAACTGTACTCATAATGTCCTCACTTTGTGTGTCAACCAAGCAACTCTAGTGCTGCCAGTTTAGATTAAACCCTACCTGCAAACAAGCAGGGATTCGGTCAAACATGTTGTGCGACAAGGGGTTGCGTGAAAGCAACGCCAGGCGCTTATCCCATGTACATTCCGCCGTTGACGTGAATGGTCTCGCCACTTACGTATCCGGCTGCATCTGAGGCCAGGAAGGCAACTACGGCTGCAACTTCTTCCGGCTCACCAAGACGACCCGCAGGTATGATTTCCAGCATAGCCTCACGCTGCTTGTCGTCCAGTTTTTTTGTCATATCCGTGTCGATAAACCCGGGTGCGACGCAGTTTGCGGTAATACCCCGGTTCGACATTTCCTTCGCAAGACTGCGCGTAAAGCCTTCCACGCCAGCCTTGGCTGCACAGTAATTGCTCTGGCCCGGGTTGCCCATACCGGCAACCACGGAGCTGATGTTAATGATCCGCCCCCACTTGGCCTTGGCCATCCCCCGAAGCACTGCCTTGCTGGTCCGATAGACGCTGGACAGGTTGGTCTCCAGAACCGAAGACCAGTCATCGTCTTTCAGCCGCATCAGCAAGTTGTCACGGGTAATACCGGCATTGTTGACCAGTATCTGCGGCGCTCCGGATTTTTCCGTAACCGCTTTCAGGCCGGCATCAATACTCTCGGGATCCGCGACGTTCATCACGATCCCGTAGCCCTTCAGGCCAGCGGATTTCAGATCGTTGGATATGGATTCGGCACCCTCGGCGCTGGTGGCGGTTCCCACCACTTCGGCACCCTGCTCGGCCAGCGCCCGAGCAATAGCTTTGCCGATGCCACGGGTTGCACCGGTCACCAGTGCGGTTTTGCCTTCCAGAGACATGAATAACTCCCTTTCTTTATGACTGACCGAATGCGTCCAGCGCTTTCGCCAGAGAATCCGGATCTTCAATACCGTGAACAGTCAGCCCGCGATCAATACGTTTGATCAGACCGGCCAGTACCTTGCCGGCGCCACATTCAACAGCCACCTCTACGCCATGGTCGACCAGAGTACGAACCGAATCCGTCCACAATACGGGCGAATAAAGCTGTTTCAGCAGATTGGCCTTGAGTGTATCGGAATCCGTCTCAGCAACTGCGTTAACATTTTGTATAACCGGTATGACAGCGTCATTAAAGCGAACGTCTTCAAGTGCCTCTGCCAGCTCTTCGGCGGCGCCTTTCATCAGCGCGCAGTGGGACGGCACACTGACGGGAAGAGGCATCGCTTTGCGCGCACCCTTTTCCTTGCATGCCTCGATAGCACGCTCGACAGCGGCAGCGGAGCCAGCGATCACAACCTGTCCCGGTGCATTGAAATTGACCGCGGCAACCACGTCACCCTGAGCAGCGCTCTCGCATGCTGCCACCACGTCCTCGTCTTCAAGACCGAGAATCGCCGCCATTTTGCCCTCTCCAGCCGGGACCGCTTCCTGCATCAACTCGCCACGCAGGCGAACCAGCTTGACGGCCTCGACGAAATCCAGGCTCTCAGACGCCACCAGCGCACTGTACTCACCAAGACTGTGGCCCGCCACAAAATCGGGGCGACTGCCACCACCACCGGCGACCAACCACTGCCGCCACAAGGCAACACTCGCAGTCAACAGTGCAGGCTGAGTCACCGTGGTCTGATTCAGTTCTTCGGCAGGACCTTTCTGGCAGACTTGCCACAAATCATACCCGAGCACGTTGGACGCCTCGGCGAAAGTTCTGTTGATGATGGGCCAGGCCTCTGCCGCTGCGGAGAGCATGCCGACAGACTGGGACCCTTGACCGGGAAAAATAAAGGCTGATTTCATAAACAGGATCTTAACGTCATTGAGGGGTTTCGGGAGATTAGCCAATAGTACAAGTTAGGCCAATTATCCGCGAATGCAGGACAAAAACAGGACAGACTTTAGTCTCAGACAGTTACAGCATGAGATCGTCGAGACGCTCATTGATGCGGCGCGGCACTTCGAGCTCCACCTCCCTCACGGCCTGGCGAATTGCGGCCAGCATGGCCCGCTCATTGGCGTTGCCATGACTTTTTATCACAACCCCCTGCAAACCGAGCAGACTGGCACCATTGTGGCGGGACGGGTCCATTAGCCGCAGCAACCGGCCAATAATAGGCCTGGCCATCAACCCCACTATCCGCCCGTACAGGGTTCGGGTAAAGGCCTGCTCCATCAACTCAATCAGCAGCCCGGCAACGCCCTCGCCGGTTTTCAGCGCAATGTTGCCAACGAAACCGTCACAGACAACCACGTCAGCCACGTCCCGAAACAGGTCGCTGCCCTCAACGTAACCGATGTAGTTGATGGTATCGCACTGTGCAAGCATATGGGACGCAAGACGCACCTGCTCATTGCCCTTGATCTCTTCCTCGCCAACGTTGAGCAACGCCACGCGCGGCTCAGACTGGCGCGACATGGCCGATGCCATAAGCGATCCCATCAGGGCGTACTGGTAGAGATTTTCTGCAGTGGAGTCGACATTCGCCCCGAGATCCAGGACGTGACAGCGCCCACGAAGCGATGGAATAAGCTTGGAGATGGCCGGACGCTCGATTCCCGGATACATCCGGATGATGGACCGACCGAACGCCATCAGGGCGCCCGTGTTTCCGGCGCTTACGCACCCTTGCGCCTCTCCGTCCCGGACCAGCCCGAGAGCAATGGCCATGGAAGAGTTTTTCTTGTGGCGAAGCGCATGGGACGGGCGCTCGTTCATCCGGACGACATCTGCCGCCTCGACGATCCGGATTCTGGCATGCCCCTCACGCAACAAAGCCTCGAGTTCGCTCCGTATACCAACCAGAACGATACTCAAGGCTTCGTTTTCTCGCACCGCATCCAGCGCCGCGGAAACCACCACTGTGGCGCCGCGGTCGCCGCTCATGGCGTCAATCGCAATGGTAACCGGTTTCACCGTTTCTCCATCCGACACTGGGCGGCGCCTTTTCGCTGAGAGCTTACTCGTCGCCTGCTTCGATTACCTGCTTGCCGCGGTAGAAGCCGTCCGGGGAGACGTGGTGACGACGATGAACTTCGCCGGTAGTCGCGTCGGTGGACAGAGCGGTAGCGCTCAGGGCGTCGTGCGAACGACGCATGCCACGCTTGGAACGGGTCTTACGGTTTTTCTGTACAGCCATGATTATGCTCCTGACCTGTTAACGTAAATAGAACGTGTGTTCGTTGTACGGCGCCGACTCCCGAACAGAGCCCGCACCCGCTTAATGTTTCGTCTTCTTGAGATCCGCCAGCACGCTGAAGGGATTCTCTTTTCGTGGCTCCTCCGGCTGCGCGGACGAACTGTCAGGCTCATAGGCCTCCAACTCTTCCCGAGCCGGACACTCGTTCCGGTCGTGCAACGGGAATGCCGGCAGCACCAACAACAGCTCGTCCTCAACCATGGACCAGAGATCCGCACTGAAGTCATCCGTCAGGAACGGTTCCAGATCTTTCGGCAACTGCTGCGCCTGCTCATCGCTGGTCACGAGCCCCAGAGTAAACCGGGATACCAGCGTCGTTTGCATGGCATTCATGCAACGCTGACATTCCAGTCTGACCGGAGCCTCCAGCTCTCCTGATGCAATGCGGCGGCGCTCGGCATCCATGTAAAAGGAGAGCCTGACACTGCAGACGGCGCCTTCATCAACACCCAGCACTGCTTCCCGGAAACGAGACAACGCACTGAGGGGGATTTCTCCCTCCAGTGTGCTGTTATGTTCCGCCAATCGGTAGGGATCGACGGACTTGGGCAACTCGGCGTGCGGAGCTTTTGACATAGGCGCGCAATTTTAGGGGCGCGGCCCGCTGGTGTCAAAGACTTCGTTGTCTTTTGGCCAGGGGGTTGGCGGAAGATAGGTGTATTTTACGATAAGCTGGCCCGTGCGACACCAACAAACGCGACAAGGAATCTCTCGATGCCCTCTTCCCCTCTGCTGCTGGCCTCCTCGTCACCCTACCGCCGGGACCTGCTGAAAAGGCTGGGCCTGCCCTTTGAGACCGCAAGCCCCGACATTGATGAGACCCCGGAACCGGGGGAAACCGCAGACCAGCTGGCCACCCGACTTTCAGAGGCCAAGGCCCGTAGCCTTGCCGATAGCTATCCTGCGCACTGGATAATCGGCTCTGATCAGGTCGCCTGCCTGCCAAACGGCACCTTGCTTAACAAACCCGGAAATCACGAACAGGCAATCCGGCAACTGAGCCAGAGCAGCGGCCACGAAGTACTGTTCATGACCGGCCTGACCCTGCTCGACACCGGCTCCGGAAACATCCAGAACCACTGCGAACCCTTTGCGGTGCACTTCAGAGACCTTAGTTTCGAAGAGATTGACGCTTACCTTCGCAGGGAGCAACCCTACGACTGCGCAGGGAGCTTCCGCATGGAGGGGCTTGGCATCTCCCTGTTCAGCCGCATGGACGGGCGCGACCCGAACAGTCTCATAGGCCTGCCTTTGATCGCGCTGAACGACATGCTGAGAAACTGGGGACGAAACCCGTTACTCGAGATTTGAGCAGCCCCTCAGATACCCCGCCTAGCGGAGCTCCAGGCGGGACTCAAGCATTTGGCCGGCAAACCCTTCACCAAAGGCAACGCCGAGCTGGTCGACAAGGTCCTGCAACGGCGATTTGTGCCGACTGTAATCCACCAGATTTTCCTTACCTACGATCTGGCGGGCCACCCAGGATGAGCTACCCAGACCGTCGACCAGACCCAGTTCCACAGCCTGCTCACCGCTCCAGACCAGACCACTGAAAAGCCGGTCATCGTCCGCAAGGCGATCACCACGACCGGCCTTGACCGCCTCAATGAACTGGCTGTGAGTGCTCTCGAGAACGTCCTGCCAGAAGGCCACTTCTTCGTCCTGCTCCGGCGAAAACGGATCAAGGAACGCCTTGTTCTCGCCCGCGGTGTATAGCCGACGCTCTACACCCACCTTCTCCATGACGCCGGTAAAACCGAAGCCGCCAGCCACCACACCGATAGACCCGACGAGGCTGGCACGATTGGCGTAAATCTCATCAGCCGCAGACGCTATGTAATAGGCGCCGGACGCTCCGATATCCGAAATCACTGCATACACCTTTTTGTCAGGGTATTCCGCCCGCAGGCGCTTGATTTCATCGTAGACATAGCCCGACTGCACCGGACTTCCACCAGGACTATTGATCCGCAACACCACAGCAACCGCATTCTTCTCTTCAAAGGCGGAACGCAGCGCGCCCACAATATTATCGGCACTGGCCAGCTCATCAGCCGCAATCGTGCCACTCACCTCGATCAAGGCGGTGTGCTTGCCGGTCGCTGTATCGATTGTGTCGCCCAGCGGGAACTTGAACAGGAGCAGAAGGGCAATCAGATACCCAAAGGTCAGGAACTTGAAGAAGATGCCCCAACGCCGACTGCGACGCTGTTCAGACTGAAGCGACATCACCAGCTTTTCAATCAGCTTCCAGTCGCGCCCACTCTCCGGTGGCAAGTTCGGTCCCCTCCGGCCAGCGTGAGGTTTGCCGCCATCTTCCGGCGCCACGGGCTTGTCACCCCACTCAGGTGTCTTATCGGAATCCCAGTCAGTCATGCATACATCCTGTCAGCAACATTATTTTGATTGAAACTTCAGAGCCCCAGCACACGGCGAAGATCGACCACAGTGTCGACGATGGCGTGGGGAGCATAATCCTCAAGGACGTCGCGCTTGTGCACCCCCCACTCGACTCCGATTGACGGCATCCCCAGGCGTTGAGCCATATCCAGATCGTACCGGGTGTCGCCGATCATCACGGCTTCCGTCGGCTCGATTCCGTAAAAACGGATAATTTCCTCAAGCATGGCAGGATCAGGCTTGGATCGGGTCTCGTCAGCACACCGGGTGATATCAAAATGGTCACCAAGACCACTGGAAACCAGGGCCATATCCAGTCCGCGCCGACTCTTACCGGTGGCAACTGAACAGCCGCGCCCCGAACCACGGAGATCGGTGACGACGTCTGCCATGCCATCAAAGACATTTTGCGGCGTAGTGACCTTGCTGAAGAAATACCGGCCGTAGCCTTCGCGTATGGCGTTCATTTCTTCCCGACTGATTCCGGGATAGAGCTTTTCCAGCGCCTCCACCATTCCAAGCCCGATAATATCCCGGTAGGCCTCCCGCTCGAGCTGCGGATACCCCAGATCGGTAGCGGCCTGATGCAGGCTTTCAGCAATGTGCTCGACGGAATCCACGAGGGTCCCGTCCCAATCAAAAATAACGACCTTGACCTTCATTTATCGATTCCTGTTACGCGCCTCGAGCTTTCTGAGCACGTCGTTGAATGCATCGTCGTAGGGCGCTTCCAGGCGCATCGCCTCTCCGGTTACCGGCAGGGCAAACTCGAGCGCGCGGGCGTGAAGCATGAGCCGCTGACCGCCAATAGCGCGGAAAGCTTTCAGACTCACATCATCCATATACTTGTCATCACCGGCAATCGGATGACCCGCCCAGGCACTGTGAACCCGGATCTGATGGGTCCTGCCCGTAATCGGCGACGCCTCCACCAGACTGTAACCCTCATACCGCGCCAGGCAGCGAAAGAGCGTCAGCGAGTCCTTGCCCGCATCATCCACTTTCACCCGACGCTCGCCATTGGGCATTTCGTAGCGCAGAAGCGGCACATCCACCCGACCAACCGAATCCGACCAATGGCCCGCGACCAACGCATGATAATGCTTCCGGATTCGTTTCTGACGCAACTCATCCTGCAGGTAGCGAAGTGCCGACCGCTTCTTGGCAACCATAATCAGGCCGGACGTATCCCGATCGAGCCGATGCACCAATTCCAGGAAGCGAGCCTCCGGCCGCGCGGAGCGCAACACCTCAATCAGACCAAAGCTGAGACCACTGCCTCCGTGCACAGCGATGCCCGACGGCTTGTTAACCACCAGCATCTGGTCGTTCTCGAAAACGACCGCAGCCTCCATCACGCCCTGAACCCGACTGCCCGGTGCCACTTGCGCCGGCCTTTCCTTCCGGGTCACCGGCGGGATACGGACCTGGTCACCGGCTTTCAATCGGGTATCGGGCTTTACACGCCCCTTGTTAACGCGCACCTCGCCCTTACGCACCACCCGGTAGATGATACTTTTCGGCACCCCGCGCAGCTGCGCCAGAAGGAAGTTGTCGACGCGCTGCCCTTCATTGTCCTCATCGACCGTGACCCACTGAACCGCCTGGCGCACCTCCTTCCGGCCACCGGAATGCGCTTCGGGCCCCTCATTCCGGGTGGTTTTTCTTGTCGCGGGCTTGCGAGACATGGAATTCCTTAATAGGCGTGTGTACGGGATTGAACGGCCACCCGAATACTGTTATATTCCGGCGTGCTCTGCCGTTTGTCTACGGCCTGACGAACTCCAGTCAGAAGCCGGAGCGGCAGAAGTATACCGACACTATTCGAGAGTTTGAACGCCGCATACCCAATCATTATCGGGATCGGCGGAGGAAATGCTCCCGGAGCTCCAGGACAGACCGATGACGGCTGTGAACCTGCCTTCGGGAGAAGTGGAAAACCGTGCGGAAAACCGACGGGCAACATCACGAAGAATCATTGCCACGCAGGGCCGGGCCGTCCAGCTTACGAATACGACGTGAGACCCAGGCACCTGAGTGAACCTGAAAACGGATAACATGCGTCAACAGACACGAACCTCACACGACCTCTCGCTGCCTACCGGCAGTCGGACAGTCGGTGGTCTCAGACCAAGAGAATCGCACCCCATAAGGGTCTGATTCGTCTGGCCGCCGGCCTGCTCTTGCTGTAGAAGAGCCCCGCGGCACGCACATCCCGCTTCGCTGATGCGATCCCCTCCGGTTTTCTGTCAAAATCAAACGACAGGAACCCTTTCTTTCCATGAAAAGAATGCTCATCAATGCAACTCATCCCGAAGAGTTGCGCGTAGCTCTGGTCGACGGCCAGCGTCTGTTCGACCTCGACATCGAATCCAGCTCCCGCGAGCAGAAAAAAGCCAACATTTACAAAGGCCGCATTACGCGCGTCGAGCCCAGCCTTGAAGCTGCCTTTGTTGACTTTGGCGCCGAGCGCCACGGCTTTCTGCCTCTGAAGGAGATCTCCAAGGAGTACTTCAAGAAATCCCCCGGCCAGATCGAAGGCAAGATCAACATCAAGGATGTGGTATCCGAAGGCCAGGAAGTCATTGTCCAGGTTGACAAGGAAGAACGCGGCAACAAGGGCGCGGCCCTGACCACTTTCATTTCCCTGGCCGGGCGCTACCTGGTACTGATGCCCAACAACCCTCGCGCCGGAGGTATTTCACGGCGTATCGAGGGTGATGAGCGCGCCCAACTCAAAGAGGCCATGAACGACGTCCAGGTGCCCAAATCCATGGGCATCATCGTCCGCACGGCCGGTATCGGGCGAACCACGGAAGAACTCCAGTGGGACCTTGATTACCTGGTTCAGTTCTGGGAAGCCATTACCCAGGCCGCCGGCGAGCGCAAAGCGCCGTTCCTGATCCACCAGGAAAGTAACGTCATTATTCGCGCGGTACGTGACTACCTTCGCCAGGACATCGGCGAAGTACTGATCGACGCCAACGGGGTGTATGAAGATGTCCTCAACTTCGTTCGCGCCGTCATGCCGACCTTCGAGAACAAGATCAAACTGTACAAGGACGAGATCCCTCTGTTCAGTCGCTACCAGATCGAAGGCCAGATCGAGACCGCCTTCCAGCGGGAGGTAAAGCTTCCCTCAGGTGGTTCCATTGTCATCGACCCAACCGAGGCCCTGGTCTCGATCGATATCAACTCCTCCCGTGCCACCAAAGGGCACGATATCGAGGAAACAGCGTTCCAGACCAACCTTGAGGCCGCAGAAGAGATTGCTCGCCAGTTGCGCCTGCGCGATATGGGCGGCCTGATCGTCATCGACTTCATCGACATGACCCCGGCCAAACACCAGCGGGAAGTCGAGCAGAAGATGCGTGAAGCCCTGGAAATTGACCGGGCCCGGGTTCAGGTTGGCAAGATTTCCCGCTTCGGCCTGCTGGAAATGTCGCGACAGCGCCTGCGCCCGTCACTCGGCGAGACCCGAAGTGAAGTCTGCCCTCGTTGCGAGGGTCAGGGCACCATCCGGGGGATCGAGTCCCTGGCGCTGAGCATCATGCGCCTGATCTACGAGGAATCCTCAAAGGAAAAGACGGGCGAAGTCCGGGCGGTGGTTCCGGTGTCCGTGGCCACCTTCCTGCTGAACGAAAAGCGCAAGCAATTGGCCGACATCGAAGCCCGCCAGGAAGTCAGCGTCGTCGTAGTGCCGGTGCCTCACATGGAGACACCTCACTTCGAAATCCTGCGCATGCGCGACGATGAAACCACACCTGAGCATATCTCCAGCCACCAGGTGGCCCAGGAATACAGCGAGCGTGAAGAAGAGGTGTTTGAGGCTCCGGCACCCGAGCGTCCGGCACGCGAACAGGCCGCGGTCAAGGCAATCCAACCGAGCGCCCCCGCACCCAAGCCGGCCGCCAAGCCTGCCGAGCCTCAGGCTCAGGAAGAAGGACTTTTCCGCCGTCTGGGTCGCAAAATCGCCGGTTTCTTTGGCGGTGAGGACGAACAACCGACTGAGACCCGCGACAAGAACCGGGCCGTGCGCGAAGATCGCCGGAACCAGGGTCGCCAGGACCGCCGCAAATCCCGGGTTGCCCGCGACGACCAGCGCTCAGCTGGCAATCGCACCGGAAGCGACCGGCGCCAGGGTGGACAGCCGAGCCGTGGCGACGACAGTCGCGGCCGTGGACGCAACCGTAGCGACGATCAGAACCGCCCCAACCAGAGCCGACCGGCCGCCGACAAGTCCGGTGACAGCAAAGGCGGTGAAGGTCGCAAAGACGGCCAAGGCAGAGGCCGCGGCCAGGGGCGCAACAAACCCCAACGCGAACAGAAGGAGACTCGCGAGCAGAAGGATCAGCAGCAGGGTCCCGCGAAGAAGCCAGCCAGCGCCGAAAAGAGCGCCGGAGGCGAAAAGCGTGGCAAGCCCCGTCGCCAACGTAGCCGTGATGGTTCTCCAACGGAAACGCCTGCTTCAACGCCGGCAGAACGTAAAGCCGAACGTAGCGAGAAGCATCAGAAGGACACCCAGCCTGAGCAACCGCTGGAATCCACTGGCAAGCCGGACGTGAAGCAAACCGGGGAGCGCCCGAACGATCGCGCCAAGGCGGCGACGCCGGAAAAAGCCGATCAGCCGAAGCAGGCCAAAACCGAGCCTCAAGCAACCACGGCGCAAGCTGAAAAAACCGCAGAAGCCAGCGCTGAGAAACCGGCAGAGACCAAGCCGGAGACACCAGCAGAAGCCAGGACGGAGAAGCCGGCTGAGCCAAAAGCGGCTGACAAGCCTAAGGCAAAGACCGAGGCGACCAGGGGTGGCGAAACCACTGCCAAAGAGGTGCCAGCCGGGAAGTCTGAATCGGCAAAAGCCGAGGCCGGCACCAATGCCCGTGCTGACCGAAAGCCGAAGTCGGCCGATAAGTCAGAGGACCAGTCGGACGCCATCAAGAGCAAGGCCGCAGAGACTGATCAGCCGTCGGCAAAACCCGCAGAAGCCGCTGCCCCCAAAGCCGGCAAGGCGGACGCCGAATCAGCCGCCACGACCGGGCAAGCCGCGCCTGCCAAGACGGAAGCAAAGACCGAAACCGAAGCAAAGGCCCAAACATCGCCTTCGGAAAAGCAGGCCGACGTTGAACCGTCGACTCCGGCCAAGCCGGCACCCGAGGCCAAGCCAAAGGCAGGCACCGAGTCTCCGGAAACCAAAGCGCCTGAGCAGCAGAGCCAACCTGAGCAGAAGGCTTCTGATCATACGGCGCCCGAAACCAGGGCTCCTGAGCCAAAACCCACGACCACGCCGGAACCCGAGTCAAAACAGGAAGGCGAGAAAGTGGGCAAAACAGAAACTGCCGATGCCGACGAGGCCAAGTCACAGGAACAACCTGCCATTGATGTTCCGGTGACCCCGGGTCGTGCCTACAATGATCCAAGAGAAGTCCGCAAGCGCCAACGCGCCGCGGAAGAGGCCAAGAAAGCCGGGAGTAACTAACGAATGCTATCCAATTCCGACATCGAAGCGCTGGAAGACATCCTGTTTGCCGAACCCTGGGGAGACGAAGCCCTGGACTTCTTCGGCCTGCATGGAGTCGTCTGTGCCAGTGTCGTCGGCCCGGCAGAGTTGAGCGCGGAAGACATCTTCCGCCTCGCCACGGGCACCCAGGCGGTGCCCGGCGGCGAGGTTCCAGAGGTCTTCGCCCGCTGCGTCAAAAAGCTCTCGGAGGACATGGCTCATGCCCTGGATATGGGGCAGGCACTCGAGCTTCCGGAACCGGAAGATGGCGACCCCATGAATGCGCTGGAAAACTGGTGCGCCGGGTTCGTGGACACATTCCTGGAGCATGAGGACGAATGGCTGGAAACAGCAAGTGAGGAAGAGACGGCCGATCTGCTCGTGCCTATGCTCACCCTCTCCGGACTGTTTGACGACGAGGACTTCCAGAAGGTCCGCAACAGCGACAAACTGTCACGCCAGATGGCGGATGCCATTCCGGATTCTCTTACCGACCTTTACCTGCTGTTCCACGCGCCGGACTAGACCGGCGCGGGAAACTCCACAGGCGTTGTGAAATGATGCCAGACCGGCTCAAGCCCGTCTGGCATTTTCATGATTTTTCCGAGCTCACACCAGGGCGCGCCCGGGAAATGAAAATCGCTACCCTGGGACGCCAGTAGGCCCTCCCGGCGACACAGTTCCGCCAGGAAACCCAGATCTCCACTGGACTGACCGGACGTCGAGACTTCAATCGCCCGGCCGCCGGCGCGACGGAAATCGGCCGTCAGTTCCCTCAGTTTCGTGGCTGTCAGCTGATACTTCCGCGGGTGCGCCAACACGGCAATGCCGCCAGCTACATTGATCCAGCCCACTACCTCCTCCAATTCCGGCCAGTAGGCTTTGACATCACCGGGCTTTCCATTCCCAAGGTGGCGCTTGAAGGCCTGAGCCGTGTTACTGACCACGTCCGCCTGAACCAGAACCTGAGCGAAATGGGGGCGACCGGGCACATCGCCGCCCGAAACGGCCGTGGCACGGTCAAACAGATCTGGAACTTTGAGCTTGCTCAACCGGTCGGCAATCATGCGCGCCCTCGCCCACCGATTGTCATTCTGACGCTCCAAAGCTGCCAGAAACGACTCATCGTCCGGATTAAAATCCAGACCCACAATGTGAATGGTACGGCTCTTCCAGAGGCAGGAGAGCTCAACGCCCGGAATCACTACCAGGCCTCGCTCACTGGCAGCTGTACGAGCTTCTGACAGACCTGAAATCGTGTCATGGTCGGTCAGTGAAAGATGGGTTACCCCACGCTCCACGGCTCGATTCACCAGTGCGGAAGGCTCCAGGGCTCCGTCAGAGGCTGTACTGTGGCAATGCAGATCAATGCACAGAGCGGAGGCTTGCGGTATAGTCACAGAAAATCCCGAATCAGTTGGCTGGTCGTCTTACCCGTTTGTTCACCAGTGTACCAGCCAGCCACCGATTCTGTATTACATCCCGTTGCCGGGCCTACGCCCGGCAACCATCGGTACAATGGAGAGCTGAATGTACTACGCGATTATCAGCGAGGACGTCGAAAACAGCCTGCCCATGCGTCAGTCTGCGCGGCCTGCACACCTTGAACGCCTGGAAGCGCTAAAAGCCGAAGGCCGCCTGCTGGTGGCAGGACCTCATCCCGCGATCGACACCCCGGATCCCGGTGAAGCCGGCTTCAGCGGCAGCCTGGTCGTCGCGGAATTTGACTCCCTCGAAGCTGCCCAGGCCTGGGCCGATGCGGACCCTTACATTGCTGCCGGCGTCTACGAGAAAGTGACCGTGAAACCATTCAAGGCCGTACTGCCGTAATTGCCGGCACCAGCCGCATGAGTTTATTGTAATGCGGGTCCGCTTGAATGGCCTATTATCTGTGACAAAATTGCGCCTTTGATTCATGACTGCTTTTTAACCGTCTAACTCAGGGATCGTATCCAGTGACGCCTTTCCGTCTTCTTATCAGTGTGCTGTTTGTTGTGTCTTCCGTCGCAGTTGCCCAGGCAAAAACCGTCTGGGTTGATGACCAGCTGTACCTGCCCGTTCGAGCCGGGGCCGGCACCCAGTTCCGGATCATCGAAAATGCCGTTCCGAGCGGGACTCCGCTGGAGGTACTGGAAACCACAGAATCCGGTTACACGCGCGTACGCACTCCCAAGGGCACCGAAGGCTGGGTCTCCAGCCAGTATCTGAGCGACACACCGATTGCCGCTGACCGCCTCCAGCGGGCGAATCGCGAACTGGAGCAGACCCGAAACGAGCTGTCGCAGGTGAAGGAACAACTCTCCGAAGTAACCAAGGAACGCAATTCCCTGCAGAGTTCCGAGTCCTCACTGTCGGATCGCTCTCAGGAGCTGCAGCAAGAGCTTCAACGCATCAAGCGTATCGCGGCGGACTCAATCAAGCTGGAGCGCCGTAACCGGGAATTGCGTGAAGAAAATCAAAGGATCCGCAATGACCTGGAAGTGCTGACGGCGGAAAATGAGCGTCTGGAAGCCGGCAAGGAATCGGATTTCATGTTGCTTGGCGCAGGCCTCGTTCTCGGGGGCGTACTCCTGGCGCTGATCATTCCGATGCTTAAACCAACACGGAAAACCGACAACTGGGCCTGATGCCATGCGGGATTACTCGGAGAAGCGGGACTTTCACCGAATGCAGGTGAACTCAGAGATCGAGTTGACGGATAGCAATGGCGAGAAGTTTACCGGCATTTGCCGGGACCTCAGCGCCGCTGGAATGCAGCTGTTCGTGAAGCGACCGGTGGCCGTGGGTGAAGAACTGAAAACGCTGCTCCACCCTACTGGCGACCAGATCCCGCCACTGGAAACAGTTTGCGAGGTATTGCGCTGCGAACAGGATCGTGAGGGTTACCTGCTGGGCACAACCATTAACGAGGTAAGCTGAGCAAAAACTGGGCGGAACGCAGTTGCTGCTGTGCTCCGCCGCATTGAGTGCCTCAGACCAGAGGCTTCTCGGAAACGATGATGCCGTTGTTGTCGGCATAAACGTAGTGACCCGGATGGAAGGTCACCCCACCAAAGGTAACCGCTACATTCAGATCCCCCAGACCACGCTTTTCGCTCTTACGCGGATGCGTACCCAGCGCCTGAACGCCCAGGGCGGTATTGCCGATTTCATCAACGTCCCGCACACAGCCGTAAATGATCAGGCCCGCCCAGCCATTGTTCGCGGCCTTCTCCGCCAGCATGTCGCCAA
This sequence comes from Marinobacter albus, assembly GCF_030238305.1. NCBI lineage: Bacteria > Pseudomonadati > Pseudomonadota > Gammaproteobacteria > Pseudomonadales > Marinobacteraceae > Marinobacter > Marinobacter albus. The sequence continues at coordinate 1,584,766 of NZ_JASSQD010000001.1, read as the reverse complement.
GCAAAGCGTGACGCTTTGACGCGCCGCCATCAACAACCATGACCCGCCCATTGCCGGGCTGACCCACCTGCTCTTTCACGACTGAGTTGTCTTCAAAACATTTCACGGTGACGATTTCGCCCCCGAACGCCTTGTTGCCGCCGTAGTTATTGAAGCCAGGTTCAAGGACCTGGACTTCGGGAAACTCGTCACACAGGTCGGGTGTAATGATCTCTGTCACGTCTCGCTCTCCTTATTCCTGCAATGGGCTCAGTCGATCTTCTCGTCGGCCAGGAAGAACCAGGTATCCAGCACCGAGTCCGGATTCAGCGACACGGTATCGATGCCCTGGTCCATCAGCCACTTGGCCAAATCGGGGTGATCCGACGGCCCCTGGCCGCAGATGCCAATATACTTGCCGGCCTTCTTGCACGCCTGGATAGCGTTGGACAGCAGCGCCTTGACCGCGTCATTACGCTCGTCAAACAGGTGCGCGATGATACCGGAATCCCGATCGAGGCCGAGGGTAAGCTGGGTCAGGTCGTTGGAGCCAATGGAGAAGCCATCGAAATGCTCCAGGAACTGATCCGCTAACAGGGCATTGGCCGGCAATTCGCACATCATGATCACGCGCAGGCCGTTTTCGCCCCGCTTCAGACCGTTCTCGGCCAGCAGGTTCACGACCTGCTCCGCTTCGCCCACTGTCCGCACGAACGGCACCATGACTTCCACGTTGGTCAGGCCCATCTCGTTACGCACCTTCTTCAGCGCCCGACACTCCAGCTCGAAACAGTCCCGGAAGGTCTCGGAGATGTAACGCGATGCGCCCCGGAAACCAAGCATCGGGTTCTCTTCGTCCGGCTCGTAGAGCGTTCCACCGATCAGATTGGCGTATTCGTTGGACTTGAAATCCGACAGGCGGACGATCACTTTCTTGGGTGCAAAGGCGGCGGCCAGAGTGGAGATACCCTCCACCAGCTTGTCCACGTAGAAATCCACTGGCGAGTTGTAGCCAGAAATACGCTTTTCAACCGTCTGCTTGATGTCGCGAGGCAAGCCGTCGAAGTTCAGCAACGCCTTCGGATGCACACCGATCATGCGGTTGATGATGAATTCGAGGCGGGCCAGACCAACGCCTTCATTCGGCAGTGCCTGGAAATCAAAAGCGCGGTCCGGGTTGCCCACGTTCATCATGATCTTGAACGGAATATTGGGCATGGAATCGACGGTATTTTCACGCAGCTCAAAGTCCAGCGCACCCTCGTAAATCATACCGGTGTCGCCTTCGGCACAGGATACCGTGACCTCCTGGCCGTCTTTCAGAAGCTCGGTGGCATCACCGCACCCGACCACCGCAGGGATACCCAGTTCGCGGGCGATGATGGCCGCGTGGCACGTACGACCGCCGCGATCAGTGACGATGGCCGACGCGCGCTTCATGACCGGTTCCCAGTCAGGGTCGGTCATGTCGGTAACCAGAACGTCACCTGCCTGGACTCGATCCATTTCTTTGATGCTGGTGATAATCTTCACCGGGCCGCTGCCGATCTTGTGTCCGATACTGCGGCCTTCAACCAACACCTTCCCGGTTTCGTTCAGCAGATAACGCTCCATGACATTGGCAGAGGAGCGGCTCTTGACCGTTTCCGGACGGGCCTGAACGATGTAGATGCGGCCATCGTCCCCGTCTTTCGCCCATTCGATGTCCATGGGACGCTCATAGTGCTTCTCGATGATCATGGCCTGCTTGGCCAACTCTTCCACTTCCGCATCGGTGATACAGAAGCGATTCCGCTCTTCCTGCTCAACCTTCACGGTCTCGACAAACTCACCGGCGTCAGGGCTGGGGTGGTACACCATCTTAATGGCCTTGCTGCCGAGGTTACGACGCAATACGGCAGGCCGTCCATCGGCCAGCGTCGGCTTGTGGACGTAGAATTCGTCGGGGTTCACGGCGCCCTGAACCACAGTTTCACCCAGGCCGTAGGACGCGGTAACGAATACCACGTCCCGGAAACCGGATTCGGTGTCGAGCGTGAACATCACGCCGCTGGCCGCCGTCTCACTGCGCACCATTTTCTGGATACCGGCAGACAGTGCTACCAGTTTGTGATCGAAGCCATGATGAACCCGGTAGGAGATCGCCCGATCGTTGAACAAGGAGGCAAACACCTCTTTTACAGACGTACGTACCTGCTGCAGCCCAACAACGTTCAGGAAGGTTTCCTGCTGACCGGCAAACGACGCATCGGGCAGGTCTTCGGCGGTCGCGGAAGATCGCACCGCAACGGCCATATGCTCATTGCCCGCCTGAAGCTTGGCGTAGGCCTCTTCGAGCGCATTTTCCAAGACATCCGGGAAATCGGTATCAATGATCCACTGACGAATCTCGGCACCCACTCGGGCCAGTTCGTTGACATCATTTACGTCGAGGGCGTCGAGGGCAGTGTCGATCTTGTCTTTCAGGCCATCGGTGGCCAGGAATTCGCGATAAGCGTGAGCTGTCGTGGCGAAACCGCCGGGAACGGTAACACCTGCGTTGGCGAGATTACTGATCATTTCCCCGAGAGAGGCGTTTTTTCCGCCCACCCGGTCAACATCGGACATTCCCAGGTGATCAAACCAGATAATGTAATCTTCCAAAGCACGTCTCCCTTGAGTCTGTGAAGCAAAGAGCATAACCGGGCCAGCGGTATCTAGCGGCAAAAGCGGGCAATATCCACTGCGGAGTCTCGAACTTGGCGTGTATGATACTGTAACCTGCAGCAATTACCTAGGGAACCCGCCAAATACGGAGCCGGACGATAAACCATGAAACGCACCGCTTTCTTCATTTCCGACGGCACCGGTCTGACCGCCGAGGCCCTCGGCCACAGCCTGCTGGCCCAGTTTGAGAAAATCGAATTTGAACGCGTGACTGTGCCTTACATCGACGACGAGGAAAAGGCCCGGGACATGGTGACGCGCATCAACAAGGCCGCCGAAACCGACAACGCCTCGCCACTGGTATTCGACACCATCGTCAACAGCGATATCCGGGAGGTGATTGCCACAGCAGACGGCTTCATGGTGGACATTTTCGGGACCTTCCTCAGCCCATTGGAGCAGGAGCTTCAGTCCTCCTCTTCCTATACCGTCGGCAAGTCTCACTCCATCAATAACGAAGGCAGCTACGAGCGGCGCATCAACGCAGTCAATTTCGCCCTCGACAACGACGACGGTGCGCGGATACGTCATTACGATGAAGCGGACCTGATCCTGGTCGGGGCCTCGCGCAGTGGCAAAACCCCCACCTGCCTGTACCTCGCGCTCCAGTATGGGGTCAAGGCGGCCAATTACCCGATTACCGAAGAGGATCTGGAAGATCAGCAGATGCCGGCGCCGCTGAAGCCCCATAAACAGAAAATCTTCGGGCTGACCATCGAACCGGAGCGCCTCGCCACCATCCGCAACGAGCGCCGACCGAATTCCCGGTACTCGTCACTGAAACAGTGCATGCATGAAATCGAGGAAATCGAGCTGATGTACCGGCGGGAACGGATTCCGTATCTCAACACCACCGCCTATTCGGTCGAGGAGATCTCAACCCGCATCATGGTGACCACCGGCCTCAAGCGTAACCGCTAACGCAGTCCGGTTAATGCACAAAAAAGAGGGCCCGAAGGCCCTCTTTTTTCATCACACCGGCCACCATACCCGGCGTTACATTTCCTCAATCGCCAGGCCGAGCTCCTCTGCAACCTTGCGGTTTTCGGGACTGGTGACAACCGCGATACTGGCATTCTCCGGCATCAGCCAGGTGCTGGCCACTCGTTTGAGATCATCCAGTGTCACTGCCAGCACGCGCTCGCGGAATCGGGCGCGCTGCTCCGGGCTGCGCCCGAACAGTTTGTTGTGGAACGCGTGACGAGCGGCCCCGGCCGGGGAGCGCGGGCGGTCCAACTGGCCGATCACGCCCAGGATGGACTCTTCCAGCTCCTGGTAATCGTGGTCGGTGGTCTGCAACCACTCCAGTGCCCGATCAAAATCGTCCAAGGTTTCAGCCAGGCGGGGATCCCGATAGGAGAAAAACCGGAAGGTACCATTCACGCTATCCTGGCCGGCACCGCCGCCATAGGCACCTCCCTTCTCGCGAATGACCCTATGCAGGTAGCCGTTGCGCAAGAAGCCCCCCAGTACCGTCAGTGCGGCAGCGTCGGGGTGGTCCACCGGAACGGTACTGTAGGCCTTGGCACAGAAGTTCACCTGGGTGGAGGTCAACCACGCTTCGCGGGTGGTGTAATTAACCGGTTCGATTTTCCACGGAGACATCTCGGTACCGGCTTCACCCTGCCAGCAGGATTTGAGATCATCCACCATCGCCGGTAACTGATCCTCCTCGCCAACAATCAGGAATTCGCGACTCTGATTGCGAATCCGGTCATGCAAGGCCGACAGTTTCGCACACAGTCCGTCCAGCTCCTGCGGGTCATTCAGTGCCTGGTCCAGCTGCTTGGTTCCACGAATACCGGCGAGGCCGCCAAGTCGAAACGACAACCAGGCACCCGGGCTCATACCCTGGGCAGCCGCCCCCATTGCCAGGGCATGACCGCTACCGGTTACGGCTTGCTCCCGTCGGGTCCGAATCTGGGCAATGATTTCACGAATGCGATCTTTCTCATCGAAACGGGCACTGGTGTACACGTCCCGCAGCAAAGCCGTCAGTTCGCTCCGGTTCCGGGCCAATGCCTTGCCATTGAAGACAATGTATCCGGACAGATCCTGAACATCGTCGACCTTTCCCTTGGCACTGAAGGAAGCACCAATGCCTCCGGATTCTGCCGAAATACGATCCTGCATCTGCAGGTAGTCCAGATCGCCACACCCTACTTCCGAGATCAGCGTGGTGTAATACGGCACCAGCAACAGCTCTTCCTCGGTCAGCGCCGGCACTGGCACCACAACCTGCTCATACACCAGGCCGTTGGTGCCACGGGAATAAACCGTGGCGGAGATGTCGCCGTCGTAACGGGACTCCGGCTCCGGCATCTGCAGCGGCACATCGGACAGGTCTACCTTGGGCAGGATGGAGTCGTCGTCCTTGCGCATCTGGCGCTTTTCCAGCGCCGCAGCACGCTCGACAATCTGCTGAATCTCCTCGTCCGTCAACTCGGCCTTGCGACGGGCCAGAGCCTCACGGATGGCCTGCTGGCGATGGCTCTCAAGCTTTTCGTCCGGGCGCAGGGTCAGAGTGACCCTATGCGGATTCTCCAGCAGTTTCCGGCGGATCAGGTTCGGCACATACTGGGGATCCCGAATTTTCTCACGCAGGGATTCCAGCACCGGCTCAAGGTCCAGCAACTCCACCGGATCACCGCCGTGTACCATCGGTGCAATGGCGCTCATGATCAACTGCAGGCCGTAGGGGAACTGATCTCCGGCGATCTCGCGCTGATGCAGTTCGAGCTGGTGCAAAATGGCCTCGAGGCGCTCCTCGCTGACGCCTTCCTCGGCCACCTTCAGCAAGGTGCCCTCAATCAGCGTCTCAAGCTCTTTCTGTCTTTCCGGTTCACTGCCTTCGATGCCGCAAACAAAGGTCATCTCCCGGTTGGAATCCTCCAGACCACACATCGGTGATGGCGCATGCCCGAGATCGGTGGTTTCCAGGGCCCGCATCAACGGCGACGCGCTGTTCTCCAGCAGAACGGCAGACAGTAGCTGACCTTCGAGATTTTCCTGCAGATCGAAGCTGTGGCCCAGCAACCAACCCACAACGATGTGAGTCTTCTTCTCGGTGCCCTCACCTTCATTCACGGCATAACCCTGCTCGACCCTCACCGGGGAAAACATGCGCTTCTCGTCCCGCACCGGCAGTTCGATGTCCAGACGGTCAAATCGCTTCAGGGCCAGCTCCTCGAAACGCTCATGGTGTTCGCTCGCCGGAATGTTGCCGTACGTGGCGAAAATGGCGTTGCTGGGGTGGTAATGATGACGATAGAACCTCACCAGGTCGTCGTAACTCAGATCGACAATGTGGTCCGGTTCGCCGCCACTGTTGTAATGATAGGTGGTGGTCGGAAACAGGTGACTGCTGAGGTTCTGCCACAACTGGGAGGTAGGCGAACTCATGGCCCCCTTCATTTCGTTGTAGACCACGCCACGATAGACCAGGTCGGTATCAGGATTATCCGGCGTATCGAATTCCAGCCGATGGCCTTCCTGGGCGAAATCCAGTTGGTCCAGCTTGGAGAAAAAGACCGAATCCAAATACACCGACAGCAGGTTGTCGAAATCCTTCCGGTTCATACTGGCAAACGGATAGGCAGTCCAGTCGCTGCTGGTGAACGCGTTCATGAAGGTGTTCAGTGAGCGACGGATCATCATGAAGAAGGGGTCACGCACCGGGTACCGTTCACTGCCACAGAGTGCAGTGTGCTCCAGAATGTGGGCAACGCCGGTCGAATCCATGGGGAAGGTCCGAAGCGCCACGAAAAATACGTTCTCATCGTTGTCCGCTGCCAGATGCAGGTGGCGGGCTCCGGTCTTCTTGTGACGATACTCCTCAACGTCCAGATTGAGGGTGCCAATCCGGTGACTGCGAAGCTTTTCAAACGCCGGATGGACTGCGTTCTCGATCTCTGAAGCCATTCGAACTATCCTGTCTTTAACAATAAGAGACTTGTAGGGTAACACGGAGTATCGATTATCATGCACAGTCCACAAGCGATAAGGTAGCCCCCCAATTCATGACCACCTATTCACCACACACCAAGGCCGTGGATGCCCCCGAAGTGGCCGTGTACTGGGCTGAACGCCGGAGATACCTCGAACGCATCCGCAGGGTTCCGGAAATCAGGCAACGTTTCTGGCGCGAAGTTGCGATCTATCTGCTTCGGCGGATTTTGTGGTCCTTCGGCTTCTTCCCGATTTTTATCGCTTTCTGGATTCCCTTTGTGCTCGCCAGCTTCAATCCGGTGGTCATGGCATCGGATCTGATCCCCCTGCTCCAGGACTTCACGAATTCCAACCCCGAAGTTCAGGCAACCACGATCAGCACCCTGACCATCGCCTGGGCGTCGATCGGCTTTATTTTCCTGGTCTTTGACTTCGTGTTAACCCCATTTCGCTCCCCCTATGAATATGAAGCCGATGTGTACATGAGGTCGTGGGAACAACTCAACCATGACCAGCTTCCGGACAAAGTGTGATTTGGCCTGCATTCTCGTTAACTTCAGACACTTTCTGTTACATAAGTTTGCACGCACTGGTTAAGATGCAGAGGTAAACAGAATTCTGAGAATGCAGGTTCAAGAGGTTCCACCATGGTCGATTTCAGACCGCTTCTGTTCATCAACGCACTGGCCCTGATGCTTCTGGTTACTGCCGGATTCGCCTCCGTCCGGGACGACAGGACGCCCCTGGTGACGGCAGAGCCTCCTGCCATTGAGCAGACCCTAAAGACGGTGGCGGACGAACCCGAGCCCCAAGCGGCTCAACCCCATGTTTTTGCCGAGCCCGCCCAGGCGCCCGGGTCCCAGCAAATCGAAACCGAGACGGTTGCCACCATAGCCGAGCCGGAAACAACCGAGCAGCCACGCAGGCCGAAGGTGGAGGCAGAGCCATTCAGCGTGCCGCCTATGCCGGAGGAAACAACCGTGCTGGCCGTCGCGGAACCACCCGCGGCCATGGCAACCCGGACCGATGTTCCGCCAACACCGGAACCAGAGCCGGCCAAGCCGGCCCCGACCACGGGAACCCTCGTTCTACGCTCAAATGTGGTGGGTGACACCGTAACCATCAATGGCGAAACGTATGGCGCCACCCGACTCGATCTGGAACTCGAACCCGGCCGTTACGATGTCACCATCAGTAAACCCGGATTCAAGGACTGGAGCCGGAACGTTGCCCTCGAGGCCGGCAGCGAGATGACTCTGGTGGGCAAGCTCGAGGCCTACACCACCGTCAATTACCGCAAGGGAACCTGGGTCGGCGGTGTGAAAACCGGAGACGGCACTTACGAAGATAAAGAGGGACTGCGCTACGAGGGCCACTTCGTTGACGGAAAATTCCACGGCGAAGGCACGGCCTGGTATCCCGATGGTAGCCGCTACGACGGCGCCTGGAGCGAAGGCCAGCGGGACGGGGAAGGCACCTGGCGCGGCGCCGATGGCGCGCGCTACGCCGGGGAGTTCAGCGCCAACCGGTTTGGCGGCAAGGGCACGCTCACCAAGGCCAATGGCGACATCCTGACCGGCTTCTGGAAAGACGGGAACCTGAACGGCCACGGTTCTCTGACCACCGCGGACGGCATGCTGTACGTGGGAGCCTTCCGCGACAACGAGTTCCATGGCCGCGGTTCGCTGACCTACCCTGATGGCCGCCATTACGAGGGCGAATTCTCCAATGGTAAATTTCACGGAACCGGCGCCGAGGTCTTTGCCGATGGCAAGAAGTACGAGGGCGAATACATTGAAGGGAAGTTCCACGGCAAGGGCCTGCTTTTGAATCCCAACGGCAGCTCCATCGAGGCAACCTTCCGACACGGCGAGCCCTACGGAAAGGTCCGCCTGACAACGGCGGCCGGTGAAATCTTCACCGCCCGCACAACCGAACCCGGTGTCTGCTATCGGGACAAGAGCTATCGGGCCACTCAATGCCCGAAACTGGAAGGCTGGTAACTGGCATCAGCCCGATCACATACGCGTTTGCAGTAAACGATTGAGGTAGTGACATGGCGATCAAGAACGCTCTGCTGGTGGACGACTCCAAGGTGGCACGGTTTGCCCTGAGCAAGCTGCTGGAAAGTCGTGACATGGAAGTGAACATGGCAGGATCGGCCGAGGAAGCACTGGATTTCCTGAACGGCTCCGGTCGCCCGGATGTCATTTTCATGGATCATCTGATGCCCGGAATGAACGGGGTAGAAGCAACCAAGGCAATCAAGGGCAACCCTGACACCGCCGCCATCCCGATCATCATGTGCACCTCCAAGAAGTCACCAACGTTCATGGAAGAGGCCAAGAACTTCGGCGTTTACAACATCCTCACCAAGCCGCCACAGACCGAAGGCCTTTCCCTGGTTCTCGAGCAATTGAACCGTGACGTCACCGAAGGCACCCTGCCAGAGCCACCGGATGTCGATTGCGCTGAGACCGACCCGGAGGATGATCTGCTGAATATCCCCGACGATGCCTCTGTCGAACTGTCGATGAAAACCGAAGACGATGTCGCCATTCCGGACAGCAGTTCATCGAATGTGGTGCCTCTGACCGGCGACCTGATCGAGCAGATTGCGCGTTCCGCCGTCAAAACCCACATCAACAACCGGCTGCACGAACTGCTCAGCTCGCTGTTTGACGAGCAATTTGACCATCTGAAGCGGGCACTGGATGAGTCCCGAAGCCGGCAGGAGAACGCCGTAGAAGAGCGGCTGACTGGCATGGCCAACCTGGTCGAGGAGCGCACCAGGCACCTCCGGGACGAAGTCGCTGCCGAAGTAAACCTCAACCTGGCTCGCGAACTGGCGGACCTGAAGCGGGAACTGAAAAGCAATTCCGGGTTCACCGCAGACCACATGGCCGAACTGAAGGACCACATCACCAGCGTACAGACCATCGACACCGAGTTCTGGCAAACCCTTCAGTCGGAGGCTATCCAGCAGGCCCATGAGATATCCCGGGAAACTGCCGAGGATATCGCCCAGCGAACCATTGATCTCTTCGTCGCCCAGCAGCGCTCGGCATCCTCCAAGATCTACACGGTGGGCCTGGCGGTCAGCCTGGGAATATTCAGCGTCGGGATTGCCTGGCTATCCGGCCTGTTTGGCTGAGTCTCACCCTTATCTGCCGCCAGTCCGCCGGGGTGTCCACATCTTCGTGGACTCCGGGAATATCAACCCGGGTCGCCCGGACGCTGGCCAGTAACTGGCCAGCGCCACAATCACCTTCCAGTTCCATCACCTCGGGCCACAGCCATCGTGGCAGATACGCCGGCACGCCGGGCCGACCGTCGTAATCCGCAGCGACTGGCTGGTTTGGTACAAACCTGGCGGCCTCGCCAAATGCCCTCAATGAATCGACGTCCAACAGCGGCTGGTCCGCCAGCAGAACGAAGACTCCCCGGGCTCTGGGTCCCAAACTGGCCAGGCCAGTCGCCAGGGATGCTGACAATCCCTGGTGCCAGTCCGGTGATCTTAGCCAGGCGGTCGGTTGCGAGGAGCAGCGAAACCGGATCAGCGGATACCAGGCCCCACAAACGACCCTGACGTCCTTACTGAGGACCCGCCCCAATTCGATGGCCCGGTCCAGCAGAATCCCCTCCTGTCCCGCCAGGGGAAGCAGCATTTTGGGTCGCCCGTAACGGCTCGAGGCGCCTGCAGCAAGGATAAGTGTCGGAAATTCCTGATCGGTTACGCGCGGGGAGAAGTTTATGATAAGCGTCTCGTTAGTCAGTTACGTGAAGTCTGGAGCAGAACCAGACTGCCGGTTTCAATGATTTTTGCTAGAATTCCGCCATCATTCAACCATACCCGCCCGGACTTTCAATGAATCACCTCTTTGTGGACAACCTCACCGTCATTGATTTCGCATACTTGGAGCCAACTCGCGGCCTGGTAGGCGAAAGCTGGATTGCGGACGTGGTGCTGGGCGGCGACCTTGATGATCAGGGTATGGTATTCGACTTCAGCAACGTGAAGCGGACCATCAAACGGGTCATTGACGAGCGCGTGGACCACCGGCTTGTCGTTCCCCGCGGATACGAAGGCCTGTCCTGGAACGAGGAGGAACCCGACACGTTTCATTGGGCCCTGACCGACGGCAGCGAAATCATCCATCGCTCTCCGGACGAGGCGGTGGTCTGGCTTTCGGCCGAGCGAGTCGTACCGTCTGTGGTTGCCAGCCTGCTGGAGCACGAACTCAAGGCGGTCCTGCCCGCAAATGTCACGACAGTGGAGATCAATCTGCGGGAAGAGGTAATTGAGGGCGCCTACTATCATTACGTACACGGGCTTAAGAAGCATTTGGGCAACTGCCAGCGAATTGCCCATGGCCATCGCTCTCCCATCCGGATCGACCGGAACGGCCATCGGGATCACGATCTGGAACGCCGTTGGTCCAAGCTTTGGCGCGACATTTACGTGGGCTCCGAGGAAGACGTAGTCAGGCGCCATGTGGGCAACGACGGCGTTCGCTATGTCACCTTCGAATACGAGGCGAACCAGGGCGAGTTTGCGCTCACGCTGCCCGAGGATCGAGTTTACATGCTGGATACGGATACGACGGTGGAATTGATCGCGGCCCATATCGCGGACAAGCTGAAACTGGAATTTCCAACCGACACGATCCGGGTCAAAGCCTACGAGGGCGTCGGCAAGGGGGCCATCGCCGCGCGCTAGCACCGGTGCACTGAGCCCCAAGCATCCCTGGGGCCTTAGCCTGTGTTTTCTTCAGACACAAAAAAACCGCCCGAAGGCGGTTTTTTTGATGGCTATCCGGTGGACTAAACCGTCAAGCCGAATTGGCGTCCCCTAGGGGGTTCGAACCCCTGTTGCCGCCGTGAAAGGGCGGAGTCCTAGGCCACTAGACGAAGGGGACTAGAAATTGGTGGAGCCAGGCGGGATCGAACCGCCGACCTCAACACTGCCAGTGTTGCGCTCTCCCAGCTGAGCTATGGCCCCTCAACGGCTGCGTATATTAAGGATCCGCCCTATGGGCGTCAACCTCTGAACCGCACTTTTTTCAAGTTTTCTGAACATCCCTGCTCAAGCCGTTCATTTCTTCGCCAAAGCGGTTATTAAGCACCCAATGCGGCGTACTCTTTCTCCACCCTCTTGGTCTCTTTCTTCGAAAACCCACCCAGCACTTCCAGGGCATGGCGCAAACGGGAACGGGTCATGTCGGGACCCAGCAGATCCATGGAGTCCATAACTGACCAGGAATTCGGGGTGCCGGCAACGGCAACGAAGATCGAGAACATGAAGTCCCCCATCTTCAGCTCCATGGCCTTGGCAAGGGATTTAATGTCCGCGAAGATGTTTTCCTTGCTCCAGTGCCGCTGAGCTTCCAGCTTCCACAGAGTGAACTGCAGGACCCGCTTGATCTGCGTCTCGTCCAGCTTGTTGTGGGCAAAATCGTCCGGGCTCAAATCCAGCATGCCGGAGAACATGAAGTTGGCCATCGGAGCAACATCAGAGAATACCTCTGCCCTGCCCTTGATGTGCGGCACCAGCGCTTTCAAGGCGTCCTCGTTGAACCACCACTGGCGCATACGCTCCATAAACTGCTCTTCGGTGAGTTCGTCACGCAACCACTGGCCGTTGAGCCAGCGCAGCTTCTCCACGTCGAACACCGGACCGCCCAGGGAAACGCGCTGGATATCGAAGTTCTCAATCATTTCGTCCAGCGTGAATTTCTCGCGCTCATCCGGCATCGACCAGCCCATGCGGCCGAGGTAGTTGGTCACAGCTTCCGGCAGGAATCCCATGCGCTCGTAAAAATTGATACTGGTCGGATTCTTGCGCTTGGACAGCTTGCTCTTGTCCGGATTACGCAGCAGCGGCAGATGGCAGAGTTCCGGCATATCCCAGCCAAAGTACTGGTACAGCAGCTTGTGCTTGGGGGCGGAGTTGATCCACTCCTCACCACGCAGCACGTGGGTAATGCCCATTCTGTGATCGTCTACCACGTTGGCGAGGTGATAGGTGGGCATGCCATCCGATTTCAGGAGGATCTGGCAATCGACCTGCGCCCAGTCGATTTCAATGGTGCCGCGCAGCATGTCCTGGATTTCACAAATTCCCTCGTCTGGAACCTTCATCCGGATCACGTGTGCTTCACCCGCGTCCAGGCGACGCTTCACCTCCTCTTCCGGCAACTCCAGATCCCCCTTGATGCCAGGGTTCAGACCCTGAGCCTTGCGCTCTTCCCGAATGGCTTCCAGCTCTTCCGGCGTGCGGAAGCAGTAGAAGGCATGGCCTGCCGTTACCAGGTCTTCCGCATACTGCTTGTACGAGTCCTTGCGCTCGGACTGACGATACGGACCATGGGTACCACCGACGTCGGGGCCCTCGTCCCAGTTCAGCCCCAACCAGCGCAGTGCCTGAAGGATGTCACGCTCGGATTCGGCAGTGCTGCGAGCCTGGTCGGTGTCTTCGATACGCAGGATGAACTGACCGCCGTGCTGACGTGCAAAGCAGAGATTGAACAGGGCCACGTAGGCGGTACCAACGTGAGGATCACCGGTGGGTGATGGAGCAATTCGGGTACGTACTGTCATGAAACCTTCCTGAAATGTCGGTGGCCGTTAATAAACCCGGCATTATACCGACCCACTCCGGATTTCGCATAACTCCCCAGTATCGACAACCAAACCAGGCAACACCAACGCAGCTGTTGGACCACACTTTCTTTTAATGTAACATTATAACATTCTATTTTATTGCTACAGGATCTTCCGGCCATGCTCCGAATCCACACCAAAGCGCTCAATACCCTTGCCGCGGGCCTGCTACTCACCTTGTCTGGCGGGATCAGCGCGACTGAAGTTGTCACCTCGATCAAACCAGTGGAGCTTCTGGTCCACGCAATTGCGGGGGACGATGTCACCACCAGCACCCTGGTTCAGGCCGGCTCCAGCCCCCATACCTACAGCATGCGACCCTCCCAGCGCCGGGCTTTGGAAAATGCCGATGTGATCTTCTGGGTCGGACCAGATGTCGAAAGCTTTCTGAGCCGCATACTGAATGGCGACGAATTCCGGGACCGCACCGTTGCCCTCACGACCGCGGATGACGCTCATGCCAAAGAAAGTGCCGGGCACGACGAGCACGGGGACGATCAAGCCGGAGAGACCCATGCCCACGAGCATGGTGACGGTGAGGACCCACATATCTGGCTCGACCCCATGCTGGCGCTGGACATGGCGAAACAGATCCACCAGGCCCTTGCCGGGCTCGACGGCGCTAACCAGGAGATTCTGGACAAAAACCTGGCTCGTTTCGAAGCGAGTCTGGCCGAGACGGAAGCCACCATCCGGGAAAAGCTGGCACCGGCACATGACCTCAGCCTGTTCGCCTACCACAGTGCATTCACCCGCTTTGCCGAGCACTACGAACTGCCGCTTGCCGACGTACTCACTCTCAATCCGGAGCTGTCACCCGGCGCCCGACACGTGGCGCAGGTTCAGACCAAATTGCGTGAAGCAACGCATCCGTGCCTGCTGACCGAGCCGCAGTTTAACCAACAGTGGTGGACGTCCATCACGCGGGGCCTGGATGTGACCTTCAGCACCTGGGACCCCTTGGCGACTGACATTCAAGTCAGCGCGAAGGGTTACCAGGACTTCCAGCTCAGCATTGCCGACGCCGTGTTGAAGTGTTTACCAGAGAATACCGAGCATTAGCGGAATGGACGCCATGGCGAACAGCGTCTGGCCGCTGATGATGCCCGCCATCAGGGGCGCATCACCACCCAGTTGCCTTGCCAGAATGTAGGCTGAAGTGGCGGTGGGCAGCGTCGCCAGCAAGATAACCACCTGCACCAGCAACCCGTCCAGCCCCAGCATCAGGGCCAGTCCCGCCGCCATCAGGGGAAAGGCGAACAGCTTGAGAACAGATGACACCAGGAACGGCATCGACGCCCCCCGGAGCGCCTTCATCTGCAACCCTGCCCCCACCGTCATCAACCCCATGGGCAGAGCCAGGTTGCTGAGCGGTGCCAGGATGCCCGCCACCAGGGGGTGGAATCCGATTTCGAAAAAGCTCCAGACCACACCGATCACCGATCCGACAATTAGCGGATTGGTGACAATGGCCTTCATCACCGGCCCGAACCGGGCCCGATCCTGACTGGCAACCAAGGAAAACATCAGGATGCAAAGGAGGTTGAGCAACGGCACCATAATGGCGACGGCAATGGCAGCGAGGGACAGGCCCTCATCTCCCAGCAACATGCCACCGGCGGCAAGGCCAACGTAGGAATTGAACCGGATAGCACCCTGGAAAACCGAGGAAAACACCGGCCCACTCCATTTCCAGAACCACTGGGCAATGCTCAGCGCCAGCGTCATGGCCACCAGCATGGCGCAGATCAGGAGCGCAATGTCGGTGTATGCGGAGGCCGGCAACCGCGCCTGCCCCAGCTTGAACACCAGCATGGCAGGAAATAGAACGTAGTAGGTAAAGCGCTCTGCACGGGGCCAGAAATCACCGCCAGGAAAGTCCCAGCGCCGAAACAGGTGGCCAAGCAAAATCAGGACGAAAACCGGAACAAGCGCCTGAACCATTACCGGCATGAATGCGAACTCCTAGGCAGTCAGGAGCCACGCTCGCGCCGCCCCGTGATTAGCAAGCTATGCAGCATAACAAATGGACAGCCACCCGTCCCATAAACAAACCGGAAGCATCAGCCCTGACGCAGCTTCTTCAGGACCGCCCGTGTAACCGAGGCCGGAGCCGAGCGCGCGACCGGCCAGAGTGCCTTGAATTGGGCCGAGACGGGCCGATGCAGGCGCGGGGAACGCACCTGCTCCCACACCTCTCTGGCAACGTCCTCGGGCTTGAGGTTGATGCCGAGGCTGCTGAAGAGCTGCGACGCACCGGCGTTGGCTTCGACCATACCGGTTTTGACAAACGGCGGCATAATATCGCAGACCCGGATTCCATGCGCTTCCCATTCGATATCCAGTGCCTCGGTGAGGGCGCGTACGGCGTGCTTA
Source organism: Marinobacter albus (assembly GCF_030238305.1). Lineage (NCBI taxonomy): Bacteria > Pseudomonadati > Pseudomonadota > Gammaproteobacteria > Pseudomonadales > Marinobacteraceae > Marinobacter > Marinobacter albus. The sequence continues at coordinate 1,569,094 of NZ_JASSQD010000001.1, read as the reverse complement.
CTGGCCGAGTATGAGGCGAAATCCGGTGTCCCATAAGCCGCCGAGGCCGAACTCATATTAACGACCACTGAACCCGGCGTGGCTTTCAAATAGGGGAAGGCTGCCTGCAAAACATTCATCAGGCCAATCACATTGATCTCAATCACCGCCCTGTGATCCGCGATATCAATGCATTCAAAGCGGCCAACTCTTAAGATACCCGCGTTATTGTGCAACGCGTCAATGGTGCCACCGGTGCAATCTGCGAATTTCGACAGGGCGCCAATGACATCCTTTTCATCGGTTACATCCATAACATGAATGGAGCATACACTCTCACCCAGTTCAGCCTGAAGGTCGTTAAGCGCCGGTTGATCGAGATCCCCTGCGCCAACAAACCAGCCTTTTGAAGCGAACAGACGTGCGGTTTCCCGGCCGATTCCGGCACCTGCTCCGGTAATGAAAATGGACTTGGTCAAGGTTACTTTTCCTTTTTTGTTATTGATCAAAGTTGCTCAGGGAGGTCTCCCAGACTTAGCTAAGGTTTTCCCCTCCCAACCAAGCGGCTCCCCGAACTCCACTGGAATCCCCATGAACCGCCCGCTTGATAGGGGTTGTGCACTCGCCACCGAACACATATTTAGACAGTCGACCTGGCAAGTCCTCGTATATTGGCTCGGCGTTACTCATCCCCCCACCCAGCACAATAATGCCCGGGTCCAACACATTGATCACAGCCGCCAGGCCGCGAGCCAGGTGTTCCAGGTACTGGTTCATTGTTTCGCAGGCTTGATGGTCCCCGTTGTGAGCCTGATCGACGAGGTTTCGGGCGGGCTGGTGTTTTCCGGTGATCAGTCGGTGGGTGAGCGATAGCCCCGTTCCGGAGACGAAGGTTTCGTTGCAGCCACGGCGACCGCAGAAGCATGGGCGTTGTTCCAGTTCAGCCTGTGAGGTCCAGGCCAGTGGGTTATGCCCCCACTCCCCGGCTACGCCGTTGGGGCCAGTGAGTATCTGGCCGTTCACGCTGATGCCTGCCCCACAGCCCGTTCCCAGTATGGCTGCAAATACGGTGTGGTGGCTCTTCCCTGCTCCGTCAGTGGCCTCTGAGAGAGCCAGGCAGTTGGCGTCGTTGGTGAGGGTGACGGGCCGCTGCAATAGGTTGCAGAGGTGCTCCTGCATCGGTTGACCGTTTAACCAGGTGGAGTTGCTGTTCTTTATGCAGCCGGTAATACCGGAAACGCTGCCAGGTATGCCCATGCCTACGGGGATTGCGGTTGAGCCTGCCTGGGCTTCGGCTTCCTGCACCAGCACGCGTATGGTTTCGAGAGTAGCGGAGTAATCATCTGCGGGGGTGGGGACGCGGTTCCTGAAATGTTCCTTACTCTGCCGGTCCATCAAGATGACCTCGGTTTTGGTGCCACCCAAGTCAACACCGATAAGCCAATTGTTATTCATGGTTGTCTCGATTTTGATTCGCCCCTTATGAAAATACGTCTTCATAGTAGTTGAGGGAACCATAACGGGGATTCATAAAGATCAAGAGCTGGCAGTTTCGCCAAAGCCCTACGGAAATCTGTCGGTCAAGCCTGTTAAACTACACAGGCATTATCACCGTAATAACCCCCAAGATATTGTTTATCAGCTGAAAACAGGTTACCAACATGTCAGCAACGCCATCACTGGACGGCGCTATTCACAATTCCGGCCCCTCACGCCGCTTCTGCGTGGCCCCGATGATGGATTGGACCACAAGTCATTACCGGTATCTGGCCCGCTTGCTGAGCCGCAACACCCTGCTCTACACGGAAATGGTGACTACCGGCGCCCTGATCCACGGCGACACCGAACGGTTCCTGCGTCACGATCCGGCGGAATACCCATTGGCACTGCAACTGGGTGGCAGCAATGCCGGCGAACTCGCTCATTGTGCGAAACTGGCCGAGCAGTTTGGATTTAACGAGGTAAACTTGAACGTCGGCTGCCCCAGCGACCGGGTGCAGAACAACATGATTGGCGCATGTCTGATGGGCCACCCTGACAAGGTGGCCGAGGGCGTGAGTGCGATGATCGAAGCAACCAGCCTTCCGGTAACGGTCAAGCATCGCATCGGTATTGACGGCCGGGAATCCTGGGATGACCTTTGCGAGTTCATTGAAAAAGTCGCGGCAGCAGGCTGCCGGACTTTCATCGTTCATGCCCGGATTGCGATCCTTGAAGGCCTGAGCCCCAAGGAGAATCGCGATATCCCACCGCTCAAGTACGACTGGGTCTACCGCCTGAAAGAAACGTACCCGGAGCTCGAAATCATTATCAACGGGGGCATCAAGACCTTTGACGAGTGTCACGAGCACCTTGAACGTACTGACGGCGTGATGCTGGGCCGGGAGGCCTATCACAACCCCTGGCTACTGGCGGGCGTTGACGCGGAGTTCTTTGGTGATGCCGCGCCAAGCCGTTCTCGCCATGAGGCGCTCAGGGCCATGTATCCCTTTATCGAGAGTGAACTTGAGCGCGGCGTATTTCTCACCCATATGTCACGCCACCTGCTCGGTCTGTTCCACGGTGTGCCCGGAGGCCGTCAGTTCCGGCGCTACATCAGCGAAAATGCCCACAAACCCGGGGCCGGACTGGAAGTCATACAGACAGCGCTCGAGAAGGTCAGGGAACCGGAACGCTCTGCCATTGCCGAAGCTTAATCAACCCCAGACCTTTTGTTGTCTTGTTCCTGTCAGAGCGGCCCGTTATTGTAGGCATAGAGCCAGCATCCGGGAGTCGGATGCATCAATAACAGATCAGCCGGGACGACAGGACGAATGACGAACAAGCTTGAACAACTGAAGACAATGACTACCGTGGTGGCCGATACCGGCGACCTCGACGCCATTGCCAAGTGGCGGCCGGAAGATGCCACCACCAACCCTTCTTTGCTGCTGAAAGCGGCCGCATCCGATGCCTACAGGCCCATGCTGGACAAGGCAGTTACGGAAGCCCGTCGTCATGGCGGCTCCGACGCCGAACAGCTCACCGTCGCTACCGATACGCTGGCAGTACTGGCCGGACGGGAGATCCTGAATCTGATTCCGGGCGTGGTCTCCACCGAAGTAGACGCACGGCTGTCCTTCGACACGGCCGGCACGCTGGAGCGGGCCCGCCGTCTGGTTGACCTCTACGACAGGCAGGGCGTCGATACCAGCCGGGTGCTGATCAAGATCGCTTCCACCTGGGAAGGTATTCGTGCCGCCGAGCAACTGGAAAAGGAAGGCATTCGCTGTAACCTGACCCTGCTGTTTTCCTTCATCCAGGCGGCTGCCTGCGCCCAGGCCGGCGCCTTCCTGATCTCGCCATTTGTTGGCCGGATACTGGATTGGCACCTGGCCAACAGCGGCCGTGACAGCTTCCCCGCTGCCGAAGACCCGGGCGTCCTTTCAGTCTCTCGGATCTACGATTACTACAAGGCCAACGGTTACGGCACAGTGGTCATGGGAGCGAGTTTCCGCAACATCGGCGAAATCGAAATGCTTGCAGGGTGTGATCGATTGACGATCAGCCCGACTCTCCTGCAGGAACTGCAGGACGACAATACCAACCTGACTCGCAAACTGTCGGCTGAGGGTGCCAGCTCACCGGACCGGCCCGGCATCATCAACGAGCGCCTGTTCCGCTGGGAATCCAACGAAGACGCGATGGCAACCGAGAAGCTCGCGGACGGTATCCGGCGCTTCACCGCCGACCAAATTGAACTGGAACACCGCGTCCGGCAGTTGGCCAAAGCGGCCTGAATTCAATGTGAACGGAGCCTTGCTGTCCCATCATGATAGAGCATCTGAAAAAGTTGTTTGCCGGCCCGGAGACGGGAGCATCCGAACCTGACCCGCATCAGCTCGCGGTTGCAGCCACGGCGCTGATGGTGCAGCTTTCCCGGATCGACCAGAATGAGGACGAGCGGGAACTGCAGACCATCGTGGACTGCGCAGTAAAGGCGCACCAGGTAACTCGGGAGGAGGCAGAGGCGATCCTTGAGGATGCCCTCGACCATGCCGAAGACGCGACCTCCATGTACGAGTTCACCGGCCAGATCAATGAGCACCTGAATCAGCATGCCAAGCAGGTGCTGCTCGAGAGTATCTGGCGGGTGGCGTTTGCGGACGGCCGCATCGACAAGTACGAAGAACACCTGATACGCCGCATGGCAGACCTGCTGCATCTTAATCACCGGGAGTACATGCAGGCGCGGCACCGGGCGGAGAGTTCCGGTTAAGACAAGGAGAAAGCATGTTAGCCATTCTTCACCCCAACACCTCGCTGGACGACGATGCCTATCGCCAGACCATGCACTATCTGGAAAACCTGCCGGGGGTGTCTGTTCGGGTCCATGAAATCCAGGGCGCCAGCCAGCGCCTGACCGAGATCTACCTGCTGGGGGATACCAAATCCCTCGACAAGGAAGAAATAGAGGCCCTGCCCGCCGTCGAACGTGCGATCCGGATTTCCGATGACTACCGCATACTCGGACGCCACCGGGATGATCGCCGCCAAAGCGGCTTTACCTACAATGGCGTCGAGTTCAGTCAGTCCAACCTGAACGTGTTTGCGGGTCTGTGTGCAGTCGATGTTCCGGAGCATGTGGAAATGATGATGCAGGCTTTGGAGGACAATGGCGAAGTCTGTACCCGGATGGGGGCCTACAAGCCTCGTACCAATCCTTACTCGTTCCAGGGGCACGGAAAAGGCTGCCTGCCCTGGGTTTTCGAGAAAGCGGGCAAGCATGGCATCAAGGTGGTCGCCATGGAGATCACCCATGAGAGCCATATTGAGGAAATCGATACCTGCCTCGAAAAGCTCGGACGTCCGACCGGAGTCATGCTGCAGGTTGGCACGCGAAACACCCAGAATTTTGAACTTCTCAAGGCAATCGGCCGCCAGAGCACCTACCCGGTCCTGCTCAAGCGTGGGTTCGGGATTACCCTGAACGAATCCCTGAATGCCGCCGAATACCTGGCAAGCGAAGGCAACGCCAACGTCATTTTCTGCCTGAGGGGGATGAAAACCGAAGCCGGCCAGCCCCACCGGAACATGGTCGACTTCGCCCATGTGCCAGCAGTGAAACGCTTGACCCGGATGCCAGTGTGCGTTGATCCGTCCCACTCAGTGGGCAGTCGGGAGAAATCACCGGACGGCGTGCTGGATGTCATGCATGCCACCGCGCAGGGAGTCATTGCGGGGGCCAATATGGTTCTGGTGGACTTCCACCCCAAACCCGAGAAAGCCCTGGTAGACGGACCCCAGGCCCTTCTGATGAACGAGTTGCCCGCCTACCTAGAGGACATCCGGCTCTGCCACGACACCTGGAAGAAACGACAAGCCATTTACCAACGCCTTAAAGGTGAAGCCACAGAATGATTGTGTACGGACACAGAGGAGCCAAGGGAGAAGCTCCGGAAAATACCCTGCCCGGTTTCGTCCATGCCTACCGGCACGGAATTCGCCACTTTGAGCTGGACCTGGTCCTGTCAAAAGATGGTAAACCGGTGCTGGTGCACGATCTGTCGGTGGACCGCACTACCGGCCAGAAAGGCGATGTCAGCAGCTACACCGCTGCTGAGCTGGCGGATATGGACGCCCGGCGCAACACCAGCTCCTGGCCCCGGAAGATCGGAATCCCCACCCTCGAGGATCTGCTGGATCAGTTCGATGATCTGCAGCACCTCCAGCTCGAGGTCAAAAAAGATAGCCGGCACCGCCTGAATATCCTGTGCAACCGTGTCACCGAGATCATCCAGCGCCGGGACCTCTACGAGACGGCCGCCATAACCTCTTCAGACACCTGGTTCCTGAAGCAGATCCGGCGCCGGAACAAGCGCATCCGGATCGGGCTGGTGGCCGAGCGCAAGTTCCCTCGGCCGCTGAATATCGCCACGAGACTCGGCTGTGACTACCTGTGCCTGAACTGGAAGCTGTGCTCGAAGGAACTGGTGGCAAATGCACACCGCAAGGAGCTGCACGTCTCTACCTGGACGGTCAACCGGATCCACGACATGCTGCAACTGGAGGAGATGGGCGTGGACAGTATCATCACCGATTATCCGACCAGCACCCGGATATTCTTTGATAACCGCGCCAGGGCGCTGCTATCCCTGCCCTCCTCTAAAGCAGACAACCTATCGGGCGGCGAAGCGCTCTCCGCAGGCTGACCCCGGATCAGAAGATCCGGTTCAGGCCGTTCAGCGCCGCGACCCGATAGGCTTCTGCCATAGTCGGATAGTTGAACGTAGTATTGATGAAGTAGTTCAGGGAATTGGCATCCCCTTTCTGGTTCATGATGGCCTGGCCGATGTGAACGATCTCTGCTGCCTGGTCCCCGAAACAGTGGATGCCCAGGATTTCACGGCTCTCACGGTGGAACAGAATTTTCAGCATGCCGACAGCTTCCCCGGTGATCTGAGCCCGCGCCAGGTCCTTGAAAAAGGCCTGGCCGACTTCGTAGGGAACCTTGGCCTCGGTCAACTCACGCTCGGTTTTACCAACGGAACTGATCTCCGGGATCGTGTAGATACCGGTGGGTACGTCCGAGACAAACCGGAAATATTCGTCCTTTACGATGTCTGAGGACGCAGACCGCCCCTGGTCGTAGGCGGCGCTGGCCAGGCTCGGCCAGCCGATCACATCACCCGCCGCGTAGACATTCTCCACTTCGGTCCGGTAATGCTCATCCACGGCCAATTGCCCACGGCCATTTGGCACCAGACCAATGTTGTCGAGCCCGAGCGATTCGGTGTTGCCGCTGCGGCCATTACACCAGAGGAAGGCATCTGCCCTGATTTTCTTGCCCGACTGCAGGGACAGAACGACGCCGTGATCATCGCCGTCCACCTTCTCGTACTGCTCGTTGTGCCGCACGAGCACACCGTTATTTCGCAGGTGGTAGCTGAGCGCATCGGAGATTTCATCATCCAGGAAGGACAACAACCGGCTTCCCGGGTTGATCAGATCAACCTTGACCCCCAGGCCGGCAAATATTGAGGCATACTCCGATCCGATAACACCGGCACCGTAAATAATCAGCGTCCGTGGTGTGTGGGACAGGTTCAGGATGGTATCGGAGTTGTAAATCCGGTGGTGGCGGAAATCAACGTCAGGCGGCAGATACGGGCGGGAGCCGGTTGCAATGATCGCCTGCTTGAAATGCAGGGTCTCAACCGATTTGTTGCCCCGGATTTCCAGCCGGTGACTATCGAGAAATGAGGCACGACCGTTGATCAGATCTACCCGGTTCCGCGAGTAAAACTGGGTTCTCAGCTTTACCTGCTTTCCGATCACCTTCTGGGCGTTCTGAAGTACCCGTGGGAACGAGAACCAGCGAGGCTCTCCGATATCGCGGAACATCTGATTGGTATTGAATGTGATGATCTGCTTGACCGAGTGGCGCAGGGCCTTGGAAGGAATGGTGCCCCAATGGGTGCAGTTACCGCCGACGGTGGGCTTGTCTTCGATGATAGCGACACGTTTACCGTGTTTCGTCGCATTCATCGCCGCACCTTCACCGGAAGGCCCAGCGCCGATAACGACGACGTCGTAATGATGTTCTGCCATGCGCGCAGTGACTCCTTATCTACGTCGTGGAAAGGTATTTTTTAGTTATTGAACGTGTATCAGTGCTTGCCGGTCTCGCTGGCGTCGTAAGCAAGGCTGTCAGCAGTTTTGCCCTCGCTGGCGCCACGCTGATTCTCCTCCTCGCATTTCTGGGTGTTGCCACCGCAGATGTCGCAGGACTGACTGATACCCAGCGCTCCAATCCCGCCGCAGGTACCGCTGATCGGTTTACGACCCAAAATCACACCGATGGACATGGCCGCAACCAGCAGGACCACGATAAACAAAACAAGAAGAAAGGTACCCATGTTGCCCTCCCTTTACTGAGTAACAAATGACGAAAACGCCGGCGTCTGATGCGTTTCAAAGCCGTCTTCCGTCCGAATGATGAAATAGGCCGGGATGTTCTCCCTGGTGGCAAGCGCTTCCGCCCGCTCGTAACCCATCACGTTAAAGCCGGTCGCCAAGGCGTCGGCTGTCATGCAGTTATCAGCGATTACCGTAACCGACGCCAGATTATGGGCTATCGGCTTACCCGTTTTCGGGTCTATTGTATGGGAATAACGCCGACCATCCGATTCGTAATAGTTACGATAGTCACCAGACGTTGCCATGGCGCGGTTCTCCAGCGCGATAACGCGGTTCACCTGCCTCCCTTCCGACATCGGCTGCTCTATCGCCAGGCGCCAGGCGTCACCGCCCGGTTTACGTCCGCGAACCCGGACTTCACCGCCAATTTCCACCAGATACGCTTCGATGCCTTCACTGTCGAGGTAACGGGAAACGACGTCAACCCCGTAGCCTTTGGCAATAGCCGACAAATCGATGTACTGGGGTACCGAGGTTCGTACCGCCGGCGGCGACTCCCTCAACTCAAGCTTATCGTGACCAGTCGCGGCCAGGACGGCTTCCAGTTCCTGATCGGACGGCACATGCTCGGGGCGCGCCTCCGGGCCAAACCCCCACAGATTCACCACCGGACCGACGGTAACATCGAAGGCTCCGTCGGTCAGCGCTGACACTTCGTCAGCGCGCTTCAGGACCTCAAGCAGTGGCTCCGATATTGGAATCCACGTCGATTGGTCGTCCACACTATTGAACTTCGACAGCTCGGAATCCGCCCGCCACGTAGACATGGAGGCATCAACCTTCTCCAGCTCGGTCTCGATCCCTGCTGCCAGAGTCTCCAACCGCGACTGGTCTTCGGTCAATAAGACATTGATGTGATAACTTGTGCCAAATATCGGGCCGGAGATTTCCCAGACCTTTTCTTCGGGCTCAAACGAACAACCCGCCAGAGCGGCCGCGGCCAGCACCAATACAATGCTGGCCAGGGCTACCCTGACGGGTCGAAGCATGCAGGATGTCATCTGAGCTGATTAACCCCCGAAGTCATCCAGCATGATGTTTTCGTCTTCAACACCCAGATCTTTCAGCATCTTGATCACGGATGCGTTCATGATTGGGGGACCGCACATGTAGAACTCACAGTCTTCCGGAGCCGGGTGGTCCTTCAGGTACTTCTCGTAAAGCACGTTGTGGATGAAGCCAGTCGGGCCTTCCCAGTTGTCTTCCGGAAGCGCGTCCGAAAGCGCCACATGCCACTCGAAGTTGTCATTCTCTTCCTGGAGCATGTCGAAGTCTTCCACGTAGAACATCTCGCGGACGCTCCGTGCACCGTACCAGAAGCTGATCTTGCGCTTGGAATTCAGGCGCTTCAGCTGGTCGAAGATGTGCGACCGCATGGGTGCCATGCCGGCACCACCGCCGATGAACACCATCTCGGCGTCGGTCTTCTTGGCGAAGAACTCACCGAACGGCCCCATCACCGTCACCTTGTCACCCGGCTTCATGTTGAAGACGTAGGTCGACATGATTCCGGGGGGATGATCAGTACCGGGAGGCGGCGTGGCAATACGGATATTAAACTTGAGTACGCCTTTCTCTTCCGGATAGTTCGCCATGGAGTAAGCCCGAATGGTCTCCTCCTTGTTCACACCCCGGTAGCGCCAGATGTCGTGCTTGTCCCAATCCTCGTGGAACTCTTCTTCGATATCGAAATCCTTGAAGCTGATATCGTAAGGAGGACATTCAAGCTGTACGTAGCCGCCAGCACGGAAATCAACTTCCTCGCCCTCAGGCAGCTTGAGCACCAGCTCCTTGATGAAGGTGGCCACGTTGTGGTTCGAGATAACCTCGCATTCCCACTTCTTGACGCCGAAGAACTCTTCAGGAACCTCGATTTTCATGTCCTGCTTTACAGGAACCTGGCAGGACAGGCGCCAGCCTTCCTTTTCTTCGCGATTGGTGAAGTGCGTCTTTTCCGTAGGCAGCATCGCACCGCCACCCTCTAGAACCTTACACTTGCACTGGGCGCAGGTACCACCGCCGCCACACGCTGAGGACAGGAAGATGCCCTGGTTGGCCAGGGTACCCAGCAGTTTCCCGCCCGCACCGGTCTTCATGGTGTGTTCGGGATCGTCATTGATCTCAATAGTCACATCACCGGTGCTTACCAGCCTGGAGCGGGCCGCAAGAATTACTGCGACCAGCGCCAGAACGATAACGGTGAACATGACCACGCCGAGAATAATTTCTGTATTCATGGTCTCGCCTTTTCGTTAAACCGAATCACCGGGTGAGTTACAGAGAGATGCCGGAAAAGGACATGAAGCCCAGGGACATCAGACCTACGGTAATGAAGGTGATACCCAGGCCACGAAGACCTTCCGGAACATCGCTGTACTTCAACTTCTCGCGGATACCGGCCAGCGCAATGATGGCCAGCGCCCAGCCCAGGCCGGCGCCAAAGCCGTACACCAGGCTTTCGCCGAAGGTATAGTCCCGCTCGACCATGAACAGTGACGCACCCAGAATGGCGCAGTTCACGGTGATCAGGGGCAGGAACACACCCAGGGCGGCGTAGAGAGCCGGGATATACTTGTCCAGAACCATTTCCATGATCTGGACAATGGCCGCGATTACACCAATGTACGTCAGCAAGCCGAGAAAGCTCAGATCAACGTTCGGCAGACCAGCCCAATCCAGCGCGCCCTCACGCAGGATGCTGTTATACAGCAGGTTGTTCACCGGCACGGTGACGGTCAGCACGACCACAACGGCTATGCCGAGACCGGTAGCAGCCTCGATTTTCTTGGAGATCGCCAGGAAGGTACACATCCCCAGGAAGAAGGCCAGTGCCATGTTCTCTACGAAAACGGCCTTAACGATCAAACTGATATAGTGTTCCATCAGAAGGCCTCCTTGGCGGTGTGGCGAGACATCTTGTAATCCGCGTCTTCAACCTGCTCCGGCTTCCAGGTGCGAAGCCCCCAGATCGCCAGGCCAATGATGAAGAACGCGCTCGGCGGGAGCAGCAGCAGACCGTTCGGAATGTACCAGCCACCCTCGTTTACGGTCGGCATCAGGGACACACCAAACAGAGAGCCGGCACCCAGCAGTTCCCGGAAGAACGCCACGAACAGAAGAAGAACGGAGTAACCCAGACCGTTACCGATACCGTCGAGGAAGCTCAGCCATGGACCATTCTTCATCGCAAAGCCTTCGGCCCGCCCCATAACGATACAGTTGGTAATGATCAGGCCAACGAAGACCGACAACTGCTTACTGATCTCGTAAGCGTAGGCCTTAAGGATCTGATCAACCACAATCACCAGCGACGCGATGATCGTCATCTGGACGATGATCCGGATGCTGCCCGGAATCTGGGACCGCACCAGGGACACCGCCAGGTTGGAGAACGCCGTTACGGAAATAACCGCAAGACACATGACGATGGTCACGTTCATGCTGGTGGTGACGGCCAGCGCCGAACAGATCCCGAGGATCTGCAAGGCAATGGGGTTGTTACTAAAAATTGGTTCGAAGAGAACCTGTTTGGCTGATGCATCTGCCATGATCAGACCTCCCCTTCACGAAGTTTTTGCAGGAACGGCGCATAGCCCCGGTCACTCATCCAGTAGTTAACCAGCTGCTGAACACCACGGCTGGTCAGGGTCGCACCGGAGAGTGCATCGACCTTGTGCTCTTTGTCCGCTGCATCCGCGCTGACGCCGCCTTTGACCAGACGAATCTGGGGCTCGGTCAGCTCGCCATCATAGACTTCCTTGCCTACCCACTGCTTTTTCCAGCGTGGGTTGTCGACTTCACCACCCAGACCCGGTGTCTCCGCGTGGGCATAGAAGCCCAGGCCTTCAACAGTATTCAGGTCACCTTCCAGCGAGATGAAACCATACAGGGTAGACCACAGGCCGTAACCGTGAATCGGTAGCACCACACGAGTCACCTTACCATCTTCACTCATGGTATAGACCTTGGCGATGTTCGGGCGACGCTTGATGCCGGCCTTATCTTCGGAGGAGGGGATGTCCGTGGACAGCTCCGGATCCGAGGCGGCCTTGTACATGTCGTACTTCATCGGGTCCTTGACGCCGACCACTGACGGTTCGACGTACTCACCGGTATCCAGGTCAACCAGACGAACCTCGAAACGCTCGAACAGCTCTTCGATTTCCTGTGCACTCGACCCCTGCGGCAGCATACCGGCCGACGACAGGATGTTGGTCTTGATGTCCAGGTTCTGGTTCTGGATCTGGGCCGGCTTGAGCATTACCGCTGCGGTGGACACCACAACGGAGAACACGATACTCAACACCAGAGCAACGATCAGCGTTCTGGAGACGGTTTCTTTAGCTTTAGCCACGAGCAAGCCTCCGTTTGATGTTGGCCTGAACCACGTAGTGATCCATCAGCGGCGCGAACAGGTTGGCGAACAGGATGGCGAGCATGATGCCTTCCGGGAACGCCGGGTTAACTACACGGATGAGCACAGTCATCACGCCAACCAGAATGCCGAAACACCAGCGGCCGGTGTTGGTCATCGCCGCTGAGACCGGATCGGTGGCCATGAACATCATGCCAAAGGCAAAGCCGCCCATGACAAGGTGCCAGTGCGCCGGAATGGCAAACATCGGGTTAGTGTCCGAACCGACCAGGTTGAACAGAAGGGAGGTCGCTATCATGCCAATCAGCACACCCCCAACGATGCGGTAGCTGGCAATTTTCATAACCAACAGGATGATACCGCCGATCAGCACCGCCAGCGTGGAGGTTTCACCCATGGAGCCCTGAATGGTGCCCATGAACGCGTGCATCCAGCCAATCTGCTCTTTCAGCGCGTCCAGGCCACCACTGGCAGCCCAGCTCAATGCTGTCGCACCACTGAAACCGTCAACCGCAGTCCAGACGGTATCACCGGAAATCTGAGCAGGATAGGCGAAGTACAGGAACGCACGACCGGTCAGCGCCGGGTTCAGGAAGTTCTTGCCGGTACCGCCGAAAACTTCCTTGCCAATCACTACACCGAAGGTAATACCCAGGGCCACCTGCCACAAAGGAATGGTGGGCGGGCAGATCAGCGCGAACAGGACCGATGTGACAAAAAAGCCTTCGTTGACCTCGTGGCGACGCACGGTGGCAAACAGCACCTCCCAGAAGCCACCGACAACAAACGTCACAAAGTAGATAGGCACGAAATAGGCCATACCATAAACGAAGTTGTCCCAGAGGCCCGCTCCGGCTCCTGTGACCGCCAGAGCCTGAATAAAGGCTGTACGCAGGCCGCCGTCGCCAACCAGTGCATCCGGATTGGACGCCAGGAAGCTGTTGGCCTGAAAACCGATGTTCCACATACCGAAGAACATCGCCGGGAAGGTACACAACCACACCGTGATCATAATGCGCTTGAGGTCAACACCGTCGCGCACGTGGGCCGTGGTGGATGTCACCTTGCCCGGTGTGTAGAAGATGGTATCAACGGCCTCGTACAAGGCATACCAGCGCTCGTACTTGCCACCTTTTTCAAAATGATGCTCGATTCCATCGAGAAACTGTCTGATAGCCATCGTATTAGCCCTCGATCTCGATTCGGGTCAGATTCTCGCGGAGAATCGGACCGTATTCATATTTACCCGGGCACACGAAGGTGCACAGCGCCAGATCCTCTTCATCCAGCTCCAGGGCACCGAGCTTCTGCGCCATTTCGGTATCGCCAACAATCAGCGAACGGAGCAGCTGGGTCGGGAGGATGTCCAGAGGCATGATCTGTTCATAGGCACCAACCGGCACCATGGCGCGCTCGCTGCCGTTGGTGGTGGTGGTGAAATTGAACAGTTTGCCGCCAGTCAGCTTGGACAGATAGATGTTGAGCACCGAGAACTTGTTGGGACCCGGAGAGAGCCAGCCCATGAATTCACGCTTGGTGCCCTCTTCCAGCACCGACACCTGGTTGGCAAAGCGCCCCAGGTATGCACAGGGACCGTCCCCCCGGCGACCGCCGAAGACAGAACCGGAGATAGCGCGGACTTCGCAGTCGGTGGCAACTTCGCCATCCAGCAGTTCTGGCAGGCTGGCGCCGAGACGGGTGCGAACCAGACGCGGCTTTTGCGCCTTCGGGCCAGCAATGGCAACAATGCGCTCAACCGGCACTTCACCGGTCTCGAACAGCTTGGCGATGTCGATCACGTCCTGGTAATTGATGGACCAGACAGTCTTGCTGCCGGACACCGGATCCAGGTGATGAATGTGGGTGCCGACGTTCCCCGCCGGATGCACACCATCGAACTGGTGCACTTCAATGTTATCGGCCTTGGGAACAGCGACATCGGAACCGGGTTTACCGGTCACGAACACCTTGCCTGCGGTCAGCTTGGACAGAATCGTCAGCCCCTGCTCGAACGCCTTGCTGTTCTCACCGATGATGACGGTCGGGTCCGCAGCCAGCGGATTGGTGTCCATCACCGACACGAAAATGGAATGGGGAGCGCTGTCGATAACAGGGACTTTGCTGTAGGGGCGGGTCTTGAACGCAGTCCACAGACCGGATTCTACCAGGTTGTCGACTACCTGCTGGCGCTCCAGACCGGCAAGATCAGCGTCGTTGTATCGGGCAAAGGTCTCAGCCTCGTCACCATCGATTTCAATGACAACCGACTGAAACACGCGACGCTCACCGCGGTTGATTTCTTTCACCACGCCGGCAGCGGGTGATGTATAACGAACGCCTTCGGTCTTCTTGTCCGTGAACAGCAGCGTGCCGCGCTTGACGCGGTCCCCTTCTTTCACAGCCATCGTCGGCTTCATGCCGTTGTAGTCAAAACCGATCAACGCCACGTGGCGAACGGGTTTGCCCTCTGTAATGGTCTGTTCGGGAGCGCCGCTGATGGGAAGATCCAGGCCTTTCTTGATCTTGATCATTAGCCTCATCCAATCATCAGAAACTATTCTATGGATTAGTAACGCCCGGCCCCTGCGACCCAGGTTTCCTCTCCGGTTTGCACCAGACGGTCGCCCCAAAGTAACGAAAGCGGTTACCGCCTGAAAGCGGCCCGACTTTCGATGCAGGAAAAGATGAGAAACTGGGTGCCAGACATACCCAAAATCGCGCCAATTATAGAGATTAAGGAAACCTATTTCCACCAGAAACCGGAACGGGTTTGTGCCCGAACGTAAACCCCCGCAGGCCACAGTTTCCACAAACAAAAACCCCGGCAACTTTCGTTACCGGGGTTTTTGCAGACGTTACGCACTAACTAAAGCGCGTTTCGATCAGTCGCGTGCACGTTTCGGGAAGATCGGGTAAGTCACACCCGCCATCTGGTTCACGACACGGACGACCTGGGCGCTATAACCGAATTCGTTGTCGTACCATACGTACAGGATGAGACGCTTGCCACCGGCGATGGTCGCCTGGGCATCAACCACACCCGCATGACGGGAACCGACGAAGTCGGTGGAGACCACTTCCGGAGAGTTCACGAAGTCAATTTGCTTCTGCAGCTCTGAATGCAGCGCCATGTCGCGCAGGTACTCGTTCACACCCTCAACGTCGACATCCTTCTTCAGGTTGAGGTTGAGGATCGCCATGGAAACGTTCGGGGTCGGAACCCGGATCGCGTTGCCGGTCAGCTTGCCCTTGAGCTCGGGCAGCGCCTTGGCAACCGCCTTGGCGGCGCCGGTTTCGGTGATAACCATGTTCAGGGGCGCACTGCGGCCGCGACGGCTGCCCTTGTGGTAGTTATCGATGAGGTTCTGGTCGTTGGTGTAGGAGTGAACCGTCTCAACGTGGCCGTCCTCAATACCGTATTCGTCGTCAATCGCCTTCAGTACCGGGGTAATGGCGTTGGTCGTGCAGGACGCCGCGGAAAGAATCTTGTCGTCGTCGGTGATCCAGTCGTTGTTGATGCCATAGACGATGTTCTTGATATCGCCCTTGCCCGGCGCGGTCAGAATGACCCGACTCACACCTTTGGACTTCAGGTGCAGCCCCAGGCCGGCCTCGTCGCGCCATTTGCCCGTGTTGTCGATAACGATGGCGTTGTTGATGCCATACTGAGTGTAATCCACCTTGTCCGGACCGTCAGAGTAGATCACTTTGATGTAGTTGCCGTTGGCGATCAGCGCCGACTCTTCTTCGTTGACGGTAATGGTGCCATCAAAAGGCCCATGCACAGAGTCGCGGCGCAGGAGGCTGGCACGCTTCTCCAGGTCGTTCTCGGCGCCACCATTGCGTACCACGATGGCCCGCAGACGCAGATTGTTGCCACCGCCGGCCTTCTCGATCAGGATCCGGGCGAGCAGACGGCCGATACGCCCAAAGCCGTACAGCACCACGTCCTTGGTGTCATTGTTCGCGTCTTCTTCGGACTGGGCCGCGTACTGACCTACAACCGGACCGATTTCGCGCTTGAGGAACTCGACGAGATCGCCGCCCTCCTCTTTGAACTTGACCGCCAGCTTGCCAATATCAACGTGCGCACGACCCAGTTCCAGGGTATCCATGGCCTGCAGGATAGGCAGGGTGTCATGAACGGACAGCTCACTGTCTTCGACCTGGCGAACAAAGCGATGGGCACGGATGATATCGATCACGGACTGGTTGATAATGGCGCGACCATAAACGGACGTGACCACGTTATTCTTGCGGTAGAGACGGCCAATCAACGGAATCATGGTTTCCGCAGTAGACTCTCTTTCCGTCCAGTTAGACAGGTGCTGATTGATCTGTTCGTGACTCACGGCTGGGACCTCTGTATAGCACTGGTAAGAAATTTGGGCGCACATTATCCAACTTAAACACCGGAACGGCAAATACGGACTAATTACACCTTCGTAAACACAACCGACAGCAACCTGCCGAGCGCCAAAACCGAAACCCGTGGCCGGCATCGCAACCATGACACCACTTCGCGCGGGCGTTAGAATACGCGCCTCGCCGTCTCCCGGTCACCCAAAGCAGGAGAACTTGACTGCCCATGAGCCAAGGTGCATCCACACCAAGAACACCCCAAGCGCTGATTGCTCCGGCCTTTCCGGATAAACCCTCAGATCACCGTACGTGGGGACAATTGTATGGCAGCAGCGACGCCTTGGCTATTTGCGAAAGTGCCCGTGCCCACCGAGGACTGACGCTTGTCATTACTCGCAGCACCAGCGATGCCATCCGACTTGAGCAGGCAATGCGATTCTTCCTGGGCCTGCCGGCCGACGAGGAAGGCGCTGCCATCACCGGGGACGGCCTGGAATTGCTGTCGCTGCCCGATTGGGAAACCCTGCCCTACGACCTGTTCTCGCCTCATCAGGACATCACCTCGCGGCGCATTCGCACCCTGCACCGCCTGCCGTCCACCCGTCACGGCGTGCTCGTTGTGCCGGCTCGGACCCTGATGCACAGACTGCCGCCGGTCAATTACCTGCAGGGCAACACCTTACTGCTCGAGGTGGGCCAGTCGCTGGATATCGACACCTGGCGCCTGCAACTCGAAGCCGCCGGCTATCGCCATGCGGAGAACGTCTATGAGCACGGCGAATATGCGGTCCGAGGCGCAATTCTCGACATCTATCCGATGGGCTCCAACCTGCCCTATCGCATCGACCTGTTTGATGACGAAATTGAAACCCTGCGCACTTTCGATCCGGAAACCCAAAGGTCCATCGACCGAATCGAGCAAATAGAACTGCTGCCGGCCTTCGAGTTTCCGTGGCACAAGGAGGCCCGTTCCGGCTTCCGTAACCGCTGGTTTGAGCAGTTTCCCGATGCCGACAAAGATGCGCCCATCTACAAAGACGTATCGAACGCCATCACACCACCGGGTATCGAGTACTACCTGCCGCTGTTTTTCGACGATACGGCGACCTTGTTTGACTACCTGCCCGGCAAGACCCAGGTCTTTACGGCCGAGAGCCTGAACGAAGCGGTTAGCCTCTTCGACTCCGAAACCCGCAACCGCTATGAGGACCGACGCCACGACCGGATGCGGCCGATCCTGCCGCCGACCCGCCTGTTCCTGCAGCAGGATGAACTCTTTGGCCACCTGAAAGCCTTCCCAAGGGTCACTACCCAGGAAGAGCCGGCAACCGGCGCAGGCGCTGAAAACTGCGCCAGTGAACGTCTTCCGGACGTTGCCATGGACGGACGGGCGGCAGACCCTGCGGGCCGACTCAAACGCTACCTGAATGAGTTCACCGGCCGCGTGCTGATCTGTGCGGAATCATCAGGACGCCGCGAAGCGCTGATTGAGAATCTCGGCGACCACCAGCTCAAGCCCGTTACCCGTGAAAACTGGCAGGCGTTCCTGGACGACGAACAGTGCACGCTGGGCATCACCATTGCCCCGATGGAACAAGGCCTGGCACTTCCGGAACGGCACATTGCCCTGATTACCGAGACCGCCCTGTTCGGCGAGCGGGTTCTTCAGCGCCGGCGCCGGCAGAAACCGACCGAAGCGGACGACGCCGGGTATCGGGATCTGTCTGAACTGCGAATTGGTGCCCCGGTGGTGCACATTGATCATGGCGTTGGCCGGTACCAGGGCCTTGAGACCATCACCGTCGAGGGCGAGTCCAACGAATTCCTGAAGCTGGAATACGCCGGCGGCTCGAACCTCTATGTGCCGGTCTCCAGCCTTCACCTGATCTCCCGCTATGCCGGAAACGATACCGACCATGCGCCACTGCACAAGCTTGGAAACGAGCGCTGGAGTCACGCCAAACAGAAAGCACTGGAGAAAATTCGCGATACCGCGGCGGAACTTCTTGATGTCTACGCCCGTCGCGAGGCCCGCAAGGGCTTCAGCTTTGACGATCCGAAAGAGGCATACCGGGCCTTTGCAGCGGACTTCCCGTTCGAGGAAACGCCCGACCAGGAAGTCGCAATCCAGGCGGTCTTCGAGGACATGACCAGCGAACGCCCGATGGACCGGCTGGTGTGCGGCGACGTTGGCTTCGGCAAGACCGAGGTCGCTATGCGGGCAGCCTTCATGGCCACCTATTCCGGCAAGCAGGTAGCTGTACTGGTCCCGACAACACTGCTGGCCCAGCAGCACTACGAGTCATTCCGAGACCGGTTCTCCGATACCGCCGTCAACGTCGAGCTGCTCAGTCGTTTTCGCAGCTCCGGCCAGACCAGCAAGGCTCTGGAGGCCATTGAAGCGGGCAAAGCGGACATCGTCATCGGCACCCACAAACTGCTGCAGGGCGATGTCAGGTTCAAGAATCTCGGCCTGGTGATTATCGACGAGGAGCACCGGTTCGGTGTTCAGCAAAAAGAAAAACTGAAAGCATTGCGGGCAGAAGTCGACATGCTGGCCCTGACCGCCACGCCAATCCCGCGCACCCTGAACATGGCCATGGGGCACCTGCGGGACCTGTCGATCATTGCCACCCCGCCGGCCCGACGCCTGTCAGTGAAGACCTTCGTCCGCCAGCGGGACGACGCCATGGTCAAGGAAGCCATCCTGCGGGAGATCCTCCGGGGCGGTCAGGTGTACTTCCTGCATAACGATGTTGCTACCATCGAAAAGACCGCTGAGGATCTGCGTCGTCTGATACCCGAGGCCCGCGTCGGTGTGGCCCACGGCCAGCTGCGGGAGCGGGTGCTCGAACAGATCATGTCGGACTTCTACCACAAGCGCTTTAATGTGCTGGTGTGCAGCACCATCATCGAGACCGGCATCGACATCCCCAGTGCCAACACCATCATCATCGAGCGCGCGGACAAGTTTGGCCTCGCCCAACTGCATCAACTCCGGGGCCGGGTTGGCAGATCCCACCACCAGGCTTACGCCTACCTGCTGACACCTCCACCGAGATCCATCAGCTCCGATGCGAAAAAGCGGCTGGACGCCATTGCCGAATCCCAGGACCTGGGCGCAGGCTTTATGCTCGCTACCCATGATCTGGAGATCCGGGGCGCGGGGGAACTGCTGGGCGAGGAGCAAAGCGGGCAGATTGAAAGCATCGGATTTACGCTCTACATGCAACTGCTGGACGAGGCGGTGAAGGCCATCCGTGAAGGTCGGACCCCGAATGCGGACCTGCCACTGAGTCACGGCACGGAAATGAACCTGCGGATTCCGGCGCTGGTTCCCGAAGACTACCTGCCTGATGTCCATAACCGGCTGATGCTGTACAAGCGTATTGCCAGCGTCGACAACAAAGCAGCATTAAAAGAACTTCAGGTTGAGATGATTGACCGCTTCGGATTGTTACCGGAACCTACCAAGAACCTGATGCGTCAGACCGAGTTGCGACTGCAGGCCGAAGGGCTTGGCATTGTGCAGGTCGATGCCGGCAAGGAGTGGGCAAGGCTCGAGTTTGGCGGATCGACGCCCGTTGACCCGTTGGTTCTGGTTAAAAAAGTGCAATCCTCACCGGACCAGTACCGACTGGAAGGGGCCAACAGCTTCCGTTTTCGGCTGAAGGACGCGTCCACCGGTGGTAAACTCGACGGCATTTCCGAAATGCTTGGCGAACTGGCACCCGCGAAAACGGCTGCAAACGCCTCATGAACGCCCGATTCACACTTGGAGTAATACCCTTGCAGAATGACGGTAATTGCGGCGCCCGCTCTGCGGCACGCACAGTAATCACGGCCCTGCTGCTGACATTTTCGCTGACGGCACAGTCGCAGGAGGCGGGCACCAACACTGGCACCATCCCCGACGACTACTATCGGGCGGAACTGGTGGTTCTTGAACGCATCGTCCAACCCGAAGCGGTCAATGAGCGAATGGCCGACCGGAAGGTCGAGCCAACACCTGACACAGAAGAGATCCTCCGAGCGGTAGGCCTGGATGGCACAGCAGAAACCTCACTGGACCTGGCACCCAAAGGCGAGTTGTACCTGCACGGCGCTGCCCAGCGACTCGAACGCAGTGGTCGTTACCGGGTACTGGTAGAAGCGGGTTGGTACGAGGCTTTCCCCCCGGACTACGAGGGCCAGCCGCTGCGGGTGGCTGTCGGAGACTGGCTGGACGGAGCCAATACCCGTGAGATCGAAGGAACCATCACCATTGATCGCCAGCGCTACCTGCATGTGGGTGTGCATCTGAATCACTGGCAACTTTCAAAGAACGACGCACCACAGTCCGTGTCAGCCCTACCCGATGAAGGAAATCAAGCGGATCCAGCAGCCGGGACCGTCAATGGAACCGGTGCAGGAAGCAGCGATCTGGGATCACTGGCAACCGGGGGAGACGTGCAATCAACCGTGTCGGCGCCACCGGTGGAATTGCTGACCTGGATTCGGGAAACCCGGCGCATGCGCAGTGAGGAAATCCATTTCCTGGACTCCCCCACGATCGGCGTGCTGGTGTTCTTTAAAAAGATTGAGGCGTCGGAGTAAGCTTTCCAAGGCCGGCCATCGACATCTCAAGCATGCCCTTGACGCTGGACATGCCCTTGTCGATGGCCTCTTCGATCTCGGCCATGGTGATGATGTGGTCGGATTTGCCCGCGGCCCAGTTCACCACCAGGCCCAGACAGACATAACGCATCCCCAACTCCGCTGCCAGAACGGCCTCAGGCATTCCTGTCATGCCCACGAGGTCGCAGCCATCACGCTCCATTCGTCGAATTTCAGCAGCCGTCTCCAGCCGCGGCCCCTGCGTTGCGCCATACACACCAAAGTCCGAGAATGACACACCCAGCGAGGCCGCCGCCGCGACCAGAGTCTCGCGTGCGTCCGCATCGTAGGGCCAGGTGAAATCAATGTGGGTCACTTCCTCAAGGTCACCCTCGAAGAAGGTACTCGGGCGACCCCAGGTATAGTCGATGATCTGATCGGGAATCACGACGTGCGCGGGCCCCATATCCGGATGAATACCGCCAACGGCATTCACGCCCACCACGGTGCGAACGCCCGCTTCGTAGAGCGCTTGCAGATTGGCGCGATAGTTCACCTGATGCGGCGGAATCCGGTGCGGGTTGCCGTGTCGGGAGAGAAACACCACGGGCTGATCGCCCAGAGAGCCTTCAACCAGGGGCGCCGAAGGGGCTCCCCAGACCGTTTCCACGGGCCGCTCTCCGGTGATCTCCAGCCCCGAGAGAGTGGTCAGTCCGGTGCCACCAATGATCCCGACAGGATACTGCTCCGCTGCCTTGCTCATTCTGCGTCTCCCGCTTCTTCCTGATCGCCGACTCGCGCTGTCTGGCGTGACCGCCCAGATGCTTTGCGCTGCGCCACCGGCTCATTATTCTCAGCCTGGTCGTCGCCTCCGTCGTCATTGCCCTCTTTGGCCCCCGCCAACCGGACGCCCTCCGGCAAATGCAAGGTCCGTGTCGGGAATGCCACCTCGGCACCGTACCCCTCGATAATCTCGCTGATCTTGAGCAGGACGCTCTGCTTCACCTCGTGGAAATGGACCCACTGGGTGGTTTTGGTGAAGGTGTAAACCATGATATCCAGAGAAGAGGCGTTGAAGGCCACAAAGTTCACAATCAATGTCTGCTTGGTATCGATTTCTTCGTTGTTCTCCAGCATGGACCTGATGTCCCGGACAATATCGGCCATCTGACTGACATCCGCGTAGCGGATGCCAATAGTTTCACTGATACGGCGATTGCTCATTCTGGAGGGGTTTTCCACGGCAATGGTGGTAAACGCAGCATTGGGGACATACAGCGGTCTCTGGTCGAACGTTCGGACCGTCGTCAGGCGCCAGCCGATGTGCTCTACGGTCCCCTCAATGTTCCGGTCCGGAGACCGGACCCAGTCGCCGACCTTGAAAGGGCGATCGAGGTGAATAATGAACCCCCCGAAGAAGTTCGCCAACAGGTCCTTGGCAGCAAAGCCGACCGCAACACCGCCGAGGCCGCCGAATGCCAATACCCCGGAGACACTGTAGCCAAGGGTCTGCATGGCGATCAGTACAGCGGTGATGATAACAACGGCCCGAGACAGCTTGCTCACCGCATTCACCGTCGTGTAATCCATCGGCGTTTTCATTTTCAGGGGGGAGACCAGGATTTTCTCGCCCTCCTTGATGAGCCGGAGCAGCGTCCAGACGAAAACCCAGATAAAGCCCACCTCAACGATCGTCTCGTTGGCCTTGAAGATCTGAGCGTCCGAGTAGCGGTGAGCAACTTCCGCCGCCCAGTAAACGCCCTGCAACCAGACGAAGGCCACCGCGGGCTTGCGGGCGGCGTGGAGAACCGCATCGTCCCAGAGGTTCTTCGTGTTGCTGAACTTGTGTTCCAATGCCCCGATTATCTGGCTGACGATGTAGGCGACGGTCGCCGTGCCAAAGACCAGCCCGAAAACCACAATCCCTACACGCCAACCCTGGGACAGCAGATCAAAACTCTGAATCCAGCCGTTAACCATGGCTGTTACGTCTCCGATCATCGGATCCCTCTGCTCAATCTGGCTTAATAGATGATAACGGTGGTGCCGACACTTACCCGTTCAAACAGGTCAATGACATGGACATTGCGCATTCGAACGCAGCCGTGAGACATGGGTACGCCCATGGGCTCGGTCTCCGGCGTGCCGTGAATGTATATGAAGCGGCGGAAAGTATCGACCCCGGGGCCGCGGTTTTTACCGGATTCGCGACCGCAGAGCCAGAGGATTCGGCTCAGAATCCAGTCCCGACCCGGATTCTGGCCAGCCAGTTCCGGGGAATGGATTTCACCTGTGGGCCGACGGCCACGGAATACTGTGTAGATGGGCTGGTTGTCGCCGATCTTGGCGCGAATGTAGTGTTCACCACGGGGCGTGCAACCGCTGCCGTCCTGCTCACCGGGGCCGTTAACGGCTGTTGAGATCGGATACTCGGCCAGCAGCTTGCCGGTACGATTGACCAGGGTCAGGACCTGACGATCCAGACTGATATGGATTTGCGGGGCGGTAGTACTGTCGAAACTCAAACCGGTTAAGCTCCCTTCGGGCTGGTGCCAGAAGGAAGCCTAACCGACTGCACAGAACTCAGGCAACCGAGACCTTGCTTCCGGAGGGAGGGATCAGCATCGTGTCTTCGGCTTGCATGCCCGCAGCGAGGAACGGCACCAGTCGGGCTGCAATTTCCTGCACCGTGGTTTCCACACCCAATTTGTTCTGCAGAATATCCCGGAGGGCGTCGCTGCTGGACATGGTAAAGGCGGTGGCACCCAGCATGAACTGAATACGCCAGTACCGGTCTACTGCGGACAACTGAGGCGTTGCTTCCTTAAGCAGGCGCATGAACCGGCTGAAGGGATCGCCGTATTCCTGTTCGAGAAACTTTCTCAAATGACCCTGGGACTGGGTGTAGGCTAGCCCGAGCAGGCGCATGAAGATGGAAATTCCCTTCTCGTTGCGCTGCGGCATGCGGACTGCGCTTTCGGTCAACGCCCAAAGAGTCTGGTTCAGTGTCGGCGGCTGCCCTTCACACCTGTCCTCCAGTTCATCAAAGGCTTTTTCCAGCGTGGCTGAAAACGGTGTCAGGAAACGGGCGAATACGGCATGGATGAGCGCATTCTTTGAGCCAAAGTGGTAATTGACAGCGGCCAGGTTTACTTTAGCCTTACTGGTGATCATGCGAAGCGAGGTCTCCGAAAAACCTCGGTCGGCAAACAGCTCTTCGGCTGCATCAAGAATCCGGTCAACGGTATCAGACTGCGCCATTTTATTATCAAAGCCTCTAGCAAACGTCTGTTTGAAACATACGTTTGAAGTCAACTTATGTCAAGTTCTCGGCTCCGGCTCTGCGGCCACACCCTGCCAGCCACGATCAATTGCCTGCTGATTCCCCTCGAAAAACGCTTTCTGCACGCGCTCGTAGGCCTTTTCGGCCTCTAACAGATAGATCAGATACATGCGCACATGCTCCCGCCGTGTCAGGCGGCGAGCCAACACCCGTTGCTCGGACAACCGGAGCAAATTGCTGAAACGGGTGTTCTTCAGAGCCGGATTGAAATCCGCCATGCGGGCACACTGCCAGATCAGGCCGTCACTGGCCTCCAGGTGAGCAGCATGGGCTCGCGCATCCCGGAGCATACGCTGACGCTTCATCACTACCTCCAGATAGGAGGGACTTGATGCATAGATACGCCGTACCGAAGGAATACCCAGTAAAAGGATAATAACGAACGCACCAAAGCCGGTACCGGCCACCCAGGCCGGGACAAACCCGGTCAGACCGCTCAGGAATACGAGGGCCGCCACCAACGCAGTGAACAGCCAGAGATCCCGCCGCCTGCGAGCAACGGCCAGGGTATAGTTATCCGGCCAGTCAGTCATGGCCAGTTGATCGAAGTCCATCAGCAGGATCCGGTCGCATTGGCGCAGCATCAGCCTGAGCTGGCGCTGCCTGGAATAGGCCACTGTCTGCTCGACCCCGTCATCCGACGCCTCACCGTGCCCCGAATCGCCGGAATCGACGGCACTCTCGTCGTCAGTGGGAGCGGTCTCTACTGGCGGCGTCTCTTTGATAGAAGGCTGTGCAGGAGCGCCGGCGGGCATTGCCGGGGGCGTAGCAGACTGGGCGGGATCCTTTACCGTCGATGGTAGAGGATCGGCAGCCCGGCCCGGACGCAATACGGCCCCTTGGCCAGAGTCTGTAACGGGCGGTGCGGTCCTCTGATTTTCAGCCATACTCAACTGTCCGGAAAATGGGCGGTAAAATAGCCCTAACGTGCGGCTCTATTTGGTTATCGACAGTCTACCGCCATTCTTGAGCCAGCGTCACAACCGCAGTCGCGATCGGACCAACTTGGCAATGGCGTAACCGCCCGCTATCCTTGGCCCCACCCCGCAGGTAACCAGGCACTTACGGCAAGAGGTCCGAAAATGTTCACAGGTATTGTTCAAGGCATAGCAACCGTCGAGGAGATCACCACGGCCCCCGGGCTGAACACCTTCGTGATCCGGTTGCCGGACGACAAGGTGGGCGGAGTTACCATCGGGGCCTCAGTCGCCATCAATGGCACCTGCCTGACTGTCACCCGCCAGGACGGCAACGCCCTGTACTTCGACGCGATGCAGGAAACCCTGCGGCTGACCACGCTCGGCAGGCTTGAACCCGGTGATGAAATAAACTTCGAGCGGGCGGCAAGGATCGGCGACGAAATCGGCGGTCACCTTCTGTCTGGCCACATTCACACCACGGCAACCATTGTGGAAATCCTGCGACCGGAAAATAACGTCACGCTCTGGTTTGAAGTTCCCGACGAGTGGACCCGCTATATTTTCCCCAAAGGCTACATTGCCATCAACGGTGCCAGCCTTACCATTGGCGAAGTTCAGGGCAACCGGTTTAACGTGCACCTGATACCAGAGACACTTCGGGCAACGACCTTTGGCAAGGCAACCGAGGGCGATGAGGTCAACATCGAAATCGACAGCCAGACCCAAACCATCGTCGATACCCTCGCTCGCATGGGCTACGATCAGCCGCCCATGAGTCCCTGAACGAGACCCGCTACTGAAGCCCTGCTTCCAGAACGACAAACTTCGGGCTCGCGTCCAGTTGGCGAACCTGCGGGAAAAACCTGCGCAAACTTCGATGGTAGCCAAGATGACGGTTTCCGACCATGAGAAGCCGACCACCGGGAGAAAGGTGTTTCGCTGCCTGGGCGAACAGGCGAAGCGCAACGTGATCTCCAACCACCCCACCCTCGTGGAAAGGTGGATTCAGCAGGATCAGATCGAACAGCCCGGCGGAGCCGGCGATGCCATCCGCATGCTCGAAGCTTGCCGGACTGTCAGGAAATGCTGCGGAAACGTTACGACGAGCACTGAGCACGGCCTGGCTCGATACATCAGTGAAAGTGACCGCCATCTCCGGCCGCACCGCCAACGCACTCAAACCAACGACACCGTTGCCACAGGCCAGGTCCAGAACCCGGGCATTTGATACCAGACCGGACACAGTTGCTTTCACATGGGGCAACAACAACCGTGTGCCGATATCCAGCCTCTCCCGGGCAAACACCGCCGGCAGTGCAGCAACCGTGAAACCAAGGTCGTCGGGACCGTAGCCCTTCCAGGTCCCCGGCCAGGGGTCGAGCCCAGCCGCCCCCCGCCGACAAACCACCACCCGGGCTTTTTTCCGGGCGGGACACACGATTTCCGTCTCCACGGCCTGGGCAAATACTTCCACGCTGCGGTCGGGCAGGTGCTTGATCATACCGCCAGCGAACAACAGACCGTCATCCTTGAGAACGCCATTTACCCAACGCAGGAGCCAGGCAAGGTAATCCGCATGACGGGGGATTCTCAGGACAACCGCGTCGTAGCTGGTCTCTGGCGGCTCGAGCCAGCTCATGACAGTGGCCTTGGCAGATACCCCGGGATTCATCCGGGCATTGTGCGCCAGGGCTTCCAAAAGGGTGGCGCTGTCGGCGAGAAAGTCCGGCTGGTACCGGTGAAGGCCGAGAGCCAGGGCACCAAACTGATCATCAACGACAAGCACTTTTGGTTCAGTGCCGGCATCCACTCGCCGGAAAACCTCCTCCAGCAACAATTCATCCGCCGCATCCCAGGCCCGGAGTGACGGGTCGCCACCCGGACGGGACAGACTGAGCCGCCCCTCTGGATATTCGAGCACTGCAGTTGTCATTTCAGGCATCCAAAACGAAGATTTTCACAATCGCGACATTCTAGGCTGATTATTCTAGAAATTATCCCTAGATTAGGACCTGTTCACGCAACATCCCTTTTCCGGTTGGCTCCGTTGTTTTGGACGCGAACCTTTTGCCCCTCACCCCAGGGGCTTTTTTCGTTAAGCGTCCCGAGAAACGAAGAGGCACCGGCTCAGCGTCGTACCGCCCGGTAAACGGTAAAACGTCGATCCTCATAAAGACGCTCCACCGGACCAATAAAACGCTTGATCAGGGATTCGTAGGGCAAAAAACTGTTCGCAACCAACCTCAGCTCTCCCCGCGACTTCAGGTGGCGAGAGACCTCGCGCAGGAAATTCTCTGTCATCGACGTGTCTGTTTTCACGCCGGTATGAAACGGCGGGTTGGTCACGATAGCAGGCCAGAACCCTTCCACTTGTGACAGACCATCCGAGGCCATGATGTTCCCCTGGGCACCGGTGCGCTCATAGGTCGCCCGGGCACAAATCACCGCCTGAGACTGCACGTCCACGCCATCCACAATGCTCGGGGCATTCCCCTGCGCGCGCTGCCAGGCCTGATACCATGCGCCAATCACGCCTGCTCCACAGGCAAAATCCAGCAACCGTTCAGCCTTGAGCGGCGAGCTGACCAGGGTTTCGAGCAATAGCGCCGTTCCATCATCCAACTCACCCTGGCTGAAGATGCCAGGTAGCCCGCACACATCGATTGAACAGCCGGCGAGACTGACCGTGTTCCACGCCATCCACTCCGCCAGATCAAAATCCGGCAGGGGGGCGAGGTCCGAGGCCGCCCAAACCTGACAATGCCGGGCGCTATCGACTTTCGTGGCTGCCGGGGCGATTGCCTTGAATTGCTTCACGGCTCCGGCAATGCCTTCTTTCTTCTCGCCGATAACGATCAGGCTGGCGCCGGGTGCCGCCAGCCACCGAGCCAGCGACAGCCTCAGGTCCAGTTCTGCCCGGGCTTTCGGCAGGAACACCACCACCGTGTCAAAGCCTGACGCCGTCAGCTCAGGGTCGTCATAACCAAAGCATACCTGCCAGTGATTTTGCGTCGCCAGCGCAGCCGCCTGCCCGGCGTGCTCACTCATTGCCATGCCGCCGGATGGAAGCTCCGCCAGCAGCGCCGGGGTGCTGGCGCCGAGCAGGGCAACACGGCCGTTCAATCGGGAACGGTTCCGGATCAGGGCTTCATGGGAATTGGGCATGGCGGACATTGGCAGAAAAATCCCGGGACTGGTTCTTGAAACGGGATACTCTAACCGGAATCAGCCCCTGAGTCTCGCCGGAAATGGCTGCATCAAAGGGCCGATCGGGAGGAAACGACTGTGAGAGCGTTACTTGTATCGAGCGACGGTTCCGACCCGCAGTGCGTCCTCAGGAGACATACCCCATTCTTCGCCATGGCGAGGGCCGGATGCCTTGCGGTCATCGGTCCGGACATCTGATTCGAGGTTATCGGGCTTCCGCTTTGCCAGGGCAATCAGCGCTTTTTGCATCAGTTCTTTCATGGTCAACCTCCTCGCTTACTGCAGGTACCAATGTACCAAAACGGGAGGTGACCAACTGTGATGACGCCACGGGTTCAGAAGTGACGGCCTTCACGATTTTTTACGCCATTTTACAATTGACGCTATGCCTTTTTCTGGCGCCCGGCCCGGACCGGCCTTAGCACCAGTTCCTCAACACTGTTCTGCTGGATGCGTTCACGGTCTTGCTCGTTGGAGATGGACAACCCCATGTCCCGCAGGATGCCGTCCGCAAGATCGTAAACAAACCCGTGTACCGTCAGAGGCTGCCCGCGTTTCCAGGCTTCCTGCACGATGCTGTTCTGACACACGTGCCCAACCTGCTCCACAACGTTCAGCTCACACAGGCGGTCAACACGATCCTGTTCGCTGGTGATGTCATCAAGCACTGACTGGTGCCGGTCCCGAACATCCTGGACATGGCGCAGCCAGTTGCTGATCAGTCCAAAGCCCTCATTCAGCAGAGCGGCCCGCACCCCACCACAACCGTAATGGCCGACGACCATCACATGCTTGACCTTCAGCACCTCGACCGCAAACTGCAGCACCGAGAGGCAGTTGAAATCAGTGTGAACAACCACGTTGGCCACGTTCCGATGAACAAACAACTCCCCCGGCATCAGGTCCACGATCTGGTTGGCCGGCACGCGGCTGTCGGCACACCCAATCCAGAGGTAGTCAGGCGCCTGCTGGCTGGACAGACGATCAAAAAACTTCGGGTCTTCGGCTTTGATCCCGTCGGCCCATTCCCGGTTTTTTTCAAGAAGGTGGTCAAGCTGACCCATCAAAATGTCCCCCACTCAATGGCTTGGAGCCTGTGATTGAACGGTAATCCTTGACACAAATCAATACTCAGTTGGTCTCAGGCTCGACTTCAAGATGACCCAAGTGCGTTGTGCTCTGGGCCAGATCGAGCAATTCCCTCAGTGCGACGGAGAACATCGCATACTCGGGTTCGCGTACACCCTTGAGCTCCGCGAGCATGGATTTCCACCGATGGACCATTCCCGTGTGCCGGTTCAGCCAGGCGTCCACGCAGGCCGGAAGATCTTCCGCTTTTTCCGCCAGCCGGAGCACGCCGGTGGTCAAGGCCCGTTGCTGCCACTCGAGATCCTCACGGAAACTTTCCCTCGCCAGTGCCTGCCAGTGAGACGCAGGAGTGAGCGAAGCAATCGCTTGCGCGAACCAGTTCAGGTCAAGCCGGTCTCCGACCTCATAATAGAGATTGGCTACCGTTTTCAGGGGCATTCCAGTCGCTTCCTGGGCCTCAATGATGCCCAGCGATGAATACAGGTAGTCGGTACCTGACACCACCGATGCCAGCTCTTTGGACAAACCGGCCTCGACAAGTGCCATGTGGCGTTTTTCCCAGGCCGTGCGAGCCTGCTCGCCGAGATATTCCGGCAGATTGGCCGTGATTGCCCAGACACTGTCCGCAAACCGTTCGATATGGTTCTGGATGCTGAGTTCGGCCCGACGGTTACGCAGCAGCCAGCGGACCGAACGACGCATCAGCCGCATCAGATCCTGCATCAGCGACATCTGCAGTTGGGCAGGAACGTTAAAGTCCTGCTCCTCGATCCGGTCCCACCAGTTATCGATCCGAAACACATCCCGGGCAATTATCCAGGCCAGGGCGATCGAAGCCGGGTCGGCTCCTGTGGACTGGCTCAGCCTCTCGACAAAAGTGATACCCATGTGATTGACCATGTCGTTGGCAATCTGGGTCGCAATGATCTCGCGTCTCAACTGGTGCTCGCCCAGTTCCTTGGCGAACTTCTGGGTCAACCCGCGAGGAAAGACCTTATACATCTCCCCGGCGAGGAGGGGCTCATCTGGCAATGTGCTGTCGATCAGCGTTTGCTTCAGGTCGCCTTTCACATAGGAAATCAGCACCGACAATTCCGGGCGCGTCAGCCCCTTCTTGTCCAGCTTGCGCTCCGACAGGGTTTCATCGTCGGGCAGGAATTCAAGCGCTCGGTTGAGCTTGCCCTCGGTTTCGAAGGTGTTCATCAGCCGGCGGTACTCTTCAAGCCGGACCGCCGCGTCCTCACTGGCAATACTGATCGCCTGGGTTTGGCGGTAGTTGTTCTTCAGCACCAGCGCGGCAACTTCGTCGGTCATTTCTTCCAGCATGAGATTGCGTTGCTTGCCGGTCAGATCCCCCATGGCAACAGCCTGGTTCAGCAGGATCTTCATGTTAACTTCATGGTCCGAGCAGTCAACGCCGCCCGAGTTGTCGATGAAGTCGGTGTTCAGGCGCCCGCCCCTCAGGGCGAACTCAATACGCCCGAGCTGGGTAAGCCCCAGGTTTCCGCCCTCACCGACCACTTTGCAGCGCAGCTCGGCGCCGTTAATCCGCAAGCTATCGTTGGCCTTGTCACCGACGTCCGCATGGGTTTCGCTGACGCCCTTCACGTAGGTGCCGATACCACCGACCCAGAGCAGGTCCACCTGCGCCTTGAGGATATGGGAAATCAGCATGTTTGGGGGAACCCGGTCCGACTTGATCCCCAGCAGCTTCTTCATTTCCGGACTGAGCGGAATCGACTTGGCGTTGCGACTGAAAACGCCACCCCCTTTCGAGATCAGCTTGGTGTCGTAGTCGGTCCAGGAGGAACGGGGCAGCTCGAACAACCGTTTCCGTTCCTTGAAGCTCCGTTCCGGATCCGGCGTCGGGTCAATGAAAATGTGGACGTGGTTAAACGCCGCAACGAGCTTGGTCTTTTCGGAGCACAGCATGCCGTTGCCGAACACGTCACCGGCCATGTCACCGATACCAATCGCCGTGAACTCATCCAGCGCAGGGTTCACACCCAACTCTCGGAAATGTCGCTCGACAGACACCCAGGCGCCACGCGCCGTGATGCCCATTTTCTTGTGGTCGTAGCCGTTGCTACCGCCGGATGCAAAGGCGTCACCCATCCAGAAACCGTATTCAGCGGACAGGCCGTTGGCGATATCCGAGAACGTTGCCGTACCCTTATCCGCTGCAACCACCAGGTAGTGGTCGTCCTCATCGTGCCGCACGACCCGTTCGGGGGGCTGGATGCCGGCCTCCACGAGGTTATCGGTGATATCCAGCAACCCTCGGATAAAGGTCTTGTAGGCTTCGATACCCTCGGCCTGGAAGGCTTCGCGATCAGAAGGATCTGGCAGGCGTTTGGCGACAAAGCCACCCTTGGCCCCCACCGGGACAATCACGGCGTTCTTGACCTGCTGCGCTTTCACCAGCCCGAGGATCTCCGTGCGATAATCCTCGAACCGATCCGACCAGCGCAGCCCCCCGCGGGCGACCTTTCCGCCCCTCAGGTGCACGCCCTCAACCCGTGGCGAGTACACGAAAATCTCGAACATCGGCATGGGTAACGGCATGTCCGGGATCCGTGATGGATCGAACTTGACGCTGATATAGGACTTGTTGGCGCCCTGATCGTCAGGCTGGTAATAGTTGGTACGAAGGGTCGCCTGCATCAATTCCAGATACAGCCTCAGGACCCGGTCTTCACTGAGGTTTTCCACCTCGTCCAGGCCGGCATTGAACTCGATTTCCAGCTTCTGCTGGGCCGCTCCACTCTTGCCGCCACTCTGATAGCGCTCTGGATTGAATCGCACTTCGAAGTAATCCAGCAGCATCCGGGTCAGATCAACATGATTGACCAGGGTGTTTGAGATAAACGTCTGACTGTTGGAGAAGCGGATCTGCCTCATGTAACGGGCATAGGTCCTGAGCAACGCAATCTCGCGCCAGCTCATGTAAGAGGACAGCAGCATCCGGTTGAAGGCATCGTTTTCGGCCTCGCCGTACCAGATACGCCGGAACAGATCTTCAAAGATCGGCCGGATACGATGGATATCCACCACGCGCCCGGTGTGGGCCTGCAGGGTGAAGTCGTGAATCCATACCGTCTTGTCGTGACGGTCCACCACCTCAAACGGGTGCTCACCCAACACCCGGAAGCCGAGATTGTCGAAAATCGGCATCACATCGGACAGGGGCAGCGGCTCGTCGGGGAAGAAGAGTTTGAAATGCAGTGTGCTCTCATTTTCTTCCAGCGCCCGATAGAAGCTCATCGCCAGATCATTGGAGCGGGCCGACTGGGAGATATGCTCCAGGTCAATGGCCGCACGGCGCGGTGAGAACATATCTGTGTAACTGGCCGGGAAACCGCTGGCCCAGAGCCGGTGTAACTCGTTCCCCTCCTCTTCACCGTAGGCTTCGCTGAGCGCCTCGTACAGTCCGTCACGCCAGGACTGGGCCATCTCAATTACCTTCTCCCGAATCTCGGAAATCGGAAGCTGGCGGTTTTCCACCTGGGGAACCCGGACCGTGAACTGCACACGGGCGAGTACCGACTCGGAGAAATGGGTCACGAATTCAATGTCTTCCGCTTCCAGCCGGTCCAACAGCACCTGCTCGACCTTGAGCCGTAACTCGGTGTTGTAGATATCCCGGGGAAAGAAAGCGAGGCAGGTCACGAACTGCCCATAGACATCCTCCCGCAGAAAGAGCTCGATCCGCCGACGTTCCTGAATGTAGAGGATGCTCTTGGCAACCTTCAGCAACTCATTGCTCTCGATCTGGAACAGTTCGTCCCGCGGGTACAGCGTCAGAATCTGTTCCAGTTCCTTGCCCGCGTAATCGTCCCGGAGAAAGCCCGAGCGCTTCATGACACTCTGGTACTTCCGCCTCAGCAAGGGAATCTCGTCGGGGCGCTCGTTGTATACCCGGGCCGTGTAGAGGCCGAGGAAACGACGTTCGCCGACCACTTCGCCCTTGCTGTTGAACTTCTTCACCGCGATGTAATCCGGGTAGGCCGGGCGGTGCACCCGGGACCGCTGTGCCGACTTGGCGAAGATAAAGATGTCGTCGGTGCGGGTCATTTCATGGCGAGTCCGCTGGGGCAACTCGTTCAACCGGACCCTGTCCGGTCGTTCGTTATTGACCCTGAGGATACCCAGCTCGGAGTTCTCGACCCGTCGCACCACCATGCCGCTTTTGTCCTTGGCAAAGTCGTACTCGTCATAACCCAGGAAGGTAAAATGATCCTGCACCAGCCAGTTCAGGAAGGACCGCGCCTCCTCCTTTTCCTCCTCACTGATGCCCGCCGTGGTGTCGTCCAGCTCCTCCAGGATTTCCGTCACCTTGTTGGTCACAACCGGGAAGTCCGCCACCGCGATCCGCACCTCGTGCAGGACAGTCTGAAGCGCTTCCTCAAGGTCTCTCAGGTCCGCCGGATCGCTGTGACGGTCAATCTCGAGTACGATGAAGGCTTCGTACTCGGCCTCCTTGTTGGTTTTCCTGCTGGAGAGCAGCTTGCTCAGTTTGCCTTCCTGAGTCCTCTCCACCTGCAGGATCGAGTGCTGGATGGAGTGGGTACCGATCTCCCGCTGGTTGATCGCGATCCGCAGGGAATCGATCAGAAAGGGAATGTTCGGGTGCAGGATGAAAATGACGGTATGGGTGGACTGCCAACCATCACTTTCAAGGTCCGGGTTAAACACCGAGACCGGGGATTCCTCGGCACTTCGCTTCTGGAGAAACTGCCAGGCGGCCAGCACCGCACCGTAGGTATCCGAAAATCGTCGACTAACGAGCTCTTCGAGAGGAATATGGGCGTAATGCTGTTTCGCAAATTCGCTGATTTTCTTTGCCTCTGTTTTGGCAATCTTCTGGGCGAACGCATCAGCCAGTTGTTCAAAAAACTGATCCTTGCTGGCCACTGTCAGCGCATTCATGGTCGACCTCGGTTAGTGTGAAATAAACGTAATCGTCGTATCGTCACATAAGCATAGTCAAACCCTTGATTTTTGCCGGCCAGACACCAAAACTGCGGCAACTACTTACGGACGAAACACGTTCTTTTGATGAACCCAAAAAGAGTGGGAGCAGTCACTTCCAATGTCGTTACAGAATACGTTCGGTGAGCTCAGATCGCAGTTGGCAAAAAGGATAATCGGGCAGGAAAAACTGGTGGACCGGCTGTTGATTGCGCTCCTTGCGGATGGACACCTGCTGGTAGAGGGTGCCCCCGGTCTGGCAAAGACCACCGCGATCAAGGCGCTCGCCGATCATCTGGACGGCGACTTTCACCGGATCCAGTTCACACCGGATCTTTTGCCCTCCGATGTGACGGGCAGCGAGATATACCGGGCCGAAACGGGCCAGTTTGAGTTTCAGAGGGGGCCCATCTTCCACAACCTCGTACTGGCCGATGAAATCAACCGGGCGCCGGCCAAAGTCCAGTCGGCATTGCTGGAAGCCATGGGAGAACGCCAGGTCAGTGTGGGCCTGCGCACTTTCCCACTCGACCGCCTGTTTATGGTCATGGCCACCCAGAACCCCATTGAGCAGGAAGGTACCTACCCGCTGCCCGAAGCCCAGCTCGACCGATTCCTCATGCACGTGGTGATTCATTACCCGTCCGCGGATGCCGAAAAAGCCATCCTGCACCTGGCGCGCAATGACTATCGCCAGGGCCAGCCGCAGGCAAACATACAACTGACCGCTGAGCAGGTGTTCGAGGCCCGGGGCGAAGTGGCGGATATCTACATGGCCGAACCGGTCGAGCAGTACCTTCTGGCTCTGGTGCTGGCCAGTCGGGATGCCGCTAGTCTGGACCCGGAACTGGCACGTTGGACGGCGTTCGGCGCCAGTCCAAGGGGCACCATTGCCCTCGATCGCTGCTCACGGGCGCTGGCCTGGCTGGATGGTCGTGACTACGTGACTCCGGACGATGTCCGGGCTATGGCCTTCGATGTCCTTCGCCACCGCATCCTGTTGACCTTCGAGGCGGAAGCCGAAGGCATGACGGCCGATACGGTCATCCAGCGACTGATCGACAGGGTGCCGGTAACCGCCTGATGTTCACTCCTGACCCGACAGATTGACCACGCCACCATGGCCAACATCGACGCTGTAACACATATCAGTCTGCCCGACCTGATCCGCCTGCAAGCGGATGCCAGGGCCCTGAAGCTACCTTCCGCCCGGCCGGTACGCACCCGGCAGGCGGGCCTGCAACGGTCCCCTCAACGGGGCCGCGGCATGGCCTTCGCGGAAGTCCGCCAGTACCAGCCGGGAGACGATATCCGCAGCATCGATTGGCGCGTAACGGCACGGCGTCAGGCACCCCACACCAAGCTCTATGAAGAGGAACGGGAACGCCCGGTCCTGCTGCTGTGCGATCTTGGCCAGACCCTGTACTTCGCCAGCACCGGCGCCTTCAAGCAGGTCCGTGCCGCCCAGGTTGCCAGCCTGCTTGCCTGGCTGGCGCTGTGGGCCGGCGACCAGGTCGGAGGCATCGTGTTTAACGACCGGGAACTCAGCGTCCTGCGCCCTGCCCGCCGGAAGAAATCGGTGTTGCGCCTGCTGGACACGCTGGCCGAACAACAGCGGTGTCCGGGTCGAGATCCGGAGGCCCGCTCGACTAATGACGTGTCGAATGGCCTGGATCAGGCTCTCGCCGAAGCCCGTCGGGTGGCCCATACCGGCAGCCGCATATTTGTGATCAGCGATTTTCTCGGTGTGTCAGACGAAACCGGCGCCCTCCTCGGGGCTCTGGCCCACCACAACTCGGTGAGCGCACTGCGGGTGGTCGATCCGCTGGAGCTCGAACTGCCGAACAGCGGCCGTTTCGCGGTCGCGGGCCCGGACGGGCCGGTCTGGTTTGATGCTGCCAATACGAAGTTCCAGGAAGCATGGCATCGCAAGGTGGAAGCCCACGAGGCACGTCTGAAAGAGTGCTTCCGAACCTCCGGCGTGGCGGCCGCTACCCTGTCCACTGCCGACGACCCTGCAGTGGTTTTGAAGAGCCTGCTGGGGCCGGGAGGGCGGATCGGATGAATTCCCAGGACCCGCTCAGCCAGCTCAGGGATATTCATCTGCCTCAGACCGGAGGTTTCTGGCCCCCGGCGCCCGGTTGGTGGATCCTGGCGCTGATCCTGCTTCTGGCGATTACCGGCATTGTCTGGCTGATCCGCCGGCGACAGCAGAAGAATCGCTGGCTCCGGCTGGCGAAGGCGGAACTTGCCAACCTTGAGCGAGGGGCCGCACGAGATCCGGACTGGTTTTCCCGACTGAATAGCCTGCTAAAACGCGCCGCCCGCCAGCGCTACCCCGACCTCCACCCGGAAACGCTGTCCGGTGAAGCCTGGGTGGCCTTTCTGCTTGAGAAAGCACCGGGCGACCGGGTGGCCTCGCGACCGGTGGTCGAAGCCATCGTCCACAGTGCCTGGCAGCCAAGGGCCAGCGCCGATCCCCGACAGGCCATGGACTTCGCCTGGCGCTGGCTGGGAGGTCAGA
The DNA here is from genome assembly GCF_030238305.1 of Marinobacter albus. Lineage (NCBI taxonomy): Bacteria > Pseudomonadati > Pseudomonadota > Gammaproteobacteria > Pseudomonadales > Marinobacteraceae > Marinobacter > Marinobacter albus. Next base: position 1,531,769 of record NZ_JASSQD010000001.1, on the reverse strand, counting down.
AATGCTGACCCTCGCCTACCCCTGGCTGTTGTTACTCGCAGGCCTGCCCTTGCTCCTGCAATGGCGGCGGCCGGTCGGACAATCGGTGGACGCGCCGGTACTACCTGTCGGCCACTGGCTGTCCGAACTCCCCGGCGTCAGTCGAAGGGGCAGTGCCACGCCAATCTGGAAAAAGGTCCTGCTGTTCGTCATCTGGCTCTTGTTGGTGGTCGCCATAGCACGGCCACAGCACGTGGGCGAGCACGTCCAGCTTCCGGTGTCCGGTCGGGATCTGATGCTGTTGGTGGACATCTCCCCGAGTATGGATGAACAGGACATGATCATTCAGGGGCGAAGCATCAACCGGCTGCAGGCCGTCAAGGTCGTACTCGACGACTTTGTCACGCGACGCAAAGGTGACCGGCTGGGGTTGATCCTGTTTGGCACCCAACCCTATGTGCAGGTGCCACTGACCTTCGACCTGGAGACCGTTCGTACCCTGATGCGCGAATCCGGGCTGGGCATGGCGGGCCGTGCTACCGCTATCGGCGACGCCGTCGGCCTCGCCATCAAACGACTTCGCGATCGGCCTCAGGATCAACGGGTGGTGATCCTGCTGACGGACGGCGCCAACACGGCAGGTGAGATTACGCCGGACAAGGCCACGGAGATTGCCGAAGCCGCCGGGGTTCGACTCTACACCATCGGCATTGGCGCAGAATCCATGGTTCAGAGGGGGTTTCTGGGGTCGCGGCGGGTCAATCCCTCTCGGGACCTCGACGAAGCACTCCTCACCCGCATGGCCGAACAGACTGGCGGCCGCTATTTCAGGGCCCGAAGCCTGCCTGAACTGGAAATGATCTACGAGAGCATCAATCAGTTGGAACCGATTGAAGTGGAGGGTAAATTCTATCGGCCAGTGACCGAGTTATTTGCCTGGCCGGCCGGAATGGCGGCCCTGCTCTGGCTGGCGCTGCTCATGCTCAGACCCTTCAGACACCTGGTGATATCTCGCCAACAGACCGAGGGGGAGGAAGCCCGTGACTGATTTTCACTTCCTTCGACCGTTCTGGCTGTTGCTGATCCTGAGCCTGCCGCTGATCTACATAACCCTGAGGCATTTGGGGGCCGGAGACAGCGGGTGGTCCCGGGTAATATCTGACAGACTGCTCGCGCCGGTGATCCGTCACGGGGGTGCAGCGGGGGCCAGACATCGGTCGCCGCTATTGCCGGTCTGTTTTGCGACAACGGTACTTGCCGTTGCCCTGGCCGGCCCGGCCTGGCGGGAAGCACCCACGCCGCTGAAACAACCGGGGGACAGTCTCGTGATTGCCCTGGACCTGTCACTGTCCATGCTTGCCACCGACGTGGAACCCGATCGGCTGACTCTCGCAAAACGGAAGATCCGGGATATTCTGGACGCGCGCCAGGGCAGCCTTAATGGCCTGATCGTTTTTGCTGCGGATGCGCACGTGGTTGCCCCCCTGACGGACGACAGCAAGACTATCGAAGGAATGCTCGACGTCCTCGATCCCGTGATTATGCCGGCACCGGGAAACCGGGCCGATCTGGCAATCGCCCGGGCCAAGGCATTGCTCACCCAGGGGGCACCGGGTAAGGGCCGGATTCTTCTGATCTCGGATGAAGTGCCCGAACGCTACCACTCTGCAATCAGCAAAACCCTGTCGGGTACTGATCTTAGCCTGAGCACACTGGTGGTTGGCACCGAGGAAGGTGGGCCTATCCCCCTTGCCAAGCGCGGCTTTATCCGTGACAACGGGGAAATCGTTATCGCTCGGGCCGCACCCGATACCATGGCCGATCTGGCCGCGGAAAACGGCGGCGCGAGCCAGACACTGACCCTCGACGAAACCGACATCCAGGCGCTCGAACTTGAACCCACGGATAACGACGACTGGCAGGAAAGTGAAAGCGGACTTACCGTGAACCGGTGGCAGGACGACGGCTACTGGTTGCTCTGGCTGACATTACCCTTACTGTTACTGGGATGGCGAAGAGGCGCATTCGCGATCGTGGCCCTGACCATCATGCCGCTCGTCCCTCAACCCGCTCAGGCCCAGGACTGGGCCGCTCTCTGGCAGCGGGAAGATCAGCGAGCGCCGGACATGATCCGTGAGGACCCCGACAGCGCGGCCGAGCGGCTGGAGGACCCGGAATGGCGCGGTTCAGCGCTCTATAAATCCGGCCAATTCGATCAGGCCATTGACGCCTTTTCCGCCGCTGAGGGTGCACGGTCCGACTACAATCGGGGAAACGCCCTGGCACGGGCGGGTAAACTCGAGGAAGCCATTGCCGCCTATGATAAGGCGCTGGCCCAAAACCCGGACCTGGAGGATGCTGACTATAACCGTACACTGGTGAAGAAGTTGCTCGAGCAGCAACAGCAGGAACAGGAGAACCAGCAGGAGTCCGGCGACAGTCAGAGCGAGAATCAGGACCAGTCGTCCCAGAATCAGGAACAGCAGCAAAACCCATCGCAATCCAACGAGAGCCAGAACTCGGGCCAGCAGCCGCAGCAGTCGTCCAATGGGTCACCGGAAAACGAAAACCGCGACCAGCAGGAATCTCCGGGTGAATCCGAAGGTGATCGGAAAAAGCAGGAGCAGCAGGACCAAACCAATGGTGGCAAGCAACCTGCGGGTAAGGCCGAAGCGCCCGCACAGATCTCGGAGCGGCCACTATCCCAGGGCCAGGAGCAGTGGCTGCGGCGGGTTCCGGATAATCCCGGCGGCCTGCTGAAACGCAAATTCCTGCAACAGTACCAGGAACGTCAGACACCATCCGATGAGGGCGATACACCATGGTGAAACCGCTAACCTTCCCCACCATTCTGTTGTTATTGCTGGTGACTCTGACGACATCGCTTCGGGCCGAGGAACTCAAGGTGGAACCGGACCGGACCCGGTTGTACGAAGGCGAAGTGCTGACCCTGACCATAACCGGCTCGATGAAGCTCGACATCAACCTGAGCAACCTGTTCGATTTTGATCTCTCGGAGCTGCCCGCACCGGACATTGAAAAGGTGGAGCCGGACTTCGAGGTCATTGGCAAGAACCAGCGCTACAGCATTCGCACCGAAAACAGCGAGATGATCGGTGAAATCACCTGGACCTACCAATTGGCACCGAGGCGGAATGGAACGCTGACCATACCAACTCTCAGCTTCAGGGATTCGACCTCCAAACCGGTAAAGATTGAGGTAGTCAGCGGCCATCCACCGGATCAGGGGACCGCCAGCAGGAACAGCTTCATCGAGTTGTCCGCCGACAAGGCTGAGGTCTATGTTCAGGAACAACTCACGCTGACCATCCGCCTGTTCTTCAGCGGCAACCTCATTCGCGGGGAGTTATCGGAACCCCAACACCCGAATGCCATCATCGAGCCCCTGGGCAAACAACGGGAGTTTTCCCGCTACCGTGATGGCGTCCGATATCGGGTGGTGGAGCGCCGCTACGCCCTGTTTCCACAACAGCCGGGCGAACTCTCGCTGCCTCCGATCCGTTTCGAAGGGCAGGCTCGCGATGCCAGCGGCAAACTGATCTTCCTGCGAGATAGCGAACAACTCTACGAAGTGCCGGTCAAGGAAGTGCCCGCGGGCTTTACCGGGGACATCTGGCTGCCCGCGAACTCCCTCAGCCTGGACGAGGCCGGCTTGCCGCCCACCATGCAGGTGGAAACCGGCGAAAACCTTACCCGGAAAATAACCCTCAAGGCGGTCGGACTGCCCTCAGAGGCACTGCCGCCGCTGCCCGACGCAACACCCGAGGGTCTCAGAAGCTATCCGGAGCAACCGGAACGATCAACAGAAGTAACACCTGAAGGCCTGACCTCCAGGCTAAGCCAGACCAGTGCTCTGGTGCCCGTGCAGTCCGGACAGCTGACCCTGCCAGAGATCCGCATACCCTGGTGGGACACCAGCACGGACAGCCAGCGTGTTGCCGTTATACCGGCACAAACCCTTCAGGTTGCGGGCTCCCCGGCAAAGGTTACCCAGCCGACAGCGCCCGCCAACAATGAGGTGGAACCGGAGGCTACTGAAAGCCGCAGTGACATGGCAGCCGAAACCGGGAACGGCGTCGGCGTTTGGCAATGGCTGAGCCTGGCACTGGCAGTTCTGTGGGTGATCACAATGGTGCTGTGGTGGCGCGCCAGGAAACAAGATGCTCATCCCCGGACAGACTCGAGTGGCCCCGATTCGCGGGAAGGGACACTGTTTGAACACCTGATTCAGTCTGCCCGCGCAGGGTCATCGTCCACCCCTGTCCTACTGGTGCAGTGGATGAACCAGCGTTTTCCCGGACACCAGTTCCATACGGCAAGCGAAGTATGCGACTGGTGTGCCGATCAGAACCTGGAAACCGAGATTCGCCGGCTGCAGGCGCACCTGTTCTCGCCCGCAGCGCAAACACCCCCTGACTGGGACGGCGTTGCGCTGGCTCAGGCTCTGCAGCGACTACGCCGAGAGGGAAACGAGCAGGACTCTCCGGAATCTGGGCTGCCGCCGCTCTATCCCGGCAACCTGTCTGCCTGAAACCTTGATAGAGACCGCCTCGTCTAGCGGCTTACTCAGTAAGCTGCTTGTCGATAACCAGCTCCACCGGCGCATCCGACCCCACGGCAACGGGAGCTTCGAGGCTGCCTTGCCAGTCGCCCGCCTGGGCAATGGCGTTGCCCGAGCGGCTTAACCGGGCCGTTACCATGACTTCGTCGGCGCCGGAAATCTTCGCCTCAGGTGACATCGACTTGCTGTCATCCAGGCGCACTTCCGCAGGTAGCGCCCCGGCGGTCAGCCGCGTGATCGCCAGTGGAGGTCCACCGGCACCGTCGACCCGACGGGCAAAGACGAACAACGTGGTGTCAGCGGGCACCTGATCGCGGAAAGCGTCGGCGAGCGCGACCCGAACGGTCACCGCGGGACCGTCAGCCGCCATCTGGTTCATGGCTGGCGGCTCCTCGCCCAACCGGTTGTAAGCCTCCCGAATGCCCCCCTGAATGGAGGCCAGTTGCGGATGGTCCGGGGCGACGGTACCGATGCGCTCCCAGTAACGGATCGCTTCGCGGTAGTCCTGCTGACTGAACGCATGGATGCCCAGGAGTCCCAGGGCATTCACCTCGTCAGGGTTCAGCGCCCTGGCCGCCTCAATGGCGGCAGTCACTTCCTCAGTCATAGCTCCCTGGCTACGGTAAAAAAGCGCTTGCGCCGCAAGCCCCAGGGCCACGGCGCGCGCACCGTCTTCCTCGACGCTGTCCGCCAGTCGCCGGAACGCCCACGCGGCATCCTCGTAGCGTTCAAGCCGCATGTAGCTTTGCCCGAGCATGGCCCAACCATCGGAGTTTTCGGGGCTGGCCTCAAGCTTCTCCCTCAGTTGCCCGGCCAGTTCGTTCATCCGGGTCTGGCGCGCAGCATCGGTATCGCCCATCTCCTGCATGGTGATGAACTGTTCCACCCGGTCCATGGCTCCCCATTCCTGGTAGAGCAGAAAGGTAGCGGCAGGCAGCACAAGAATAGCCACAAGGCCAACGGCCATTGCACTTTTCCGGCCGCTTACCAGGCGGCTTGGCTGCGCAGTGTCCGGGACATCGTCGAGCATGGCGCCCGCCAATTCTTCCTTCAGCAGGCGGTAGTTTTCCTCTTCGAGGATGCCGGCCTCATACTCCGCCTCCAGCTCTTTCATCCGGCTGCGGTAGGCCAACAGGTTCTGATTTCTGAGGTCCGCACGCTCTCTTGCTCCGGAGCTGTGGAACAGTACCGGGTATAAGACAAAGGCAAGGGCAAGAATGATTAATACCGTTGCGGCAATCCAGAAGGTTTCGGTCATGGAGTTATCGTCACAGGTTCAGTCATGGGTAAAGCAGAGAAGGGTTGAGTCAGGCCTTTGTGTCCCGGTCACCCTCTGCAAGAATCTTTTCCACCCGGGCTTTCTCTTCCGGGGTCAGAGCGGTCTGCTCAGCGTTACCGCGCCGGGAACGAATCACCACAATGGTAACCATCAGCAGCCCGCCGAGGACTGCGATAGCGGGCGTCGCCCAAAGCAGGATGGTGCGTTTTTCGACTTCCGGTTTGTAGAGAATGAACTCGCCGAACCGGGCAACCAGGGCATCAATAATCTCCCGGTCGGTCGCGCCCTCACTCATCATCCGATACACCTCCGCTCGCATATCCTTGGAGATCGGAGCATTCGAATCGGCAATGTTCTGGTTCTGGCACTTGGGACAGCGCAACTCCTCAATCAGATTCTGAAACCGCTGCTCCTGCTCCACGGTTCGGAAATCATAGACATCTGCCACCTCTGCGGTCGCCACCCCAGACAACCCAGCCAGCAGCATGACGAACAGAAGATGCCTCATCAACCGTTCCCCCGGGCGTCGTTGATCGCGGGCAGCAAGGTTTCTTGCCATACCTGCTTGTTCACCACGCCAACGTGGCGGTAACGAACCACGCCTGACGCATCGATCACAAAGGTTTCCGGCGCCCCATAGACACCCAGATCAAAGCCCAGTGTTCCCTTGGGGTCGTAGATTGTCTTGCGGTAGGGATTCCCGAGACGCTCCAGCCAGACCAGTGCGTCTGCCCGATTGTCCTTATAATTCAGCCCGACAATCGAGATGCCCTTATCCTGGGCCAGCCACATGAGGTCATCGTGTTCGTCACGGCAGGCCGGGCACCATGTCCCCCAGACGTTCAACAGCTGCACTTCACCACGAAGCAGGCTCTCGTCCAGCTCCGCCTCCGGGTTATTGAGGTCCTTCAGGCTGAAAGCAGGCACCGGCTTACCCACCAGGGCGGACTCCAGTTTGGTGGGATCCTTCCCGATACCGGCGAACAGGACAACCCCCAGGACCACCGCAATCAACAGGGGAAGGAACAGAAAAAACCGCTTCATGACAAAGCTCCAGCAGGATCATCAGACTGACGAGCGGTGTCTTCCCTGGCGCTCTCACGTGCCCCGGCCCGCTCACGAATACGGTAACGGCGGTCAGAAATGGCAAGGAAGCCTCCCGCCGCCATGAACACTGCACCCAACCACAGCCAACGGACCAGCGGCTTGTACTGGAGGCGGATTGCCCAGGCCTGGTCTGAGATGCGCTCTCCAATGGCAACGAAAATGTCCCGGAACAGTCCGGCATCGATGTCCGCCTCGGTCATGACGCTCATACCCACCGAATACTGGCGTTTCTCCGGATGCAGGTCAGCGACCTGCTCGCCGTCCAGGATCACGTCAAAGCTGCCATATTGGGCGGTAAAGTTAGGTCCCTGGCGCTCGCCTATCTCGCGAAAGACAAATTGATAATCTCCAACCGTGGCGACATCTCCCGGCACCATCCGGACATCTCGCTCGATTCCGTAATTGGACACCACCGTGGCACCGGCCATGGTAATGGCCAGGCCGAGGTGGCCGAGGACCATGCCGTAGTAGCTTCGGGACTGGCGCTTAAGGCCGTGGAGCCGGCCCTTGCGGGACGAGGATTTGTCCAGAAGATCCCAGAATGTGGCTACCGCCACCCACATGGCGGAAAAGATCCCGGCAAAGGCCCAGGGTTTGAATCCCCCGTAACCGATCAGAACGGCTGTGCTTGCTACCAGGCTGATGGCCAGGGGCCACAGCAGTTTGCGCCCGAGCCAGCCACCGTCGGTCTTTTTCCAACGCGAGAAGATACCGGTGCCGAGCAGCAGTCCGGTGGCTACTGCCAGCGGGCTGAAGGTGAGGTTGAAGAAGGGTTCGCCAATGGACAATCTGCCCATATCCAGATAATCCAATACCAGCGGATACAGAGTACCCACGGCCACCAGCAGGGTGGCCGAGACCAGCAGCACATTGTTGAGCAGCAGGAATATCTCCCGTGAGAGGGTACCGTAACGCGACCGGACATGGACTACGGGCGCGCGGAAGGCATAGAGCGTCAGGCTGGCGATAACGGTGACCGCCAGCAAGGCTAGCAGGAACACCCCCCGCTCCGGGTCCGACGCGAAGGCGTGCACCGACGTCAGGACCCCCGAGCGCACCAGGAAGGTCCCCAGCAGACTCAGCGCAAAGGTAACGATCGCGAGCAGTACCGTCCAGCTTTTGAACACACCGCGTTTTTCGGTCACCGCCAGGGAATGCATCAGTGCGGTCCCAGAGAGCCAGGGCAGGAGCGAGGCATTCTCAACCGGATCCCAGAACCACCAGCCGCCCCAACCGAGCTCGTAGTAGGCCCACCAACTGCCGAGGGCAATACCGACCGACAGAAATGCCCAGGCCACCGTCGTCCAGGGCCGCGACCACCGGGCCCAGGCCGCATCCAGCCGACCGTTCATCAGCGCGGCAATCGCAAAGGCAAACGCCACGGAAAAACCGACATAGCCCATGTACAGCATCGGCGGATGAACAATCAGGCCAAAGTCCTGCAACAGCGGGTTCAGATCCGCTCCGTCAGCCGGTATGTTCGGCAACAGGCGATCAAACGGATTGGACGTAATAATAATGAACAGGAGGAAGCCGACAGCGACCATCCCCAGAACCGACAGAACCTGGGAGATCATCACAGTCGGCAAGCGCCGGCTGAAGACGGCCACGGCCATCGTCCAACCCGCCAGCATCAGTATCCACAACAGCAATGACCCTTCATGACCACCCCAGACCGCACTGAACTTGAAGTACCAGGGCAGCAGGCTGTTGCTGTTGTTGGCCACATAGGCAACAGAAAAATCATCCGTCAGGAAGGCGTGGGTCAGCACCGCGAACGCCAGTGCGATGAATACAAACAGTCCGGTTGCCAGGGGGCGGGCAAATGCCTGCAGGTTATCCCGCCCGGCTATAGAACCTACCAGAGGCACGACGGAAAGGAGCACTGCCAGCAACAGCGCGAGAATCAGTGCGAGCTGTCCGAGTTCCGGATACATCAAAGCCCTCCAGCCAACTGGCTGTTCGTTAAGTGGTGATCAGTAAGCGGGTGCGTCGCCAGCCTTGCTTGGCTGCTGCCCGTTCTTCGCCGATTTCGCCAACGCGTCGGCCACTTCCGGTGGCATATAGTTCTCGTCGTGTTTCGCCAGCACCTGGTCCGCAACAAAGCGACCTTGACCGTTCAACTGGCCCATGGCAACAACACCCTGACCCTCGGCGAACAGATCCGGCAGGATACCAACGTATTCCACCGGCACTGACGCGTTGAAATCGGTTACCCGGAACTCGACCTTCAGGCTGTTCGGGTCGCGAATCACAGACCCTTCCTCAACCATGCCACCGGCGCGAATCCGCACGTCCACCGGTGCCTCACCTGCCGAGATCTGGGTCGGATCATAGAACAGGTTGATGTTCTGACGAAGCGCGTAGGTGGTCAGACCTACCGCGATGGCAATTCCTGCGACGAGGAATAAAACAATGGTCAGCCGCTTCTTACGGATCGGGTGCATTCAGTATCTGCCCTTCAGTCTTGGGAAACATTAACTCGAGTGAACGTGGCCGCTGCCCGGGTTGTGGCACCAACATCCCTGCTCTCGAGGGATTCATAGCGCCGACGGCACGATTCGATGACCGCCCGGCGACGGCGAACCGACCAGACCATCATTACCGCCATCAGCACGAAAAAAGCACCGTAACAGGTCCATACGTAAGGACCATGCCCGTCCATCGACAGGAAGGCCGCGAGTGATTCGAACGCCATAAATCAGGTCCTCCCAGCCATAACATGCTCTCTTACCCAACGCGTGCGTTGTTCGCGGACCAGAATCTCGGTTTGCATGCGCAGGCAGGCGAGCCAGCCAAACACCAGATACAGACCCAGCACGGACAATAACAGTGGCACCCACATTTCGGCCGGCATGGTTGGTTTTTCGGTCAGCTTGAAGGTCGCCGGCTGGTGCAGAGTATTCCACCACTCCACCGAATACTTGATGATAGGGATATTCACCACCCCAACCAAGACCAGAACCGCCACCGCCCGGGCCGCCGATTTCTCATCGTTTATGGCCCGGTCGAGGGCAATCACTCCACCGTAAAGGAACAACAGAATCAGCATGGACGTGAGCCGGGCATCCCAGATCCACCAGGTTCCCCAGGTTGGTTTGCCCCAGACCGCACCGGTGAAGAGCGCCAGAAAGGTCAGAACCAGGCCAACAGGTGCCACGGCTTTGACAAAGACGTCGGCCAGCTTCATTCGCCAAACCAGGGTGACGACGGCGGCCACAGCCATCATGATGTACACGGATTGAGCAAGGAATGCTGTTGGTACATGGATAAAGATAATGCGATAACTGTTGCCCTGAAGATAATCTTTGGGCGCAAACCCCAGCCCCCAGACGATGCCCGCCATCATCAGCAGTACCCCACCTGCCAGCAGCCAGGGCATTAACCGGGTCGCAATCCCGAAAAACCATTTGGGTGACCCCAGTTTATGAAAAATCTGCCACATCAGTTGGATACCCTAAAAATCATCAACATCTTCCTAGCTGTTTGACAGGCTTATTCTCAACGCCGCCGAGGCCGCAAACGGCGCCAGCGTGATCGCCAGGACCAGGAAAGCCCCCAGCAGCGCCAGGTAAGCGGCCACCGGCGCGCCTTCGGTAGCCGCAGCGACCGTACCTGTGCCGAAAATCAGGACAGGAATGTACAGCGGAATGATCAGCAGGGACAAGAGCACACCCGCCGAACGCAAACCGAGGGTCAAGGCTGCACCAATGGACCCGATCAGACTCAGCACCGGCGTACCAATCAGCAGCGTTAGACACAAAACTGCAATGGAGTTCCCTTCCAGATGCACCATTACCCCAAGAACCGGAGCCAGGAGCACCAGCGGCAACCCGGTCAGCGTCCAATGCGCCAGCGTTTTCGCCAGAACCAGCAAAAACAGCGGTTGCGGCTGAAGCACCAGTTGCTCCAGGGTGCCATCATCAAAATCGTGGCGGAACAGATGATCCAGCGACAATAACACTGACAACAGCGCCGCCACCCACAGGATACCCGCACCCGCTTCCCGGAGAAATGACACTTCCGGGCTAACACCAAGGGGGAAGAGTGTCACCACCATGACGAAGAAGAGCAGCGGGTTGAGCAGGTCCTGACGCTGCCGAAAGGCCACTTTCATATCCCGGCTGAACACGGCCTTCATGGATGCCATGTTGCCAACCCCGGAACTCAGAGGTTTGATCAGGGGACGGGTCTCAGCATTCATCGTCTGACTCCCCGCCCAGGACAATGCGTTGCATACCCGGCAACTGCAGATCGTGATGGGTGGTTACAACCACCGCCCCGCCCTCTTCCGCGCGATGCTGCAGCAGGGTTTCGATGGCGCGGACGCCGTCTGCATCAATTGCCGTGAAGACCTCATCCAGCAGCCAGAGTGGCTCGTCGGCAATCAACAGACGAGCGAGCGCCACCCGGCGCTGCTGCCCCGCTGACAGCTTCCGGCAGGGAACCTCCTGAAAACCATCCAGTCCGGTCCCGGCCAGCGCCTGGTGCAACACTGTATCGGCCACCGGTCGGCGGGATGCCGTCAGCGCCCGGAGGTTTTCCATTGGTGTCAGCAATGCTTTTATTCCGGGCCGGTGGCCCAGGTAGAGCATGTTGCGGAGAAACTCTTCCCGGTGGATTACCCGAGACTGCCCGCGCCAGAGCAGCTCACCCGACCAGGCATCGTTGAGCCCCGCCAGGATCCGGAGCAGCGTGGTTTTACCGGTGCCATTGGCACCCTCGACACGGGTCACCGTACCGGGCAGTATGGAAAACGAAAGGTCACGGAACAGTATCCGCTCACCTCGTTCACACTGCAGATTGGCAGCCTGTAGTAACGGCTCAGACATCAGGGCCCCGTAACCAGGACGATGCACGCTCATACGGCATCGGGTGCATTCAAGACTGACGCGGCGGGTGCAGACATTATTCACGGTAAGACTCGCCAGCGCGGCGTATTATAACGAAAGCGCTTGCGGATTACTCTTTTCCAACATCAAATCGATCGCGATGAAACTACCGACTGGCCAACAACCGCCCCAACCCGCCGGGCAAACCCCGATCTCACCGGCCCGCGCGGCAACGGTGAATGCGGCAGGCGCGGACAACCCGCAGCCCTCTGCGCGACAACAGCTTGATGCGCTGCAGCTGGCCAACCGGCAAGCCACACTGGCACGGGTCGCCGAAATCATCAATCGTCAGGGCCAGGCGACTTCCGAGGTGTTGCTGGACGTCCGCGGCAAATCACTGCTGGTCGAAGCCGCCATTGGCAACACCAGACTGGAAACCGGTGACTGGGTCAAGGTCATGCGGGCCGGCAATGAACTCCAGTTGATGGGAAAATTGGCACCGGCACAGGAAACCGGAATCGCCCGGGCCCTGGTTCAGCACATGCCCTGGCAGCAGAATCTGGAGGGCGGACTCACGAAATTGCTGGCCAGCCTGAGCCAGGGGTTGAAACCAGACCCGAGTCCCGGCCAGTTGCCCTCTGCCAGACCGTCCCAACCCTTGCCTGAGGCGGCCCGCCAGAGCATCCAGCAGGTGCTCGCCCGCCTGCCCGCAAGCGCCAGTCTCATGCCCGGCAGCGGACGTCAGGAGCAACCACTGCAACAGATCAAACAATGGATCGCCGAAAGCGGCCTGTTTGCCGAATCGAGGCTGGTTCAAACCCCATCGGCCACATTGCCGGATCTGAAACTGGCAGTCGGGCGAGTCATTACAGCCCTCCTGACCCAGCAGGGAAACGGTCCGGAGCACTTTAACCGGCTGACGCCACTGGCCAGCCCGGAACTCGTTCAGGCCCCCCTGAACTTTCCCCAGGCCAGCCCCCGGGCACCGGCTCAATCCGCCAACGGCGAAGCTACCACCGTCGGCCAGATGCTCCGACTACTGGCGGGCATGCTGAACCGGATTACCGTGAATCAGCTCCACAGCCAGGTTCTGACGGCGAGGACCGGCGGTGACGCACCGGCGCCCCTGTCTACCCTGCTGCTGGAGCTGCCATGGGTCACCCCCCAGAACGAACCGCGGGTTGCGCAGTTGCGCCTCGAACAGTATCCCGAGGACCGCGGAACCCAGGAGCAACAGCACAAGGCCTCCGTCAGCGAATGGCGACTCTCGCTGGCCATGGACCTGGATGAAGCCGGCCCCCTGCACTTTGACGTGGCACTGCGCCAGCAATCGGTCAGCGCCCGGGTCTGGGCCGAGAAGCAGAGCACTCTGCGACAGGTTAACGAGGAATTACCCTTGCTCAGGCAGAGCCTGACTGACCTGGGGCTGGACGTGACCGATCTGGAGTGTCGAAGAGGCACCCCGCAGGCTTCGGCCACACGCCTTGAACACAGACTGGTGGACACAAGAGCATGACCGACCGAACCAATGAACACGGCGCCAACGCTGCGGTCGCACTGAAGTACGATGGCGAACAGGCACCGATCATTGCCGCGACCGGTACCCATGAACTGGCGGAGGAAATTGTCCGGATAGCCCGGGAGCACAATGTTCCGCTTTATGAGAACGCCGAATTGGCCAGCATCCTGGCCCGACTCTCGCTCAATGAAGAAATTCCGGAGAGCCTGTACCGGGTGATCGCCGAGATACTGGCATTCGCCTTCCACATCCGGGGCCGGACACCCGACGATGCCCGACCCGCAAACCGGGAAAGCGACTGAGCGCGCTCCGAAGATTCTAAGGTGGGGTTACGCCGCCTGTCGCCGTTTCAAGGCGGATACCAGTTCGGCTTCGGGGCGGGAGATACCGCAGGTATTCATGAGGTCGTCGATATCGGCACCCAGGTCCACTAAGCGGGAGGCCTCGTCGTAGGAGATTCGCAGCGGGTCGTTCTGGCGCATCTCGTCCAGTGTGGTTCTCAGTTCGTGAAGCTGTCGTTCGCAGGCGACCAGCCGCTGGCCAACGCCGACGCTGCCGCTGGTGGTCGCGTGCAGTTCCCGGCCAAGGATATCGCAGCGGTCCTTGAGCGAGGATTTCAGCTGCCGGATCTGGCGTCCGTGAACAACGCCCTGAACCAGAACCAGTGACAAGGCCGCAACAGTCAGCCCCCAGGGAAGATAGGACGGAATTTCTGCAAACATGACGGACGTCTCCCGTGATTTATGACGAAAGGCGTCCATCCGAGGCACTGCCAGGCGAGGAGTTCCCGGTTACAGTGCGGCGATTTCAGCCCATTCGTTCTCTGACAACATTTTGTCGAATTCAACCAGGATGATCAGCTCACCATCCTTGTTGCACACGCCCTGGATAAACTTGGCACTTTCCTCATTACCCACGTTCGGTGCAGTCTCAATTTCGCTGGACTTCAGGTAGACCACTTCGGCCACGGAATCCACCAGAATACCCATGACCTGATTGTCCGATTCCATCACCACAATTCGGGTCGCATCGTTCACTTCCGCGTCCGCCAGTCCAAACCGGCGCCGGGTATCGATGACCGTGACGACGTTGCCCCGCAGATTGATGATCCCGAGGACATAATCGGGGGCACCCGGGACCGGGGCTATCTCCGTGTACCTCAGCACTTCCTGGATCTGCATGACATTCAGGCCGTAGGTCTCGTCATCCAGACGGAAGGTCACGTACTGCAGTACCTGATCGTCCTGGACCTGATTGTGTTGTCCGCTCGGGGATGCCATAGCACTGTGTCTCCTGTGTGGCTGCCCGACGGGCAACCTGATCGTCAAAAAATCATCATCAGTGCCCAATACTATATTTATGGGCACAAACCGTGCCAGCGCGGCACAGTTTCAATCGGTAACCGGTTTTTTCTCAACTCAGGTCGAGATGGTGTTCACGCTCGGCCCTGACGAGAAGGTCGGCCATGGTGCGCACATCGATCAGGGCGCACATATGGTCAATGACCGTTCCGGCCAGCCAGGGTCGCTTACTGCGAGAGGTACGCCAGCGCACCTCATCCGGCTTCAGCGTGAAGGACTGCGCCACGTCGTCGCAGGTCAGACCCCAGTCGCTGTTGTCCAGACGGATGACAAACCGGTAGTTGTCACGGGCATTGTCCGGCACCCGACCCGCCATGATCCATTCAGCCGTATCCACCACCCTCAGGTTCTGGTCGCGATCGGGTCGAATGCCCATGTACCAGCGGGGGCTTCCCGGAATCGGCCGGATGCCTTCCTCGATACGGTGGATGGCACCCAGCAGAATCAGGGGCACCGCCAACTGCAGGCCGGCCACAGTAAAGATCAGACACTCAAACGGCGCACCGGACCAGTCCGGCCGGGATGGCGGTTCAGATACGGCCGGCTGCAGATCGGCTTCCGGACTGGCAACAACCTCGGGTTCCGGCGGTTCTGGAGCAGGCGACTCGACAACGCTCGGTGCCAGGACCGGCTTTTCCATCACCTTCGGACTGGCTTTACGGGTTTCAGGTTGTGTCTGCGGAACGGTTTTCACCGGCGCTTTGGCCCCGGCCTCCCGCGGCGGAGCTTCAACGGCCGACTCCTCGCGCAGCGCAGTATCCGTCGCGGTATGCAGCAGGTCATCCAGGTAACTGGCAATGGCGTTGGCCGGATCAGACAGCCTCGTCAAATTTTCGTCAGGCATGCTGACGCTCCTTCACGGAACCCGTTCGGGCAAGCAAATCCTCCAACAGGTGGGCATAGGCTCGAACTCCGTGGGTTGCCGCGTCGAGCGCAGACGGAACAACGCCAGACTGGCTGGCATCCCGGAACTTGGTATCCACGGGCACGGCAAACCGCCAGAGGCTGTCAGCGTAGGTCTTGCGTAACAGGTTGAGGCTCTTTACTGACGCCTGGGTCCGGCGATCATAGAGGGTCGGCACTATGGTGTAGGGCAACTCGTTTTTCTGGGATCGCATGATCATTTTCAGGGTATGCAGCATCCGCTCAAGCCCCTTGATCGCCAGGAACTCGGTCTGGACCGGAATCACCAGATGCTGGGCCGCCGCCAAAGCGTTCACCATCAACACCCCGAGCGACGGCGTATTGTCCAGGAGCACGTAATCGAAATCGTCCCATAACTGCGCAAGGGCCCGCGAGACAATCAGGCCCATGCCCTCAACCCCCACCATCCGGCGCTCCAACGTCGCCAAAGCGGTACTGGCCGGAAGCAGCGACAACCCGCTACAGCTCGTCTCGGTGATAAGCTGGGCCGGAAGCCCCTCGGGCACCTTGCCCTGATGCTGGAACAGGTCGAAGACACTATGGGCAATGGTATCCGGATCGTATCCGAACCAGCTCGTGAGTGAGCCGTGGGGATCCAGATCCACCACAAGCACACGCTCGCCGCGTTCGGCCAGCAAACCACCCAACGCAACCACGGATGTGGTTTTACCCACACCGCCCTTCTGATTGGCTACAGCCCAGATTCGCACGCTTGTTTCTCCAGAGAAAACGTCATTGCAGCCCGACTCACACTCACTGCATTCCGGTTTATCGGCCGGTTCATCCGCAACTTGACCCTCGCAAGCCTGCAAAATGAGATCAAACGGCAAACGCTTGCCGGCCTTGAAGAATTGCCCCGGATCAATACAGGAACCGTGCCAAGGCAGCTATCCGCATGTGCCGCGTACCGCGCGGCTCAACGCATAGCACCACGGACACTTGCATCACGGGAAATGAGGAGAACAACCCTTCGATTTCGCCGTCGGCCTTCATCGGTATCATTGCGGGCGACCGGCTGGAACCGGCCGTAGCCAACCGCCGCCAGGCGTTCCGGTTCGATGCCCTCCATGGTCAACATTCTCACCACCGCGGCGGCCCGGGCGGCTGAGAGCTCCCAGTTGGAGGGGAATCGTGGGGTATTGATGGGCTGGTTGTCGGTAAAGCCTTCCACCTTGACCGCGTTATCACGATTGCGCAGAACCCGGGCCACCTTCTGCACGACGTCAAAGGCGTCGTAATGGGGTTCGGCATCTCCGCTTCCGAATAAAAGACTGTTCGGCAGACTGAGTTCCAGCCAGTGGTCGCTGGTTTCCATCGTCACCACACCCTGTTCGATCAGTTCGTCGAACTCCAGGGCCAGCTGGTCGGCCATGGTCTGCAGGGCTTCGGCTCGGGCCTGGGCGTCGCTCTCGGAATTGCGGGCAGCCTCGGTGACCGCAGGCGGAATCACGGCCTCGGAGGGCGTATCGAGAGAATGCTTCGGCTGCTCGCCCACCTCGATCGGCTCAACCGATCGTTGCGGCGCATTGAATACGCCAGTCAGGGTTTCGGATAGAACCTTGTACTTGCCCTCGTTAACGGAGGAAACGGAGTACATGACGACAAAAAAAGCGAACAGCAGGGTGATGAAATCCGCGTAGGAAATCAGCCAGCGCTCCTTGTTGTGGAGATCTTCTTGGGACTGCCTACGCCGCCGCATAAGTTGGCCTGATCATCGTTACTGCAGGAAGCCCCGCAGTCGCATTTCAATGGATTTCGGGTTTTCACCATCCGCGATCGCAATGATGCCGTCGATCATCATGTCCTGGTACCGGGTGCGGTCGCGGATGATGCCCCTCAACTTGTTCGCCACGGGAAAAAACAGCAGGTTTGCCAGGGCGACGCCGTATATGGTCGCAACGAAGGCAGTGGCAATCCCGCTGCCCAGCGACTGGGGATCTTCCAGATTGGTCATGACCTGGATCAGCCCCATCACCGCGCCGATGATGCCGATGGTGGGTGAGTACCCGCCCATGGCCTCGAAAACCCGCGCCGATTCCAGATCCCGTTGCTCCCGGGACTCCAGATCGACTTCCATGATGCTGCGGATGGTCTCGGTCTCGGCGCCGTCAACCAGCAACTGGAGGCCCTTCTGGGCAAACTGTTCGGGTTCGCGCTCGGCCAGCCCCTCAAGACCAAGCAGGCCTTGCTTGCGGGCTTTCACACTCCAGTCAATGACCTTGCCGATGCCATCCTCCATACTGATGAAGGGCGGCACGAATACCCAGCGGGCCTGTCCGAATGCCCGCTTCAGCACCGGCCAGGACGTCTGCAGAATCGTCGCGGCAAACGTACCGCCAACCACAATCAACGCTGCCGGACCGTTAAACAGGGAGCCCAGGGCTCCACCCTCCAGCAGGTTGCCACCAAGGATGGCGGCAAAAGCGAGTACAACTCCCAGCAGGCTCAGGATATCCATCAGGAAACGCCCTCAATCAGTCGCGGTCCGATTTCCTCGAGCGCCAGAACTTCGTCACTGAGACCGGCCCTGGCCACGGCCATCGGCATGCCATAGATGACCGAGGTTTTCTCGTCCTGGGACCAGATGTCAGACCCGGTCTGCTTCATCATCCGGCAGCCGTCCTTGCCATCCGAGCCCATGCCCGTGAGGATCACGCCAAGGGTTTTACCGGGAAAGCTGCGGGCCAGGGACCCGAAGGTGACGTCGACGCAGGGCTTGTAGTTGAGGCGTTCATCGCCGGGCAGGATTCGAACCCTGGCCTGACCGCCGCGATTTTCGATCATCATCTGTTTACCGCCCGGAGCCAGGAGGGCCAAGCCGGGCCTGAGCACGTCCCCGTCTTCCGCCTGGCGCACCTGGATCCTGCACAGTTTATCGAGGCGCTCGGCAAAAGCCGGCGTGAAACTGGCGGGCATGTGCTGGACCAGCACAATCGGCGCGGGAAACGACGACGGCAACGATGTCAGCACTCGCTGCAGGGCCACTGGCCCGCCGGTGGAGGTGCCGATACCAACCACACTGTAGTGCTTGGCGGAACCGCGTCGGGCCGGACGTCTGGGCCCCTCGGGGTTGGCAGCCGGCTGCGCGGGTCTGGGAACGTTAGCCGGGCGCGCAGTGGCGGCCGAGGATGGGCGCGGGCGCAAGGGTGCCGTCTCGTGCCCGCTCGGAACGGACGGCGCTTTGCCAGGAGCGGGTTTCGGCCGCGCTCCGGGCCGGCTTTGAGCCACATCCAGAATGCGATCAATGAGGATTTTTTGCAGCTGGCTGCTGTCCCTCGCGATTTCCTCGAAGTTCTTGGGCAGGAAGTCCACTGCCCCCGCCTCCAGGGCATCCAGAGTAACCCGGGCGCCCTCGTAGGTAAGGGAGGAGAACATCAGCACCGGCACGGGGTGATTCTTCATGATTTCCCGAACCGCCGAAATGCCATCCATTACCGGCATCTCGTAATCCATGGTGATGACATCCGGCCGCAGCTTCTCGGCCAGTTCCACACCCTCACGGCCGTTGGTGGCGGCTCCCACCACCCGGATCTGGCCCGAGCCAGTCAAAATTTCCGTCAGCCGTTTTCGAAAGAACCCTGAATCATCCACGACCAGGACAGAAACTGTCATCCATTTCTCCTAACGAAGTCCAATCTCTCGCCCCACCCTGACAGCGTCAGCTGTAATGTTGCAGCAGGCTGGGAACATCAATAATCAGGGCAATCCGCCCGTCGCCCGTAATGGTGGCCCCGGCCATGCCCGGGGTACCCTGGAGCGCCCGGCCCAGAGGCTTGATAACGACCTCTTCCTGTCCCACCAGTTGATCGACCACAAAACCCACCTGCTTGGTGCCCATGGCCACGATCACGACGTGGGCATTGTCCGGCTCGTCCTCACGGGCGGCGTTTTTCACCAGCCACCGCTTGATGTGGAACAGCGGGAACACCTTGTCCCGCACAACGATACATTCGCGCCCATCGACAATATTGGTCTTGGTCAGATCCAGGTGGAAAATCTCCACCACGTTGACGAGCGGCAGGGCAAACGACTGGTCTCCGAGCATGATCATCAGCGTTGGCATGATCGCCAGGGTGAGCGGAACCTTGATGATGATCCGGGAGCCCTTGCCCAACTCCGACACAATGTTGATCTGGCCATTGAGCTGGCCGATCTTGGTCTTGACCACGTCCATGCCGACGCCGCGACCGGACACGTCCGAGATCTGCTCCTTGGTGGAAAAGCCGGCGGAGAAGATCAGGTTGAAACACTCGCTTTCGGTCAGCCGGTCGGCCACATCCTGTTCGTAGATGCCCTTCTCAACGGCCTTACGGCGCAGCACTTCCGGGTCCATGCCCGCACCATCGTCATCGATGGACAGAAGAATGTGATCCCCTTCCTGCTCGGCTGACAGGGTAACGGTACCCTGCCGCGGCTTGCCTGCTTTCTCACGAACATCCGGCGCTTCGATACCATGATCGACAGAGTTCCTCACCAGGTGAACCAGGGGATC
This sequence comes from Marinobacter albus, assembly GCF_030238305.1. Taxonomy (NCBI): domain Bacteria; kingdom Pseudomonadati; phylum Pseudomonadota; class Gammaproteobacteria; order Pseudomonadales; family Marinobacteraceae; genus Marinobacter; species Marinobacter albus. Next base: position 1,511,694 of record NZ_JASSQD010000001.1, on the reverse strand, counting down.
CGAAAGCGCCTCCACCAGATTCTTGTCCAGATCGGTCTCTTCCCCGTGCATCACGAGGTTCACTTCTTTCTTCAGGCTTCGGGCCAGGTCGCGGACCACGCGGGGGAACCGGCCAAATACTTTCTTGATAGGCTGCATCCGTGTCTGCATGACGGCGGCCTGCAGATCGGTAGTCACCACATCAAGGTTGGACACCGCTTTGTGCATGTGCTCGTCTTCACTCGCCGCACCCAGGCGTTGCAGGCGGTTTCGCACCAGCACCAGTTCGCCGACCATGTTCATGATGTCGTCAAGGCGCTTGGTATCGACCCGTACCGTGGTCTCGGCAGCCGGCGCCGTCTCCCGGGCCGGTGCAGCGGCCTTGGCCGCAGGCGCTTTCGGCGCTGCACCGGACGAAGGCCCAGATCCGGGCACCTTGCCCGAGTCAGTTGCCGTGGGCCCGCCGCCCTTACCGTGCAGTTCGTCCAGGAGCTTTTCGAACTCATCGTCGGTGATCAGATCATCGCCTTTGCCCGAAGACGCCTGCTCGTCCGGGCTGGCATCGGCGGCTGGCTCACCCGCCGCCGGAGCGCCGGCAAACTGACCTTTGCCATGCAGCTGGTCCAGCAGGGCCTCGAATTCGTCATCGGTGATGTCATCATCACCGGCCCCGCCCGCCGACGCCTTGGCAGACTCACCGGAACCGGCGGGCTGACCCTGGGCCGCGTCGCCGCCGTCGTGAAGCGCATCCAGCAACTGTTCAAATTCATCGTCGGTGATATCACCGCAGTCATCCGGACTGTCCTGACGAAGGTCCGCGGGTTGTTGTCCGGCGTCGCCCTCCGGTTGTGCAAAAGCATCCAGGGCGGCAATCAGCGCATCCGGAGCGGGTGTCAGCTCCTCATGATTCCTGACCTGCTCGAACATGGCGTTGACGTGATCGAGGGTCTCAAGCACCACGTCCATCAGGTCTGAATCTACCTTACGCTTGTGATTACGCAGGATATCGAACACATTCTCGGCAGAGTGGCAGCAATTCACCAGGGCATCGAGCTGGAGGAAGCCTGCGCCACCCTTTACCGTATGAAAGCCGCGGAAAATGGCATTCAACAGATCACTGTCGTCCGGGTGTCGCTCAAGATCGACCAGTTGCTCCGACAGCTTCTCGAGAATTTCACCGGCCTCCACGAGGAAGTCCTGCAAAATCTCGTCATCAGCATCAAACGCCATGCGTAGTCCTCATTAATTCAGAATCCGAGACTGGACAGCAGATCATCGACGTCGTCCTGTCCCGAAACTACATCTTCACGCTCATCAGCCTTGATCTGCGGTCCTACGCCCTGTTCCGCCGAAACCTGAGTCTCGTCAATCTGGTGCACGGTGCCGGTGATCTGGTCCACATGGCTCGCCATTACCACGAGGCTGAGCATCTGTTCCTCTACTTCCTTCACCAGGGTCGTGACCTTCTGGATCACCTGTCCCGTGAGGTCCTGAAAATCCTGGGCCAGCAAAATTTCCGAGAGGTTGTTGTATATGGTGTCGGCGTCCGTCGTCAGGCCGGCAAAAAAACGGTCGATGCGCCCGTAAAGCTCCCGAAACTCTGAGGGCTGCATTTCGCGCCGGCGCAAACGCTGCCACTCATCCCGGAGCGCCGAAGCCTCATCGCGAACGGTGTGGGCCACCGGCATGGTCTCTTCAACCAGATCCATGGTGCGGTTGGCCGCCTGGCTGGTCATTCGAACCACATACTCGAGCCGGTCCGAGGCGTCGGTCATCTTCGACAGCGCTTCCTGCTGTTCCGCGCTGCGTGGATCCACCTGGAAATTCCGGATGGCTTCGTGGAGACTGCGGGTCAACCGACCAACTTCACGGTAGAGACTTTGATCCCTGACCTCGCTGAGCTCATTGATCACGGTCATCGCCTGGGCAAAATCTCCGGCCTTCACGCTTTCGGCCAGCTCCGCACTCTGGCGCTGCAACTGCTCTGTCACCTCCGGATCGAGGCTCCGATGGTTCTTGTTGCTATTGCTCATGAGAGCCATGCGACCTCAGGTTACTGAATGCGTTCGAAGATTTTCTCAATCTTTTCCTTGAGGACCGCTGCCGTGAACGGCTTGACCACATAGCCATTCACGCCGGCCTGGGCGGCAGCCACGATCTGGTCCCGCTTGGCTTCCGCCGTTACCATCAGCACCGGTAACGTCTTCAGATTTTCATCGGCGCGCACGGCTTTAAGCAGATCGAACCCGGACATCCCCGGCATGTTCCAATCCGTTACCAGAAAATCGTACTTGCCACTCTTCAGCATCGGCAGCGCGGTGTTGCCGTCATCGGCTTCATCGGTATTGCTGAAGCCCAAATCTCGCAGCAGGTTCTTGATGATCCGTCGCATTGTGGAAAAGTCATCCACAATCAGGATTTTCATGTTCTTGTCCAATGGGACCTCCAGTTGGTAACACCCGGAATTCGTTTGACCTTCGAGTTCGAAATCTAGCAGGCCGCTGTTTGAAGCACTTATTGTCTGATCTTTGGTGTCCGTGTAAAGCGCCGGTTACCAAAAGCTACAGAGCTCTATGAACCGGACACAGGGAGCACTCATTCAGTCGTCTGCGTCGCGACGCCAGTCTGCAAGGCGCCCACGCAATCTGAGTGCGGCCTGGCTGTGAATCTGACTGACACGGCTCTCACTCACTCCCAGAACAGCACCGATTTCCTTGAGGTTCAGCTCTTCCTGGTAATACAGGCTCAACACCAGCTTTTCGCGTTCGGGCAAGTCTTCAATGGCTTCAGCCAGATTGCGCCGGAAGGCGTCGGATGCCAGACCGTCCAGCGGATTATCACTGGTCTCTGCCTCTTCTATCGGCAGCTCCCCGGATTCATTGAGCTCATCCAGACTAAAAAGTCGTCCGCTGTTCGCGTCGGAAAGTGAGGCATGGTATTCGGATAACTCCATGCCCAGTTCCTGCGCGACTTCGAGGTCCTGGGCTTCGCGACCGAGACGGTCTTCAACGGCCTTGATGGCCTGGGATATCCGGCGGGCATTTCGGTGGACGGAACGGGGCACCCAGTCGCCTTTGCGGATCTCATCCACCATGGCGCCCCTGATCCGAATACCAGCATAGGTTTCGAAGGTGGCGCCCTTGGTCGAGCTGTAGCGTTGTGCGGATTCGAGCAGTCCGATCATGCCGGCCTGCATCAGGTCTTCCAACTGCACCGAAGCAGGCAGCCTGGCCATGAGATGAAGGGCTATTTTCTTGACCAGCGGTGCATGCTCTTCAATGAGCCGCGAAGGGCTTTTCGCATCAGACTGCTGATAGATTCCCAGATGTTTCGCCAATGTCATGTATCCGGTGTTGTTTTGACTGGATCAGATTCAGACTTGGACGAGCCGCTCTACAAAGAACTCCAGATGGCCTCGTGGCGAGGACGGTAACGGCCAGTTGTCCACTTTATCGGCCAAGGCCTTGATCGCCAGGGACGCCTTGGCGCGGGGATAGGCGTCCAGCACCGCCCGCTGCCGCTGCACCGCTTTTTTGACGGCTTCGTCGTAGGGCACCATACCCACATATTGCAATGCGACATCAAGGAAGCGCTCGGTCACCCGGCTCAGTTTCTCAAACAGGTGGCGGCCTTCCTGCTCATTTCGCACCTGGTTCGCCAGGATACGAAAACGGTTTGTGCCGTACTCCCGATTCATCAGCTTGATCAGGGCGTAGGCATCGGTGATGGAGGTAGGTTCGTCGCAGACGACAAAAAGGAGCTCCTGCGATGCCCGGAGGAAACTGACAACGGATTCGGAAATACCCGCTGCGGTATCGACGATCAGTACGTCAATCTGGTCACCCAGCTCACTGAAGGCGTTGATCAGTCCAGCGTGTTCCATCGGGCTGAGGTGGGTCATGCGCTGGGTGCCCGATGAGGCCGGAACAATCTTGACTCCACCTGGCCCGCTGACCAGTATGTCCTTGAGTTCGCACTCGCCGGAAAGCACATCGGCAATATTCCGGCTGGCCGTTATTCCGAGCAGGACATCGATGTTGGCCAGGCCGAGATCGGCATCCAGAATCACCACCCGGCGACCTTTCTGCGCCAGGGCAATTCCAAGGTTAACCGACACGTTACTCTTGCCGACCCCACCCTTGCCGCCGGAAACCGCAATCACCTGTACCGGATGTGCTTTGCTCATGTTGATTCTTGTCTCTCGCCAGTTGTACTGAGGGCTCGTCTTGTCATTGAACGGCGCCAGCTCTGCGCGCCGGATACTCTGTCATCCGGTAAAGGTGCGTTCGCGCTCAGGCCCCTTCAGCAACCGACTGCTGTTGCTGCAGGCGTTTCAGCCGTTCCACCGCCAGCCGCACCAGGGGAATGGCTTCCGCGTGGTGCAGGTCCTCGGGAATTTTCTGCCCGTCCGTGTAATAGGCCACCGGCAATCCGGTTTCCATCACGAACCCAAGAGATTCCCCCAGTGTCAGGGCTTCGTCAATCTTTGTCATTACGCAGCCCGCAAGATTTGCCATCTTATAGCAATGCCACACGGATTTCATGATACGCGGCTGGCTGGTGGCAGACACCACCAGATGAGTACGAATGTTGTGGTGGCTGCGCGCCAGCTCGGCCAACTGCTCCTGGTAGCCTTTGTCCGAGCTGGTCAGGCCGGCGGTATCGATCAACACCAGATGCCGACCGGACAGCTCGTCCAGAATATCGTCCAACGAATGGCTTTCATCCACCACCCGCACCGGAACGTTCAGGATCCGACCAAACACGAACAGCTGCTCGTGAGCGGCCACCCGGTAGCGGTCAGTCGTCACCAGGGCCAGGGAGTCCGCTCCGTGTCGCAACACATAACGCGCCGCCAGCTTGCCGATGGTGGTGGTCTTACCGGAACCTGTCGGACCAACCAACGCGTAGACCCCTCCCTCGTCCGGCCATTCCTGGCGCGAGGTGCGGACGCCGGTTGCCAGCATTTTCAGGGATTGCTTCCAGCCATCTTCAAGCCGGCCGCCCTTGTGACGGCGGGACAGCGAACCCGCCAGGTCACTGCTCAGACCAAACTCCTGCAGTCGCTCGGCCAGCCGCTGCTGGAGCGCATTGCTGACTGGCTTTGCCGGCTCGGCGGAACGGCCGCTCATCATATCCTTGAGTGAGCTGATTTCAGCCCGCATCTGGGCCAGCTCATCGGAATACCCCCGAGCATTCGGCGCAGACGCTGCCACCGACTCGTCAAAGCCGGACGAGGCTGCCTCGTTCAGATCCGCAAACGTGGCGCCGGAATAGGTTGCACCCGCTTTTGCCCGCTTTTCCCGCACTTCACGGATTCGATCACGGGAACGGTTCAGCTCGTCCTCGAGCCGGCGATGCTGGTCGGCCTGCATTTCCGCCAGCCGCGACCCGTTGATGGCAGACTCGGCCTTGTCACCCAGTCGCTGGCGCGCCATGTTCTCGTCGTAGTCCAGTGCCGTCACGATTTCGACGCCACCGTCAACACGACGATTGGAAAGAATCACGGCATCCGGCCCCATCTGCTCACTGACCTGCTTCAGCGCCTCTGCCATGCTCTGAGCGAAAAACCGTTTTACTTTCATACTGACTCATCCTCCACCGGCAACCCCTTTGCGGGCGCTGGCCGCGTTGTGGTCCGTGTCATTACTGACCGACGGACGCCACGATAGTGATCTGTTTGTTATCCGGTATTTCCTGGTAGGAGAGCACGTGCAGGCGCTCTACCCCGTAGCTCGCAAACCTCGCCAGTACCGGTCGCAACGGTCCGGAAACCAGCAGAATTGCCGGCTTGCCCAGCATTTCCTGGCGCTGAACACTGTCCTGCAGGGAACGCTGCAGCTTCTCCACCATGTTCGGCTCCAGAACCAGACCGATGTCGTCCTGACCGCCGGATTGTTGACTCTGTTGAACAGACTTTAGCAATAACTGTTCCAGATCCGGATCGAGGGTGATGACCGGAATCTCCGATTCGTTGCCACAGATACTCTGAACGATCATCCGTCGCAGGGACTGGCGCGCCACCGTAGTCAGCAGTTTCGGATCCTGACTCTTGGGATGAACGTTGACGATGGCCTCGGCAATCGAGCGCATATCCCGAATGGGGACCTCTTCCTTCAACAGGTTCTGCAGCACCTTGAGCAACAGGCTGATGGACACCGTCGTCGGCACCAGCTCCTCGGCCAGCTTCGGCGACACTTTCTCCAACTGATCCAGCCACTTCTGCACTTCCTCGTGCCCCAGCAGCTCATGGGCATGCTTCTGCAACACCTGGTTCAGATGGGTCGCAACCACGGTACTGGCATCAACCACGGTGTAGCCCAGAGTCTGGGCCTGGTCCTTTTTGTCAGGCTCGATCCAGATGGCATCCAGCCCGAAAGCCGGATCCTTGCCCTGGATTCCCTCGACCTTCCCGAACACCTGGCCGGGATCGATGGCCAGTTCCCGCTCCGGATGGATCTCAGCCTCAGCGATGGTCACGCCCATCAGCGTGATGCGGTAAACGTTGGGCATCAGGTCCAGGTTGTCGCGAATGTGTACCGACGGCATCAGAAAGCCCAGATCCTGCGACAGCTTTTTACGCACGCCCTTGATCCGGCTCAGCAGCTGACCACCCTGGGATTTGTCCACGAGGGGAATCAGCCGGTACCCCACTTCCAGTCCGACAATATCGACCGTAGCGACGTCGTCCCAGCCCAACTCTTTGCTCTCCCCGGGCGCGGGTAATTGACGGCCGGCATCACCACCACTGTCTCCGCCGGGCGGCAGATCCTGCCCCGTCGAGCGCGGCACGCCCACGGCGCCGCCACGACCCGGGAAGACCCCGTCTTCCTCAACGGTCTGGCGATCCTGCTTCCAGATATACCAGGCCGCGGCCGCTGCGAGGCTGCCGAGCCCGAGGAAAGCAACGTGCGGCATCCCCGGGATCAGACCCAGAATCAGGAGGATGGCGGCCGCGATGGCCAAGGCCTTGGGCGCACTGAACATCTGGCTCAGGATCTGGCCGCCCATGTCCTGGCTGGAGGTCACCCGGGTAACCATGATGGCGGCGGATGTGGACAGCAGCAGTGAGGGTATCTGGGCCACCAGCCCGTCACCGATGGTCAGCAGTGCATAACGCTGCATGGCCAGCCCGAAGGTCAAATCGTGCTGCAACATGCCAATGGCCACGCCACCGATGATGTTGATTGCAAGAATCAGAAGGCCGGCAACCGCATCGCCTTTGACGAACTTCGAGGCGCCATCCATCGAGCCGTAAAAGTCGGCTTCCTGGGCAATCTCCGACCGGCGATGCTTGGCTTCGTCCTGGTTGATCAAACCGGCGTTCAGGTCGGCGTCGATGGCCATCTGCTTGCCCGGCATGGCGTCGAGGGTAAAGCGGGCGCTGACTTCGGAGACCCGGCCGGCGCCCTTGGTAACCACCAGGAAGTTGATGATCATCAGGATGGCGAAGACCACAAGCCCCACGGCGTAGTTGCCACCAATCAGCACGGCACCAAAAGACTCGATCACCTTACCTGCAGCGTCTCCACCCTCATGACCTTCCAGCAGTACGATGCGGGTGGAAGCCACGTTAAGGGCCAGTCGCAGAAGCGTCGCCACTAGCAGCACCGTGGGGAAGGAGGCAAATTCCATAGGGCGCATGGCGTAAACACACACCAGCAGGATGACGATGGACAGGGTAATGTTGAAAGTGAAGAAAACGTCCAGCAGGAACGCGGGCATCGGCAGGATCATCATGCCCAGAAGCCCCATCAGCATAATGGGAATGCCCAGATTTCCCCGCGTCAGGGATTTGACGTTGTTAAGGACTAATGCTCTGTCCATGCAGGACTCTTCTCCGCTTGGCTTTACCTGAAGAGGGTTTCAGGGTCGAAAGTCTGACGCCCTGGCGCCTTCTGGAGGTGGCATCGCAAGATCCGTACCACTCCTTACCCGAATTCCCCGGGCTTTCTCCCGGTGTCGCCTGACGTTCCTCCTCAGATACGGTATCCTTGCGCCATTTGAACGCGCTGAAAAACCACGACAGACCAACCAGACACACAGGTGACCCATGCCAATCCACGAGGTTAAACACCCACTGATCCGACACAAACTCGGCCTTATGCGCCGGGCGGACATCAGCACCAAGAATTTTCGTGAACTGGCACAGGAGGTTGGCGCCCTGCTGACTTACGAAGCCACCAAGGATTTTAATCTTCAGGAAAAGACGATTGAAGGCTGGGCGGGCCCGGTCAACGTTGAGCAGATCCACGGCAAGAAAATCACCATCGTTCCCATCCTGCGAGCCGGGCTGGGCATGTTGGACGGCGTCCTGAGCCTGATCCCGGTCGCCCGGGTGAGTGTGGTCGGCCAGATCCGCAACGAAGAAACCCTGGAGGCCAGCACCTACCTGGAAAAGCTGGTCGGCGAACTGGATCAGCGAATGGCGCTGATCGTGGACCCGATGCTGGCGACCGGCGGCTCGATGATTTCCACCATCGACCTGCTCAAGAAAGCGGGCAGCACCGAAATTCGGGCCCTCGTGCTGGTTGCGGCTCCCGAAGGCGTCAAGAAAGTGTTGGAAAAGCACCCGGACGTTTCGATCTATACCGCCTCGGTTGACGACCGTCTGAACGAGAAAGGGTATATCCTGCCGGGCCTCGGCGATGCCGGTGACAAGATCTTTGGTACCAAGCAGAAGGACGTATAAGCATGCAGGATCATACCAACGACCCGATCTGGAAACAGGCCATCGCCGGTTCGCAAATGCTGCTGGTCGCCTTTGGCGCCCTGGTCCTCATGCCCCTGATCACCGGGCTGGACCCCAATGTCGCCCTGTTCACCGCAGGCCTCGGCACCATCATTTTTCACATCGTCACCGGGGGCCAGATCCCGATTTTCCTGGCCTCATCCTTCGCCTTCATCGCCCCGGTCATCGCCTCCAAGGGCAAATTCGGCATGGAGGAAACTATGGGCGGCCTGATGGCGGCCGGTATTCTCTACATCCTGCTCAGCGGCCTGGTTCGCCTTCGCGGCACGGGTTTTGTCCGCGCCCTGCTGCCGCCCGTGGTGATTGGCCCGGTAATCATGACGATCGGCCTGGGCCTGGCCCCGGTCGCCGTGCACATGGCCTCGGGCCGCACCGGTGACGGAGCGACCCAGCTCATTCCCTACGACACGGCCATCTGGATTGCCATGATCTCACTGGCGGTGACCATCGTCATGTCGGTTTGGTCGCACGGCATTTTTCGCCTGATTCCGATTATGTTCGGGGTCATCACCGGGTACGTGCTGTCGGCCTTTGCCGGTATCGTCGACACCACCCCCGTTCAGGAAGCGGCGTGGTTCGCCATGCCGAAATTCGTCGCACCCGAGTTCAGCTGGGGCGCCGTCCTGTTCATGATTCCGGTCGCCATCGCTCCGGCCATCGAGCACATTGGCGACGTCCTGGCCATCGGTAACGTCACCCGCAAGAACTACCTCGAAAAACCGGGCCTGCATCGCACCCTCTTGGGCGACGGCCTGGCAACCAGCTCGGCGGCTCTGCTCGGTGGCCCACCCAATACCACTTATTCGGAAGTCACCGGTGCGGTCATGCTAACCAAGAACTTCAATCCCCGGGTCATGTGGTGGGCTGCCGTCATCGCCATTGTGCTGGCGTTCGTCGGCAAGTTTGGCGCGGCGCTGCAGACCATTCCGGTTCCGGTCATGGGTGGCATCCTGTGCCTGCTGTTCGGCTCTATTGCCGTGGTCGGCCTCAACACCCTGATTCGTCATCAGGTCGACCTTTCCCAGTCGCGCAACCTGGTGATTGTGGGCGTCACCCTGGTCTTCGGTATCGGTGGCATGGTTCTGGGACACCTCGAAGGCATCGCCCTGTGTGCGGTGGCCGCCATTATCCTGAACCTGATCCTGCCAGGCAGTCGCGAGGCATGGGGCAAGGCAATTTATGAGCACCAAACCGACTGACAGCTCGGGGATCAGCTTCACCGCCCTCTATACCGGTGCCGTCTGGCACCGGTATGGCCTTTCTGACGACGCCCTCGCCACCCAACAGGGCCGCTGGCTCTATCACCTGATGACGCCGTTCGAAGCGGCCAGCAAGGCCGCCATCGGCGGCAACATCCGGACCTTCCTGCTCCAGCGCCATCTGATCATTGATCATCTGATCGACGAGGCCATAAATCACCAGGGTATCGACCAGGTCCTGGAAATCGCCTGCGGCATGTCTCCCAGGGGCATCCGGCTGCGACAGCGGCACCCGCGGCTTCACATGGTCGAAGCGGACCTGCCGGACATGGCCGGGCGTAAAGCGCTGCGCCTGCTCGCCACAGGCCGACTGGGGGACCACCACCAGGTTACCCCGATCGACATTCTGGCCGAGCGTGGCGAGTACTGCCTTGAACAGGTCATCGATCGCGTCTTCGACAACACCAGACCCGTGATTATTGTCACCGAAGGGCTGACCAGCTATTTCTCCCTGGCAGTTATCAGCGACTTCTGGCGGCGCCTGGCCGCGGCGATGGCAAAGCGCCCCGGTTCGCTCTATCTTTCCGAGAGTTACTACCGCCCGAAACAGCCTCTTCTGGACGGCACCCTGCGAGCACTCGGGTCCGTTCTCGGCGCCGCCACACGGAGCCAAGTGTCATTCCATTTCCGGAATGACGACGAAGCACGACAGCACTTCCTTGCCTGCGGATTCCGCTCCACGAGGGTTCATGATCCGCGGGCGTGGTACGGGACACTACCGATTCCGGAAAGCCGCGGGGAGCCGATGGTTCGGGTTATCGAAGCTCGCTCCTGAACTCGCTGACTGGCACGGCCCTCGCCCGAAACTCACAGGCCAGGGAACGAAACCAATCTAGATATCGCGCTTCAAGTCAGAAGGAATCGGAAGGTCAGGCATGCCGGGCTTTGGACCACGCCCCTTGCGGAACTGGCGGAGCTGGAACACGTAGGCCAGCACCTGCGCGATGGCCATGTAGAGGCCGTCGGGGATCTCTTCACCAATATCGGTGTTGTGGTAGACCGCCCGGGCCAACGGTGGCGTGCGGAGGACTTCCACTTTGTGCTCCCGGGCGATTTCCATGATCTTGAAAGCAACTTCGTCCGCACCCTTGGCCACCACGACCGGCGCTGCCATGGCGCCCTGATCGTATTTCAACGCCACGGCATAGTGGGTCGGGTTGGTGATGACCACGTCCGCGGTAGGCACATCCTGCATCATGCGACGCTGGGCCATTTCGCGCTGCAGCTGGCGAATCCTGCCTTTGACTTCCGGCTTACCCTCGGTGTCCTTGAACTCGTCCTTGACCTCCTGCTTAGTCATTCGAAGCTTCTTCTGATGGTCGTAGATCTGGAAAGGCACATCGACCAGGGCAACGATGATGGTTGCGCAGGAAAGCAGGAAAAAGCTCCAGCCCAGCGTCCACAACACGTGTTCCATGGCTGGAACGGCAGGCTCTTCTGCAATGCTCAGAAGATCTTCGGTTCTCAGATCGAGGATCAGGACCGCAAGGGCCATCACCAGACTGACCTTGGCAATGGCCTTGACCAGCTCCACCAGCGAGCGCGCGGAGAACATCCGGCCGAGGCCCTTGATGGGGTCCATTCGGTTCAGCTTCGGCGTGATGGCTTTGCCACTGAACAGCAGGCCGCCAATGCCGATGGAGCCAAAGATAGCGGCTATCAACAACACGACCAGAATGGGAGACAGTGCCCATGCCGCTTCCTTGGCGGAAGCGATGAGCTGGATACTCATGTGGCGGGTGTCAAAGATCGCGGAGCGTTCGAGCACGAAACTGTCGCGCATGATCCCTTCGAGCGCAGCACCGAGACTGGTGCCAAACATCAGCAGACCGCCGGCGCCCGCCATCAGCACCGCCATGGTCGCCAGTTCCCGGGAGCGGGCCGTCTGACCTTCCTCTTTGGCTTTCTCAAGCCTTCGGGGCGTGGCCTCTTCCGTTTTTTCCTGGCTGTTGTCGTTCTCTTCGGCCATGGCTCAGCGTCTTTGGTGTTAGTGCCTAGGGCTGGCCCTGCAGCTGTCTCATGAAATCGAACGTCTCCCGCGTGTACTGATCAAAGTGCGGCAGAAAGTTGGCGTGCAGGACCCATATGGCAAACAATCCAAAAATCAGGCCAATCGGGAAACCCAGTGCGAAGATATTCATTTGAGGCGCAGCGCGGGTCGTCACACCAAAGGAGATAGTAACAATCAGCACGGCCGTCACCGCCGGCAACGCCAGCAGCATGGCAGAGGCAAACATCCAGCTGATGCGGTGCGCCAGGTCCCAGATACCGCCCTGCCCCAAACCCTCCAGGCCAATGGGCAGGGTACGGAAGCTTTCGATAAAGACCTCAAACGCGGCAAGATGGCCGTTCATGGCCAGGAACAGCAGGGTAATCGTGATGGTGTAGATCTGGGACAGCACCGGCACGTTGACGCCATTGGCCGGATCTACCATGGACGCAAAGCCGAGACCCATCTGCATAGCGATCATCTGACCGGCGACGACGAAAAGTTGCCACAAGGCGGTGAGGGCAAAACCGAGCCCCACGCCGATCAGGATCTGCTGCAGGGTAATGACGACCGCATCGGCACTCAACGCTTCCACCTGCGGCACCGGCGGGATCATCGGAACGATCAGAATGGTCATCAGCAGCGCCAGCCCGAGGCGAACACGGGCGGGGACCAGCTGGGTCCCGAAGACGGGGATCACCATCAGGAAACTGGCAATCCGGAACAGGGGCCACAGGTGCTGGCCTACCCACTGCCCCAGCAGATCTGCACTGAACTCCGCTGGTATCATCCGTCAGCCGATCAGGTAGGGAATACTGGAAATCAGCCGGTTGGCGTGATCCAGCAGTTTGGTCAGCATCCACGGCCCCATGACGATGATGACAATCAGGGTCACCAGCAAGCGCGGCAGAAAACTGAGGGTCTGTTCGTTGATCTGGGTTGCGGCCTGAAAGGTGCTGACCACCAGGCCGATAACCAGCCCCGGCCCGATGATCACCGACGACAGCAGCACGATCATCCAGAGTGCCTCGCGCAGAATATCGATGACGGTTTCCGGAGTCATAACGCCCCCTATATTCCGTAACTGGCCGCCAGTGTCCCCATAATCAGGGCCCAACCGTCCACAAGGACAAACAGCATGATCTTGAACGGCAACGAGATGATAATCGGAGACAGCATCATCATACCCATCGCCATGAGGACGCTCGCCACCACCATGTCGATGATCAGGAACGGGATAAACAGGATAAACCCGATCTGGAAGGCGGTCTTTAACTCACTCGTGACGAACGCTGGCATCAATACCCAAAAAGACACGTCATCCGGCGTCTGGTATTGCTCATCCGCCATCCGCATGAACAGGCCCAGGTCGCTTTCCCGGGTCTGTTCCAGCATGAACTTCTTGAACGGCTGGCTGGCCAGTTCGACGGCTTCAAGGGACGTTACTTCCTCCTGAAGGTACGGCTGCAGGCCCACCCGATTGGCCTCCTCAAGGACCGGCTTCATGATGAAAATGCTGAGGAACAGCGCCAGTCCCAGAAGGATCTGGTTTGACGGCGTGGCCTGCAATCCAAGTGCCTGCCGGAGAATGGCAAACACCACGATGATACGGGTGAATGACGTCATCATCATCAGCATCGCCGGCAGGAACGTCAGCGCCGTCATCAGCGCCAGGATCTGCAGGGTTACCGAGTATTCCTGAACACCCTCCCCTTCACCGGGCTCAACGGTGAACGCAGGAATACCGGGAATGCCGCTGGCGCCGCCAGCGTCCTGCGCCAGGGACAAAGGCGCCCAGAGCATGCCGAGCAACAGGAGCAGAATCGGAAAGAACCGGGTGGAAATGAGGGCAATCATGGGCTCAGTCGTTCCTTGTGGGCGAAGTCCAGGATTTGCCAATCATGCTCTGAAGCCGTCTGGCAAAGTCACCAGAAGGCGGATTACTGGCATCGACTACCGGCTCATCGAACACATGCAGCGTCCGTATCGCCGAGGGCGTGATTCCCAGCAGTATCTGTTGGCCGCCAACTTCGATCAACGCAAGACGCTCCCGGGCACCCAGCGCCATTACCGAGACCACCTTGATGGCGTTATTGTTCATCCCGGTCATGCCGTTCATCCGGCGAATGATCCAGGCACAGCCATAGATAATCGCGATCACGGCCAGCAGTCCGACACCGAGGCTAACCAGCGTGCCCATGGTATCCGGGGCCCGAACCGGTGCTGATTGCTCGGCCTTGACGGTCTCTTCCGCGAACACCGGGCTGGCAAGAAAAAGCACCGACAGCCCAACCAGCTTTGACCACATGTTATTTCTGCAACCGTTTGATGCGTTCGCCCGGGCTGATCACGTCGGTCAGACGAATACCGAACTTTTCGTTCACCATGACGACCTCACCGTGGGCGATCAGGGTGCCGTTGACCAGGACATCCAGTGGCTCCCCGGCCAGCCGGTCGAGCTCGATGACCGAACCCTGGTTCAGTTGCAGCAGGTTACGGATCGGGATCTGGGTGTTCCCCACTTCCATCGAAATCGTCACCGGAATATCCAGAATCACGTCCATATCCGGCGCGGGCCCGGAGCCCTGTGTAGGCTGACGTACGTGATCAAACTCCTCCATGGGCGCAGTCTGAACGTCGTCGTCCCGCCCCGTCTGGCCTGCCTCTGCCATGGCAGCCGCCCACTCATCCTCGGCGGAACCGCTGTCGTCGCCATCGCCCGACTCTTCCATGGCCGCTTCCCATTCGGCCGCCAGCTTCTCGTCTTCGCTGAGCTGCTGCTCGTCTTTCTTGTCGTCAGCCATTGCGTCCCACCTTCAGTTGTTTCTTGACCTTGGGCAGCGATGCCCTTTCATGAATTCGCAGTGCCAGTTTCCCGTCCCGGGTGCCCATGGTGGCCTTGTAGATCGGAATGCCGTTTGCGGTCACTGTCAGATACTCGGGGATTTCTACCGGAATAATGTCGCCGGCTTTCATCTTGGCGATGTCCCGCAAGGAGATCCGGCGCCGACAGACCGTGGTGTTCACCGGCACGTCGACGTCCTTGATGTCCTCCTGCAGGGCGTTCACCCAGCGCTCGTCGACGTCGTCGATGTCACTCTGGACACCGGCGTCGAGGACATCCCGGATGGGCTCGATCATGGAGTACGGCAAGGCAAAGTGCAGTTCACCGCCACCGCCATCAAGCTCGATGTGGAAGGTGCTCACCACCACGACTTCGCTCGGACTGACGATGTTGGCCATGGCCGGGTTCACTTCCGAGCTGAGGTAATCGAATTCCACCTTCAGGACGGCATGCCAGGCCTCTTTCATGTCGTGGAAGACCTGGTTCAGAACCATCTGCACGATACGGGTTTCGGTCGGCGTGAATTCCCGGCCCTCAATCTTGGCGTGACGCCCTTCGCCGCCGAAAAAGTTGTCGACCAGCTTGAACACCAGTTTGGCGTCGAGAACGAACAGGGAGGTGCCGCGCAGAGGGCGGACCTTACACAGATTGAGACTGGTGGGTACGTACAGGGTGTGGATGTACTCCCCGAACTTCATGATCTGCACGCCACCGGCGGAGACATCGGCGTTGCGACGCATCAGGTTGAACAGACTGATCCGGGTGTAACGGGCAAAGCGCTCGTTGATCATCTCCAGAGTCGGCATCCGACCACGGACAATGCGATCCTGGCTGGCGAGGTCATAGGACTTTACGCCGGTGTCGTCCGTCTCTTCATAGGTATCGATATCGCCATCGTCCACCCCATGAAGGAGGGCATCGATTTCGTCCTGTGACAACAAGTCCTGCATAGTAGTCCTGCCCTGAAATGCCTTGCCCGCGACGGGTCCTATTGCACTACAAAATTTCTGAACAGCACCCGCTTGATGACGGGCTCGCCTTCCTGGTCCAGTACCTCGTTGACGGTCGTCAACATCTTGTCGGCCAGTCCTCGCCTTCCTTCCGGCGTCTGCAACCGATCAAACTCGCTATTCCCCAGCGCCATGACGAGTTGGCTGCGGATCAGCGGGAGATGCAACCGGGCCGCGGCGAGTGCCTGGGGATCCGTTGCCTCCATCGCCAGGTAAACCTGGGCATACCGCTGGCGCCCTTCCGCCTGCACCGTCGTGACCAACGCTTTGTCCAGCTCCAAATAAGTGCTGGGTTCAAAGCTTTCTTCTGCCATCTCATTGGCACCCTCGCCCCCGTCTGCCTCCATGCCAGGCAAACTGCCTCCAAGGAACCAGAGCGTACCCACAACGGAGAGGACGATCGCCAGAATGACGACCACCACCAGCATGATGATGAGCTTCAGCCTGCCTTTCTTGGTGGGAGCCACGTCGGGCGTAGTATTTTCAGCCATAGTATCCGCTTTGCCAGAAATCCGTCAGTCGGAGCGTTTTTCCGTGACTTTCATTGGTTGGATGCAAAGGGTGGGCCAGAAGCCCCACCCTTCCCGTTCAGAACCGCAGTTTAGCGTCGCACGGGAGGATGGGCAAAACAGTTTGGAGGGAAATTCTCGGACTGATAGCGGTTTACCAATGAAGCATTACCCGGGCTGAACTCTCAGGCGAAAATGTCGACCTCACCCTTCCAACTGAGATCAAGGCTACCAGCCTGGACATCGGCTTCATCAACCTCCGACACCGCCTGATTACTGACATGGTTTCCCGGTTTACCGCCCTGATCCTCACCAGCCCCCTGTTCGCCTCCTCGCTGCTGGGGAGAATCCGAGACCTCAAACCGCGCGAGGTTCAGGCCCTGGTCCCCGAGCATGTCCCGAAGCCGGTGCGACTGCTGTTCCAACTGTTCGCGCACAACCGGATTGGTCGTGTGAACCGTAATGTTGGCCTGTTCGTTCTGGACCCGTACTTTGACTTCCATCGGACCCATATCCGGCGGAGTCAGGTGGATCTCGGCCACTGACATATTTCTTGCCGTCAGCCAGCTGAGCTTGCCCACCAGTTTGTCCCCCCATTCGGCATGGCCCACGGGGGTATCAATGGAAGTGGCGTAGCTTTTCAGCGGCACCGCTGTTTCTGCCGTCAATTTGGCAGCACCGGCATTCGCCGCCTGCTGACCGGCGACTTCCAGAGCGGAGTGGAATCGGCCGGAGGCGACGAGGCTGGTCGGGTCAGCCGGTCGGCCACTCTCAGAGCCCAGCGTCGCCGCTAATGCCTCGGACAATTGCAGCCCTGCGGTAATGCCTGGAGCCGCCGGCCCGGCTGGCCCGGCCTGGCCAGCCTTACCCGCTATAACACCATTAAGGGGGCCGCCGGCAGGCATCAGGGGATTCAGCGCCTGAGGCACCCCATTGGTGTTGGAGGAAAGACCAGGAGCTGCCATTTCGGCCTGACCGGCAGCAGGAATCAGCAATGCCTGCAATTCAGAAAAAGTCAGTGGTGTGGAGGTCACGTCCATGTCAGAGACAGCCTCGGCCGACTCAGACGTCTCCGCCTTGCCGGCAACGGCCTTCTCCGTTCGGGTGGGAGCCTCGGGCTTCGAATGAGGGGCTTGCTCAGAAGACGCGGTGGATTGCCGGTCTTTTCCAGCTTTGCCGGGTGCGCCGGCAGCAGGTTTGTCACCGGCCCGGGCTTCGTCCCGGCGTTCGGTCTTCTGCCGATCCAACCGCTCCTGTTCAGCCCGCGACACTGATTCGTACCGACTCTCGCCATTGGGTTCTCGTCCGGAACCGGGCCTGGTGGCGTTGGCGTCTTTTTGCATCCCGGGGGCGGGAGTCTGGGGAAGAACCATCTGGGGCATGGCAACCTCTTGCCGCTTTTGTCTCGTGGACACCCGATCCTTGCCGGCCTGAGGCCGGTTGACGGGCGGTTTCCCGTTATTTCTGCAAAAGCGGTGCCAGACAGCTTTAGTGAATCAGCGAGCCAGCAGATTCTCAAGCATGCCAGTGATGGCCTGAAACTCCGATTCGATGGCATCCACCGTAGCGGGCGCGTCCTCCAGGCGTTGCTCCTTGCCCGCCGTTTCCGCTACCCGGCAAAGCTCGCCAAGCTGTGGTGCCCCGATGTTGATGCAGCTGCCCTTGAAGCTGTGAGCCATATGGGCGAGCGCTTCGGCGTCCTGAACATCGACCGCTCGTTTCAGTCCGGCAATTCGTTCGCGGGAATCGCTGAGAAATGTGTGTATCAGCACTTCAAACTCTTCATCCATGACCTCCTGAAGCTCAGCCAGTGCTTCTTCGTCAAGGTGTGGTGTTGCACTCATACCAACCCCCTGTCTTTGAACCGGCTATCACCGGTTTGTTGACGTCTGATCCGACGAGGCTCCGGAAAAATCCCAGTCGTAAACGATTTCGACATGATTACCCCGTTGGTGGAAGGTGACGGATTCTGACAAGCGTTTCAATAGCAACAGCCCGCGCCCGGCATACCTGGCAGCTGAACCCGAACTCGCGTCTTCGCGCAGCATCGGGTGGTCCCTGAAGGCAAAACCCGGGCCGCTGTCCTCACAGATGACACGCAGTCGGCCTCCCGAGGGTTTCATGGAATGATGAAGACCGAAGCGGATGTAATGCCCCTCAGTCCGCGTCAGTCTGCGCCGACGCTCCTCATAGTAGCGTCCGAACCCCTCGGGGGAGTGTTTCCACTCTGATGGCAAGGCCAGTACGCCGTGCTCCAGGGCATTATTGTACAGTTCCGCGAGCAAGGTGTAGATTTCGCCGCTCTTGCGCCGAAGCCCCGGCACTTCCATACAGATGTGGAGCAACAGCGGCAAGGGACTGAAATCCCCCAGCGTTCGTTCTCGGATTTCATAGGTGCAATGCCACTCGGTGGGGCCCGGTCGGGCCGACGGCGGATTGCGGTCCGGAATCGCTGAAATGCCGGCCTCGTCCACCATTTCAAGGCAGCATAGGGTGAGATCATCGCCCTCTCCGTCGCCGCCCCTGAACCGATGTACAGCGCCCATGAGTGCGTCAAAGGGGTGTTGGTCAGCTCCCTGCGCCTCCAATACCCGGCAGATTCCGGCTTCCCCGAAGAGTTCCCCCTGCGCGTTGCGCGACTCCAGAAATCCGTCGGTCATCATCAGCAGCCGGTCACCAGGCCTGGTGGCCAGTGTTTCCATTTCCGCATCAAACTGATCCGGGGCCAGTATTCCCAGAGGTAGATGCCGGGACGGCAAGACCTGAGGCTCCCCCGTTTCCCGGATCAGCCAGCCGTCCGGCAGGCCACCATTCCAGAACCGGAGCTGGTCGAGCTTGAAATCCGCCTCAATCATGCCGGCGCAACAGAACATGCCAGTAGGGAGAATCTGCTTGAGCTTCTGGTTGATCTCCCGGAGCACATCGGCGCTCTTGAAGCCCTTGCACGCCATGCCGTAGAAAATCTCGGCCATCGGCATGGCGCCAATGGCCGCCGGTAACCCATGGCCTGTGAAATCGCCGATGAAGATCAGCATGCCCCCCGCCGGGCGCGGCGCCGCGAACAGAACGTCACCGTTGAAGATGGTCAGTGGCGAGGCGTGATAGCGGATGTTGAAGGCGTCGAGGCAGCCGGTATGGGCTACGTTGTCAAAAACCCGTTTGGCGACCTTCTGTTCTTCCAGCAGTTGTTGATTGCGCTCCCTGATCAGATCCCGCTGATCCGACAGGGTTTGGTGCATGAGCCGCATCCGATTGAAGGCGTTAATTTTTGCTTCGATGATGGTTCGGTTGTAGGGCTTACTCAAAAAATCATCGCCACCCGCCTCCAGACAGCGCGCCAGCGCGCCCGCCTCGGAGAGCGAGGTCAGAAAAATCAGGGGCACCATCCGCTCCCCTGCCAGTTGCTTGATCTGGCGTGCGGCCTCCATGCCATCCATTACGGGCATGAGCGCATCGAGCAGTACGATGTCCGGATCGGATTCCCGGAACAGCCTTACCGCCTCCGCACCGTTGCTGACGTCGAAAACACTGTGGCCAAGCCGCTTGACGAGTGTTTTGAGAATAAGGCGATCGGTGTCGCTGTCATCGGCGATAAGAATCTTGAGCGGCCTTGATTCGGCAACAGACTCGTCCACTATGAGGCCCCGAACGGTTTGAGTGAATCACCTGATGGCGAACAGCTGCTCGAAATTGGAAATGGAAAGGATGCGGCGAACGTCGTTGTTGCAGTTTTCTATGGCAATCCGGGCACCATCGCCGCCAGCATAATCCCTGAGCAACAGCAACATCCCCAGTGCCGAACTATCCAGATAGGTTGTTTCAGACAGATCTACGACGTAGTTACGGACTTTTTCGTCGCCATGCTCGTAGGCATCGCGGAAGGCCTGGTGGGTACTGAAATCAAAACGTCCCTCAATACTGATGATCAGAGTCTGGCCATCCTCTCCGCGACGTGTCTGAATCGGCATTCCGAAACCTCCGAAGGTGTCACTGGCAGCATTGGCCGCCGGTTTTTTACGTGGATCATCTTCGGGTAAGAATAGCCCAACGCGTCTAAAATGCACCTGCGGCGAGTTGATGCAACGCAAATTTATCGCTGGCGACGGGCGAAGGCGCGGCTGGCTGCCTCATCCGACAACTTCTGCTCACGCAGGTCCTGATCCCGCTGTTCCTGGCGACGACAGGTTTCGATATATTTTTCCATCCCCCGGCGGCGTTCCCAGGCCTGTTGCCAGTCCAGCCTTCGCGCCTCAAACACCTGCTCAGCCTGGTCCAGTTGCCTCTGCTGCTGAAGGATCACCTGATCCAGTTGGGCGATGAATGCCTGCCAGGCCTGCAAGCGGCTGACGGGCACCACGCCCTGCTGGCTGTGTCGAATCTGGTCGCGGTATTCCTGCTGATACCGGTTCAGGTTGTCGACCTGTTCCCGTTGCTGCTCCACGACACTGCGGGCCTCTCCCATCCGTTCCAGGGCCTGCTGCTCCTTGCGCTCCTCCAGGGACAGCACCACTTCCAGACGTCGGGAACGCAGCATCAGGCATTCCCCCTACCCGCGCCTGACTGGCTGTTGGGGGCGGCAGACTTCACGCGTTCGGGGGAGCGACGCTCCGGCACGACCGCCAGCAACTGCTCAATGCTTTCCTGCAACGGGGCACTCTCGTTCAGTCCCTGCTGCAGGAACTGGCCCATCCTGCCAATATGAGCGATGGCAAAATCGGTTTCCGGGTCAGACCCTTTGACATAAGCGCCCACGCTGATCAGATCCCGGGCCTGCTGGTAGCGAGAGTAGACCTGCTTGAAACGCTGGGCCCGCGAGAAGTGTTCGACGTCGGTCACCTGGGGCATGACCCGGCTGATCGAGGCTTCAACATCAATGGCGGGGTAATGACCTTCCTCGGCCAGACGCCGAGACAGCACGATGTGGCCATCCAGAATGGCCCTCGCCGCATCGGCAATGGGATCCTGCTGATCATCGCCTTCCGTCAGGACCGTATAGAAAGCGGTGATGGAACCGCCACCGGGCCGGCCATTGCCAGTACGTTCAACCAGTTGCGGTAATTTCGCAAAAACAGAAGGCGGATAGCCCTTGGTGGCTGGCGGTTCCCCCACCGCCAGCGCAATTTCCCGCTGGGCCTGGGCGTAGCGGGTCAGCGAATCCATCAGCAGCAGCACCCGCTTGCCCTGATCCCGGTAATACTCCGCAATACGGGTGGTCAGCATCGCCGCACGCAGGCGCATCAGGGGGGAATCGTCAGCCGGGGAGGCAACCACCACCGACCGGGACAGGCCCTCTTCCCCCAGAATATCCTCGATGAATTCCTTAACCTCCCGTCCACGCTCGCCAATAAGGCCCACCACGGTGATATCGGCGTCGGTAAAGCGGGTCATCATGCCCATCAGCATACTCTTGCCTACACCGCTGCCGGCGAACAGGCCCAGTCGCTGGCCCTGCCCCACCGTCAGAAGCGCGTTGATCGCGCGAATCCCCACATCCATGGAGTCCCTGACCGGAGCCCGATTCAGGGGGTTGATAATATCTCCGGACAAAGCCACCCGGGCTTCGGCCTGCAAGGGGCCCTTGCCGTCAAGCGGCTCACCGCTGCCGTCCACCACGCGACCGAGCATCTGTGGCCCCACCGGCACGCGGCTGGCTGCCGAAACCGGCACCACCCGGGCCCCGGGCTTGAGGCCTTCGATGGCCGTGAGCGGCATCAGGTAAACCCTGTCATCCTCAAAACCGACCACTTCGGCTTCCACAGTGCCGGTTCCCTGACCCTGGATAACACAGCGGTCACCAACCACCATGGGGCAGCCAACGCACTCCAGTGTCAATCCGACCATGCGGGTCAGACGCCCGGACAATTCGGGTTCGGGATCACCCCCGACGAAATCCTGGAAACGATTTAGACGATCAGCCAGACGAGAGGTCATCGCCCTCACCTGTATCATCATCACGCTCGCCCGGACGCCCGGCGTCACCCTCTTCCCCGGCGTCGGTCGAGCTCAGCACATCACGCTGGAAATCGGTCAGGTCGCCCATCAGCGCATCCAGTTCCTCGACTTCCCCGCTCTCGCCTTCGCCAGCCTGCTGGTCGAGCATAGTCTGTACTGCGCGCTGGAAACGTTTCTCGACGGTAAAATCCACCAGGCTGTGACGCGTCTCCACCCGGCAGCCCCCGGGCAGGATGCCGTCGTCTTCAACAACCGATGCCTGGGTTTCCAGACGCACCATCACCTCCCGTACAAGTTCACTGTCGTCGGGATGGATTTGGATCCGGAGGTTTTCCGCGGTCGAAGGCAGGGCATCCAGGGCCCTGCGGACCACGCTTTGAATTTGCGAGGAATCGATGGTCAGCTCCCGGAACACGACCGCTCGGGCCAGAACCGTGGTGAGGTTCACCAGCGCACTTTCGATCTCGTCCTCGTGACGACGGATCGGCAACAGCAATTCACCCATCAGGTGTTCCAGGCGGTCGAGCCTGGCGTCCACTTCCTTCCGGGTGTCCTCGTAAGCCTGCTTTTCGCCCTGCTCACGACCTTCGGCCAGGCCGGATTTCATCCCTTCGTCATGGCCCTGCTCGCGGCCTTCGGCCAGGCCGGCCTGATAGCCTTCCTCCCGGCCCTCGTTATAGCCGTCTTCCCTAGCCGCCTTGCGAATTTCACTGATATCGGCGGCCGTCAGCGGTTTGACGTTGCGCTCTTCTTCCCGGGCCACTTCATTGCCATGGCCGTCCAGCAGCGGCAACTCCCAGCGCTCATAGGCTGTGAGTTGTTCCTTGGGAATCCGGTTGAGGTCCTTGGAGGAGTCTTTCATCACATCATTTCTTCGCCAGCACCACCGAGTGAGATTTCACCCGCTTCGGCCATGCGTCGGGCCACCGTAATAATATCCTTCTGGGCCGCTTCGACTTCGCTGACCTTGACCGGGCCCTTCGCTTCGAGGTCATCCTGCAACAGCTCGGCCGCACGCTTGGACATGTTCTTGAAGATCTTCTCCTGAACTGCGTCATCGGCACCCTTGAGCGCCACGACCAGAACTTCGGACGAGACTTCGCGAAGCAGTGCCTGGATGCCGCGATCGTCAATGTCCTTCAGGTTGTCAAAGACAAACATCAGGTCTTCAATGGTCGACGCCAGGTCCGGATCCATCTCCTTGATGGAATCCATCAGATTGCCTTCGATGCTGCGGTCCATGAAGTTCATGATGTCCGCGGCCCGCTTGATACCGCCGATCCGGCTGGTCTGGGCGGCGGAACCACCAGAGAACTGCTTCTCGAGGATATCGTTCAGCTCCTGCAGCGCCTGGGGCTGAATGCTCTCCAGGGAGGCCACGCGCATCATCACGTCCAGCCGGACCTTGTCGTCCAGTGTCGCCAGAATCTCGGCAGCCTGATCCGGGTCGAGATACGAGATTACAATGGCCTGAATCTGCGGGTGCTCGTAACGGATAATGTCACCGACGGCACGGGGCTCCATCCACTTGAGCGTGTCGAGGCCCGTGGTATTGCCGCCGATCAGGATACGGTCAATCAGGCTCGCGGCCTTGTCGTCGCCGAGGGCCTGGGTAAGCATGGCTCGAATGTAATCGTCGTTGCCGACACCAAGGCCGGTCTGTCCGCCAACCGCATCTACAAACTGATTCAGCACGAAGGTGACGTCGTCTTTGCTGACGTCTTTCATCTGGGCCATCGCCACACCGACGCGCTGGACCTCCTTGGGACCCATGTGCTTCAGAACCTCGGCTGCATCCGCCTCACCCAGGGACATCAACAGAATCGCGGCCTGTTCTACCCTCGGGATCTTGCGCTGCGGTTTCTGGGGCGCGGCCACGCCCTGCTGGTTGTCTTGATCAGTCATCGACGTTCACCCACTGGCGCATGACCTGGGCCACCCGGGCCGGGTCCTCTGCAATCAGGCCTTTCAAAGCGTTGAGTTGCCTATCATAGCTGCCCGTCGCACCCGGCAAAAGCAGATCATCCTGGGCCGACATTGCCTCGCGCAGCTCTGCTCCCCCGTCGATGCCGTCCAGCTCACCGTACCCATGATCACCCTGAGCCCCGCCCCTCTCGCGCTGGCCACCACCGGACAGACTCTTCAGGGCAGGACGCAACAGGCCGAGCACCAGAACCAGAATGACCAGCCCCGCCAACACCTGCTTCATCAGGTCCCAGAACCAGGGCTGCTCCCAGAAGCCCGGCGCTTCGAACTCAATCGCCTCTTCCGGCGCGAACGCCGTGTTCATCACCGTAACACTGTCGCCGCGAGCGGCCGAATACCCCACCGCATCACGCACCAGCATACTCAGACGCTGCAGTTCCTGTTCGGGCCACGGCTGGTAGCTCACTTCACCGGTCTGCGGGTTCACCACTTTCATGTCGTCCACGGCCAGTGCGACGGTCACCCGCTTGATGCGGCCCAACTCCTGGCGCACGTAGCTGACCGTTCGATCCATCTCGTAATTACGGGTGGACTCACGGCGCACATCTACCGGCTGACTGGCCCGCTGCTCTTCACCGGTATCGTCGTTAGCCTGCTCGGGAACCGTCGCATCCGCCGGCGGCTGATTGGACAGGGCACCCGGGATGCCAAGGGCGCCGCCACCGGGCACCCGCTGTTCGCTCATTTCCCGCTCACTGCGCACCGCCTGCTGCTCCGGATTGAACAGCTCCTCTGCCTGTTCCACCGATGAAAAATCCAGATCTGCTGACACCTCAGCACGGTAACGCCCCTCCCCGACGATGGGCGCTATGAGCGACGTCACCCGCCGGGTCAGCCGTTCCTCAACCTTCGAGGTGTACTCATACTGGTCCTGCATTCGATCGGTCTCGCCCTGACCTTCCATACCGGTAAGCAGGCTGCCGTTCTGATCCACCACGGTGACGCTTTCTTTTTTCATCATGGGAATGCTGCCGGCCACCAGGTTCACCACCGCACTGATCTGCTCCTGCTCCGGACGACGGCCAGCAAAGACCTCGAGGAACACGGACGCAGATGGCTCGCGGGCATCGCGAACAAACACCGAGCGCTCGGGGATGGCCAGGTGGACACGGGCGCTGCGCACCCCACGCATGGCGCCAATGGTACGGGCAAGTTCACCCTCGAGGCCACGGCGATAACTGATGGTTTCCATGAACTGCGAGGTGCCCAGACCGCGATCCTGGTCGAGCAGTTCAAAGCCCATGGTCTTCTCGTCGGTGACACCTTCGGCAGCGAGCTTCAGGCGGGCGTTGTAGACCTGGTCAGACGGCACCAGGAGCGCACCACTCCGCGGATCCATCTTGTAGTCGATACCATTGCTTTCGAGAATCGCGGTGACGTCCTGCGGATTGTACGACGACAAATTCCCGACAACAGGCTGATAATTGGGCTCCTGTGCCCACAGGACGACGGCGACACCCAGCGCCACGCTGGCAGCCAGTCCAACCATCAGACCGATCTGCCGCAGCAGATTCAGACGGTTGAACCCCAAAAACATATCGTTGCCGCCCTCAGACACATCCGATGCCTGGGCCGCGGGAACATTCGATGAAGAGGTTTCTGCAGGAACGCTGGCCATTTCTCTGCTCCGTTATCAGATCGGCATGTTCATGATGTCTTCGTAGGCACGAACCACCCGGTTACGTACCTGGGTCAGCGCTTCAAAGGAGACAGAGGACTTCTGGGCCGCGATCATTACCCTGGTGATGTCCACGTTGGGGTCACCCATCTCGTACGCGGTGCGCAGTTCGCTGGTATTCTGCTGAAGTTCGTTCACGTTGTTCACCGCTTTGCCCAGCATGTCGCTGAAGCTTGGAACTTCCTGCGTTTCGCGGGTTTCCTGAACCTGACGAGGACCGTCAATTCGACCCCGCACCGACTGATCCTGCTGAATCTGCTGATTCTGCATCATCTGTGAACGTAGTGAGCGGATGTCGGACAGAACACTGTTGATGTCGGCACGCTGGACCATAACTCTCTCCCGATTCCGCCGCGCTGGGGGCGGCAGACTTACTCATGGAATTCTCATTACAGATCGTTTAGCAATGACTAGGCCAAGTAACTTTTATTGTTATTTTTCAATGACTTAATTGACTTTCAGGATGCCTAAACCCAAGCCGTGACGGTCTTTTGACAGGAACGGACAAGGATCCGGAGGGGCATAAAAAAAGGCACTCGAATGAGTGCCCAATGAAGGAGTCTTTGCCCGAGGTCAGGCCATGGCCAATTCGGAATCGAGATCGATACCGGCGTCGCGCATCTGAGCCAGTTTGTAACGGAGGGTCCGTGGACTGATGCCAAGCTGCTCGGCTGCGCGATTTCGACGCCCGCGCTCCTGCTTGAGCGTCTGGATAATAATACGGAACTCCTGTTGCCTCAGATCATCCCCCAGGGATCCGGCCGCAAAAGATTCATCCGAATCCGGCTGCGACTGCTCATCACCCGCCCATTCACCGGAGCCCGGCTCAAACGCGCTCGCGGCTGGCCCAGCAAAAGACGGCGACTGCATCTGCGCAGGCGAGGTATCCGGTCTGCCCGTTATGCCAAGTTCCAGGCACAGGTCGCCGGCGTGAATGACGTTGCCCTGGTGCAAGACCAGCGCCCTCTGGATCGCATTGTCGAGTTCGCGCACGTTGCCCGGCCAGCGATGGCCCATCAACGCGTTTTTCGCATCGGCGGCAAAGGTAATCCCGGCCAGTTTCATCTTTCGGCAATGCTTTTTCAGAAGCGACGAGGCCAACGGCATGATATCCAGTGGTCTCTCTCGGAGAGGCTGCCAGTGCATGGGGAATACCGTTAACCGGTAGTACAGGTCTTCCCGGAACTTGCCTTCGCGAACGTAATCTCCCAGGTCACGGTTCGTGGTAGCCACCACGCGCACATCCAGATCAATGGTCTTTCGACCACCGACACGGTCCACCTCCCGCTCTTGCAGCACCCGCAGTAATTTCGACTGCAGACCCAGATCCATCTCAGAGATTTCATCCAACAGGATGGTTCCGCCATTAGCCTGCTCGAATTTGCCCGGGGACGACGCTACCGCTCCGGTAAACGCGCCCTTTTCATGGCCGAAAAGGATTGCCTCCAACATATTCTCCGGAATCGCCGCGCAATTGATGGCGACGAACGGCTGATCCGCCCGGGGGGACTGCTGATGGATGTAACGGGCGAGCACTTCCTTACCGGTTCCGCTCTCTCCGGAGATCATTACCGTAGAATCGCTACCGGCCACCTTGGTGGCCAACTGGAACATGCGCTTGCTGATCGGATCCTCCGCCACGGGGGCGTCTGCGGATTTCTGACGGGAACCGCCAACCACTTTACTGACGGCCTCAACCAGAACCTGAGGCTCGAACGGCTTGACCAGATAATCGATGGCGCCTGCCTGCATGGCCGATACCGCATGATCAATCTGGCCATAGGCCGTAATCAGCATCATGGGCAGCCCCGGGTACAGACGCTGAACCTCGGAGAGTAACTCGTGGCCGGACAGGCCCGGCATATTGACGTCGCTGACCACCATATCGACCGGCGCCTCAGCCAGGCGAGCCAATGCCTCGCGGGCATTGGAAGCTTCCCGAACCCGGAAGCGGGCAAGTTCCAGCGTTGTCACCAATGCCTCGCGCAGGTCATGGTCATCTTCAACAATCAGAATCTGGGCCTTGGCCATGCTTGCCTCCGATCAGTGGTTATTGTTCAGTTGCGGTAAACGGAGGGTAGCGACAGCGCCACCCTGCTCCGGCGATTCAAGGCGAAACTGCCCCTGATGAGCCTTCACCACGGCCTGGACCACCGCCAGACCGAGGCCGGTACCGTGGGACTTCGTGGTGTAGAAGGCTTCCAACAGCCGATTGGCCTCGGAACGTTCGAAGCCCGGACCGTTATCGACCACACGGACCACCAAATCGCTGCGTTCCGCAATCACCTGGACCGCAACCGCGGTGGCGCCGGCCTCAAGGCTGTTATTAACAAGATTGGTGCAGGCGCCTACCAACGCATCCCGATTGCACATCAACCGACACGCGGCTGGCACGTCGTCGATGACCGAGACGTCGGTTCCGGGTGCCAGCTTCAGGCCTTCGAGGGCCGATTCGAGAGCCGAGACCAGTGTCGCCGCAGACAGCTCTTCCGCGAGCCGGGTTTCGCCCCGGGCGAAAATCAACATGTCGCGAACCTGCTGCTCCAGGTGGGTCAGGCGTGACATCAAACGGGATGCGCACCGCTGGCGCATTTCCTCATCCAGGTCGTCCTGGCTCAAATGGCCGCCGTACAGAATTGCGGCCGAGAGTGGCGTACGGATCTGGTGTGCCAGGGAAGCCACCATCTTGCCCATGGCCGAAAGACGCTGGGCGTGGGCAAGCTGGGATTGCAACTGACGGGTTTCCGTCAGGTCCGTCAGCAGAATGAGCTGTCCTGGCTGGTTTTCCATGGTCCGAATTTCAATGCTGACCCGACGTCCATCCTTGAGTGAGACTTCATGACCGTCGTCACGGCGGGGCGCAAAGCAACGCTGAATGACATCAATCCAGCGTTCGCCGTCCAGAGGCTCCCCCAGCAAGGCGATGGCGGCCGGGTTGGTCTGGGTGACGACGCCTTGGCTATCGAGGACCACAACCCCTGCCGGAAGCGCCTTGAGCAGGGTCGACAGTTGGTCAGCCAGTTCCTCCTTCGCTTCCAGCTCCTGTTGCCGCTGCATGGTTTCCTGGGTCAGCTCGCCGGACAACTGGTTGACCCGGGATTCGAGGGTCCGATAGGAGTCAGTAATCTGCCGTGACATCCGGTTGAACAACTCCAACGCGGAATCGACAGCCTCGTCGTCCTGTTGTGGAAACAGCGCCGTAACCTTGTCATTAGCGTCCGCCGCCGCATTAGCCTGGGCTTCTCGTGCGTCGGATGGAACAACAGAATGTGCCTGACTCATCACTTCCCCCCTGACCGGCCCAACCAACAGGCCGCCCCATTCGGATTATTCGTTTACAGGGTTCTTAGCCAGCACCGTGCCAACTCAATTTTTTCTTTAAATATCAGAGGGAAGGAAAATCAGACAGAAAGCCAATGACGGTTTTACGTCGGCCAGAAATGAGAACGGCGTCGCAGGTTACAAACCTTTGACGCCGTTATTTACGGGATGATCCGGGGTTGGAATCAGGACTCTTCAGGCTCCTCCTCCCTGAGACCATACTTACGGACCTTCTCAACCAGGGTAGTTCGCCGTATCCGAAGCTTCTCGGCAGCCCGCGCAACCACGCCGCCGGCTTCATCGAGCGCCTGCTGAATCAGCTGCTTCTCAAGATTGGAGAGGTAGTCCTTGAGATCAATGCCGTTAACCGGCAACAGCGCCGGTGCGTCCAGCCCAATCAGGCCAGGCACGCCGGATGGCATACCCCCGTCTTCGACCGGGCGATTCTCATCGTAATCATCAACGTAACGAAACTTTTTCGGCAGTTCCTGAACCCCAATCACACCATAGGGGTGCATGATCGCAAGTCGCTCTACCAGGTTTGCCAGCTCCCGAACATTGCCTGGCCAGTTGTGACGACACAAGCTCATGATCGCCGCCGAATTCATTCTCAGGGAGCCCCGCTTCTCTTTCTCCATTCGGGAGATCAATTCGTTGATCAGCAGGGGAATGTCTTCCACCCGATCCCGCAAGGCCGGCATTTCGATGGGGAACACGTTCAGCCGGTAGTAGAGGTCTTCCCGGAAATCGCCGGTTTCGATCATGTCCTCAAGGTTCTTGTGAGTAGCAGCAATGATCCGGACATCAGCGGACTGCGTGCGGTTACTGCCGACACGCTCAAAGGTTCGCTCCTGCAGAACGCGAAGGATCTTCACCTGCATGCTAAGGGGCATATCGCCGATCTCGTCCAGAAACAGGGTACCACCCTCGGCCATTTCAAACCGGCCAACGCGCGCGGTGATTGCTCCCGTAAAGGCCCCCTTCTCGTGACCGAAGAGTTCACTCTCAAGCAGCTCGCCCGGAATCGCCCCGCAATTGACCGGAACAAAGGGCTTGTCACGCCGGGCAGAGTGGTAATGCAGATTGCGGGCAACGACCTCCTTACCCGTCCCGGACTCCCCAGTGATCAGGACACTGACGTCCTTATCCGCAACCTGTTCCATCAGCTGACGCACATGGAGCACCTTGCGGGAGGTCCCTACCAGACTGCGGAACAATTGGAGACCACGCTGCTGTCCCCGCTCACGGGATCGACCGTACTGGTCCCGAAAGACCTGCGCCCGGTAAAGGGAGTCGACAAACTTGGTGTAGTTCAGGGGCCATTCCATCCGCGCGATCACACGGGCCGCATGCTCTTCCGAGACTCCCTTGAGTGAAGGATCTCCCACCACCAGCAACGGAACACCGTGAACGGTCGAGCAAGCCGTCGTGACAGTACCAGCCACGCCCTGGTCCTCACCATTGACGACGACGACCGAAACCTCGGCAAGGCGGTCGACATCGCCGGACTTCAGGAGCGCGAGGGCTTCATCACCGGCAACGACCTCCTCCTCGCCGATGAATTCAAGAATCGTGACCATGTCCCGGCGTCTTGATTCGTCATCGCTCAGCACCAGCACCTTGTTATTTTTGGACATTCACAAAATCTCTTGATGGATTTGTGACGTATTTAAGACTGTAAGGACGTCAGAGTCAATTTTATGACGCTATTTGGAACGATTTGAGGAAACGCTTTGGTAGGCTTTTGCGGCCTGTCTATTTTCGTTAACACCTTTGAGCGCTTCCTGCGCCTCCTGCCGGGCTCTCGTCGCACTCTGGTTGGCCGTATCAACCAGCTGCTGAAGCTCTTGAAGCCGGGTGCGAACCGGCTCAGCGTCCAGCGCACCCGATTCCAGGGCAGCCATCAGGGGCTCAATCATTGGCCTGACCTGACCATTGAGCCGAGCAAGTTCATCCCAGTCCTGGTTGATCATGGCACGCCCCATTTCCACCATCAATTGATCAACGTCGTCCAGATGTGACTGGGGATCGGCCATGCTTCGTGCTCCTGTCAGGTGTCTGTGAGGTCCGCCCGGCCCGGTCAGGGGCGGCCTCTGAACCGCCCCCGACACTCGATCAGCGGCGTGCGGCGCGTCTCGCGGCCGACGCAGTGAAATCACTACCCCGGAATGCCGGTTTGAAGTCATATGCCGGGAAACCGTCGCTAAGCCCATCGATATAATAACGATTGGCCTTGAGATCGTAGGTCATCTCCATGGTAGTCCAGAATACCGGCTCACTGTAATAGCTGATGTTATGGGCTTCGGACACCCGCCACAGGTTACCGGCCTCGTCGTACTCTTCGGACGCCAGAATCTGCCAACTGTCCTCATCGACATAAAACACCCGCCGATCGTAGATGTGACCAATGCCCGTGCGACGCTTTGCTTCGACCACCCAGACCCTGTGCAACTCGTAGCGGGTCAGCGTCTGATTGATATGATTCGGCCGAATGACATTGTCAGGTCTGACCTCCTCGTCATGCAGCAGGTACGCGTTATAGGGCACATACAGTTCCCGCTTACCTTTGAGGGTCCAGTCATACTGGTTAGGCGCCCCGTTATACATATCCTTCTGATCAACCGAACGCAGGGAAGACGAGTTGGGTAGGTCCGTCTCATAGGCAAGATTGGGCGACCGACGAAGCCGGCGGGAACCCGCATCGTATCGCCACGCGAGCCGCGGGGAGCGGATCTGATCGAGCGTCTCGTGCACCAGCGTGATGGTGCCTGCGAGCGCCGACGGAGAGATGGTATCGGTCTTCAGGTAAAAGATCTTGTTGTCGATCTCCGACAGTTCCGCGCCCTTCTTACTGTAGGCAAAGAAATACTCGTAATCGTTAACCACCGGATTATAGGAGCCGTTGGTCTGGGGAGTTGCCGAGGCGCTCCGGAACGCCACTTCGGTGCCCCGATAACGCAGAATGTGATTCCAGATCACCTCGAGCCCATTCTTGGGAATCGGAAACGGGCTGGTCATGATTGTGTTACGGACGCCGTTCCCGTTATCCAGGAGCTCAGCCCGTGTCGCGTTTTCCCGGGACTTGGCGTAAACGTGCTCCGGGAACGCCGCTGTGCGCCGGGTCTGGTAAACCGGCATAAAAAACTCCGGCCCATGCTGCTCCAGCATCCGGACATGTCCATCAGACAGTTTGTCCCGATATAGGTGGTAGTTCTGGCTCGTGATTACGAACAGTGCCTCGTCATCCGGGAACGGGTTCGTCTCGATCTGACCTTTGCGCCAGGATTTTGGAGGCGTCTTCAGCCCGCCGATCCATTCGGGAATGCTTCCGGAGGTGTTGCCTCCCCGTTCTGCCCCCACCGGCGTCAGCTCCTTGTCGAGCCGCTCAGCTTCGGTCGAAGTTACCTTGGACAGGGCGTGCCCGGAAATTCCGAACAAAACCGCTGCAAATCCTGCGACAACATGAGTCCGCATCCCTTACACCTCCAAAAAAATGCAGTTTGGCTGGATTGCTGCCGTTCACGGGCACTCCAGCAGACGGCTGTGCTTTGCACCGAACGCACAACCGGGCGCCTTTTTGCCAAATTCAAACGGGCGTTTCAAGTGAATGTTTGTATTTTCTTGTGAAGCGGAAAGGACACCAAACCGGGGAAGAAATTTGTGGCCGAAAATGTTACGATGGTCAATTAACTTTCCGGGTTGAAACAACCGCTCCGTGATCGCAGGTATCCCATGGCCTCGCAATGGCATTCACTGGTTTCACAGAAACTGTTCCTTGCACGAACGCTTCTGAGTCAGCTGGACAACGGTTCAATGCCCCCAAGAGATCAGCCTGCCAATGAGGCAGAACTGGCTTTGGGGCGCGAGGCAGCCATTCAGGGAGCCATTGAGCTTTTACTCAGGTCACGGCGGCTGCTGCTGGCAATGATTGCCCGCTTCTACCAGAAACGGAATGGGGAGCCTTCAACGCTGGATGAGCTCGCGTCGCTGATCGGAGAGGGCCCTAGCGACATTGCTCGCTTGCGGGATCTGGAGCAAAGGCCAGACAGCTGGTGGAACCATCTGGACCAGTTGGAAATGTCCCAGAGCCGGCCCCCGGTCAACCGGAAATCGGTGAGTGAGGAAAATATTATTGCGGTTTCTGCCGACACTGGACCTGACCGTTCAGCTCAAGCGCTGCGCCGAACGTTGGGCGCAATGAAAAATTTTGCCGATGACCTGGAAGAGCAACACAGCGAGTGGTAAGTGAGCGCCGAACCACTCCAGGTCTTCTCTAATAGAAAGGTTTACCGAATGTCACCATCGTTTTTTGAAATCGTACAACTGAGCAACGGCGACTATGCACTTCGTCGTATCGACGACGATAGCGCACCACTCGTGAAAATTTCGTTCTCTGAAGAAGCCCGGGAAATGATGGAAGACCGGGACATGAACGTAGCCAAAGCCATGATAGCGGCTGGCATTGAGGCGGTTGGAAATGTCGCGCACGACATCGATTGGGAAGACGACGAGCTGGACGCCGCCGACTCCCAGCCGTCCTATACCCTCCACTGATCAGTGAGCACTGGCCGCAAGGTTACCGATGGCTTGAGCCGTGTCACGAGGAAGGGTGACGTGGCCGATGCTCAGCGCTGGCGCAACACGACACCATGGCTATTACCATTGGCAGAGGCTCGCTGAAGGGCCTCAAACGCCGAATGGCCCAACTTCCGCGTCCACATCACGACCGCGTGGCAGGTACCTGCATTCAGGGCCCGCTCGGCCAGCTCCTGTGCGGAATAATCGCCAGTCGACCGAAGAACCAACAGCTCGCCAGTCACTATGCCATGCATCTTCTGCCACTTACTGACCAGAGCCTGAGGCGGGTCGATCCAGGCAAGCCAGCGCTTTTCCTGATTCAATTGTGTCAGCATTGGTAACAGCAACTGAAAGTTCTCTACCTGCCCTTCCGGCAAGATGATTTCCGTCACGTTGCCGCTAACCGCCGCATCGCCAGATTCAGACCTGCGACGAGCACGAATCACAGAACGCCTCTCTGGAGCCGCAGATGGCGGTACCGCGTAGGACATCGCACCTTGCTGATAAGCCAGATTCTGATTGAAGCTTAACTGTTCCATGATTCACCTGCTCTTATGCTGTCTGTGGCAACTCAACCGATCAGTGAAGATCAGACCGACGGATCACACCAACTCCCAAACCTTCGATGAACAGCTGCTGTTCCGTAAGGTCCACCTCAATTGGCTCGAATTCCTCATTCTCCGCGATCAGATAAACCTTTGACCCTTCCTTTCGGAAACGCTTGACGGTTACTTCTTCCTCGCCAACCCGCGCCACGACCACCTGACCGTTATGGACATCCTGGGTACGGTGAACAGCCAACAGATCTCCATCCAGGATGCCGATATCTTTCATACTCATTCCGCGCACCCGCAGAAGGTAGTCTGCTGACGGCGAGAAAAAGTTGGGCTGGAGGGTGACATGATCTTCGATATGTTCCTGCGCAAGGATCGGACTACCTGCAGCGACCTGGCCAATAACGGGCAATCCGAGGTCTTCCTCCGCCTCCGGAAGGCGAATACCCCGACTGGCACCGGGCACCATTTCTATGGCCCCTTTACGGGCCAGCGCACGCAAATGCTCTTCCGCCGCATTGGCGGAGCGGAAACCCAACTCAGCGGCAATTTCCGCACGGGTGGGCGGATAACCTGTTTCATCCAGATAACGCCGGATTATATCCAGTACCTGAGATTGCCTTGCTGTCAGCTTCATTGAGCTACTCCATCACGGGGACCGGCCTTGAAATCTCTCTTGACCAGCCCTGTTTTTATATACAGTAAACTGACTATATACAGTGTTTTATCCAGTGTAAACCCCTCGGTGTTTTTTCTGCCAACGGCATAACCATGCCAGCCACAATGAGTGTGGTATGGTAATCGGACATGAAATTCGCGTGCTTAGGGAGAGCTATGAGCCAATCGCCTGGCTGCAAAATGCCGGACATTCTCAAGACCGATGAGGGCAAAGAACGCCGCGTTGGTATCGAAATTGAACTTTCCGGACTGGGTTACGAGACACTCGTTAACCTCATGGCACGCTTTCTGGAGGCGGAGCCCGACCTCCGGTCCCGCTATGTAACCAAGCTGGAAACCGATCTCGGCACTTTTACCATTGAACTCGATTCGGATCCGATCAAAGATCTCGATCTGGCCGATGATCGCCTGCCCGACTCCATTCGGGAGCTGGGAGGCCAGGCTATGGAGGTAATCGATGCGGCGGCCGAGCGCATTGTCCCCCTTGAAATCATCAGCCCCCCCATACCGTTCTCCGACGTCCCCCGGATAGAGGCGCTGACTGAGATGCTGCGTAAGGAAGGTGCGCTGGGAAGTCGGGAAGCCATCTACTATGCCTTCGGCCTCCAGTTGAATCCGGAACTCCCGGACTTGACCCCGGATAGCCTGGTTCGCTATCTCCAGGCTTTCGCTGCCCTGTACGAATGGCTGAAATCCCGGCATCAGCTGGACATCAGTCGGAAATTCACGACGTACATTGAGCCGTGGAGCAGCCGGTATACTGAGATACTGATGAGGGACGACTATGCTCCCGATCAGGAACAGCTCATGCGGGATTATCTGGAGTACAATCCGACCCGTAACCGGGCGCTGGATCTGCTTCCTCTGTTTGCCCACCTCGACTCCGCGCTCCTGGGACGGTATGTGGACGATCCCAGGATCAAGAGTCGCCCCACCCTGCATTACCGGTTGCCAGACTGTGACATTGATAATCCCTCGTGGCACTTTTCCAGTGTCTGGAACGACTGGATCATTCTGGAACAGATTGCATCCAACGCGAGCCAATTGGCAGAGCTCCGGGCTCTTTTCCGGGAAGGCAACAAGATCAGCCTGCGCAACTTGACCCACAGCTGGCTCGATACAACCTCCGATTGGCTACAAAGCAGGGGTTATGTCTGAACGACAGGGAACCGAAGAAGAGCTCCCGGGACTGACCATAGGCATCAGCGGCCCGGCAAGAAAGGGTACAGCACACCGCCTCATCAGCCTGGGCATAAGGATGCATGGCGCCCGAACCCATTATATTCGCCCCGGGTCCCAGACCGACGTCTCGTTGCTCGACGGCCTTGTGCTGTCCGGGGGAACCCACGTCCATCCGGAGCGCTATAACCAGGAACCGCAGGTCACGGCGAACTATGACCGCAAGCGGGATGCCACTGACCAGCGACTCCTTGAGGAAGCGGAACGGATTGGAATTCCTGTGCTCGGAATCTGCCGCGGGGCCCAGTTCATCAATGTGTTCCATGGCGGATCCCTGTGCCAGAATGTGACGCCATTTCGCGTCCATACCCGCCATCGCCCGCTGTTGTTACCCATGCAAACGGTCAGAGTGGTGAAGACGAGCCGGCTTGGACAGATCATGCAGTCGTCCATGATTGGTGCCAATCGGATCCATAGCCAGGCAATCAAACGGCTGGGACGGAACCTCAAGGTGGTTGCCGTCGATAATGACCTGTTTGTTCAGGCGATCGAGAATACCCACGACCAATGGTTGATGGGTGTGCAGTGGCATCCGGAATATCTGCTATACCATGGAGGACATCGACGTATTTTTGGGCAACTCGTCCAGGCAGCGCTGGACTTCAAACTGGGCCGCCTGGAGCCGGATTCCGGAAGGCCCTACCCCAACTCGGATTCAATGGAGGAATGACCCATGAACAGATGGAAGCGCGTATCGGGCCTTGGCTTATCACTGCTGCTGGTTCCGACGTTGTCGATCGCTGGCGAAGTAACCCTGAGTGGCGAAGGGAGTGTACGCTATCAGCCAGACAGCGCCAGGCTGCAGTTCACCGCCAGTGCCGAGCATGAAATGCCGCAGCAGGCAACGGAGCAGGTAGCGGCGATGATGAGCGAGTGGCGCGAAGCAATCAGCCAGTATCAGGACCGGCTCCAGGACTACACGGATGCTACCGTGAACCTTTACAACCGAACCCTGCCCGGAAGCGAACGCGGGGAAGAGCCGCAGAAACGGGCGGTGGCTTCACAAACGGTGACGTTTCACATTGATGACCTTTCCCTGCTGAATCCGCTGCTTGAACAGGCCCAGTCCATCGGACTGAACTACAACCTCGGCCCAAGTCAGTTCTTTCACTCTGATGAAGCAGGACTGGAGCAGGAGGCGCTGTCCAAGGCTATTGCGAATGCCCAGTCTCGCTGCGAGTTTGTGGCCCAGCAACTCCAGCAATCCTGTGGTGATGTCGTGACCATCAGCATCAATGGCGACTTCCGGCCAGTTCCGATGATGATGGCGGAGGCAAAGGGATCTGCGGATACGGTGTCCAGCGTTGGGGTGCGGGAGGTTCACGCGACCGTTAATGCGACCTTTGAACTGGATTGAGGTCAGAAATCCCGGGTGTAGAAGATGTCCAGCGACGCGGCCAGTCCACTGGCCGCTTCCAGATAGAAATACCGCCCCAGATCATAACGCAGCGCCACCGTCGTGATGGGCTCGAAGATACCAACGCCGTAACGCACACTGAGTTCGTCCGTCAGGTAACCACTGGCCACGACGGACGTCTGCTCTCCGCTGCCCTCCGACTCCAGCATGAACTGCTGAATGCCGAACTCCTCACCCAGCTTTCCAGTAAACTTGTTGGCCTGGGTCAATCCCAGCGATAATGCAGCCCCGCTCATTTGCCCCTCATCACCACGGCCCTGGGGCGGTCTTCCGAGAATCAAATAGGACAGAGCATCGGTCTGCGGCATGTCAGGGTTGGAAAACACTTCCGTGGACGGCGATTGCACAGGCCCACTCAAACGAATACCGGCCACTACAGTATCCACGGTCCGAATGGCCTCGATATCCAGATAGGGCTGCGTCAGGTTGCCCACGAATAAGATCCTTGCTGTTCGCAACTCCAGCTCTTGACCAAACTTTTCGTATCGGCCATTCACCAGTTGCAGAGTGCCGCGAGTATCCAGGTCATTACCGATGCGAAGTGTACCTTCCAGATCCCCGGTAACACCGAAGGCTGCAAAGGTCACCTGATCCTCGCCAACGATAACGGTTACATCCATATTCAGGGTGCGGATCGCGGGTTTTTCCTGCTCAACCCCGACAATCACCTCATCTTCGGACACAGAAACCGCCTGCGCCGGGAGGCCCTTGATTTCGATTTCGCCCCGCGGCACCGCAAGCTGTCCGGTAACACTCAGTTCGCCCTCCCGGAACGCAATGGCAAGGTCCGGCGCCAGCTCCACCCGGGCGTAGGGCTCAAGACTGAACGGGACGCGCTCACCCCTGATTTTCAACTGGCCCGCCGGGGCGTTCTCCCAGTTCAACCTGCCACTCAGAGTGGTTTGGCTACGGGCATTGCTATTGATCCTGCCGCTAATCTTTGCGGAGTAGCCGTTGAGCCCCAGACTGACAACAATTTCTTCCAGCGGAATTGGCAGTTTCGGGTCAACCACTCGTCCGTTCGTCAGCGCCAGCTCGCCGTTAACGGCGGGTTTCATGAGCGGTCCGGACAGCGTTCCCTGCCCATTGATCTCACCTGAAACCTCCTGAAGGCCTGCAAAAATGCCGGCCAGGGCAATATCGAGATTATCCAGCCGGAACTGCCCTTCCAACTGGCGTTCGGGCGAACGCGGATCAACGGCTACATCGACGGAAAACTCACCCAAATCCGGGCCTGCAAGCTGCAGATCGAGCTCGGCGACCTCCGGTTTCAGGTTCAACTGTGTGACGAAACGGTCGTAAGCGAGCGACTCCCAGTCCTCATCCACCAGGACCTGAAAGCTTCCGCTACCGGCATCGACCCGTATCTGCCCGCTTGGTCCGTTGTCCGTCATGGTTACATCAATCTCGCCATTGAGGTTCCCTCGCCAGCGAAGCGTCTCCGGCATCAACGGGTCCAGCGCCGTTGTCGGGAAGCTGTCAATTCGGTACGCAAGGCTTGGGGTCGGCAGCAAAGTCTGGTCCTCGGCACAGACGGTACTCTGCCGCCAGCGCCAGCAGTGGGCACCAAACGTGAGTTCACCATCCGCCCGATAGGCCAGTGAAGCTGGCGACTCCAGTTCCCAGCTCTGATTCTGCTCCGGCACTTCAATTAGCCCTTGTGCGAGAGAGCCCGTCCATTCGCTCCAGGACGACGGGGCAAAAGCTCCGGCAAACAACAGACGCACGTCGGCTTCGGCATGCCGGGCCGAAACCTCGAGCCGGTGGTCCTCCCTGGTCCCGGACGCGTTGAGAGTCAGAGCCTCCAACTGCTGGCCCGCCACATCAACGTCTTTTGCCCCGATACGACTCTTCAGGTTGAACCCCGGCTCCATAACCGCGTCCACATCGAGGCTGGCAACCGCCAGACTATCCTGCCAGCCCAGCTCCCTGGCACCGAGAGTGAGCTCTCCCGAGGGTCTTTCCGGGGTTCCGCCTAACGTCAATTCGGCGTCCACCTGCCCTGTCAGATCCGCCAACAATTGGCCTGGCGCTGGCAACTGCAGGCGAAGCTCTCCCGCGAGCTCCTCACCCCAGGTTCCTGATCCTTCGAGGCGGTTCTCCCCGACCGTCATCTCGAGTCCGGATACTTCCCAGTTGCCGGTTGACGTGTCGAGGGACCCTCGTGCCTTCGCAGGTTGGGACTGCCACTGCCCGCCCAGATCCCAACGAGCCTGAAGGGCGGGAATCTGATCGTCACGCAGTGTGCCGGAGGTTTCAATGGCGCCACTGAGACTGGCTTCAAGCGACGGCACCCAATAGCCCGGATTGAATCCGTCGAGTTGCAGGGCGGCTTGCCAGGACAGGGGCCCGGAAAAATTCACCGCCCCGTTGCCGGACAGGGACCCAGCGCCGGTCACCACCTTCAGGTCTGTCAGTCTGGTCTCGCTGGCATCGCCGTCCACCACCGAGGACAGCGTCGCCTCTCCCTGGGGCCCCTCAACATCCGCCTTCAGGTTCGCGT
Organism: Marinobacter albus; assembly: GCF_030238305.1. NCBI lineage: Bacteria > Pseudomonadati > Pseudomonadota > Gammaproteobacteria > Pseudomonadales > Marinobacteraceae > Marinobacter > Marinobacter albus. Next base: position 1,471,444 of record NZ_JASSQD010000001.1, on the reverse strand, counting down.
GATAACGGTTATCCGACCAGGTTACCGAACCGTCGAGTCGATTCAGTTGAACCCCAGGCTCGGCCATATCAGGGAGCAGCGAGTACCAGGGGAAGCGATCGAGGGACAGCTGCGCGTTCGCTTCCAGCCCTCCCTGCCAGGAAACCTCGCCGGCAACCCGGGCCTTTCCCGGCGTACCGGAGCCCGATGAAGACAGGATCAGTTCCAGGTCATTTGCCGCCCCCGTATCCACCAGGCCATCCAGGGCCAGATCAATAGGCCCTTCGGTACCTGGCAAAGTCGCCTGGGCACGGGTCCGGAACCCCGACTCGAGACTTCCATCGGCCTCGACAAACCAGTTCTGAAGTTCCAGCGTCTCCGGCAGGGTTTCAAGCGCCAGGAATTGCTCCGAGGTGACCCGGAGTCTTGCCGGCAAGGCCCGGTCCAGTGGCGACACCTGACCATTCAGGCGTGCCTCGAGATATCCCCGGCTGTGTCCCGACAGCCGGAGATCCCGGACACTGCCGGACAAATTCACGTCAAAGGACCAGCGCTCGCCGGACGGGGGGGGCAATGAGGCTTCGACATTCAGAACCACCGGCCAGTCCCGTCGGGTCTCCACCCGGCCGGATATGGCCACCGAATAGTCGTCCAGTTGGTACGTAGCCCGCTCAATTTGCCAATCCGCCCCCGAACCACCGGCTGACAGTTCGACCCGATCCCAGATCCGGGTCTCATTGAAGCTGAACGCCCCGAGGTCAACCTCGCCGATACGGAGTCCTACTGGCAAGTCCACATCCGGCAAATCGATTGCCCGCGCACCTCCATCCTCACTGGAAGCCGGCTGAACACTCACCTCAATTTTCCTGGCTTTCAGGACATCGAGACAGACCTGCTTACTGAGCAAACACGATGGCGACCAATCGATCACCGCCGCCTCGACCGATACATCGACACCGTAGCCCTGCCAGTCGACTGTCGCAGCCTGCCATTTGCCCATCAGCGATCCCCGGCCTTCGCTCACGTCCAGGCCCGGAATCTGGTCAACAACCCAGGCTGTGCCCGTCTCCGATCTCAGGGCCAGCAGGATCACGACGACAAGAACCAGCGGCAACAGAATCAGGATGCCAAGCACGAGCAACAACCAGAACCAGGCGGGTCGGCGCCTGGAAACCTGTGCCCCCTGCTGCTCCTGGTCGTGGTCGGTCTGATTGGTCACAATTCAGGCCCCATGGAAAAGTGAATGCGCCACCCGCCCCCAAACTCACGGTCGAGGCCCTTGGCAACATCCAGGCGCAAGGGCCCGACCGGGCTGATCCAGCGAAGACCGATGCCCGCGCCGGTAGCGAGTGGGTCAAACGGATCATTGATCGCATTACCATGATCCACGAACATCGCCACTCTCCAGCGGTCGGCGAACTGGTACTGATACTCGCCACTGCCCACCAGCAGGAACCGTCCGCCAACCGGGACCCCGTTGTCGTTTTCCGGAGACAGGGTTTCATAGCCGTAGCCCCGGACGCTCTGATCACCACCGGCGAAGAAACGGAGAGACGGCGGCACATCTTCAAAGCTGTTGGTGGCGACAGCACCCATCTGTACCCGACCCAGAAAACGGTGATTATCAAACAGGGTATACAATCCTTTGGCGAGCGCATTAACGTGCACGATATCCACCGTCGACAACACCGCCCGGTGCGCTCCGGTGACGTCGAACTGCAACCGGTACCCCTTCGACGGATCCAGGGCCGAATCCGCATAGAGCTTGGAATAGCCTGCCCCCGGCAGGAGCAGGCTACTGGTGCCGGTTTCGTCATCACCGATATTGTAGCGCTCCCCCTCCCAACGCAGGGAAAGTACCTGAAGCCAGCCGCTATCCAGCTCGTGCTGCCACTGCTGGCCGAACGTCAGCAACTCAGACTCGACATTCTCGATGTCTTCGCGCTGGTAGCCTGCGGTCAGACGAATCAGATCCGTCATCGGGGGATCGAGCGGCAGTTCGTACCAGGCACTGACATTCTGGCGAGGACCGGACAGCTCGGTCTCTGCCCCACGACGGTGCCCCATGGGATTGATCCAGTGTTCACGCCAGTTGCCTCGCAACCGGGGACCGACATCGGTGGAAAAGCCCACGCCGGCCGAAACCGAACGAGAGTCCCGCCGGGTCAGGGCAACACTGACGGGGATAACACCATCAACTGCCCGGGACGGCACAGCATCTATGTCGATCCCGGAGAAATAACCACTGCTGGCCAGATCCCGGTTCAACTTGGCGATTTCATCAGCATGATAGGGAGTACCGGGCTCAAAGGTGACAAAGTCCTCAAGCAGACCGGTTTCAAACCAGTGACCCTCTTCAAAAGAGACTTCGCCAAGGCGATAGCGTTCCCCACTCTCGAAGATCAGGGTGATCTCGGCGATCCTGGTCTCGGGGTTCACCCTGAGGCTTTTCTCGGCAAAGGTTCCGTCAAAATAGCCGCGCTGGCGGGCCCGGGTCTGAATCGTGTCCCGAAGGCTCGAATATTCTCCGTGATTCAGGACATCGCCCTCAGCCGGCCGTTTGGGCAGCTCAGCCGTGAATTCGGCATCGGAAGCGGCAGGTCCCCGGATTTCCACGGTCCGCGACACAACCTTGACCGGCTCTCCGGGTACAATTTCCAGAATGAGACGGGCGATCTCCTCGGCATCACCCTGATCGACCCGCCAGTCTATCCGCGGGCTGTAGTAACCCAGGGCACGCAAAGCCTGGCCCGCCTGACTGACGGCCGTTGAGGCGTAACGACGCAGGTTGCTGGCGCTGCGCCCCTCCACTTCGCCGATAAAGGCCTCAGCGTTCTCCTTGAGCTTCGGATAATCCCCCTCGACCTTCACCTCGACCTGTTGGGCAAAAACCGCCAGCGGCGCCCAAAGGATCAATGATGCAAGGAGCCGGAGCCGGCCTGTTGTTACAGCGTGGTTTCTAGATAGCATCCGGCTATTTCAGGGTTGAGAGTCATGAGCGAACCGTCCATTCCAGCGTGGGAGTTTAACTGCAGGCGGTCAAGTAAACCATGGCGTGTCGTCGTCAGTAACAAAATAAGCTAATCTGTCAGGAGCTTATAACGTCCTGACAGACAACCGGAAGTCCTGAATGCTCCACATCAATCGAGAGAAGCTAAAGTCCAGCCATCAGCTCATCTGGTTCATCATCGACTTCCTGATGCTTGGCCTGCTGATCATTAACCTGGCCTTCATCATCTGGGACTCCATTTACAACTTCGAGGCCGTCCAGGATCTCATGCGGGAATACACCCCGGGCCTGCAGAGCCTGTACCACCCCCTTCACACCCACTTTATCTTTTACGACATGATTTTCGTCTCGATCTTTCTCGGCGAGTTTTTCCTGCGCTGGGGATACGCGGTCAAGGCCAAGATCTATGACCGCTGGTACTTTTATCCATTCATCCACTGGTACGACCTCGTTGGCTGTATCCCCGTGGGCAGCCTCCGCTTCCTGCGGGTGCTGCGGATCATCTCGATCATCTATCGCCTGCACCAGTACCAGATCATTGACGTTACCAGCACCAAGCTGTACCGGTTTGTTAATTTCTACTATGAGGCCTTCATGGAGGAGCTGTCGGACCGCATCGTGCTGAAAGTGCTGAGCGGCGTCCAACAGGAAGTTCGTCGCGGCTCCCCGCTGTTCGACAGAATCCAGCAGGACATTCTCTACCCGCGCCGGGCCATGCTGTCCGACTGGATTTCAGACCGCATCGCCGAAGCCGCCCAGGAGGGTTACGTACCCAACCGGGGAGCCTTGCGCAGTTATCTTGAGGACCGGGTTGATAACGCCCTCAAACAGAACCTTGAGCTGTCCCGATTGAAGTACCTGCCGGTTGTCGGCCCCACCATTCAGGAAACCCTGGAAGAGGCGGTCGGCGATATCGTTGCCAACGTTATCCATCAAATACTCGAGGATCTGGCCTCAGCCTCCAATCACGCCTTCATTGAAGACATCGTGAACGTGTTTCTGCCAAGCCCGGAACAGATGAAGGCGGATGAAACCGAGAACGAGGCGCTGATTAACCTCATCATCGAGATCATTGACGCCGTCAAGCAACAGGTCCGCGTTAAGTACTGGCGAGAAAACCTGCCCTGACATCAAACGCTTCAGGCCGTTGCTCAAAAACACCAAGGCGATACTTTATGGATTCAATGCATTACCAGCCGGCATACGCATTACTAGCGGAATTGAAGGCAGGCAGGATCACCAGCGAAAGTCTTGTCCGATGTTTTCTGGAGAGAATCCGACAATACAACAGCAACATCAATGCCGCGGTGACGCTGGACGAAAGCAGAGCCCTTGAGCAGGCTCGGGCTGCTGATCGAAGCTTGGCGGCCGGCGAGGCCACTGGCTCTCTGCACGGTCTGCCCCTGACGCTCAAAGATACCTGGGAGGTGGCCGGCATGACCACCACGGCTGGTGCGCCGGCACTGCACAAACACCTGCCGGATTATCATGCCGACGTCGCCCGGCGCCTGGAAGACGCTGGCGCCATCATTATTGGTAAGACCAATGTCCCGATCTATGCCACCGACCTGCAGAGCTACAACAAGCTTTTTGGCGTAACCAACAATCCCTACAATCGCGACCATACCCCCGGTGGTTCCTCCGGTGGCGCTGCGGCAGCCCTGGCCAGTGGCATGACACCGCTGGAAGTGGGCAGCGACCTGGCCGGTTCCATTCGCACGCCGGGGCACTTCTGCGGTGTGTTCGGCCACAAACCGACCCGTGCGCTGGTCTCTATGAGAGGACATATCCCCGGGCCGCCGGGCACCCAGTCCCAACCCGATCTGGCGGAGGGTGGCCCCATGGCCCGCTCCAGCAGAGACTTGGAGCTGCTGCTCAAGGTGATTGCCGGCCCAAGTCCGGCGGAAGCCCGGAGCTGGTCTCTGAGCATGGAACCATCCAGCCTGGAGAACCTTGAACAAGCCCGGGTAGGACTCTGGCTGGACGATCCGCTCTGCCCGATCGAGGAAGAGCTCTCCCGGGGGTATCGACACCTGGCCAGCGAGCTGGAAGCGCAGGGTGCGCTGGTTGCTGAACCAAAGCATGGTCTGCTTAACCTCGAGCATATTCTGCCGGTTTACTTCAATCTTCTGGGCAGTTTGATAGGCAGCTCTATCAAACCTCATCAACGCCGGCAAATGAAGTGGATTGCCCGCCTCGATACATGGCTGAAGTTTTTCGGCCCGGTGACGCCGTTTATCGGCGAATATGCGCGCGGTGTGAATCAGGCGGCCCATCAGTGGGCGAGCTGGAACGAGCGGCGTGAGAAAATGCGGAGCGAGATTGAAACACTGTTCGAGGAGTTTGACGTTCTGCTCACACCGGTCACCCCTACCGCCGCAATAAAACACGATCACAGTCAGCCGGTATTCAAGCGCCGTATCATGGTCGCCGGCCAGCCCCGAGCCTACATGGACCAGTTCTGCTGGATTGCCCTGGCGACAGTGCTGGGCCTGCCCGCCACTTCCGTGCCGATCGGCCGGACGAAGGCAGGTTTACCGTTCAATATTCAGGTGATTGGCGCCCCGGGCAAGGATCTGACCACTATACGTTTCGGACAGTTACTTGAAGAGGCCGGCCTGGCAGGATTTCGCCCGCCAAAGGGTTTTTGATTTCAGATAATGCAGAAGCCGGCGTATAAACCGGCTTCTGCATTATCTAAGAAAAGGCCAAGGGTAACGAATCGGCGTTAACCTTCGACATTCGCTGGAGCTATCTCAGGCTCTGCCTTCTCCGTTCGGCCATAGATATCGTCAAACCGCTCAATATCATCCTCTCCCAGATAGGCCCCGGATTGCACCTCGATCAGCTCAAGAGGAATCTTTCCGGGATTGGTCAGGCGATGGGTTGCACCTATCGGAATGTAGGTGGATTGGTTTTCCGACAGCAAGAACGTCTCCTCATTGCGGGTCACCTGTGCCGTGCCCCTCACCACAATCCAGTGCTCGGCCCGGTGGTGGTGACGTTGCAATGAGAGCCGCTCTCCCGGTTTGACGGTGATGTGCTTCACCTGGAAGCGATTGCCGTTATCGATACTGTCGTAACTCCCCCATGGCCTGAAGACTTCCCGGTGGTTTTCAGTTTCCGAACGTTTGGCGACCTTGAGTTGGTTTACCAGTTTCTTTACATCCTGGACCCGGTCACGTTGGGCCACCATGAGCGCGTCTTTGGTGTCCACAACCACCAGATCCTGAACCCCCAGCATGGCAACCAGTTTGTCCCGGGCGTGGATCAGACAGCCATGAGTATCTTCCAGACAGGTATCACCGACGACAACGTTCTGGCGCTCGTCCTTGCCCTGGACGTCCCACAACGCAGACCATGAACCAACATCACTCCAGCCCAGATCCAGCGGAACAAGAACGGCGTTTTTCGTATGTTCCATGACGGCATAATCCACCGATTCATCCGGACAATCCTTGAAGATCTCTTCCGGTACCCGCACAAATCCCAAATCATCCCGGAGATTGGCCGCCGCCGCCACGCAGGCCTCGTAGATATCGGCCCGATGGCTCTTGAGCTCCTCGAGATAACTGGAAGCGCGAAACATAAACATACCGCTGTTCCAGTAATATCCCCCGATTTCCAGCATGTCCTGGGCAGTCGCGGCGTCCGGTTTCTCTACGAATCTCTGCACCGGCATGATGCCATCCGAGGAGGGTTCCACCGCCACATAGCCGTAACCGGTTTCCGGTCGAGTAGGCGTAATGCCAAACAGCACCAGCTGCCCCCGTTCGGCGGCGCCGCGCGCGTGCTCAAGCGCCACCTGAAAACCCGGACCATCATCGATGAGATGATCGGCTGGCAAAACCAGCATAATCGCTTCCGGATCGTCCCTGGCAACGACCAGCGCCGCCAGCGCAACCGCAGGCGCAGTATTACGCCCAAAAGGTTCCAGCAAAATGGTTTGTGGGCTTATTTGCAGTTCCGACAGTTGGTCCTGGACCAGAAAACGATGGTCACAGTTGGCAACAATCACTGGTGAGTGGACGTCCCTCCAGGGGAGACGTTGAAGTGTTTGCTGGAACATACTGCCTTCGCCAATCAAAGACAGGAACTGCTTGGGATAGGCTTGTCGAGACAACGGCCAGAGCCGTGTTCCGGTACCACCTGACAAGATGACTGGAATCATAATTTTGCTCCTGTGGTTTTGACTCGGGTTTGGTGAAACCGCTACTTCTTCCCGCCCGGTTTTTCTTTCTCATTGACCCGAACCTTTCCGGGCGGTTGCGGTTTCTCCTCTACTAACTGGACGGCATACAACCAGGTTAGATCGCCGCCCAAGCGGGTCGATTTCAGAGGCCGGTACATGTCCATTAATGTCTGCATACCGGGCAAAAGCTCCTCACCGGCTTGCCAGGGGTCCAGCCAGGCCAGCGACCAGGAGGTGTACAAGCCATCCGTCACCTGCTCGAACCCGGTAAGGCTTGCGATGATCGAAGGGTCGTTCAGACCGTCCACGACATTTCCAGCCAGCTTCTGAAATTCAGGGTGATAGGTGTCATAGAGGGGCTGCTGATTGACCTGCGCCCAGGTGGCCAGGGTAGCGAGCGGCTGCATGGCGTAATTGAGGTACTCCAGTGCCCGGGTTTCCCGGCTCAGTTCGTTTGGCAAATACCCCTCCCCGCTGATCTGCCCCATGGCCTCATCAAACTTGGCCATCGACCAGTTCCACCTGGCACAATCATTCGATACCACGGCGGTCGCTGCGACCGCCCAGGCCGCCCAGTAGTCGTGGTTATTGACTTTTTCCAGCGGCCGGTCGCTGTAGTACGCCTGTACGCCCTGCGAAAGGCGAGCGAACCAACCCTTGATACGTTGCTGGCGATCGGGGTCAGTGATTGCCTCGGGCTTGGGCAGGGTGACTCGCAAATAGCCGTTGGCGATGGCCGCAAGCGCCCACTTTCGAACCGCCTGCCCGGTGCCATTGATGTCGTCCGTCACCATGGCATCACTGGAGCCCCAGCTATCCAGTAGCTGCAACACACATTCCCGCGCCAGTGCACCGTCACCATCAATCTGGTAGTCGTTAGCGGCGGCAATCACGGCCTTCTCCAGGGTCCGGATATTTTCCACGGCGGCTCTGTATTCCGCCTCCGCTTCGGTATTGAGCTCGTCCCGGGAGGCGTCGCTGCCCTCGTACTTACTGGTAAAGTTCATCGACCCGGTGTGGGGTTCAACAGTCGGACAAACGTACTCCTGAAGCGGGTTTTCGTCGGCCATCAGGTAGTATCCGGGTGGCGCGCGTAACCCCTCAGCTGGGCACTCGGCAGCCTCAACCACACCCAGGCTCAGGCTGAAGGCAACGGCCGAAACCACCAGTGGCCGTTTGACTGGTTTGCTGAATGTCGTAGAGTGGCGCATGGCGTTATAGGTCCTCTCGTTTGCACAGTTTTGCTGTCACGGTCAGACCTTCGCTGATCTGCTCGGGCAGCATTTCCAGCTCCAGAGACATGAAGTTCTCCTTCTCCCAGCTCTCGCCTTTGGGCAACTCGAATACAAAGCGGCCGGAATCGGAGGTACGGTCGCTGTATTCCATTTTGATCCGGTCGCTGCGGTCGGCGACAAACCAGGTCGTTGCCTCAAGACGCCTGATGCTAGAGTCGCTGAACTGGAGATCGATGACGTAATTAGGGCTGGGCAATACCAGAAACCGGCCGCCACCGTTGAAGATCACCTCATTGACTCCGGCTTTCAGGGTGGCGGTCGATTGCAGTATGGGGGGCTGGGGTTCACAGGCATTCGTGACCAGCGGCATCAGCTGACGGTAGAAATCCTGATTATTCATCTGATGGTACGACGGCACCTCCCAGATCAGGATTTCCGGCGCTGCCTCGTGAAAGCTGTCGGACTTCAGGTAATCGAGGATGGCACCGTCATAACTGCCGCCGGTCAGGGCCAGGTTGAGTACTTCAACGCCCAGAAATTCCTGCAAGGCACCGGCAAAGTTGAAGTTCAATGTGCCTTTGCTGAAGCTCGTGCCCACCAGGGTCACGCTTGGCAGGCTCGCCTCACCGAACAAGGCATCACCAAGGCCATCTTCACCAGAACTGGCGAGTTCGGTACGAAACTCGTTCACGTACTGGTTCGGGTAGGAAAAACCACAAAGGCGCTCGGCGGCCACCTGCAGGGTGCCGCGCCGGCGCAGCAAACCCACGCGCCGGGTTTCGAAGGTCTTTTTCTCAAGCTCGCTGTAGACCGGCAACTGGCGAATACGCTGGGCAACCAAACGGGCCGCCCGGCGCGCGCCATAGGGGGACCAGTGGTGGTCCCGCTCGAAGTAATAGGCGTCGTCTTTTGGCGGCTCCGCCAGCAACGGCGTCAAATCCGGCACAATCATCCCGGTATCCCGCAACCGGCCCAGAGCTTCGCGGTAATTGTCACGCGCTCGGGGCCAGGCGAAGGTAACCGGCGCGTCAAAGGGCAGTTTGTCCGGATGCACCAGGCCTTTGGTGGGGTGGAAAACCAGAACCAGTTCGGTGCCCTTCTCCTCCTTCAGGTGGCGGGCGAATCGACGAAGTTGCGAGAGCCCTTCCTGTGTTGGCCCGAAGTCCTCCCGCAGTTCCTGCTCCGAGCGGAACAGCCAGCCGCCTTCCCCCTCCACCAGCAACCTGAACAGCTCAAGGAAACCGGTATCGTAACTGGCCGGGTCCGACGCCCGTGTACACAGATCGCAGCAGGGCTCAATTTCATACTCCGGCGCGCCAGTAACCTCGCCTGCTGTCGCCGGCCCCGCCGATGTCGCAAACGCAACCAACAGCGCACAAACAACGCGAGCGATTCCGCTGTATTCATCGTCTCTGTTTCGCGTCTTCATCCCATTGTCTCTGTTGTTCGCCCGACGTTCGCCCCTTCCTGTGCCAATCGATTCACAGCGAAGCGTCCACACGGTTCTCCGACGCAAAAAACCGGGGGCGCCCGGCCACTTCAACGGCAAAGAAGCTGTACACTCTTCCGCGCTGCAGGCTCATGGGGTCTGATGTTCCAAACACCTGGCTGCCCTCAAAGGCCCCAAAGGCAAGCTTGACGGCATTGATTTCCCGATCCGCCACTTCCAGCGAACCCAGGTTTTCGATCACGGCCACTTTGCCGTCGGCGGTTTTCAGGGAAACGCCACCGGAGTCAGTCAGGTTGTAAAAGCTCACCAGCGCCTTGCGGGGATTCTCAAAGGCCCGATCTTTGAGCACTTCCAGCCGGCCATCGGGCAACACCACCGCGGTGTAGAACTGGTCTTTCTGCAGATCAACGGTGGCCGAAGCACCGCCAGCGCTGATGGAATGACTGCCCGGAGGAAGATAGAGGTAGGGGCTGACCTCCAGCGGCGCAATTTCGTCCCAGCGCTTGCCGCCGGCCGAGGCCGATTCAAGTTCGCCGCTACTGCCAGCGTTCAGTACCCGGATAAATGCCACACCGTCCGGGGCATCCGCCGCGTAAAGGGCATCTTCGGCCTGTGCCGGAATGGCGCACAACAGGTAGATCAGGGCTGCGGCCCAGATACGCACGACAAGACTGCGATGTTCATTCACACTCATCACTTTACTCCTCCCCGGCGGTTGGAAATGTTCGCCATCTGCTCTTCGGTTTGTTCAAACCAGCCCAGTACCGATTCGCTGTCGACAGGCTGGACGAGGTAGCGCTCGGGAAACTCCCAGAGCACGAGTTCCGGCGGATACTCGCGAAAATCCTGCGACCGCAAATACGCCACCATCGGCTCGAAGGGCCCGTGCCCTTCGTCGGCCACATTGATCAGGTCCGCCCCCAGGTGCTGGCGTAATGCCCCATCAAAGTTCCACAGCGGGTTGGCGCTGTAACTGGTTCCTACGAGCGTCACTCGTGGCGTCTTGCCGCCAAAAAGTCCGCCGGTGGTGGCCTCGGCAGGTTCTGTTAGATGGGGCGTCATCCAGTCGGGCTCCGGCCCCAGGGCCGTCAGATAGGGGGTCACGGGAATGAAGTTGAGCAGGTCGCCGCGATGGCTCTGAGGCTCCCGCTCTCGAGTGATATATTCGGCCTGGTGCCAATCCTGCGACGGGAAGGTCTTCGTGATCTGCTCCGCCATCTGGCGCGCAAACACATCGGCACCCCGAGGGGTCCAGTGGGTGTCGGTTTTCAGGAACAGAGGGGCTTCGGCCGACTTTTCCGCCTGCAAACCTTCCAGAACATCCGGCACCAGCACTTGCTCGCCCTCGACATGCTGCAGAATGCGTGGGTAAAGACTCTGCATCTGCGGTGCCGGTTTCCCATTGGCCAGCTTGTCCTCGTATACCCGGGCTTTGGCGGGCACCACCATCAGCACGACCGGAATGCCCTGCTGCTCCAGGTAAGCCACCAGATGGGCAATCCGCTGCAGGTTGGCTTCAACCTCGCCGCTCTGGTTGGGGGGCGGGTAAAACTCCTCGGCCGTAAACAGCCAGCCCTCACGGCCCACCACCGCACCTTTGCGCGCCTCGCCAAACAGGTTGTAGCGGATAGCCGCCCAAAGGTTGGTGCCAAATTCCCGTACGGGAAATGACTGGTCATAGTGGGCTTCCAGATCTCGGGCCAAGTCCCCGGCGATGGGGTCAACCTGTTCAGGAGCCTCATAGTTCTTGAGGGGCGCCAACGCCATCAACCCAGGCACAAGGACAATGACAATGAAGGCTGTCACAGTGAGGTGCTTTGCTGCCTTGGACATGTCGCGGCCTCCTCAGAACTGAAAGTAGAGAAAGGGTGAGAAGCTGCCCGCAGACAACTTGAGCACCGCCAGGCTAAAAATTGGCAACAACAACAGCATGCTGACCCCCTGCCACTGGATCGGACGAGCCCTCGGCGCGCCGACCTGCCTCCTATCACGCACGCCCATGATCGCTACAATGGCAAAGGCCAGTACCAGAATGGCCAGATTCAGGCGGCTGATGCCCTGCAAGTAGTCGTAACTGAAACCCACACCGTCGAAGGCGAACATGGCCCCGTAGAAAGCAAAGGCATCGGAAACCGTGGTGGCGCGGAAGGTGACCCAGCCAAGGATCACAAACAGGAAGGTCATCGCCCACCGGCTGATACGGAACCCCGTGGGTGCACTCGATACCCCCAGCATCCGTTCAATGGCCAGCAAACCACCGTGCCAGGCGCCCCAGAGCAGGAAGGTCCAGTTCGCGCCGTGCCATAGTCCGCCCAACAGCATAGTCAGCAGCAGATTTCGGTAGTTCATCAGCGTGCCATGGCGGTTGCCCCCCAGCGGAATGTAGAGATAGTCCCGCAACCAGCTCGACAGGCTGATGTGCCAGCGACGCCAGAACTCGGTGATGCTCTGGCTGACATAGGGCTGGTTGAAGTTCTCGGTGAACCGGAAGCCCATCATGAGCCCCAGGCCAATGGCCATGTCCGAGTAACCGGAGAAGTCAAAGTACAGTTGGGCGGTGTAAGCCAGGGCACCTAGCCACGCATCCGCCGTGGTCGGGTTCTCCAGGGCGAAGGCATTGTCCGCCAGGGGCGCGATAGAATCGGCAATGAACACTTTCTTGACGAATCCCAGCATGAATCGGCTCGCGCCCTCGGCAAACTTGTCCAGCGTGTGGGTACGGTGGGCGAACTGCCCGGCCAGGTCCTTATAGCGCAGCACGGGGCCGGCAATCAGTTGCGGAAACAGGGCAATGAAGGCGGCAAAATCGATGAACCGCCTTGTGGGTTCGGTATCCCCCCGGTACACATCGATCACGTAGGAAATGGCCTGGAAGATGTAGAACGAAATACCGATGGGCAGGATGATGTTCGCCAGTTCCAGAGGCTGGCTGCCGAGGCCCACCAGCAACTGATTGAGGCTATCCACCCCGAAATTGGCGTACTTGAAGTAGCCCAGTGTGGCCAGATCGCCGGTGATGCCCAACGCCACCCAACGTTTGGCCGCCTTGGTGCCCAACCCGGACCGGTAGATCTGGTTGCCGATCACGTAGTTCCAGAGCGTCACGCCCACGAACAGCAGCAGGAAGTCCACCCGCCACCAGGCGTAAAACGCGTAGCTGCCGATCAGAATGACCAGGGACCGGTACCGGAACGGCGTGAGGTAATACAACCCCAGAAAGGCCGGCAAAAACAGGAACAGGAAGATGTTGGATGAGAAAACCATGCCTCCCCCTAGTTCAACGACACGCGAGGCGCTGGACGCAACGTCACGGCCTGCTGCTGGTTGATGAGCGCATCCAGAATGGCACTCTGGTGAATCCCCAGTGCACCATCGAACTGAATACCCCCTTCCGTTCCCGGGAAGCGCATCTCAACATCGAACAATGACAAATACTGCGGATTGTCCGAGGCCAGGGGCCCGCTGGCATTAGCCGCCAGCTTGCCCCCCACTACTGTCATGGAAACGGCGAAGCGGTAAGCGTCTTCGGCAAAATCACGATCGGTATCGGAAAGGTCCTTCAGCTGCCCGAAGATGCCGTAGGTACCGTTCAGCAGGGCCACGTTCCGGTACAACAACACATCGGTGCTGTTGCGCACCCGGATACCATTGCTCTGGTTCTTGATCAGGCGATTGCCCCAGAGCAGATTGTCCGGAGACTCGTACAGGCCAATGCCATCGCCCTGGTTGTCAGAGACCACATTGTCAGCTACCACATTGCCACTGCTCTGTCGGGCCAGCACGATACCGGAGCGCCCGTTATGGTGGCTGCGGTTGCCGAAAATCCAGCTGCCATTCACCTGGCCGGAAATAAAGATGCCGTGGTTTTCACGGGTGCCGCGAACCTCATTGCCGGCGATGATCAGGCGCTGGGAATGGTCGTGGGGGTCGATGCCATTGGCAATGCTGTTTCGGTACAGATTATTGATGATCGCAACGTCCTCGGCCTGGGAGCTGTAGAAACCGAAGTACAGATCGGTGAAACCCGATTCGATCAGCCAGCCGGTGGGAGCGCTGCGCTGGAGTATGGCGTTGTCATCCTCCGAATACTGGGCAACGGAAAAGCCGTAGGATTTGGTCATGTTGTAGCCCAGATGCGCCAGCTCACTGCCATGAACAAAGGTTTCGCTGCCGCCCCAGCCGGTGTAGAACGGCCGGAACGCCTCACTGGCCTGGTACGTGGCGGGGCCATTCGCCGCTTCCCGCCAGCCCTCAAGCCGACCATTGATCAAGAAGAACCCGCCATCACTGGCCAGGAAGGCGCCGCGCTCTTCTGACAGCCTCAAGGTTTCCCCCCGGATCACCAGGGTAGCACCCTGCATGATGGCAATGGGTAAACGGGCCAGGTACACCCCTTCCGCGAGGCGCTCCATGACGCGCCCATTGTTGATTTGCCGATACACGTCTTCGAGGGTGGCGCGTCCTGCCTTGATAACGATGGCCTTGGGGAATGAGAACTGCCGGATAACCCATTCCCGCGCCTGTTCCCCTTCCAGAAAATCATCCAGTGCCGGAATGCCTACCATCCGCTCAATCCGCACGATACCCGGTGCGTCGGGACGCTGCCGGAGATGCGCCTCAATTTGCTGGGCGCTGAACCTTGAAAGGTCGGGCAAGGTCGGCCTTTCACGATTCAGGAGATCGCCAGACTGCACTTCAAAGACATAGCTTTCGTCTTCCGGTGCTACCGCCGGGGGCGGAGTTCCCGACCCGTCCGATGCACCGGACGCGGCGTGTAGCCAGGCGCTTGCCATCAAAAACACGGGAGCGAGGAGGTGCTGGAAGTTCATCACGCTCTCCTAAAATCGTTTGAGAAAATCGAGAAGAACGCGATGGCGGGCACTGTCGGCACCGCTACCGTACGCATCGCCAGGGAAAAACACCCCGGCCCGAAGCCGCACATCCATTGCGTGCCAGACCGGGCTACGATCCCCGAAATAGCCCACCACCAGATCCAGCGCCTGCCCGAGATCATCCGACTGAAGCGGCCGGGCCGGTTCGATGAGATCGGACTCGATAACGCCGTTTACATCGTTCGCCCAGAAGCGCTGGTAAATCAGGCTCGCGTCCCAGTGGTTGGCGCTATTCACCGAGGTATACACTGTGGCCGATTCAAGATTGCGCCACTCCGGCTGAAAGGCCTCACCAAAGCGCTGGACCAGCGATCGACTTCCGGTAAAACGTGAGCGGTTGCTCTCAATACCCGTCTGGCGAAAGCCATTACTGCTACCGGCATCGCCACCGCCTGACGCCATGGCCCAGTGACCACCCACCAACCAGCGGGGCGATTCAGCCAGTTGGACTCTGAGGCCCAGGTCTACCGCCCAGCCATCTACATCTTGTTCGCGGCGAGTGAATCCGCCGGTCGAATCGGACGAGCTGATGCTGCTCTGCTCGGAGCCGGTGACTGCCGCCAGAGTTGCCGAGTACTGCCAGCTTTCATTGGCACGCCAGTCGAAATAGCCGTTGTCAGCCGAAAGACCAATCCAGGTCAGGGAGGGATCACGCTCGCTCGCCACTTTGCCTCGAGTTGCGTAGTCAACGGCTTGATCGCCGTAACCCTCGGCGTGAGTCAGCAGCAAGCCGGCATAATGCCCGCTGCGCCATTGCCAGCGGCTGGCGGCAAAAAACCGGGCGATGTCCCGTTCCGGTTCAAGCACCCGTGGCTGATCGGTGCGCATTTCAGAAAACTTCTGGGCAATGCCAGCTGTGGACTGCAGAAGTGTGGTATTGAAAATCCAGCGGGCGAGCATAATGTCGTCGTCCCACCACAACCCAGTGGCTTCCTCAAGCCGCTCACGGCCAAAGCGCAGTGATTCGCCCGGGTAGTCGCTCAGGCCGCGATAATCCACCCACGCCTCTCGCAGAGCCAGAAAACCATCGGTCGGAGAGCCACCGGTTTCCTCGGTCACATCCACCACCCCGGTGGCCGCAAAGCCCTGCAACACAAGTTTGGCTCGCCACTTTGGCGCAAGTTGCCAGTACCACTCCGGTTTGATGTCAACCGCCAGATCGTTGGAATCGGTCTCCCCGCCGGGCGCCAGTCCAAGGCGACGATCGCCCTCACTGATCAGGCTTATCTGGGCGCGGGTGGACTGCACCAACAACGTGGGCCCTTCGTATGCCTCCGCTTGCTGTGGAGGTGCCTCCTCGTTGCTTGCGGAGTTTTCGCCTTTATCGACAGACACCGTTTCGTCTTGCCCGTAAACTCCGGCAGGCCACGCGGTCAGGCCAAATCCCCCAGCCAGGGACACAGCCATTATTAGCTTTTGGTGGCGCTTTAAGAGCATCCCCTAGCCTCCTCCAGCTATCGATTGCTGAAGCAAATCCAGAGGCTGCTGCTGGCGAGAGATCAGCTCCCGTTGGCTCAGTCGCTCCGCCTCCTGCCGCACACTCAAGGGCGTGGTCTGAGCCATTTCATCCAGTAGCTCGTGCGCCTGGGCCACCTCGCCTTCCAGAGCCAGAGTGGCGAACGACCAGGCGTAAACCGGATTGATGGCGACCCCCTTGCCTTCCCAGAACAGTCGGGCGAGCAGAAAGTCCGCCTTTGGATAGCCACGGCGGGCAGCCGAAAGCAGGTAATCGAGTGCTTTTCCGGGGTCGGGCTTGCCCAGATAGCCACGCTTGTAGATGCGTCCAATGGTGTAATCCGCTGCCGGATAGCGGGGCCTGGCCTCCTCTGCGTAGGCAAGGGCCTTCTGTGGATCCGCCGGTGCAATTCGTCCAAGTTCGTAAATTCGGGCCAGTGTCAGAGAGGCCCGAAGGTCGCCCGCCGTTCTCGCCTGTTCCAGCGCTCCCAGAATCACCTCAGAATCGGCAAGATAAGGGTTATCCAGAGCCAGCCGCGATGATTCGGTCAGGGCGGGCACGTGACCCGGAATCAACAATTGATAAAGCCGGTAACTCTCGCCCACTTTGGGGTTCGGGGCCTCATCACTGGCGAGGAACCCTGCAAACTGATACAGATCGGTATCGTCTATTTCGCCGGTTTCCCAGGCACTGCGGGCCTGCCGAATCAGACCATCCAGATCTGCTTCACGCCCCTCCTGCATATAAATGCGTGCCAGCACCGACATACATGCCGGCTCCGCCAGCACTGCCGGTGCGCACAGAGACTCAATCTCTGCCATGCGCGCATCAAACTCGCCCGTGAGCTGGTAGTAAAGGACCCGCGCATAGCTCGCCGACGGATTACCCTCAGACTCGCCTTGTTCAATCAACGCCAGAACATTCCGATGTGTAAATTCGGCAGGGTATTCCAGATACAGGTTGATCAGGGCGATCAAGGCGCTGTCGTCACCAGCTGCGAGCGACTGCCGCAGGTAGCTTTCAGCAACAGCCCGCTGCTCAGCGGTGGTGCCTTCCCGCGCATACAGCTTGCCAAGGCGCAGCCAGGCCCGCTCGCTGCCCTGCTCAGCAGCGTGGTGGTACCAGGTCAAAGCTGCTTCCAGTGCGGAAGCGCTGTCAGAGTCACGGTAGAAATCCCCAAGATCCACCTGGGCATCGGCAATGCCAAAGCCCGCCAGAGCCTCAAGCTGCGACTGGGCCCGGTCGGTCCTGCCCTGAGCCAAGTCCTGCTCCGCCCGATCCAGATCAGGCAGATCTCGCAGGCTGCTGCAGCCGGTGAGGGCACCGAGCAGCACTGCGACCATCCCCACCTCCCGCAATTTCATCACGCGCCCCTCAGGGATTACCCGCCGGCCCGGCCAGGACGGCATTTAGAACCGAGTTCTGAAACGGCTCAACAGTCACACGGATGGGGCGACCAATGGCGGATATTGGCAGTGGCTGGTTGGCCTCAATCAGGGTGTTGATCGCCGTGCCCGGCTGATTGGGCTGTCGGGCATCCACGTACAGCGCACTGATGGTCCCGGCCTGGGCTTCGCCACCGGGCAATTTCAATGTCACCGTCTGCCCTTCTTCAAGATGCTCTCCGTCCTCAAACTTGAAGCGGGCAATTACGTGGACACTGGCGTTTGCAGGGGCCAACAATGCCAGTTGATCCCCTTTGGCCATATAGTGATCCTTTGCCGGTCTGAGATTAGCCACGGTGCAATCACAGGGGCTGGTCAATGTACCGCGCACGCTCTGGCCTAACAGCTCCTCAATCTGTTCAACGGTGTAGTCGCCTTCTCCCAGGAGGTCAGCGACGTACGACAGCATGGGCGCATCGAAGGTGGCGATCACCGCACCCGCCTCGACCTGCTGCCCTGTTTTCACTAACGTGGTCACCCGAGCGTCCTTGGGCACGGTGATGGACACCTGTTCCGCGCCGACCATGGCAGACTCTGCCCGGGTAACAAAGTACATCTGCCACAATTGCCAGAGAACGAAGCTTGCCGCCCCCAGGCCTACCAACATGAATAACAGGCTGCCGATCAGGGCCCTGGCGCGGGCAAAGCCCCCCAAATCCTCTCCCCCCTTGTTTTTGCGGGTTCGGGTGAAGTTTTCCCGTGACAGTGTATTGAGCACGTCGCCGGCCGACACCACCTCACCACTTAGAAACGAGGTAATGACATACCGCAAGGTGGAGACTTCGCTCGCCCCCAGCTCCTGAAACTCATAACCATAGCGCCCCGCGTCGGAATCCTGGTTTTTGGGCACAAACCGGACTTCCATACCAAGGTCCAGCCCATCAATTTGAAACACCAGCCGGCCGCTATAGACCTGGTTTCGAGTGAGCTGATCATTCGGCTGTTTCAGGCTGAAGCCGCCGGCTGAAAGGTCGTGAATTGGAAGGGTGCGGGACTGACCGTCGATATCCACGACCAGCGTCGCCGGGATCTTCACCCTCGCATATTGCCGCTGAGCCTCGGATTCGTGGACGAGTTGCGGCTGAACCGCGGTAGTAGTCATCTTGGCTGTCCCCGTATGTTGTGTATCTACCCTAATCCGTTAGTCGCGTCGGCTTACGTCAAACGATTGCGACCGCCACCACCAGAAAAATGCTACCGGCAGCAAAAGTCATGACCCGCGACGACCAGCGATTGAAGCGCTGCTGAAACGAGGCGGTGTCGGCATTGAATTTGGTTTTCTGACGTGTCCAAGACTGCCGGTCGAGCCGGAAGAACACGTAAATCTTTACCAGCGACCCGAAAATCTGGTTGAAATACAGAATGATCGGAAACGCCGGACCAATCCGGTGGCCGCTGGCCGTCAGCAACAGCGTCAAAGCCAGGCGGGTCAGACCAATCCAGAGCAGATACATGATCAGTACTACGCCGGAATATTTGATGGCAGCGATAATCGCAGCGGTGGGTCCCAGAATCGTCGTCCACATGGAGATTCTCTGATCCCACAAGACGTAGCAGGTGAACCATCCAAGCCGGCTTGGACCCAGTTTGGTGGCCCGGGAATTCTGTCGCAGGTTGTTGCCGTACCAGCGGAACATCAGCTGGCGGGCCGAGCGCAAAAACCTGGGATCTGGCGGATGCTCAACGGTATTGATGGAGGCGTCAGGAACATAGAAGGTGTCGTAGCCAAGACGCATGACACTGAACCAGCTGGACTTATCGTCGCCCGTCAAAAACCGGAACTGCCCTAGTCGCCAGTGCCGGAGGTTGTCGTATTCAACGTCCGCAATAAATTCCGGCTGTGTGACAACGCTGGCACGAAACACGGACATCCTGCCGGTCAGTGTCAGAACCCGGCGTGATAACGCCATCGAGCACATGGCGACATGCCTCTGGGCGAAGCGGAGCTTGTGCCACTCGGACATCAGGTAACTGCCCTGAACCTCGCAAAATTCGTTGGTCGTCAGTGCGCCCACAGTCGGCATCAGTTTGAAATAAGGTGCGGTCCTGGCAACAACCCCCGGGTTAAGCACCGTGTCCCCGTCAATCACGGCAACAATGGCGTTATCATCGGGCAGATCCCGGGAGATAGCTCGAAAGCCGTACGCGAGGCCATCTCGCTTACCGGTACCGGGAATACGCACTACCTTCAGGCTTACGCGCTGAGACGGCTTCCGTTTGCGCCAGAGGGAACGCATGAGCATTTCGTCCGATAACTCGACGACCGACGCAACCACTGTGGTCGGCCATTCACTCCGCATGGCTTCGCAAATGATGGAATCGTATACCTGGGCGGTAGTTCGGCTATCGATACGAAAGCTGGTTACCATCAGATAAACATGGGACGGCGTGGCGGCGTCGCCAAGCAGCCGGGCCTGCCGACGGGCGAGGGGAAAGGAAACGTGTAGAAAGTACATTCCGCGGGCAAAGTGCATCAGTCCCACAGAGTATCGCCATAGACCAATGCTGCCGATCAACAGGATGAAGTGTGCGCCACCAGGTATGAAGAATTCCCGCGGCAGAGCCAACGCCATTAAACCGAGCAGGGCCAGATAGAAGCACCAGCCCCCAACCCGCGTCAGCCCGTTGTTTTCGAACCGGATCATGGCCCGTTTCTCCGGAAGCCGCCAACGGTCACGCGAGCCTTACGCCCGACCGTTGGCGGTGTCAGGTTGTTTACCAGCAGATCCCTACGGAAGTACCGTTTGACCGGGTTTTCATGAAACCAACCAGATCAACGACCTGCTTCCCTTCCGGAACCTCTGCCGCGATTGCTTCAAAGGACTGATCGTTGTTGCCCAGCACGATCACATCTGCCCACTCAATCACGTCGCGCAGCTCCTTCGCCAACAGCTCGGCGAGGTGCGGTATCTTGCCGTTGATGTATTCCTGATTGGCGCCAAAAGTGCGGGCCTGATCGACATTTCGATCAAATATCTGGAGCTGATAGCCTTTGCCAATTAACAGCTCGGACAACTCCACCAGTGGGCTCTCTCTCAGATCATCGGTATTTGCCTTGAAGCTCAGACCAAGCATCCCGATCTTGCGAGAGCCACATCCGGTAACAATATTGAAAGCGCGCCGGACCTGCTCGTTGTTGCTGTCCATGATCGAACTCAGCAACGGATGCCTTACATCCAGCTGATTGGCCCGGTAGGCCAGTGCTCGCACGTCCTTGGGGAGACAGGAGCCGCCGAAGGCGAATCCCGGACGCATGTAGTATCGGGATATGTTCAGCTTGCTGTCCTTGCACACCACGTCCATAACATCCCGGCCATCCACGCCCAGGGTTTTGGCAATGTTTCCAATCTCGTTGGCGAACGTCACCTTGGTGGCATGCCAGACGTTGCAGGTGTATTTGATCATCTCTGCAGTTTCGATCGTTTTGCGGACAATGGGTGCGTCGAGATCTTCGTAAAGACGAGCTAACAGGTCGCCAGACTGCGTATCAAGTTCACCAATCACCGTCATTGGCGGATGATCAAAATCGTGAATCGCTGTGCTTTCTCTCAGGAACTCCGGATTCATGCACAGACCGAACTCCCAACCAGCCTTTTTGCCAGAATGCTCTTCGAGAATCGGAATGATCAATTCGCTCACCGTGCCTGGCAGCACGGTGCTGCGTACCACAACCAGATGCCAGCTATCTTTGTCTTTGAGCGCTCGACCAATCTCCTGGCAGACCCGCTCCACGAACTGTAACTCGAGGCCTCCGTTGGGTTTGCTCGGCGTGCCCACACAGATCATGGAAAGCTCTGTATCATGAACCGCTTTGTAGCCGTTCAAGGTCACTTCGATATAACCTTCTGCCCTGCCGGACTGCAGCAAGCTCTCCAGTCCTGGCTCCACAATCGGAGAAATGCCGTCGTTTATCAGACCTAGCTTTGATGGTGAAACATCTACCCCTGTTACGTTGTGGCCTCGTTTTGCCAAACACGCCGTGCACACGACGCCGACGTACCCCATCCCAAAGATGCTAATTTTCATTCGAATCCCCCGATGCTCTGACCATAAACGTCGTTAACGGGAGGTATCACTCCTCCCAAAAGAGTCTGGATCAGCCAACTACCTGTTCGGCACGCACTTATGCACGGTCACATGGACTCGATGCGCGGATCAAACGACAGCGCCGTCGGACTATCACAATTTTACGGGGGCTTTTTTGACGGGGTTCACATTTTTGAAATGTGGTGAAAGATTAAATATTAATAAACTTACATTTTGTAACACTCTATGTTTTCGAAATTTGTGGGCACATCACCTGCCCAGAATCCGATTTATTCAGCAAGAATATTACGTTTCTTTCACAAAAATGCGATTTGCGCAGTTTTTGCTCCTTTATAGAAGCCCTTTCCATTTCAAACGGAATCAAAGAGTCAGAAAATTTTCAGGAAAGAAAAAACTGGACGGGTCAGAAAAAATAAAGTTGCCCCGGTATTCCTCGGAAAGGGGCGCGCGTCCATAAACGAAAAAGGCAGACCGGTAAACTACCGATCTGCCTTTCTCATATATGGTAGCGGGGGCTGGATTCGAACCAACGACCTTCGGGTTATGAGCCCGACGAGCTACCAGACTGCTCCACCCCGCATCAAAACTGGTTGTTTTCTCGGGGAATCCCCCGATCAACGTGGCGCGCATAATAAGGGCTGAAGCCTAGCCTGTCAAAGCTAAATTGGAATTTTCCGGAACTCAGCGCTCCAGGATGGCAGTAACCCCCTGACCACCGGCCGCACAAATGGAAATCAGGCCGCGCCCAGTGCCCTTCTCTTCGAGCAACTTCGCGAGGGTGGCGACGATGCGCCCACCGGTAGCGGCAAACGGATGTCCTGCTGCGAGACTGCTGCCCTTGACGTTGAGCTTGGAGCGATCAATGCTCCCCAGAGGCTTATCAAGACCCAGGCGGTCCTTACAGAACTCCGGATCTTCCCATGCCTTGAGCGTGGACAGCACCTGCGAGGCAAAGGCCTCGTGAATCTCGTAAAAGTCAAAATCCTGAAGGCTCAACCCGGCTTTATCCAGCATTCTCGGTACCGCGTATGCCGGCGCCATGAGCAAGCCTTCTTTCTTCTCCACAAAATCCACCGCTGCGACCTCAGAGAAGGTCAACCAGGCTTTGACCTCGTAGTTGTTCGCTTTGGCCCATTCCTCACTGGCTAGCAGCACACAGGACGCCCCGTCGGTCAGGGCGGTGCTGTTGGCCGCGGTCATGGTGCCGTTGTCGCGGTCGAAACAGGGTTTCAGGGTGGCCAGTTTCTCCAGCGAAGTATCCGGGCGCAGTATGTTATCCCGCTCCAGACCGGCCAGGGGTGTCATCAGATCTACGAAGAAGCCCTCTTCATAGGCCTTTGCCAGCTTATGATGGCTCTCCATCGCCAACTGGTCCTGATCTTCACGGGCAATTCCCCACTCCCGAGCTGTCACCTGGGCATGGTCCCCCATGGACATACCGGTACGAGGCTCCCCGTTCTCCGGAAACTCAGGAACCAGGTGCCCCGGACGGAAGCGAGCAAGTATCTTCAGCCGCTCTTTTGCCGTCTTCGCCCGGTTGAGATCCAGAAGGATCTCCCGCAGCCCCTCGCCCACGCCAATCGGGGCATCGGACGTGGTGTCCGCACCGCCGGCAATACCGCATTCGATCTGCCCCAGAGCGATCTTGTTAGCTACCAGAATGGCCGCCTCGAGCCCCGTACCACAGGCCTGCTGAATGTCGTAGGCCGGCGTCTCAGCGGCTAGGCCGCAACTGAGCACCGATTCCCGGGTCAGATTGAAGTCGCGGGAATGCTTGATCACCGCACCGGCAGCCACTTCACCGAGACGCTGCCCCTGAAGGCTGTAGCGATCAACCAGGCCCCGCAGCGCGGAGGTCAGCAATTCCTGGTTGCTGATCTTGCTGTAGGCGGTATTCGATTTGGCGAACGGAATCCGGTTACCACCAATAATGGCAACACGACGGACGCCATTGCTGGAGGACGCGGACTTTTTTGCCGGTGCGGGCGCTTTCTTTTGAGTGGTTTTCGATGCCTGTGCCATGATGATGTCCTTGCTGGAAGTGTTTAACCTGAAAGCAGTCTAACCCGAAAGACTAGTCGCTCATTGGCATGCCTGACAATGAGCCCCATGCGTTGAGTCAATACAAAAACTGGCCGATTCTTTACCCTGTAGGTCGATTCGCATCCAAGATGCCCCATAGCAACCACAAGGAAGAACCTATGTCTGACCTCTACCTTAAATTCGTCAATACGCCGGTGGGCAAGACCGCTGCCCAATCGCTGGGCCTGCCCTCCCCGGTTCCGCTTAAACGTCTGCAGCGCCCGGACCAGCCGTTTATCGAGGGTGACGTGCTCATCGGTGCCGGCACCGGCGGTAAAGTCGTTTCAACACTGGGCAGCATTCTGGGCGCCAGTGCGGCTAACCTGCATCATGCCGCCGGCGTGGATTCGCTCACAGACTCGGCAAAGGCGGGCAACAAGGCCAAAGCGCTGGACCTGTCCCAGAGCGTCGAGCAGACCTTTTCCGCCCTGATCTTCGACGCCACCGGCCTCAAGAATCCCGACGAACTGAGAGCGGTGTACGACTTCTTCCATCCGACCATCAAGAAACTCACTGGCAATGCTCGGGTCCTGGTGATTGGCCAGAACCCGAGCACTTGCCGGAAAGCACCCCAGGCCGCCGCCCAGCAAGCCCTGGAAGGATTCGTGCGAAGCGTCGGCAAGGAGATCGGAAAGAAAGGCTCAACCGCTAACCTCGTCCGGATAGCGCCCGGAGCAGAGAAACAGCTGGACTCTACCGTTCGCTTTTTCCTGTCCGTCCGTTCTGCCTATGTTTCGGGCCAGGTTGTCCGCGTCGGTAAGAGCACAGCCGCGCCGGCCACCAGTCCGGTTAACCCCCTGACCGGCAAGGTCGCGCTGGTAACCGGCGCTTCACGCGGAATCGGCGCCGCCATTGCCCAGACTCTGGCCCGGGACGGCGCCACCGTGGTTGGACTGGATATCCCTCCTGCGATGGCCGAACTGCAGAAGGTGACCGATGCCATCAACGGCAAGGCCCTGGCCTGCGACATCACTGACAAGGCTGCGCCCAAGCTGATTGCGGATTTCATCCAGGAACACTTCGAGGGTGTCGATCTGGTCATCCACAACGCCGGCATCACCCGCGACAAGACCCTCGGCAATATGCCCGAGCATTTCTGGGACATGACCATTGCCGTCAATCTGAGTGCTGAAGAGTTCATTGACGAAGAACTGGCTCACCGGGAATTGCTGCGCGAAAACGGACGTATTGTGTGCATTTCTTCCATCAGCGGGATTGCCGGAAACTTCGGGCAGACCAACTACTCAACAGCCAAGAGCGGCGTCATTGGTTACGTGGAAGCGATGGCGAAACAGTTGAAGAATGGCATCACCATCAACGCCATTGCTCCGGGGTTCATCGAAACCCAGATGACCGCATCAATGCCGATGACCATCCGAGAAGCTGGCCGACGAATGAACAGCCTGTCCCAGGGCGGCCTGCCTGTCGATGTTGCCGAAGCCATTGCCTGGTACTGCAATCCGGCATCCAATGGTGTCAATGGCAACGTGGTGAGGGTTTGCGGCCAGTCGCTGATTGGCAAGTAGGCAATAAAAAAGGCAGGCCCGAGGGCCTGCCTTTTCAGGAATTCTGGTGGGTGGTGCAGGGATCGAACCTGCGACCCTCGCCTTGTAAGGGCGATGCTCTCCCAGCTGAGCTAACCACCCGGGAATAAAATGGCGGAGCGGACGGGACTCGAA
The DNA here is from genome assembly GCF_030238305.1 of Marinobacter albus. Lineage (NCBI taxonomy): Bacteria > Pseudomonadati > Pseudomonadota > Gammaproteobacteria > Pseudomonadales > Marinobacteraceae > Marinobacter > Marinobacter albus. The sequence goes on along the minus strand of NZ_JASSQD010000001.1, from coordinate 1,445,977 downwards.
CCCGCGACCCCCGGCGTGACAGGCCGGTATTCTAACCAACTGAACTACCGCTCCGCATCAATTCTGACCCTGAGGGTCCGAACCTAAAACCGGATGGGGTGATCCGGTGATGCACTTTGAAAGTGGTGGGTGGTACTGGGATCGAACCAGTGACCCTCGCCTTGTAAGGGCGATGCTCTCCCAGCTGAGCTAACCACCCACTTTCGGGCTTTCCATCTTGGAAACCTTTCAAAGGCCTCACTTGCAACGCCAGGCGCTGATTGCCGAAGCAGACTTGCTGTCTCGACCAAGTGAGACGCGCATTTTAAGCATTTCACTGACGGTGTCAAATGTTTTCCGGGAAAAACCCTAAAAAACTTCCAACCCCTTAAGAATCGGGCATTTTTTAAGCAATCAGTATTATTTGACAACCGTCTTCCGAGAGCTTTTGACAACCTTTAAATTCGATCGCCCCTGCCCCGCCTGCTCGGCTTTCTGGCGCAACGACAGCTCGCTGACTTTGGAGCGCCGATGCTCCGGAACCGCACGATTGGCCAGCGAGCAATTCAGCTCATCCAGCCGTTTCCGGACATCTTTCCAGGCGCCCTGCAACTGAGGCACTACCTCGTCGGCAAGCTTCTCAAGCCGGCCCTGTAACGAATCCTTAAAGGACATGGTTTTGACTTCCTGAATGTTTCAACCGATGTCAGTGTAGTAACCGTAACCCGACTCGACAATTGTGAAATCGATCACATTCCCTGTCGCTTGGGCCAATCCGTCAAAAGATCCACCAGCCTCCACCCGATTCCGCTTCTTCCCGGCGCTCCCGCTCGAGCTCGAGCTGCGCGTACTCCCGTTCGAGCTGCTCCATCTTTTCCTCGGATTCCAGGGGAACCGTGGGGCCACCACCGAAAGGCCAGAACCAGGACGCTGATTCGTATTTGCCCTCTTCTTTCAGGCGTTCAATTTCCAGTTCCCGCTCCTCTTCCAGCATCACCATCTTGCGCTCGTAGTCCATGTCCTCGTTGGTCTCAACGATCGAGGTCGCCGCATGGTTTGGGGCGAGGAGATCGCTGTTGAGGAAGCGTGTGCTGACAATCTCACCCGCCTGCATGGCATACCGCCGTGTAACCAGCTGCAAGTCGCCCTGGGCCAGCGGATGCTCTGGATCCAGATCCGGATGGGCCTGTTCGGGCTCCGTCAGTTCGTTGTAACGCAAGTAGTAGATCTTCCCTGGCTCAACCCTCAGGGCAGCGTCGGCAATCAGACTCAGGCTGAACGAGTTCAGGCCTTCCAGTCCCAGCAGCGGGCGCCGCATGGCAATGTGCCGCTCGCCCGGGCTGACTTCAAGCCAGGTATAGCTGTCGTTGCGAATATTGAAATAGTGCTTGTCGTCGATGTAGACGCTGGGGGATTCGATTTCATCGGCCGCCCATTGGGAGTGGGTGCGATAGAAGTAGAGCAGAGCGTTCTCCCGGTCCCATTCATCGTCAGGGATGTGTACGAAATCGGGACCAGAGACCGGGTGCAGGAACGCGCCCACGCTCTTGCCGATGGACTGATAGATCGTACAACCGGAGCTGAGCAGCAGCACTGACGCAAGCAGGACCCTGGCGGCCAGCGCAGGCAACGAGATACCAGCCGAAACGGCTGGGGGCGTTTGGGTTTTCATTGTTGTTCACTCTTCATCTTTCCGCGAGTAGCCTGATGATAACAACTGCTCGCGGTCAGAAATGAGAGCTACCGCAAAGGGATGAATACAATCCGTTACAAACGACCCAAGCGCCGGGGGACCCCGTTCCCAAGCCTCAGTTGCGGGACACCTGAGATCGCAGCATGTTCACTTCTTCAGACAGACGAACCAGGCGCGACGTCATTTGGGCCCTGGAAGAGTCTATTGCCTGAACCGTGCGCTTGAGACTTGCCACCTCGTTCTGCAGCGACCTGACACTGCTCTCGCCAGCAAAGCCATCCGACGTCTTTTCAAGGGCGGTGATACGGCCTTCCATGCCGCTGATGCCCAACTTCTGTTCCTGCTCGAAACGACGGATGCGATTGTCAATCACCTGATCCACATCAGCCATCTGCTGACTGAGGCTGGTCAACTGATCCGTGGCCTGCCGCGTGGATTCCTGAAGTGCAACGATGGACGTTTGGGTCTGTTCTTTCAGCGCGGCAATGTCGGCGGACAATGAACGGTTCACCTGATCGACCGAGGTTTCCAGCGCTGCCAGCGCCTCCGCGTTTTCTGCGAGGCCCTGTTCGATGGCGGACAACCGTTCCTGATGCTCATTCAATCGCGCCTTGTTCCGCTCATTTGCCACGACCCACAGCTTCCCGATTTCGCTGTTGGCAGATTTCAGAGCTTTGTCATGGGCCGCAATCTGCTCCGAAAGCGAGGCGCCACGTTCCTGCAGACTTTCTCCGGTTTCCGACAGCTCCCCTTCGAATCGAGCCAGCGCCAGCTTGCTTTGCCGGGCCCAATAATCCGCCTCCTCCAACTGCCCTTCCAGAGCCTCGATCCTTTTATTCTGCGAATACCAGCCGCCGAGTGCGGCCCCGGCAACCGCAATTAAAACGAGCCACAAAAGCGACTTTCCGCCACGGCCGGCGCCCTTTCCCCCTCCCTTTCCGGAACCATCATCCCTGGACGGCTTCCTTCCACCACCCCGGGAGGAGCCTTCTGTTTTTGCCTGCTCCGAATCCCCGCGCTCGGCGCGGATAATCGGGGTCTCGGATCTGAGTTCATCGTCATCTGGGCGGATTGGTTCCATTACAACTCCTGAATATGGACGGGCCTTACCTCAAGACCCGATAATACATGCACTTATAAACTTGGTGAAATGGAGCCCTGATTTTCCCGCGCGGGACAATTCGCGGAGCGGTCAGGCTTTGTTGCATGGTAAGTAGCCAAAACATACAATGGCCGGCTTTCCAATTATCACAGGACCGTTGCTTATGCAGCCGCTTGTAGGACTCATCATGGGCTCCAAATCGGACTGGCCCACTATGGAACACGCCGCGCAGATGCTTGAGAAGCTTGGCGTCGCCTACGAAACCAAAGTGGTCTCGGCTCACCGCACGCCCGACCTGCTGTTCGATTATGCCAAGACTGCCTCGGACCGGGGCCTGAAAGTGATTATTGCCGGTGCCGGCGGTGCCGCACACCTTCCGGGCATGGTCGCCTCACAAACCTCCCTGCCGGTTCTGGGGGTTCCTGTCCAGTCCAAGGCACTCAACGGTCTCGACTCGCTGCTATCCATTGTCCAGATGCCGGGCGGCATTGCGGTAGGCACCCTGGCCATTGGCAAAGCGGGGGCAACCAATGCCGGCCTGCTCGCCGCCCAGATTGTGGGCACCGCCAACGACGACGTTCGCAAGGCCGTTGACGCATTCAGGGCCTCCCAGACGCAAACGGTTCTGGACACCCCGGATCCGAGGCAACAGTAAAACATTGCGACGTCGCTCGAACTGAACGCTTAATTTGCCGCACGATGGCAGGAGAATGAAGATGAGAATTGGTGTCTTAGGTGCAGGCCAACTTGGACGCATGCTCGCCCTCGCCGGTTACCCGCTGGCCAAGACCTTTGTTTTCTATGACATGTCAGGCAGCCCAAGCGCCGGACTCGGGGAAGTCATTATTGATCGCGAAGGGCAATATCAGGACGACTTCCTGTCACGGGTAGACCGTGTCACCTACGAATTCGAGCACCTGCCGGTGAGTGTAGCCGAGAAGCTGGCCGAAGTTAAACCGGTTCACCCCTGCCCACGCGCCCTTCAGGTCTGCCAGAACCGGGAACTGGAAAAGACGCTGTTCGGTCAACTGGGCATCCCCACCCCGGCGTGGCGAATCGCCGACAGCGCTGAATCTCTTCGGGCTGCAGCCGAAGAGCTTGGCTGCCCGGTTGTGGCGAAGTCCAACACGGAAGGGTATGACGGCAAGGGCCAGGCGGTACTCCGCAGTCCCGAGGATGCAGCCGACGCCTGGGCCTCTATCGGACACCCACGGCTGATTGTCGAGAAATTTGTCGACTTCACCCGCGAAGTGTCCATGATCGCAGTGCGTGCAGAGGATGGGGACGTGGCCTTCTATCCGATGACGGAAAACACCCATCACGAGGGTATTCTTCGATATTCCATCGCACCTGCGCCTGATCTGGACAGGTCGATCCAGGAAGATGCCGAGCGGCATATTCGTGCCTTACTGAACGAATTGAACTACGTTGGCGTACTGACTCTCGAGCTGTTCGAAACGGAAAACGGGCTGATTGCCAACGAAATGGCGCCGCGGGTCCACAACTCCGGTCACTGGACCATCGAAGGCGCGATGACAAGCCAGTTCGAGAATCACATCCGGGCTATAAGCGGACACCCTCTCGGTAACACGGAACCGCGGGGCCTCAGCTGCATGATCAACATCATTGGTGAGCACGGTGAGCTGAACCGCATACTTGAACTGCCGTACGCGCATTTACACCTCTATAATAAGGGGGAGCGTCCGGGCCGAAAGCTTGGCCACGTAAACATTCTGGCAGACAGCTATGAGGAACTGGTCTGGCGCGTCCGTAACTGCGCACAGTTCCTTCCGGGCAGCCCGGAGTTTAAAAGTTCTTTAACACCAAGGGGTTGATATAGCTCAAATCGCCCTTATATTGGCCCACTGTACATCCACATAAAACAGAGAGACAGGGAGAACGACCTCATGGCATTTGAACTTCCCGCACTACCCTATGAAAAGAACGCCCTGGAACCGCACATCTCCCAGGAAACCCTTGAGTACCATTATGGCAAACACCACAACACCTATGTGACCAAGCTCAACGGCCTGGTCGAAGGTACGGACAATGCCAACAAATCTCTTGAAGACATTATCAAGAGTGCCAGCGGCCCGCTGTTCAACAACGCCGCACAGGTCTGGAACCACACCTTCTACTGGAACTGCCTGAGCCCGAATGGCGGTGGTGCACCGACTGGCGCTGCCAAGGACGCTATCGAGAAAGCGTTTGGTTCGTTCGAAGACTTCAAGAAAGAGTTCAACGACAAGGCCGCCAACAACTTCGGTTCTGGCTGGACCTGGCTCGTCAAGAAGGCCGACGGCAGCGTGGCCATTGTTAACACCAGCAACGCGGAAACCCCGCTGACCGGTGCAGACAAGCCCGTACTGACCGTCGACGTGTGGGAGCACGCCTACTACATCGACTATCGCAACTCCCGCCCGAACTATCTGGAAGCCTTCTGGAATCTGGTCAACTGGGATTTCGTAAACGAAAACCTGGCCTGATCAGACATGCAGAATGACTGACAGACCGCAGCTGAAGACCGCTGCAACACAAACGCCCGCGCCGTAGCGGGCGTTTGTGTATCCAGGGGAACGAAAACCTAACAAATTGATACACGCCCACCCTGCATTCTCTGAAAAAATCGCCGATACTCAACGAGGTTACGCCGACTCTGGACCATACTTACAAGCCAGCCGGGCGCGTAGCTCCCGAAGTCTTGGAAATTATGCGACCATGACCTCCCGAAGAAACGGATGACAAACAGGCCTGAATGAAAAACTCCTTCGAGGTTGAACATCGCCTGGGCTATCGTATTTTTTGGTGGATTTTTGCCATAGCCCTCCTGAGTGGCGTCCTAGTCAGTACCGTACAGGTTATCCTGGACGCTAGGCGTGTCTCCATGGACCTCGACAGTCAGGCGGACCAGACCATTTCCATGGTCAGGGACGCGGCAACACAGGCTGTCTTCAGCATCGATTCGGAACTGGCGCAGCAAGTGGTTGATGGCCTTTTTGCCCGGGAGGCCGTGCGCATGGCCCGAATCGCCCATCCTGACGGTGAGGCCCTGGGCAACCGGAACCGACCACTGCAACAAACAACCTTCCGCCCCGTCACTGACCCGATTTTTGAACCCGAAAGACTGTATCGCACTCCCCTCGTTCGCGATGGCGATCCGAATACTGTGTACGGGTACCTTGAGGTCCATTACGACACGGCTCCCGCAGCGAAAACCTGGCTTAATCGGGCGACTGTTACTTTTGCCTCCGGCGTGGCAACGGCGCTGATTCTCGGAATGGTCCTCTACTTCGTGTTCCACCTGCTTCTGACCCGCCCCCTCCTGCGCATTGTCCGCTCGGTCAAGCAGGTAGACCCGGAACACCCGGATGATCGCCTAGTGACCATTCCGGCGGGACACCAGCGTGACGAACTGGGGCTCTGGGTCAACGCCACCAACAATCTGTTGGTGGCCATTGGTGACAGTCAGACACGCCATCGTGAGGCGGAGGACAGGGTCAGCCGACTTTCACGCTACGATCAACTCACGGGCCTTCCGAGCCGCGACACCTTTATGGAGCTGCTGGAACGGGACATACAGGAAGCCAGGAAGCGCAATAGCGTTCTATCCCTGATGGTCTGCGGCATAGACGACTTCAAATCCGTTAACGAACAGTGCGGCTTCCGCACCGGCGACATCATATTGCAGATCATCGCAGACAGACTTGTCGCCAAGCTCGGAAGCACCCGCTTCACCATCGCCCGGCTTGGCAGTGACCAGTTCGTTATTGTGGAAAAAGGCCTGCGGGACGGGTTCCAGGCGGCAGACACGGCCGAACGAATTCTCGCGTGTATCGGGGAACCGATGCTGGTCGAAGAACAGAATGTTGCGACCACTGCAACGCTGGGTGTGGCATTGTTCCCCTCAGACACCGACAAGGCGGACCGGTTACTGCAAAGCGCAGAGCAGACCATGACACTGGCGAAACAGAACGGGAACGATCACTTCCAATTCTATGTTGCCAGCATTGATCAGGAAATCCGGGACCGGAAGCAACTTGAGAAAGACCTCTCCCAGGCTCTTGCCAGCCATCAACTCCACCTTGTCTATCAGCCCCAGATCAATCTTGAGAGCAAACGGGTTATTGGTGCAGAGGCCCTGCTTCGTTGGGACCACCCGGTACGAGGGCTGGTACCCCCGGACGATTTCATTCCGGTCGCGGAGTCCAATGGAACCATCGTCGAGATAGGGCAATGGGTACTCGAACAGGCTTGCTGGCAGGCAGCCCGCTGGGCGGCCGAAAGCACGCCACTGCGTATCGCGGTTAACCTGTCAGCGGTGCAACTGCGTCAGGACAACATCGTCAACGATATTCTGGAAACCCTTCAGCGTCACAATATCCCGGCCGGACGGCTGGAGCTGGAGGTCACCGAGACCAGCTTCATGACCAACCTTTCGGATGCCGTGGAAAAGCTGCATCGCCTGAGCAAGGCGGGGATCAGCATCGCGGTGGACGATTTTGGCACCGGTTACTCGTCCCTCACCTACCTGAAGCAGATGCCGGTCCAGCACCTCAAGATCGACAAACAGTTCATCCGCGATCTATTGGTGAACGAAGAAGATACCAGAATTGCCAACACCATTATCGACCTCGGAAAGAGCCTGAACCTTTCCGTTGTCGCAGAAGGTGTGGAAACTGCAGAACAGGAGTACTACCTGAGCCAGCGGGGTTGTCAACTGGCCCAAGGATATTATTTCAGCAAACCACTTCAACCACGCGAATTTGAGACCTTTGTTAAGGGATTTCACGAACAGTTCGCAGAGAATAACGCCTAAACCTTAATCCCCCAAGGAGTAGCCATGGGAACTACCGTTATCGGTTTGATTGTTATCGCCGTCGCAGTGATCTATCTGGTTTTTATCTATAACCGCCTTGTATCGCTGAGAAACCAGTTCAAGAATGGCTTCGCTCAGATCGATGTCCAGCTGCAGCGCCGCCACGACCTGATCCCTAACCTTGTAGAGGCTGCCAAAGCCTACCTGGACCATGAAAAGTCGACTCTCACCCAGGTGATGGAAGCTCGAAACAACGCCGTCAGCGCCCAAAAGGATGCAGCCCGCGACCCCGGTGACGGCACAAAGATCCAACGCCTGGGCAGCGCTGAAAATCTGCTGACCAAGGCCCTCGCCAACTTCTATGCGGTGGCAGAGAACTATCCGGACCTGAAAGCCAACGAAACCATCCAGCAATTGATGGAGGAACTGTCCAGCACCGAAAACCGAGTCGCCTTTGCCCGCCAGGCCTACAACGATGGTGTTATGAGCTACAACATCTTCCGCGAGCAGTTCCCCAATAACTTCATCGCCGGGATGTTCGCCTTCAAGGAAACCTCGCAACTTGAGCTCGAGTCACCGGAGGCCCGACAGGCCCCAAAAGTCGCTTTCTGATGCTCTGACCTATGGCCCATCACGGTTTTTTCGAGCGCCAGGCCAGTGCCCGGCGCAACACCAGTCTTCTTGTGTTCCTGTTTCTGACGGCGGTCGTATTGATCACACTGGCCGTCAGCCTGGTCGGGTATTTCGTTACCCGGAGTGAAACCTCAGGGCTGGTTTTCCAGGACTGGCTGCTTTCCAGTCACGGCCTCCTGACCTCAGCCACGGTTGTGACCCTCATTGGTGCCAGTTCCCTGGTCCGGTGGATCGACCTGGCCGGCGGCGGCACCCGCGTCGCGAAGATGGTGGGTGCCCGGCCAATCGACCCCGACACCCGTGATGGTGACGAACGCAAGCTTCGAAACATTGTCGAGGAAATGGCAATTGCCAGCGGGGTTCCGGTCCCCGAACTCTACGTGATGGATCAGGAAACCGGCATCAATGCCTTTGTCGCGGGCTACACGCCCGGTGAAGCCGTGATGGTGGTGACCCACGGAGCCCTCACCCAACTCAGCCGTGACGAGCTTCAGGGCGTGGTCGGGCATGAGTTCAGCCACATCCTGAATGGTGACATGCGACTGAACGTGCGCCTGATCGCAATCCTGGCCGGCATCCTGATGATTGGGCAGATTGGCAGTTTCCTGATGCGCATCTCGTTTTACAGCAGCCACCGCGCCTCCAGGTCCTCCAGCGACAGCCGCGGGCAGGCGGCAATGGGCCTGATTGGCATTGCCCTGCTGGTTATTGGCTACGTTGGAGTGTTTTTCGGGCGGCTGATTCAGGCCGCTGTCTCCCGCCAACGGGAAATGCTGGCCGACGCCTCATCGGTACAGTTTACCCGCAACCCCGAGGGTATCGCCGGAGCCCTGTTCAAAATCGGACTCAAGGGCGGGTATCTGGACACCACCAGCCACGCCAGTGACATGAACCACATGTGCTTCGGCGAAAGCGCGCGGATGAAGTTTACTGCCCTGCTTGCCTCCCATCCTCCAATCGAAGAACGCATCAATTGCATTCAGCCCGGAATGCTGGCGCGGCTCCGAAGCCGTTTCCGTGACACGGAAACCGGTGCCGACCTCCGGTCCGCCACCGGGGCTCGGCAGCCTGCACAGGCATCCGGGTTTGCCAGCGACACTGCCGGGACATGGGAACCGTTAAAACGGTCCAGCACCTCGCCGCTGGCCTCGACGGCGGACCCTGAGTCCACGTTGGGCAACAGGCTATCCGAACGTGTCGGCACAGTGACGGGTCAGGGTGAAGATTTTGCGACCCGGTTTCTGGCGCGTCTGCCAGCGACGTTCCGCAACCTGCTGTACACGCGAGCGGGGGCCATCCAGCTCTGCTATGCCCTGGTGATTGATGGACTCTCCCGGGAGCTCCAGCGGGAGCGGTTGGCATTGATCCCCGCGCACCCCCTACTCGGCGTCGAACGAGACCTTCTGGACAAGCTCCTTCCGACGTTGAAGACGCTGGGGGATGAAGTCCGGTTTCCTGCCCTGGAGCTGGCAATGCCGGCCCTGCGCAAGCTGGATCCGGAGGAGCGGGAGGGATTGATCACTAACATCCAGAAACTGGTTGCGGCGGATAATCGGGTCACCCTGTTCGAGCTGGCCCTGACCAGCTTCCTCTCCAGGCACTTGGGGGGCGGTGCCAGCCGGGAAATGCCGGTCCGGTACCGCAAATACCGGCCGGTTATGCCCGCCATCCAGAAGTTGCTGAGTTTGCTGGCACGCGCTGGAACCGCTGACAACTCTGATGCCGAGCGGCTCTACCGGGAAGCGATGGCCGGCTTCACGACCGTTGGCGAAGGCAATCAGCCAGTTCTCGAGAAGGTCACCATGCGGCAGCTGCGGGAAGCGCTGACAGCATTAAATGGACTGTCACCGCTGTTGAAGCCTGCAATCATCGATGCGTGCGGGTACTGCATCACCCTCGACGGCAAAGTTGACGTCAGGGAATATGAGTTGATGAGGCTGGTGGCGGATCAGCTGGACTGCCCGATGCCGCCGCTCACTTGCTAGTGTCGCGCAGCCTCTCCCGGGTCCGGCCATCGAACAGCACGTCGATATCCGGGTTGGCGTCGACCTGCGGCAGGTCCAGTTTTTCCCTGATATTCAGATTCACATCCCAGAGCTCCTGGAACTTATCGTCCGTTGCCGCAACGGCTTCGGTTTTACCCAGCATGATGGTAGGGCGCAGGAACACCAACAGGTTCCGCTTCACACGACGTTCGGATTCCGAGGAGAACAACCGGCCAAGGAAGGGAATGTCGCCCAAGAGCGGTACCTTGCTCTTGTTGATCTGATAGTCATCGCGGATCAGGCCGCCGAGCACAATGGTTTCCCCGTCATCGGCCAGAACAGTGGTCTTGATTTCCCGTTTGTTGGTCACGATGTCAGATGCGTTCTCGATGCTGTCGGCCACGTTCTCGGTGGTCTGCTCCACCACCAGCCGCACCAGGCCGTCGGCACTGATGGTCGGCGTTACTTTCAGAGTCAGACCGATGTCCCGGCGCTCAATGGTGGTAAAGGGGTTGGTGGTGCCATCGCCGGTGACCGTGGACTGCCCGGTACGGAAGGGCACATTCTGACCAACGATGATTTCCGACTCCTGGTTATCGAGGGTAATGATGCTGGGCGTGGACAACAGGTTTGCCGCGGCAGAGGTGGACAGGGCCTGGAGGAGAATGCCCCAGGTGATGCCGTCCGAGTCATCCTGACCAGCACCGATGGTGATGCCGCCCGCAGCCGGCCCGATCGGCGTATCGGTCACAATGGCGTTGATCACTTCACTCAGGCTGCGGCCAACGTTGCTGAAATTGGTGCCGGCGATCGGCGTGGAATTTCCTGACCGGTCACCCACGGCAAACTGAACGCCCAGGTCCTCACCCACTTCGTCACTGATTTCCACAATGGCGGCTTCAATCAGGACCTGGGCACGCCGGACATCCAGGTGCGCAACGATCTGTTCGGCCTCCTGCATCAGTGATGGCTCGCCACGGACTACGAGGGCATTCAGACCTTCATCGGCAAAGACCGCAAAATTGGCGCTGGGCTTGCTGCTGGACGACCCGTTCGAGCCGGCAGACTCCTCTTTGACCAGCTCACCCATCACGCCTTTGAGTATCTCGGACAGGTTCTTGGCGTCGGCGTGCTTCAGGCGAAGGACTTTGGTGGTTCCACCGGTGGCTGACGGCTGATCCAGTTGCCGGATCAGACTGCGCATCTTGTCGCGAAAGGTCTGATCGCCCCGGAGGATCAGGCGGTTGCTGCGCTCGTCGGCGGTAACGCTGTACTTGCGTGCAACATTCTCGCCTCCGCTCTTGCCGAGTTCATCGGGTGCGAGCTCCTGTAACAGGGTCACCATATCCCCGACCCAGGCCTCATCGAGCTGAATCACTTCCACCTCATATTTGGAGGGGCTGTCGAGCTCGCGAACTATCTGTTCGATACGTTGAATATTGGCGGAATGATCGCTGACGATCAGCGCATTGGCGGCAGCCACACCAGCAAGGTGGCCATATTTTGCCACCAGCGGGCGCAGAATCGGGACCAGCTCCAGAGCGTTGGCGTTGTCGATCTGGATCACCCGGGTGATCAGCTGCTCGGAGGGAATGGCCTCAAACCGGGACATCGACTCGGCCGACTGCTTGGCATCAACCTGCTGAACCACCTTGATGACTTCTTCGCCGGGGATGGCGGTAAATCCATGGACGTTCAATACCGCCAGAAAAAGGTCGTAAATTTCGTCCTTGTTCATCGGTGCGCTGGAAAGCACTGTGACCTTGCCCTTGACCCGAGGGTCCACGACAAAACTGTATCCGGTGATATCCGCAACCTGAGTCACAAACGCCCTGATATCGGCGTCTTTCAGGTTGAGCCGCCAGGTTTCCTCCTGCCCGTAGGCCAGGGACATCATTGGCAGAAGGATAAGCAAGGCTACAGCCCGCAACAGATTTGTCTTGTGGTTATACATGCGGCGATTTCGTCCTGTATCGATGAACCCGATCAGCGCCACTGCTCGGGTATGGCATAACTAATGGTGAGGATGGATCCGTCACGTTCGATTTCTATGTCCACCTGAGACTGTCCTCGCCAGCTCTCAAGCAGGGATTTGTCCTGTTCTATGTCCCCCAGCCGCTGCCCGTTGATGGCGGTGATCACGTCGCCGGCCTGAAGATTGACCGCATTGAGCATGGCGTTGGATCCGTCATACACGTAGCCAGACGTTCCGCTCTGATCCGCCGGGCTCAGCCCGTAGGCGTTAAGCGCCGCGACCCCCTGACTGTCCAGCTCGGCCCGGGCATTTTCCAGGAAAGCTTCCGGGGAGGATTCTGCAGGCTCTTCCGGCGCTTCCGCAACCAGGGCTTCCGAATCCGGCTCTTCAAACGTCAGCGATTCGTACCGACCGCCCCGACGAATCAGAATGCGGCTGGGTTCAACTTCGGCCAACTCTGCGTTGCCGGGCAGCATGTCCCCTACCCGGTAATACGCGGTTTCTCCGTTGCTTCCTGCAACTATAGCACCGGAGTCTTCCGGACGCTGTCCTACGAGAACCCCTTCAAGACGCAGCCGCAGGCCTGTTTCCGGGGCCGATCGTTTGACGACCTCTGCAACGCCACGCTGCTCTGCCGGCCGACCAAAAAAATCAAAACTTGCCATGGGGTACGATAGACCCTGGCCGGAGCCACCCATGCTTCCGCTTTCTGAAACCGGAGCCACGGGCACGGGCTTGTCATCCCAGGCAAAAAGCCAGGTAACCTTGGCCAAGGCGATCCCGATGTAAACGGCGAGCGCCAGCAACAGCAGATTCGCAAGAACCCGGGAAATACGGCTCTGAACCTGAACACCCATCAATGCCATATCAACGCGCTCCCGGCAGCAATGGTTGCTTGACCCGGAAAACCACATCGTCCGGGCTGGCCGATTCCGACCAGGGTTGACCGGCCAGATCCACCATACGTTTGTAGACCTGGACTTCCATCATGCCATTCCAGAGGATGCTGGCCTCCGCTGCCGGGCCGGTGCCGTCCTGCTCTGCCACGGTCAAGGCGATTCCACCTTGAGTGGTGTCGAGGTTGGCCTGCATGGGCGGGAATCGTGCCTGGCCTGTCTGGTTACCCATGGGCCACGTGACCTGCCCTCCAGCCCAACGAGCAAACCCGTCGACACGGGCAATTCGGCCATCCGCCCACACCAGGTTCAACCGATCAACGGTGACGTTGCCCTCGATCATGGCGCCACCACTCCGGCGAATCAGGTCCTCAAACTCGCTGACCACGACCTGGCCACGGGCATTGAGCTCGGCACGCTCCGGCCAGCCAATCGTAACATCGCCCTCAACCGAAGATTGTGACGAAGCAACAGAAATGTCGACCGGTAACGACAGGTCGGTCAGGGACGGCCAGCCGAGATGCCAGTCAACACGTACCGGATAACCTGCCACCACCAATCCCGCGGCACCGTTCCAGACCTGGCCGGAAACCTGCCGGACCTGTACCTGTTCAGGCAGGGGAACATGGGCTGAAGCCTGGTGCCAGACCCATCCTGCGGGTATCCAAACCACCAGTGTCCCCGCATAGACGACCAGCCCCAACAGGACAAGGAGAATCACCTTGCCGGGGCGGAGAAAGGATTTGGGTTCGGTGTCACTCATCGGGCCACACAAAGACAATTGGTCGGTAGCCGAGTCTAACAAAGGCCCGAGGCAAGTTCATGAGAAAAAAACAAAAACCCCGCGTCAGTGCGAACCGACGCGGGGTTTTTGAGGTCGATCGGGCGGCGCCTTGAGGTTCCAAGACGCGACCGGGATCAGGCCGGCATTACATCATGCCGCCCATGCCTCCCATACCGCCCATGCCGCCCATGTCCGGCATACCACCGCCGGCAGACTCGTCCTGAGGCTCATCCGCAACCATCGCCTCAGTGGTGATGATCAAGGATGCAACAGACGCAGCCGCCTGCAGCGCGGAGCGAGTAACCTTGGCAGGATCCAGGATACCCATTTCCAGCATGTCGCCGTACGCTTCGGTAGAGGCGTTGTAGCCGTAGGAACCTTCGCCCTCGCGCACCTTGGCAACGACCACGGAAGACTCACCGCCGGCGTTATACACGATTTGACGCAGCGGAGCTTCCATGGCACGGCGCAGGATGTTGACACCGGCCTTCTGCTCTTCGTTGATCGCATCGACCTTGTCCAGAGCCGCAATGGCACGGATCAGGGTAACGCCACCACCGGCAACAATACCTTCCTCAACCGCAGCACGGGTGGAATGCAGTGCGTCTTCAACGCGAGCTTTCTTCTCTTTCATTTCCACTTCGGAGCCAGCGCCCACCTTGATGACGGCAACACCGCCAGCCAGCTTGGCCACACGCTCTTGCAGCTTCTCTTTGTCGTAGTCAGAGGAGCTGTCTTCGATCTGCTTGCGGATCTGCTCAACACGGGCCTCGATATCGGCCTGCGCACCCACACCGCCAATGATGGTGGTGTTTTCCTTGGTGATGTTGACACGCTTGGCAGTGCCCAGGTCGTCCAGAGTGGTGTTCTCGAGTGTCAGACCCACTTCTTCGGAGATCACAGTACCACCTGAGAGGATGGCAATATCCTGCAGCATCTCTTTCCGACGATCACCGAAGCCAGGAGCCTTAACCGCAGCAACCTTCACGATGCCGCGCATGTTGTTGACAACCAGAGTCGCCAGCGCTTCGCCTTCAATGTCTTCGGCGATGATCATCAGCGGCTTGCCAGCCTTGGCGACAGATTCCAGCACCGGCAGCAGTTCGCGGATGTTGGAGATCTTCTTGTCGACCAGCAGGATGTACGGATCGTCCAGCTCGGCGGACATGTTGTCCTGGTTGTTGATGAAGTACGGAGACAGGAAGCCACGGTCGAACTGCATACCTTCGACCACGTCCAGCTCATCTTCCAGGCCGCGGCCTTCCTCAACAGTAATGACGCCTTCTTTGCCCACACGCTCCATGGCGTCGGCAATCAGCTTGCCAATGGTCTCGTCGCCGTTGGCGGAGATGGTGCCTACCTGGGCAATGTTACGGCTGTCGTCACACGGCTTGGCCATGTCACGAATCGCTTTCACCGCTTCGATGGTAGCCTTATCGATACCGCGCTTAAGGTCCATCGGGTTCATGCCGGCAGTTACTGCCTTCACGCCTTCGTTAACAATGGACTGAGCCAGAACAGTCGCGGTGGTGGTGCCGTCACCCGCGGTGTCGTTGGTCTGGGAGGCGACCTCTTTCACCATCTGGGCGCCCATGTTCTCGAACTTGTCATGCAGTTCGATTTCCTTCGCAACGGAAACACCATCTTTGGTGATGGTCGGCGCGCCGAAGGACTTTTCCAGGACCACGTTGCGGCCCTTGGGACCCAGGGTCACTTTAACCGCGTCTGCCAGAACGTTGACGCCTGCGACCATGCGCTTTCGCGCGTTATCACCGAATTTAACGTCTTTTGCTGCCATGTCTTCTATTCCTGTTCGTTAAACCGAAATTGTTGAATCAATCGGATTAATGAGGGTTCGTGCCGGTCGCCGGAGCGATCACTCAAGCACGCCGTAAATGTCGTTCTCGCTCATGATGAGCAGCTCTTCACCGTCGACTTTTACGGTGTTTCCGGCGTACTGGCCAAAGACCACGGTGTCACCCACCTTGACCGCCAGCGCGCGGGTTTCGCCATTGTCCAGAATGCGACCGTTGCCTACGGCAACGACTTCACCCTGAGAAGGCTTCTCCTTGGCATTACCCGGCAGCACGATGCCACCCGCAGTTTTCTCTTCTTCTTCCTTACGGCGCACGACAACACGATCGTGTAGC
The DNA here is from genome assembly GCF_030238305.1 of Marinobacter albus. Lineage (NCBI taxonomy): Bacteria > Pseudomonadati > Pseudomonadota > Gammaproteobacteria > Pseudomonadales > Marinobacteraceae > Marinobacter > Marinobacter albus. Next base: position 1,429,964 of record NZ_JASSQD010000001.1, on the reverse strand, counting down.
GGACGAATTTTCATTGCTCGGTTTCTCCAGTAGTCAGATTAATGTGGCAATGACATTTGCTGTTTAAAAAGGTCGGACTTGCAAAGCGTCATCCGGCCAAATTGCCCGGCTGCCTAACCTGCTGTTTTCCAGCCGTTATCAGCCTGCAGCGAACTTGTGCAACCTATGTGGGGTTGGCGTAGGGGTTTTCAACACCCCGGATACAACTTTTTTTCACTTTTTTTCGATGCGATCGCGATCGGATTCGGTCTCGTCCTGGTACTCACCCTCAATGATGTCGCCATTGCTGTCACGATCGAATGGTCGCTGTCTGCCGAAGGGATTCTCACGGTTACCAAATGGGGGCTGATCAAAGGGTCCCTGGCCGCCTCCAGAGCGGAAATAAAAGCCCCGGCTCTGGCCGGAAACCACCATCCGCTTCAGGGCCTGTGCCGCGAGCCAGTGGCGGGTGCCGGGTAGGAGGCAGAGAAACCCGATGGTGTCTGTAATAAAGCCCGGGGTCAGCAACAGGGCTCCCCCGACCGCCAGGATCAGCCCCTCGGCCACCTCCTTGGCAGGCAATTCCCCACTGTTGAGACGCTGGTTCGCTTTGAGCAGGGTGGCCAGCCCCTGCTGGCGTAGAAGCCAGGCACCGATGACCGCCGTTAACAGCACAAGGCCAACGGTATTCAACACACCGATAATACCGCCCACCTTTATGAGCACCGCCATCTCGGCAATCGGCATGATAATGAAGAGAAACAGAAACACAGACATCAGGCCCTCACGGTCTGAATAGGAATTTAAGAAGGTCTGGTATACTCCCAGCCCCTCTGTTTTGGACAAGAAGCCACACAAATGGCTCAATACGACAACGCCGGCCGGCGGGTTCGGGACACACGTTAAACCTAAACCACCTGATAACAGTAGTTAGGGCAAAACATGAAACTTCAAGATTCCGTAATCGCAATCACTGGCGGTGGCCAGGGCCTGGGCCGCGCCATGGCCGAATACTTTGCCGCCCGGGGCGCCAAACTGGCACTCATCGATCTGATGCCCGAAAAGCTCGACGAAGCCGTTGCCGCCTGCAAAGCCGCAGGTGTGGAGGCAAAGAGCTACGTCTGCAACGTGGCCAAGGAAGAAGAGGTCGAGCAAACCTTCGCGGCCATTGCGAGCGACTTTGGCCAGCTCAACGGTCTGATTAATAACGCCGGCATCCTGCGGGACGGCCTGATGGTCAAGGTTAAGGATGGCCAGGTTGAGAAGCGCATGGAACTGTCCCAATGGCAGTCGGTTATTGACGTCAACCTGACCGGTGTTTTCCTGTGTGGTCGGGAAGCGGCTACCCAGATGATCAAGAACGGCGACCAGGGCGTGATCATCAACATTGCCTCGATTTCCCGCGCGGGGAATATGGGACAGAGCAACTACTCTGCCGCCAAGGCGGGTGTGTCTGCCCTGGTACCGGTTTGGGCGAAGGAGCTGGCGCGTTATGGTATTCGCTGCATGGGCATTGCTCCGGGCTTTATCGAAACCGAGATGACCGCCTCCATGAAACCGGAAGCGCTGGAGAAGATGACCGCGGGCATTCCGCTGAAGCGCATGGGTAAGCCTGAGGAGATTGCTTCAGCGGCGGCGTTTATTTTTGAGAACGACTACCTTTCCGGACGCATGATTGAGGTGGATGGGGCTTTGAGGCTGTAGCCTTCGAGTTTGAGGGCTGGCCCCGGGGTGGGGTACCTTTTCTTCTGGGACACGAACTCGCTGCGCGCAGACATCTTTGTTCCGGCAGAAAAGGTACCCCACCCCGTGACCGGCAGACCTATGGAATAAGCTTACTGACAACGAAGAAGGACTAGGGTTGCCATTGGTATTCGCGCAGGTTGATCTTCCCGTTTTTTACTTCTACTCCATCTCGTTCCAGCAGCTCTTTTTGCAAGACGAACGTTGGCGAGCCTTCCGGGAAGGCGATCTGGCCATTGCTGCGGATTACTCGGTACCAGGGAACTGAATGTCCCTCCGGGAGTTTACCCAGCGCGCGGCCGATATACCGGGCCTGCCGTCCGAGACCGGCCATGCCCGCCACCTGTCCATAGCTGGCGACCTTCCCTTCAGGAATGCTCAGAACGACCTGCCAGATTTTCTGATCCTTGGTTGGTTCCATCACTCAGGACTCCTTCAGAGCCGGTTCTGAGTCTGGGTCAATCTGCTCGGCCTTTCGTGGTGCCAGCGCGTCCAGTCTCTCGCCCTGTCGGATCATGAACATCGCCAGCAGGATGGCCGGCACGCCCATGACACCGGCAACGAAGAAGAACTGGGCGTAGCCGAAGTCAGCCACGACGATGCCTGAGAAGCCGCCAAGAAACTTACCCGGCAGGGTCATCAGGGAGCTGAACAGGGCGTACTGGGTTGCCGTGAAGGAGGCACTGGTCATGCTGGACAACCAGGCGATGAGCGCGACGTTGGCGATGCCACCGCTCAGGTTGTCGGCACTGACCACGGCCGCCAGCGTAATCACGTTCGGCGGGTACTGGGCAAGGAGGACGAACAGCAGGTTGGTTGCTGCAGTCATCACCGCCCCCAGCAACAGAATCCTGCGAACGCCGTACCGCACCACCATGACCCCGCCGGCCAGCGAACCGGCAATGGTCATGAAAAAACCGAAGATCTTGGTGACATCTGCTACCTGGGTCTTGCTGAAGCCCATGAAGTCCAGATAGAAGGGGTTGGCCATTACCCCCATGGCAATGTCGGAAATCCGGTAAACCGCGACCATCACCAGTATGAGCACCGCCAGCTCTTTGTAGCGATTGAAGAAATCCAGGAACGGGCCGGCGACGGCGGCATAGAACCAGCCGACGAGTCGTGCGAGGCGCGGATTGAGGTGGCCACGTTTGGCCGCTTCCTGTTCGATTTTGTGGGCGATGTCCTGGGCGGCGGCGAAGTGGTTAACCGACGGCTCGCGGACGATCAGTACCGTCAGGGCTCCGACGCCGACGAGGCAGGCCATCACCTGGTAGGACACCTGCCAGGACCAGAACTCCGCGAGATACAGCGCGCCGGCACCGGCAACCAGCAGCGCTAGCCGGTAGCCGAAGATGTAGGTGGCTGCCAGCGCCGCCTGCAATCGCTCCTCCGCGATTTCAATGCGATAGGCATCGATGGCGACATCCTGTGTTGCCGACGAGAACGCAACCAGAAGACCGCACAGGGCCATCATTTCCGGTGCCGTCGTGGCATCGACATTGGCCATCAGATAGAGGCCGGTTGCGATCCCGGACTGGGCCAGAATGATCCAGCTACGGCGCTTCCCCAGCAACCGGTCCAGCAGCGGCAACCGTAACCGATCCACCACGGGCGCCCAGAAAACTTTGATGGAGTAAGTTATGCCCAGCCAGCTGAAGAAGCCGATGGTGGCAGTTTCCACTCCCACGTCCGCCAGCCGGGCGTTCAGCGTGGAGAAAACCAGTAAGAAAGGCAGCCCCGCCGAAAACCCCAGAAACAGGAGGGCAATGACCTGCCAGCGAGTGTATGTGTAGAGCGTGTCCCGGATCAGGGCGCGGCGGTCGCTGGAAAGAATGGTCAAGCCTCCGGATCAGTCGCGAAAATTGTTGAACTGCAGCGGGATCTCCAGATCCGCTTCGCGCAGCATCGCCATGGCAGCTTGCAGATCGTCCCGCTTCTTGCCGGTTACCCGAACCTTGTCACCCTGAATGCTGGCCTGAACTTTCAGTTTGGCGTCCTTGATCATCTTCACGATCTTCTTCGCCATGTCCGTTTCAATACCCTGCTTCAGGAGCAGGTGCTGCTTTACCAGCTTGCCGGACTTGCTTTCACCGTCTTCGGACAGGGCGCGGACGTCGATTTTGCGTTTGGCAAAGGCCATTCGCAACATGTCCAGCAGCTGCTCCAGCTGAAATTCCTGCTCCGCACTGATGGTAATGCCCTTGTCATCACGCTCGATATTCGCTTCCACGTTCTTGAAATCCCAGCGGGTGGCCAGGTCTTTCTTGGCCTGGTCCACCGCGTTGGTGACTTCGTGCATATCAATTTCAGAAACTATGTCAAAAGAAGGCATGGTCGTTATTCTCCAGTAGCCACCGGGGGTATACTGTGGCCTACATTAATTCCCGGATGTTCAAGGTGCCAAAGCATAGCAAGACCCACGCCGGACCGCATCCGGCAAAGGGCGCCGCATTCGACAATGGACTGGTGAGAAGTAGATAACAATGCCAAACCTGGACCTACCCATCCTCGTAGTAGATGACGCCAAATTCAGCAGCATGGTGGTTGGCCGCACCCTGCGCAATGCCGGTTACCGCGACGTACGAATCGTCAACAACTCCCCCGCCGCGCTTGAGCTGATCGAACAACGCCCGGTCAGCGTGCTGATTGCCGACTGGCTGATGCCGGAGATGGATGGGCTCGAGTTGACCGACAGTGTTCGGCAACAGGACGAACAGAACAACCATTACACCTATGTGATTCTGCTCACCGCCCGGGAAAGCGTAGAGGCACTATCGGAAGCGTTTGATCGAGGCGTGGATGACTTTATCTACAAATCCGACATGACCAAACAGCTGATCCCCCGAATCTTTGCCGCGGATCGTATGGCTGATCGCCAGAACACCCTGCTGAGGGCGAACTCTCTGCTGATTGAGAACAATCGGGAACTCGAGGCGACCAACATCATCGACCTGGAAACCGGTCTCTGCAACAACAAGTATGGCCGAGAGCGTCTCGCCAAAATGCTGCGCCATGCCGAATCCCGGGGTGGCTCATGCGCCTACGTCCTCTGCGGCATCCGCAACTGGCAAGAACTCAAACGCAAGCATCCACCGACGGTGATGAGCGAGTTGGCCGTTGGCATCGCCCGGCGCCTCAGCACACTGATTCGACCGATTGACGTGCTGTGCCGGGTGGGTGACAACCAGTTCGCCATCATTGCCTACTTTCCCAACAGCGACCACTGCACAACCACCGCGTTCCGACGGGTATTCGACGGCATCAATCACAAGGCACTTAAAACCACCGCAGGCTATATCTCCGTGGAAGCGGGCATGGTGCTTTGCCGGGCCGATGCCCAGCAGGGCACACCCTCGGTGCAGGAGGTGGAACGCACCGCTGTAGAGGGGCTGGTGGACGCCTATGAAACCCGGCGATTCACCGAAACCGCTCCGGAGGTCACCGAGGGGGTGTGATACCCGGCTGACCACTTTTCGAACAATCTGTAACAGTGCGACACACATCACAAACAGACACAGCCGAGCGAAAGCCCTATTCTGCAATTGTGGATTTAAGCAGTATCCCCCATGGCGGAGGAGCCGAGTAGTACCTCCGCCGCCAAATGGGGAAACGATCCACCGGATTAACGAATTTTTCAGGCACTTTCGTTCTTTCCTTATTTTGGGCCAGCTGATCTAGCTGGCCTTTTTATTTTGTGTTTCCAAATTCCGGTATACTCGGCACATAACGATTCAAATAACCCGTGCTGTAGCCATGACATCCCTTGGAACCGCCTCTGTCGCCGCCTTGCGGCAATACGTTCGCGCCGCCGAATCCGCCGGCGAAGACACCGATGCCCTGTTCAAACTGGCTGGACTGAACCCGGAAATCCTGGCGACGGACGACGGCCGCATCCCGGGCGAGCAACTCCAGAAGTTCATTCATCTCCTGTGCGAACAGACCGGCAACCCGGTTCTCGGGCTGGAAACCGGCGATTTCGTACAACCCGGCTCCTACAGCGTTCTCGGTTATATCACCATGAGTTGCGCCACGCTGGGGGAAGCAGTGGCCCGGATCGCCCCGTTTGAAAAACTCGTTGGTGACATGGGCACCACCAGCCTTGCCATCAATGGCGATGAAATCACCCTCACCTGGACCTGCCACTTCACCGATCCCGTCGTACGCCCTCACCTGGTCGACAACGTATTTTCGTCCTGGGTGAATTACGCCCGGTGGCTGGCCGACAACCGCACCGCCTCACCCTCCCGTGTCTGCCTGCGGCGGCCATCCCCGGGCCAGGCGCTGGAGCAGGCCTACCAGGAACGCTGGCGTTGCCCTGTCCTGTTCGGTGCCGACGAAGACAGCGTTACACTGAAAAAAGATCTGCTGGAAACGCGCCTGCGACAACCGGACCCGCTGCTGCGGAAAACCCTCGAGGCCCACGCGCTTACACAGCTTGCCGCCCTGGATACCGACAGCGATCTGATTTCCCGGGTAAAGCACAGCATCCAGCAGCAACTCATGCATGGGATCACGCGGCAGGACATGGTGGCGGAAGATCTGCGGATGACCAGTCGCACCCTGCAGCGCAAACTGAGCCAGGATGGGGTGTCGTATCAGAAACTGCTGGATGAGGTTCGACTGAAAATGGCGGAGGATTATCTGCTCAACAGCGAGTTGGCAATTCCGGACATTGCATTACGGCTGGGGTACAGTGAAACCACGTCGTTCCACCGCAAATTCAAGGCAGTAAAAGGCAAGACGCCCGGAGAGTTCCGGGCGTCCAGAGACTGATATCAGAGCGCGCGGCCCTTGCCAGCAGCAATGCGCAGGCGCAGGGCGTTCAGCTTGATGAAGCCTTCCGCATCCTTCTGGTCGTAGGCGCCCTGATCCTCCTCGAAGGTTGCGATCTTCTCGTCGAACAGGGAGTCGTCAGACTTACGGCCGGCCACATCGACATTGCCCTTGTAGAGCTTCAGGCGAACGGTACCGTTCACGTACTCCTGGGTCTGGTCGATCAGCGCCTGCAGCGCTTCACGCTCCGGGGACCACCAGTAACCGTTGTAGATAACCTCGGCGTAGCGCGGCATGATGCTGTCTTTCAGGTGCGCCACTTCTCGGTCCAGGGTGATGGACTCGATGGCACGATGAGCCCGCAGCATGATGGTGCCGCCCGGGGTCTCGTAACATCCGCGGGACTTCATACCAACATAACGGTTCTCGACGATATCCAGACGGCCAATGCCGTTATCGCCGGCCAGCTTATTCAGGGTCTCCAGCACCACGTGCGGCTTCATCTCCTGGCCATCAACGGCGACGATATCACCCTTCCTGTAGGTCAGCTCGACGTAGGTCGGCTTGTCCGGGGCCGCTTCCGGGGAAACGCTCCAGCGCCACATGTCTTCCTCGGCTTCCGCCCAGGGATCTTCCAGGTTGATGCCTTCGTAGGAAATGTGCAGCAGGTTCGCATCCATGGAATAAGGGCTCTTGCCCTTCTTCTTCTCCACCGGAATGTTGCGCTCGTCGCAGTACGCCAGCAGCTTCTCGCGGGAGTTCAGATCCCACTCGCGCCAGGGCGCAATTACCTTTACACCCGGCTTGAGCGCATAGGCACCCAGCTCGAAACGAACCTGGTCGTTGCCCTTGCCGGTCGCGCCATGGGAGATGGCATCGGCGCCGGTCTCGTTGGCGATCTCGATCAGTCGGCGGGAGATCAGCGGGCGGGCAATGGAGGTACCCAGCAGGTACTCACCCTCGTAGATGGTGTTCGCGCGGAACATCGGGAACACGTAATCGCGCACAAACTCCTCGCGCAGGTCCTCGATGTAGATTTCCTTTACCCCCAGCGCCTCGGCTTTCGCCCGCGCCGGTTCCACTTCCTCGCCCTGGCCGATATCAGCGGTGAAGGTCACCACCTCACAGTTGTAGGTATCCTGCAACCACCGCACGATCACGGAAGTATCCAGGCCACCGGAATAGGCCAGCACCACCTTTTTAATATCAGACATGCCCTTGCTCCAGACTGAACAGAATGGATGTATCGAAAATAAGGCGCATATTGTACGGGAGAGCGGGGGGAATGGCTATTGGGCCAAGGCATGACAATACCAGAACCCGATCGGACCATAGACGGCCCGTTCGGGTCATTACAGTAGCGCTACTCTGTTCGGGTCAGCCCGCCTGCTGCTGAGCAACAACCTCTTCACGAATGCCGTCCCAGCCTTCCTTTACAGAGCGCAGCAATTGCGCCACCTCATCCAGACGGTTGATGTCGTTACGGGCGTTCGCTTCCCAGAGTGCGCGCTCCATGTACTCGTAGAGTGCGTCAAGGCGCTCGGACAGTTCGCCGCCCTGCTCCTTATCCAGAAATCCGCGGAGCGCTCCAACGATGTCCATCGCCTTCAGGATCAGCTTGCCCTTGGCCTCGTAGTCCCGGGCCTGAATCTTCGCCTTGGCCATATTGATGCGCTCGAGGGCCCCCTGGTACAGGAGCTGGATGAGTTTGTGCGGATCGGCATCGGTAATGCTGGTCTGGGTGTTGATTCGCTGGTATTGCTGAAGGCCGTTCATAGGTAACCTCTTAGAGTTCAGCGCTGTTTACTATTGCTTGCCGCTGGATTGCTGAGGTGCAATTGCTGCCAACTGCTGGCTGACGTAATTGCCCGTGCTGTTCAATTGAGAGATCAAAGAGTCGGCTGCTGAAAACTGTGCAACCAACCGCTCGCGATAAGTCTGCATCCGGAGGTCAAGTCGATCTCTCTGTTCCTGAATATCATCCAGGGTTCTATTGAGCCCCTCTGTTCGACTGGAAATCGCACCATCGCTGGCCAGATAATTTTCGATACTTGCTTCGATCTGTCCGGCAATTCCATTGGTGCCATTTTGCTCTGACAATAAAGCGGTAACTGCCTGAGGGTCGGATTCAAGTTTTTCCTTGAATACAGAATCGTCGAACTCCAGCCTGCCGGTGCTTGGATCCGTCTTGATGCCAAGATCGGCGAGGGTCCTGACAGAACTGTTTTCCATACCAGCGGGAATAGCAGTAAACGCAGACCGCAGATCACGCTCAATATTCCGAATGGTGGAATCACCCGACAATATGCCACTGCTACCGCTGCCGGCACTGTATCCGGAAGCTTTGTTAATAACGTCTTTCAGCGCATTGTATTTATCGATGAATTCCTGAACCCGGCCCGCCACTTCATCAGGATCTCGCTCGACCTTGATCGTGGAGGCCCCGAGGGACCTGATATCGAATGTAATACCCTCAACTACGTTTTCTACGTTGTTGGAGGATCGACTCACTGCAATACCATTGACTTCAAGCAACGCGTCTTGCGCTGCCACCGTCTCGGTCAAATTCGACGCGGTCCCATCGAACGCAAACTGTGAAAGCCCGGACGCATCGGTGCTGTTACCGTCACTATCGGCCACCGAAACCTGAATGGCATTTTGAAGCCCACTCTCGTCGGAAGACAGGACCAGACGAAATCCGCTACCGGTGTCAACAATGCCCGCCGATAAGCCGGCACCCGAGTCGTTGATGGAGTCGGCAAGTCCCTGGAGCGTATTATTACTACCATCAACCGTTACGTCGGTACTCACTCCATTTACCGTGAACGTCAGAGTACCTGTACCAACGGTTGTCGTGTCAGTGTCGGCAAAAGTTGCTGAGGCCAGCGACTGCGCCTGGGCAAGCTGCGTGACATTGATACTGTATGAGCCACGGCTCGCTGTCGCTGGATCAACATTGACGGCCGCCACCGATTCATTAGTCGAGGTTGCCGTCAAAGCTTTCAGCCCCTCAGAAGATGCGAGGGTTTCCAGCGGCGTCTTCAACGCCTCCAAAGCACTTCTCAGGGCGCCAAAAGCAGAGATTTTGCTTTCGGCCTCATTTTCTCTTCGATTCAGGCGGAGTTCAGTGGGCTGGCGCTCTGCGTTGACCAGTTTATCAACCAGATCGGCACTGAAGATTCCCGAGCCAGCACCTAGCGATGAAATTCCTGCCATATCGAGCCTCCTACAAGGCTTGCCTGTTCTTTTAACGTGTAACGGCATGGGACGGCAAAACTTTGCCTAATTCCCAAAACCTTTCAGTAATATTTTGTAACCCGACTGCGGGCTCTGCACAGACGAAAACGCCGCCAGCCCATATGGGTGGCGGCGCTAACGCAGTTCCACAGCGTTCAGTGAAGGGCCCGCGGCTCAGACTTTCAAGTCAAACAACGTTAGCGGCTCATCCTGCTGCAAGTTTTCTGCCAACCTCAATGCAACCTCATCCGGAATCTGCCGAATAACTTTCTGGGTCTCCTGGTCCACGACCCTCACGATCGTTTTACCAAGCTCCTGGTCCACTTCGAATTGCAGATCTCTCTGAACGTTCTGGACAAAGTCATTCAGCTGCGAAACCGCACGCCCCACGTCTTCACCGGCAATCACCCGACGACTCTCTTCAACCTGAGCTCGGGCAACCTGAGATGAGGGGGATGGCGCAACACCTGCGGTCGTCTTTTCCATAAACAAGGCTTCTTGAGCGGAGACATTGCTGCCATCTGCCCGAGGTGACACGGACGCCCGAGCCGGAGCTTGTTCACTGGCGCGAACCAGCTTCAAATCCGGGCTGTTCAGGTTTACGTGACTCATGACCCACCTCGCCGTCCTTCTATGGAGTTAACCGGCCCTTCCCGAAGAAGGACCGGCCGGCTCCGGCTGCCCCTGATTACTGCAGGAGGGACAGTACCTGGTTAGGACGAGCGTTCGCCTGTGCAAGTACCGAGATACCGGCCTGCTGCAACACGTTCGCCTTGGCCAGCTTCGCAGATTCAGCGGCGAAATCAGCATCAACGATACGGCTGTTGGAGGCACTCAGGTTTTCAATAGACGTTCCCAGGTTCGCAATTGTGCTCTCAAAACGGTTCTGCGACGCACCAAAGAGACTGCGCTGAGAGTTCACGGCATCAAGAGCCGAATCAATGGCAGTGATCGCTGCGTTAGCGTTCGTTGCGTCGGCGCCATCAATTGTCGACGCGCCCACACCCAGAGCTGCTGCCTGCATGTCAGCGAAGGCTACATCAATGGTCTCACCGGCATTTGCACCCACCTGAATGGAGACCGTGGACGCAGCATTAAGCACGTTTGTGCCATTGAACGTAGTCTGGTTGGCAATACGGTCGATTTCAGCAATACGTGCGGTAAATTCATTGTTCAGGGCAGTTCGGTCAGCGGCATTATTAGAACCGTTGGCAGACTGAACGGCCAGCTCGCGCATACGTTGCAGGTTGTTGATTGTCTCATCCAGACCACCTTCCGCCGTCTGCATCATGGAGATGCCGTCGTTGGCATTCCGCTGAGCAACGGTCAGGCCACGAATCTGTGCGTCGAAACGGGTAGAGATTGAAAGACCAGCAGCATCATCCTTGGCAGAGTTAATCCGCAAACCGGAAGACAAACGCTCAAGCGCCTGATCAGACAAGCTTTGTGATTTACCCAACTGGTTCTGTGCATTCAATGAGGCAACGTTAGTATTGATACCGAGAGCCATATTGCTTCTCCTTCGACTTATGTCGTCATTTCATGGAAAAGGTGTGGCGCCTATTTTTTCGGTCTGAAGCGCCGCCCTGTTATTCCGCTTAACGGCGCTGCCCCAACTTCCTTTAGATAAATAACGGTTTTTTTTGTTAAGGATTGTAAAAAGACCAGGAAAGCGGCAATCGCTTTCCTCACCCGTCCCGCACCACAAGCTCCAGAAAATAACCGAAAACCAGCCCAGGAATTTTTTAATATTTATTTTCAATGCCTTACAGGCCCTCCTAACAAAGTGGCACACCTTTCGCTATTCCTCTCCCAAACGGCAAATCCATGAATACAGCCGGCAATGCGTCCCAGAATGATCGGGCACGGGGTTACCGGCACCTCAGAGCAGGGAGAAATAAAATGCCACAGATCATCAACACCAATATTGCGTCACTCAATGCCCAGCGGAATCTGAACGCAACTCAGAGCGACGCCAACGTCGCCTTGCAGCGTCTCTCCTCGGGGCTTCGCATCAACTCTGCTAAAGACGACGCGGCCGGCCTGGCCATCTCTGAACGCTTTCAGTCCCAGATCACCGGTCTGAATATGGCCCAGAGAAATGCCAACGACGGCATCTCACTGGCCCAAACCACCGAGGGTGCTCTGGACGAAATTACCGCGAACCTGCAGCGGATTCGCGAACTGGCCGTTCAATCCGCCAACGCCTCCAACAGCCCGTCAGACCGTCAGGCGCTGAACGCCGAAGTACAGGAGCGGATTCAGGAGATCAACCGGATCGCAGGCCAGACCTCCTTCAACGGCCTGAAGATCCTGGATGGCAGCCTGCTTACCCAGACCTTCCAGGTTGGTGCCAACGCGGGTGAGACCATCAGCGTTTTAGGGTTTGATGCCCGTGGCTCTCAGCTCGGTTCGACCATCAACCAGAGCACAGATCTACTGACAACCCTGACAGACGGTACAGACACGCTTGAAACCATCTTCAACGAGGGACGCACCGTCGATATCACTTTTAACATCACCGGCATTGACGGCATTGTGACTCCAGTTACCGTGACCGGCGCCGGCTCCCTGCAGGATGTCCTGGGTCAGATCAACGCTCAATCACCGACAACCGGTGTCGCAGTCAACATGAACCGGAGCAACGATGAGCTGATTTTCTCATCCCAGTTCGGCGAAGACTTTTCCGTTGACATCACACCCGCCGGCGGCGGCACTCAGACCGTTGCGGCAACAGCGGCAGCCAATACCGTTTCGGCCAACGATACCGACATTTCCACCCAGGATGGCGCTGACCTGGCCATGATCTCCGTCGACTATGCCATCGATACCATCAACGGTATTCGCGCGGAGCTGGGTGCGGTTCAGAACCGGTTCGAGTCCACCATCGCGAACCTGAGCACCACATCGGAAAACCTCGCAGCTTCAAACAGCCGGATCCGGGATGCAGACTTCGCCGCCGAGTCGGCTGAGCTTGCCCGCACCCAGGTATTGCAGCAGGCAGGTCTCTCGGTTCTTGCCCAGGCAAATGCTCGTCCCCAGCAGGTGCTGCAGCTGCTCCAGGGTTAAGATTCCGACTTGAAGGATTGAGGTGTTCCCATGCAAGCACAGCATCACAGTAACGAACTCCAGGCCCGGGATGCGGAAGCTGCCCGCCTGCTCCTGCAGGCCAACATGGCCTATGCCGATTCCAACAGCAGCGCGTCAAGCCACGCTCAACGGCTGAATGCGCGCCAGGAATGTCGGAGCTTTTTGGAACAGGCACTGGCAGTTGAGCCCGAGGGCGCTGGAGCGTTGGGCTTGCTCGGACGCGTGGAACTGGACGATGGTCAACTGGAAAAGGCGCAACTGCTCTTCAACGCCAGCCTCAATGCCGACCCTGAACAACCGCAACAGTACGCCAACCTGGGCTACTGGGCACTGAAAAGTGAACGCCCGGCCCTGGCCGAGCAGTATTTCCTGCAAGCCCTGGAGTACGATCGCCAATCCGCAGCGGCCTTTTGCGGCGTCGCCCATGCAAAGCGCCTGCAGGGCCAGTTCGACGTTGCCTACCTGCATTACCGCAAACTCCGTGAGGCGGGTGCCGAGTGGGACTCTGTCTACAGCGGCATGCTCAACTGCGCACTCCACCTCAATGTGGAAAGGGCGGACGGGGATCTCGCCCAGGATGCCATCGCCCTGCTTCGTCACGAGGGCCTGCCCCACCAGGAGCTTGGGCGATTTGTCGGTGCGATCATTCACCAGCAATACGATCTAGGCAACGCCAGTGCGGAAATCATTCTCGATGCGGCCAGCGAAGATGAACTTCTGATTCTGGCCCTGCAGAAAACCCTGATGCCCAGTGCAGCAATCGAAAACCTGGTTACGCTTTTGCGTCGGGCGATCGTTGCGGAAGTGGCACAGACGGTGGAATTGCGCGACGAACTGCAGCAGCTGGCCCTCGCTATTGGCCAGTATGTCGATCGCTCCGGATATGCGCTGGCTGCCGAAGAAGACGAAGAGCGCCTGGTGGCGGCAATCAACGACAGCATCCAGGCTCAGCTCGTCATGGGGGAATCCCAGGATGGCATGATTGGCTCGCTAATCCTGAGCGCTATGTATGGAGCCCTGTTCCATCAGAGCTTCGCCGTTCAGCTTGGCCAGTGGAACCTGACCGATTGGCCACTGGGGCTGCAGCCGGTCCTGGCCGCCAGCTATTATCAGCGCGCCAGTGAAGAGGCCATCAAACAGAACTTCGACGAGAAAGCCGACGAGCTTGGCCTGGAGAAAACGGACACGCCGCAGGCCTGGCCGGCCTGGTCACAACTCGCCTTCGGCGCTGAGGGCAGCCTGAAGAGTCTGATGACAACGGAATTGAAACTGCCTACCGACCATCTTCCGGATACCCTCCGCATCATGGTCTGCGGCGCCCAGTCAGGCCAACGCGCGATGGAACTGGCGCGATACCTGAGCGATGTGGAAGTCATTGCTGTGGACGAGTCACTGGCCAACATTGCGAAAGGCACACGCATGGCCGGCGAACTGAACGTGGAGAATATCGTCTTCTGGCCCTGGTCCATCACCCAGCGGTTCGTGGCCGATGGCCATCGGGTTCACTGGATCGAAATTGGACGGCTACCCTCCTCGGCCATGACGGACCTTTCGCTCGCGGCATTGGTGAACGATGCCACGTTGTCGGGTGCGGTCGTGCACATGCATACCGCGGTGGCTGAACAGACCCCCGGCGATCAGCACATTCGCTCGCTGATAGCGGAGCACAACCTTAAACCCAACCGCGCAACCATCCGGCAATTACGCCAGTTGGTACTCGCCAACCATCAGGATACCCACTGGCAGGAACTGGCGAACGATGAGGACTTCTTCAATCTTGGCGGCTGCCGCGATCGCTGGTTTTGCCCACAGGACACGTCCCAGCTTAAACAGCTGATGGGCATGGTGAGCAACGAGGTGGAATGGAAACTGGTCAAGGCACGGGATGCGGATGGCCACAGCCTGGCCACCCAACCGGTACAACAACAGATCCAGGCCGAAGCCCTTGGGAGTGAAGTCCAGAGCCTGGTTGGCCAGGGCCTGAGCGTCTATTTCTGCAAGCGCCGCTAGCCTTCACACGTAGGGAATCAAGGATTCCCCGTACAGGTGCAGATCTTCAAGAATGTGCCGCTTCTCCGGCGTCAGTGCTGGATCGGCGGCCAGCCTCTGCAACTCACCAGCGTAGGCTTCCAGTGAGCGCCAGCCTTTTTTCGGATGCATTAATCGCTGGGAGCGGAATTCCTCCCAGCGCTCCATCTCCTCCCCCAAAAGGGAGCCCGGATAGTTACGGGCGCGGTAGCGGAACACCAGTTCCCGTAACCGATCATCCTCAAATTCGATTTCCTGCTCACCCAGACTTTCCACAGGTTGCTGCAACAGCCAGTTCAGTTTCTCGCGGTCCGTCTTGCTGATGAAGCCGCCTGCATAGAGCTGCTCGTCCGGATCCGTGAGATCCCCCTCGTGGGGCTGGTCAAATGCCTGTGCAATTCTGCCCGCCAGGTCTGGAGCCTTACGCAAGACCGCGAGATTGGCACGCAACGCCTCGCCATCGAGCTCCAGTTCCGCCAACCGCTCTGCTGACAGGGTGGTTAACATGTTGGCGGGCGCCAATACCGGGCACTTATTGAGCTGCACGCCCTTGAGCGGGAAGCGGCTGACGCCCTCTCCGAGTTCGGCCTGGGAAGTAAATACCCGCTCACGAATCTGCTCGGGTGTGGCCGCAATCAAGTCAGTAGGGTCTTCCCGTAGATCGTAAACAATCACCAGGTTCTTGTTGGTCGGATGTTCAGCCACAGGCGCCACCATCGCGCAGCAGCCGCGGGCCGCCGGATACTTGGCCGAGATATGGAATACCGGCTTCATGGAGCCGGTATCCAGCATTGCCCTGGCGGAATGTTTGTCCTTGTTCTGCAACACGAAGTCGAAGAGTTTGGGCTGTTTTTCCTTGATCAGCCGGGCAACCGCGATCGTCGCCTGAACATCGGACATGGCATCGTGTGCACTCTCATGGCTAATGCCATTGGCCACTGTCAGCTCTTCCAGGCGAAAACTCGGGCTCCCATCCTCTTTCCGTGGCCAGTTGATACCTTCGGGGCGAAGCGCGTAGGTAAGCCGGACCATGTCGATGATGTCCCAGCGGGAGTTGCCGTTCTGCCATTCCCGAGCGTAGGGATCCCTCAAATTGCGATATAGAGTGTGGCGGGTAACCTCGTCATCAAACCGCAGGCTGTTGTAGCCCACCACACAGGTTCCGGGCTGACTGAATGCCTCGTTGATCTGGGCGATGAATTCCGCCTCGGGGAACCCATCTTCGAGGGCTTTCTGGGGCGTGATACCGGTGATCAGGCAAGCTTCCGGGGACGGCAGGTAATCGTCCGCCGGCTTGCAGTAAATCACCAGCGGATCTTCGATGATGTTGAGATTTTCGTCCGTTCTTACGCCGGCAAACTGGGAAGGGCGGTCGTGGACCGGGTCTACGCCGAAAGTTTCGTAGTCGTGCCAGTAAAACGAGCGAATCAAGGGAAAACTCCTGCCTGTCGGGTTTCAATGGGACAGGAGTTTAACATTTAAAACAACTGCGTCCCCATATCCGTCTGGTGCGTCTGCAGGCGCGGCAGGCCAGACGATCCAGAGAGCTGGCTCATATCAACCGTCATGCTGGTCGGCAGGTTGATGAACACCCCCTTGCCGGCGTTGATTACATTGGCACCATCGGGACTCTGCCATTCAACGTTTTCACGCTGGAAGCCGATGAAGAAATCATCGGTAAAGCCAGTGGTACCGTCGGTATTTTCGGTCCCCACAAACAGCGACTGGACTTTGCTGATGGAGGCGCACTCGCTGCACATCGTAGGGTCCGCACTGTCAGCGATGCCAATCTGCGTAGCCCGATAATTGGTCGCCAGGCCGGTGTCGTCAAACAGGGCTGCGTCGTGAACGGTACCTGCGCTGTCGGTTATTTTCAGGCCGATGTCGCCACTGAAGCTTGATGAGAGGGATGAAACGGAACCCCGGGCCTGCTGAAAGCCCATGCGGAAACCGGCAAGACCGTCCGCGTCTTCGGCCAGCTCAATATAGGGCTGCACCGCTTCAAACGGGACAGTTTCACCTGCACTGTAGACTTTGCCGTTGTATTGTTCACCATCCTGGCGGGCAATGTGTCCGAGGGCAACGTGCGAGGCGGCAAAATCCACACCGCCGTCAATCTGACCCACTTTCGCATCGTCTATGTTAACCCGGGTCTCAACATCAATACCCAAGGTCATCCGGGTGAACTGATGCTCCGAGTCGGTCGGAACCGAAATGTTTTCGACCTGCATAAAAGCCTGCCCGGTCACCTCGCCCATGGTCTCATCAGAAATGGGCTTAAGCTCAGCCTGGGCAACGGGCGTCATACCCAAACAGAGCATGGCAAGGGCAGCGCATCCATACGCCTGGTGTTTCATAGCTTGTGTCTCTGATTAGTGTTTTTGAGTCAGTTTCGACGCCCGACCCTGCTGCCGCCCTGTTTTTTTGATTGTCAGGCTGACAGGCGGCTGTCCTGAGAACTTCATGTTCTTCTATCCATTTGCCGCAAAAGCACTATAGCTGAGGCGGATCGGCCAATAGAGTGAGCCCTGTCACAATCAACACCGACGGAATCCGTCACCGAACTTCAAGCATGAACGGCTTCACAAAAAAACACCAAACCGTAGTCTTTGCATACATAAAACAGCGTCCTGTTATACTCCGACGGATATTCCTTTTGTCTCTGGCGAACCACATGACCACCCAGATCTTAATCTGCGACGATTCCGCATTGGCCAGGAAACAAATGGCCAGGGCCCTGCCCCGTGCGCTGAACGCAGATGTCACATTCGCGAAGGACGGGAAGGAAGCGCTGGAGAGGTTGCGGGGCCACCACGCCGACCTGATGTTTCTCGACCTCAACATGCCAGAGATGGATGGCTACCAGGTTCTGGAGGTCATCCGAAAAGAAGATCTCCCCGTGCTCACGATTGTTGTATCGGGAGATATTCAGCCCGAGGCCCGGGAACGCGTCCGAAAACTCGGCGCCATCGATTTCATCCGAAAGCCTACCGAGCCGGGCCTCGTGCTGACTCTGCTCAAGGACTATGGCTTCTACAACCCGGGCGAGGTTGAAGCCACTGCGCTCAATGACAGCGCGCTAACAGCCGACGCCAGCACCTCTGCTGGAGACCCCGCACTCTCGGTTTCCCTGAACGATTACCTCCAGGAGGTTTCCAACGTGGCCATGGGCCGATCTTCAGATCTGCTCGCACGTCTGCTCCGGGTTTTCGTGAAGCAATCCATTCCCAGGGTGGCGTTCATCGCCAACTCTGAATTGCACATGGCCATTTCCGCTGCCCAGAACGACCACACCTATTCCGCTGTCTGCCAGGGTTTTACAGGAGCAGGGATCGCCGGTGAGGCCTTACTGCTGTTTGCGGATGCCAGCTTTACAGAGATGGCGGAGATGCTGCATTACGAAGACCTTGAGGGCGATGCCGTCAACGTGGAGGTGCTGATGGACATGTCCAGCATTCTGTTCGGCGCCTTCCTCAAGGGGATCGGTGACCAACTGGATCTGAATCTCGGGCTCGGACACCCTACCGTCCTCGGACAGCACCGCCAGATCACGGAACTTCTGGAACATCACAGTTCCCGGGAGGAGCGATTGTTGTGCATTGAAGTCAGTTACGTTCTGGAAGATCGCGATATACAGTGCGATGTCCTCATCCTCCTCACCGAGGATTCCGTTCCCTTCCTCGAACAACGTCTTGAATATCTGGTGGACTGACATATGGCCTTTAAGCAAGTCGAAGCCGATTCGTTTCACTGGCTAGTGGATATGCTCGAGTCCGTCGAAGTCGGGCTTGTGGTTCTGGATCTGGATTTCCGGGTTCAGGTCTGGAACGGTTTCATGGAAAACCACAGCGGCATTACCGCCAGCAGAATCCGTGAAAAAGTGCTGTTCGATGTTTTTCCCGACATTCCTAAGGCCTGGCTGTCCCGGAAGGTGGATGCGGTGGCACTGCTGAACACCCGGGCATTTACCTCGTGGGAGCAGCGCCCTTACCTGTTCAAATTCCGCAATACCCGGCCCATCACAGGCACTGAGGAATACATGTTCCAGAACCTCACCATCAGCCCCCTGTCCGGGCCGTCTGGTGAAGTGGAGAAGGTATGCCTGATGGTGTACGACGTCACCAATATCGCCAGCAGCAAACGTGCCCTGGAGCGTGCCAACGCCCAACTCGCCAAACTCAGCACGACAGATCGGCTGACCGGCCTGCTCAACCGGGGTACCTGGGAAAATCTGGTGGATGCAGAGTATGAGCGCTATCGGCGTTATGGTCATGCCACATCATTGGTCATGTTCGATATTGATCACTTCAAAAAGGTAAATGACAGCTATGGCCACCTGGCGGGCGATGAAGTAATTAAACATGCAGCGGATTTAACCAAAAACAATCTGCGCCAATCGGATACCTCCGGCCGATACGGCGGCGAAGAGTTCGGAATCATCCTCCCTGAAACCGATGCTGAGGGTGCACAGGTTATTTGCGAGCGAATACGGGAAGCTATGGAGAAAAGTGTTGTAGAAACCAGCGTCGCGTCTATTCAATACACGATTAGCATGGGTATCGCTGAATTAAGTGATAAACCCGAAAACTACATGCAATGGATGCAACAAGCCGACGAGGCCCTTTACGCAGCGAAAGCAGGCGGAAGAAATCGGGTGAAGATTTTTGGGAGGTAGAATCAAAGAAAAGCCCGGATTAACCGGGCTCGTCTGAATGCTAAATAAGCTAGCTAAAATTAGTTTTGCTGCCAGCTTTGTACTGCTTCCTTACCGTACTTTTCACGCCACTCGTTCAGAGTCTTGTGATTGCCGCCCCGGGTCTTAACAATCTCACCGGTGTGCGGGTTTTTATAAGTCTTCATAGGACGCTTCGCGCGGGTGCCGCCTGTGGACTCAGCCTTTGCCTTTGCACCTGCAACCGAAGGATCAATCGCCGACAAGATCTGCAGAACGTCTTTCGGTGATTTGTCATATTCCTTCATCAAATCACGAACTTTGTTTTCAAACTCCAGTTCACCTTTCAGAGCCTGATCTTCTTCAAGCTTTTCCAGCTCTGCGGCAAGCTTTTCCATAAGCTGTTTTTTCTGGTAGTAATCGTTAATCTTTGCCATGGAAATAAAACCTTATTCATAAGAGGTTCAAAAATCTTTGGAATCCGAGCACTAGAATAATTCAAACATCTTCAATTGACAACGAACTTTCATTTCATGCACCAAAAGCATTGGTCGAAATAAAATATCTTTAATACAAAATATAGCTAATGATGCATTTATTTCCTGGCTCGACATCGCAATGATAAGAGTTGCCAGAGAACTCGGCAATTAACCACGCAGTAAAAACAGAAAAGCCGGCGATTAGGCCGGCTTGCGAAAACACAAATTCAAATAAGCTTATAACCTCTGGAGATTTTCTCACACCTCAACGGTGAGATGCTCCGAACAACCGTCGGTACAACACCAACAAACGCCAGATATGGCTCAATGCCCAGTCATAAAGCGCGAAAAATCCGATAAAGGCCGCAAACATTATCCATTCAGGAATCAGAAGGATTTCGCCCAAAAGCCCGATTGCAGCAAATAAAAGTGCAATCACCGTGATCAGAAGCAACGCTTCACGACCCGAGAATCCGGCACGCATGAAGATGTGGTGCAAATGGTTACGATCGGGCTTCATAACAGACTGCCCTTTTCGGGCCCGCCGAACCATAATCGCAACCATGTCCATTAACGGAATCGCGATCAGCCACAACGCGGTAACCGGCCGAAACGCCCTTCCTTCGATGTGGGTACCATGGACCAACAACCAGACCACTGCAAAGCCGATAAACATAGCCCCTGCATCCCCCATAAAGATTTTCCGTTTAAAGGGAGGTATCAGAAGATTCGCCATAAGATAAGGGAGGAGCGCAACCGCGAGTGTGAGGGTGAATACCAGTTCCAAAGGGAAGTTGCCAGAACCTGAGAATAGAAAGCACAGCGAAAGCAGAGCAATGAGCGACAAGCTACCCGAAAGGCCATCGATCCCGTCGACCATATTAAACGCATTCGTGGCCCCAATGATTGCCGCTATAGTGACAAAAGGCCCAAGTGCACCAAGCTCAATGCCACCAAAGCCAAACAGATTGCCAAATGAATCGAGCGAAATTCCAGACCCGAAGGTCAACGCTGCCCCCAGCACTACCTGCGTACCTAAGCGGAAACTCGGAGGCAAGTGACAGGCATCGTCCACCGCCCCCATCAGGACCAGTAAAGAAGCACACACCAGGAAGAGGCCATAGCCATCAGACAAAGGCATTGCCAGCAGCCAGGCAATGCAGAGCCCGAAAAAGGCGCTCAGGCCGCCAACCAATGGCACAGCGCCACTGTGACGTTTTCGGTGATCCGGGCGATCCAGCAAATCGATGCGGACCGCGAGCGGTTTCAGGACAAACAGGAACACAAAGGCAATAAAACCAGAGAGAAGACCGGTAAAACTCGCCGCTTCCATGGGCATACCTTTTGGGAGGGAGAATGAAAATGAAACTGAAAAAGCCGGAAGTCTAGTCAGAACCACAAGGACGACAGCGTTTCAGATAGTTACCTTAATATACAGGTGCTATTCAAAAGATTAAGTAAAGCAGATGCTGTTTAACAATGTTTGACAGGCAGGGCCTCTGAGGTGGAGGGAGCCCTGCCCTGTCAAAGGAATGTTAGATCTAAGGGCTTGGATTAAAGCCGCAACTCTGCATCACCCAGCGGCAGTATGCCCTTGAGATCATAAAGAATACCGGTGCCCGTCAGGTAACTCCTGTGGCCGGCGGTACCCATTGCTACATATGCCTCGTGCGGAACCGCGAGGATCACCGCATCGTAAGTCCTCTGTGGCGGCGCCTCCACGAGGGTGATGCCGTACTCATGCTCTGCCTCGGCGTTATCCGCCCAGCAGTCCGTTACATCCACTTCGCAACCAAACTCCCGCAGCTCCTCGACCACATCAATCACACGAGTGTTGCGCAGGTCCGGGCAGTTTTCCTTGAAGGTGAAGCCCATTATCAGCACCCGGGCGTTGGCGACCGTGTGGCCAGCCTTGATCATGGCTTTGACCAACTCAGCTGCCACGTAAGGCCCCATCCCGTCATTGACCCGGCGGCCGGCGAGTATGATTTCGGGATGGTAGCCAATGGCCTGGGCCTTGTGGGTCAGGTAATAGGGATCCACACCGATACAGTGCCCGCCCACCAAGCCGGGCTTAAACGGCAGGAAGTTCCACTTGGTACCGGCGGCAGCCAGCACCTCGTGGGTATCAATACCCAACCTGGCGAAAATTTTCGCCAGCTCATTCATCAGGGCAATATTGAGATCGCGCTGGGTGTTCTCGATCACCTTGGCCGCTTCCGCCACCTTGATGGAACTGGCCTTGTGGGTACCCGCAGTAATGATACCCGCATACAGGGCGTCTACCTCTTGCGCAACGGCCGGCGTGGAGCCAGAGGTAACCTTTATGATGGTGGTTACCCGATGCTCCTTGTCCCCGGGGTTAATCCGCTCCGGACTATAGCCTGCGAAGAAATCAGAGTTGAACGTAAGGCCAGACACCCGCTCAAGCACCGGCACACAGACTTCCTCGGTGGCGCCAGGGTAAACGGTGGATTCGTAGATGACGATGTCCCCGCGTTTGAGAACCTTGCCTAGACTCTCACTTGCCATAACCAGCGGTGTCAGATCGGGCTTCTTGAATTCGTCAATTGGTGTGGGCACGGTCACGATAAATATCGAACAGTCGGCGATGTCCTCCAGAGAACACGAGAACGACAGCTGCGTCGCCGCCCCCAACTCCTCGGAAGATACCTCACGGGTAAAGTCCACGCCGTCTTTCAGTTCGGCGATGCGTTTATTATTAACATCGAAACCCACAACGGAGCGCTTCTCGCCAAACGCCACGGCCAACGGGAGCCCGACATAGCCTAGGCCCACTACTGCAATTTTCTTCATAGAGTCCTTCTAAAAAAGTTTGTCGTGTTCTCTCGAGGATTCAGTGGCCAAGATACCAAGACGTCGCCTTAGCAATCCCATCCCCAAAGAGATACTCCGGCGCATACTCTGGCTTCTTTGCTGATGTTCGCCTGTGAATGCCGAAGTTCAACCACTCGGGAATTCCAGCACACCGGCTCGCTGGCATACACAAAGCCACTGGAGTCAAGAGCCTCGCTCAGGGGAGCAGTGCATTCGGAAAAACAGTGCGCAGAATTACAAAGACAGGATTACATCGACAATACGCTGGGCAGCGCGGCCATCCCATTTCTCTGGAACACGACCCTCTTTCCAATTTCCGGAAAACAGCTTGCTCATTGCTGGTTTAATTGCTCGCGGATCCGTGCCTAACAACTCGTTGGTGCCGCAAGTTACGGTTTCAGGGCGCTCAGTATTGTCGCGCAGGGTCATGCAGGGCACCCCCATTACGGTGGTTTCTTCAGTAATACCACCAGAATCCGTTAATACCGCTTTTGCGTGCTTGACTAAGTAGTTGAACTGCAGGTAGCCCAAAGGCTCGATCAAATATAAACGCGAATGGTTGATCCCGAGATTTGTTAATATCTTTGCCGTTCGTGGGTGAACCGGGAAAATCAATGGTAGCTCACCACTGTAAGCAATAATTTCTCCGATCAACGCTTTCAGTTTGTGCTCTTGGTCAACATTTGCCGGGCGATGCAGGGTCATCACAAGATACTGACGAGGTTCAAGATTCAGCTCGCGCCATACCTCAGGCTGTTCTAAACGGTGCTCATTAGCTCGCAACGTATCTATCATTACGTTGCCTACAAAATGAATACGATCATCGCTTACGCCACCATTCCGCAAAGTTTCATTTGCAACTACTGACGTGGTAAAAAATTCATTAGTAATCGCATCGGTCACCAAGCGATTGATCTCTTCAGGCATACTCCAGTCATTACTACGAATACCCGCCTCCACATGAGCGACTTTCGTATGAAGCTTCTGAGCGACAATTGCACAAGCCATGGTGCTCGTAACATCGCCAACCACCAACACCAAATCTGTGGGGTTAGCGAGCAGGTGTCGCTCAAAACCAACCATAATGGCCGCTGTTTGCTCAGCATGAGTACCGCCCCCCGCGCCTAGGTTCGCATCAGGCTCGGGAATATTTAATTCCTTAAAAAAAGCTCCGGACATTTTCTCATCGTAATGCTGACCGGTGTGCACTAAGCAGTAATCAATCACACGGCCCTGGGTTTCGGCTGCATTAATCGCATGAATGATGGCTGCAACCTTTATAAAGTTGGGTCGCGCGCCGGCTATCAGGGTGATATGGGCCATGATTTTATTCTCCCCTAGTACAATAGAATGATTCCGGCTCGGTCAGCTGCAAAGCATCACCCGAGCCCTGATATCAATAACTAACCAGCGTGGCTATGTGATGGAAAAAGGCGAGCATTAAGCGGATCAAAAACGATTAAACTGTAACAAAAACAGGAACCTCACCAAGTGTATCTGACGCTTTATACGCACAGGTTCTTTTATCAATCGATATAGCCATTCCAGGTGATGCCTTACCCACCAGGCAGGCGCCCGTTGAACCTGACCCGTATACACATCAAAACTTCCACCCAGCCCCTGATAAACCGCCGCGTGCCGATTCTGCATCTCCTCCATAAGAAGTTCCTGCCTGGGAGACCCCATAGCCACAAAAACTACATTGGGCTTTTTAGACGCAATGTCATCAATTAGCGCCTGCCTATCTAAATCATCAACCAGATAACCATTGCGATAACCAACAATCCGAATACCGGGGAATTCCAACTGCAATTTTTTTACAGTTTGCGCGATTACTTCATCACTTGCGCCAACGAGATAGAACGTTTTATCTCGATAGTGACCTCGAATAATATCCAGCCACAGCTCGCAGCCCGGGATCTTGACCAAATCCTCCAAGCCCTTTTTCTTGAGGCCCATAATGGCACCGATCCCGTCCGGGTAGCCGACATTACGGTTTATGATGCTTCGAGTTTGCTCGGTGGCATGCAGGATTTTCTCGGCATTCACAGCCACAAGTAGGCTGTGATTGGCGAAAGCGAAATCGATCAGGTCGTTGCGGGAGACAGGGGCAAAAACTTTCACCCCATTCAAAGATTCACTGCGCATGGGTTTCCAATAAATAATAGCTTAGGGCGTTGAACATAAAGGCATTACTCCACCTCATATAAGGTATCTTCGAGCTGACTCCTTTCTTGAGTTGGTAATAGAAATAGCCCCTCGGGGACTGCATATTGCTGATTGTCCAGTTGGCCACCTTCTCACATATCTCTGAATTAGCCTCCCACTGCCCCATCTCGCTAAGTGTCACCCACAACTGACCGGGGCAATGTATGTCTATCGGGTAGGTTCTGCTGTGATAGTATTTTGGCGTTCCATCTTCCAGAAAAAAGTGCTCAAGGTAGAACCGTAAGCCCTTATCCAGATTATTTTGAAAGGAATCGTCTTCACACAGCCGAGTATAGTGAGATATCGCATCCAGGTTGTAGCCAGTATGAAAACTGTCTATCCAGGACTGCACTGGCAGCAGGCCATATACCCAGGAACCATCCTCCGATTGTCCTTCACAGGCCGCATTGACAATCTGATGGGCAGCTATTTTATAGTCCTCATCGCCAGTGTAGTGAAAGCAATAACTGAGCAGCTTTGCGCCAAGCAAAGAGGCGTTGTAAACCGTATCGTTCCCTGGCAGAGGGCTATAGGAGAGCATGAACCCTCCCTCATGCTCTGAACGGTGTAGATCCTTCAAAACAAAGTTTGCCGAAGACAGTGCTGTGTCCAGATAAAGCTTATTTCCCGTAACTTCATATGCCTCGAACAGCGCACTCGCGCAAAACGTTGTAGCAACGACCGTTGGCGTATAAGCAGGGAACAGAAACAATCGACGTGCTTGCCAGTCAAAGTTATAGCCCCAACAAACCCCTGAAAAACCCTTGCTTTCCAGCCCGAGTAAAAGATCGGCTACTTCTGTGATTTTGGCCAGCAACTCATCTTTAGAACCGAAACGCTTGTCGCCCTTCGAAGCCAACCTGTACAAGTTGCAATAACCATTCAAGAAAAGGCCAACGCCCTTGGCGTTGTGCTGCTTCGGCACCAGCAGTAAAGGCCGCAGATTAATAGGCGAACGTTTACAAAGCTGGATCAGCACCAAGCGAGCGAGACCCCAGTATTTCAAGGGGGTCGCCTGAAAAATAGCAGAGTTAAGGCCGTCGTATGGGTCCCATCCTTTGTAATGCTCAGCTTCGCAATAAGCGCGAAGGCTTGAAAAACTAGCGCTAATATCCATACCTCAATCTCTCTCCATGATCTCTTCAAGCTGGCGTGCAACCTTCGACGCTAGAAAATGCTCTTTGGCATAGTCGTGATTGAAACGGCCAATCTTCTTCATCTTTTCTGGAGCCGAAAGCAACTTAATCAGAGCGTCGGCATAAAATTGCGACTCCAGACTGTCGGATGAAAAACCCATCTTTTCGTCTTGAAAAAAATCCTTTAGTCCGCCAACTGGGCGAGTGACAACAGGAAGCCCGAAAGCCATCGCCTCAAGCACAGAAGTTGGCATGCCTTCTCCATGCATCGTTGGAAGAAGATATATATCCGATGTTCTGAACGTTTTGACCAAAGTACCGCCGGAAACATTGCCGAGAAACTCGACATTCGGAATGGACCGAGACCTCACAAACTCAATCGCAGATTCTCTTGCGCTGCCAGAACCCGCGACCACAAAACGCGCATCAGGAATGGTGACTAAAACCTTCGAGAAAGCATCCAATGCCAATAAGATACCTTTATTGGGCTCCAAACGAGCGAGAAACAGAATAGTTTTCCCATACACCTTCCTCTCTATATCAAAACCCTCTACAAGACGGTCATAAACTTTTGTAGTGGACAAATAAACTGGCCTCTCCAATCCCCAAGAATTCAATTTATCTGAAAATTCACTTGCAAGAACGATAAAGGAATTCGCCCGACCAAACTTACGCCTAAAAAAATCCGGATTAGAATTAATTATTTTCTCCATCGCCGGGTCCCAACCATGAAAGAAAACGATAACTTTCAATCGAAAGAATTTAGCCAACCGAAGAAACATAGCATCACGAAGGATTGCGGTGCGTCCTAATGATGGATTAAGAACGACAGTTTTATAGCGACGTGTAATGCACAAAAATAAAAACTTAATGTAGTCAAAAATGAGAACGATAGGGCCTGGGAGACCATGGCGCCCCCCGGTAAAATTATAAAAAACCTCTTGCCTCCAATAGGGTTGAAGTCCACGATAATGATTGGAAACCCCGCCCGGAAGAGCCAATGACGGCAAATTAATCAAAACCTTACTGCTCATGCTGTCATAACCAATATTCCAACGTGCCAAAAAGAACTCACCTATGCATAACAGATAGTTGCACGCTACGGAGCAACGCTAGGGTCGTTAAGAATTTCCTCAATCTCTTCATGCCATAAAACTGCATGACCTTGAATCATACCCGCCAACTTCTCAACTTGGTCCGCGTGCATTTCCGCGAGAACCACTCTCGCATTTCTGGGAATCTCACCAAGCATGCCACGTGCCGCATTAACCTTGGGCACATCAGTACGGCCAATAAGTTGCGAACTGATATCATCAACATCCAAAAATTGGAAAACACGGGAGAGAAGTTCCGTCGGATCGTTTGCAAGTTCTTCGTAGAACCCAATAAAGATCTGGCTTCTATCGTAATATTTCATCCAATTAGAAAGATTCCTTGCATAGCTATATCTGGCGAAAAGCCGGGGACTTCTTATCTTCCTCATTACCGATTCATCATCAAATAACGCATTCTTGCGAGAGCTCCCTCCGTTGTCACGAACCTGTTTCTCAATACAAGACCAAGTTGCACTTATCGGATTCCGAAGAAAAACGATAATCTTTTTCACCCCTGTCTGGTCATAAACCGTCTCTATAACATTCTCGCTTAACATAATATAAGCAGGGGTGATTTCTCCCACTAGCCGTTTTCTCGACGCTGCATGTCTAAATAGGTTCCTATACCAGTTGATATCACCCCCCGGGCTAAAAAAATGAAGGTCCCAGTTGATATCTGGCTTCGCTTTTTCTAGAAATTTATTAAAAAATGGGGAAAGAATAAAACCGGCATAATGCTTAACCCTGCTTATGAAAACTCTTTTTATTCGTCCTAAAAGCGTATGAATCCTGAAATTCTCTGTGATCTCAGTATCTACGCTATCAAAATAATGCACTTCTTTAATGGGTGGCACATAAATTTCCGGATGGCGTGAAAGCATATTATTCAACCAAGTAGAACCGGACCTCGGCGCACCAATACCCAGAAAATCAGGAACACTTTTTTCGTCCCGAACAGACATTTATCCTATAACCTCAAAAACTACCCAAGATCAAAACCTGTCATTAATCCAAATCAAAAACACGTTTGAGACCTATTTAGGAACACCGACAACATACATTGGCCGGCCCACTTTCCATCACTACTGCGTTTTTACCGAAAACAACATCGTTTCCTATTTTATAGGGTCGCTTATCAAACCACCGTTATGATTCGTACAATTGCCATCTATTATTGGCACTTCGTAGTGACCAGATCTTCCATCAATTGTTACTAACACCCCAACTGTACAATTCTTCCCTATCTTTGCTCGCCTGGGTATGACGACCATGATACCGCCTTAACAAAATTTTGTGCCAGCGCCTTAGAACGTCTCCGAAAAACTGCACATCTATAAAAAAGTCGTATTAAAAATACTAACACAAGGAAAAAAGGGGATCTTGCGGTGAAAGAACCAATTGCATAAACGCTATAAATTAAAGATATTAAATCGCTCCGAACCCCTTTCAAACTTCCAACTTGTAAAACGTACTGCTATTGGAGTCTTGCTGCCGGCAATACACCACGTCTATCAATAAGTGCCTTATGTCGGGAGAGAGAAACAATCATTGCTGTAGCTAAAGAGACCGGACCGAGCTGGACAAAAACGACAGAGTAGGTAAAAAAGTCGATGAGAAATACCACAGATACCCCCAAAATCACCAGCGAGCCGAGGTTCGCCTCCGCCCGGCTAAGTCTTCTTCGTTGAAAGCGAAACTCCACCTTGAATATGCGAACCCACAGAGCGAGGTAAAAAAATACGCCCACAATACCCACCTGAAGAAACAGTTGAAGGAATGCTGTTCTGGCTCCATAGCCTACGCCGTATAGCTCCTTACTAAGCTCAGATTGATCACCTGTTCTAACCAACAGGGGATTAAATCTTGATTTAATTAAATGACCCGCCCCATAACCAATAAAAAGATGAAGATATGAGTCCGAAGCTACTCTGGAAAACAAGTAAGCCGGAGCTTCGGCCCGCCCAATCGTTGCAATAGCGCCTGAGCCGGTAGTAACGTACCGCGTGCCGTAATCCATTGCGTACTCAATGTCAAAAGTCCCCCAAACCTCTCTCTCCGGATTCAGGCTAGGCATTAAACGCAGAGAAATATAGACAAAAACAAGTGTCACCAGAACAAACAGTGCTCCCTGCTTGAACAATGCTCCCAGTTTGACTCCGCTCTGAAGTTGATATCTAGCAAGCAATACAAGATATATTAACGGGATGTATACGAGTGCAGCTCTTTTTCCGCCGATAATTGAGAATGCGATGAAGCCAATTAGCACAATAACATATCGATATTTTCTTGTGTTTAGATATAACGCGATGCTTACCACCGAGCCGACCATGGCAAATATAATAGTGAGGCTACCCCCCAGATTAGCCATGGTGCCGATATATGGCTCTACAATGTCACCCAGCACAAAAACTTTTATTATATTCGCGGCGATTTGCGATAGAAAAAGAAAGACCAAAACCTTTCCGATAACGCGCACCTCATGATCATTGAAGGAAGCGTTGATTGCTGCATAGAAAAACATGATGGTAAACAAGTAATCCCTAAAGAAGAGGAGTACCATCGTTGGTTTAATTTCGTTAAAAAGAAGTGTCAGCAGCGCCACACATACAAACGCAGACATGCTGTATAGGCCAGGCAGGCGCTTTCTCGGCGAGCCAGACATCAAGATCACAAGAATAAAGCACGCCAGCACTAGCGCCTCTGCGCCAACTCTGGTCAATAGCGTGCTGATACCGAGAAGTTCTAGTGTGCCGCGGGAGAAAACAAGCAGCAAAAGGCTGCCAAAGAGAAAAAGCTTCAGTGTCATTCGTCGCAATGCGAACCAAGCGAATACAGGAAGTATCGCCAGTCCGGCTAGGAGCATCGACGAATCGAGCGTGAAATTACCTTCCATTAACAAGCTGTCTCTTGAATTTGGCTGCGATGTTCTCCCATGTAGCATCCGCCAGTGTTGATCGGATAACTTCTGAGTCATAGTCAGGAAACCTGTCCACACACTCGAGCAGCGCGTTAGCGAAGGATTCAGGAGTGTCCTGACAAAGCACACCGTTTACAGAGCTTACCAAACGGGAGTTCTCGCTTGTTGCTGTAGCGATTACTGGTATGCCGGAGAGAATATACTCATATGTTTTCGTAGGCGGCTGATGATCGTAGTAGGAGGTTATTGGCACATAGGAAATACCAATGTTTGATTTATCAAAAAACCCCTTTGCCTCATTATGAAATAATCGCCCATGGAACCTAACAATCTTATTCAGCCCAAGCTTCCCGGCCAGTTCTTTCAAACTTGACTCCTCACCCCCATATCCGAAGCCCACAATATCAAAACTGATACACGAGGCTAATTCGGGCCGCTTATCAATCGCGAGAGATAGCCCTTTAATAACATGATGAAGATTGCGATTTCCAAATGTCCCGATGTAGAAAAGCCTAGGATAGTCAAACTTTTTACACTGAGAGGAAATCACATCCGCTCCCAAAGGAAGGATAAACACTTTCCTTTTTTTTATGCGGAGCATCCGCGCAAGCCCCTCCGATATAACACTAACTCTTTGGAAGAATAGACTTTCAAATGTTGAAAACAGATCTCTCAAGCCACGAGCCAGCTTATTAGGAGACACCGACGCTGTTCTAAAATCGAGAATTATGCTTCTTCTGCAAAAAAGCGATACTAAAGAACAAAACGGGAAGTATACGATAAATATATGTGCCGATGGGTTCTTTCGAATAACACTTAAAGACAACGATATCAAACGATAAAACCTTTCGATTTTTCCAAGTTTACTGCTGACGTAGCGTACATTGATGCCCTCGGCTTCTATATGACTCATGCCACTATCTATGCATACGTAAGATATATCGAAGCTTTCAACAAGGTAACGAGCGAGCTTGTACGTATCAGTATGATAACCAAACTGTTTCGCGCCGACGATTACCAGACTGGAACTGGGCCCAACTGCGTGCAAATTCCGCGTCATTCGAACTTATACCCAAACGTACTAATATCCTCATGGTAAAACTTCTCGACCATCGACCTTGTGCGGTCGTTATACTCTGAGCGCCAATCAGTGCCCCCACCATCAAGCTTATGTGGAAGGCTGACTTGTACCCCCAGCTGATCACACACCAGACCAAAATCGTGAGTCAGATTCTCAAATTTCCCCACGAAATCCAGCTCAATACCTCCATTGAACGATTTAAGAAACCAAACTGCTGGCTTCATCAGCCTACGTTTGTGAAGAAATCTATCAAGAAATTCTTCAAATGGTATAGGTGATGGCAGGCCATAAGCGCGAAGATTGATGGGATCCCGCATAATTCCTCGATACCAAGAATGGGTTCTGGAGAAAGGATTTCTTACTATCGTGAACTTAAAATACTCCTGATACTGCTTTCTAGTAATACCAATCTTGTTATTAGGATTGTTAGTTTTAAGTTTTTTGATTCTCCGATAGAAAAAATTTGCATTATCTGAATTGATCCGAAGATAATTCGAAATTTGAACTGGCTCTATTTCTCGAATAGCTCTATGGTCCTGGCTGCCCCTTCCCTGAGCACCAAGATCATGACCAAACGCATTTTCAATGCTGGTCCCCGCACTCTTCGGAACGTGAATAAATATCATTTTATAATCGTGAGATATCACATTATTTCTCCATCAGTCGCGTTCAGAAAAATCCCAAATGCCAAATTTACAAAACCCAATTACTTGGGCTCATATACTTCTGGGAAGAACCTTCGCCATAGAGCCTTTGCTTTAGAAAAGTAATACCAAGCTGGTTTAAGTTTTCGCCTAGGAGATTTCAAAATACCGAATGATGGGGTGTACGTCTTGAAATTATTTGATGCAAAGTATTGTTTTATCTTTTGGATCTTCTTGTCGCCAGCAATCTTTTCATTAATCAATGGTATCAAAGCCAGAAAATCTTCAGGGAGGTCATCTCGTTCTTGAATTGTTGACGAACCAACTTTTGCCTGACCCCTTATCCCACCCGAGCCAAATATATGATGATGCTCACGCGCCCAGAACTTTTTTCTGTCCGGAGTATAGGCCTGCCCCGTAATTTTACAGATTTGTCTTAAAGATTGGTCAGGGTCGCTTACGAGATCAGAAAATGAAACTGAAACTGCTGAAATGCTAGAGTTTACCAGTCTCCAGTAGTAAGCTTTGTAACGATATAATGCTGTGTCAATACTGTCGCCTCGCTTCCATATAGAATAAATATAGTTTATCAGAGGCTTATGCATAACAATATTAACTGTTTCTATTCCTCTTTTAGCCGCCCACCCATTATTATCTATTACCCAAGGTAGGCTTTTCGAGGAATCTACTAAGAAATCAACTCCAAGCTGATCAAATGCCCTCGCATGAAATTCCTTTTCTGGGACCGATAGAATCGGCAGCCAGTACGAGCAGTCTTTGTCGCCGCAGTTACAGTCGATATACTTGTGGTGAGCACGGAACGGCCTAAACCAGGCGTGAACCTCGCCCAGAGAAAATGACCGGTCATCATTGCCAAGCATTAGATCAAGCATTGTCGTGCCAGAGCGTCCCGCCCCAAGAATGTTAATTAGAGTCTTATCTTTTTTTGAAGCATACATATGGATTACGGAATTTGTGGTCGACAGGATCCAAGCATTAAATGGAAGCTCTGTTTATCCATCTACGATTTCTTGAAAAGATCTTGAGTAAACGGCCTCAACTGAATGGTTCTCTAAAGCATATTTAGCAATATCATAAGACCGATCTGCTAGCGCTGCGGGTTTTGATGATAGATCTTCAATCACCTCGCACAGTCGGTCAAAAGTCCTGGTTTTCTCGCCCAACCTGTTTCTCTTCATGAGACCACTTGGATCACTGTTTAAAGATACAACATACACACCTCGCATCCATGCTTGGACGAATGTATTTGAAAAGCCCTCATAGTCACTCGTATTTACAAGAATATGGGATTGTGCCAACAATCTATTAACTTCTTGATTATCCGCTTTGCCGATATATGTGAAGTTTTTCTGCGTCTTTCGACCATTCAATTCTCGTTGATATTTCCCTTCTTGATCGCCACCCACCATGGTGAAGTGAAGATTTTCTCTGCCTTCAAACCGCTTAGCTAAACTAAGAAACAGTTCAGGTCTTTTTAGCTGCTTCATATTGGCAATCCATACCACGCGGATAACGTCGCTGCTTTTCTCCTGAACGGAGCTTTCGGGAAAGGGTGCAGCTTGTGTTTGTATTGTCGGATCAATTTTAAACCTTTTACTCAGGGCTTCCTTTTGAAAATGGTTTTGGCAAATAACTTTTGACGCTCCCTCAAATGTTCTTTTATAAAAAACGGACTCGATTGAGTCAAAAACTCGATAACATCCTGGCTTTTTAAAAACAACGTCGTTGTCTGAAGCAACGTAATGAATATGTCGTTTTTGGTTTTTAGAGGCATATCTAGCGGCAATGCCTGACCAAGAGGATCGGGTCCTTGAGATTAGGAAATCTGGATCAATGTCATCGAGGATTTTTGAAAGCTTCCATTTATAAAGGAACCAATATTTGCCAAATCGTCCGGAACAATGGAAAAACTTTATGGGATGGAGAGTTAGGTTGCCGCCGTGAACTGTTTTTTCGGTCCTATCTAAGTAAATAAAATGAACGTGATAGCCACGGCTTATTAAAAATTCAGAAAAATATTTTAGCTGTAGTTCTGCGCCGCCCTGCAATTGATGCCAGTGGGCCAAATGCAGAATGACAACTTTTTTACAACCCATTCCCAAAACGCCTTCTTAGTTTATTTAGATAAAAATATAGCGTGCTATTTCTCAGAAAGATAGCCACCAAGAGAAAAACCAACAAATAAACTCCAGAAAAGCTAATAAGCTGCAACCAATTCTCATTTAACGCTGTCACGCTCCATGCCGCTAAAGAAAAGGCAGATATTGGTGCAATTAAATTATTTATTACAACCTTCAGCTGCTCATTGGTATAAAACCTTGCATATCGACCACAAACAAAAACATCCACAATAGCTGAAATATACTTCGCCGCTATTTGCCCTAAAAGCATAATTTCGATAGAAAACCTATACGTAATTAACAGCGCAAAAAAAATTATGCCATTTCGAAAAAATGCTAAGTTGCGGTATACATTTGTTTTATTCTCTACCTTAGCGATATTAGCATTAACCGTTACTAGGGGCTGGAAAAGAAGAGCTAATATCATTAACTGTAAGAAGAGTATGCTTCCAGACCATTTTTCTCCATAAACGAGAATTATTAGTGACGAGGCGGAGCCAATCACAAAAAAACTGAAGCAAAAGTGGACAAATAAAAATTGACTCAGAACCCTTTGGTACATCTCTTTTCGTTTTAACGGATCACGCTCTTTAGCTACAAGTGAATATGAAGTCGTTAAAACAATACTGTTTAACCCTCTAAAAGCTACCATACTGATTTTTTGGGCCTGAGCGTAGAACCCTAAACTTATGGCCGAATATAATTTGCCAATCACGACTGTATATAAGTTATCAGCCAATTGGTTAGATAGATAAGAGGCCAGCATATTATTCCCAAAACCTCGCATTTTTTTATAACGCGTCAGCGAAAACGAAAAATCTGGCAACCAACGATTAATAACGATTACTAAAACAAGAATAAACCCTGCCTGAAAAACAATTTGAAAAACCAACGCCCAATAACCGTAGCCCTCAAGAGCCAAGACATAAGCTGCAGCGATGGATAGTAGGTTGGCTGTCAGGGTCACCAAAGCTATTTTTTTAAACTCCAAATGCTTCCGCATCTTGGCCATCTCGGCGAGCGATGCTGATTTTAAAACAATTCCCAAACCAGCAACTTGAACAATACCTACCAACTCTTTATGCTGATAAAAACTCGCTATTTCCTCAGAGAAGAGAACTAACAATCCGTAAAACAGTAGTCCAACAAAAATATTATGAAAAAATACTGTGGAGTAATCTTTCTTATCTACTTCAGGAGTGCTTATTAAATAATCAGAAAAACCAGATTCTGTAAAATTCATAGCTATCGCGATGAAAATTGCCAACATAGCCATGAGCCCATAATCTTCGGGTGTCAACTGCCTGGCTATAAAAACGTTACCGACAAAGCTTATTACTACGCCACCAAATGTATTGAAAGCTGTCCAACTATAATGCCTTGCTGCCATTATTTTCTTTCACCAATAACTTTTGCCGGAATTCCCCCAACTACTTTGAATGGTTCCACAGAAGAGTTAACTACTGCTCCGGCCGCAATAACCGCACCTCGGCCCACTCTCACACCGTCCAATACAGTTACATTTGCCGCAATCCAGACATCATCCTCTATTACGATACCTTTCGATGATGAGCCCTGCCGTTTAATCAAAGCAGACTTATCTGAAAAATTATGGTTAGAGCCAACAATTACGCAATTCGGCGCTATAGAACAATATTTTCCAATTACAACTTTGTCTAGAATACAGGTGTTTCTATTAATTGTTGATCCCTCGCCAATAATGACGGCATCTCTTCCCCTTATAAAAACATTTTCATGAATATAAACTCCGTCACCTATCTGTACCTTATTCCCTCGAATCTTGGAATTATTTTGTATAACAACATTATTTCCAATTCTAACTGGACCACTCAGACTGACAAACCTTCCAAAGGTGACTTTTTTCGCGTCACCAAAAAGATATAAAGAACGAAAATAGCTGAAAATTGTCGAAACGAATTGTTTTATTTTATTTTCTACTTTAATCATAATCATAATTTAAATTCAGGAGTTCCTTACACCAAAACAGGACTTCATCAATACCGGCTCCATTTGAAGACTGGAGTCCTAGCGCAGTAAATTTTCTGCTCTACTAATATCGGCCTTTGAATGAGGCACATCCCGCGGACGGAAATCATTCTATTTAGTTTTTCCTTGGCTTCACGGCTACACCCAAATCTTCGGAAAATTTTTAAATGGCCTGATACTGTTTGTTAGGCTTATTTCTGTCACTAATCCGGCTTGACTTCGATCACTTCTTGGGGTGCTTTGCAATCTGCTTGCCTGGGTATTCATTCGGCAGTTTTATAGGCATAGTCGTAGTAGCCATAATTGGAGGCTTTCTTTACTATGGCGTTGAATATAACGCCTTTTACTTCTATGCCATTCTGTTCAAAGCGGCGCTTAGTGAGCTCCACTTCTTTTAAAGGGGACCCACCGAAGCGTGTTACCAGCATAGTGGTGCCTGCGTGTTTGCCTACGATCGCCGGATCGGTGACAGCCAGGATGGGTGGGGTGTCTATAATTACCAAGTCATACTTCGGAGCAGTTCCAGACAAAAATTCATCGAAACGCTTGCTCATCAGTAATTCAGACGGGTTGGGAGGGGCCGTTCCCCGGCAAACGAAATCCAGGCCGTCCATGCCTGAAGGCAGAACCACTTCTTCCGTACTTGCCTTACCGGCAAGAAGGTCCGAAAGGCCTTTTTCGTTCCGAATTCTTAACACATCATGGGAAAAGCCTCTTCGCAAATCGCCATCAATAAGCAACACTTTCTGGTTGGCCATAGCCATGACAGCGGCAAGATTGACGGAGATAAAACTTTTACCTACCCCTGGGCTGGGGCCAGATATCATCAGAATGTTGTTTTTGGCGTCGATCATCCCGAAGTGGAGACTGGTTCGTAGGCTTCGCAGAGACTCGATTGCAAGATCCGCCGGATTGACCACGGCGAGCAAGCCGGAAGTTCGCTCTTTGCCTCGAAGCTGAGCTCTGCTTTTCGGTTTCATGAGCTCAGACTGAGTTTTCGAGAGGGGAACGCTCGCATAGACCGGTAAACCTATTTTTTCGATGTCTTCCGGATTTTCCACACCCCTGTTCAGAGCGGACCTGAGCAGTACAATGCCGACACCGACCATGCCGCCCAACAACAACGCAACCATAGCGATCAAGGAACGTTTAGGTTTTACCGGCGCGGCAGTATTCACTGCCGCCTCGTCCACTACCCGCACATTACCTACGGTACCTGCTCGGGCTATGTCCAGTTGTTGGATATTGGAGAGCATTTGCAGGTAGATCTCGTTACCCACTTCTACGTCCCGGCGTAGCCTCACCAGCTCTTGCTGGGTCTCGGGCAGGGTGCCGATTCTGCGATCCAGTTCGGCACGGCGCTGTTTAAGTTCGGCCATCTGGGAGGCCCAGGCCTTATAGCGCGGGTGCGTGGGCTGGAAGCGCTGCTCGATCTCTGCACGCTGGATCTCTAACTCGGAAATCCGGGTTTCAAGCTCTACGATCTGCTCAAGTAGCGAGCTGCCTTCGGCGGTAATATCAATGGTTTCCGCTGTTACCTGATACTCGTTCAGGCGCTTCTCAGCAGCCTCAAGGTCCCTTCTTACTTGCGGCAACTGGCTACGTAAAAACTCCAGCGATTGTGCGGCTTCCGCGCTGCTTCGCTGGACGTTCTGGCGAACGTAGTTCTCGCCTACCTCATCCAGGATGCTCTCTGCCATAGCAGGATTCTGATGCTCGTACGTCAAGGCAATAATGCCGGACCCTTTGCCTTTTTCGCTGGCACCTATATCGCTTTGTAATCCGATGGCGGCCGTATAATCAGAACGCTTGGCAACGTTGAAAAGGGTGCCAGGCCGGGCAACGAGCTCCGTCACCATCATGGAATACCGACCCTCGCTGGCCAGTTCATTGGTGTTACCGGTCAAAATTACCTGACGCTCTTCGTCCAGCAACTCCCAGCCATGGTCAGTCGCTCTCAGAATAAAATTCCCAGTTTGTCCCGGAACTTCCATTCGAGTGATTTTCAGCTTCTCGCCGCCCCAGGCGTACTGGGCGCCCCATAGCGGTTTTGCCACCTCGCCGGGCCCGCCGTTAAATCGCCGCGCAAGGGCCTCACCGACTACAGGGAAGTAGTTTGGCGTAACTACAATGTCCAGATTGAGGTTATCCACTACCTTGCCCAGTACTCGCCGGCTTTTGATTAGCTGGATTTCAGTTTCCGCGTTGGAGGGGGATTCCAGCAGGCCCGACAGGTTTTCCATGCCGGGAAGGCCGCCCTGCTTGTCCTCCACCTGGATCAGGGCATTCGCCTGATAGATCGGGGGCTGGATCAGCGCGTACGCGACGCCAACCGCCGTGAACACTAGAGTCACTACAATGATCAGCCACCGGCCGTCCCGTAGGGTTCCGAATAGTGCCAGAAGATCAATTTCATCATCATCCCAGGTCCCATGCATGTCTGACGGTCTTGCGGAGCTAATCATACTGTCGGTCATTGCGGTTATTTATCCAGGTATTTGAGCCAGCTATTGGTGGCGTTATCAATCAGTTTATAAGCGTGTTCAAAGGCCGGACGTTGCTGGCGGTAGGGATCTGGCACAGGTTGGTCATCCTGCCACTTGCCCAGCAAAAAGGCCCGGCCCCGAATCTGTGGCGCCAGTTCGTGTAGCTTGTTGAGGTGGCCCTCTTCCATCGCCAGGATCAGCTCTGACTGGGTAAGCATTTCCGCCGTTACCTGTCGGGCCCGATGGCCGGTAGCATCTATACCCTGCCCCTTGAGGATTGCCAGAGCCGTTTCGTCCGCCGGCTTGCCAACCAACGCTCCAATACCCGCGGAGGAAACCGATTTAGCCGGCCGATGGGCCAGCTTGGCCCTCAGCAGATACTCGGCCATCGGGCTGCGGCAGATATTTCCAACACAGACTATGAGAATGTTGTTAAACATGGCGTTAGTAGTTGGTTGAAATTTCCCCATCGGTGCGGGAGAAGAGGTAGACGGCCTGTGCGGTCGGCAGGATCTGCGTAATCAGGCGGTTCCAGCGAGCGATTGGTGCCGCTGTCACGTAGACAATATCCCGCGGTTGCAGCTGAAACTGGTCCGCCAAAATCAGTGCCGTGGCGTTTCGGGCGTAGAGCTGGAACACCTCGGCGATCTTGCCAGTCTCTTCAGGTGCTTTGCGGATAACAAAAACGCCATTGGCATTTGCGATACTTTGGTCAAAACCGCCGGACTCGGTCAGTGCCTCGGCAAGAGTGATATCTGAACGCCCAACGTTCAGGCTCATGGGCTTGATAACCTCTCCCAGCACGAAGATTTTCGCGGCGTCATTGCGGGATACGTGAATGATGTCATTTGGGCGGAGAAGCACGTTTTCGCGAGTGTCGCCCTGGCGGTAAAGATCCCGCAATGAATAACGGGTTGTTTCTGCGTTCCGGGTCAGCGTAACGTCCGTCCAGTCTGCGACCTCAGTCAGGCCACCGGCGTTGCTGACGGCTTGCAGCAAGGTCAGGGGCACATTGGTGATCGGCTGGGTGCCGGGCTGCTTTACCTCGCCCGTCAGATAGACGCGCTTGGAACGGAACGATGCCACGGTTACGTCTACCTGGGGTGATTCAATATATTTGGCGAGCCTTTTACGGAGGATATCCCGAATTTCCGTCACCTTGAGCCCGGCGACTTCAACTTCACCCACGTACGGATAAAAAATGGTGCCATCGCTGTGCACCCAGTTCCCTGCCTCGGAAGGGCTACGGTCGGAACCGGCCGGAATGGTTAGTTCGGGGTGGTCCCAAACGGTGATGCTCAGGATATCGCCACGGTTCACGACGTAGTCGTAATCCTTGATTTCGGCCTCAAGCTGTTCGTTCAGCACCGGATTCCGATCCGGTTGTACCATCCTTTCCTGGAGCAACTTCGGCGTGATCGCATAGATATCGACCATCTTTTCCAGGTCAACACTGTCGCCCTCTTCCTGATCATAGGGTATATGGGCACCGGGAATGACTGAACAGCCGGCAAGGGAGAGGATAGCGAACAGGGATAGTAAGGCTTTCATCCGATCTTGGGTTTCCGTGGTTTACTGCAGGTTCTGAGGAATACAAAAGGGGCTGGATAAGCCAGCCCCTTTTTCTTACGCGGGGTTAGCGGTTAGGAGCCAGTGCCGCCGGTTCCGCCTGTCGGAGTTTCTTCATTCTCGATAGACAACTGGATTGCGGCATTTGCGATCTCATCCTGAAGGGCCTGTGCACCAATTTCTTGAGTGGTAGGAACTTTCACCTCGACCGCGATCGCTTCAGGTACGTAGCTGCGGTCAGCGTTTACCAGCTCAGGCAACGCGAGGCCGGAGACATCGTTTTGAACCGCCGCATTGATTGCCACCGCATCGATATTGTTGACCAAAGCACCAAAAGCGGCAGCGTTTTCGCCATTTGCATTTGCTTCAGCCTGCGGGAGAAGGGTAGCAATGTTCTGGGATATTACCTGATTAACCAGGTGTGCTGTAGCCGCGGCGCGGCGAGCGCTGTCGTTGACGGCACCATCATTTTTCAGCGCCACCGGATCGTAGGACATCAGGTCGATGTTGTCCGCGAGTCCCATTGCAGCGCGCAATTGAGCTTCCTGTTCGGCGATTATTTCACTAATAGGAGCCACTGAGCCCGCCGCCAGAGCATTTTCGGTTTCCATCTGAACGATAGTACTAAAGCCACTGATCGCTTTTGTGCCTGCAGGGGCAAGCAGTTTCAGATTCACATCGACCAGTTGCCCGGAATCTTCATCAATGGTGTTGGCATCCGCTTCCACAACCATCGGTGTGAGCAGCTGGGCGTCGGTCAGGCCTTTGATGCTGAACTGGCCACCATTAACAGTCTCGGAACTGGGCTCGCCATCGTCGCACTGCTTGTTCAGGTTTTCGTCCACACATACCTTGGCACCCCTTAAGTAACCATCGTAGGCAAAACCGCTCACAGCGCCGGTGCCGGCTGGCGATTCCTGCGTCGGGTAATCGCTACCTGAGCAACCTGCCAAAATCATCATGGGTGCCAGGATGGCTGAAGCAAAGAGGTTGCGCTGGAAATTTCCATTTTTCAACTGAGTCATAACTAGCCTCTACATCTGCTGAGTGAGCTTTTGCACGTTTTCTTGGTTTTGGTTATTGCTTCTTGATTATTCGTCGGTGCTGGCTAATAGGAAGCTACGTAGCCTCACTATAGAGAACAAGGATTAAAACGCAATGTTCTCTGTTTAAATTCAGAACCTTGTGATTTACGCCAACATCACCGATTGGGGAGACGCCCCCGATTCAGATAAACAGATCGAATCGGGTTAGATGAGCGAATGACTCGGGCGCCACCAAACGAGATGAAATTGGCGTCTTCATTAATTCGGGTTTGCACGTTGTAATTCCAGTCGGCATCGCCGCGGATCTGGGCGTACTTGAATTGGCCCGTTTTCTCTGGCGTCAGGGGGATCACCCAGCCAAGGCTCACGAACTCGGCGTCGGTGTTCTTATAGGACAGCGTCAGGGCGTAATCGCCGAACCAGAAGCGGCTGTCAATGCGAACGCCGGTATCTTCCTCGAAGAATTGCCCGCCATACACATCAAACTGGGTATTCAACCCGGGGTGGTAGTAGCTGTACCGGGCCAGTATCTGGTTGCGTTCAGCCTGATCAAACTCTGCATGCTCGAAGGCACCGCCCAGATAGGCCAGGCTGTGACGGCCGTTGGAGCTGAGCAACAGTGTTTCATTCAGCAACCCATTCCAGTCCGAGACGTAGCGGCCGGCGTGGAGGCTTGTATAGAGCTGGGAATGCAGCTTGAAGGTCTGCTGAACCTCCACTTCGGTCAGGTCCGTGCGCTGTCGGTCGTCGTAGAACACCCCGCCCTTTTCGAAATCCTCGGTGGCGTAGACCTCGGCATTGTAGGTGGCGGAGGCCAGGGCACCGGTCCACAGGGAAACCGACATCTCGGCACTGATGCCGACAGAAGCATCCCACACCCCGTATTCGGTGGCCACGCCCGAACTGATGGTTGGGCTTAACGTGATGCGTGGTTTCCAGGTTGGGCCATAGCTGCCCTGGAAGTCCCACTCCGGCTCTTGAGCATTGAGCAGGCTACCTGGCGCAAACCTGGCGGCAATCGCGTAGGGTTGCTCGGTAGTGGCCTGCTTCAGCTCAATGGTTCGCTCGCTGACCGGAATATTCTGGTTGAGGAGCGTGAGCGTCGCGATACGGTGGTGCTCGTCGGCCGCCTGAACCTTCTTAGCCACATCCAGGATGGAGTCCCGTTCGTCGCGGGTGTAGAGGTTGTTTTCCCACTGAAGGTGGAGGACATCCCCTTCACTGGCCACCCTGACCCGGTCATAGCCTTCTTCAACAAGCTGCTGACCGATACGGCGCGCTGTGGTTTTGCCTTCATTTGACTTGCCGCTAGTTAACGAGGGCTGACTCCGATCGTCACCTTGGCTGGTACCTGGGGCGGCGCTCACTGATACGGGGCTGGCGTTTGTGCGAGTTGTTTTGTTGGGCAACTCAAGCCTCTTCTTTGAAGGCTGATTGCCGAAGGGGATGGACAGGCCGACCGAAAAGAAAGTGCGGTCATTCTCCGTGTTGCCTTCATCGTAAGCCAACACGTTGCCATTCACCTGCATGCCCAGCGGCAGCAGGCCTTCTGGTGTGCTGGCTCCCAGCCCCAGGCGAACGTCCTGGCTGTCGTACTCAGCCATTAGGTTTAGCCAGGGCGCCGGGCGGTAGGAAACACCACCAAAGGGCCCATCCAGATAACGGTTCTCGATCGTCGGGTCCCCGTAACCCGCAGAGATTTCGACTGGGCCAAACTGCCGACCGGCCACCACGTACACGGCCTCAAAGTCGTCGGTTTCGCCCCCGAGATCCTGAACACCAGCCGCCAGCGTGAACCACTCTTCCGGGATAAACGGTGCCTGGATTTTCACATTGGCGGAGAGATCGCGGATGCCACAGTTCTTCTCCGTATATCCATTACACTGCGTTTTATCCCACGTAAGCCGCCCGCCTACTT
This sequence comes from Marinobacter albus, assembly GCF_030238305.1. Classification (NCBI taxonomy): domain Bacteria; kingdom Pseudomonadati; phylum Pseudomonadota; class Gammaproteobacteria; order Pseudomonadales; family Marinobacteraceae; genus Marinobacter; species Marinobacter albus. Next base: position 1,386,875 of record NZ_JASSQD010000001.1, on the reverse strand, counting down.
CGACATTAGGGAAAATCCCAAAAAGACCGGCGACGTTGTTGTAGTAACCGTAAGAATTTTGCTGGCCAGAATTTCGTGTTTCCCACGCCTGGTCGGAGTACTGCACCGCCGCCCCGCCGTGATCAAGCACGGTGGCGGAGGGAATGTTCAGGTAGCCGCTGTATCCCGGAAAGGCCAGCTCGCCCGCCGATACCCGGCAGCTGATGAGGGTGACGCCGCCGAGCAAACCGGCGATGAAAAAGGCCTTCAGGCACGCTACCGCCCCACCGACCAGGGTCCAGTGTTTTGAGGTCATATAATTCATTGTGGCTTTTACAGACGGATAACCGGAGGGGCACGGGAGGGCAGCACCACCCTCCTTGCTGGTTCCAGTCGATCCCTGAATATGCTGTTCTAGACAGGGAGGGATTCTACGGCTTCCCTTGGACCACACAAGAGCCAAATAGCGGCCCGACGCAGTTTCAGATAGTTAGGAACGTAAACATTTGTAAAAGGCTCAGGATTACAACTAACAAGATCGCAAAGCTAACGGTTTAGCGCTTTAAGGCAGAGACCGGAACCTTGATGCGCTGCCGTTGTTGCATGAAGCTGATAAGAACAATGGCCCGTTCTTCGCCGTCGTAGGCCTGGAAAATTGCATTCAGCCCCTCAAAGGGCCCGTCCTGCAGTTCTACGGGCTCTCCTGGGCGAATCCCTCCTTTTTCCTCAACGGTATCCAGACCGGTTTTGATGTGCTCGAGGACCTCATCCTCAATGGCGGCCGGCCTGTTGCCGAAGCCTACTACCCGGATAACGCCACGGGTTGACCGAAGCTTAGCCCACATGGGATCCGTCTGCTCAAGCGAGACAAACAGATAACCCGGGAACAGCGGCTCACGGCTCTTCGCGCGTTTACCTGCCCGAATCTTTTCGACACTGACCTTAGGGTAAAAGCAGGTAATGCCCTGGTTCTCCAGGTGCGTCAGGGCTCGGTCACCCTGGGCTGGTTTGTGCTGAAGCGCGTACCAACTCATATGCATCAGCCACCCTCTGCAACGAAATGGGGATTCAGTAGATTCTCTTTGCCATAGTGAAGCGGCTTGCCATCCAGCGTGTGGATCTTGCCGCCAGCAGCGGTCAGCACTGCATGAGCCGCTGCGGTATCCCACTCGCTGGTCGGGCCCAGCCGGGGGTAAAGGTCAGCACGACCTTCCGCGATAAGACAGAACTTCAGGGAACTGCCAGCCTGCACGAGCTCATGGTCACCCAGGCGGTCAATGAACGAGCGAGTTTCTGAATTCAGGTGATTTTTGCTGGCAACGACACGCCTGGCCGACTTGGGTTTCACCACGCGAATCTCTTGGATACGGCCCGTCCGATCCCGGCGGTGGGCGCCCTGCCCTTTCACGCCCCAATAGGCTTGCTTAAGCGCCGGGACGGTCACAACCCCAAGCACTGGCTCCCCATCCTCAATCAACGCAATGTTTACCGTGAACTCGCCCGTGCGCTGAGTGAATTCCTTGGTGCCATCAACCGGATCAATCAACCAGAACCGACGCCAATGCTTGCGTTCTTCCCACGGAATGTCGACGCCCTCTTCCGAGAGGATGGGGATGTCCCGGCTGATTCCACGCAGGCCTTTTACAATCTCATCATGGCTGGCGATGTCGGCCGCGGTGATGGGCGAGTCATCCCTCTTATAGTTCACCTTGAAATCCGACTGGTAGATGTGAAGAACACGCTCACTGGCCTTGTCGGCCACTTGTATAACATCCTCAAGGATCGAGCTGTAATGCATGCTTTTCGCTTCCTGCTTCAGATCAAAATGATATGAACTATTCTGAGCGATAGTAACATTCCCTCAATGCTGAAACAGAAGGATGCCACCATGAAACTTCGCTTCCTTGGCGCCACGGGAACCGTCACCGGCTCCCGCTACCTGCTTTCCGACGAGAAACACCGCCTACTCGTGGACTGCGGCATGTACCAGGGCGTTAAGACCCTCCGGCGGCGTAACTGGGCTGAGTTTCCGGTAAAGCCTTCAACAATTAATGCCGTGGTACTCACCCACGCGCACATCGATCACTCAGGCTACCTGCCAGCGCTGGTCAAGAACGGATTTAAAGGAAAAATTTACTGCACCAAGGCAACCCACGACTTGTGCAAGGTGTTACTGCCTGATGCTGGCTTTCTCCAGGAAGAGGACGCCAAGTATGCCTATCGGAAAAAGTTTTCGAAACACGAGAAACCAGAGCCTCTCTTTACGGAAAAGGATGCGTGGGAGGCGCTTAAACATTTCGAATCCCTGCATTACCACGAACCATTTGAGCCAGTGAAGGGTATGGAAGTGACCTTTACCCCGGCGGGGCATATTCTGGGCTCATCCTGTGTGCATGTGCATCACAAGGAGAGTGATCGCATTGTGGTATTCAGCGGCGATGTAGGCCGTCAGAACGACGTCATCATGCGAGCTCCGGAACCTCTGAAAGAGGCAGACGTACTGATCTGCGAGTCGACCTATGGCGACCGTCGGCACGCAGAGACCGATCCCGAGAAAGAATTGGCAGAGATTATCACCCGAACCGCGGGCCGGGGTGGCATCGTGCTGATACCGGCATTTGCGGTTGGCCGGGCGCAGATGTTGCTCTACGTGATTCACAAGATTATGGGTGAAGGCCAGATTCCAAAGTTGCCGGTTTTCCTAAATAGCCCGATGGCAATCAAGGCCACCGAGATTTTCTGCAAACACAACAAAGAGCACAAGCTCAGCACGGCGCAGTGCGAACTGATTGATAACAGCACCAAGTTTGTTCGGACGGTCGAGGAATCCATTGCACTGGATGCCGTGCGCTACCCCTGCGTGATTATTTCCGCCAGCGGCATGGCCAGTGGCGGCCGGGTGCTGCACCACCTGAAGACGCTATTGCCTAACGAGCGTAACAGCATTGTGTTCGCAGGGTTCCAGGCACCGGGTACGCGCGGGGACGCATTGGTGAACGGCGCGGAGTCGGTGAAGATTCATGGGGAGTATTGGCCGGTTAGAGCGGATGTCTTCAACCTGGATTCGCTTTCGGCCCATGGGGATTATGAAGAAATACTGGAATGGCTGGGCCAGGGGGAATTAAAGCCCGAGAAGGTTTTTGTAACGCATGGGGAGATGTTGGCGAGTGATGTGATGCGGAAACGGATTTGTGAGCGGTTTGGGTGGGATGTTGAAGTGCCGGAATTGTTTGAGGAGGTTGAACTTTAGCTAAGCTTGGCACTGCTTTCGACAAGTCCCGGGTTCCTGGCTTCACCTGGGACTTGTCCTGGCAAGGTCAGAGTCTCAGATCTGCCTCCCCAAGTGGTAGCACGCCCTTCAAATCGAAAAGAACGCCCGTTTTCTTTAAATAAGCACGCAAGTCACTTGAGGTTTTGTCAGCATACTCTCGATGAGGAACGGCCAGTAACAGTGCGTCGTAACCGCCGAAGGGCGGAGAATCCACAAGCGAAACCCCGTATTCGTTGAAAGCTTCGCCGGCGTCTGCCCAGCAATCCATTATGTCCACAGAACAACCGAAATCCTGCAACTCCTTCACTACGTCAATAACCCGGGTGTTGCGCAAGTCAGGACAGTTTTCTTTAAATGCAAACCCTATGATCAGCACACGAGAATTGGCAACCGTGTGCCCCTTCTTGATCATTGCCTTAACTAACTCGGCGGCAGCGTAAGGCCCCATATTATCGTTCACCCGACGGCCTGCCAGGATTATCTCCGGGTGATATCCGATCGCCTGGGCTTTATGGGTCAGGTAATAGGGATCTACACCGATACAATGCCCGCCGACAAGCCCCGGCTTGAAAGGCAGAAAATTCCATTTGGTTCCCGCAGCGGCAAGCACCTCGTGCGTGTCGATTTTCAACCGAGAGAAGATCATCGATAGTTCGTTCATAAGCGCTATGTTCAGATCACGCTGGGTGTTTTCAATTACCTTGGCGGCTTCGGCAACTTTGATGGAACTGGCTTTGTGGGTGCCGGCGGTGATAATGCCGGCATAGAGTGCATCCACTTCCTCGGCGATTTCTGGAGTGGAGCCGGACGTCACCTTCTTGATGGTTGTGACACGATGTTCCCGATCACCCGGATTGATACGTTCGGGACTGTAACCGGCAAAGAAATCCTGATTGAAGATCAGTCCGGATTCACGCTCCAGAATCGGGACACATACTTCCTCGGTTGCCCCCGGAAATACCGTGGATTCATAAATAACGATGTCGCCTTTCTTGAGAACTTTGCCGACGCTCTCACTTGCCTGAATCAACGGATTCAAGTCCGGGGATTTGTATTCATCAATCGGGGTAGGAACTGTAACGATAAAAATCTCGCATTCACGAATTTCTTCAAGAGAGTCGGTGAAGGAGAGTTTGGAGGCGCCTCGCAGCTCTTCCGGTGAAACTTCGCGAGTTAAATCCACCCCATCCTTGAGCTCAGCAATCCGCTTGCGGTTAATGTCGAACCCTTTAACCGGGCGCTGCTCCCCAAATGCTGCGGCAAGCGGCAGGCCGACATAACCCAGACCAATAACAGCAATATTCTTCATTTTAAGTCCCTTTGCCATGATTACACCTGAACAATGCTTTCCGTCCTTACCCTAAGAACCGGAGCCATTACAATTCCTACTGGTAATCCGTTTCCGCGACTGGTGAGTTTCGTTCAATATCTCGTGTTGCTACCTTACCGACAACCTCTTTTAGATACTTGGGGGCTAAACCATACCCAGGGCGGACACTACGAATGTCACTCTCCTGGATCACCTGGCCCGCCTTGATATCCTGAACAAAATACAGCGAACGGCGGAACTGGGCGTTACCCTGTTCACTGGACTTCCTTCCGTAATCTATCTGGCCCAACGCTTTCCACGCGGTTTTACTATCCCGGCATAACGCGGCGAGATCTTCAGGCTCCAATGAAAAGCTGTCGTCCGGGCCCCCTCCCTGCCGGTCGAGCGTAAAATGCTTTTCTACAATCGATGCGCCGAGGACGACACTGGCAATAGCTGTGGTGTTATCCAGGGTGTGGTCGGACAACCCAGTAACCAACCCAAAACGATCCTGCATATCGACAATGGTACGCAAATTATAGTCCTCAGCCGGAGCCGGGTAACCACTCACACAGTGAAGGATAGCGAGTTGGGTGCAGCCAGCATTTCGGGCGGCATCGACCGCTTCCCGAATCTCCTCCTCGTCGGCCATCCCGGTGGAAATAATCATCGGCTTCCCGGTGCGGGCAACGTATTCAATAAGGGGCAAATCTACCGCCTCGAATGAAGCAATCTTATAGGCCGGGGCACCGAGCTCTTCGAGTAAATCGACCGCAGTGGTATCAAACGGTGAGCTGAAAATAGTAATACCCAGCTTACGGGCGTGATCAAAAAGTGGCTTGTGCCATTCCCACGGCATATGCGCTTCTTCATACAATTCATAAAGCGTGCGGCCATCCCACAAGCCACCTTTGATACAGAACCCCTCTGCCTGGGAATCGAGTGTAATCGTGTCCGGGCGATAGGTTTGCAGCTTAACGGCGTCCGCTCCCGCTTTAACCGCTTCCTCGATGATCCTCATTGCCGTTTCAAGCTTGCCGTTATGATTGGCCGACAGTTCCGCAATAATATACGGGGGCTGATTTCGGGAGATCTCCCGCCCATCGATAGTAATCATCGCCTCAGTCATAAATATGCCTAATGGTTACGAATTCGAATTCTGCCATTCTGAAGCAAGAATCCCGAAACAGACAATGTCATGGTATTGCTCACCGTCGAAGAACTGGTCCCGGAGCGTGCCTTCAAGTGTAAACCCCAGCGCGCGGTGGAACCTGATCGAGCGCTCGTTAAATCCAATGGCCTGGCCACAGAGCTTGTGTAACTTCATGGTTCCGAAAGCATGCCCAAGCGCAGCCTGACCCAGTCCGCGCCCTGTCCCACTCCTTACATCCGGTGCCAGATAAAAGCCCCAGTCGGCGATTGCCGGCCATCGCGTTTCGGAAATATTGACGAAGCCACACGGAATGCCGTCGAGCTCGTATATCAGCAGTGAGACTCCTTGCTCCTTCTGAACGCCCTCAAACCAGCGCTTGTGCTCGTCCGGGGCAATCTCATGACTGCTGTACATATACCTTCGCACATCCGGATGATTACGCCAGGCAAGAACGCGATCGAGATCCCCGGAAACCATCGGCCTCAATTCACCTGTCTTCACTAGGACTCTCCAAGCATTTGCGCAACAACCCGCCTGACGCCCTCACCGTCACACAGAGAGGCGGCTCGATCGCTCATGGCCCGTAACTCAACCGGATCAAGCAACGACCCTACTGCGCCGGCCAAGGTTTTCGATATATGCCGCCGGTCCCCAATAGCAAGGGCTGCTCCCGCTCTATCCAGCGCGTCAGTTCCGGGTTTCTGGTTGGCCGCCATCACAATCAACAGGGACGGCAAACCAAGGCAGCATCGCTCCCAGGCGGTCCCCCCCGCGGCGCCAATGGCCAGATCCGCGTCAGACATCAGTGATGCCATATCGCCCACATTCACCATTACTCGGGCGCGCAGATGCATCCTCTGAACCAGCCCCGAAATTTCCTCAGCATGGGGAGAGCCGCCACCCATCACCACGGTAACGTGACAGGATGCCAGCTCCTCAACTGAATCCAGTGCCCGCAGTACATCGCCGGTTACATTCTCGCTATCTACGCCGCCCATGCTCACCAGGATAGTTTTAACGTCCCCGGACCGCCGTCGCGCAAGACTGCGGGCGCGCTTCTGGGCAAATTCAGGTCGCAACAAGGCGTATCTGGGCCCTATCAGTTGCCCCGCGTCCGTGGGCAGCAAACCGTCGTAATCGCTCTGACTTCGCCCGAGATTCTGATCCAGTAAAACATCGCACACGTGGGGTCGATCGGCGAGATCATCAATCACCAACAACGACTCTGCACTGTCGGCGAGAGCCTGCTCCCACCTGGCATCAAGGGCGTAGTGGTCGACGACCAACCAGTCGGGCCGAGCATCCCGGATTTCGGCGATGGTGTCGGCAGCATCGGTTTCCCAGTCCGTCCGAAGCCAGCCTGCATGGCCGGGAAGCGATTCGCTATTCGGGGCTTCGCGTTCCGGCAGCATCCTTACCTCGTGACCTCTGCCACCCACCATGACTGCCAGACTGCCGGGCAACTCGCGCATCACAAAGGTACATCGAGCGCCCTTCTCGGCAAGGGCAGCGGCCAACGTCAGACACCTCATCACATGGCCGGAACCGATTTCCAGGGAAGCATCGACTCTGAAAACGACCCGCAAGTTATCAACCATGGTTATTTCGGGCTTTCAACGCTTCAAACATATACTCCGCGGACGCCCAATCCTCCGGGGTATCCACATCCTGAACCCGATATCGAGGAACCGGCACGGCTACGGAGTCCGGACTGAAGATAACGCGTTCCTCAATCCACGCATCCGCCGTTCCCCAGTAGAATTGACCGGCATCGTGCCACGCCTCCTCCAGATCCTGGGAGCGCGTTGCAAACTGCTCGGGGTAGAACATTTCCACCCGGCCGCCTTGCTTCAATCGCAACGCCCGCTGGATGGGGAAGGCATAACTTGTCACCGAAAAGGCAAAGCTGCACCGGGATTCACGCAATCTCCGTTCACCCTGCTGAAGGTCTTCCGACGCCAGGAACGGCGCGGTGGCATAGATGCAGCATGCATAATCCACGGGAAAACCGCTGTCCAGCAACCAGGAAACTGCGTGTCGAATCACGGGAATCGTGCCGGCATGATCGTCAGACAGTCGCTCCGGCCTCTGAAACGGAACTTCCGCACCATACTCTCGTGCGACGTCTGCGATTTCATCATCGTCTGTTGAAACGATGATCCGATCGAAACAACCACTTCGCCTTGCGGCGTCAATGGACCAGGCAATCATGGGCTTTCCGCAAAACTGGCGGATGTTCTTTCGAGGTATGCGCTTACTACCTCCGCGCGCTGGTATTATCGCGACCTTCATGCAGTGATCGCCTTCGTTAATGCAGCAACCACGGTGTCCTGCTGTTCAAACGTCAGGCCGTGGAACATGGGAAGACTGATTGCTTCCCGGTAGTAACGCATGGCTTCTGGAAAGTCCTCCGGCGAAAATCCCATGGCTGCATAATAGGGCTGCGTATGCACTGGAATGTAGTGCAAATTGACACCGATCCCCTGCTCTCTCATGGATTCAAAGACTTGCCGATGAGAAGGACCGGCGCCAGTGAGATGCAGGCGCACAACGTACAGGTGGAGCCCCGAATAGCTGTCTGGATGCTGAAAAGGTACCGTCAGCGGAAGATCGGCAAGAAGGTTGTCATAGCGTTTTGCCAACTCGTGACGTTGCGCAACAAAACTGTCGAGCCGATCCATCTGGCTCACTCCAAGCGCTGCCTGGAGCTCGGTCATCCGGTAATTGAACCCCAGATCGACCTGCTGGTAGTACCACGGCCCATCCGGTTCGTGCGTCATTCGGCTCGGATCCCGGGTGATCCCATGGCTTCGCAACAACTCCATATCAGCGGCAAGCTCCGGGTCGTTGGTCACGGCCATGCCGCCTTCTGCGGTTGTCACTATCTTGACCGGATGGAAGCTGAAAACTGTGATATCGCTGTAGCGACCGTTCCCGACGAACTCGCCCCTATATTTCCCGCCAATGGCGTGGGACGCGTCTTCAATCACTCTAAAACCGTAGCGATCGGCCAGGGTCTTGATCGCCGCCATGTCACACGGCTGTCCACAGAGATGAACTGCTACAACTATCTTCGGTAATTTACCTTCCGCCTCCGCGCGCTTGAGCTTTTTCTCCAGTGCCTGGGGGCAGAGGTTGTATGTTGCGGGGTCAATATCGACAAAATCCACCCTGGCTCCGCAGTAAAGACCGCAATTGGCGGATGCCACAAACGTCACGGGCGACGTCCAAAGCCAGTCCCCTTCCGACAACCCCAGCGCAGCACACGCGATATGCAGTGCGGACGTAGCGCTGTTCACCGCCACACCGAAGCGGGCGCCGACGTGTTCCGCTACTTTCTTCTCAAAGGCCGGGACTTTCGGCCCCTGAGTCAGGAAGTCAGATTGCAACACCTCAACAACGGCATCGACATCATGCTGGGTAATCTCCTGCCGACCGTAGGGAATCATGGATCACAGGCTCCCGATCTTTTCTCGGTTCGAATCGATCCAGGCCTGCAACTCCCCTTCGGACATCCACTCAGAATTATTGTCACTGGAGTAGATAAACCCTTCCGGGACTCTTTTGCCGTCCTTGATCCGGTTCGCATCCGAACTCCAATCGTGGATCGCCGGTAAGATCTTGAAATGTTCAGGATACTCGTAGGTATAGTAGGCGTCTTCGGCACCAATCATCTGTTCGTGGAGTTTTTCGCCGGGGCGGATGCCAACAATCTCCTGCTCCGCATCGGGTGCGACCACCCGGGCCAGGTCCGTTACTTTCATGGAGGGGATTTTCTTCACGTAGATCTCGCCGCCTTCCATGTCCTCAAACGCATGCCAGACCAGCTCAACGCCGTCTTCGAGCGAAATCATGAAGCGCGTCATTCGCTCATCGGTAACAGGCAGAACACCTTTATCCCTGAGCGACATGAAGAAAGGAATGACCGAACCCCGGGAGCCCATCACATTCCCGTACCGCACCACGGAAAAGCGGGTCTCATGGCTGCCCGCGTAAGAATTACCGGAAACAAACAGCTTATCCGAGGCGAGTTTGGTCGCACCGTATAGATTGATGGGGCTGCTTGCCTTGTCGGTGGAGAGTGCCACAACACGCTTAACGCCCTTATCGATACAGGCATCAATGAGGTTCATCGCACCATTGATGTTGGTCTTGATGCACTCGAACGGGTTGTATTCTGCCGTCGGGACAATCTTTGTCGCGGCGGCGTGCACCACATAATCAACGCCATCGAGAGCGCGGTATAGCCGGTCCTTGTCGCGAACGTCGCCAATAAAAAAACGAACGCGATGATCGCCGGTGAATTTCTTTGCCATCTCCCACTGCTTCATCTCGTCCCTGGAGAAAATGATAACGCGCCTCGGATTGAATTTCTCAAGGAGCATGGGCACAAAGGTGTGGCCGAACGAGCCAGTGCCGCCAGTGACAAGGATAGAGCTGTTGTTAAACATGGATAATGAATCGCCTCAGTTCAGTTGTTTTGGATCAGGCACCCGCGTAGAAGCATTACCTCTGGCCGATGATAAAAGAAAAAAGGGGCGAGATCTTCCCGAGCCGCCCCGCTCGCTCAAGAACCGGAAAAATTCAAAGTGGCCAGAAAACCGGAATAAGGAATACGGCGATCAGGCCGACGAGAAGACTAAGCGGTAAACCGACTCGCATGTAATCCGAGAAGCGGTAGCGCCCTGGGCCATAGACCATCAAGTTTGTCTGATAGCCAAGCGGTGTAATAAAACTTGCAGAGGCAGCAAACATGACTGCCACCGCGAAGGGCAGAAAGCTCACCCCCAGATGCTCGGACAAGGCCAGCGCAATCGGGAACATCAAGACTGCAGCAGCATTGTTGGTGATTACCTCGGTAAACACCGCAGTCAATACGTACACGACGACCAGCGCCATCCAGGGAGAGTAACCGTCGCCATCACCCAGAAGCGCACCCGCTATTACTGATGCGGCGCCGGTTTCTGACATGGCATTACCTAGCGCAAACGACGCTCCGATCACAACAAGCACTGGCAAATCAACACTTCGCCTGGCACGACTGGCAGTGATACACCGGAAAACAATCATCGCGCCGGCGGCAATGAAAGCGGCTTCCATAATGCTCAGCAATCCGCTGGCACTAACCAGCACCATACCCAGCAGTATGCAAAGCGCCAATGGTGCCTTGTGAAAATCGGGAGGCGTGGAGTCATTCAGCGCACTGACCAGCAAAAAATCCCGACGGAACCTGTACTGTTCCGCAAACTCATGACTTGCCTCCAGCAGGAGCGTATCGCCCATCTTGAACTGGATATCACCAAGCTTGCCAGCCACCCGTCGGCCCTCACGGGACACCGAAAGAATCACGGCACTGAAACGGGAACGGAAACGACTATCCCGCACCGTCTTCCCAAGTGCCGGGAACTCTGGCCCCAATACCACTTCCACCAGACAGCGCTGGTGATTAGCAATATCCAGCTTATGGACACTGGCATTGGCCGGCCGCAAACCATGAATGCGGCGGAGCTCACTGGCGCACTCCGGAGCACCCACAAAGTAGAGTTTGTCGCCTGGCTGCAAAGTACGGTCCGGTTCCACGGCAGTGATTAACCGCCCCTTCCTGTCGATTTCGGTCAGATAGCCGTAGGTGAGAGCCCTCAGGCCCGCCTCAGCAATGGTTTTACCAACAAGCGGACCAGGGCTTACTACCTCAACTTCAACGCCATACTCGCGGACTGCTTCCAACTCTTCTTTGAGCCCGCCTCTATCTGGCAGTAACCTGGCCCCAAACAGCACGAGGAAAAGGCCACCGGCCAACAATAAAGGCACGCCGACCCATGCCAGTTCAAACAATCCAAGACTGATACCGAGACGGCTCTGCAGCATGCCATCCACTACCAAGTTGGTACTGGTGCCAATCAATGTGCAGGTACCGCCAAGGATTGCCGCATAACTTAAAGGAAGGAGAAGCTTCGAGGCAGGAATCTGTAACCGTCGGGCCCAGTCCTGAATGGCTGGGATAAACATCGCTACGACAGCGGTGTTGTTCATGAACGCACTCAGCACTCCGGTGGGCGCTACCATGCGTAACTGAGCGCCTCTCACGGAGGCCGGGTGACCCAATAATTTGCGAGCAATCCATTGTACGGCACCGGTTTCTTTCAGACCGGCAGCAACGATGTACAACGTGGCAATGGTAATGACGCCCGGGTTTCCAAAGCCCGACAGTGCCGAGCCGGGCGACAGAACCCCGGAGATCACCAGCACGGCGAGTGCGGCCATCAAGGTCAAATCCGCAGATACACGCGTAAATACCAGGGTGCAAAGCACTGCCCCCAAAGTGCCGAGGGTGAAAATAGCATCCCACTCCACCTGGAGCTCCTTACCTTGGACGTTCGAGAATCAGATTTCGATCCTGAAGGTACTGGATAAGTTGTTCCACGCACTCATCCACGCTTTGTGACGAGGTATCGAGGACAACCTCAGGGCTTTGGGGGGCCTCGTAGGGCGAGTCGATCCCCGTGAAGTGCCGAATCTCCCCTGCGCGCGCTTTCCGGTAAAGCCCTTTCGGGTCCCGCTCTTCGCAGGTCTCGATCGGGGTATCCATGAATACCTCAACGAACTCACCGGCCGGAAAAAGATTTCTGACCAATCGCCGATCGCTTGTGAACGGAGAAATAAACGCACTCAAAACAATCAGGCCCGCATCGGCAAATAGCTTGCTCACCTCACCGATCCGACGAATATTCTCGACGCGATCCGCATCGGAGAACCCCAGATCCCGATTCAGGCCATGACGAACATTGTCACCATCCAGCAGGAAGGTATGATACCCCCGCCGATAGAGCGCTACATCAAGTGCATTGGCGATGGTAGACTTCCCCGAACCGCTCAGCCCTGTGAACCAAAGAAGGCATGGCCGTTGATTTTTGGGGTCTGATCGCTCGGCGCGGGTTACTTTGTGGTTGTGCCAGACGATGTTGTTGCTCAAAACGAAGTCCCTTGAAAATGCATAAGATTAGTTCGGGCAGCAATATATCAGAAAAGAATCCCCAAATGCTCAGAGTACGGGAGAGTTGTTTGCATGTTAGTTAATTTCCTCGTGGCCGGTACACAGAAAGGCGGAACGTCTGCTCTTGATGCCTATCTAAGGGAGCATCCGCAAATCTGCATGGCAAACCGAAAAGAGGTACATTTTTTCGACAATGAGGCCGCTTTCGCTAACGGCGCAGCAAACTATAAAACCTACCATGCAGCTTTCAGCCCCACGAAAGATCACACCACCATTGGAGAATCCACGCCCATATACATGTATTGGGAGCCGGCACCAAGAAGGATCTGGGAGTACAACCCGGATATGAAGATCATACTGACCCTGCGGAATCCAATAGATAGAGCATACTCACATTGGAATATGGAAACAGCACGCGGTAAAGAGTGTGTTTCTTTCAAGTCCGCAATTATCCACGAGAATGAGCGCTCCAGAGAGGTCTTGCCAAACCAGCATCGCGTTTACTCATATACTGACAGAGGCTTCTATTCTTATCAGTTAAAACGACTATGGCATTACTTCTCAAAGGAAAACACGTTGATCCTCCGCCACGAGGAACTTAAAACCAGTCCGAATCACACACTCAGAAAAGTAACGGATTTCTTAGGCTTGGCCCCTCTTCCAACCGTCCACCCAAAAGAAGTTCATAGAATCGACTATCAGAGCGTAATGTCTCAAGAAGAGAGAGAACTGCTTTTCAGCATTTTTCAAAATGAAATCGCTGAGATTGAACGTTTGCTAGATTGGGACTGCACAAATTGGAGAGCAATCTGACCCTGACAGATTTTTTCCACCCAAGCCCCTCCCTGAGCCCCGGGCACTGCATCGTAACTAAAGCGAACGCTTGGCTACATTAGCTAAAAGCGAGAGAGTCATTATTTCATCAGGCACATTAGCTCGGCCCGCTTTTTTGCGAGGCCCATTACCCGTTCACGCTGCGTTGACGTGCATCTCTTGCATCACCGTGCTACAACTCAAAATGCGTGTTCTCGGCCTGAAGATACCAAGAATGACCAAATCCAAAAGTTTGAGGACGCTAAGCTGGACCTTCAAACCCTCGACGTATCTGACACTTACCCACAGACGCTTCCAGAGCCTGTTAGATAGTGAAACTGCCAAGCCGAACGACGGAAAGTCCGCAACCTGAGCGAAAGACCTCTTCGTCAAAGTCCACAACAGTGATAGACTCAGTCGCCGTGTAAAACGCTTTAGATTAGCATCTACGGGACCGTCGCCGTAAATATTGCAAAGCGCATTCTCCAGGAAATCAATCGGAAGCTTATCGATTTCTTGTTTTTCTTCAGCTCAATGTCAATTATTCAACTACCAGAAACCTATGAGAAAACATCTCCCTCACCCCCTCCTGGCGACCAACGGTTCTCAGTCCTAACCATGACCCCTGCCAACACTACAGATCAGTTATGGCTCGCACGACTGGGCGGCAGATTCTTGGCGAAAACGCCAATCCTTACGACGTCCGTGTACCTGTTAAATCTCGTGACACAATTCACGTTGCTTGCGTCCTTTTTGTTGCCCCTAAAGATCGTTATGCTCATGGGCACTGCTGGTCTTCCCGGATTTTTACCCGACTACTTTTCGCAATTCAATAAACAAAATCTCATTATGGCGCTGAGCCTACTCGCTGTATCTTTTTACGGCGTGAATATCGTCGCTCAAAAAACATCCAGATCGGCGCTCAAGGCTGCTACGCTCAAAATTCTCTCGAGTATCGACAAAGTTCCCCTATTCGAGAATCAAAACGGAATTGCGGAGACTGCGTACCAAAAATCACTCGAGATAGCATCGCAACTCAGTTTTTTCACCCTTGCTTTGATGGCAGTTTTTTACATCTATCCAGAGCTCGCATTCGTGAACCTCTCCGTTTCTATGGGCATCACAGCCTTTTTTATTTCTGCCCAATTTAAAAGAGCGGACGACATTGAAAAAAAGCGTTCAAAGCTCAATGCTCTTAACAAACTTCCAGGGTTAGGATTTCTGATTTCGTTTGCATTTATCGTCTCAGATTACCTTTTTTTTAGCCCCCCAAATCTATTGTTCGCGCTGCTTTCTTTAATCATCACTCGCCAGTCCTTTGCTAAGTTGATCAACTCATTCCGCTTTATCGACCAACTCTATGATCAGAAGCATAAAATCAGTTCAATTTTTCTTGAACACGAACCGATTGCGCCTCCGCCCAATGTAAACGAAACACCTTTCTGGGGATTGCTAAAACCTGAAAATTCAGCGATTTGGTTACCTGAAGTTATATCCCTTTCATCCGGATCTGACAAAGTGCAGATAGGGTCTTACAAATGGATACAGTCCGGTTTAAAAAATATCATCTGCATGAAAGTGAACCTTAAAGATTCCCGTAAAGCATTTCTGATCAAAATCTTCAACAAAAAACTGGCCAGAAAAGCTCTGCACGAGGCGACACTACTAGTAGACAAGCCATGTGAATTGCCCTCAGTCCCACTGTTGGCCGCTACTATGGTAAGAGGATTTCATTGCCATGTGTTTGATATCACGGACACAGATCAAGGTTCGCAAACTAACCCTCGTTACTGGCAGGCACAATTCAAAAAGAAGCTCGCTACTGTCAAGCCGCCTCTGACTTTGGAGCGTCGCTACAGGAAATCACTTCCGCTACTTCCTTTACGCCTGAACTCAGAACTTTTCGATCGACTAGAATTGGTCGCAGAAGACCATGAGAAATTAAAAGTTAAGCTACTGTCGTCGCAATTAACAAAACTGAAAAATTTAATATCGCAACAAAGAATGTCAATTGTTAGCGAGCCGAAAAAGGAACAATTAATCTGCTCAAATGACGGAGATATCCTCAGCTTTCACTGGGCTGACTGGAGTATTGAACCTTATGGGACCGGACTCTCCCTTGCCGAATCGGGCGAGACTGGAGAAGAATTGAATCAGCCTGCCTCTTCGTTGGGTGAAAAGCCATCAGAGGACAATCTATTATTGTTAATATCCTTAGTGTCTCAATTGGAGAAGCACTTCGCTCAGCAACAATACAGAAGCGCTTTGAATTTAATACCCTCCATTCTCGAATGCCTGGATAACGAAACGATCCGTTCCAAACACACTTACGCGCACTAGATTGATGAATATAATTCTTAAGGCACTACACCGCATAAGGCTTCTCAATTGTTCCACACGGAAACATAGGCCGGCCGACCCGCCATTTGGCTATGGAATCTTTCGATTAGAATTGCCCCTTAATGCTAATTTCGATGAATTAGCTATTTCACTCACAAAGCCAAACTACCTTCACCTGTCCAAGATTTCAGTAAAGACGGGGGGAGAATGGGTAAATGTATCTGATTTACCGATTAAAGAGGCTTTCTTGAGCTCCACGAATCAAGACCGAACGAACTTTGGCATTGATGCCTGGCTTGATAAAAGAACTGCATTTTTCTCCACAAAATTTGAGACTAACCCTCGCCTGAAAATCAGCTTTCGAACCTCAATAAAAATCGATGGAATTAAAGTTGAAAATCGCCGCGATGGACTCTGGGAAAGAGCACAAAATCTTGCGATCGAGTTCTCTAGTAAAACAGATGAAACGCGCTTTTCGTTGGATTTTTCGGATACCGAGATTAAAGATAAAGCCCGCAATCATTTGCTTAAAAACATACGAGATGTCGCACTCGGCGAATCCTTAGAAGTCACCAACGAACAGAAAAAGCTTTTCTTAGGTGATTTTGGTGAAGAATTCTTCTGCAACCCCTCAGCCAGGGAAATTAATGAGTACATTACCTATGTCGTTGATAAGTTGTCATTCAAAACAGAATTCAATATCACCCTCTTACTTTATTTATTTAGGGAGCTATCTGCTTTCTGTTATTTTTCATCAGAACATAACACTCTGAACTTCGCGATACTTAACCTCTATATAGCCGCGATAGACCCTCGCTCCAAAGAGGCAAGCCGGGCTGCCTTTAAAGTAATTCAAGCTAGCAGCGAAAGTGATCGGAATATTGCAAAAACCAAGCTGAAAAAATTTGGTAACATCCATTTCGGTTACCCTCTAGTTATCGGACCTCACATGGTCTCCCGATCATTGAGATCGTGGCCCAAACGATTATTACTCGATACCATTGAAAGACTCGTATCTAGTACTGCTCAAACAGGACTTGGAGAAACAATTGTTTGCTATGGTACACTCCTTGGACTCTACAGAGATGGCGATTTCATTGAGCACGATGACGACATTGATCTTTTATTTATTTTTAAAAATAAGATCTGTCAAAACAAAGACCATCTCCTGGAAACTCATTTGAAGACCTTGGTCAGGGCCATCCAAGAAAAAGGTTTTCGCGTGAAAATCGCAGGGGTAAATGAGCAAAATTATTACCCGTTCCTCCAGATTTTCGATAAGGACCATGCAGTCCATGTCGATCTTTTTCTCGGCTACAACGACGGTCAAAACGTCGACTTGCCTATGCAGAACGTCAAATACGAGGCCGTGCCTAAAGACGCGATTCTTCCGATTCTCCGATGGACCTACCAAGACAGATCACTTAACGTACCGAACGATATCGAAGCTTTTCTAGAATACCGGTATGGGAAGACTTGGAAAACGCCCGATATCTTCTTTAGGCAAAACGAGTGAAACGAGCTTAAGAAATGAAAACAGTTATCACGTATGGCACATTTGACCTTTTCCATTCAGGGCACGTTAAGCTTTTGAACCGCTTACGCGATCTGGGCGACAGGCTGATTGTTGGTTGTTCAACAGATTCATTTAACAGAATCAAAGACAAGCGCACGGTGTACCCTTATGAGCAGCGTAAAGAGATTCTTGAGGCATGCCGATATGTAGACAAGGTCTTTCCTGAGAACACTTGGGAGCAAAAACGTGAGGATATCTTGAGAGAGGGCGCAGATATTTTTGCCATGGGAGACGACTGGGCAGGTTATTTCGACGACCTTTCCGAGGTTGTTCAAGTCATCTATCTGCCGAGGACCCCAGACATATCCTCTACCGATATCAAGCAACTGATTGGGATTACGAATCAAGAGAGGCTTAAAGAAGCTTTAAATCTAGTTCAAAGGCTGGACAAAGTGGTCAGGAAGCTCTAAAAATGAAAAAGACGGTTGTCATTCACCTAGGCTCTTACAAAACTGGAACAAGCAGCATCCAGAATTGGCTATACAATAATAGGCAACAACTTCATTCAAAGAGTATCGAATTCCCACTTGAAGGCTTGCTTCTGACAGAACCAGACGTGGGAATCAGACATCATAAGTTAGTATACGGAGAGCAATGGCAGAAAAATTGTCTTTCTCTGGCTCAGTATATTCGTAATACTGAATTCACTACATATGTCCTTTCTGAGGAAGCTTGGTCCCGCCCAACAACAAAACCTAAACTTGATTTCCTTGTCGCAGCTTTACGGTCCAACGACATTAAAGTGGCGGGAGTTATTTATTTAAAAAATTATTATAAATTTATTCGAAGTTATTATCGAGAGTTTTGCCTACGGCGCGGAAATGAAAAAGATTTTAGATCATTCTATGACGCCTACAAAATGGGCTTGTTCAACTACTATAGAGTAGCTTCTAGCCTAAACTCAGTTTTGAAAAACAATGTTAGCTTTTTAAACGTTGACTCGCTTAACGACGTAACTGTTGACTTCGTGAACAGGATAGGAATAAAGCTGAACGGAACTCTCAGAGAACGTTATAATAAGGGAATCGGTCCCGCCGAAGCTGAAATTTTCCGACTGGTAAACTCAAAAGATATCAATACGGATTTTTCCGAGGCTACGCGAAGAGTGGAGACTGTCTTTGGTAAATCTATTGAAAAATTAAACGAAAGTTTCATCGAAGACACAAGCTTCATTCCAAAATTCGAAAGATCCTATAAGAAAAAACTAATGAAGGAGTTGGGTTGGACTTTCGAAGAGGTCGACAACTTATTCACTATCGACGACACAGCTTCTGACAAACTGGACGCATCTTCTATTTCCAAAAAAATTCATAGGGTTTGAAGCGAACTTAGCAAGCCTAATTACCTTTACCACTTAGGTTGAGCGTGGAATCGAGTGTTTCGTATATGTCGTAAAAGCAGGATACCAGCTCGGAGGCATTGTATTCTTTTCTTTTATTTCTAATAGCCACGAAATCATCTTTAAAGAAATATTCCACTCCCTTAAAGGTTGTAAAGTCTCCGTCGGGCAGTCCTGTAGCGGGATTCGCCAGTGGTACAAATTGGTCTAGTGCTTCACGATCCCTCGCCGGAAATAATTTCCATTTCTCACTAATATTGGCGGCAGCTAATATTCTTTTGGCGTAACGCCTTATAAGAAACATTGAAGGGTGGTTAAATGTAAAGAACAAACGCTTCTTCGTTTGGTACTTATCAATAACGTCGGTAATTTTAACGTCCACTATTTCCTCACGTTCACGAAGTAAATCTAGAGAGTGACTCGGTTCGGAAACATATTTTTGATTGTACTCTTCACTCAAAATCCTTGAGCTCGCTTCCGATATCGATTTACCAGATTGCCACGCATCAAAAATAGTACGATTGTGATAATCCCCCATAGGGCCTTTTAATGGCCCTTTACCTGGTATTCGGATATAAAACCAGTCGGGCGTATAACCAGTGAAATACAAGTTTACGATGGAAAGAACTTTTTTACCATAACGCTCTTTCAGGACACTCGTACGCACGAATTCACACGGATATGAGTCGAAAACCAACTGAGAAACAATCAGGTCAGCTTCGTCAAAGGCTGGCTGATACTCTTCGAAATTTTCGTTTTTTAGCAAATGAACAATTGCAGTCGTTGTGACATCTATTCTTGGATTCAGGGATTCAAGAATTTTCGCAAGAGGTCTTGCTTGGCAGTTCCCTACAACCACAATTTTTATCTTTTCCTTCATAAATATCTCGAGATATTGCTAAATTTTCTATCAAATGTCAGATTGTCAAGGAATTAAGCTTTTCATTCACCACTTCATACAGGGCCATATCATAAGCATTACCTGACACAACTTCTGCTAATACCGGTCGAAGTTGGTCTAGCGCCTGCCGGAGCTTTTCTTCAGTAGGTGCCTGGTTAGTTACGTTTTTCTTTTGAAAGGTAAATTCAACCCCCGGGAAATATTTTGATAGGCTTTGCGAGATATAACTGAAACTTTCGTCAAAACGTTCAACCGTTCCAATCAGAGCCTTCTCGTTGACCACGATATCGAGAGCACGCTGGAAAATTCGCATGTTCACAGCCTCATGTGCGTGCAGGTTCCGAGTTCGTCCGATATACGCCGTTTGATAATCAAAAATTACCTTGGGTGCCTCGGGCGTCATGCGCCACCGAACATAGTCCTCCAGAGACAGCTTGGAGGCCATCTCCGCCCCTTTCGAGCCTCGTTTCTGCTTCCGCTCAAAATTGTAAACAGAGAGCACCCTGTCGATAGGGTTGCGAACAAAATAAACCGGAATACACTTAAATTCATCCGATTCAGGCAACGGATTACACAAATGATGACTGGATATCGCCTTGAGATTGGGGTTATCCAGAATAAACTGCTTCAGGTATTCCGCCCCACCCTGACGCATGTCCTTATCATCCCGATGGTCGCAAAAGTCCTTGCCGAATGCTTTCTCAAGAGCATAGTCAAAAGTGGTTCCGGCATTCTTGAAGATATGACCGTGAGTAATTACGTAACGCATAAACTATCTGTTCTCAGTTTGAATCAATTAAGGAAATCGGCAGTGATGACTTCCTGGACTTTTGCCTGACCGAAGTTCTGTTCAATATACTCCTGATATTTGCTCAGGAACCTTGCACATTCCTCAGGCTCGTTATAGAGCGTAAGTAGCTGGCGAGTCATTTCTCGTGGCTCATCCGCAATCGCCATAACTTCAGCAGCGTCAGGCAGGCCTTCAGCGCCAATACTTGTGGTGGATATGGGCACTCCCGCCTGCAATGCTTCCAGGATTTTTCCTTTAACACCGGCACCAAACCGCAAAGGCACCACGCAAACCCGGACCTGCTGATACAGTTCGGTCAGGTCCTCATCCGACAGAAAACCGTAAATTTTCACATGGTCATTTGCGAGGTCCTTGATGCTATCAGGTACCGAGGATCCAACCACATGCAAGCAAATATCCGGAATCTCCTTTACCAGAGACGGCATTACTTCGCTCAAAAACCAGTGCACCCCATCGCTGTTGGGAGGGTGGCCGAATCCGCCTACAAACAGCAATCCGTGGCGGTCCTGGTGATGGTATCTGCTGAGATCAGGAGTATTAAGCAAGTAAAGCGGGATTGCGGATACGTCAGTCGCCGGGGACACCCGTTTGACCTCAGCCACCTCAACTTCAGACGGATAATAAACCTTATCGACCTTCTTAAAGATCGCCAGCTCGCGCTTCTTCCAGTCCTCCGCGTCCGAAATGACGGCCTTATCACCTTTCAGCTCAGCCTCGCGAGCTGTGCGGAGGTAATGCAAATCGTGACCGAAGTAGATCAGCTTCGGTTTCGGCTTCAGTGTGGTCATGTGATCGACAAAATCTTCTGTGATATGCGGCCTGTGCAGGTATATCACGTCGATGTATTGGGCATTGTCACTAAACCAGGTTTTCCAACTGCGTGCATACTTCTCCCCTAACAAAACCTCGACCCCAAGTTGTTGAAGGCTCCGGGTATAGGGCTGATGGGGGAAGAAATTGGCAGGCACGAACTTGACGTTCAGCCCCGCGTCGACCATGGACTTAACATACAGATATGTTGACCGTGAGCCGGCATCCTTGTCATAGAAGGGGACGTAATGATCAACAAACACCACGGTACGCTTGGCGGCCGAGCGTTCCCTGGCCTGGAAGACGTTCTGGGCGTTGGGAAAATGCTCTTTCTCAAGCACATCCTGCCACTTCTCCCGGAACACCTCTTGGTTGATGGCCTGGTGCTTCTTGATGCCACTGCCAACGTCGGTGCCATTACTCACGCCCTCAAAGTGAACCACCTCAGACTCTGGCTGGAAGAGTACCTTGAGGCCACGGGCGCGCATTTGAAAGGCCAGATCCGTGTCTTCGTAATAGGCAGGTTTGAACCGTTCATCGAAGCCACCAAGCTCATCCCAGACCTGCTTTTCAAACAGGATGCAGGCCCCGGATATATAGTCCGTTTCCCGCACATAATTGAACTCGGGCTGATCCGGGGACTGGCCCCTGCCATAGTTCCAGCCGGATGCATCGTTCCACACAATGCCACCGGCTTCCTGCAGCACCCCATTCTCAAACAACAATTTGGGGCCAACAATCCCGGCTTTGGAGTCAGCCTTCATGGTACTCACCAGTGCACTCAGCCAGCCTTTCTGCACATTGGTATCGTTGTTCAATAGCACCATATACTTGCCACGGGCATGGGCTACCGCGTTATTACAGTTGCCGAGAAAACCGAAGTTTTCCTCGCCTCGCACCACCCGGATGTTGTGAATGCGATTCTCAATGGAACTTGTGATATCCGTTGAGCAGTCATCGGCAACAATCACCTCGTAATTCACTTCGCCCGTATGTTCGAGTACCGCCTTCAAACATGACAGCGTCGTTTGGTACTGGTTGTAGACGGGAATAACGATTGAGACTTCAGGATTACCGATTTGCGGGAAGGTGAGCTCCATCTGTTCAGGCATAGTTTCCGGCGGAAAGATTTCGGGCTTCCGGCTTGCCGAATAACCAGCCGGGAAACGTGCGCTTACCCAGGCGCGAGCCGTGGACGAATCGGCCAGAAATACCGTTTGCAACAGCTTCTTGATCCGATAGACGCTCACCAGCCGAAGGCTGGAATAAGGGTGCCGAATGAAGTAACGGAGGATCCGGGCGATCATCCTTAGCCGTCCTGGTTCAACATCCGCGAATTCCAACGCGGAAGTTACGTCGCTGGCAATGAACTCCCGGCTGTCTTCTATAATCTGGCCATAGAAACTTTTCGAGCTGGGTCGAAGTCGCAACAAACGGTACACCCATTCCACCAAAGCAAATATCCGTCCTAGCCCGGAACGGTCGAAAAAATAGAGTCTGGAATAGAGGTGCTTCCGGCGAACATCTAATTCTTCAACCTCTTTGCGAAGTTCGCTGGTCTTAGCTTCGAGCTGTGCTTTTGCCTGAATCTCGGTATTGAGCTCGCGTCGTAACCGGTCCGACTCACGAAGCCCGGCTATTTCCGCCCTTTCCAGCCGATCGACGTAGCCCATCACCGGAGCATACTGTGTAAATCTCTCACGCAGCTGCTGACATCGTTCATTAAGAGTCTTGCCGGTTTTACTTTTGGTACAGCCTGACGCCACATCCAGCAGCACCCCATAAAGATCTGCAACAAATGGCGGGACTACATCCCCGTCTCCTAGGGCCTCAGCGTATTTGCTATGACGCAAATCCGTCGAAAGAAACTCACTGACGTACTCCTGGTACTCTGCACTCTCAAGATCTGGTGCCGCAAGGCCCAACGGCTCTGCCATCCTACTAAGCTCGCGAGCCGGGCTCTCCATAAATCGGTCATAATCCACCACAACGAATGGCCGAGCAGTGCCATAGAGAAGCGCATTGCAGGAATGCTTCATCCAGAGGCAAAAGGATTTCTCACGTGCGAATTCATTCCGTCTGGCAAGAGAATCGGCCACACTGCGAGGATTTCGCAGTGTAATGAGATATCTGTCATCCAGATCAAGCTCGGCAAAAACTTTCTGCCAGAAGGGCAAGAGATTGACGGTTCTTGGATCCTTGAAGGCAAAAACATCGGTATTTGCCAGTCGATCTCTTAGTAGGGCAACAGCATCGTCGTACTCTTTAGCAAGCTCTTCCCCGGTCAAAGCGTGTTCCGGCACCTCACCTAAGGCATCCCAGGCAGAATCCAGCCTCTCAAGAATCCGTTCATTGATCCGATAGCAACCAAGATCTTCCCAGAACCCTTTTTCATTATCCCCTTTGATACCCGCCATGAGTTCGGGGCCCAGATCAGCACCGAGCGCCTGCAAACCACGTGTTATCGCGCTGGTTCCGCTGCGATGCATGCCCAGAACCACAATAACGCATTTTTTCCTAACGGGATGTTGTGATTGATCAGTCAAAGAGATCCCCAGCCTGCTTCAAATCATCCAATGTCGGCGCCTCAGCATCCTTACCAGACAACTGAAACTCCCCGGCTTCGGGCCAGATAACCCCAACCTCAGCATCGTCCCACCGCAAGCTCCTCTCATGATCCGGGGACCAATAAGCATCTACCTTATACTGAACTTCCGCCGCTTCGCTGGTCACCAGGAAAGCATGGCCAAAGCCGGCTGGTACCCATAGCTGCTTCTTGTTCCCAGCGCTCAAAACCACGCCGGTCCACTGCCCGAATGTCGGCGAGCTCTTGCGCAGGTCAACGGCGATGTCATAGATCTCGCCGGCGGTCACACGCACCAGTTTGCCCTGCGCAGCTTCTCCAGTCTGGAAGTGAATGCCACGCAGTACACCCCGAGCCGAACAGGAGTGATTATCCTGAACGAACACAACTTCCCGACCAACCGCATCGGCAAATTTCTGATGATTGAAACTTTCGGTAAACCAGCCGCGCTCGTCGCCAAACACGGGTGGCTCCAGGATCAGTACCCCATCGAGGGATGTCTTTGTAACTTTCATGATTTGCCTTGCAACCTTTTGTAATTTATAACGCGGCACTCTTATCTAGGAGCGACGACCATACTCAGTCCAGTCCCGAACGGTGAGCTGCAACGCCTCTTCCCAGTGCGGCAACTCCAGTCCAAGCGCCTGTTCAAGACGGGCCACATCGAGGCGAGAATTCAAAGGACGCGGCGCCGGTGCCGGATATTCCATGGTCGGAATCGGCTTGACGCGTTCGAGCGAAATCTTAAGCGCCACCCCCAAAGCTCGAGCATCGGTCATGATTGTTCGTGCAAAATCACACCAGTTGGTATCGCCTCTACAAGTCAGGTGATAGAGGCCCTTGAATGAACCTTTTTCCCGCAGGTTTTCACGCACGGCCACGCTGGTCACCTGCGCAATCAGCCAAGCCGGAGTCGGTGTACCCCATTGATCGGCGACAACGTTCAGTTCATCGCGTTCCTGAGCAAGCTTGAGCATGGTAAGCATGAAATTCCGGCCACGAGCGCCGTAAACCCAGGATGTTCTGAAGATTACAGCGCCGATGTCTGCGTCAATTATTGCCTGATCTCCGGCCAGCTTGGTCTTGCCATAAACCGACAGCGGCCCAACCGGATCATCCTCTTTCCAGGGACGAGAACCACTACCGTCATAAACGTAATCGGTGGAGTAATGAATCAGGGAGGCATCATTGGCCTTGGCCCAGGCCGCCAACTGGCTCGGCAACCGCGAATTAAGCGCCTCTGCCGCTGTCGGATCAGACTCGGCCTGATCGACTGCCGTATAAGCGGCCGCATTCACAATGCAGCGCGGCTGGTACTTGTCCAATAACGCCCCAACAGTTGCGGCATTCGAAAGGTCACCATCGGCTCTGGTAAGCCCCGTCACCCGTCCATAAGGCGCCAAGGCTCTGAGCAATTCATAACCAACCTGCCCATCGCTACCGGTAACCAGGATCATCAGACGGGCTCCTCCCTTCATGAAATCGAAACAAACTGTATGCTTAGCTGCATTTGAACGGCGGGATTATCCCAGAACATCGGAGCTATGTCACAAACCGGCGACAAAGGTTAAAAACGGCTAAACCCGCCAAATTCTCCAGCCATGGCGATGGAAAAACTTCATGGCAGACCGAATAAACCAGAGACGGTGCTGCCAACTCTTCCGCCCCGCTCCGCCCCCAGCGTGTCGGATACGGACAGCAGGGTCATAAACGTTATGCCACCCCTGTTCTCTTCCTCTCGCCGCCAGATCAAAGTCTTCAAAATACATGAAGAACTCATCCTCAAACCCATCCAGATTGAACCAGTATTGGAAACGGGCCATCATAAAACAGCCACTGCAGAGGGCGATGTCATCCTGCAGTTGATCCAGAGGCAAATCGCGGTATTCGTAGCGCAGGTTCAGCGAGTGCACAGCAGGCAGTTTCATCAGAGGAGATACCAAGCGCGCGGCAAGAACTGAAAGCGAGGGGTACCGTTTGTGGCCAAACGTATCCGAATGGCCCGTCCAGTCAAGAATTCGAGGGCAAACTAACCCACAAAGGGGATCCTGCTTTAACCGGCGAAGGGCTTCCGTAATCGCCAACCGCTCTACGACAACATCCGGGTTCAGGACAAGTATTGCGCTCTCGGCGCATGCGTCCCGCCGTTCAGCAAAGATATGATCCCTTAGCACCTTGTTATTGGTGCCACCGTAGCCGTAGTTGGGCTGGTTCGAGAGCAGGTGTGTGGGCCAGGTAGAAACGGCCTGTAGCAAGTATTCCGCTGCGGCGACGTCAAGCGCTGCTGGTCCGTTATAGGAAAGCCACAACTCGGCAGACTCAAGCTCGCCTACCTCGGCTGCTGCATCAAGGCCATCGGAAAGTGCTCTCAAAGCAGGCTCAAGCGTTCCAACGTCCCATTCGTGAATGACTACAGAAACAAACAGGTTCATAAATGCGCCAGAAAATCGGACGAGGTCGTTTGTAATGCGTCGTCAAGATTTACCGGTGGCCGCCATCCGAGCACCTTGGCGGTATCTGAGATATCAACCTGCAAAGAACTGCAAAGCCTGTTGGCCATGGCTCCTCGCCCCAAAAGCGCCATGGTCTGCATCAAAACCCCCTCAGGCACCGGTATCAGGCGGGCAGGCTTGCCAAGGGCACTTCCGAGCTTGCGCAACATTTGGGGCGTGGAAAGATCTTCGCCATCACTAACGAGAAAAATACGCCCGGCCGCGTCGGGATGATCCAGACAAACAGTAACCAGGTCTACCAGGTTGTCGACGAACAATATGCTTCTCTTGTTCCGAATGCCTCCCAAGGGCAACGGAAAGCCGCGCTTCAACCAGAGCATCATGGATCGGAAGTTAGCCTGCACACCCGGCCCGTAAACGAGTACCGGACGAATAATGACGACCTCCATATCCGTTCGAGAAGCGAGGTCACGAAGCCCCTCCTCGGCCTCGAACTTGGAAATTCCATAAGGGTCGGTGGGCGCGGGGGTATCAGAAGGCTTAAACGGCTGTCCTGGAATCGAAAATTCTCCATTGACCTTAACCGTACTGAGAAAGACGAATCGCCGAACGCCGGATTCCGCAGCCTGCCGAGCGAGGGCCAATGTTCCCAGAGCGTTTACCTGGCGATACTCAGCCAGTTGGTTGGTCGTAGAACTGCGTACTTCGTGTGCACGGCCGGCAGTGTGAATGACGGCGTCCACGCCATCCAGAGCTCTACGCCAATTGGCCTCCTGCGAAAGATCTGGCGATTCAACAATCTCGTGCGAAACGGGGGCCGGACGGCCGGACCGGCAAGACGCTCGGACCCGATACCTACCCGAGTCGACCAGACGTCGTGCCAACGCTCTGCCGATAAACCCAGAGCCGCCGGTTATCAATATGCTCGGATCAGACACTTACGCTCCAGAGGGCTTCATGTTCAGAGGCCACGCTCTGCAAGCTGACGAAGGTACTCACCGTAGCTGTTTTTTCTTAGGAGTTCCGCTTGATCCAGCAGCTGCGTCTTGCCAATGTAGCCCATGCGGAACGCGACCTCTTCAAGGCAGGCCACTTTGAGCCCCTGCCGTTTCTCGAGGGTTTCGATAAATCCGGCGGCCTCATGTAGTGAATCGTAGGTGCCAGTATCCAGCCAGGCATAACCCCGCCCCAACAGCTCGACGTTGAGATCGCCTCGATCAAGATAGGCCTGATTGACTGAAGTTATCTCAAGCTCTCCGCGATGAGAAGGACGCACAGACTTTGCAATATCCACAACATCATTGTCGTAGAAATAGAGGCCGGTCACTGCGTAATTGGATTTCGGTTCAGTGGGTTTTTCTTCAATGGAAACAGCACGCTGATTCTCATCGAACTCCACCACACCAAACCGCTCCGGATCTTTAACCCTGTAGCCAAAAACCGTGGCGCCCTTTTCGCGGGATGCAGCCGACTGCAGCAGCTGACTGAACCCCTGCCCATAGTAGATGTTATCCCCGAGAACCAGACAGACACTATCGTTCCCGATGAAGTCCTCACCAATAATGAAGGCCTGAGCAAGACCATCGGGGCTTGGTTGTGCGGCATAGGAAATGCGGATTCCAAACTGACTGCCATCGCTAAGCAGCCGCTGGAAGCCCTCCTGATCTTCCGGGGTCGTTATGACCAAAATGTCCCGGATTCCCGCCAGCATCAGAACTGACAACGGATAATAGATCATCGGTTTATCGTAAACCGGCAGCAGCTGCTTTGAGATACCACGGGTGATCGGATACAGGCGTGTGCCGGAACCTCCGGCCAGGATGATACCTTTCACTCAAGCGACTCCCAGTCTTTCGCGTTGATAACTGCCGTCCTGGACCCTCTTGCACCAAGGCAGGTTGTCGAGGTACCACCGAACGGTCTTGCGGATACCAGACTCAAATGTTTCCTGCGGTTCCCAGCCCAATTCCCGTTGGATCTTGCCGGCGTCGATGGCGTAGCGGAGGTCATGGCCCGGACGATCAGCAACATGCGTTATGAGTTCCCGATAACTGAAGTCTGCCGGCGCCAATTCCTGTAGAAGATCGCAAATGGTATGAACCACCTCGATATTCTGCTTCTCATTGTGCCCGCCGATGTTGTAGGTTTCCCCTACGCTGCCTTCTCTTACCACTTGGTATAGAGCGCGAGCATGATCCTCAACAAACAGCCAATCGCGCACCTGATCCCCCCTGCCGTAAACAGGCAGCGGTTTACCATCAAGTGCATTGAGAATCACTAATGGAATCAGCTTCTCAGGAAAGTGGTAGGGGCCGTAGTTATTGGAGCAATTGGTCACCAACACTGGCAGTCCGTAGGTTCGGTACCAGGCGCGAACCAGATGATCGGAGCTGGCCTTGCTTGCCGAGTAGGGAGAACTTGGAGCGTATGATGTATCTTCAGTAAACAGGTCTTCTGGCTGCTCCAGATCTCCGTATACCTCATCAGTGGAAATATGATGGAAACGGAAATCTGCCTTGCGGTTGCCTTCCAGGTCATTCCAGTAGCGGCGCGCCGCCTCCAGCAGAGTATAGGTACCAACAATATTGGTTTCTATAAAGGCGGCCGGGCCGTCAATGGAACGATCCACATGACTTTCCGCAGCCAGGTGCATTACCGCATCGGGACGGTGCTCACGAAACACCCGGTCCATTTCTGCTCTGTCACAGATATCCGCTTTCTCAAAGGCGTAGCGATCACTACCGGAGACCTTTTCAAGGCTCTCCAGGTTGCCGGCGTAGGTGAGTTTGTCCACATTAACGACTTCGTCTGACGTGTGGGTGATAATATGACGAACGACGGCAGAACCGATAAATCCAGCCCCTCCGGTTATCAATAACTTCATACTGGTTTGCACCCCCACTCCGGGTAATTCTCTCGAATAAATCTGTTCAGGTTTCGCTCGGCTTGACTGTATATCCGCGCCTCCCCTTCACCTGATTGATCGAGTGAATGGTCCACCATACCCGCAGCCACAGTCACATTGGTCATCCGGTCAATGAGAATGAAGTTTCCCGTCCCATGGTGGGTCTGGTAATCCTCTACAACCACAGACTCCGCAAGCTCAACGTCACAAAGTCCAATGCTGTTCAAGGATAATCCCTCCGCAGCCCCTGGGTGTCGCTGAAGGGTGTTCACGTCCACCTCTTCCAAAACCTCATTGACGTAGCAGTTTGTCACCTTGGTACCAATTTTGATGCCGTACTCCCGTCCCGGAGCCAGGGCTTTCTCGTTCATCCAAACGATATGTGCTGCAAATCTGTTCCCAAGCGGTGGGATCGCATTCGCATGCACCAACAGATCACCTCGGGAAATATCCACTTCATCTTCGAGTGTTATGGTTACCGCATCACCCGGCCAGGCACGCTCGATCTCGCCCTCGTAGGTGTGGATACCCTTAACCCGCGAGGTCACGCCGGACGGCAGCACCGCCACGTCCTCGCCCTTGTGCACCACACCGCTGGCCACGGTGCCACAGTATCCCCGGAAATCCAGGTTCGGGCGGTTCACATACTGCACCGGGAAACGCAGGTCGGTCACGTTCTGATCTTCCCGAACCTCGACCTGCTCCAGGATGTTCATCAGCGTTTCACCGTGGTACCAGGGCATGTTCTCGCTGCGGTTCACCACGTTGTCGCCATTGAGGGCCGAGATGGGCACGTAATAGACATCCTTAAGCCCCAGTTGCTCAGCCAGTTTCTGGTATTCGGCGCGAATGTTGTTGAACACCTCTTCGGAGTAATCCACGAGGTCCATCTTGTTGATCGCTACAACCACGTGCTTGAGGCCGAGTAGACTGACGATGAAACTGTGCCGCCGGGATTGGGTTAACACGCCTTTGCGAGCATCAATCATCACCACCGCCAGCTCACAGGTGGACGCACCCGTTGCCATGTTCCGGGTGTACTGCTCGTGGCCTGGACAATCTGCAATTATGAATTTGCGCTTGTCCGTGGAAAAATAACGGTAGGCTACATCGATGGTTATGCCCTGCTCTCGCTCAGAGGCCAGACCATCCACCAGTAACGCCAGGTCCAATGCCTCCCCAGCATTCCCCATACGTTCGCTGTCCTTGTGCAGCGCAGCCAGATGGTCTTCAAAAATCAGCTTGGAATCGAACAGCAGGCGCCCAATCAAGGTCGATTTGCCGTCGTCGACACTCCCGCAAGTCAGGAAGCGCAGCAGATCTTTATTCTCGTGTTGGTCCAGATAGGCGAGGATATCGGACTCGATCAGTTCAGATGCATGAGACATAACGGCTCCTTAGAAATACCCTTCGCGCTTTTTCTGTTCCATCGAGGCGGCCGAATCGTGGTCAATCACACGGCCCTGTCGTTCGGAAGTCTTGGTCAGGAGCATCTCCTGGATGATGTCAGGCAAGGTTGCCGCCTCAGACTCTACCGCCCCGGTCAACGGATAACAGCCCAACGTTCGGAAACGCACCATTTTCATTTCAGGACTTTCTCCGGGCTCCAATGGCATACGATCATCATCCACCATAATCAGAGTCCCATCCCGTTCCACAACCGGGCGCTCGGCGGCATAGTACAGGGGAACGATGTCAATATTTTCCAGATAGATGTACTGCCAGATGTCCAGCTCCGTCCAATTAGAGAGCGGGAAAACCCGAATGCTTTCGCCTTTATTAACCTTGCCGTTGTATAGGTTCCAGAGCTCCGGACGCTGGTTTTTTGGATCCCAGCGATGAAACTTGTCTCGAAAGGAGTAAACGCGCTCTTTAGCCCGGGATTTCTCTTCATCTCGCCTTGCCCCACCAAAGGCCGCATCAAAACCGTATTTGTCGAGCGCCTGTTTTAGAGCCTGGGTTTTCATTACATCGGTGTGTTTGGCGCTGCCATGAGTGAAAGGTCCCACTCCCTGTTCTACACCCTCCTGATTGGTATGAACGATCAATTTTAAGCCAAGCTTTTCAGTTATCTTGTCCCGAAACTCGATCATCTCGCGGAATTTCCACGTGGTATCCACATGCATAAGGGGAAACGGTGGCTTCCCGGGGGCAAAAGCCTTCATCGCAAGGTGAAGCATTACGGCCGAATCTTTTCCGATGGAGTAGAGCATTACCGGATTATCGAACTCAGCGGCAACTTCCCGGATGATATGAATCGACTCAGCCTCAAGTTGCTTGAGGTGGGTCTTTTTGGGGGGAGTGAGCGTCATTGGTCGTTCCGTTGGTCTTGGTAGGGACTCGATAACTATTGGTTAGGATCAGCGCCAAAAGTGCGCCATTGTATCAAGAAAATCGTCTAATTGGCTCGCCGGCAAGGCATTGATGCCAGCCGCAGCTTTCCTGCCTCCGCCCGTAGGAAACTTTCTCGCCACCTCATCTGCGCCAGCGCGGTTGTTCAACGGTGCCCGGATGCTGACAAGGTAGGTATCGCCTTCCCTCTCCGTGACAATTGCACATGCCTTTTCGGGATTTTGATTCGCAAGCTCATTGCCGAGTACGCCACTAACACGACGTGCCCAGGCTTCATCCGGCAACTTAACCACAAGGGATGTCTCTGTCTCTTTGAGGACAGGGGCAGCAAGCCCTTGTGACATATCCTCTTCGTATCCGGTCCTGAGTTTTTCCCATGTCTTTGATTGACCGCCAATCAGCTCCAGAGGGTCGGCAAACCGGACAAGCTCACGGTACAAATCGGCTGGATGGACATGAAGATCATCTGCGGACGCGCCATAACCGTTGTAGTTTATGCACACTCCGAGAATTCTCAGGTTGTTGATTTGTTTTTCAGAGAGGCCTGACTTTGACGCCAACTTTTCACCAACGGCGTTCAAATTATCGCCAAATGCTGCGGCAATTGCCCAGTTCCGGAAACGCCCCCCTAAATATTCATCAACCAGCAAGCTGGTGCAGGTTGTCGGCTGGGTATCAATTAACGCCTGAAAGCTCTCATGTTCGGGGAGCTCCTCTCCCGGAAAGTGATGGTCCACATAGAACACCTGAGCACCAGCGGCCAATAATGCGTCAACTGCAGACCGATTCTTTTCAAGGCTAAGGTCAAGGACATTCACCTGAGACGGTTCAGATACCGGGACATGTTGCACCAAAGCGATATCCCGCTTTACCCCCGTGATCAGAGTGCTTTCTAAAGGCTCTGCCAGACGAAGCTGAATGAGCGCGCAAATGCCGTCAGCATCACCATTGAATACATCATAAATCCGCATTGGTCTTATAGCTCCGAAGAAAAATCAGGGGAGAATAACATAGCCTAAAGCTGGAATGAGGTGCGCGTTGCTTCCCAGGACGAGGAGGCGGATATGCTACAAAGGCAGCCTGTGCACCTTACTGCTGTCAGAGTCTGCCAAGGAAACAACCTCCAGGGGGACTTGCCCGCGCTGCCAGAGTGTGTCCTTTGGGGTTTGCGCTGCGGAATAGCCGGTAGGTGCTTCTCGAATGAGATCCACCACGGCTTCACAGTCAAATCGTTTGCAGGATTTCTCAAGCCGCGTCAGCAACTTCTCTACCCCAGACCAAGAAAGCGACTCTTCTCGGGCCATCATGATCCTTGGGTGAGCCGTCTTTAATTGCTCATCCCCGATCAACAGCTCTTCAAAAAGTTTCTCACCAGGCCTCAACCCCGTGAACGTGATGGCAACGTCACCGTGTGGATTGTCTTCGGTTTTTTCCGTCAAGCCCATGAGTCGAATCATCTTACGCGCCAGATCGGCAATCTTGACCGGCTCTCCCATATCCAGCACGAACACCTCACCTCCCTCGCCCATTGCGCCGGCCTGAAGGACCAACTGGCTGGCTTCAGGGATGGTCATGAAGTAACGAATGATCTCCGGGTGGGTCACGGTAACAGGTCCTCCATCGCGAATCTGATCACGAAACAGAGGAACTACGGATCCGGACGATCCGAGAACATTGCCAAACCGAACGATTGAAAAACGGGTCGATTTCTGGCGCAGGGCCAACCCCTGCAAAACCAGTTCCGCGAGCCTCTTGGAGCCACCCATGACGTTGGTGGGCCGCACTGCCTTGTCCGTGGAGATAAGCACAAAGCGTTCTACCCCTGCTGCAATTGCACCTTCGGCGCAGTGCCACGTACCCATCACATTGTTCTGAATCCCTTCAATGATATTGCTCTCTACCAGAGGCACATGCTTATAAGCTGCAGCGTGATACACAATATCGACGCCAAATGAACGCATAATGACCTCGTTTCGCTTGCGGTGCACCACGCTCCCAAGTAGTGGGTGAATTTCGATGGTCACCCCTTCAATGTCGCTTATGGATCGAAGTTCGCGTTCAATGCTGTAAAGAGCAAATTCAGATTGTTCAAGCAGTACGATGGCGGCAGGTCCGTTGCGTATAATTTGCCTACCGAGCTCTGAACCGATTGAGCCACCAGCTCCAGTGACCATAACCACTTTGCCAGTCAAACTTTCAGCCACCACTGCCTTATTGGGCAGGACCGGATCACGACCAAGCAGGTCTGCTATGTCCAAATCACGGATATCGTTTATCCGTGCTTGCCCGGCCATCAACTCTGACATTGCCGGCACGGTTTGAACGGGAATCACAAGTTCTTCCAACTTCCCAATCAAATCCCGTCGACTGATCGTTCCCTCGTCCTCCAACGCGAGAAATACCCTCTGAACGCCCTGTTCCCGAGCCGCTCGTTTGAGATGCTCGACCGAGTAGACCTGTAATCCGGCAATGAGTGACTTATGCTTCCTGCAGTCGAGGGAAACAAAGCCCATTGGCCGGTACTCGGTTCCTTGCATCAAGGCATAGTGCAGCTGAATGGCTTTGGGCCCCGTGCCGACAATGAGAACCCGCCCCTTAGCTTTTTCCCGCGGCCGATTGATCAGATCCCGGATCGAAAACCGGGTTCCTGCGACCATCACGAAGAGGAGTGATGCGTAGATCACCGGAACAGACCTTGGAACCATGGCCTGGAACAGATAGCCGGCCAGGACCAGTGCAATTGCCGAAGCGACGACACCGGTTACCATCACCATGAGGACTTTTTCACTGATGTAACGAATGACGGCCCGATACAGACCTATCCGCACGAACACAATGATGGTGGCGAGTGCAGTAGTTCCGAACGCTAGCCACTGTCGTTGCGACGGCAACCAATCAGACTGTTCGAATCGAAGGGCAAAGGAGACCCACAAAGCGAGGCAGATAAAGCAGAGGTCTGCTGCGACTGAGATAAACCGTTTCTGGGGCCGCGGCAACTCGAAAAGCCATTCTCTGAGACTGATTAATAGTGATTTCATCCGTTTTTCACCCTATCACCAGATCCCTTGCCAGCTGCAGTCTGGAAAATATAAACAAAGTAATGGAAGAGGGACAACTGCTCTAACATTAAAGCGTCTGTTTTGGCCAGCTCCTCTGGCGTCGACATGTCAATGCCTCGGAGTTGCGCCAAGCCCGTAATACCAGGGCGAACATCAAGGACACCAAGCTTCTTTCGCAGACTAACTAACTCCGCCTGAACAGGCAAACAAGGCCGAGGACCAACAATACTCATGTCGCCAACGAGCACATTCCACAGCTGGGGAAGCTCATCCAGCTTGGTCTTGCGAAGGAAACGACCAAAACGAGTAACCGATGAAGCATGCGCCAGGTGGGTGGCCACAGACGCAGTACCTACCGTCATGGTTCGGAACTTCACCAGCGTAAAGGGCTGACCACCCCGACCGACGCGCTCCTGGCGAAACAGCGGCGCTCCCGTATCAAAATACCCGGCAACCAGCAGGCACAAAAAAACGGGAAAGCCAGCAAAAAGGCCAACCAACGAAAACAGCACATCAAAAAAGCGCATCACGCCGTCATCAAACCTCTACCTTTTCAAACGCTGCGGCTACCCGACAGCTCCCGCAATTCAACCAACAACCGCCTTGTGTGACCGCCCTCCAGTCATACAAGGCGAACACCCCGATGAGCGAGGTCAACCTAAACCACTCCGCAACCCGGAAGCACTCAGCATTAGCCCAAAGGCAGGGGAAACCAGCGCAATTCCGGTAATCATAATCAGCGCCTCTCGATCCGAGAAGCCCACCGAATGAAAATCTGATGCAAATTCTCCCGACCCCGCTTCATCAACGGCTGTCCCTTAAAAGCTCGGTGCTCCATAATCGCCAACATATCATCTGCGGCAATGCTATGACCCAAAGTGCAATTACCGACCTAAACGCCATCTCCCCCCAGTTGGGTGCCAAGACGGAACTTGCGGGCCAAATTCCAAGGATTATCCTCCGCGCCGATGATTACCAGCGAAGAAGCTCAAGACAGGATCCACCCATAGACGCCGAAAACTTTTAATGCTGACCAGGACAAGACCAAAGACAAAAAGCGGCTTCAGGGACGCTATTGCCCCACCGACCACGTCCCAAGGTTTTTGCGATCAGAAGATTCGTCAAATTTGTTCGGACAAAACGGAGGATGAAGCAAAGAAACACCTCGACCTAGTCCCTGTCAGTTATTTTGATTATTTGAATGCGTTTCCGAATTGTGACGCAATTCTACGCGTCGTGGGATTGCAGGCAAGTTACTATTAACGGTAATCGGTGATTCGGGCAGTTGCAGACGTAAAGCTTTGTTAAAAAATGAGAACATCAGGAAATGTGCGAAATAAAGGCTTACAGCCCCATGTTAGCCGGCAAGATCCCGTAACATCGCTTTTAGGCCATTCGAATTCCTGTATCCGCCTCGAACAAAAAGCCCTGTCGCGGCGATCGCCCGGGGCAAAAACCATTTTGCCCGGATTCTACTCCGCTGCTTCAGCACTTCGATTCTGGATTCGGTGATCCTGTGGAGTTGTTGGAGTTGTCGTCGACGCTTATCAGAAGCACTCTCTTGGGCTCGCTGGGTCCCGAGAACAAACAAAGTTAATTGGTCAACTTCATCTTGCGCCCGCTCACACGCATCTTTGCGGAGAGCCTTGCTGACTGCATGGAAAAAAGCTTGTGAACGGGAAATCCTCTTCGTACTATTCGCCAGGAACTGAGATTCATTCGACTCATGCCGGCGGTAGTACTGGAGAGCCTTATCCTCAACTTTCCTCGCCCCCAAGCCATCCGCAAACCTGACCAGCCAGCCATCGTGTGATTTGAACCCCGGAGGTATCGGCAAACAAAGATCCAACAACTCCCGGCGCATTGCACAGCAACATCCCATCACAAAGCTACTCATAGGATACCCCGCTGACCGAATCTGCCCAATTTTGGTGAGCCCGACTTCATGGAGCTCAGCATCTGTCAGCACTGCATCGTTCATTACCACCAGTGCTTCCGGATAACGCTCTGCAATCCCTGCCATGTGCTCAATTTTCTCTGGAAACCACACATCGTCCTGGTCACTCAGGAACACCAGATCGCCTGTTGTTTTCGTTAGTGCGGCATTGAAATTGCCGCCATAGCCGAGATTTTTTTCGTTCCGAGAAAAGACGACTTTGAAGGGGGCGGTTTTGGCGAATTCACGGATAATAGATTCCGTTTTATCGGGCGAGCAATCGTCTGTGACGACCAATTCATCCGGTTGGCGCGTCTGACCTAAAAAGCTCTTTAGTTGCGCCTCCAGATACTCCTCACCATTGTAGGTCGCCATCGCGATTGAAATTTTCATTATAAAGCTCTAAGCCCCACATCCAGTTATCATCAATCATCGAAATGATGCTCCAGAATTCTTATGAATCCCCTCACCGACTCGACGCTACTGCGCTCCGACTCACACAGGAATTTCACAAGTTCCACTCTCGTCTCCAATGCCCACGCGATATCATCCCATCCGTATGCTATTCCATATCGATTATGCACTTCAGGTCGCCAAACCTCTTTCCGCAGGCCTTGCTGAGGGACGACGACAGGAATACAGCCACACATGGCGGCAAATCTGGAATACATAGTGTAAAGATCATAGGAAATGAAATACTTGTGATCATTGAACGCCTTGGCAAGTTCCTCGTGTGAGAAACCGTCTACCTGAACTGCGTCGGGATCATGATATGTATGCTCTCTATCACGCCCCTTGCGAACCATGAAGCATTGCCCCTGCCTGCCCCCATGATTCGTTGTTTTGTAGACATGCCCCATCAACTCGACGACATTTAAACGTCGATCTCTATTGGGATTTAAAGAAAAATCATTAAAATGCTCGTTATAATAGAAAAATAAGTCTTCTTCGCCAAACTCTGCTTTCCCGGATATAGCTCCTGGTTTATTCAAGAGCCATCTGACGACCTTTTCGGAGCCCAAAGGGTTTCCTTCCACAATCTCAGGATAAACGACAACTGAGCCCTTGAGGTCTTTTGTTCTGGCAAATTTAAGATTATACGGCGACCGAAGATCTTTGCGCCTCAGAATAGAAAGCAGGCGAATCTTAAGCCAACGGGCCAGTTTCAACCACCCACGCCATCCATTCAATTCCCTTGGTGAAGGCTTGGGTTTTGGCCAAATCTTTGCTTCATAGCCCATCGAATTCAGGATGCTGGCTAATTTGTGGAGTACGATTATTCCTCCACTATTTTCTCTATATAATGGAGAGTAAATAACAAACTTATTGACGAAACCCTTATTCAAACCAATCTCACGCCATTAGGATTCAAAAAACCTTCGAAGAGGTTGAAAAAAGCCAACCTTGTCTAGCAACAGTCTTATCGCATCCACTCGGAAAAACAGGGCCAAGACCAGGAACGCCAACGCGCCGCCCAAGCCTCCTGAAACAAATGACGTGAAAGCCGACCCGCTGAAAAGTTCCGCAAGCCAGAAAGCTGAAAGACCAGCCCCCACTGCTGCCAGGATCGGTTTAAATGCATCAAGAAGCTGCTCCCTCAGGCCATAGCCCAGAAATTTCGATGAAAAATAAGTGTTTGGAACCAGTGAAAGAGCCGCCCCAACCACTTGGCTTACGACAATTCCAATCACCCCGTAAGGAATCGCCACGAACAAGAGTGTTAGGTTAAGGGCTTTCTTTACGAGGCCAACCTTGAGCACCAGATCCGAACGCCCTTTGACGTTGAGAAGGTTCATATTAAGTGCGTGCAGGGGATACAGCATACCGACCAGACATAATAACTGCAGATACGGTATCGCAGGCTGCCACTGTTCGTTAAACAACAACCTAAACAACGGCGAAGCCAGGCCTGCCAACAAAGCCATCGTGGGCGCAATCAGGAACATCATCAACTGTAGGATCTGACGATACTTATTTCTCAATACAAAATTATCATCCTGCAGCCTCGCCAGCGCCGGGTATGTGGCTTGTTGCACCGCACGAGTCAACTGCTGGGAGACCAAATTACTCACTTTTCTGGCAAAGAAGTACAAGCCTGCTGTTTCAGCGCCAAACAAACGCCCAATGACTAACATATAAGAGTTTTGATAAAGGACTGACAGCATTCCCTCAGCGAGCAGGTTTCGGCCGAAACGAAATAACCTGACAAAAGACTCGCAACTAAACTGAAGGCTGGGATGCCACTCGCTGATCCACCAGAGGATGAGCGCGGACATCACAGCTGCGCTGAGCATTTGTGCGACAAGGCTCCACACCCCCCAGCCCAACCACGCCAAGGTAAGAGCCAAACTACCAGATACAAGCACCCCCAATGTGTTTGCCTTCATCTGAGTCTTGAAATCCATCTCACGGCTCAACACCGCCGTTTGCACTACCTTGGCGGCATTCAGGAACACGACCAGCCCCATAACTCGCACCAGAGTGGTCAGCTCGGGTTGGCCGTAAAAACTGGCAACAAATGGTGACAACCCAAATAACACAGAGTATGCAATGCCACTGAGCAGCAGGTTGGTGTAAAAAACGGTGTTGAGATCTGCCCTGGACACCTCTTTACTGCGTATCAACGCTTGTCCAAGCCCCGAGCTTACAAAGACGTTCGCCAACTCAAAGACGACCGTTGCCATGGCAACCAGACCAAATGCTTCGGGCGCCAACAAACGTGCCAGAAGAAGCGTGAAGATGGTGCTGGCTCCCCGCGTCATGAAGGCGCTAGCAAGGTTCCAGAGAACACCGACACCAATTTTTCTGTTCATTGCTTTCACTGATTAAGGCTATCTCTCAGGTCTGATTTTCCCAAGGGAAATCGTGATAGGGGGAGTCCACCCCAAGAAACTCCACAAACTTGTCATAAGACCTTGGCTCTGCAAGATTAATTACCAGCAAGTCCTCAGGGCGCCCCTTGAAATACTTCAGGACATCATCATTATATTTTTTATAGTGCTGGACCATAATACCCTTGTTGTATGGATCATCCTCAGGTGTACCGTGAATGCGAACCACGTTGTACATGAATCCCGGCCAGACATAGGGTGCTAGCTTCAATTCCGCTGTAGTGGGAAGGTTCCCATCCTTTCCGAACATCTTGGAGTGAAAACGGGTGAGGGATTGGTACCACTGATCAGGCGTATCCCGTACGGTGAGTATGAACTTACTCCCTGGAAAAGCTTCATCAAGGTGCTTGTAAGTTTCGGGATAGCTGAATGGAACATCCTGAAAAACCTGAGCGCTTCTACAGAAGCCAATAATCGGCTGAAAGTCACCCTCAAAGTAGTACTTACCCGTGAGTATTTCCGCAGTTCTTTGATCACCTACCGGAAAACCAAGGTCTTCGAAAGCGCGCTTCAACGAGGTTGTGCCAGTTTTGTTTCTTCCGATACAGAAGTACTTCACTTTTCCCGCTGCCCTATAGCGGTTTCGGAAAGAGGTTATCCACTTCATACCATTAGCCTTCACCAGCCTCGAAACCCCCATGATCACGCACCACCTGATATTTCTTCATAAACTCGTTTGGCGTCGGCCTCACTGTAGTCCCTCAGACGCCATACATTACTATTGGAGAAGCTCTCT
This sequence comes from Marinobacter albus, assembly GCF_030238305.1. Taxonomy (NCBI): domain Bacteria; kingdom Pseudomonadati; phylum Pseudomonadota; class Gammaproteobacteria; order Pseudomonadales; family Marinobacteraceae; genus Marinobacter; species Marinobacter albus. The sequence continues at coordinate 1,346,663 of NZ_JASSQD010000001.1, read as the reverse complement.
ACCTCTGAATATGCGGGGAACTCGGACTCGTTGATATCGGTTTGCCTGACAAGCCGCGCGATGATTTGATCGAAATAGTTCTGGGGACGCTGGCAAAAGTCTTCATACTGCACGATCAACTTCTTGTGAGCAGGCAAATCCCGTATTCCCTGCTCCACTGAGCGATTGATTGACAGGACCTGCCTTGCAACGGACTCCAATGGATCCAGTTTTCTCAGCTCAGGATATTCCTTGATCTTGAATGAATACCAGGTGTTGATGTCACCGTATTGGCGCTTACGAGCCTCTAAAGCTGACTGGATGTTGAAAACAGGATCTCTCCTTATCCAAATGAACAGCGTCTTTTCAAACTGCTCAGCCAAATCGGGAATATTCTGATTCATGATCATGGCTTTCATGGCGAATGGCTTCTCAAACACGTTCGCTAAAGCATTTAATTCGTCACGAAGCTCAGTCAGGTTGGCTTCCTTCTGCAATTGTGGAGAGGGCATGTAATCGAGTTCATTAAAAGGTAAAAATCGACGCCAAAAATACCAGAACTCATTAGGTGCCAAGGCACCTTTAGTTTTTCCGTTGTCCGAACGAAAGTTTATTTCCGATTTAAAATCAAGAATTTCATTTCTGAAGTTGTACCTTGGATCCGTGAGTAACTGCTGTATCTTGGCACCGACTAAGGGCGCTCCATAAAACCTGGACAACAGGTTGGTGGGGTACGCCACCAACCCGGTCGCCGCCAGCCACTGCATAAATAGTGTCGTTCCGGAACGCAAGGGCCCGACTATAAAAATCTTTGGTAAATTCTCGGTACACAACTCACTAGTCAGCTGGTAATTAGCCGGAGTCAGGCGCTCTGCCAGCTCAATCAGAAGCTGTTCAAGCCCATCATTCCGAGAAAATTCCGCGGCTCTCTTTTCGTCTACCATTACTACACCAACTCATATTGGTTCAGAAGAGTGGTGACCTCTGCTGGAGAACAGTTCATTAAGCAGTCAATAATTGAAAGGTTTGGAACAAAGCCCCCTTTTTTCTGCCGGTATCTTACCGAATTTGATTGAAGAAAAAATAGTTCCACACCACTATTATAGAAATGCTCTTTCGAATATAAATGTCGCCCGCCAACGGGATTAACATAGGTCTTTTCATCAAATTTTCTACATAAATCAATAATTCGATCTTCTGGTGGCAGATCCCGTTGATACTCTAATTCGCTAGTTCTGAAAAATTGCTTGCTTATCCCCAGGTAAGAAAAAATCAAATTGAATGCCTCAAGGCATACGCTGGGAATCGATCTTTCCTTAAACTCCAGAACTCGACGAACTATTGGAAAAACATCCTCATAGTATGGCGCTCTGGAATAGGCCTGATTTATTGTTTTCAGAGCCTTTCCAACATTTGAAGAAAAGCTCAGGTCAACGATTCTCTTGTTTGATGAGGAACCGGGTACTGGTATCGTAAAGCGCACAGGAAAACCATCTGACAGTATTGAGTTCCTATTTATATATCCCTGTTTTATAAATGAAACATCATCATATATTAGAAAAATCCTTGCCGAATAAATCAGTTGAAAATAACCGATATACGGAAAAAGATAAGGCTGCATCACCGCCAAACTCATGAGTTCAGCTCCATATTTATGATATTGATGATGCTCATTTGCTCCTCCTTCCCAAGCTGGTCAAAGATCGGAAGGCATAAAATACGCTTTGCAACATCGCTGGAGATCGCTTGCGGAGAATGCTCCCCCAAGCAATTCACTGACTCCAGAGAAGGGTAGAAATACCTCCGCACCAGAACTGAATCGGCCTCAAGCCTAGCAGCTATGGATTGAGCCTGGTCCTCTGTCTCAAATAACGCTGGAAAATAGGAGTAATTGTAGGAAAGATGCGGACTTTGCCTCTGGAGCTGAACACGACTGGCAAGATGCTTTTTATATCGCAGCCATACCCCGCTTCTAGCGGCAAGATTCTCTTCCATTTCATCCAATACGCACAGGCCCATCGCTGCCTGCAGCTCACTCATCTTGGCGTTGATTCCCAAATCTTCAATTCTTTCCGGCCCCGTTATGCCAAAATTGATCATTTTCTTCGCGCGCTCCAGATCTTCCTTGTGCTTAAAAACAATTGCTCCACCTTCCCCGGTATGGAACAGTTTCGTAGCGTGGAAACTAAGCGTGGCAGCATCACCATGCCTGAGAAGGCTTTCGCCTTTGTATTTAGTATCAAACGCATGGGAACCGTCGTAAATGACTTTAAGATTGTATTCTCGGGCAAGTGAATCGATGGCCTCTACGTCACAGGCGTTTCCAAAAACGTGGACAGGGATAATTGCTTTTGTTTTGGGAGTAATTGCCGACACAATGTTTGCCGGGTCCAGACACCATGTATCTGGGTCGATATCCACGAAAACTGGTTCTACGCCATCCCATTTGAGCGAGCTTGCTGTTGCGATAAAAGTAAAGGGCGTGGTAATAGCTTCCGAACTTCCCATTGGATGAGCGCCACTGATGCCTAACACGCGGTAGGCAATCTGGAGAGCCAGAGTGCCATTTGCAACCAGCAACAAATTCTCTACTCCAAGGTATTCCTCAAGCCTCTGGGTAAGATCCTGAACCAACCGACCTTTATTGGTAAGCCAATGACGCTGATAGATACCGTCGATGTATTTTTCGAACTTCTTCCTATCGGGAAGATATGGCTTGGTGACAGGTATCATTTTGTAACACTCTCTTCGTTCGGACTTTTGCCGTTTCGGGATTTGTGCGCTGATTTAGCTCGTACCTAACTGAAGAACGTCCCGCCAAAACTCCTACTAAGCGCTGAAGCACTTCAGCGACCTTGACATTGCACTCGTGCGGGCAATCTGCTCGGCGGTTAGTATCGATCCTGTCCGAGATCTTATCCCATTCGCAGATCGAAAGTATGTGTGATTGTGTGAAGATCATGAGCCTCTGGAAAATTCGAGGACAGGTTGCTCCAAGTTTACGAACAGGTAGCTGGAGAACAAAGACTCTCGCTTTTTGGTGCGTTTGCCCGCCTTGATCTTTTCCACTTCGATCTTTGGGAAGAAACAGGGAATGTCCTGGTTCTGGAGCTGATGGGCACGGTCTCCTCGGACGAGTTTGGTTGAATGGCGTACCACGTCTTGGCAAGTCTGTTTGGTTGGGGGGGGTAACTCAGGTGTCAGAGGAAAGCTTTCTTCTGACACCGTTCTGGACTTTAAATCGGGGCCAGATAAACAAATTCCTCCGCCCCCCTGAGTTGTTCGCGTTAAAAATACCAACTCCCCGCAGCCACAAACCAGGGATTCAGAATATCCTCTTTCCCATACCGCAACGGCTCCCCCTCCAATGTCTGCACCTGCCCGCCGGCAGCTGCCAATATTGCATGGCCCGCTGTCGTATCCCACTCACTGGTCGGCCCAAGGCGGGGGTATATGTCAGCATGGCCTTCGGCAATTCGGCAGAACTTGAGTGAACTGCCGGCCTGGACGAGTTCGAAATCGCCGAGTTATTCAATGAACGCTCAGGTCTCGTCGTTCAAATGGTTCTTGCTTGCCACAACCCTCTTGGTTTCTCTTGGCTTAGCTACGCGGATGCGATGAACCTTTCCGATGCCGTCTCGCTTGTGGGCGCCCTCGCCTACGATGCCCCAATATGATTCTTTGAGAGCCGGAGCGGTGACGACACCCATCACCGGCAGGCCATCTTCAATCATTGCGATGTTCACGGTGAATTCACCATTACGCTGAGTGAAATCCTTGGTTCCGTCGACCGGATCGATAAGCCAGAAACGACGCCAGTGCTTTCTCTCCTCCCACGGGACCGCTTTGCCCTCCTCCGAAAGAATCGGGATGTCCCGGCTGATGTTGCGCAGGCCCCGACAGATGGTCTGATGGGCTGCCTCATCAGCAGCAGTGATAGGCGAGCTATCTGCCTTATAGCGAACCTTGAAGTCGGATTCGTAGATGTGGAGAACTTTTTCGCTGGCCTCGTCGGCGGTTCTGAGGACATCCGGGAGTATGGAGCTGTGGTGCATAGGGCTGAACGTGAACTCGGGCTCGGGGTCAGTGAACCTAGGGTCGGATGAAAGCTTTCATCTGACCCTGTTTTTACGCCATAGTATCATTGTTCAAGCAGGGTTCAGAAGAAGGCCTTCATCTGACGCCGGTCTCACCCCAGACACAAGGACGCCAACCAAATGAAACTTCGCTTCCTCGGCGGCACAGGAACCGTCACCGGCTCCTGCTAACTGCTCTCGGAAGAAAAAAATCGTATGGTGGTGGATTGCGGGATGTATCAGGGCGTCAAAACCCTGCGCCGGCGCAACTGGGCGCAGTTTCCGGTGGATCCGGGCACGAGCAAAGCTGTGGTGCTGACCCACGCGCACATCGATCACTCCGGCTATCTTCCGGCTCTGGTCAGAATTGGCTTCAAAGGAAAGATCTATTACACCAAGGCGACCCATGAACTCTGCAACGTGCTGCTTCCCGATGCAGGCTTTCTGCAGGAAGAGGATGCCAAATACGCCTACCGCAAGAAGTACTCAAAGCACGAACGACCGGAGCCTTTATTTACCGAAAAGGATGCCAGGGAAGCTCTAAAGCACTTTGAATCCCTGCACTATCACGAGTCATTTGAACCGGTGAAAGGCTTTGAAGTTCCCTTTACGCCAGCTGGCCATATTCTGGACTCTTCCTGTGTTCACGTTCATCATAACGTTACCGGCCGGACAGTTGTATTCAGCGGTGATGTGGGGCGCCAACACGACCTGATCATGCGCCCGCCCGAGCGGCTCAAAAGGGCCGATGTTCTGGTCTGCGAATCGACCTATGGCGACCGTGCTCACGCTGAGGTCGATCCGGAGAGCGAACTGGAAGAAATCATTACCCGTACTTCCTGTCGCGGAGGCATTGTTTTGGTTCCGGCATTTGCCGTAGGTCGTGCACAGATGTTGCTGTACGTCGTGCAAAAGCTGATGAGTGAGGAACGAATTCCGCAACTGCCCGTCTACCTCAACAGCCCTATGGCGATCAAAGCCACAGAGATCTTCTGTAAGCATCACAAGGAACACAAGCTCAGCGTGAACCAGTGTAAGTTGATTGATGATAAGACCGAATTCGTGCGAACGGTGGACGGGTACTCCACCACCTCAAGACCCTGTTACCCAACCATCGTAACAGCATTGTCTTTACTGGTTTCCAGGCACCTGGAACCCGGGGGAATGCATTGGTAAATGGCGAGAAGTTTGGGTGGGATGCTGAAGTGCCCGAGTTATTTGAGGAAGTTGACATCTGGGAGCAGAACAGCCATTCATGCATCCGTATTTTAGCAAAGCACGACTTTTTCATCCGGTTGTTTGACCTGCCGCCCCGTGCCGGGACTGAAAATTCCTAACGAAAAGCGATAGAAATGTTACCGAACTTTATCATCATAGGAACAATGAAAGGCGGCACGTCAAGCCTATACCACTATATTGCCTCTCATTCTGGCGTGACCCCCTCTTCAGTTAAAGAAACTAACTTTTTCAGGAGCACAGAGGACTTTAATAAAGGCACTGACTGGTATAAATCTCTATTCAGAGCAGGTCAACTTTTGGCTTTCGAAGCCTCCCCTAATTATACAAAGCGGCATCTCTTTCCCGGCGTTCCCCAAAGAATGCATTCTCTCTTACCTAATATTAAATTAATATGCATTCTTCGTGACCCCATCGATAGAGCAGTATCACACTATGTTCACAACGTTGCTCATGGAAGAGAGTCAAGATCTTTGTCCGAGGCTATAAACGATCCTCAAAGCAATTATATTTTAACCAGCAAGTACTATTATCAGATTGAGGCATTTTTAGAGTATTACTCAGGCGACCAAATACTTCTTATTGAATCAGAGCGATTAAAGTCCAAGACCTCGAGCGTCATGGATGAGGTTTTTCGTTTTTTAGACCTAAATCCAGAATACAACAAAAGTGTGTACGCAAAAACCTTTCACGCATCCAGCAAAAAAAAGCGAAGATCTAGATTAGAACAAACACTTAGCCATAGAACTCAAAATCCATATACTTTAGCTGGAATACGCCTTATCACAGCACCGTTCAGGAGATCCTTCGAACGGCCAAGTCTATCCCCGGCAGATAGGGCAGTGCTCACTGAAGCCTTAGCTCCGGACATCGAAAAACTTCGACGCTTTTCCGGGTTATCGTTCTCAAGTTGGTCAGTATGAAAGTGGCTAAACAGATAAACGTTCCACGTTTAGCCCAGTATTTCACGGATCAATTTCGATCTCAGGCCGCACCGACCTGTCCTATCTATGATCGCCGACTCTCCGCCCCTAGTATCAAACGACCCTTTTCAACGTATTTAACCAAAACCAAGACCAAGCCAATTCCGACAACAAAACACTTTTTCCTGATACCGCCTATCTTCTTGTTCAGGAAAACGAACTTGACTTGTTGAGCAAGACGCACCGGCAATGAGGGTACGTCCACAACCGAACCGGATGGCCGTGCACCTATGTCATACTGGCCGCCCGCTATGCGACGGGTTTTAGCGACAAGCTCTGCAATTTTTCGACGGGCGGGATGATTAACCACGCAGGATGGTTGATACGTAATTAAAAACCCCTGCGATGCCGCTCTATTGCACCACTCGTAATCCCCTTTTGACTTAAGCTTTGCGTTGAATACACCTACAACCTGAAACACTTCTCTCTTAACAAACAGATTGGCGGTAACAGAAAATCCCTTTTTCTCAATATTCGTCTGCTGTTGAAACCCATATGCAAGGTCGAACAACTCTGCAGGAGTAGGGTTGGCCTGATCAAATGGCTGAAGCTCTACTCTTCCACCAATGATTGATTGCTCATTGCTACAAACTGCTGCGACGCCTTGCTCTATCCAATCTGGCTCGGGAGTGCAATCCGAATCTGTAAATGCGAGAAGTTCGCCATGCGCCAGGGGAATACCTTTATTCCTCGCAGCATAGGAACCAATGATTTCATTCTCATCAACTAAACGGAAATTACTACCGATCCCTGAGCTCAAAAATGATTCGACGAGACATTGGGTCTCATCGGTCGAGCCGTTATTCACCAGGATAACTTCAAACAACTCATGAGGGTAAGACTGACGCAATAGCGCCTGTAATAAACTCTTTATCTGAACCCCGGCGTTAAAATAGGGGACGATAACGCTTACAAAAGGTAGCTTGTTCAACTGTTCTTACCCGATATTTTATACGGTCGAGGACATACCATTATTGTTTTGCCATTCTTTCAACTAGGTTGGCCGCGTACTCGACGACATCAATGGTATCGCCCAACAGCTCCTCATGCCGCTTTAAAATCTCATCAGGTGTAATCAACAGGAACTCTCTGATACACCCGACCAGCGACGTTTCGTTTAACTCGTTGATATTACGAAGCATACCGTAACGAACTTCTTGCTCGTTACAGTACCCTCGCCCGGTATGTGCTGCGTAGATCGCAGGTACACCAAGAACAACCGATTCCGACGCCATGGTCGCACTCTCTCCAACGAACAAGCGACAAAAGGCCATGACATGGTGCATTGAGGAAGGATTCCCGGCATAACCATAGGGCGCCAAATCGTCGGGTAAACCCCCTTCTGAGGACACGATTACCTTCCCCAGCCTGCTCAGGAAAGACACCACGGTTCGAAGGAGCTGAACCGACCAGCCCTGTTCGTTAAGATCGTGATTGGCATTCCAGGAAACCACGCGTATGAGAAAAGTATCCCCCGAAGGCGACAGACCGTTGGCCACCGCCTCCACGTAATCGGGCTTGAAGAATTCCGGGTGAAGATACGCCAGTTCGTGGTAACCATCATACCTCTCACTTCGCTTGGGCAACCAACTCTCATAGGCCCTTGGAACGCTGACTCTCGACGCGAAGGGATATGTTAATGCGTTTTGGAGAGTTGCGTTCTCGGTATCATAGAAGACGACGGAGGGGATACTACTCAGTCGCCCCACCTGGGCCACGAAAATCCCCCCAATCGCAGCCATTACATCAGGCTTGAATCGACGAGCCACCTTGTAGAGCCCGAAGTTCCGGCTAATCAGTTCCTTCAGCATGCCGACTACCCCGCCTTTGCTCGCGCTGGATAGCATGCAATGATCTACATCCAGATCCTCCAATAGTCTGACCGTAACCTCTTTCTCCCGGCTGGTGACGAGAATCTCATGGCCGCGATTATTCAGAACCCCGATGACATTCTTGAAAAAATGTACGTGGGCAGGGTGGCAGATATCGATCAGGATTCGACTCATTTCTGCCGTCCGGATCCCTGGCCTGAATCAGCATCCTTTTCCTCAAAGCCCACCTCCTTGTACATCAGCTGGGTAATCTGCTCGGAAACGAGGCCCATCAGAAATATCAACAGTGCTGTCGTGAAAAGGAGCGCGCTCATGTTGGTAAATCGCCCCATACTCAAGTATGTGAAGGCGTAGTAACCAATCCCCAAAAGAAGAGGCAGGACACTCAGGGGGAAGAAAAGTTTTAAAGGCGAATACAATGTACCTATCTTGAAGATGATCAGCAGAAACCGGATGCCATCTTTCAACGGACTGATGTGACTCTTTCCTTCGCGGCGCCCGGCATGGATGTTTTCGTAGGCCACTGAATAACCGGCCCTGAAAAATGCCATGGTACTGGTGGTCGGATAGGAGAAACCATTCGGTAGAAGTGACAGAAATTCCCGGAACCTTTTCGCCCGGGCGACTCGGAAACCAGACGTCAGATCCTCGACTTTATGCCCGGTCATATAGGTTGCAAGGCCGTTGTATAACTTGTTAGCAAGCCCTCGGCCGATGCTCGCCTGAGATCCTTTTCCGCGAGCACCCACGACCAGGTCATACCCCTCCTGTAATTTTGCCAGCAGACGGGGGATATCCTGGGGATCATGCTGCCCATCAGCGTCCATGAATAGCAGTATGTCACCTCTGGCAGCACGCGCTCCCGACTTGATTGCAGCACCGTTTCCTTTCGAGTAGGGATGCCTGAGCACCTTAACCCCCTCCCGGGAGGCCGCAGCAGCAGTTCCATCGGTTGACCCATCGTCAACGACAATCACTTCCAGAGGGGAGCAACAGGAAAAGATTTCATCAAGCACACCCGGCAAACTCGTTCGCTCATTCTTCGCCGGAATTATGATGCTTAAGGAATCCGTCATTGGGTCGTATCTCCCATTTCGTTTAGCTTGCGTTCAAGCCGCTCCATTCCGGGCTTCAGGCTCACGCATTGAGGTTCCAAAGACTCTCCACAACGAGACTCCAGTGTTTCGTATAGGTCTTGGGCGTTTGCTACCTCATTCCGAGCTATGGCTACCTGTGTCGCCGCAAAGATCACGTCGGGCCTTTTATTGCGCTTAAGTGCGTCAGACAAATGCTGTTTTGCTTTACCAAGGTCGCCTGCATAAAAGTAGATCTTTGCAATTACGACGTTCAGATCTACAAATGCCTTGCCACGGCCAAAGCGTTCATTTTCGAGCAATACTAACGAGACATTCAGCAGCTTGCGCGCCGTATCCCGCGAACACTTCCCGCTCTCAAACTTTTCCATAATCGAGGAGAGTGTATTTACAGCATTCTTGTTGTAATCCGCAACCCGGGCCCGGTGATACAGTAACTCCTCTGGCACGCTGGCCGCATTCGCACTAACGCAGTTAAGCTCCAGCCACGACAACGGCATGGTGATACTTTCGGGAAAATCATCTATGGTCTTGGCGTAAAAATCACCGGCTTCATCATATAGCTGATGAGCGGACAGCATTGAGGCCATATGGCTATGAGTTCGCGGCGAAGTGGGATTCGTCTGGTACCAGCGAATCGCCTGCTTCAGGGGCTCTCCCCAGATACGGGCTTCCTGATAGGTGACCAGTGAAAATATTAGCGATAAAACAGCGAAAGCCCCAACGATCACTGGCAGAACCTTTTGGGGTAGCTTTTCCGCCAAACCAGCCAACGCAATGAATAAGCCTACAGAGGGAAGATAGTTCCTGTGCTCAAAGTACAACTCTAATGCCAGCACAGAAGACTCGAGAACGTGCGCAGCCAGAAAGAAGAGAATGCCGATCGCGACAAGGGGATTCCGCTTCCTTGAAACCACTGCGACAATCCCACCCGCAAGTACCAGAGCGAGCCCAAGCAAAGTGGTAACAGGATTCATCAGGTTTTTTGAGACTGGGAAATTATCCCAAAGCAGGTAAAAGTCCTGGCCGATTGGGTATAGAGTTTTTACGGCATACAGGGGCAGGATTCTGAATTGGGTAAGAACCCTTTCCGCTATCGAGAAATCCCGCATCGCGTAGGCATCGATGAAATATTTCTGGTATTCAACAGTAAGAACAACAAGCAGAAGATAAAGTGGACTGAGAACAGCATGGATAGCCAGAAGTCGCACTGGTCTGCTGAGGCACTGCTCGGGAGGCCTTACAAGAAACACTATAACGCACAGCAGAGGAAGCAGAATTCCGTTCTCTTTTGAAAGCACCGCAAGAACGGTACACAACAACACGAGGGCCGAAGCCAAAACCAGCCTGAACTCTGCGGTTTTTAACCGGGAGACATAAAGCAGGTAGATCCAGATATTGATACCAATCAACATCCAGAAAGCAGCCAGCATTGCCATCCGCTGAATGACATACTGGATCGTAGTCTGGTGAATCGGAGATGCTGCCCACGCAAAAGCAATGACCAGAAAGAGCAGTATCGTCCATCTATTCTTCGGCGCCCCGTCACGCTTCGTTGCACGGGCCAGGTTAACAAGGAGGGTGAAAACCAGCAGGAAGTTGACTGTATGTATTACGTAATTTACGACTTTAAAGCTGTACGGATCAGGCCAACTTTCGTGCTGAAAAGCGAAAGTCAGTAGTGAGATCGGTCGGCCCAAACTTCCGACACCCCCGGCAAGAAACGTGTAGTAACTCTCCAGGGTACCCGCAGATAAATCAGCCAGCCCGGCTAGATTGCCAACATCATCGAGTATCCAGGCCCCACTAGCCCCCGGGAAATTTATAGAAAGCAAAGCCCCGATCAAAAAAAACAGAGCTGCAGGAACTGCAATTCGATTCATTCTCTTATACATAAGAAAAGGCCCATCGCGACCAGAGGTCGCGATGGGCCTGCCTCGTTCTGAAGGTTTACTTACAGGAAGTCGGCAGGTAGTTCGCTGCGAGGGTAGTGGTCGCAGCAGCTGCGCCAATAGTACCGCAATCCCAGGTGGAACCACCGTCAGCGGTTGAGATAGCAAAGGTTTCGCCAGCGATGTTGTTGTTAACACCGGTGGTATCCATAGTTGCAGAGATAGTCCAGGCGTTAGTGCTGTCCTGGGCGATCGCCATGCTAGCTACGTATTTGCCAGCAGTGGTAGCTCCAAGCTCGGCCAGTGTAGGGACAGTCGCCTTGTTCTGGAAATACTCAGCAGACGGAGACTTCAAACCGGCAGTCAGGTTAACGGCCTCAGTTACCTGAGAGCGTGCAACGTAATCCTGGTAAGCCGGAATCGCAACAGCTGCGAGGATACCGATGATCGCAACAACGATCATCAGTTCGATCAAGGTGAAACCTTTTTGACCCTGGTTCATTTTGATTGCTTGCATAGCGAAAACCTCTAGGTTTGTTCGTTTTTAGTTACAGCTCCGGGACGGTGGAGCTTTGCCCCGATACCGCGGTGAGCGTAACTGACATGAAGCAGTTAGCGTGCCAATTGCAGTAAAACGTAAAAAACAACCACGTATCAGCGGCTTACAGGATTATGTGAGGCGCATCACAAAGCAAATTTCGACGCAACAAGAGACCTTTGACGTCAGGAGGTGACGTTTTTTGTCACCAAGATTTCTTAGGGTGGTACTTTAAAAAAGATGGGGCCAGATGAAAGATTTCATCTGGCGCCTGCTAAACCACTCAACATCACCAGATCGACCAGTTTGTGATCGAGAGTGCTTCCCAAACCCATGCCAGACATCTAAACTCTTTTTTGCTAATTTACGATTCAGCGACTTATAACAATCTTTTCAGAGCACTTATGGCGAGCAGCAATCGAAACGTAACGCTGACCGGCCTGGCCCGGCGGTTTTTTGAAGACGGGCTTCTAGATGAGGCGACGGCAAAGGATGCTTTCCTGCAGGCCTCACAGAATCGAATTCCCCTGATCACCTACCTTACCCAGAATGAACTGGCACCTAGTTCGAAGCTTGCTTTTTCCGCAGCAATGGAATTTGGCATGTCAGTTCTCGATCTGGAGTCATTCCAGCCTGAGATGATGCCCGAAAAGGGGGTAGACGAGAAACTGATCCGAAAACACAATGTCTTACCGATATTCAAGCGTGGCAATCGCCTGTTTATCGCAGTTTCCGACCCGACCAACATTCAGGCGCTGGATGAAATCAAGTTCAATACAGGCTTGAGCACCGACGCCATACTCGTGGACGATGCGAAGCTCCGAGTGGCCATAGAGAAGTATCTGGAATCTCAGGATACCTCGATGGGAGAGCTTGATGACGCCGACCTTGAGAGCGTGGAAACTGAGGGCGGCGATCAGGATGACGACAGTGGTTCCGTAAGTGCGACCGAAGTCGATGACGCCCCAATTGTAAAATACGTCAACAAGATGCTCCTTGATGCCATCAGGGGGGGAGCATCTGACGTACACTTCGAGCCCTACGAGAAAACCTACAGAGTCCGGTACCGTACGGACGGAATATTGAAGGAAGTGTCCCGCCCATCAATCAAGCTGGCTCCAAAAATTTCTGCCCGGGTAAAGATAATGTCCCAACTGGACATATCCGAGCGGCGCGTTCCTCAGGATGGCAGGATAAAAATGAAGCTATCCAAGACCAAAGCTATCGACTTTCGCGTAAACACGCTTCCAACGCTTTGGGGAGAAAAGATTGTTTTACGGATCCTGGATCCGAGCCAGGCCAAGTTGGGCATCGACGTCCTTGGGTATGAGGAAGACCAGAAGCAGATGTACCTTGAAGCTCTGGAGCAGCCACAGGGTATGATTCTGGTCACGGGCCCGACCGGCTCGGGCAAAACGGTATCCCTCTATACCGGTCTGAACATTCTCAATACCAGCGAGCGCAACATCTCCACCGCCGAGGATCCGGCTGAAATCAATCTTGAAGGCATTAACCAGGTCAACGTCAACACCAAGGTGGGCCTTGGATTTGCCGAAGCACTCAGGGCATTCCTGCGCCAGGATCCCGATGTCATCATGGTAGGCGAGATCCGAGACCTCGAAACCGCGAACATCGCCATCAAGGCTGCTCAAACCGGCCACCTCGTTTTATCCACCCTGCACACTAACAGTGCCGCTGAAACTCTTACGCGGATGATGAACATGGGCGTGGCCTCCTTTAACATTGCCACTTCGGTGAGCCTCATCATCGCCCAGCGGCTCGGTCGCCGTTTGTGCAACAGCTGCAAACAGTCTGCTGATGTACCGAAGGACGTCCTTTTGAAGGAAGGGTTCACACAGGAACAAATTGATACAGGCTTCACGTTGTACCGCCCAAAGGGCTGTGATAAATGCAATGGAGGATACAAAGGCCGCGTTGGTATTTACGAGGTGGTCAAGGTAACTGACGAGCTGGCGAACATGATTATGGAAGAGGCCAGTTCCATCAAAATTGCAAAACAGGCTCAGGCGGAAGGTTTCCGTAATTTGCGGCAATCAGCCTTATTGAAGGTGATTCAGGGAGTGACGAGCCTTGAGGAAGCCAACCGCGTGACGAAGGATTAAGCATGGCAGAAAAAGCGCAAAAGCTCGAATCGTTTATTTGGGAAGGGAAAGATCGTAAGGGAAACAAGTCCAAAGGTGAGCTGACAGGCCAGAGTCTGGCACTTGTCAAAGCCCAACTCCGGAAACAGGGAATCATTCCGGATAAGGTCAAGAAAAAACCCAAGCCGCTTCTGGGTGGCAGCAAAAAGATAACCCCGTTTGACATCGCGATGCTAACGCGCCAGCTTGCCACGATGATGAAAGCGGGGGTTCCTCTGGTACAGAGTTTCGACATTGTTGCAGACGGACTGGAAAACAAGGGGCTTCAGGAACTGGTCATGACGATTCGCAACGAAATTTCGTCAGGGACAAGTTTTGCCGGCGCCCTTAAAAAGCATCCGCGATATTTTGACGATCTTTATTGCAATTTGGTGGATTCCGGTGAGAAGGCGGGTGCGCTAGAACAAATGCTAGACCGCATTGCGACCTATCTTGAAAAGACCGAAATACTGAAGAAAAAAGTCAAGAAAGCGATGACCTATCCGATTGCGGTTATCGTGGTGGCAATAATAGTGACGGCGATTCTACTTGTTAAAGTAGTGCCTCAATTCGAGAGCCTGTTCCAGGGATTTGGTGCTGAACTGCCCGTATTCACCCAGTTTGTGGTGAACCTCTCTGAATGGCTTCAGAAATGGTGGTTCGCTGTTCTTTTGGGCATTGTTGGCTCCCTTTTTCTCTTCAAGGAGGCAAACAGACGCTCCAAGAAATTTTCGGACCTTATGGACAAATATGTTCTTAAACTTCCAATTATGGGCGAAATACTAGACAAATCGGCTGTAGCAAAATTTGGACGGGTACTCTCGACCACCTTTGCCTCAGGTGTACCCCTAGTTGATGCGTTGGATTCGGTTGCCGGCGCGACAGGCAATGCGGTCTATCGTGATGCCATCATGAACATCAAAAATGATGTATCCAGCGGTACTCAACTCCAAGCGTCTATGAAGGAACAGGACTTGTTCCCAGTAATGGCTGTTCAGTTAACCGCGATCGGCGAAGAATCAGGTAATCTGGACGAGATGCTTGCCAAAGTTGCAGAGCATTACGAGAGTGTCGTGGATGACATGGTTGATAACCTGACAGCGCTGATGGAACCAATGATCATGGGGGTTCTGGGTGTACTGGTCGGTGGCTTGATCATTGCCATGTACCTTCCAATTTTCCAGATGGGTCAGGTTGTTGGCTAGACAGCTAGGATGAAGGACAGAAGAGATCTTTTTCTGCCCGCCGATCACCGCTCTAGACCTCAAGCCGGGGTCAGATGAAAGTGTTCATCTGACCCCTTGTTCATTCCGCACCCAAGGCGTCCAATGCAGTTCCTCGACATCTACCTCCATACCCCCTGGCTACTCCATCTCTCTGTCCTTCTGGTTTCCCTGTGCATCGGCAGCTTCCTGAACGTCGTCATCCTGCGCCTCCCGAAGATGATGCACCAGGACTGGCGCTGCCAGTGCGAGGAATTCCTTGAAGTACCCGAGCAACAGCGAAAGCAGGAAGCCGCCATTACCCTCTCGAAGCCGGCATCTACCTGCCCTTCCTGCGGTCACAGTATTCGGGCCTGGGAAAACATCCCCGTTGTCAGCTATCTGTTTCTGGGCGGCAAATGCTCGTCCTGCAAAACGGGCATTTCTCCACGCTATCCGATCATTGAAGCGGTAACCGCCCTCCTCTCAGTGGGAACCATCGCGTTTGTGGGCTCATCGGAAGCCGGGCTCTGGGCGTTGTTGCTCACTTGGTCGCTTGTCGCGCTTACGGTTATCGATTTTGACACGCAACTCCTACCGGACAACATTACCCTTCCGCTGATGTGGCTGGGGCTTGTGCTCAACTACTTTGGCGTGCTGACGGACTTTACCAGCGCGTTCTGGGGCGCGGTGGCGGGCTACCTGTCTCTTTGGTCGGTTTACTGGCTATTCAAGCTGGTTACGGGCAAAGAAGGTATGGGCCATGGAGACTTCAAACTGTTGGCGGCGCTCGGGGCCTGGCTTGGCTGGCAACTGCTGCCGGCGGTCATTCTTCTCTCGTCCGTCGTTGGTGCCGTAGTTGGTATCAGTCTGATGGTCTTCAAGAAGCACGGGCGGGAAGTCCCCATTCCGTTTGGACCTTACCTGGCCACAGCTGGCCTGCTTTGCCTGTGGTTTGGCGCTGATATCCAGCGTTTCTGGTTTGGCTTTCTGGGAGTCTGATTGATGGCAATTGTGGGTCTCACCGGCGGTATTGGTTCCGGCAAATCAACCGTGGTCAGGATGTTTGGCGACCTTGGCATACACTGGGTCGATGCGGACGATGTTGCCCGCGAAGTCGTGGAACCAGGCACGCCCGCGCTCAAGGCGATTGCCGAGCATTTTGGTCCTGAGATTCTGACCAGGGACGGCGCATTGGACCGAGCACGTCTTCGGACGATTGTCTTTGACGCCCCCGAGGAACGAGCATGGCTTGAGGCCCTGCTGCATCCGATCATCCGCGAGGAACTGATTCGGCAGTTGAAGCCGGATAATTACACGCAGCCCTACGCTCTCCTGGTCTCTCCGCTGCTGTTCGAAACCGATCAGCACCAGCTGGTTGATCGTGCCGTCGTGATCGATGTGCCTGTCGACGTGCAAATCGAACGCACCATGTCCCGCGACACGAATTCCCGGGAGCAGGTTGAACGAATTATTGCTGCACAGATGCCGAGGGAACAGCGCCTCGCGAAGGCCGACGCTATAATTGATAACAACCGCCCGATCGATGACGTGGAGCGTCAGGTCCGTGACTTGCACAAAAGGATTTTGGTGGATCTTGTCTGACCGATCTTTTCTCGCGCGGCTGGTTGGCCTTGCGGCCGCATCCCTTTGCCTCACACTGACCCACGCCCAGGCAGCCGAACCGGTGTTCGAGGTGCAGGAACGATCCGTGCCCGATATTTTATCACCCGAGGCCCTGCCCTCGTCCTTCTTCGACTTTTCTCCAGAGGAGTATTGGGCCGAGCCACGCGATTCCTACTGGGTGAATTTCAGCAACTGGGTATTGCTTCAGGGACGAACCCAGAATCCCAAGGTGGAAAGGCTCGGACAGTGGGCGGACCGCACGCTCTCGGGCAGCGAGTACGGATTACCGAACAACGCCAGTTACCTTCGAATCGGCTTCGCGACCGAATCCGAATCCGGCGCCCCCTTTCAGTTCGAACCTGAGGCCCGGTTTCGACTGGACATTCCCACCACTCGGCGCAAGCTCCGCCTCGTGATCGAGAGTGAAAGTGAAGAGCTCATCCCCCTGGAGGAGCGGCAGCGTGACCGGCAGCTGACCCAGGACGAACGCTCCGACACCGAAGCGACCGGTGCACTGCGCTACCTGACCGAAATTGGCGAT
This sequence comes from Marinobacter albus, assembly GCF_030238305.1. Lineage (NCBI taxonomy): Bacteria > Pseudomonadati > Pseudomonadota > Gammaproteobacteria > Pseudomonadales > Marinobacteraceae > Marinobacter > Marinobacter albus. Next base: position 1,329,523 of record NZ_JASSQD010000001.1, on the reverse strand, counting down.
GCCATCAACCTGTCGAACGACGTAGGTGTGCGGCTTCGGCTCCCTCCAGATGCTTTCTGGCGAGCCACGGCACAGAAGGACTGGCGTCTGGATGAAGACTGGCTTCTAAGAGCGCAACAACGATTTTACTTCTACCACAACGATGGCTGGGGTGAGCGAACCTGGCTGACAGCCGGTAGACAGGTCGGCCAGGGCTGGTATTTCATATCGTCCTCGGAACTGGAATGGATCCACGATGAAAAAGAGTTTGTCGCAGCCCAGATTTTCAGCGTCGACAAGCGACTGAACAACCGCTCGACACTTACCCCACGCCTTGGGATATTGGGCGAGAGCAAGCCGTCGTGGCGAACTACCACCTATTTCGCGGACGTGACCTGGCGGTACCGTCTGCACAGCGACTGGGTTTACGCAGAGGTTATTCCCGCACTCGAATTCCCAAGGGAAGAGAGCTTCAAGGATCGGCCTTCCGTTGTTTTCCGGGTAGAATTGTTCTTTTCCGGTAGCCTTCAGCGACCTTATCTAGATTGACTATGCCCCGACACCCTTCCCGACCAGCCCAGGAAGCACTGACGCTATCCCCGATTGCGTTCACTCGATCCTGTTTTCAGGACAAATTCGGTGTGCCCCGCCAGCCGGGCCTGACGCGTTACGCCCACGCCGAACTCGTTATCGAGGCACCCTACGACCGGGAGGATGCGTTCCGGGGCTTGGAATCCGCCAGCCACCTGTGGCTGACCTTTCAGTTTCATGAGGCGGTTCGTGCCGAATGGCGACCGGTCGTGCGCCCACCCCGCCTTGGTGGCAACAAGAAAATTGGCGTTTTCGCCAGCCGTTCCCCGTTCCGACCCAACAGCCTTGGGCTTTCGGTGGTCAGGAATCAGGGATTAGTTCGCAAGGAAGGCAGACTGGTGCTGCGCATCAGCGACCACGACCTGATCGAAGGCACGCCCATTCTCGACATTAAACCCTATTTGCCGTTTGCGGACTCGATACCGGATGCATCCCTGGGTTGGGCCGATGCGCCACCGACCGAGCGGTTAGCGGTGACCTTCCTGCCGGAAGCCGAGAGGCAGCTTGAAGCACTCAGCCCGGAGGATTATCCCGACCTGCGACTGCTGATTGAGGATGTCGTCAGCTACGACCCGCGGCCGTCCTTTCGTCGGGGGCGAGAGGAAGACCGGATCTATGGCGCGCACCTGTACGATCTGAACGTACGGTTCCGTTTCGTAAACCTTGATTCAGAGGAACGTGTCGAAGTACTAACTGTCTGTTAAACTCCGATTGGTGATTTAGTAGTCGACACAGGGAACTCGTGCATTGCCTCCAAACCGGTTTTTAAAGCGCATGGGAATTCGGCCGCTGGCAGCCCGACTGTTGGCGTATGTACTGCTGTTCAGCCTGATCTTTTCTCTGGTGGCCACCGGCGTACAGATGATCGGCGAGTTCGAGCGCCGCAAGGAAGACCTGCAAGCCACGCAGGCCAAGGCCGCTGAACTCATTTCCGGCAGTATGAGCAATAACATCTGGCTGATGAACTACAGCGAGGTGGCCAACAGCCTGGACGACATGAAAGCCGTGACGGCAATCCAGCACGCGCGCGTCGTTACCTCAACCGGCGATGAGTTCACCACGGGTACCCTCCCGGAGGGTCGCGTTATCACCCAGACGTTTCCGCTCGTCTTCGACCGGTCGAGCTTTCGCAGCCCGGAGGAAGTCGGTAGCCTCACCCTTACCTCCTCCGTTGAACGCATATACGATGATCTGAGAGACCGGGCACTACTCAACCTGTTGTTCCAATCCATCGTGGTGATGCTGGGAACACTTGGTCTGCTTGTCATCGTACGCATGACCTTGTCGCGGCACCTGGAGGCCATGGCCGACTATGCTGCAAGGCTTAACCTTGATGCGCTGGTCGATCCGCTAAAACTGAAACGCGCTGCCCCTAAAACGCCCGATGAATTGACCGAACTGGAGCAGGCACTCAACAAGATGCGCCTCCAGATACTCGAGGACACGCGGTCACTGCGCCAAACCACGATTCAGTCCCAGGGCGAACGGGATGAGGCAGTCAGGGCGAACCACGCCAAGAACCAGTTCCTTGCCAATGTCAGCCACGAACTCCGGATTCCCCTCCAGTCAGTACTGGGCTATGCCAATCTGCTGACCGATACACCGCTGGATCAGGACCAGCGGGAATACGTCCACACCCTGCTGAGCGCCTCCGAAGGACTGTCTGCCATCATCAACGATCTGCTCGACATCTCCAGCATGGAGGCCGGAAAACTGGTGCTGGATGAGATCCCGTTCGATCTCCGTGAAACCCTGAACGACCTGGTTCATATGCTCGGTTCCCGGGCACGAGAAAAGGGTCTGGCGCTGGAGCTTCGCATTGATGAAAACCTGCCGTGGGCACTGAAAGGCGATCCGGTACGTATACGCCAGATCCTGCTGAACCTGACGTCCAACGCCATCAAGTTCACCGATTCCGGCCATGTCCTGATCAGCATCGAAGTACTGGGCCGACGCGATGACCAGGCTCGCCTGCGACTGGCGGTCGAGGACACCGGCGTGGGCATCAATCCGGAAGACATCCCGCTGGTCTATGAGCCCTACGTGCAACTCGGTCAACGCTTCCAGCGTCAGCTCCCGGGAGCAGGCCTGGGACTCACCATTTGCCGGCAGTTGGTCAACCTGATGGATGGCTCGCTGGACCTCGAGAGTCGACCGGGAGAAGGCTCAACGTTCTGGATCGAAATCACACTCCCCGTTGCCCCGGAAAGCTCGACCCGGGTGCGCCCCGATACCCGCATGGTCAAGAACCGGCGAATTCTCGTGGTAGACTCCTACGAATTGTCCCGCAAAATTACCCTCGAAATGCTTTCGCGCCATGAGGTCCACATTGAAGCGGTGAAGTCCGCCGGTGAAGCGCTGACCTCACTTCGCCAGGCGTTTGACAGCCAGCAGCCATTTGACAGCATTGTGCTGGATGGTTTTGTCCCCGACATGGACAGCGATCTGCTCTGCCGCCAGATTCGCGGAAACCCTTTGTGGAGTGACATGCGGTTGTTGATCCTGTCCTCCAACCCCCAGCGGGGAGACGCCGAGCATTTCCGCCAGGCGGGGGCTGACGCCTTCCTCAGCAAGTCATTGCGGGAGTCTTGCCTGACTCCGATTCTGAATCAGCTGTTCGCGGACGCGGCCAACCATAAAAGACGTTTCCTGACTCGCTTCTCACTCCAGGCCGTCAGCGATTCGTCCCGTCGACGGGAACTGCCCTGCGGTCGGATGAAAGTGCTGCTGGTCGAAGACAACCCCGTCAATCGCACGCTCACCCGCCGCCTGCTCGAAAAGCTCGGTTGTGATGTGATGACCGCCAATGACGGAGAAGCCGCAGCCAGCCTCTGGCAGTGGCATCCGTTTGACCTGATCTTCATGGATTGCATCATGCCAAGGGTGGATGGTTTTGAAGCCACCCGTCGCCTGCGGGATTGGGAGAACACGAACAGTCGGCCAAGGGTGCCTGTGGTCGCCCTGACGGCCAGCGCCATGGAGGAAGATGAGGAAAAATGCCGGCGTGCCGGCATGGATTCATTCGTTGCCAAGCCTGTCAATATTGAAATGCTCCGGGCAGTACTGGAACAATACTGTAAAGCGTCCGCGACTTCCTGAAGGGCCCGCGGATACCTGGATCCGTTTTATTATTCTGAAAGGCAACCATGAACGTCGAATGCCCCACCTGCAAAAAATCCGTGGAATGGACGGATGCCAACCCATACCGCCCGTTCTGTTCTGAGCGCTGCAAACTCATTGATCTCGGTGCCTGGGCCAACGAGGAATACCGGGTGCCCGCCGAAAATGTGTCGCCTGACGACCTGGATCAGGGCGGTGACGATACCCACCACTGAACCGGATCTCAGCGCAGATTAATGCGGGCTTACCGCCTTTTAAGTTGAGCCCCCAGAGCATGCCCGTTAACATACGCCAAATATTTTAATTACTTACGAAAGGTGCATGCATGAAAGTGTCCCGTATTTCCGTGATGGTTCTGTCACTGGCTGCCGCTCCAGCCTTCGCTGGCGATGTGGACCTCAGCCTCACCGATGATTCCGTAAAGGGCCAGGTGAACTTTCTGGGCAACAACGACGATCTCCAGATGGGCGCCGGCTACACCTATCGTGAAGGCGGTCTCGACATCCTGAACCTTGATTTCCACGCTCAGGGCCGCACTGCAATCGGAAACCTGCCTACTACAGCCGGCCTGGGCATGCGTGGTTTCGCCTGGGACGCGGGCGCGGTTGACGGCGGTGCCATCGCACTGGGCGGCTACGCCACCCTGAACATCCCGCGGGTTCCGGGACTCTCTTTCACCGGTGGCCTCCATTATGCACCCAGCATCCTGTCATTCGGTGATTCCGACGACCTGACCAGCCTGGAACTGCGGGGCAGCTACCGCGTGATCCGCAACGCCGAAGTCTTTGCCGGTTACCGTTATCTGAATACCGAACTGGATCGTCCGTTCCGCGGCGACGTGGATCTCGATGATGGCGTCATGGCAGGCATGAAGATCTACTTCTGATCTTTCAGCCATAGCCAGAACAGACAATCAAAGGTGCCCCCTCGGGCACCTTTTTTCGTGCCTTTCCTCACGCTTTCCCCAGTTCCGCGCTGTTAGACTGTTCGTCTGAATTCCCTGCACGGATAGCCTGGCATGCGATTGACCTCTGGATTGATTCTTCCGACCGTTTTTTTGCTTCTCAGCGGGTGCGGCGGAGGCGACGACGCCATTACCGGCGCGCAGAATGATCCCAACGACTTCGCCAACGGCAAGAACCCGGTGGACGACTTCAGTCCTGGCAGTACCGGCGACTCCAGCAAAACTGCGGGGCTCGAAGCGAATGAAGTCCGGATTACCATGGAGGTGCCCGGTGGCGTGGCTCCGGATGCCGAACTGACCCGCCGGAACCTGAGAATCGTGCAGCCGGACCGGATCAGTGTCTACACCACCAATACGGCGTTGCAAAACCTGGGCTCGGTACCGGTATCCACGCGGACCGACGACAATGGCTTCACCATAATCGCGTTTGACGAAGGCTTGCCCCTGGGTCCGGATGTGCTCATTGATGCCAGTTACGGCAATGTCCGGCTGCGCGCCCTGGCGGCCGACGCCGACCGCGACGTGAAGATCAACCCGTTCTCCGAATATCTCGTACGCAACACCCTGACCACTTACACCCCGGGTCAGTTCCAGAGCATTCTCGATTGCGTGGATGATGTCGGCGGCGAGCTCTGTCTCAACAAATATGTCTGGTCCACACTTGCGGATCAGGTCCACGATTTCGAAATCGACATTCCGTCAACCGCGAACCTGACGTCGGCGCTGGACCTGCTTTCCGGTCGCGGCGACTTCGCCCGATACGTTTCTGCCATGGCGGACTACGCCCTGCTGGACGAAACCTCCTCCGGTCGAATCACTGCCAGCTCTGCGGACTACAATTCGGTGTTTTTCGGAGTGGAGCTGGGCCAAACCTTCCTTGAGAGCTCCCTGGTCAACTCCGGACAATGGGGTGCCCGGACCGCTCAGGAGGAGCGGCTGGAAGACCAGTACGGCGTGGGGTACGTCTATCCGGCACTGACCCTGACCAGCTTCGATGCCTTCAACATCCGCGTGACGTCACTTGCCAGCGACATCCCCTATGCCCGGGAAGCACTGATCCATCAAGCGGGCAACGATTTCTTTCTCCGGGGCTCCGAGCAATGGGACCTGAACACCCACGCTTCGTCACCGGGCGCCGCTACGCTGGTCGCCGATACCCGTTTACTGGCAGGCCGCGCCCTGTATCAGAGCATCACCGGTCGCGGCAGCTCACGCATCATTGGCTGGACCCGAAACCCTTATTACCTTGACGCCTACACGAGTGAGCCTGTGTCTGACACTACCGGGCCGGACCGGGTAGTTAGCGGCTACTTCAGCGCGGGCAAGGCCATAGAGCTGGAGACCTCCGGCGAGGAGCTCAAGCGCAAGGAAACCTTGGAGAATCACTATCTGTCTGTATTGGAGCTCGACCTTCTCCGTCAGCGCGGCTTCAGCCTCAACATTCTCGACGGCCGCGACTACAACGTGCTGTACCTGGCCACACAGTTCAGCGATGGCGCCACACCGGTCACCTTCGAAACCGGCCTCGGCGACTGGCGGATCAGCGGCAACACCATCACCCAGAACCAGTTACTTACCACAGTGGCCCGTGACGCGAGCGGAGCGGTCAGCACGGACAATACCGGCATCCGGATTGAATCCTGGACGCTGAGCAACAGGACATCACGACTCAGCGACGCCGATGCCAACATCGGGCGCCTGAACCTGGATGTTTCAACCGCTTCCGGTGATTTCGAGCAGCCGGATCTGGGCGTGGGCGCCAGCACCCCCGATGGCAGTCTCCTCGCATTTAATCTGGACGACAGTTCCTTCGGAGATGGCATCCTCATCGCCGCAGCCCAGACCTCAGCATCAGCCCCCACCAGTGGCAGGTATCGCCTTCAGGGCATTCGTCTCGGCATGACCTCCGATTCCAATCAGCTGGCGCATTTTGACAATGCCGTACTGACCATCGGCTCGACAGTTCTGGCAACTCTGGACCCACGCACCCTGGACGTCGTTCACACGGTAGGCGACGAAACTGTAACGTCTCCGCAGCTGAACGAAGGTGATACGATTTCCCTTGCCTACGATTCTTCAGCGGGCAATGGGCGCGTGACATTTACCGGCGCCAGCATGGTCCTCGAAGGCTTTTTCACCTCTGATCAGGACCAGTTCTATCTGCGCCTCAGAGACACGGTCTCCGGAGAAGAGCAAATCGGACTGTTGATGGCGACCCGGATTCCCTGAGGAGCGCGCCGAAAGCAGCAATGAGCCAGCACGCAGACTCGTCCGTATAAACTGTTATAATCGTTACCATATCGATTCTGACGTGAGGTTTTATGTCTGCAGGTAAACGGGCCCTGATGCTGTTTGTTCCACTGATCGCCTTTGCGATTGGAGGCGGTTTTTATGTGCCCCAGTCGGGCATGGAAGGCTACCGGTCCGGCTCAGAACTACCGCTCGCATCCCTGCCGTCCCTGCCCAGCTGGGCCCACGACGGATTGCCGGATTTTGCCAGCTTTCGGGATACGACCGAAAAGAAAGCAGCGTTCTTCTCATTTCTCTATCCGCGTATCGTGTTGGCCAATTCCCGGATTCTTATTGAAAGAGACTACCTGGACAGTCTGGCCGGAAAGTCCACGCTGTCAGAAGACGAACAACAATGGTTGGCTGCGCAGGCCGATCGCTTGCGAGTAGAAGCCGAACCGGGAAGCGATGAACAGTTTTCGCTACTCCGGAAACGTCTCGATGTGATTCCACCCTCACTGATTCTGGCCCAGGCGGCCAATGAATCCGCGTGGGGAACCTCACGATTTGCGACCAAGGGCTACAATCTGTTTGGTCAATGGTGCTTTTCCAAGGGCTGCGGCCTTGTTCCTCGCGGTCGAGTCGAGGGCGCCAGCCACGAAGTCGCGAAATTTTCATCACCTTACCGTTCCGTTCGCGCGTATATCCAGAACCTGAATCGTCACCCCACCTATCAGGCGCTACGGGACATTCGCCTCAAAGACCGCCGTGACGACGATCCACTCTCCGGTGTTGAGATGGCTCAAGGCCTTCTGGGCTATTCGGAACGCGGCGAGGACTATGTCAAAGAAATCCGCTCCATGATTCACTACAATAATCTGTCCTTCTACGACAACGATTTCAGGGATGTGATCAGCGATCTTACTCCCGACCGCCTCCAGGAGCTCGCCTCGGCCAGCCCCGAGACCGTTCTGCTCCCCGGCCAGAAAGCCCCAAACCCCGGCCCTGCTGAAGGCTGATTTCAAGACAGACTGTTAAACTTCCAGAGACGACATTCCAGCATGCTCAACTTCTTGCCTGCACCGCTAAAGGGAATCCTGGCGGTCCTGCTCATACTGTCCAACACTCTCATCCTGTTTCCCGTTTTGTTGGTGTTTGCCATGGGCAAGCTGGTTGTGCCAATTACCGCCTCACGGAAAGCCTGTACTGTTGTATTGAACAGAATTGCCTGGGTCTGGATTGGCTTTAACAATGTCCTGATGGACCTGCTCCATAAGGTGGAGTGGGATATCCGCGGTATCGACAGGCTCGACCAGTCTCACTGGTATTTCGTTACCTGCAACCACCAGACCTGGGCCGACATCCCTGCCATTCAGTACGTCCTGAACAGCCGGATCCCGCTGCTGAAATTCTTTCTCAAGAAGGAACTGATCTGGGTGCCGTTTCTGGGCGTTGCCTGGTGGGCACTGGACTTTCCGTTCATGCATCGACACACAAAAGAACAGATAGCCCGACGCCCGGAACTGAAGGGCAAAGATGTGGCGGCAACCCAGGCCGCGTGCGAGAAGTTCCGCTTCACTCCGGTCACCGTCTTCAATTTTATGGAAGGTACCCGGTTTACCCGCGCCAAACACAAAAGCCAGAATTCACCCTACCAACATCTCCTTAAGCCAAGGGCCGGTGGAACCGCGTTCGTCCTCCAGGCCATGGGTGAAATGATCCATACCATGCTCGACGTCACCATTGTCTATCCGGACGGCAAGGCAGGGTTCTGGGACTATCTGTGCGGCCGGATCCAACGCATCATCATTGACGTGCGCACACGGGACATACCCGACCGCTTTCTGGGGATGGACTACGAGAACGACCGGGATACGCGCGTGGAATTCCAGCGCTGGGTCAGTGAGGTCTGGGCCGAAAAGGATAGGCGAATCCAGGCACTGCAAAGCGCCTAGAGCAAGCCCAGTTCCCGGGCACGGACGATGGCCTGGGTGCGGGATCTCACTTCCAGTTTGGCATTGATTCGCCTTGCGTGGGTTTTAACCGTGTGGAGCGAAATGTGCAGCTTGTCGGCAATTTCCTGGTTTGAAAGTCCCTTGGCGATCAACTCCAGAACACTCTGTTCGCGATCACTGATCGGTTCCGCCAATGCATCAACCGTCTCCGCTTCTGTTTTCACCTGGTAAAGGCGGCCCAAAGCCTCTTTGAAAGGCCCATTGGGTAGTTGCGCAAAGCCTTTCTGAACGAGATCCTGAAGTTCATTCCGAAGTTCCGCAAACGGACTGATAAAGTGCTCCCTTGATGCCTCAGCGACCACTGAGGCAAGGATCTTCTGGGCCACGGTTGTGCCTTTTTCATCTTGCACAAGCACAGCTTCCAGCAGACGGATGTGCAGCTCGACACCCCAGGGAATCGCATCTTTATAGCGCTCGCGAATACCCTGAATGGTTTCACGGGCCCGCATAGAATCTCCTCGGGCCAGATCTAACCTGACCAGCATGCAATCCAACAGGCCTGGCATCATGGGGAACAGTTCCGGCACGCACCCCGCCTTACGGTAGGGTTCCAGCTTGGCGACTGCCTGGGCGGCACTGTCAACCTGATTCAGGGCCAACCAGCAACTGGCCTTGAGCGCCTCCAGAACGGGAACGAACAAAGACTCATCAACCTGCCAGGCATGCATGGTGCGTTCAGCCCGACCGATCCAGACAAAAGCGTCTTCAAGCCGCCCCTCGGCACGACACATCAGTACGCGAATGGCCATGGCCATAAGCAGCCCCAGGTCCCGCGTCTGCTCGGCATGGCGGCCACAGGTGACCAGCAAGCGGTCTGCTTCCTTGTACCGTCCCTGATGCCAGAGCACCAGCACAAGGTTCAACTGTAGCCGGGTTTCACCGATGCGGGCGGGCCTGGCCAACTCGTGCATAGCCGTATCCAGACCGGTACGCAGCAATTGTTCAGCATATTTCAAGGAGCCTTTCCCAAGCTCTATCCGCGCGTGCGCGTATACCGCCAGCGCTTCTGAGCCCGAATCACCCGCTTCTCGCGCAAGGCGAGCTGCGGCTCGATTGGCATCTCGCGCTTCCTGAAACTGTCCGGATGCACACAGGGCGCTGGATCGAACCATCTGGGTTACCAGTTGCCCCTGGGTCGACAGATCACCCTCGGCCAACGCCTGATTGGCCATTTTGAGGGCTGGCCCCACACTACCCTCACCTCTCAGGATGAACGCTTTCAGCGCACAGATACGGGCAGCGTGCTCTTCCATCCCGGCTTCTCCCAGTCCTTCAATGAGCGCTCTCGCCTGATGAAACTGTCCGCCGATGGCATGAACCCAGCTGTACACGATCCGGAGCCGTGGACTCCGTTCCAGAAGCTGCCCAGGCAGGCTCTTGCGCAACCTGAGCAAAGAGGCAGTATCCTGCCCCAGCAACAACGCCTCCGACCCCTCAGACGCGATGCGAATCACGGCCTCGGCATCGCCGCTCAGCAACGCATATTTCAGCGCTTCCGGAAACTGGCCACGCTCACCGAACCACCGGCTCGCGTGGCCCATGCGGTCCGCGTAACCCGCCATAACCGGAGTTTTGAGCCATTCCTGCAACAATGGATTGAAGCGGAACCAGCGACCCCGACCGGGCATGCCCCTCAGCGGCAGGCCACTGTCCATTGCCTGCGAGGGCACAAAACCCACCTCGGGCATATCGGGAGCGAGTGCCAGGAAGAGCTCATCGGAACACAATTCGAGTTCCGCCATGGCTCTCAGGGACCGACGCTGGGCCGACGTCAGGTTGCCCAGCACTGACTCCTTCAGGAACCGCTCGATGCTGTTGGTTTCCTGAACCGGCTTCAAGTCCGGGTTGCGGGCAATTTCACGCCGATAAAGCGCAAGCGGGGTCGGCCAGCCTTCGGTCATGTCGTAGAGATTATCAATGGCGATGCTGGAGAGCTGATTGGAGCCAAGCAGCGAACCAAAGAATTCGAAGGTTTCCGATCGACTGAATTCCAGTGCGTCACTACCAAGGCGAACCAGCCGATTCTCAAGCTCAAGGCCGTGTGTTTCAAATGGCAGCGCCCGCCGGGAAATAAGGATGATCGACAGGTATGAAGGGAGGTCGGTAACCAATTGCTGAAGCAGGGCCACCACGGCCGGATTGCCGATATTCTGGACGTTGTCCAGGATAAGAGCCCGGCACGGCCAAGCTTGCTGGCGGTCAAGGGCAACCAGCATCATCGCCAGGGCATCTGAATAGGTAGCGCCACCCTGAAGACCGCTCTTGGAGGCCTCCGGCAGATCAAGTGCAATGGAAATAAGGGTAAGAAACCGGGCCGGCGAATTGTCCTGTCCGTTCAATGCGACCCAGCGAAGGCTGTCAGGCTCGAGTCCGGCAGCAAAAAGACCGGCGGTCACAGCGTGGGACTTTCCAAAACCGCAAGGCGCCTCAACGAACAGCGCACCCCGGGGAATCAAGGCATCGGCAATACTCTGATTCAGTGCCGGCCGACTCAGTGCCCCCTCAGGAAGCACCGGCACCTGCAACCGTTGCCTGAGCAGGTCCCTGACCAGCTCTCCCCGCTGCAGACCACTGTTGGCTAACTGGAACTCATCGTTGGCTGCACAGCCATCACTGAATGGTTTCACGCATTGCCCCGTTTTGACATCGGCCGGAAGTTTCAAACTCCAGAAACCGACAAATGGTTTCCTGCACTGACTTTTGAGTGGCGTCCGGCTCCGGGTACGCCTTTAGTATGAGACGAAGGTTAAACCAATTAAGGGGCGGGCTGCAAAATTTTGACGTAAAAGGATTTTAGGAGGTGGCGATTTTTTAACATTAACCGGCGTTCGTCTGCTTTTCCCGATCACAAACGAAAACGGCGGGCCAAAGGCCCGCCGTTTAAACACACTTTTGACGCTTATCGAGTACCAGCGCGACGAAGGGCCGCCGGAGTGTAATCCCGAGACCGGCGCTCAGCACCAAACTCGTACGGATTCTCTTCCTCGTTGGTCAAGCCCAGCGCCAGATAACGGCCGGACAGAAGATCGTACAGTACCTCGATGGCGTACCACGGCACGTCCTGATCGTAGAACTGCATCGCATGTGCTTCGGCCACACGCCAGAGCTCACCACGTCCGTCGTAATGATCAATCACAGAGGCCTGCCAGGAGTCTTCGTCAATGAAGAAATCACGCCGGGCATAGATGTGGCGCTCGCCTTCTTTCAAGGTCGCGCGCACGTGCCACACACGGTGCAGCTCGTAACGGGTCAGGTCCTGATTGATATGACCGGCATTGATGATCTGGTCATAGCTGAGGCTCGGATCAACCAGCTGATAGGAGTTGTAGGGGATGTACATCTCCTTCTTTCCAACCAGTTCCCAGTTGTATCGATCGGGTGCACCGTTGTACATGTCGAAGTTATCGGATGTACGCATACCATCGGCAGCGGTACCCGGTCCGTCGTAAGCAACCTGCGGTGCCCGGCGGACACGACGCTGACCAGCGTTGTAGACCCAGGCGCGACGTGGCTCGGCCACCTGGTCAATGGTTTCGTGAACCAGCAGGACGTTACCGGCCAGACGTGCCGGCCCCGTGATTGCCTGTTTGAAGTAGAACAGCACGTTCGGGTCCTGTCCCGGCTCGAAATCTTCGAGCGCGGTACGCCAGGTAAACTCGTCCTGGAATTTGACCACAGAGAAGTCGCCGCCCTCCGTGGGAGTCACCTGACCCACATTCCGCGCAACGGAACCGCCGCGGTAGCGCGTGATATGGTTCCAGATCACTTCGAGACCATTTTGTGGAATCGGAAACGGAGTGGCTTCGGTGTAGTTGCCGAGGCCGTTGCCGTTCTTGATCAACTCGACTTGAGTCGCATTCTCGATGGTCTTGTCGTTGACTTCCTTCGGATAACCCGCAGTACGATGGGTCTCGTAGACCGGCATGAAGTAATCATCGTAACGCTTGATCATTGCAATCTGGCCCGCCGACAGGTTGTCCGCGTACTCATCGACGTTGCTCTGGTCGATTACGAACTTCGGCTCCTCGTCCGCAAACGGATCCACGTAGCGACCATCGCCCTTGTAGGCCGCAGGCGGCGTACTCAGACCACCGTCCCAGGCTGGGATCGCGCCGCCGTTCCCGGCTTTCTCGGCTCCGATCGGAGTCAGAGAATTGCCCAGCTTGGCCGCTTCCTCAGCAGAAACCGCACCATAGGCCTGGCCTGCAAACACGCTTGCAGCCAATACACCCGTGGCCAGTAGTTTCTTGTTTAGTTTCATTTATAGTCCCTCGTCAAACGAATTCGTTCCGGTATCAGAATGAGTAGGAAACACTCACGGTTGCGAAATCACGGTCAGTTAACTCGTTATACGGCTTTCCGCCGAAAAAGTTCGTGTAACCGATATTACCGGTGATTTTATTCTGATAAATCGCTTCCACAGAGAGGCCAACTGCCTTGCTGCCCTCGTTGAACGCACCGCCTGGCTGCGGGCTGTAACCCTGCACGTCATGAGACCAGGCCAGCTGTGGGCGCAGGTTTACACCCGCGAACACGTTGGGGTAATCCCAAACGAAGCGTGCACGGTAACCCCAGGAGAAGTCTGTAGTGAACCCTTCGTTGTTGCAGTAGTTGGTGTTGATATTGGCACCCGCCTGACAGAAATCGCCAGTGAAGTTTTCGCCAACAACCGGCAGGGTTCCGATGCCGTAGGTGCCCGAGCGGCCGTAACGAGCTTCGTCGTATTCCGGCAGGTCATGGATGTAGGTTGCGCCGAACTCGGTGATGAAGGACAGTCGGCTGGCCCCCATAACCTGGTCGAAAAACTTGATCAGGGTAAACTGTGCCTGAGACACGTTAAAGCGGTCATAACCCGCAACCGCCTTGCCCGCGAGGTTGGCGCCACCGCTCTCTTCAAGACGCTGGGCTTCCAGCTTGCTCAGAACTTCGCCGTTGGGGCCGCGCTGCTGGAGACCGCCGTAGATCAGCTCGAACGCGTTCCACTGCAGCGGCACGTTGTCACGGAAGCTGTATTCCGCACCCAATGACCAGCCACTCACGGTTGTGTTGATGCTGACGCCGTACAGGTTGATATTCTCCGGGTACTCAATGAAGTAGCTCGGGAAGGTTGAGGACGGCAGCGAGGGATCGCTCGCCTGGGTCGCACTCGGGCTGGACGGGTTGTTGACCAGACCACTGACGTACGGCAGACGGCTGTTGTACTTGATGTAATAGAAACCAAGCTCGGAATCGTTCAGGGCCGGAACGTACCAGCGCATGGCCACACCGAACTGGTCTTTGGAATCCGCTTCCTGGTCCCCAAGACGTGGAGCAATGAAGCCCTGGGCTAACGCCTGGGAGTCCGGCAACTGACCGGCCAGAAGAACCGGGCCACAGCCATCCGAGGCGAAGTCGTTGGTTGAGAAGAACGTACCGCAGTCATCCGCCTTTACCGGCTCCCAGTCTGCCTGCACGAAGGTTTCCAGCGTGATGTTCTCGGTTACACCCGCGGACGCATAGAACATCTCCACCGGCAGCAGTGCGTCTTTCAGCTCGGCACCGGGAGCCCGGAAGGCCGGCACGTCAACCGGGTTGATGACGTTGATGCCACCCTGGATGAATGTGCTCTCGCCCCAGCTCAGCACCTGGCGGCCATAACGAAGGCTGACTGGCACGTTTCCGAAATACCAGTCTGTGAAGACGTAGGCGTCCAGCAGCTCGCCACCGGAGGCGTTGTCTTTGGCTTTCCGGTTCAGTTCACGCTGCTGACCCACGAAGTCAACGGCACGGTTCTCATCTTTCAGCTCAAAGTCGTACCAGTAGCGGCCACGAAGCAGACCACCAACGCGAGTAAGCACATCACTGTCGACGTTGTAGTTCAGGAACAGTTCACTGTTGCCCTTGGCGATCTTCGAGTAGGTTTTCCCTTTCTCGAAGTTCAGGTTACCGTCGTCGTAGTTGTTGGTAGAGGCGCCAATGTTCTCCAGTGCTCCGCCTGGAGCGTACTCTGGCCCGAGGTTACCCTGGGCGATCAGGCGCTTGTCCTGGTCCTCCAGTCGCCAACCAGCACCCGCAGACAGCGTGGTGTTGAACTGGGCTTCGACATCCCCCATGTAGAATGAGTAAGCGGCGGCCTGGCCAGACATTCCGGCGGCTACTGCCACGGCCAGCGGTAATTTGGTCCAACGCTGCCATTGCTGAGTTTTTCTTGTCATTGGAAGGCTACTCCATTGTTGTTCTGAGTCGCTGCTCTGATTATTGGTGTTCACGATGTATTGGAGGCTTCATGCACAGTGCTCGTGATGTTGGCACTATAGCTAACGCTGTCGAGCGCTTTGATCAGTCAAAAGTATGATTTTGCCCTAACACCCCATTAACCAGCGGGTTTCCTCGCACCGCTTCACTATAGACAACTATTCTGGATGCAACCACTTTGGTTTGATGGGATTTTCCTGTTCAAGGCCGGATCATTGCAGTGGCCAATGCACCGCGATTCAACGGGAGGATATTGAAGGAGGGTGGAACGTCGGAAGGGGTAGAGACAGCCCAGTCCATCCTTGGCCCGGGCCGTTCAGTCAGTGAGTTACAGCAACTCAATCGCCATGGCGGTTGCCTCACCACCGCCGATACACAGCGCCGCGACGCCCTTCTTCTTGCCATAATGCTGCAACGCGTACATCAGTGTGACCAGCAACCGGGATCCCGTGGAGCCTACCGGGTGCCCCTGGGCACAGGCGCCACCGTGGACGTTGACCTTCTCCGGATCGAGCCCGAGCTCGCGAATCGGCATCATTGCGACCATCGCAAAGGCTTCGTTGATCTCGAACAGGTCAACATCTTCTTTTGACCAGCCGGTTTTCCCCAGCAACGTCTCGATGGCACCGACCGGAGCGCAGGTAAACTCGGACGGATGCTGGGACTGCGTACTGTGGCCCACGATTCGTGCCAACGGCTTGAGGCCACGCTTCTCCGCCTCAGATTCCCGCATGAGCACGAGCGCAGATGCGCCGTCGGAAATTGAGGACGCGTTGGCCGCCGTTACGGTGCCATCCTTGCTGAACGCCGGACGCAGCGTGGGAATCTTTTCAATATTGGCATTGAAGGGCTGTTCATCATCCTCAACCACGGTGTCGCCCTTGCGTGACTTGACCGTAACCGGGGTGATTTCAGCCTTCAGAAGACCTTCTTCGATCGCCCGCTGGGCCCGCTTGAGGGAATTGATGGCATAGTCGTCCATCTCTTCACGGGTATAGCCCTTCTTATCTGCCATCTCCTGGGCGAAGGCACCCATCAGACGGCCGGTTTCGGCGTCTTCCAGACCGTCCAGAAACATGTGATCCTGAGCCGTATCGCCAGGGCCCATACGATATCCCTTGCGGGCATTGGGCAAGATGTAGGGGGCATTGGACATGCTCTCCATGCCGCCGGCGACCATGATGTCATTGCTGCCCGCCTTGATCAGGTCATGGGCAAACATGGCCGCTTTCATGCCGGAACCGCACAGCTTGTTGATGGTTGTGGCACCGGTATTGTCCGGAAGCCCGGCCTTACGCATGGCCTGACGGGCTGGCCCCTGCTTCAGACCCGCAGGCAGAACGTTGCCCATGATCACTTCCTGCACGTCGGCAGGCTGAAGTCCGGCGCGCTTGACCGCCTCTGCGATGGTAATCGCACCAAGCTCGGGCGCACTGACCGCCGAGAGGCTGCCCTGGAAGCCGCCCATCGGGGTGCGGACGCCGCTGACAATCACTACATTATCGTTGCTCATACATGGATCTCTCTGTCGTTTTCATTGGGACGATTAAAACTGCGTCCTCGCTTACGATTCAGTGGTGCTGAATTCTTATGATGTTTGTCAGGGTTTGTGAGGCGCCTCAAGGTACTCCCGCGACTGCATCTCCAACAACCGGGATTCAGTGCGTTCGAACTCGAACTCCAGACGCCCCCCGGAATACAGCTCGGTAATCGGGGCAGCGGCGGAGATGATCACCTTGACGTTGCGATCGTAGAATTCGTCCACCATGTTAATAAACCTTCGCGCCTGATCATCCTTCTCGCGGCCAAGTATCGGCACATTGCTGATGATGATTGCGTGGAACTGTCGGGCCAGCTCGATGTAATCATTCTGACTGCGGGGGCCATCGCAGACATCCTTGAAATCAAACCAGACCACGTCGTCGGCGTGCGCTCGAGCGGGTATCTTGCGGCCGTTTATTTCCATGCTCTTGCTGTGCTTGCCTGCTTCCACGGCAAGAGCATCAAAACTGGTCCGCAAACTGACATCCGCATCCTCGTCAAGCGGGGAGTGGAACAGCTCTGCCTGCTCCAGCGTTCTCAGGCGGTAATCAACACCGCCATCGACGTTCACAACGTCGGTATGCTTCTTGACCAGTGCGATCGCGGGCAAAAACCGCGCCCTTTGCAGCCCATCCTTATAAAGGCCATCCGGGACGATGTTGGAGGTACATACAAGCGTCACCCCCCGGCTGAACAAACCGTCCATCAGCGTCGCGAGAATCATGGCATCGCCAATATCCGACACAAAGAACTCGTCGAAACAGATAACCCGGGCTTCATCCGCAAACTTCCTGGACACCAGGTCCAGTGGATTCTTCTCACCCTTAAGGGACTTGAGTTCATTGTGAACCCGCTGCATGAACCGATGGAAATGCACCCGCATCTTGCGATCGAACGGCAGTGACTCGTAGAACGTATCCATCAAATAGGTTTTGCCACGGCCAACCCCGCCCCAGAAGTACAGCCCCTTAACAGGATCTTCCTTGCCTTTCTTCAGTTTTCGGCGCAACTTGGCCATCGCACCGTTACGGTCACTTTCCGCCTCAACGAGTTTGTCGTACAGTGACTGGAGTCGCCTGACAGCGTCTTCCTGTGCCGGGTCTTTCTGAAATTCCGGACGCTCAAGATCCTTCTGGTAACGCTCCCAAGGGGTCAAGTTTGCACTGACGTCTGAGGACATAACTTCTGTCATTGAGGAATTCCCGGAGGTTGGTCGTAAAATTTTGGGCGCCGTATTGTCGCGCATTTCGCGATTTTTCGCCACGCCGGGCATTTCTGAAGCAATACGACGATTGGCGCAGGATACAATCATGGGCTGATTGCTCTTCCGGCGTTATACTCGGAAGTGGTGCGAGGCTAATTTCCAGGTAAAAGGACGACACAGCATATGACAAACCTGATTCTGGCAGCGATTGCCGCGTTGATTGTGGGCATCGTCATCGGGGTAGTTGTTGGCCGCTCCGGGCAAGGAACCACGCTTAGACAGCGTCGGGCGGAACAGCAGATTGAAGAACTGAGAAGCGAATATACCCGCTACCAGGCCCAGGTGAACGAACACTTTATGGAGTCGGCCCACCTGCTGCGTCGTTTCAATGACGCCTACCGCGACGTCAACCAGCACATGGCCCGCGGCGCAAACCGGCTGTGCAACGACGAGGAATGGATGGAAGAGCTGGCCCAGGAAACCTCCAGGAAACGTCTGGAGGAAGTCAGCGATGACGGCGTCGAACCGCCACGCGACTACGCGCCAAAAACCGACCCGGGTGCCTCAGGCACATTGGCGGAAGGTTTCGGCCTCCCGAAAAAAGAGAAGGCCTGATCAGTCAGACCGGGTTGTCGCAATCGATAAATTGGTGCGTCAGCCCGAATTCCTGCGCCAAAGCCTGGCCAAGCGCCTGTACGCCGTAACGCTCAGTGGCGTGATGACCCGCCGCATAGTAATGGATGCCGCACTCGCGTGCCGTGTGAGTGGTAGGCTCTGAAATTTCGCCACTGATGTAGGCGTCCAATCCAGCCTCCAGTGCCGTTCCAATGAACCCTTGGGCAGCGCCCGTGCACCAGCCAATCCGTTTAATCTCAGACCTGCCTTCACCTACCCGCAGCGGCGACCGACCCAGCTTCTGTTCAATGTACTGACCAAAGCGGTCCGGACTCATGGCTTCTGTGAGTTCGCCCTCCCAGACCAGCCCACCAAGTGGCCTTGGATTTTCTATACCCAGGACATCCGCCAACTGGCGATTGTTGCCGTAAACCGGGTGATCGTCCAGCGGGAGGTGGTGAGCGACCAGATTGATGTCGTGATCCAGTAATTGCTTCAGGCGGTCACGCTTCATCCCCCGAATACGCTGATCCTCGCCCTTCCAGAAGTAACCGTGATGGACAAGAATCATGTCGGCGCCCGCTTCGATGGCCGCATCGATCAGTGCCCGAGACGCGGTTACGCCACTGACAAGGGCTCGAACCTCCTCTTTGCCTTCAACTTGGAGACCGTTGGGGCAATAATCCTGGAAGTTGTCCGGCTGGAGCCACTCGTCAATTTTGCGAAGGATTTCATTACGGTTGGCCATAGCTCGTCTCCTGTCTGACTATTCCTGGAAGATCGTCCTGGCTCTGCAGGCTCGCCCGGACCGGAGGCTACAGAGACTGAAGCCCCTTGATCAGAGCATCATTCTGCTCCGGCGTACCAATTGTGATTCGCAGGAAATCGCTGATTCTTGGCTTACTGAAGTGACGAACGATGATGCCCTGCTCTCTCAAACCCTGGGCAAGCAACTCACCCGCTTGCGACTTGTGGCGGGCGAACACAAAATTCGCCCTGGACGGTAGCACTTCGAAATCCAGCTTTTCCAGGGCAGCGCTCAAGCGTTCACGCTCGGCAATGACTCCGTCGCAGCATTTCCGGAACCAGGCTTCATCCTCGTAGGCCGCCTTCGCGCCGGCCAGAGCCAGCCGATCCAGTGGGTAACTGTTGAAGCTGTTCTTGACCCGGTTGAGGGCTTCAATCAGGTCCGGATGACCGACCGCGAAGCCAACGCGCAGCCCAGCCAAAGACCGGGCCTTGGACAGCGTCTGTGAAACCAGAAGGTTGGGATAGGCATCCACCAGGGTAATGGCACTCTCGCCGCCAAAATCGATGTAGGCTTCGTCAACCACCACCACCCGGTCGGGATTTGCTTTCAGGATTTCCTCTACCTTGGCGAGCTCCAGGTAACGCCCGGTGGGGGCGTTGGGATTCGGAAAAATCACGCCGCCGTTGGGTTGCCTGAAATCATCGGGATTGATTTCGAACGTATCCGTCAGCGGAATTTTCTTGCCTTCAATGTTGTACAGGCCGCAGTAAACCGGATAGAAGCTGTACGTCACATCTGGAAACAGGACGGGTTCGCCGTGCTGGAAAAGACCATAGAAAATGTGCGCCAGGACTTCGTCTGAACCGTTGCCCAGGAAAACCTGCTCCGGCTTGACCTTATGGTAGCCGGCGATGGTTTGGCGAAGGCTATCGCCTTCCGGGTCCGGGTAGAGACGGAGGTTGTCGTTCAGTTCCGCCTGAATGGCCTCAATCACCCGGGGTGACGGGCCAAACGGATTTTCATTGGTATTCAGTTTGACCAGGTTAGCCATTTTAGGCTGTTCACCTGGCACATACGGGACCAGGTCATTGACCTTAGGGCTCCAAAACTTGCTCATGGGATTCAGGCTCCGGGGAGAAAAATGGCGAGCGCTCAGTCTTCGATACGGTACTCGGCCGATCGGGCATGGGCGGTGAGTCCCTCACCCCTGGCCAGAACAGAGGCCACCCGACCCATGCGGTCGGCACCGGCCGCACTGAAACCGATGATCGACGATCGCTTCTGGAAATCGTAGACCCCCAGGGGCGAGGAAAACCGCGCCGTACCACTGGTCGGGAGAACGTGGTTCGGCCCCGCACAATAGTCGCCCAGCGCTTCCGCCGTGAATCGACCCATGAAGATGGCTCCAGCGTGGCGGATTTCTTCCACCAGCGCTTCCGGGTTCTCAACCGAGAGCTCCAGGTGCTCCGGCGCAATGCGATTCGAGACCGCCGCCGCTTCACTCAGATCAGCGACTTCAATCAGAGCCGCCCGACTGCCCATGGACTCCGCGATAATTTCGGAACGCTCCATGGTAGGCAGCAACTTGTTGACGCTGGCCTCGACTGCATCGAGAAATGCCGCATCCGGACTGATCAGGATCGACTGGGCCTGCTCGTCGTGCTCCGCCTGGGAGAACAGATCCATGGCGATCCAGTCCGGGTCAGTCTGGCCATCGCAGATCACCAGGATTTCAGACGGGCCGGCAATCATATCGATACCGACGGTACCGAAGACTTCACGTTTCGCCGTGGCAACAAAAATGTTGCCCGGACCCACGATCTTGTCGACCGCAGGGATGGTTTCCGTGCCGTAGGCCAGTGCGCCTACAGCCTGGGCGCCACCCACAGTAAACACCCGGTCTACACCCGCAATCGCAGCAGCGGCCAGGACCATGTCGTTCACCACCCCATCAGGCGTAGGAACCACCATGACCACCTCGCTGACACCGGCAACCTTGGCGGGAATCGCATTCATCAGCACCGATGAAGGATAGGCTGCCTTGCCACCTGGCACATACAGTCCCGCCCGGTCCAGCGGCGTCACCTTCTGGCCAAGCACGGTGCCATCTTCATCCTCGTACTGCCACGACTGCTGATTCTGGCGCTCGTGATAGTCGCGTATACGGTCGGCGGCCTTCTCCAGTGCGATACGTTGATCCTGAGGGATCGCGTCAAGCGCCTTTTGCAGGCGCCCCTGATCCATTTCCAGTTCGGCAACACCACGAACCTTGAGACGATCGAACTTCTCGGTAAATTCCAGAACCGCAGCGTCTCCGCGGGTTTTCACTTCATGCAGGATGTGACGAACCGATTCATTCACCTGATGATCAACGCTGTCATCCCAGGCCAACAGCTTGGCCAGTGCACTGTCGAAGTCACTTTGGGAGGCATTCAATCGTGTGATGTTGATATCGGTCATGTATCAAATCCTTCAAGGAATTTATGACTTGCTCAGGTTGATTTCCGGAATGGGTCAGGAGAAGTGGTCGGACAAGGCGCTTCTTACCCCTAAGTACGCCGCCTATCCACCGCAGCAGACATCTTTTCGATTATGGGGTTTATCTTCTCGTGTTTCATCTTCATGGACGCACGGTTCACCACTAGGCGGCTGCTGATGTGTTCGATCAGTTCCCGCGCCTCCAGGCCATTGGCCTTGAGGGTATTCCCGGTATCCACAATATCGACAATTTCATCCGCCAGGCCAAGAATTGGCGCCAACTCCATGGCTCCATACAACTTGATGATGTCTGCCTGACGCCCCTGCGCCGAGTAATAACGACGCGCGAGGTTAACGAACTTGGTCGCCACCTTGATGCGACCGGCAGGGGGCGCCTGGTCCTTGGGCCCGGCTGTCATCAGACGGCAGCGGGAGATGTTCAGATCAAGCGGCTCATAAAGACCTTCCCCCCCATGTTCCATCAGCACATCCTTGCCGGTGACACCAAGATCCGCACCGCCGTACTGAACGTAGGTCGGCACGTCGGTGGCGCGGATGATCAGCACCCGCACGTTGGGATCCGTGGTGGGGAACACCAGCTTGCGGGATTTCTTGATGTCGTCGACCAACTCGATACCGGCCTCCGCCAGCAACGGCAGGGTCTCCTCGAGGATTCGCCCCTTCGACAATGCGATGGTGATGGAATCTGTCATGCGTACTTCCGGTTTCCCTTTTGTCTCTGTCACGCCGGCAAGCGGCGGATGCTGGCGCCGAGCAGCTGCAATTTTTCTTCAATACACTCGTAACCGCGATCAATGTGATAGATCCGGTCAACAATGGTGTCACCATCAGCAACCAGACCGGCGATCACCAGACTCGCCGATGCCCGGAGATCGGTCGCCATAACCGGCGCTCCCGCCAGATGGTCAACACCCTTGATGATCGCAGCATTGCCTTCGAGAGTAATATCCGCGCCCATGCGGATCAGTTCCTGCAAGTGCATGAAGCGGTTTTCAAACACCGTTTCGACGATCGTACCGGTGCCCTCGGCAACGGCGTTCATAGCCGCAAACTGCGCCTGCATGTCCGTCGGGAACGCAGGATAAGGCGCCGTGCGAAGGCTGACCGCCTTCGGCCGCTTGCCCTTCATATCCAGCTCAATCCAGTCCGGTCCGGTGGTGATGTGGGCGCCCGCCTCCGTCAGCTTGAGCAGAACCGCCTCAAGCAGGTCCTCGCGGGTATCCTTGAGCTTGACCCGGCCACCCGTTGCGGCAGCGGCAACCAGGTAGGTTCCGGTCTCCACGCGGTCCGGCAGGACATTGTAATGACACCCGTGCAGGCGCTCGACACCGTTGATTTCAATGGTTGCTGTGCCATGCCCTTTGATGTCAGCGCCCATGGCGATCAGACATTCCGCCAGGTCCACAACTTCCGGCTCACGCGCAGCGTTTTCCAGAATGGTTTTACCCTCGGCGAGGGCGGCTGCCATCATCAGGTTTTCGGTGCCGGTTACGGTGACCGTATCCAGGAAAATATGGGCACCTTTGAGACGCCCATTGGTCTTGGCCTTGATGTAACCATTTTCCACCTTGATATCCGCGCCCATCATTTCCAGGCCATGAATATGAAGGTTTACCGGGCGACTGCCGATGGCACAGCCACCGGGCAGGGAGACCTCAGCCTCACCAAAATGTGCCACCAAGGGACCGAGCACCAGGATGGATGCACGCATGGTCTTCACCAGCTCATAGGGAGCGTGGAAGTGCTTGATGGTATTGGCGTGGATCTCCACGCTCATTTTTTCATCAATCATCAGTTCCACCCCCATGCGACCGAGCAGCTCGATCATGGTGGTGACGTCGTGAAGATGCGGCAGGTTACCAACGGTTACCGGTTCATCGGCCAGCAGCGTGGCAGCCAGAATCGGCAGTGCTGCGTTCTTGGCACCGGAAATCCGGATTTCGCCATCCAGAGGCCTTCGCCCCCCGATCAAAAGTTTGTCCACAATAAATATCCTGTCTTGTTTGGGCAAATCAGCCCTGGCGCTCAGCCCATTCAGCCGGCGTGAAAGCTTTCGGATGCAGTGCGTGGATCGTTCCATCCATGACTTGCTGGAACAGCGCCTTGTTGATCAGCTGCTGCCGCTTGATGGTCGACAGTCCCTCGAAAACGTCACCCACCACGACAACCAGGTAATGGGTCCCATCAACCTGTACCTGAACTTCGCAGCCGGGCAGTGCTTCTTCGACCAGCGCCGTGACTTCGGTGGCGTCCATAAAAAATCCTCGGGTGTTTTGAAATCAGGGGCGAGATTGTAACCAATTCCGGACTTCGGGTCAGCTTTACCGTCCGGTAACCTAAGACCCGGAACGTTTCATTTCGGGGAAAGTCAGGCCGAACCGGAACTGAAGCCGGACAGCTGGTCATCGAGATTGCTGAGGGCAGCAAGTGACGCCAGGCGTTCACTCACCCCTCGATAAGACAGGGAAACGCCTCGCCGGTTCGCCAGGCGTTGCCAGCAAAGCAACAGGGACAACACCACACTGCTGGCGGTCTTGAGAGTCCCGAGGTCAACGACCAGGTCCACGTTCACCGTATTGAGCAGCGTCTCGCCCTGCTTGCGCAGAGCAACAACGGAATCTCCATCCACCTCTCCACTGACGGTGAGCACACTGTCGATCATCTCGACCCGGGGCGCCGGAGCGGTCATGAATTATCGACTTCTTTCTCAAGCTTCAGGGATTCCACCGCATCGCCCCAACCGTCAATCACCGCCTGAACCTGACCGCGGTTCGCTTCCATCTCCTGCGCAAAGCGGTCGCGGAAGGCCAGACCGATGTTCACGCCTTCGACGATGACGTTCTCCATCATCCAGTTGCCATCTTTGGCCTTGTACATGGAGTAGGTCACGGGATACCGGTTACCAGAGGCGCTGATGACTTCCATCTGCACCGACGCCCGGCCATCGTCCTGCGGATTGATGACGGCTTCCTTCACCTGGATGCTGAAGTCTTCGGCATCCACCAGGGCCTGGGCATAGCTGTCGAACAGGCTGCGCTTGAACTTAACGACAAACTCGTCGCGCTGCTCGGGCGTGGTCTGTCGGGCGTACCGACCCATCACGCGCGCCGCAATTCGGCGGAAGTCGACAAAACCGTCCAGAGATTCATCCATGCTGGCGTAGAAAGCCTCGGGGTCAGCCTCGTACAGACCACGTTCCTTGTTGAGCTTTTCGACCAGGCGCTGGGTATTCTCGTCCACATACTGCCGCAAGTCTTCAGAAGCCCCCGCCTTGGCCGCACCCACCAGAAAGGCAGACAGCGCAAGGATCAGGAAAAGGCGTTGTTTTACTGCAAGCATCAGAATCTCCTTAAAAAATCAGTCCCTCCCAGCCAGATTAACGGCCGGATGCAAAATTCCCAATCAACCGTTCGAGGTTCATGGCTGACTGCGTGGAATAAAATGTGTCCCCCTCGGCCAGCGACTCCATGTCGCCACCAACGGATATATCAATGTACTGTTCGCCAAGCAGCCCGGATGTACGTATTACTGCGGAACTGTCCGCAGGAATGTTGTCGATGTCTGAATGAATGGCCATGGTCACCCTGGCCTGGAACGTTTCCTTGTCCAGACTGATCGACTCGATGGTGCCGACCGTCACCCCAGCCATGGAGACACGGCCACGCGGCGTGAGCCCCCCGGTATCGTTGAAGTTGGCGTAGACGCGATAGGTATCTTCCGCCGATTTGGGTGACAGGCCACTGACCTGCAAGGCCAGAAACAGGAGTGCTGCCAGGCCGGCGATCATGAACAATCCGACGATGATTTCTGTTGTTCGCTGTGTCATTACCGGCTCCCGGTACCTATCCATTAATCGTTATGTCAGAAGTCGCCAAACATGATGGCGGTCAGCACAAAATCCAGACCGAGCACCGCCAGGGAAGAATACACGACAGTTTTGGTGGTGGCGGCACTGATACCCGCCGAGGTCGGCACGCAGTCATACCCCTGATAGACGGCAATCCACGAGCACACAAACCCGAATACCACGCTTTTGATCACGCCGTTCATCACATCTTCGGCAAAATCCACCGACGACTGCATGTTACCCCAGAAGGAGCCCTCGAAAACGCCGAGCCAGTCAACGCCCACCAGCATGCCGCCCCAGATGCCGACTGCTGAAAATATAATTGCCAGCACGGGCATCGCGATAAAACCCGCCCACAGGCGCGGGGCGATAACCCGGCGCAGGGGGTCAACACCCATCATTTCCATGCTGGAGAGTTGTTCCGTAGCCTTCATCAGACCAATTTCAGCGGTCAGGGCAGAGCCGGCCCGACCGGCGAAAAGCAGTGCCGTAACCACCGGACCCAACTCGCGAACAAGAGTCAGCGCGATCATCTGGCCAATGGCGGCCTCGGACCCATAGTCACTCAGAATGGTATAGCCTTGCAGCCCCAGCACCATCCCGATAAACAGGCCCGACACGATGACGATGGCCAGCGACAACACGCCGACCCCGTACAGTTGCTTGATCAGCAGCGGAAACCCGGTCGCCGGCCGCGGAACGCCCAGCAACACCCCCGCCAGAAAGCGTCCGGAACGACCAAAAGATGAGACGACCGTCAGCCCCAGGTGACCCAGTGCCACAACCCGATCGATCAAGACGCACCTCCGCTCAGACCATAGTCCCGCGAGGCCTCAGCTGCCGGGTAGTGAAACGGTACCGGGCCATCCGGCTGCCCTTTCAGGAATTGCTGAACCTGTTCAGACGGGTGTGCCCGAAGCTCCTCCGGTGTGCCCTGCCCAATCACTTTGCCGTCCGCGATGATGCAGGCAAAATGGCAGATACTGAGGGACTCCGGCACGTCGTGGGAGACCAGTACGCTGGTCAGCCCCATAGAGCTGTTCAGATCGCGAATCAGTTTCACCAGCACGCCCATGGCGATAGGGTCCTGTCCGGCAAAGGGCTCATCGTACATAATCAGCTCAGGGTCCAGCGCGATGCTGCGCGCCAGCGCCACTCGCCGGGTCATACCACCGGACAGTTCGGAGGGCATCAGGTGACGCGCACCCCGCAAGCCAACCGCCTCCAGCTTCATCAGGACAATGTCGTGAATCATGTCCTCCGGCAGCGAACTGTGAACCCGGAGCGGAAACGCCACGTTTTCGAACACGCTCAGATCGGTAAAAAGCGCACCACTCTGGAAAAGCATGCCGATCTTCTCACGCATCGCATAGAGGTCTGCGCGCTTCAGCCTCGGGACTTCATGACCATCCAGCACAACGCTGCCGGAGTCCGGCCGAAGCTGGCCTCCGATCAGACGCAGGAGCGTGGTCTTGCCGGTTCCACTGGGCCCCATGATCGCGGTTATCTTGCCACGGGGGACATCCAGACTGACGCCATCAAAAATTCGGCGGCCGGAACGGGAGAAAACAACGTCCTTTAGTGAAATGTATGCGGGTGAACCCATAATCCTTCCCTTTCGAGGAGCGGGTACATTATTCCAAGGAGCCCCCAAGCTCAATCCATGAAACGCAAAATCTATTGAAAGGATTGGTCAGTTTGCCTGAACTTTCTGTAACCGCACGGCGCCTGCAATCGAAAATGATATACTCCGCTGTAACTTGAGCGGCTCTCCCCAAATCGGGGATTCAGCCGTACCATTATTTTCCGAGACCACCCAAGCAGACCAGGCCCCTATCCCGATGACTGAACAGAGCTCACAGGATTTCCGCACTTCCGCGATCCAAGCCATTCGTATCGAGCGCGAAGCCATTGATGCCCTGGAAGAACGCATCGATGACCATTTTATCAAAGCCTGCGAGGTCATCATGGCCTGCAAGGGGCGCGTGGTGGTCACCGGCATGGGCAAGTCCGGCCACATCGGCAACAAGATTGCCGCAACACTGGCCAGCACCGGCACGCCGTCCTTCTTTGTACACCCGGGTGAGGCCAGCCATGGGGATCTGGGCATGATCACCAGCCAAGATGTGGTCATTGCCATCTCGAACAGCGGCAACACCAGTGAAGTGGTCACCATCCTGCCCTTGATCAAGCGCATGGGCGCACCGCTGATCAGCATGACCGGCAATGCGAATTCCACCCTCGCCCGGGAAGCCGTGGCGAACCTTGATGTCAGTGTCCAGACCGAGGCCTGCCCGCTGGGTCTTGCCCCTACCTCCAGCACCACCGCAACACTGGTGATGGGCGATGCCCTCGCGGTTGCTCTTCTTGAGGCCCGTGGATTCAGTTCCGAGGATTTTGCGCTTTCTCACCCGGGCGGCAGTCTTGGGCGACGCCTCCTGCTCCGGGTCTCCGACATCATGCACACCGGCAACCGGATTCCAAGAGTCCCGGAAGGCACAACATTGAGCGGGGCACTGCTGGAGATTTCGCAGAAGGGGCTGGGTATGACAACCGTGGTGGATGCAGCCGGCAAACTGACCGGTGTGTTTACCGATGGCGACCTCCGTCGTACCCTCGATAAGAACGTCGATGTCCACGTCACGCCGATCGAGCAGGTGATGACCCACAACGGCAAAACCATCGAGGCAGACCACTTGGCGGCGGAAGCACTGAACATCATGGAAGAGATGAAGATAAACGCCCTGCCCGTCACCGATGCAGGGGGAGAACTGGTCGGCGCAATCAACATGCACGACCTGCTCCGGGCGGGAGTTATCTGATGGCCACCCACACCAGTCCACTGCGGAACACCTGGCCCCAGGCGCTCCTGGAAAAAGCCGCCCGTATTCGCCTGATCGCCCTCGACGTAGACGGCATCATGAGTGACGGCAAACTGTACTTCAGCGCCAGTGGTGATGAACTGAAAGCCTTCAATATTCTGGACGGGCTGGGCCTGAAACAGCTAATGGCAGCTGACATTACCGTCGCTGTTATCACCGGTCGCCAGTCACCCCTGACCGAAAAACGCATGCGGGATCTGGGCATCCCCCACCTGATACAGGGGCGGGAAGACAAACGGACAGCCCTTGAAGAATTGGTCAGTACCATGAATGTTCCGCCCGGGGCCATTGCCTACATGGGCGACGACCTGCCCGACCTGCCCGCAATTCGCTTTGCCGGCCTCGGCATAACAGTCCCCAACGGGTATTGGCTGGTGCGCGAGCACGCCGACTACTGCACACAGGCAGCCGGCGGTAACGGGGCCGTCCGCGAGGCATGCGATCTGTTGCTGACAGCGCAGGACAAGCTTGATAATGCCCTGTCAAAATTCCTGGAGCCCGAAGCATGAGCGATGCCTCTCCTGGCGAAAACGACATCACCGAGATCGAAGACAAAAGCAGCCTGATTTCAGTGCTCACGCTGGAGCATCGGCCATGGTTGCGCTCTTTGGCTCTTGGCGGCACCATCGCAGCCACCGTGTTCCTGATGTGGCGCAGTGACGAGCCGCCCGTGGTTCAGGATGAGGCGGCGGAGCTCCGGGGCAAGGCCGAACCGGACGGCTTTGTCATTAACGGCAGCTACACCTCCTATGACGAGGAAGGCAACCTGAAAATCCAGTTCACCAGCCCCCGAATCGAACAGTTCGAAGAAGGCAATATTGCGACGATGAAAGCCCCCCGGGCCAAGCTCTTCGGCGAGCCGCAGACCACCCCATGGATTGTCGAGGCGGAGAACGGCAGCTGGCTGCAGAACGAGGGGGTTCTCTACCTGACCGACCATGTTCGGGTGGTCAGAACCATCGGCGAACGGGAAGCCACTCTGACAACCACGAGCCTGACGCTGGACAACGACCTGGGCACCGTCTACACCGATGCCCCCGTCACCATTACCGACACGATTGGCGTAACCCGGGCAAAAGGCATGCAGGCCTGGATCAACGAGCGCATTCTCGAACTTAACTCCCAGGTGGAAGGACGCTATGAAACTGGCAAATAACCGACTACGAACGCTGTTGGCGATCACCCTGGCCCTGACCTTAACCGGGCCCGTCGCCGCGTTCAGCCTGGATTCGGACCTGCCGATTAACGTGAGCGCGGACAGCGCCCGGCTTGACGACGCCAAGGGCATTGCCACCTACACCGGCGACGTTGAACTGATTCAGGGCAGGACCCGGCTTACGGCGGACCGGGTGGTCCTTTATCGCGACGTTGACGGACTGAGCCGGGTTGAGGCCTCTGGCAAGCCCGCCCGTTATCAGCAACCCACCCGCAACGGAGAGGGTGAAACCGATGCCCGGGCTCTCAACATCACCTGGTCGGCCGCGGAGAACCTGCTGACTTTTGAACGGGACGCGATCATTGAGCAGAATGGAAACCTGTTCCGGGGCGATGTCATTCATTATGATACCGTCCGTCGGGTAGTGACTGCCGAGGGCGGCACAAAGACCGAAACCGGCAGCGGCCGCGTCGAGATGGTCATTCAGCCACGCAGCACCAGGAGCATACAGGGATCCGATGGCAGTTCTGAGAGCCAGTAACCTGGCAAAAAGCTACAAGCAGAAAAAAGTGGTGCTTGATGTCTCGCTGGAGATTCGCAGTGGCGAGATCGTCGGCCTGCTGGGCCCCAATGGTGCAGGCAAGACCACCTGTTTCTACATGATCGTCGGGCTGGTCCCGGCCGACCGGGGCCGCATCACGATTGACAGCCAGGACGTCACGCCACTGCCCATGCATGGCCGGGCCCGAAAAGGGATCGGCTATTTGCCCCAGGAAGCCTCGGTGTTCCGGAAACTGACCGTCCGCGACAACCTGATGGCGATTCTGGAAACCCGCAAGGGCTTGAGCCGGGCCGACCGGGAAAGCAGGCTGGGGCAACTGCTGGAGGAATTCCACATTACCCACATTCGCGACAGCGTGGGTATGGCATTGTCCGGAGGCGAACGCCGGCGCGTCGAAATTGCCCGGGCACTGGCCATGGAACCGGCTTTTATCCTTCTGGACGAACCCTTTGCCGGCGTGGACCCGATTTCGGTAAGCGACATCAAGCACATTATCCGCCACCTGCGGGACAAAGGCATTGGGGTACTGATCACAGACCACAATGTGAGGGAAACCCTGGACATCTGTGAAACGGCATACATTGTTTCCGGGGGACACATCATTGCGTCCGGCAATTCGGAAACCATTCTCGCAAACCAGCAAGTAAAAGAGGTTTACCTCGGTAATGAATTCCGTTTGTGAGCAGTGCTGCCCGATTGTGTTGATGAACCCGAGCAAGTAAACTCGGCAAAGAACTTGCTAGGCTGTTTCGCGCCAAGGGCAAGTGACCGGCATACAACAATTTTTTTGAACTTACGGTAAAGCAGAGCCTGATGAGTGACGGATCCTGAACCATGGTTATGAAAGCCTCCTTACAGTTAAAGCTGGGTCAGAGCTTGACCATGACGCCCCAGCTGCAACAGGCGATCCGGCTACTACAGCTATCCACCCTCGATCTACAGCAGGAAATCCAGCAGGCTCTGGAATCCAACCCGATGCTGGAAACCTCGGAAGACGACGATCAGGCCGACACCGCATCCAGTGACGATGATAACAGCCACGAAGAATCAGCCGCGGAAACGGCAGCAGATGCGGGCTCTGACACCAACACCGACTGGGATGAGTCGGAAAACGGCCCCGACTGGACCTCCGAAAACGAGATACCGGATAACATCCCCGACGATCTTCCGGTCGACACCGCCTGGGATGATATCTATCAGTCCGCCCCTGCCCCGGCGGCCCGCAACGACGACGAAAACGATCACGACTTCGAAACCCGCAATTCCCCCAGTGAAACCCTGCAGGACCACCTTGAGTGGCAGTTGAACCTGACACCACTGAGTGAACGTGATCAGGCCATTGCCCATGCCCTGATGGATGCGGTGGACGAACGGGGTTACCTGACCAGCCCGCTGGACGAGATCCATTCAGGGCTGCTGGATGAAAACGAGGAAGACCCGCTTGAACTGGACGAGGTGGAAGCGGTGCTGCACCGGTTGCAGCATTTCGACCCACCCGGCGTATTTGCCCGGGATCTGCAGGAATGCCTGCTGATCCAACTGAACCAGTTGCCGCCTGACACCCCCTGGCTGGCCCAGGCACGCCTCGTCATCACCCACTACATCAATCTGCTGGGCAACCGGGACTACGCCCAGTTGTTGCGCCGCAGCCGGCTCAAGGAAGATCAGTTGCGGGAAGTCCTGGCCCTGATCACCGGTCTGAATCCGCGTCCGGGCGACGTCATTGATCGCGCCGAACCCGATTACGTGATTCCCGATGTCATCGTCCGCAAACACAACGACAGGTGGCGGGTTGAGCTGAATCCTGAAATTGCACCACGCATCCGCGTCAATGCGAGCTATGCTTCTCTTATAAGGCGAGCAGACAGCAGTGCCGATAACACCTACCTGCGGGATCAGTTGCAGGAAGCCAAATGGTTTATCAAGAGCCTGCAGAGCCGCAATGAAACCCTGCTGAAAGTGGCAACACGCATCGTCGAGCACCAGCAGGGGTTTCTGGATCAGGGCGAAGAAGCCATGAAGCCACTGATCCTTTCCGACATAGCGCAGGCGGTGGAAATGCACGAATCGACGATTTCCCGGGTCACCACCCAGAAATACATGCACACTCCGCGGGGAATCTTCGAGCTCAAGTACTTTTTCTCCAGCCACGTCAGTACCGATGAAGGCGGGGAATGTTCATCGACAGCCATCCGTGCAATGATCAAGAAGCTGATAGCGGCCGAGACTCCGAAAAAGCCGTTGAGTGACAGTAAAATTGCAGCCATGCTAGGGGAACAGGGCATCAAAGTGGCCCGTCGAACCGTCGCCAAGTACCGGGAAGCGATGCATATTCCACCCTCTAACGAGCGAAAAAGACTGGTTTAGGGGAGCACTGTCGAGTACAGCGCTCCTCCGAGCCAAACTTTGCCGGCGCGGTGTGCGCCAGCCCTCAGTCCGGCCTTTTGGGACCGGCATGATGACAACAGGAGACGCCTATGCAACTCAACATTTCAGGCCATCACGTAGAACTGACTCCCGCACTGAAGGATTACGTCTCAGAAAAATTCGAGAAACTTGAACGACACTTTGACCATATCAGTAACTGCCAGGTTACCCTGCAGGTGGAAAAGGTGCGTCAGATGGCGGAAGCAACGTTGCACGTGGTTGGTGGTGATATTCACGCAAAGGCTGAAAACGAGGATATGTACGCAGCGATCGACGGGTTGATTGATAAACTGGACCGCCAGATCCTCAAGCACAAGGAAAAGAATGTAGACCGGATGCACGGAAACGGCTCTCGTTAACCGCCCGTTTTCATGCATGTCATCTCATCGCGCTGCGGCATGGAGCACCTGCCGCAGCCTTTTTTTTACGGAAATGCAGTCGATTCATGAGCGACACATCCCTGACCATAGATAACATCCTTGCACCGGAGCTGACCCTATGCCGGGTACCGGCATCAAGCAAGAAGCGGGTGCTGGAATTCATCGCCGAACAGATCCACCGGCACGACGAATCGCTCAGCGAGACCCAGATCTTCAATAACCTGGTGTCCCGGGAGCGTCTCGGCAGTACCGGGATTGGCCAGGGTATTGCCATACCCCACTGTCGGCTGGAAGGACTGGATCACGTGGTAGGCGTTCTGCTGACGCTCGAGGAAAGCATCGAGTTCGACGCCATCGATAACCAGCCCGTGGATCTGGTGTTTGCCCTCGTCGTCCCCAAGGAGGCCACCAGCGAACACCTGGAACTGCTCAGCCAGCTGGCGGAGAAGTTCAACGAGCGGGCGTTCTGCGATGGGCTTCGGCAGTGTGATGACGCCACCACACTATACAAGCGCATGACCACTGCGACCGAGTAACACCCCAGAGAGTGGAGACAGAGTGCCCATGAAACTGATCATCGTGAGCGGCAGATCCGGTTCCGGCAAGAGTACGGCGCTCCATGTGCTCGAGGATCTCGGCTACTACTGCATCGATAATCTGCCCATCGGGCTGCTGTTTCCCCTGACCCGCGAAGCGGCCGCGCAGGAATCGCCGGGGCGACTCCACAAAATGGCTGTCAGTATCGATGCACGCAACCTGTCCGGGGAGCTGGCCAACTTCGAGGTCATTTACCGTCAGCTGCAGGAAACCGGGGTCACCGTCGAGATCATTTTTCTGGATGCGGACGAGCAGTCCCTGCTCCAGCGCTTTCACGCCACCCGGAGAAAGCACCCGCTGAGCGACGACCGGACCTCATTGCGCGAGGCGATCAGTAACGAGAAAAAACTCCTCGAGCCACTGTCCAAGCTCTGTGACCTTTACGTGAACACGACCGGCATGTCGATGTACGAACTCCGTGACATGATCAAACAGCGCGTTGTCGGCCGCAAGGATCAGGAGCTGGCCCTGCTCTTCCAGTCGTTCGGATTCAAGCACGGCGTCCCCCTTGACTCGGATTACGTATTCGATGTTCGCTGCCTGCCGAATCCCTACTGGGATAACAGCCTGCGCAAGTTTGTTGGAACCGATCAACCTGTTATCGATTTTCTGGAAAAGGAACCGGCCACGGGCCAAATGATCGGCGACCTGACCAGCTTCCTGGAAACCTGGCTACCTTCTTTTGCCGACAGCAACCGCAGTTACATGACCATTTCGATTGGCTGCACCGGTGGCCAGCATCGTTCGGTGTACGTGAGCGAGCAACTGTGCAGACATTTCCGGAAAACCTACAGCAACGTTCAGGTTCGTCACACGGAATTACCGCACCTGCAGGCCCGGGGAGAAATCTGAGCGCACCATGATTCGTCGCCCCATAACCATCATCAACAAACTGGGACTGCACGCCCGGGCGACTGCAAAACTGGTCGCAACGGCGTCCGAATTTGACAGTAGCGTGCGGATCAGCGGAAAAGGCCGGGATGTGGACGCAAAAAATATCATGCAGGTGATGATGCTTGCGGCCAGCCAGGGCACCGATGTGGAGCTCATCGCCGATGGCCCTGACGAGGAAGCGGCCATTGAAGCCCTGACGGAATTAATCAACGACTATTTCGGCGAAGGCGAGTAATTACCCGACGTAAAACCCGTGCACCGTCGGTTTCTGTGGAATTCACCTACAACTCTCTCTCACCTCTGCCTCCTAACTCCGTTATAATACGAGGGTTTTCTGACTGTGGGTGATCCATGACCGATATTCTGGAGAAAAGCCAGGCCCGCCAGCGTCTCCGCTCCCTGAGCGAGGCTCTGGATAGCGGCGCCCTGAAACAGGTTGCCCGCATCCTGAATGGCGGCCTGAGCCCCAGTGATATTGCCCACCTCCTGGAATCGTCCCCACCTCGCCAGCGCGCGCTGCTCTGGAACCTGGTGGACAAGCAACTGGAAGGGGAAGTCCTCCAGTACCTGAGCGACGATATCCGCGGTTACTTCCTGAGCCAGCTGAACGCCCAGGAACTGGCCGATATCATTGAAGATTTCGAGTCAGACGATCTCGCCGACCTGCTTCAGCAATTACCGGACACGGTGATCCAGGAAGTTCTGGACACCATGGACGAGCAGGACCGCCAGCGGGTCGAAGAGGTACTCTCCTACCCCGAGGACACGGCCGGCGGCCTGATGAACACGGACACCATCACGGTGCGCCCTGACATCAGTATCGACGTGGTATTACGTTACCTGCGCCGACACCGCAACCTGCCCCCGATGACCGACAGCCTGATTGTGGTAAGCCGCCGCGACGAGTTCATCGGCATGCTGCCAATCACGAAAATGCTGGTATCCAATCCCGCAGCCACGGTGCGGGAAGTGATGGACACCGACATCGACCCCATTCCGGTCTCCCTTTCGGATACCAAGGTCGCGACGCTGTTCGAACGTTACGACCTGATCTCGGCCCCGGTGGTGAACGAGGATGGCAGGCTGCTGGGGCGGATCACCATTGATGACGTGGTCGACGTTATCCGCGAGGATGCCGATCACTCACTGATGAGCATGGCCGGTCTTGATGAGGACGAGGATACCTTTGCCCCGGTCTGGAAAACGACC
The DNA here is from genome assembly GCF_030238305.1 of Marinobacter albus. Classification (NCBI taxonomy): domain Bacteria; kingdom Pseudomonadati; phylum Pseudomonadota; class Gammaproteobacteria; order Pseudomonadales; family Marinobacteraceae; genus Marinobacter; species Marinobacter albus. The sequence goes on along the minus strand of NZ_JASSQD010000001.1, from coordinate 1,293,826 downwards.
CGGCGACGCGCGGTATGGCTTGGCATTAACCTTATCACTGCGTTCATCGCCTCGGCTGTCATCGGCCTGTTTGAAGAAACCATCACCAAGGTGGTGGCGCTGGCCGTGCTCATGCCCATTGTCGCCAGCATGGGTGGTATAGCGGGCAGCCAGACCCTCACGCTCGTTATCCGGGGTATGGCGGTAGGCCAGATCAGCGGCGCCAACGTCGGCTGGCTGCTGAACCGGGAGTTCCTGTCGGGAGCCCTGAACGGGCTGTTCTGGGCCCTGGTTGTTGCCACCGCCGCTGCGGCCTGGTTCCAGGATCCGCTCATCGGAGCGGTGATTGCCGCGGCCCTGGTCATAAACCTGGTGGCCGCGGCCCTTGTGGGGACAGTCCTGCCCCTGTTCCTGAAATCCAGAAATATTGATCCCGCGCTGGCAGGGAGCGTGATCCTCACGACGGTTACCGATGTGGTCGGCTTCATGTCCTTTCTGGGCCTCGCCACCATATTTTACGCGTAATTGATGAACAACGACCGAATAACAACGGATCTACCATGAGTCAGCATGATCAGTACGACGACGAGGACGAGTTCGGCAAGAGCAAATCCCAGCTCAAACGGGAGATGCATGCGTTACAGGATCTGGGCAAACGGATGCTCGACCTGAGCAACGACCAGCTCGACACCTTGCCGATCAGCGATACCCTGCGCGCCGCTATCGAGGAATCTCGCCGCATTCGACAGAACGAGGCAAAGCGCCGGCACCTGCAATATGTTGGCAAGATCATTCGTCAGGAAGACGATCCGGACGCCCTGAAACGGGCTATTGATGCCTTCGATGCGGGCAGCGAGGAACACACCCGGCGCCATCACCTTGCCGAACGTTGGCGCGACCGCATGATCGCCGAGGGAGATTCAGTGGTGGGTGAATTCTTCAGCTATTGCCCGACCGCCGATATGCAACACCTGCGCAATCTGGCACGAAACGCGCGGAAAGATGTCGAGAAGCAGAAAAACACGGGCCAGTCCCGCAAGCTCTTCCGCTACCTGCGCGAATGCATTGACGACGCCGAAGCGACCCACTGATCCTCAGCTGCCGCCGGCCCTATAGCCGGCGGTGTTCCCAGACTGGCATGCGCTTGCGCAACTGTTTGAGCTGCTCCAAATCCAGTTCAGCGGCAACCACCCCCGGCCCTTCGGCCAGCTCGGTCACCACCTTCCCCCATGGATCGCAGATCAAGGAATGGCCATAGGTGCGCCGCCGCTCGCTGTTCTGGCCACCCTGTCCCGGTGCAACCACCCACACCTGGTTCTCTATGGCCCTGGCACGGATAAGGGCATGCCAGTGGGCATCCCCGGTTTGCCAGGTGAATGCACTGGGCAGACATACCCATTCAGCTCCCTGCTCCCTCAGAGCACGAAATAGCTCCGGAAACCGAAGATCATAGCAGATGGCCAGGCCGAGCTTGCCGGCAGGGGTGTCAACAGTCACCACCCCCTCGCCGGGCTCAAAGGTGTCGGATTCCCGATATTGCCCGTGAGCGTCATCCACCATGGCATCGAACAGGTGGATTTTGTCGTACCGGGCCACTTCCCGGCCCTGGGCATCAAAAACCAGGCAACTGGCCCTGACTCGGTGATCGATACCCGAGCCATCCGGTCGCGCGGCGATTGGAAGGGAACCACCCACAATCCACATTCCCAGCGTTTTCGCCTGCTCCGCCAGAAAAGATCGGATGAGTGGATGGTCGCCGGCTTCGCCTTGACCACGATCCACCATCTGATGGGTTGCCAGGACCGCAAAGTTTTCCGGCAGGACCGCCACCGAAGCTCCCTGCCTGGCAGCTTCGGCAAGCAGTCGGCGCGCTTCCTCAAGGTTGGCGTCGATGTCGTGGGTACTCACCATCTGGATGGCGGCAACCCGGGCAGAGACAGTCTGGGTCATAAAAGGCTCCTGCTATTCGCCGGTATCGAATACCCGCTGGAGATCTACCTGTGGGTCGTCCCAGGTGCCGGTGACACCGTAGGACGCGCTGGTCAGCTTGCTCAAAGGATCGCCCAGAATCTTGTCGAGCACAAACAATGCCCCGCCAATCGGTGCCCCGGCCCCCATCAACAATGCCGCCAGCGGCAGATTCTGGGTCAGAGGCAGCACCACCACCAGACGCATGTCCAATGTCTCATCAGCAATATCAGTAGAGCCGCTCAGTTTGAACGCGCCCGAGGGGCCAACCACCTGAACTTCCGGATCCATGGTGATCAAGCCGTCAATGAGCTGTGCTTTACCGGAAATCGCATCGAACGCAACTCCCCGCTCATAGAGATCGGAGAAATCCAACTTCAGGCGGCGCCACAGGGTATCGGCGTTAAGCAGGTTAAACACCCGGAACAGCTGGGCGGTATTGTTCTGCTCCAGGATGATACCTTCGTCCAGCCTGAGGCTGACCGATCCGCTCATGTCCGCAAGCGAGATTTCGTCCGGCCGGCCCGGCCAGTCCAGATCCAGCTCAATGTTGGTGGCCTTGTTGGTCAGGGGAATGTCCGCACCGAACAGCTCGTTCAGATCTGCCAGGGCGCCGCCCATTACCGTACCGGCAAATCGACTCACCTCACGGTCATCAATGATGCTCCAGGTCATATCCCCCAACAAAGTGAGCGAGTTGAGTCGCCCTTCGATTCCCTCGACGTTCAATCGGTAGGGTTCCGGGCGAAGCTGGAATGCCCAGCGCCCCAGGGACTCCTGATTCAACTGAAGGTCGGCTATGGTGACGTTCACATCGGGCCAGTCGCCCATATCCAATGACCGGAAGGCTTCGATCTGCTCTTCAATCGAAAGCAGTTCTGGCGCCTCTTCCCGTGCTTCGTCGTCCCGAACCAACCTCATGACCTCAAAATCCGCGGTGACCGCCGTGCCATCATCAGGAACAACCACACGTCCCACGGCTCGTTCGGAACGCGTATTCACGACCCAGCGATCACCGAGGTCAAGAGTCTCGACATGAATGTCCCTCAGGGTGTGGGCGCCCAGATAAAGGTGGGCAATGTTCATCTCCAGCCCGGTGTCTTTCCAAAACACCTCAAACGATGCTCGATTCTCCCAGTCGCCGGTTATGGCAATCCCCTCTGGCGCTGCTGGGTCAATGGTTGCCAGCAACGGCGCGGCTTCACCAGCACTCTTGGCAAGCGGCTCAGGCCAGTCGACGGCGACACCTTCCAGGTCCGAACGGACATTGATCACGGAGGTAGAGCCGGCACCGAGATCAAGTTCCGCGGAATAACCGAGGACTCCGGAGAGCCCGAGGGTCGTATCCGGCGCAAGGCCCGTCGTCGCAAGGGCATCGGACATGGAAAGCTGCCCGGACTGACGGACCGACAAGGCCTCGCCGGATTCACTCCGGGACAAGCCGATACTGACGGGATTACCGAAGAAGCTCGCCGTCAGAGGCCCCCCTGAAAAACCATCAACGGAGTGGTAGGTCAGCTCCCCGCTGAGGCTCTGCCAGGAAAGACCGGCAGGCGGGTATGCTATTGACGCATCGCTGGCCCGGACGCGGGCCTCAACCAGGATATCCCGGTTACCTGCAAGGGGGACGTCCAGACCAAGCTGTAACTGGTAGGAACCGTCGAATTCAAGCGCTGACGCCTCAGACCCCGCGATCTCCCCAAGCGGACTGTTGCTCAGCCAGAAACCCACAGCGTCTCCGGGAACCTCAGCAGAGGCATCAACCCGAACGAGGGTATTATCGGAATCTGGACTAACCGTTACGGTGCTCGACGAAAGACTCAGGCCACCGGTATTCCCCTGCTCCAGGGTGACCCTGGTTTCCAGATTGTTGACCACCACCTGGCCACTTGCGCCCCAGACCTCTGGCCAGCGCTCGTCGTAAACGACGGAGGCGTTCTCGAAATCGAATCGCATGGAGGAGGCGAAAGCGCCTCGTGGCGCATCTGAACCAATCTGCCCGTGGCCGTAATAGACACCTGACGTGATATCCGCAGTCCGTACCGACGTTGTCAGCCATTGATAAAGCTCAGGATTAACCACCTTGGACGGCACGAATTCCGCCAGCATGGACTCGGTTGCATTCTCAATCCCGACCCGAAGCCCCAGATTATTCTCACCTTCCCGGTCCAGCTTCAGATCAAACGCGCCGGAGAAGCTGGTGGTGTCGTCATAGGCAATGCGCATGTTGTCGGAAAAGATGCGGGTTACCGTGCCATCGAACTGCCAGGCAACCAGCCCTTCGACGTCGGAAAATGCCCAACCCCCGTCATACAGCTTGGGGAATGCCAGGGTGGCCGGCGCCTCGCCATCCTCGATGTCAACATAACCGGCGCCCGGCTTCAGATACAGGGAACCAGATAATCCCGTTATGCCGGGGGCGCCACCAAAGGCCTGCACGCTGATGTCGCGGAGGTTACCGGAAAGTTCGAAACTGTCGTCGGTTGTACTCGGAAGCCATAAAGACAGCCGGTCCAGATAACCATCGGGACGGTAGTTCTTCAACGCATCCGCCCCTTTCGCCGGGAGCATGGGTAACAGCGACAGGAGCCTGCGGGTAGGTCCGAGAGGCAAGGCATCGGCGATAACCCTGAGACCGCCATTCTCGGGCGCCAGGCGGAAGCTGAAAGGAGACACGTCGTCACCATTCCAGGTCCACTCCAGCTTTTGGAGGTGCCACTCTCCCGGGCTATCCGCCTGGGCAGAAGCAGACACTTCGGACAGAGCATCCTGGGATCGTCGCCACCCAAACCGTGCCCGTATATTTTCAATCGGGGCCAGGGACTCCATGCCTACGCCCAATTGCATATAGGGCGTTTCCAGCATTCCATTTACCTGCACAATCTGGCCGTCACGGAACGTGAGCCAGGCTTCGCCGCCGAGGTCAAAGCCCTCAACGCGGATGTCCCGCCAATGGTATTCATCTATCAGGCCATCGAAAAGCCGACCGGAGTTCACGTCCAGGTAGAGTTGCCCGGTGAAGTCGCCGCGAAAAAAATGTTGCCCAACCAGACTGAAACTTGCCAGCTGCTCTGTGGTTCCGGACTTGATGGCACGACCCGAGGCCCGAAAAAGTCCCTGCCGGTAAACCATGTCCAGTTGGGGGATATAGACATGGCGCTGGTGCCCCTCATTGTCCTGGACACCCAGGCTGAATCGGGTGATTTTGACATACGGTTCGGACAGCCAGTCTCCTGCCAGTTCGAGCCAATGCTTGAGCCGGTTGTTAACTGGCTCGGGGAGGTCGGCCCCCTTCACGCCCACTTCTCCCGCCTCGGACTGATTGAGGGTCAGCTCGACGCCATCGAGTTCGAAATCTTCAAAAACAACCCGCAACCGGCGCAGTGAGGACAGGAAATCGAACCGGATACGAAGATGATCGACCCGGGCGACGGTCACCCCGGAATCTGGATTGGTTATGGATATCTGCTCTGCCGTAAAGGAGGGATCCAGCCAGTACCAGCGCGAGGACAGGCCGCCAATGACAACATCCTGACCGAGACGGGCCGACAGTTCACTGGCCAGGTCATCCGCGAAGGCATCGACATTGCGCGTGAGCTGGCGCCCTACCCCTGCGTACAACGCGAACACCACCAGCACCAGCAGAAGAAACCACCAGACGAGGCTGGAAACCCGCGCGGCAAACCTGACCGGCGGACTCTCAGACTGATGATCCGATACTGGGGACTCGCGGTCAGGGGGCGACATCAATTGGGCTTACTCCCCGCGCCGACAGACAGCCCTCGGATTAGAGCAAGACAACATCATACTGCTCCTGACTGTAGAACGGTTCCACCTGAAAGCGAATGGTCTTGCTGATAAACGTTTCGAGATCTGCGACATTGTCTGACTCTTCATCCAGCAGGCGATCGACCACGCTCTGCGATGCCATTACCAGATAGTTTTCAGCATCGTAGGCCCGGTTCACCCGAAGGATTTCCCGGAAGATCTCGTAGCACACGGTCTCGCTGGTCTTCAGGAAACCTCGGCCATCACAAATCGGACAGGGCTCGCAGAGCACCTGCCCCAGACTCTCCGTGGTCCGTTTCCGGGTCATCTCTACCAGGCCCAGTTCCGAGACACCGGTGATCTTGGTCTTGGCATGATCCCGCTCGAGCATCTTTTCAAGCATGCGGTGGACCTGGCGCTGGTGCTCAGGATCCTCCATGTCGATGAAATCAATAATGATAATGCCGCCCAGGTTGCGCAGTCGCAGTTGCCGGCTGATGGAACGGGCCGCTTCCAGATTGGTCTTGAAAATGGTTTCTTCCAGGTTCCGATGTCCGACAAAGCCACCGGTGTTGATGTCGATGGTCGTCATTGCTTCGGTCTGGTCAATAATGACGTAGCCACCGGACTTCAGCTGAACCTTGCGGCTGAGCGCCTTCTGGATTTCATCCTCGACTGAATAGAGATCAAAAATCGGTCGTTCACCCGGATAATATTCCACCTTGTCGGAGAATTCGGTTACAAACTCCTCGACAAACTCCATCACCCGCTGGTGGCTCTCGCGGCTATCGATCCGCACCTTTTCAGTCTGCGGGCGGATAAGATCCCGGATGGTCCGGATAAAAAGTGGCAGATCCTGATAAATCACTGCCGGCGCCTGCACCCGCGCAATCCGTTCGTGGATGGACTGACTGAGACGGTGCAGGTAGGTCATGTCACCGATCAGTTCTTCCGGCGATGCCGCTTCCGCGGCCGTGCGGATAATATAACCGCCCTGCGCTTCAGTCTCCTCGGCCGCCGCCTCTTCCACCAGGCCCTTAAGCCGGGCCCGTTCGGTTTCATCCTCAATTCGCTGGGAAATACCAACGTGGTTTACGCCTGGCATGAACACCAGATAACGGGAGGGAATGGAGAGTTGGGTAGTCAGCCGGGCCCCTTTGGTGCCGATCGGATCCTTGGTCACCTGCACTACCAGGGATTGACCTTCCCGAAGCAGGGTCCGGATATCCGGCACGGTTTTCGGCCCTTCACTGGGCTCGTCCCCACCAGACTGGGACACCACGTCCGACGCATGGATAAACGCAGCGCGCTCCAGGCCTATGTCGACAAATGCCGCCTCCATGCCGGGAAGCACCCTGACCACCTTGCCCTTGTAGATGTTGCCAACGATGCCTTTGCGGCTGGTGCGCTCAATGTAGGCTTCCTGCAACATCCCGTTTTCAACCAGTGCCACGCGGGTTTCCACTGGTGTCACGTTGATCAGGATCTCTTCACTCATGTTCGGCTCTCCAGACTGTTTGGCCAGTTTTCCCAGACCGGATGACCGGCATCTGCCAGCAGGGCCGCAGTTTCCAGCAGCGGCAAACCCACCACAGCACTGTAACTGCCCTGTAGTTTACTGACAAAAATACCACCAAGACCCTGAATTCCATAGCTTCCTGCCTTGTCCATCGGTTCGCCACTGGCGGCGTACGCCTCAATTTCCGCCTTCGAGAGGGGGCGGAAAGTGACTTCAGTGATTACGACGCGCGACGCGCATCGGTTGTCCTCGGCCAGAGCCACGGCGGTCATTACCTGATGCGTGGCACCCGAGAGTCTGAGCAGGGTCTCAACGGCATCGCCCGGGCTGCCAGGCTTCCCGAGGATTACCCCGTCCAGAACAACCGAAGTATCGGATCCCAGCACGAGTGCCCCCGGCGAGGTCGCCGCGACGGCCAGCGCCTTGTCCCGCGCCAGACGCTCCACATAGTGTTCCGGCAGCTCGCCCGGACGGGGCGTTTCATCCACGTGCGCCGGTTGTACCGAAAACGTCACGCCAATCTGTTGCAGGAGTTCGGAGCGTCGGGGAGAGGCCGATGCGAGAATGATCGTGGCCATGCTTATCCCAACTTACGATTGATATTGTCCAGCAGGACACAGAATACCGGCCAGGCCAGGGCGCTGGTCAGGGCCGGCCACAGATAGCTGAAGCCGGCATCGTCGCCACCGAGCATCTGCTTGATGAAATGAACGAGCATCTGGTTAATCCCCAACAGCAGAAAGACCATCAGGCACTGTTGCGGCAGTGGATACATACGCAGACGCTGATGCACCGTCAATACGAGGAATGCGATCAAGCCCATGGCCAGGGCATTGAGGCCGAGGGGCGTGGCCTCAAGCACATCCAGCAAGAGCCCGAGAAACCAGGCCAGCAAGATACCGAACTGGGCAGGCGCCCGAAAGGTCCAGTAAAATACGACAAGCCCGACCCACTCCGGACGGAACTCGAACCAGCCAACCGGAAACAGAGAAATGCTCAGTACCAGAGCAACCACGACGGACAGGGCAAACACCGGATAACTGATAACGGACAACATCAGCCTGCTCCCTCCTGTCCGGAACCTTGATCGGCTTCGTCTGCGGTTTCTCCACCCTCTTCCAGAGGCGCCTCACGGTCGACAGTGGGCGGGAATACCACGAGCACCAATCGGCTCTGATTCAGCTCGGCCCTGGGTGTCGCCTCGATGGACACAAAAGGCTCCCCCGGCTCTTTATTGATCAGCCCTACCTCGGCGACCGGATAGCCACGCGGGAACCGCCCCCCCAGGCCGGAACTGACGAGCAAGTCGCCCTCGCGGATGTCGGCGGTGTCCGGAACGTGAACGAGATCCAGCGTGTTCGCGTCGCCGGTGCCCAGCAAAATTGCTCTGAGCCCGTTCCGCACCACCTCGACCGGTACGGCGTGACTGCTGTCTGACACCAGCAGCACACGGGAAGTGATCTGACTGGTCTGAACAACCTGCCCCATCAGTCCATGGGCGTCCAGAACGGCCTGTCCGGGTTTCAGGCCGTCACTCTCGCCTTTGTTGATAATGACTTCGTGGGAGAAGGGATCTGGCGATACGCCGACAACCTCACCTACGATGACGCGGTCATCGAGTACTTCGGAGGAATTCATCAGACGTCGCAGTTCATTATTTTCGGAAGCAAGCGCGGCGTACTTGAGCGCACGGCGCTCCAGAATCATCAGGCGAGCCTTGAGATCCTCGTTTTCCTGCTGGAGATCTTCCTTGTTTACGAACAGACCGGCAACCCAGTCACTGAACTCGTAGGGGGCGTTGCCGAGCCAATAGACGGGCGCCAGGCCAGTCGCAATTGTGCTGCGGACGAAAGAGAGCTTGTCGAAACGCGCATCGGCAACCACCAGGGTTGCCGATACAATGACTATGAGAAAGAGTCGGAAACCCGGTACCGGGCCCTGGACAAAGATGGTCTTAATGGCGAACCCTCCCTACAGGATTATCCCTCCTGGGAGAACATTCCAATGCCACCCCGATCAATCACTTCCAGCGCCTTGCCGCCACCACGGGCAACACAGGTCAGTGGGTCTTCCGCAATAATAACCGGCAAGCCTGTTTCCTCACTGAGGAGCTTGTCCAGACCTCTCAGCAGGGCTCCACCGCCGGTCAGCACGATACCACGCTCGGCGATATCGGAGGCCAGCTCGGGCGGCGACTGCTCGAGAGCACTTTTTACGGTTTGAACAATCTGTGCAAGGGACTCCTGCAGCGCATCAAGGATCTCCTCGCTGTTCAGGGTAAAGGCCCTGGGAACGCCTTCTGCCAGGTTGCGGCCCCGAACGTCGATCTCGCGAATCTCGAGACCTTCGTAGGCACAACCAATCTCGTGCTTGATGCGCTCGGCAGTGGAGTCACCGATCAGGCTGCCGTAGTTGCGCCGAACATAGGTCACGATGGCCTCGTCAAACTTGTCGCCACCAACTCGTACGGATTCGGCGTAAACAATGCCGTTCAGGGAGATGATAGCGATTTCGGTCGTACCACCGCCGATGTCGACGATCATCGAACCGCTGGCCTCTTCTACCGGCAGGCCGGCACCAATGGCAGCGGCCATCGGCTCTTCAATCAGGAACACTTCCCGGGCACCGGCACCCAGGGCGGACTCACGAATGGCCTTGCGCTCAACTTGCGTAGACTTGCTGGGCACACATACCAGAACGCGTGGGCTCGGAGTGATAAAGCTGTTTTCGTGCACCTTGTGAATAAAGTGCTGCAGCATTTTCTCGGTCACCACGAAGTCTGCGATCACGCCATCCTTCATCGGGCGAATGGCAGTAATGTTGCCCGGTGTACGTCCCAGCATACGCTTGGCTTCCGCACCGACGGCGGCCACCATTTTCTGGGAGTTGTTGGTGCGAATGGCCACCACCGACGGCTCGTTCAGCACGATGCCGCGCTCACGCACATAGATAAGGGTGTTCGCGGTGCCCAGGTCGATGGACAGGTCGCTGGAGAATAAGCCTCGGAGTCTTTTGATCAACATTCGTGTAGTTTCAACCTGAGAGTTGCAGTCGCATAGAAAAGATGCGGCAACTTTAGCAGTGAGCACCCCTGCAGGCAAGGCGCGAAAAGGCCGTGCGCCTTACGGTTCACACATCCCCCCCATACCTTCGGCCCTCCCGCCTTTGTTCGAATCTGTTACCATACGCTCTTTCTTTTTTGGCTAAGGTGAAAGGCCGTCCGAAGAATGTGTTCCAGAGCCCCCGCAGGCACCTCGCCATGGCGCTTGCGCTCCGCCATGTTTGGCACCACAGGATCCTGGAAAGCATTCTCCCAACGACACACATCGCAGGTAATCCTTGTGTGGTCAGAGGACTTTCATTAAAGACATTTCATTTATCTGGGAGGCAATGCGTGACCATTTCCCGTGAGGACATTGAAAAAGTCGCTGTGCTCGCTCGCATTCGTGTAGACGACGAGCAAGTTTCGGCCCTGGAGAACGATCTCGGAAACATCCTTGATCTGGTTGACCAGCTCAGCGCCGCCGATACAGAGAGCGTCGAGCCTATGGCCCACCCCCTTGATGCTGTTCAGCGCCTGCGTCCGGACGAGGTAACCGAGACCAATCAGAGGGAAGCCTTCCAGGCCATTGCCCCGGCCACCGAGAACGGTCTTTATCTCGTACCCCGCGTTATTGAGTGATCTGACGACCAGCGATTTCAGGAATCATCATGCACAACAAATCCGTAGCAGAGCTTTCCCGGGAACTGGAGAGCGGCAAGATTTCAAGCGTGGAGCTGACGCAACAGTTCCTCGATCGCCTCAAGCAGGAAGACAGCAAGTACAACAGCTTTATTACCGTGACCGAGGAGCAGGCCCTGGCCGATGCCCAAGCCGCTGACGCCCAGCGCGCCGCTGGCAACGCCACGCCCTGGACCGGCATTCCCTTCGCCCACAAGGACATTTTCTGCACCAACGGCGTGCGCACCACCTGTGGCTCGAAAATGCTGGAGAACTTCGTCCCGCCCTATGATGCCACCGTGACTGACAACTTCCGCAAGGCCGGGGCGGTGTGTTTGGGCAAGACCAATATGGACGAATTCGCCATGGGTTCCTCCAACGAGTCCAGCCATTTTGGCGCAGTAACCAATCCCTGGGGCCTGAGCAAAGGCGAGAAGCGGGTACCCGGCGGTTCTTCCGGCGGCTCCGCAGCAGCGGTCGCGGCACGACTGGTGCCGGCAGCGACCGCCACCGACACCGGCGGCTCGATTCGCCAGCCGGCCGCCTTGTGCGGTGTGACGGGCCTCAAACCGACCTATGGTCGAGTCTCCCGCTACGGCATGATCGCTTTCGCCTCCAGCCTTGACCAAGGCGGCGCCATCGCCCGCACAGCCGAAGACAACGCGCTCATGCTGAACGTGATGGCCGGGTTCGACCCAAAGGATTCGACCTCACTGGACCGGGCAGTTCCGGACTACACCGCCACCCTGAACGAGCCATTGAAAGGCCTCCGGATCGGCCTGCCGAAGGAATACTTCTCAGATCAGCTCAGCCCTGCCATGGAGGAGCAGATCCGGGCTGCCGTCCGGGAGTACGAAAAGCTGGGCGCGACGGTCAAGGAAGTGTCCCTGCCCAACGCCAAGCTCGCCATTGCGGCCTACTACGTGATCGCGCCCGCAGAGGCATCGGCCAACCTGTCCCGCTTTGACGGCGTCCGCTACGGCTATCGCTGCGAAGACCCGAAAGACCTGATGGACCTCTACACCCGGACCCGGGCGGAAGGATTTGGCACCGAGGTGAAACGTCGAATCCTGGTGGGCACCTACGCCCTGTCCGCCGGTTATTTTGACGCCTACTACCTCAAGGCCCAGAAGGTTCGCCGCCTGATCCAGCAGGACTTCATCAATACCTTCAAGGAGGTAGACGTCCTGATGAGTCCGACCACCCCCTCTCCCGCATTTGCGTTGGGCGAGAAGACCAACGATCCGGTTACCATGTACCTGGAGGACATCTTCACCATTGCCATCAACCTGGCAGGCGTCCCGGCCATGTCGGTGCCGGCCGGATTCGTGGATGGACTGCCCGTTGGCCTGCAGATCATCGGAGATTATTTCTCCGAGGCCCGGTTGCTGAACGCCGCCCATCAATTCCAGCAGGTGACCGACTGGCACCAGCGTGAACCGCAGTAAGCCCGAAAAGGAGAATGACACCATGCAATGGGATATTGTGATCGGGCTGGAAATTCACGTTCAGCTCGCCACCAAAACGAAGATCTTTTCCGGTTCCAGCACCGCCTATGGCGCTGAACCCAACACCCAGGCCAATGCCGTTGACTTGGCCATGCCGGGCACCCTGCCGGTTCCAAACGAGCAGGCCTTCCGCTATGCGGTCATGTTTGGCCTGGCGGTGAACGCCGAAATCGAGCGTCGCTCGGTTTTCGAGCGCAAGAATTATTTCTATCCGGACCTGCCCAAGGGCTACCAGACCACCCAGCTTGAACGCCCGATCGTAGGACCCGGTTATGTCGATCTGGATCTGGCCAACGGCGAGACCAAGCGTGTACGCATTCACCACGCCCACCTGGAAGAAGACGCCGGGAAGTCACTGCACGAGGACTTCCACGGCATGACCGGGGTTGACTTGAACCGGGCCGGCACCCCTCTGATTGAAGTCGTCACCGAACCGGACATGACCAGCGCCGAAGAAGCGGTTGCCTTCGCCAAAAAACTGCACAGCCTGGTGACGTCGCTGGGCATCTGTGACGGTGACATGTCCCAGGGCTCCATGCGGTTCGACGTTAACATTTCACTGAAGCCAAAAGGCTCCGGCACACTTGGCACCCGTACCGAGACCAAGAACCTCAACTCGTTCCGATTCATGGAACAGGCCATTGCTCACGAAGTTGAGCGGCAGATGGACATCCTCGAAGACGGTGGCGTCATTGAACAGGAAACCCGGCTGTACAATGGTGACCGGGACGAATCCCGCTCCATGCGCACGAAGGAAGAGGCCAACGACTATCGCTACTTCCCCTGCCCCGACCTGCTGCCGGTGGAAATTGATGATGCCTTCATCGAGGATGCACGCAAATGTCTTCCGGAACTGCCGGATGCCCGCAAGGCGCGATTCAGGGAGCAGTACGGCCTGAACGACTACGACGCCGGACTGCTCAGCGGCGACGCCCGACTGGCGACCTTCTTCGAGGACGCCGTCAGCCATGGCAAAGACGCCAAGCTGACCGCCAACTGGATTCAGGGCGAGTTTTCCGCCCGCCTGAACGCGGAAGAGAAGTCCGTTTCAGAGTCTCCGATTTCCGGCACACAGCTCGGCGATCTGGTGGTGCGCATTGCCGACAACACCATTTCCTCAGCCGGCGCCAAGAAAGTCTTCGACGCACTCTGGTCCGGTGAAAACGACAACGTTGATGCCATTATTGATGCCAAGGGGCTCAAGCAGGTATCCGATACCGGCGAACTCGAGAGAATGGTCGATGAGGTTCTGGCGGGCATGCCGGACCAGGTGGCTCAATACCAAAACGAGGAAGACCCCAAAAAGCGCAAGAAAATGCTGGGCGGCTTTATGGGGCCATTAATGAAAGCCTCCAAGGGACAGGGCAACCCCAAGCTCTTTAACGAGATCCTGATCAGGAAGCTTTCTGACTGACAATCTGCCTCGAGACCAGGGCGCATCAATCTGCCGCCCTGGTCACTCCCCACCACACAGAATAAGCTGACCAATAACACAATGGCCTGATCTGACTTGTGTCAAAATTTGTGACGTCTTGTTCAGAATAACGTAACAAATCTGCCACAATGAACTACAGGCTTCTTGCCGATCATTAAGTAAACAATTAAGATTCAGCGGGCTTAAGTATTTTTTCTGGAAGGGATTTATGGGAAAGGCAGCCGCATTCGAAACCAGCCACGCCAGACGAGTAGCCATGAAACCAGTCGCCATAAAAACCAATCTTCGCAACCAACAGCGCGTCGATGTTTCAACCGAAATTACCGTAGAAAAGCCGGATGGCTCCTGCCTGACCTGCTCGGTTGCCAACCTCTCGCGAACCGGTGTGATGATTTCCTGCAGCCGGGAAGCCGTCAAAGCCCTCATACCCAACCAGCAAAGTCCTGCTCCGGGCAACTGGATTTCCGTCAAAACCCGTTTTTCAGTGCCTGTCGTTGCCACCCAGCCGGTATCCATTATTGCCGATGGGAACATTGTGCATATGCGCCGCGTCGCGCGGGACGAGTTCCATCTCGGCATCCAGTTTGCCGAATTCGAAGGCAACGGATTTGACTACGTGGATCGCTACGTGGCCAAGCTACTCGCGGATTCCCACGATCCGACCTGATTTCTCACCGCCACTACCTCTATCCCATCGCGGCAATTTCCGCTTTGCCGCTATATTATTATAACGCCAAACTCTAGTTGCGGCGCTTCTTATACCCTTGCCGGCTCTGGTATAGTTACAGGTCTAATTTGCACAGCCATCAAGGCCCGCACCGCGGCAACGGAACACCATGACCACATACAACCTCACGCACCTGAAGCAGCTGGAAGCGGAAAGCATCCACATCATCCGGGAAGTGGCAGCCGAGTTCGATAACCCGGTCATGCTCTACTCTATCGGCAAGGATTCCGCTGTCATGCTGCACCTTGCACGTAAAGCCTTCTATCCTGGCAAGCCTCCTTTTCCGCTGATGCACGTGGACACCACGTGGAAGTTCAAGGACATGATCGATTTCCGGGATCGCAAGGTGAAGGAGTACGGTCTTGATCTGATCGTCCACAAGAACGAGGACGGTATCAAGCAGGGCATTGGACCGTTCACCCATGGCAGCGCCAAGCATACCGACATCATGAAAACCCAGGCCCTGAAACAGGCGCTGGACAAGTACAAGTTCGATGCAGCGTTCGGGGGCGCCCGTCGCGACGAGGAGAAATCCCGGGCCAAGGAACGGGTCTATTCGTTCCGCGATGAATATCATCGCTGGGACCCGAAGAACCAGCGTCCCGAACTGTGGAACATCTACAACGGCAAGATCAATAAGGGCGAGAGTATTCGGGTGTTCCCGCTGTCCAACTGGACAGAACTGGACATCTGGCAGTACATCTATCTCGAAAACATCGAAATCGTTCCCCTCTACTATGCTGCCAAGCGACCGGTGGTTGAACGCGACGGCACATTGATCATGGTGGACGACGACCGCATGCCGCTGAAGGAAGGCGAAACGCCGATGATGAAATCGGTCCGTTTCCGAACCCTCGGCTGCTACCCGCTGACCGGCGCCATCGAATCCGAGGCAGACACCCTGCCTGAGATTATTCAGGAGATGCTGCTGGCAACCAGCTCCGAACGTCAGGGGCGGGTCATTGACCACGATTCAGCCGGGTCCATGGAACAGAAGAAGCGGGAAGGGTATTTCTAAGATGTCACACCAGTCTGATCTGATTGCTGAAGATATTCAGGCCTACCTGAAGCAACACGAGAACAAAGAGCTGCTGCGCCTGCTGACGTGCGGCAGCGTCGATGACGGCAAAAGCACCCTGATCGGCCGCCTGCTGCACGACACCAAAATGATCTACGAAGATCACATGGCGAGCCTGAAAACAGACAGCGCCAAGATGGGTACCACCGGCGAAAAGCTTGATTTGGCGCTGCTGGTCGATGGCCTCCAGGCCGAGCGTGAGCAAGGTATTACGATCGACGTTGCCTATCGCTTCTTCTCGACCGACAAACGCAAGTTCATCATTGCGGATACCCCGGGGCACGAACAGTACACCCGAAACATGGCGACTGGCGCATCGACAGCCCAACTGGCAATCCTGATGATCGATGCCCGCCACGGCGTGTTGACCCAGACACGACGCCATTCGTTCATTGCCTCGCTTCAGGGCATTCGCCACATTGTCGTGGCCGTGAACAAAATGGATCTGGTGGATTTCAGCGAAGAACGCTTCAACGAAATCAAGGATGAATATCTGGCCTTTGCTACCAAGCTCGGCCTGAAAGATATTCGGTTCGTGCCGATTTCCGCCCTTGAAGGCGATAACGTCGTCAACAAGAGCGAAAACACCCCCTGGTTCACCGGTCAGCCGCTGATGGACATCCTGGAAACCGTCGAGATTTCCCGAGACAAGAATCTGGAGCACTTCCGGTTCCCGGTACAGTATGTGAATCGCCCCAACCTGAACTTTCGCGGCTTTTGCGGCACTATCGCCTCCGGCGTGGTGCGTCCGGGCGACCAGGTCATGGTGCTGCCCTCCCGTCGCACCAGCACGGTGAAGGACATTGTCACCTTCGACGGGAACCTGGACGAAGCCTACATCGACCAGGCCGTGACACTTACTCTGACTGACGAGATCGATATCAGCCGCGGTGACATGCTGGTCAAGGTGGAGGACGAGCCGGAAGTCGACAACCGCTTCAATGCCAACATCGTCTGGATGACAGACGCACCGCTGGAAACCGGTCGACTCTATGACATCAAACTCGGGCCAACCTTTACCTCCGGTACGGTCAAGAAGATCCATCACCAGACCGACGTAAACACACTCGAGCAGAATGCCAACCCGAGCAAGCTGCAACTGAACGAAATCGGCCTGTGCGAACTCACCCTGAACCAGCCCATCGCCTTTGACGCCTACCAGCGCAATCATGCCACGGGCAGCTTCATCGTGATCGACCGGCTTTCCAACGTCACCGTTGGCGCCGGCATGATCGCTGGCCTGGCAGACGGCCTGGAATCTCTCGACCCTGTCAGCCCGGACGAACGCGAGCGTAGACTGGCTCAGAGGCCCGCCATCATTGGATGCAACGGCAAGCACGCGCCAGCGCTGGCGCTCGCCGTCGAGCGTGCGCTCTTCGATCAGGGCAAGACCGCAGTCGTGGTCACCGAAGACAATGCCGGCGACGCTGACGACCGCCGCCGGACAGCTCAGCTGCTGTCTTCACATGGCCTGATCGCCGTTGCGGTCAACCTCGGTTCCGATGTAGCCTCTGCCTCCGTTTCCGCTGATAGCGATCAGGAGATTCCTGCCGCTGTCAGTCAGCTGGTTCAACAGTTGGTCCGGAGCAAGCGCATCTGACCTCTGGGTTGCACACAAGCCCCGCAGGCCAGAAGTGCCTCCGGGGCTTTTTTATTGCACGTCGCAAGAGAATCCGAGCATGGCCATCAAACACCTACGCACCGCCTTTGCCAGCCAATATCAACCAGGTCAGCCCGCCCGCCTTCAGTCCGGGGAAGTCCTTTCTGAACCCGGAGGCGACTACGAATCACTGCACAAGCAAATGAAGCGCCTGTTCAACAGTAAACCGGGCAAGAAATACGGCCGCTTCTCGGAAGACATTGGCGAATGTCCGTTCAGTAGCTGGCTCAAAGACTACCTTGATGACAGGCAGAGTTTCAGCTCGATGACCGACCGCCTGTTCGGTCAGTGGCAGGAGCTCCTCACAGGAAGCCAGGAAGAGTTTCAGGGCCACCTGATGATTGTCCACGAGACCCTGGCGGACACCGAAGTGGTATACCTGCTGATTCTGGAGAGCGACAGCGCCCTGCGTTTCGACGGTAACCAGGCACTGGACGCCACTGACGTGCTCAGTCTTTCCCGTCTGAACCTGGCCGTGCGCATTGAGCTGGATGATTGGCGCAGTGAGAATGGTGCAGAGAATTACCTGACCCTTGTCCACGGTCGAGGAACTGGTGAACCCGGTGAGATGTTCATCCGCCTGGCAGGGTTTACCAACCAGGTAGACGTGGAAAAAGAAACCGTCACCTTCCTTGATGCGGTCGAAGCCTTTGCCAAATCTTCCGAACCGGAGAAAGCCGGCGAAGTACGGAGCCGGGCCTACGAGTTCTGCAAGGAACAGCATGCCCTCGGGGAGCCGGTCGAGATCGAAGCGCTCTCCGGATACCTGGATGAGAGCGAACCCCAACGCTTCAAGGAGTTCGCATCAAAGACCACCGAACTACCGGAAAGCGGCGTACTTCACCCGGACCACCGCAAGGTCAAAAAGCTCGTCCGCATCGCCGGATCTGGTGGTGGCATGAGCGTTTCCTTCTCCTCGGACCTGGTCAACCAGGCGATTTACTACGACCGGGACAAGGATGCACTCACCATTACCCGTCTGCCAAAAGCTCTCAGGGAGCAGTTGCAGCGGTATTTGGAAGCTCGGGAGGAGTGATTAGGCAGGTCGAATCCAGACTCCCACTGCTTTGGGGGAATGCCGTGAGTTTTCAGGCACCATCCAGCGGTCGTATAGAGGGCATAATGTTCGGACGCTGAAACTTGAAAATACCAGTCAATTTCCGTCTTGCAGAGTTACCCGCACAACCGCAAATCAACAAAAAGAGTGAAATACAGAAACAGCAGCAACGGCCCGGCTTCCAAAGCCGGCAAGACGACTGGGTCTCGTTTTATTCGGCGTGCTCCAGGTGCGGATGCCGAAGCTTGCGAATCTCCTTCATCCAGCCGACACCGTCGACCAGCTCTCCCGTGTCCGGATCAATCGGCGGATACGGCAGCTTGCGGTCATCGCAATAGCGTTTGACCGTTGGCTGGCACCAGCAAAAGAGCAGTCGCCGGTATTCGTCATCGGGCAGCCTGCGGTAGTCGTAGAGACCTGCTGACTTACGCTGGCGCTGGGCCTCCGCCAGAATAATCGCGCAGGCGGCCGACACGTTGAGGGATTCCACCATGCCCATCATCGGAATCACAATATGCTCATCCGCTTGCTCCGCCGCATCCGCGCTCACGCCGTCCACCTCATTGCCAAGGATGACGGTACAGGGCACGGTAAAGTCCACCTCGCGATAATCCACTGCGCGATCGGACAGCTGGGCTGCATATAGTTTGTGGCCCTGCCCCTTCAACTCGCCGATTGCCGCATCCATGGTCCGGTGCGTAAGCGTAGTGACCCAATTGTAGCTACCGCCCGCCGTCTTCCGGAACGCCCGAAAACCTTCCCTGGGCCAGACCACGTGCATGTTGGCCAGACCGAAAGCATCGCAGGAGCGGATAATGGCGGACAGATTTCGGGGCTTGTGGACCTGATCGGTCAGCACCCGAAGGTCCGGCTGGCGGGTGTCCAATGTTTGTTTGATGCGGGCAAGACGTTCGGGAGTCATTTGAATTCAGGGTCTGCAAGTACGAAAGCGGCCAATAATACCACATTGAACTAGCTACAAGCCGAGACAATGGTGGTTGAAGAATGAGCACCCCGTTATAATACGCAGTTCCTTTTTGATCGCGCCAGCAATCCAGAATCGCAAATCCCGGCGCACCATCCACCAGAATACGTTGAGACCCATGGCCAAGAAGCTGTTTATCAAAACCCACGGCTGCCAGATGAATGAGTACGATTCATCCCGAATGGCGGACCTCCTGCGTACCGGCGAAACCGTTGAGATGACGGACACGCCAGAGGACGCAGACATCCTGCTGCTGAATACCTGCTCCATCCGGGAAAAAGCCCAGGAGAAGGTATTTCATCAGCTTGGCCGCTGGAAATCCCTGAAGAACAGCAAACCCGATCTGATCATCGGCGTGGGCGGCTGCGTCGCCAGCCAGGAAGGTCAGGCCATCATTGACCGCGCGCCCTACGTAGACATGGTGTTTGGTCCGCAAACCCTGCACCGCCTGCCCGACATGATTACCGAGGTTCGCGCCAAAGGTAACGGCGTCGGTGTGGTCGACGTCAGCTTCCCGGAGATCGAGAAGTTCGACAACCTGCCCGAGCCCGGGGCCGATGGCCCCTCAGCCTTTGTTTCCATCATGGAAGGCTGCAGCAAGTACTGCACTTTCTGCGTGGTGCCCTACACCCGTGGCGAGGAAGTGAGCCGGCCTGCCGATGACGTCATTGCCGAAGTGGCGCATCTGGCCAGCCAGGGTGTGCGTGAAGTGAATCTGCTGGGGCAGAACGTAAATGCCTACCGGGGCGAGACCCATGATGGCGACATTATGGACCTCGCGGAGCTGATCTCCCTGATTGCGACCATCGACGGGATCGACCGAATCCGGTACACCACCTCTCATCCGGTGGAATTTACCGATGCGATGATCGATGTTTACGAGCAGGTTCCGGAGCTCGTCAGTCACCTGCACCTGCCCGTGCAAAGCGGTTCAGACCGTGTCCTGGCAGCAATGAAGCGTGGCCACACCGCGCTGGAGTACAAATCGAAACTGCGCCGCTTGCGGAAGATCCGTCCGGACATCAGTTTTTCGTCGGACTTCATCATTGGCTTCCCCGGCGAGACGGAGAAAGACTTTGAAGACACCATGAAGCTGATCAACGACATCGGTTTCGACATGTCCTTCAGCTTTGTTTACAGCGCCCGCCCGGGTACGCCGGCATCAGATCTTCCTGACGACACCCCGATCGAGGTCAAGAAGCAGCGGCTGGCGATTCTCCAGGACCGGCTCAACCAGAATGTCATGGATATCAGCCGCAAGATGGTTGGCTCCACTCAGCGCATTCTGGTAACCGGGCTCTCCAAGAAAGACCCCGGAGAATATGCCGGCCGTACCGAGAACAATCGCATTGTAAATTTCCGGCACGAGAACCCGGACGTAGTGGGCCACTTCATCGACGTTGAAATCGTGGAAGCCTACGCGAACTCGCTTCGTGGCAAGCCCGTGAACTCCGAGCTTTATTGAGGCCACAGCCCAAAGCCATACCGGCACCCAAACTCCCATTCTGGTAATGCCAGGGGAGCCAACGAAAACGGAGCATTTTTGAACACCAGCGATTCCAGACAATTTGACCTGCACCCCGTGGACCAGCGCCGCCTGGCAACCCTCTGTGGTCAGTTCGATGAAAACCTGAAACACATCGAACGCCGACTGCAGGTTAAAGTCGGCCGGCGCGGCCACCATTTTCGCGTCGAGGGCGAAACCGAGCATGTTGCAGCCGCCGTGGAGGTCATTCGCCATCTGTACCGCGAGACCGAAGCCGCCGATGACATTCCGCCCGATACGGTGCACCTGTTCATCCGCGAAACCGGCTACGAACGCCTGCCCGAAGATGTGCCCTTTGACGGCGCAGTCACGGTTATCAAGACACCCAAGCTGCAGGCCAAGCCCCGGGGCGCAAACCAGCAAAAATACGTTCACAACATTCGCACCCATGACATTAACTTCGGCATCGGGCCAGCCGGCACTGGCAAGACCTGGCTGGCGGTTGCCTGCGCTGTAGAAGCCCTGAAAGACGAACAGGTCAAGCGCATCCTGCTGGTGCGACCGGCGGTGGAAGCCGGTGAAAAACTGGGATTTCTGCCAGGCGATCTGGCGCAGAAAGTGGATCCGTACCTGCGCCCCCTGTATGACGCACTATATGAAATGCTGGGCTTTGATCAGGTCACCCGACTGATAGAGAAAAGCGTGATCGAGATTGCACCGCTGGCCTTCATGCGCGGCCGGACCCTGAACAATTCCTTCATCATTCTCGATGAGAGCCAGAACACCACTCGTGAGCAAATGAAGATGTTCCTGACCCGGATTGGTTTCGGCTCGACCGCCGTGATCACCGGGGATACCACGCAGGTCGACCTGCCTCGCGGCCAGAATTCCGGCCTTATTCACGCCGCCGGCGTGTTGGGCAAGGTCACAGGCATCGGCTTTACCCGCTTCGAAGCCAAGGATGTTGTCCGTCACCCGCTGGTGCAGCGTATCGTTGAAGCCTACGATGCCTTCGATGACGGGAGTGGATCCAGCTCATGAGCGCGCTGACCGTGGATTTCCAGAACGTCTTCGAAGGCTCGGGGGTGCCCGAGGAAACCCTGCTCCAGACCTGGGCGCAGGCTGCCTGGCTGGGCGATCACCCATCCGAGGTAACCATCCGCGTTGTCGGAGCGCTGGAAAGCCAGACCCTGAATCATGAGTTTCGGGGTAAGGACAAACCGACCAATGTGTTGTCCTTCCCATTTGAAGCGCCAGCCGGTATAACGGTTCCATTGGCGGGAGATCTCGTTATTTGCGCGCCCGTTGTGGAGCACGAAGCCACTGAGCAACACAAAACGGCTGCAGCCCACTGGGCGCATATGGTAGTACACGGTATGCTGCATCTTCAGGGCTACGATCACGTAGAAGACGAAGATGCCGAGGTCATGGAAGCCCTTGAAATCCGGCTGCTGGCGCAACTCGGATTCGGCAACCCTTACGAAGCAGAGGAAACGGAAAAAGACTCATGAGCGACGATCAGTCGAGTCGCAGTCAGGGCAACAAGTCCTGGCTGGAACGTATATCACAGGCCTTTTCCAGCGGGCCTGAGTCCGTAGAGGACGTGCTGGAAATCCTCCGGGACGCTGAGTCCCAAAGCATCATCGATACCGATGCCATGAGCATCATCGAAGGTGCGATGCAGGTGATCGATATGCGGGTGGATGAAATAATGATCCCGCGGTCGCAGATGGTCACCGTCAAGGCTTCCCAAGAGCCCAAAGAGTTTCTGGGCGAAATCATTTCCTCTGCCCACAGTCGCTTCCCGGTCATCGGTGACAGTCAGGATGACGTCATCGGAGTTCTGCTGGCCAAGGACCTTCTGCCACTGGCCCTGAACAATGAACTCAACTGGTCCAAGATTCGTGAAATCCTGCGACCGCCCACGTTTGTACCTGAGAGCAAGCGATTGAATCAGCTTCTCAAGGAGTTCAAGGAAAACCGCAACCACATGGCCATTGTGGTCGATGAATACGGTGGTACGGCCGGATTGATCACCATCGAGGACGTGCTGGAGCAGATCGTCGGCGAAATCGAGGACGAGCACGATTTCGACGAGGAAACCCATATCAAGGCCCGCGGCGACGGCACCTTCGCGGTGAAGGCCGTAACACCGGTCGACGATTTCAACGAGTTCTTCGAAACAGAGCTGGATGAGGAAGAGTTCGATACCATCGGCGGCCTTGTACTCAAGGAATTCGGTCACCTGCCCAGGCGCGGTGAAACGGTTGAATTCGGTGGCTTGCGCTTTACTATTGCCAACGCCGATAACCGAGTCATCCGTTTGTTGCAGGTAACCCGAAGTGAGCATTGAAGCTACAGACATCAGGGGGCTGAGCTCCCCACTCTCCGCCAGTCGCTGGCTGGGCACGGCCACACTGGTGGCGGCCGGTGCCCTGCAAACACTCACTTTCTCACCCTTTGAACTCTGGTGGCTCGGGCCAGTCTCGATCCTTCTGATCCTGCTGGTGACTGTGCCGCTCGGGTCCGACCGGCTGTTCGCGGCCGGCTGGTTCACGGGCCTCGGGCTGTTCGGAAGCGGTGCCAGCTGGGTCTACATCAGCATCAGCCAGTACGGCAACACCTCCATCCCCGTTTCTGTGCTCCTCACCGTGATCTTCGTTGCCGGGCTGGCGCTGTTCCACGCGCTCGCATTCTGGTTCTGGGGCAAGCTCGCAAAGAACAGTCCCATCCGGCGGCTGATTCTGTTTCCTGCCATCTGGATTCTCGGAGACTGGCTCCGGGGCTGGCTTCTCACCGGTTTCCCCTGGCTGTATCTCGGTACCGCGCACACAGACGGCCCACTCGCAGGGCTGGCCCCACTGACCGGCGTCCACGGTGTCACTTTCTGGATTACAGTTACATCCGTTGCACTCTACGCTGCGTGGTGGCTGATCAAACACCTCCGTCATATGGCAGCAGCGATCGTCTTTGTCGTCGCCGTGACGCCCTGGCTGATTGGCCCGTCCCTGAACCGTGTTGAGTGGACCCAGGTCAGCACCGAGCCGACCAGCTTTGTCGCGATGCAAGGCAACATTCCCCAACAGATCAAATGGAATCCGGACTTCCTGAAAGACCAGATTGTGACCTATCTGGGCATGACCGAAGAGCACTGGAATGCCGACCTGATCCTTTGGCCGGAGACCGCCATCCCCATTCCCCAGGACCAGGCGGGCAAAATTATCGACCACATCGATCAGAAGCTGGGCGGGAAGAGCACCCTGATTACCGGAATCCCCTGGTACGGATTCAGTGACCGTATAGAGGACTTCACCTTCCATAACAGCATCATGGCCATTGGCAACGGCGAGGGCATCTATCACAAGCAGAAGCTGGTGCCATTCGGCGAGTATGTCCCGCTTCAAGGCTTGCTCCGCGGACTGATTGGTTTCTTCGACCTGCCCATGAGCAGTTTCAGCCGCGGCCCGGAATACCAGGGCCCACTCCAAGCCAACGGCATGAGCATCATGCCGTTTATCTGCTATGAGGTGGCCTATCCCGACTTTGTGGCCTTCAACAGCCGGGGCGCGGACCTCCTGCTCACCATCAGCAATGACGGCTGGTTCGGCAATTCCATCGGTCCGCTACAGCACCTTCAGCTAGCCCGCATGCGGGCCCTGGAAACCGGGCGGTATATGCTCCGAGGCACCAACAACGGGGTGACAGCCATTATCGACAACCGCGGCAGGATCACCGAAACCATCCCGCAATTTGAGCGCGCTACCCTGAACGGCGAGGTATTCACCGCCAAGGGCAGCACTCCCTATATGCAAACGGGATCCTGGCCGGTTCTGACCCTGGCGCTGATCCTGGTGGTGTTCGTTCGGGAACGGGTTATTCCTCCTTCCTCGGCCACCGGCTCGTAACCCGCTCGTAGTAGTGGGAACCGCAGGCGTCGCAGGGTTCCAGGTGACTGGTTGCCGTCAGGCAGCGCATGTGGCTGCAGTTGAGGCAACGAAACATGCCTGCCGTGGCCACTTCGCCGGAGATGTAATGGCCGGCATCCTCATTCTCCAGTTTTTGCCGAAGCTCCAGGGTATCCACCAAGGTCTTGTCGGCCACCGACAGGAGCTGGTCGGCGAGCTGGTGCTCAAGCAGTGAAATATCCAGCTGCAACCAATCGGTCAGGCCTTCCCCGGTTTCCTCCACGAAATGCAGCAAATGCTCCAGGTCGCGTTGCAGATAGGCGCCCAGAAGGTCTGCTTCCTCCCGGGTCATCTCTTCCAGTTCGTACTCGAACTCGATTGCTTTCCGAATCTCATCCTCCAGCGTCTCGAGGGAGGCATCCTGGGTCTGTTTCAACCCGGCTTGCACCCGCTCCAGCATCCGGTTGTAGACTTCAAGCGCTTTACCGGACAGATGGTTTCGTTCTGGTTCAGTCATAACGGCTCTCCAACACGCACACCAACTACAGAGAAAGGCGGCTGCCTGCCACCCCGGCCCAGGACCTTTCGGCAATGCTCCGATATTGTTCAGTCTGGCACAGGATCGGGATTTTGGCAGACTACCTGTCAGGCCTTCTGTGCGTTAGAATGTCCGGCCGCTCCGAACATCATTTTGATACAGGGTAACTTTGGTAATGGCAGGAATGGACGAGCAATACAATCCACGCAACGTAGAAGAGAATGCCCGCAACTTCTGGGAGGAGAACAAGACCTTCGAAGTGAAGGAAGAACCGGGCAAACCCAAGTACTACTGCCTTTCCATGTTCCCCTACCCCAGCGGCAAGCTGCATATGGGGCACGTTCGCAACTACACCATCGGCGACGTGATCTCCCGCTACCAGCGCATGCAGGGCAAGAACGTCATGCAGCCCATGGGCTGGGACGCCTTCGGCCTGCCCGCCGAGAATGCCGCCATAGCCAACAAGACAGCCCCGGCGAAATGGACCCACGCCAATATCGAGTACATGAAAAACCAGCTCAAACAGCTGGGCTTTGGCTACGACTGGAACCGTGAACTGGCCACCTGCAAGCCGAATTACTACCGCTGGGAACAGTGGTTCTTCGCACGCCTGTATGAGAAGGGACTGGTCTACAAGAAAATGTCCACGGTCAACTGGGACCCGGTCGACCAGACGGTACTGGCCAATGAACAGGTCGTGGACGGCCGTGGCTGGCGCTCCGGTGCGCTGGTCGAGCAGAAGAAAATTCCCCAGTGGTTCATCCGCATTACCGACTACGCCGAAGAACTTCTGAATGACCTGGATCAGCTTGAAGACTGGCCGGAACAGGTCAAAACCATGCAACGCAACTGGATCGGCAAATCGGTGGGCACCGAACTGACGTTCCCGCTGAAAGACAGTGACGAGGGAATGACGGTATACACCACTCGCCCGGACACCCTGATGGGCGTCAGCTACATGGCCGTGGCTGCCGAACACCCGCTGGCCAAGGCTGCGGCGGAACGCCACCGGGATGTCGCGGAGTTTGTCGACGAGTGCCGCACAAGCAAGGTTGCTGAAGCCGAACTGGCGACCATGGAAAAGAAAGGCATCGACACCGGGTTCAAAGCCATTCACCCGCTGACCCAGGAAGAAATTCCGATCTGGATCGCCAACTTTGTGCTGACTGATTACGGCACCGGCGCCCTGATGGCGGTACCGGGCCACGACGAGCGGGACCACGAGTTTGCCCTGAAATACCGTCTGCCGATCAAGCAGGTAATCGCGGCCCGGGATGGACGTGAGATTGACGTTCAGGAAGCGGCGTTTACCGAGAAAGGCACCCTGGTCTCCTCCGGCAAGTACAGTGGCCTGACCAGCGAGGAAGCCTTCCACGAGATCGCCAATTACCTCGAAGAACACGGCATTGGCAAGCGCACGGTGAACTATCGCCTGCGGGATTGGGGTGTTTCCCGTCAGCGCTACTGGGGCGCGCCGATTCCGATGATGACGCTGGAAGACGGCACCGAACGTCCGGTACCGGACGACCAGCTGCCGGTCACCCTGCCCGAAGACGTCGAAATGGACGGTGTGCAGTCGCCGATCAAGGCGGACCCGAACTGGGCCAAAACCACCTTTGAAGGCCAGCCGGCGACACTGGAAACCGACACCTTTGACACCTTCATGGAGTCATCGTGGTACTACGCCCGGTTCTGCAGCCCCAACTACGACAAGGGCATGCTGGATCCCGCTGCGGCCAATTACTGGTTGCCGGTTGACCAGTACATCGGTGGCATCGAACACGCCATCCTGCACCTGCTGTACGCCCGCTTCTTCCACAAACTGCTGCGGGACGTAGGCCTGGTGACCAGCTCGGAGCCGTTCAACCGCTTGCTGTGCCAAGGCATGGTCCTGGCCGAGACTTACTACCGGACTGATGATTCGGGCAAAACGACCTGGATTGCTCCGGCGGACGTGACGGTCGAGCGCGATGGCAAGGGTCAGGTGATTCGGGCGCTCCACAAGGAAGATGGCCAACCGGTGGAAATTGGCGGCGTCACCAAGATGTCGAAATCAAAGAATAACGGTATTGATCCTCAGGCCATCATTGATGAGCACGGAGCCGATACGGTTCGCCTGTTCATGATGTTTGCGGCACCTCCCGAGCAGTCCCTGGAGTGGTCAGACAGCGGCGTTGAAGGCGCTCACCGGTTCCTCAAGCGTTTGTGGCGACTGGTGAGCGAACATACGTCCGGTGGCCCGGCCCCGACTCTCAATGCGGCCGAGTTGAACGATGCCCAGAAAGATCTGCGCCGCAAAACCCACGAGACCATTGCCAAGGTGAGTGACGATGTCAGCCGTCGCCTCACCTTCAACACCGCAATAGCGGCAGTGATGGAACTGCTGAATGACGTCGCCAGATTGAGCGACGATCAGGACCAGAGCCGGGCCGTGCGACAGGAAGCCCTGAATACGGCAGTTCTGGTGCTCTCCCCCATCGTTCCCCACGTTTGCCACGCTCTCTGGCAGGCACTGGGTCACGAGGAGCCGGTGGTGGATGCCCGGTGGCCCGAGGCCGATCCAAACGCGATGGTTCGCAGCCAGATTCAGGTTGTTCTTCAGGTCAACGGCAAGGTGCGGGCAAAACAGGATGTACCGGCTGATATCAGCAAGGCCGATCTGGAGAAGCTGGCACTGGAAAACGAGAACGTCATGCGGTTTACCGAAGGCACGACTGTGCGCAAGGTTATCGTTGTGCCCGGCAAACTCGTTAACGTGGTGGCCAACTGATATGCCCCATTGCCCCGCAATGAAGTCCACAGCGCTTACGATCATGGCCGCAGCGCTCGCGGCCTTGCTGACCGGCTGTGGATTTCAGTTGCGCGGCGCACCTCCGGTCTCGTCGGCCCTGCAGCCGCTGGCCGTTGAGTGCACAACCGATGTACCGGACACCCTCTGTCAGTCTGTGCTCAATCAGCTGGAGCTGGGTGAGGTAGAGCTCAGCCCTGCCGCCGACGCCGCCTATGTCATGCAACTCAGTGGCTTCCAGGAAAACCGACGCGCTTCTGCCATCACGGTCCAGGCTGCGGCCGCAGAGTACACGCTTCGCCATTCCGTCAACATCGAACTGATCAGTGCCGACCGCGTGCCCATGATCGGCGACACCCGCCTCACCGCCAGCGAAAGCTACCGGTATGACGAGACCAATGTCCTGGCCAAACAGCGTGAAGAAGAAGAGCTTCGGATGCAGCTCAGTGATCGTCTGGCTCAGCAAGTGATTTTCCGCCTCGCTCCGCTGACTGAAGCGCGCATCCAAACCATTCGTGAACAGCACCAGGCCACGGCCAGCGAGTCTGACGGCGACACCTCGACACCATGAAGACGCAACCGGCCCAGCTCCCCCAACTCCTGAAGAAAGGCCTGTCGCCGGTCTATCTGATCTCTGGAGACGAACCACTGCTGGTTCAGGAATGCTGCGACCTGGTACGCAAAGCCGCGCGGGATGCCGGCTTTCAGGACCGGTTGACGTTCCATGCCGACCACCAGCTGGACTGGAATTCCGTGGCCGACGAATTCAGTGCCATGTCCCTGTTTGCGGAAAGGCGGCGCATCGAAATCCACCTCCCGACCGGAAAACTGGGCGACGGGAGGGCGGTGCTTGAGCAGGTGCTTAAGGAGCCACCGGAAGACATTGTCCTGCTGCTGATCAGTGCACGGCTGGACGCGGCGGAAACGCGACGTAAATGGTACAAGGAACTCCAGAATAAAGGTGTGCATGTTCCCGTCTGGCCGGTGGATGCCGACAAATTCCAGGGCTGGCTACAACAACGGGCTTCAAGTCGGGGCCTCAGTCTCACACGGGGCGCCCTGGCCATTCTTGCAGAACGCCTCGAGGGCAATTTGCTGGCCGCCAGTCAGGAACTTGATCGACTGTCTTTACTGGGAAACGGATCGACCATCGACGAAGAAACGGTGGAACAGGCGGTTCAAGACAGCTCCCGCTTTAACGGCTTCGAACTGGTAACCGAGTTACTGGCCGGCCGGGCTCCCCATGCCGGCAAGATGATCGGTATCCTGCAACAGGAAGGTGAGAACCCTCTCGGCCTGCTTGCGGTACTCACCCGTGACCTGAACCTGATTCTCGAACTCAAGGGAACATCGGCTCAGGGCGAAAACCCCTCGGCGTTCCTGAAGAAACGCGGCGTCTTCCAGCCCCAGCGGGCCCGCGTTATTGAACAGGCGGCACGGCGCCTGGACCGCAAACAGCTTCACGAGGCCATTGAACTGTGCAGCCAGATCGACCGCGCTGCCAAGGGCTTCGATGACCTGTCCCCCTGGCACCACTTGCGAAACCTGTCCGTTCACCTCGCTGGCCGTACCTGACCTGGATCAACCTCGCCGCAGGTTGTTCAAGGCGCGCGTACGACCCACTTGACAGTTTTTCACCTCACGGCGCATGTTAGACAGACCGTCAATCAAAGGAGGTGCTTGATATGAATCTTCAAGAGGAATTCAAGAAGCTGTCAGAGAAAATCAAACAGTATCGCGACGAAGCCCGCGTGCAAATGCATCTTGCCAAAGAAGACGTTAAAGACGAGTGGGACGACCTGGAGGAAGACTGGGATCGATTCCGCACCAAGGTCGACGAGGTATTGCACGACGCAGACAGTGCCTCGCAGGAAGCACGCCAGACCGCCCATAAGCTCGGCGAAGACCTGAAGAGCGGGTATCAGAACATTCGGAATAAACTGAAATAAACTGTTAACCCGTTAACACAACGCCACAAATCTCAACCAAAGAGGCTCTTTTGGAGAGAGCCTCTGTGCCATACTTCTCAGTATTAGTGAACGGAGCGTCATGTTTTTGACCAGTTGGTCATTGCAGGCCAACGTAACAACACGGCCTGCTTTGCATGGGCGCTTACAGACACTGCGAGGTATAAAAGGCGTATGAAAAACTTTTTGCTTACAATAACAACTCTCTCAATCCTGTTTACCGCCAGCATTGTCATTGGACAAAATACCCGCTTCAGCGACCCGGATACCGTGATCAAGAACGAATTCTGGGGCAACCTGTATGCCAACGGTGGCAACTCCTTTTTCTGTGACAAGGCGTTTACCACCAAGGGCTTTCTCATGACCGACGGTTATGTCTATCCCCTGGCAGACATCCGTAGCGCCCTTGACTGTGGAACCTCCCGGCAATGCGAGCAGGACAACCGTTATCGGCAAATTGCCTCGGATCTTCACAACATGGTTCCCGTGCGAAACCGAACCGAGATGAAACGCCGTAACGTTCGCTATGAGAACCTCGGGGAGACGATGAAGGCGGACGAGTGTGGCATCCGGGAAAGCGCCGGATTCTTTGAGCCACCCGAACGGGTCAAAGGCGATATTGCACGCTCCGTTGCTTACATGGTGGATACCTACGGATTACCCTGGCTTGGTGCAACACCGGTATTTCAGGGCTGGAATCGCATGGACCCTCCGGACGATACCGAGCTGACCCGGCATCGCCGCATTGCGGAAATACAGGGTAACGAGAATCCGTTTGTTACCCATCCGGAAAGAATGGAACAGCTCTGACCACGTCACCGTTTACGGAATAAAAAAAGCAGGCCCGAGGGCCTGCTTTTTTTTGTCCTGCAATCGTTACACGGCAATCAGAACTCTTCCGCTGTCAACGCCATCATGGATTCGCTGCCACTGCGAATCCCCTCCGCGAGGGAAACGGTCTTGGGCAACAAACGGTCATAATAAAAGCGTGCGGTTTTCAGCTTGCCCGTGTAGAACCCAGAGCTGTCACCTTCTGCTTTAGGTGCCGCCGCCTTCACGATCTTGGCCCACATGTAGCCAAGCGCGGTCAGCCCAAACAGGTCAAGATAATCCACCGATGCGGCCCCGATAGCATCCGGGTTATTCCCCGCCTGCTTGATGACATGCTCGGTAACGTCGGAAAGACGCTCGAACGCAGCAGCGAGGGGTTCCAGGAACGGACGCAGATGCTCGTCAGCGCTGTTTTCCTCAATGAACGCCGCAACGTCCTGGGCAAACAACTCGTACAACTTGCCTTGGCTGCCGACAACTTTACGCCCCATCAGATCCAGCGCCTGGATACCGTTGGTTCCCTCGTAGATCTGGGTAATGCGGCAGTCGCGAACCAGTTGCTCCTGCCCCCACTCCCGGATGAAACCATGGCCGCCGAAGACTTGCTGGCCCATGATACATGCATCCAGACCACGGTCGGTCAGGAACGCCTTGGCAACCGGTGTCAGCAAGGCAACCATGCCTTCGGCGTGCTTGCGGCGCTCTTCCTCACTGGGATCCGCATACTTGGAAATATCCAGCCATTGGGCAACGTAAGTGGAAAAAGCGCGACCACCCTCGACATACCCTTTCATGGTGAGCAGCATGCGGCGCACATCTGGATGTACGAGAATCGGATCAGCGGCCTTTTCCGGCTGCTGGGCGCCAGTTGGCGCACGGCTCTGGATACGATCCAGCGCGTACTCACGGGCACTCTGCAATGAAGCCTCTGCCGCACCAATGCCCTGGATACCAACGCCCAGGCGCTCATAATTCATCATAGTGAACATTGCCGCGAGGCCTTTGTTCTCCTCGCCAACCAGCCAGCCCTTGGCGCCGTCGAAATTCATCACGCAGGTAGCCGAACCCTTGATGCCCATCTTCTTCTCGATGGAGCCACAGCTGAAGCTGTTGCGCTCACCCAGCGAGCCGTCATCATTGACCATGAACTTGGGAACCAGGAACAGGGAAATGCCCTTCGGTCCCTTGGGAGCATCCGGGAGCTTGGCGAGAACCAGGTGGATAATGTTCTCGGCCATGTCGTGTTCGCCCCAAGTGATAAAGATCTTGGTGCCCGTCACGTCGAAAGAGCCATCGTCGTTCGGTTCAGCCTTGGTGCGAATGATACCCAGGTCGGTACCGGCGTGAGGCTCGGTCAGGTCCATGGCACCGGACCATACCCCGGAATACATGTTTGGCAGGTACTTTTCCTTGAGCTCCTGGCTGCCGTGGGCGTCCAGCGCCAGACAGGCACCAGCAGTCAACATTGGCGCCAGGCCAAACGCCATGTTGGCGCCCTGCATCATTTCCTCAAACTGGGCGACCAGGGTCTTGGGCATACCCATGCCGCCAAACTCGGGGTTGCCACCGAGGCCATTCCAGCCACCTTCCACGATGGTCTGGTAAGCCTCCTTGAAGCCCTCCGGTACGGTGACTTCACCCTCGTTCCACTTGCTTCCCTGCTCATCACCCTCGCGGTTCAGCGGTGCCAGTACACCACTGGTGATTTTTCCGGCTTCTTCCAGAATGGCATCGGCTGTTTCCGGATCCACATTCTCGGCCACCTTGGGCAGCGAAGCCCAAAGGGCGGGAGCATCAAAAACTTCGTTTAACACGAAACGCATGTCACGTAACGGTGCCTGATAATCGGCCATCTATAACTCTCCAAAATTCCAGTCAGTCTGTTCAGGCGGCAAAACGGCCGTGATGGGGCCAGACTCGCCTGTTCGGGCTATGTGTCCGCTCTAGATTATTTTTATGGGCCGCTATTCTACCTCAAAAGCGGAACTCAACTCATGAAAAAAGCCCGCCTCCGGGGAGTGCGGGCTTTCTGTATGCTTCTGAACTTCCTCAGGAGCCCGCGCCTCAGATGGCGAAGGCTTCCTCCGGCATGTCCATCAGGCTGTCTGCGCCTGCCAGCATGCTTTCAGCATGTGCCTTGGCGCGAGGCAGCATGCGCTTGAAGTAGAAGCGAGCAGTCTGCACCTTCGCATTGTAGAACATCTCTTCAGATGTTCCGTCCGCCATCTTGTCCAGTGCAACCTTGGCCATCCGGGCCCACAGGTAGGCAAACACGGCGAAACCGGAGTACATCAGGTAGTCTACCGATGCAGCACCCACTTCTTCACGGTTCTTCATGGCGGTCATACCAACCTTCATGGTCAGGTCGCCCCACTCCTTGTTCATTGCAGCCAGCGGCTCAAGGAATTCATTCAGTTGCTCATTGTCGGCGTTTTCCTTGCAGAACACGTGTACCTGCTTGGTGAAGCCCTTGAGGGACTCGCCCTGGGTCATCAGAACCTTACGGCCCAGCAGATCCAGTGCCTGGATACCGGTAGTACCTTCGTAAATCATGCCGATTCGGGCATCGCGTACGTTCTGCTCCATACCCCACTCGGAAATGAAGCCGTGGCCACCGAACACCTGCATGCCGAGGTTGGCCGCTTCGTAACCGATCTCGGTCAGGAACGCCTTGGCGATCGGCGTCAGGAAGCCCAATGCTTCATCGGCTGCTTTGCGATCTTCTTCGGTCTTGCCGCTGTGAACAATGTCAGCCTGCTGGGCTGTCAGATAGATTAGCGCACGGGCGCCTTCAGCAACCGCTTTCTGGGTCAGCAGCATACGACGAACGTCCGGGTGCACGATGATCGGATCGGCAATGCCCTCCGGATTCTTCGGGCCGCTCAGGGATCGCATGGCCAGACGCTCCTTGGCGTATGCCAGCGAACCCTGGAAGCCGAGTTCGGCGGCACCCAGACCCTGGATAGCGGTACCGATACGGGCGGTGTTCATGAACGTGAACATGCAGTTCAGGCCCTTGTTTTCCGGACCGATCAACCAGCCCTTGGCGCCGTCAAAGTTCATCACGCAGGTGGCATTGCCGTGGATACCCATCTTGTGCTCAATGGAGCCACAGGAAACGGCGTTGCGCTCGCCTGAGGAGCCGTCCTCGTTCGGGAGGTTCTTGGGAACGATAAACAGGGAAATACCCTTGGTGCCTTCCGGAGCTCCCGGCAGGCGGGCCAGAACGATGTGGACGATGTTGTCGGCCATGTCGTGCTCACCGGCGGAGATGAAGATCTTGGTGCCGGTGATGGAGTAGGTGCCGTCGGCATTCGGCTCGGCCTTGGAACGGAGGGTGCCCAGATCAGAACCACAGTGCGGCTCGGTCAGGCACATGGTGCCGGTCCACTCGCCACTGATCAGCTTGGTCAGGTAGGTCTGCTTCTGTTCTTCGGTTCCGTGAGCCTCGATGGTGTTGGTTGCACCGTGGCTCAGACCAGGATACATGCCCCAGGACCAGTTGGCAGTACCAACCATTTCGCTCATGACCAGGCCCAGCGAATGCGGCAGGCCCTGGCCGCCGTAGTTGGGGTCTGCGGTCATGGACGGCCAGCCGCCCTCGACATACTGCTGATAGGCTTCCTTGAAGCCTGTCGGTGTTTTCACACCGTCCTCGCTCCAGGTACAACCCTCTTTATCACCCACCTGGTTCAGCGGAGACAGAACCTGCTCACAGAACTTGGCACCTTCCCCGATAATGGCATCCACCATGTCCGGAGTCGCGTCTTCGGCACCTTCAAGGTTTGCGTAGTGCTGCTCACTGTCCAGCAGCTCGTTCATTACAAATTTGATGTCACGCAGGGGCGCTTTGTATTCAGGCATGGAATCCACCTCGGTTTTCGGTCTCAGCTGAATCTGGTCTGACAGCTTCTGGCCTTGGGTTTGCTCAGACACCGCAGCGCGCTGCGCCGCGGCCTTAATTAAACACTTGTTTGAAACATACGTTTACAGGCACAGAATTGTCAATAGTCGGAACAAAAATTTGTGTTGCCGTGTGTGACTCCCAGGGGCGCCAACAAGCAAATACAAGCAGTTGCGAATCGGGGGAATTTCAGGACGAAAGAGTTCTGGATTTCAGGCGGACGCTCTGACAATCCACATCTTCTCAACGCTCGCTTGGGGATCCCCCTGAACGGAGGCACGTCGATGAAAACTTCCCGGCCTATCGCCTATTGGGCAGCATCGGGCCCACACCGGACACGGGAAAAGAGGGAATATTCGGGGGGTATGGCAGTCACGAACGCTACTCAGGCCATGATATCCAGAAGTGTACCCAGGGTCTCGTCTGCGGCTTTCACAACCTGTGCAGACGCTTCGACACTGCGCTCGTAGAGCTTCAGGTCAATGATCGGCTCAATCAGGTTTCCGGCGCCCTGGGCGGTCCCCTGGGGACCATCAGCTCCACCGCGCGCTATTTTGCGAGCGGCGCTCTCCATGCCCATCATGCCGTCCTGAATACCCTGAATGCCCACGGCGAGCGTGTTGTTCAACATAACCAATACTTCCGATGACCGATTATTGACTCCAGTAAGCCACATTTCTGGTCAATTTTCAAACAACTGGTCGATTTTCAGATAACTCGCCAGGGCAACAGGGTCGGCACTTTCCTGCCAGGGCAACACACCAAGGCACGGCGTCCTCATGTGGGTGAGAAGGTAATTCAGCGTCTCCTGCTCAGAGGCCATCGATTCCGGTTCCACACGGTTGGCGACCCAACCAGCGACCTCCAGGCCGTCAGCCCGGATGGCTTCCGCTGTCAGCAAGGCATGATTGATACATCCGAGTTTCAGGGCGACCACCAGAATCACTGGCATCCCCAGTTCCCGGGGCATGGCCGAATAGGTTTCGCGGTCGTTCAGGGGAACCCGCCAGCCACCAGCACCCTCAACCAGCAACAGGTCGGCCGGCCGAATCTGAAGCCCGCGGCAGAAGCCGATCAGGCGCTGCGCCGTGACATTTTTGCCCGCTTGCGCAGCGGCAACGTGAGGCGCAATGGCAGGTTCCAGCGCAATCGGGTTGATCTGATCGTAAGTCAGAGGCTCCGTGATCGCGTTCTGCAGGGCCAACGCGTCCTCATTGCGCAGTCCGTCGGCTGTCGATTCGCAGCCGGAAGCTATCGGCTTCATGGCCAGAGTGCGCTTGCCCTCTGCCTTTGCCAACTCAAGGATCGCCGCCGAGATCATGGTCTTGCCCACCCCGGTATCGGTGCCTGTAACAAAATAGGATTTCTTGGCCATGCCTTCCGTGTTTCCTGAATGGGTTGTGGTGAGATAGCTAGTCCGCCGAACCCCAGTCCACCCACGCCGCCTCATAACTTGCGATCACGGTGCCGTCTGCCTCTCTCGGATACTGTCTGCACATTGCGCGTACGCGACCGGGCGCAGTCAGGGTCTTTCTGCGACCTTCACTCTTGAAGCCGGCCCCCAGCTGCTTTAGCTCAGCGGCCAGCGCGACGGGCGAGGCATAGGGCAACTGCAGGGTCCGGGTTTCGACGGAGGCACCGGGCAACTCACCCGCTACCCGCGCCTGCAGGAAGGATTCAGTCTCAAAACGGTTCACGTGGGGGCGCCCCGGATCGGCGGAAGCCCAGGCACCCACCAATTCCCGCAGCGTCCCGTCCAGTAGGGTCGAGACCATCAGTCTGCCGCCAGGCCTTAGCAGGCGTCGGCACTGGGCAAACACCGGTCCCGGATCGGCACACCACTGAATCATCAGGTTGCTGAAAACAACATCAAAACTGCAGTCCGGCAGCGGTAAAGCCTCAGCATCGGCGACGAGCCAGTCAATATCTGCATCGCTCTGTTCGCTGGCTCTCCGGATCATAGCCGGCGAGAGATCCACGCCCGTCACCCGTGCTGATGGCCACATCTGAGACAACCTGCGGGCGAACCAGCCTGTCCCGCAGCCAAGGTCCAGGACGCGGAGCGGACGGAGGCTATTCTCGCCGGATTCGAGCTTATGGCACATAACCTCACCCATCCGGCGCTGCAGCCGGGAGGCATTCTCGTAGGTGGCGCAGGCATTTCCGAATTGCTTTGAAATCAGGGACTTTTCTGCAATCTCTTTTTCTGGCGGCGCGTAAGGTTCTGTTGCCTCGGCATGAAGGCAGGCCGCAGCAGTCATACCGCTACATCCTGCTTTGCCAGCAGATGGCGGCATTCTGCCAGGGCCTGCAGCAGGCGATCCAGATCCGACTGGCTGTGAGCAGCACTGAAAGTAACCCGCAACCGTGCCTCTCCCTCCGGCACCGTGGGCGGCCGGATCGCCGTTACCAGCAGCCCCCGCTCTTCCAGAGCGTGACTCAGTTCGAGCGCGGTCCAGTTATCGCCCACCATGATGGGCTGAATGGGGGTCTGGGACGGCATCAACTGATACCCGAGGGCGCATGCCTCTGTGCGAAACCGATCGACCAGCGCCTGAAGGTGCTGTCGGCGCTCATCATCTTTCTCGATCAGGTCAATACTGGCCCTGGTCGCGACCGCAATCGCCGGCGGCATGGCCGTGGTGTAGATGTAGGTCCGTGCCTTCTGAACCAGGTAATCCATCAGCACCGGGGACCCGGCCACGAAAGCGCCACTGGTACCCACAGCCTTGCCCAGCGTCCCAATAAGCACGGGCACGTCAGCTTCGGACAGTCCCTGAGCGGCAATGCTGCCGCGCCCCTCGGGGCCGAGCACACCAATGCCGTGGGCGTCGTCAACAACCAGCAGGGCGTCATGCTCCCGGCACACCCTCGCCAATTCCTTCAGCGGAGCGACATCGCCATCCATGCTGAATACGCCATCGGTTACCACCAGCTTGTGCCCGGATGTCTGCGCCAGCATTGCCTCCAGCTCGCCGACATCGCCGTGGGGGTACCGCCTTACCCGGGCCCGACTGAGAATGCAGCCATCAATGATGGAGGCATGATTGAGGCGATCGGAGAAGATCGTATCGCCGCGTCCGGCCAACGCCGAAATCACGCCCATATTGGCCATGTAACCCGTGGAGAAGAACAGCGCGGAGCTGCGCCCGGTAAAGCTGGCAAGACGTTGTTCCAGCTCGTGGTGAGCATCGTGATGGCCACAGATCAGGTGCGAGGCCGCGCCACCGAGACCGGTCTCGGGCAGCGCATCCCGGAGGGCGTCGATGTTGGCAGGATTGTTGGCCAATCCAAGATAATCGTTGCTACAGAAGGACAGCAGGGACCTGCCATCGGACGTTAACGCCGGCCGCTGTGGGCCAGAGATCTGCCGACGGGTCCGATAGAGACCCGCCGTTTTCCTCTGAGCAAGCTCGCCTTCAAAGTCACGCACAATATCACCCCGGAATTCGGTCAGGACGCCGCGGATTCCCGTGTCGCGTCATAGAACATGTGGCGGGTCGCCTCATACTCCACCGCTTCGGCAATTGCCTCTTCTTCCTGCTCCTCGGAGGCGCACTGTTCACGCTGTTCCGGACGGATCCCCAGACGGCGGAAGAGCTCCATATCGGCGTCAGCCTCTGGGTTGGCAGTGGTCAGCAGCTTCTCGCCATAGAAAATGGAGTTCGCACCGGCCATGAAGCACAGCGCCTGCATCTGTTCGTTCATGTTCTCCCGGCCTGCAGAGAGCCGGACGTGGGAGGCCGGCATCATGATCCGAGCCACCGCAATAATACGAACGAAATCAAAAGGATCAAGATCCTCCACGTCCTCCATGGGGGTTCCCTTGACCTTCACCAGCATGTTCACAGGCACACTCTCCGGATGGTGTGGCAGGTTTGCCAGCTGCATCAGCAACCCGACCCGGTCGTCATCGTCCTCACCCATACCCATGATGCCGCCACAGCAGACCTTCATTCCCGCCTTGCGTACGTTATCCAGGGTATCCAGGCGGTCCTGATAGGTACGGGTGGTGATGATGTGGCTGTAGTATTTCTCAGAGGTATCCAGGTTGTGGTTGTAATAATCCAGCCCGGCGTCCGCCAGTTCCTTCGCCTGGTATTCCTCCAGCATGCCCAGGGTCATGCAGGTCTCCAGCCCCAGGGATTTCACCTGTTTCACCATATCCAGGACATAGGGCATATCCTTTTTGGACGGGCTGCGCCAGGCAGCTCCCATGCAGAAGCGGGAAGCCCCCTTGCCCTTGGCGGCCTTGGCTTCAGCCACCACCTTCTCAATTTCCAGCAACTTTTCCTTCTCGAGACCGGTGTTGTAGTGGCCACTCTGCGGGCAGTACTTGCAGTCCTCCGGGCAGGCGCCAGTTTTGATAGAGAGCAGGGTACTGACCTGAACTTCATTCGGATCAAAGTGCTGACGATGAACACTCTGGGCGCGAAACAGGAGGTCGTTGAATGGCAGCGCGAACAGATCGCGTGCTTCCTGCAGCGTCCAGTCGTGACGAATTTCCGAGGAGGTGGCTGTAGCGGTCATGTGAGAGTCCTGTTAACCTTTTCCGGTCTCTGGGTTTACGGATGAAACAGATGATAAAGGGCCTGAACTGGCTGTCAACCTTAATGGAACTAAAGGTTAACAGCGAAATGACAGCCGGATTGTGCGTAGCATGCCTTTCGGGCAATGCTTTCAATGGCTTATGCATGGCCTGCCACGATGACCTGCCGGCCAACCAGTGGCAATGCCGGACCTGCGCCCTGCCCCTTCCACACTCCGCCCGCGGCGCTACCTGCGGAGACTGCGTCTCCTCTCCCCCGCCCTTCAGGCGCTCACTGATTCCATGGCGATACCAGTTTCCGGTCGACAAGATGATTGGGCGTTTCAAGTACAACAGCCAGCGCCAGTTCGCCCGCCCCCTGATTGCCGGCCTCGGGCGATACCTTGTCGAGCAGCTCAAGCAGAATCCCGACCTCAAACCCGAGGCGCTGATTCCAACCCCCATGCACCGGCAACGGCGCCGCAAGCGCGGCTTCAATCAGGCCCAGGAAATCGCTGAACAGATAGGCAGGCAACTCGACATCCCTGTCGCCGCCGGCCTGGTGCGACGAAAACAGAACGTCAGGGCCCAGCGGGAACTGAACCGCCACGAACGACTGGACAATCTTAGAGGGGTTTTCGAGATCCGTGGCCCGGTACCGGAGCACATTGCCATCGTAGACGACGTTGTAACCACCGGTGCGACTGTACGCACACTGGCATCACTGCTGCGGGAACACGGAGCCAGGGACATACAGGTCTGGGCCCTGGCGCGAACGCCCGCCTAGACCAGCTTCGCTTTCACCCGATCGGCAATGGCGAGACAGGAGGTCAGCCCGGGAGACTCAATGCCAAACAGGTTCACGACACCATCGATCCCGTGATCCTCCGGACCCTCGATGCGGAAATCGCAAACCCCGCCATCGGGCCCCGCCAGCTTTGGCCGAATGCCCGCGTACGCTGGCTGAAGCCGGCTCTCGTCGAGGCCCGGCCACCAGCTCCGGATGCTACTTATGAAATGACGGGCTCGCGCCGGATCGACCGAATAATCCTCGTTTTCAGTCCATTCCACATCGGGTCCGAATCGTGCCTGTCCGGCAAGATCCAGCGTGAGGTGCACCCCCAGACCTCCGGGTTCGGGAACAGGGTAAATCAGGTTATCGAAGGGGTGGCGACCGCTGTAACTGAAGTAAACGCCCCGGGCCAGCCACTGACGTGGCTTCTGGGAAGCCGGCAACCCGAGCCATGCCCGTGCCAGATCGGCAGCGCCCAGGCCGGCAGCGTTGACGACATTGCGGGCTTCCAGAACCAAAGGCAGGTCGCCACCAATGCGCAGGCGGTGACGAGGCCCTGACGTTTCCACTGCCGTCACCGGGGCTCTCAACACCAGCCGGCCGCCGGCATCTTCAAACGCCCCCAGCAGGGACAGCATCAAAGCGTGGCTGTCGACGATGCCGGTTTCCGGAGACCAGAGTCCCGCAGATGCGGTGAGGTCTGGCAGCTTCCTAACCAGCGCGGCTCCCGACACCAGGTTCAGGGCTACCCCATTAAGCGAGGCCCGATGCCGGATCAGATCCAGGCTTTCCGCCTGGCGATCCGATGTCGCCACGATCCACTTCCCGCACTTTCGATA
Organism: Marinobacter albus; assembly: GCF_030238305.1. Classification (NCBI taxonomy): domain Bacteria; kingdom Pseudomonadati; phylum Pseudomonadota; class Gammaproteobacteria; order Pseudomonadales; family Marinobacteraceae; genus Marinobacter; species Marinobacter albus. The sequence continues at coordinate 1,252,842 of NZ_JASSQD010000001.1, read as the reverse complement.
CCCAATTTTGTGTTCCTCGCAGTACCGGTAGAGCTGCTGGCGTCCTTCCACGCACAGGCGGGCCTTTAAGCTGCCTTCCGGGTAATAGATACCGGCATGGATCACCTCGCTGTTGCGGGACGAAATGCCGCCACCAAACCGGTCACCTGCTTCAAGAACCAGGACCTCATGCCCTGCCAGTGCCAGCGACCGGGCAACGGCCAGACCAACCACTCCGGCCCCGATGACGACCGTTTGTATTTCCAGGGACTCCTGCGACACCCGACGTTTCTCCAGAATTCAGCTTTGGATTTAACGAAGCATAACCGATCGGGCAATTGTTCCGGAAAATCCCCGGCCGTGAGGCCTCCGCGTTGATTACGCGGACCACCATACAGGTTATACTGACGCTCTGGACGCAGCGGATGGAGCCCGGTGATGATGTCTGACAGGAAGCAGTTTGCGTTGGTAATGGTGGTTGCCGCCCTGTTTGTTGGCTGGCTTGGCTGGCGCGGATTCGAAATTATCAGTCTGAACGACCGCCTGAAAGCCGATGAAAAGGTCGCCAGCTATCCCTATCAGCACAGGGTTCTGCGTGTGGAAGGCAGCACAGCCATCATGAGTTCGCTGCGCTCCCATACAACGTCGACACAGGAAGCTCTGGGCACGGTTTTTCCAAACATGCGCAACCTGAGCGACGGTCATCGCTCGTGGCAAAAGGCTGAACGGGAACTCGCCCATATCCAGGCAAGGTCCGGTGATATCGTGCTGGGGGCGTCTGGAATCGACCGGATTCGCTGGGAACTTGACGAAAACTGGTACCATCTCCAGGCAATGAAATCCAACTACGACACAGGGCTTTGACCACTTTCAATATGACCCATGACTCTCCACTGGCCACATCGCCCCATCCGTACGACTCACTGACTCCCGACATCATTCTGGACGCCATGGAAGAGGCCGGCTTCGCGGTCAGTGGACGGCTATTTTCCCTCAACAGTTATGAAAACCGGGTGTACCAGATCGGGCTGGACGAAGGCGCACCGGTGATCGCCAAATTCTACCGCCCCGGCCGCTGGAGTGAAGCTGAGATCCGTGAGGAGCATGAATTCACGCTGGAACTCGTTAATGCCGACATCCCCGTGGTTGCGCCATTGGCCATGCCCTCGGGCGATACGCTCGGACGACACGGCGACTTCCTGTTCGCGGTGTTTGCCCAGCGCGGCGGTCAGGCGCCGGATGTCAGCGTAACAGATACCCTGTACCGGCTGGGCCAGTGGCTCGGACAGATGCATAACATCGGTGCAAGCAAGCCGTTCAGGCACAGGCCGGGCATCTCGCTTCTGGACGGCATCGAAAGGAAAAACCGGCTGCTGGTCGAAGGCGACTGGGTTCCGGATGATCTTCGCCCTGCATGGGACAGCCTGATTCCGGACCTGATCCAGGCCTGCGGCGCCCGGATTGACGAGGCCGGCCCGGTCGCCACCCTGAGACTCCACGGCGACTGTCATGCCGGCAACATACTCTGCCGGGACGAACAGATGTTGTTCGTGGACCTCGACGACTGCCGCACGGGACCTGCGGTCCAGGACATGTGGCTACTGCTCAATGGCGAGGATTCCGAGCGCGGAGCCCAACTGGGCGAACTGCTTGAGGGCTATGAGATGTTCCGGGACTTCAATCGCCGGGAACGCCACCTGATCGAACCCCTGCGCTGTTACCGCCAGATTGCCCACTGTGCGTGGCTGGCCAAACGCTGGGACGACCCGGCCTTCCCCCGGTTCTTTCCGTGGTTTGGCCAGCCACGATTCTGGTCCGATCAGATTCTGTCTCTGAGAGAACAGCTGGCCGCCCTGCAGGCACCCTCGATCTCCCTTCCCGGGCAATACTGATCAACCCATCGACCACATCCAAATGAGGTAGACATGAGCCAGAATGAGGCCCGTTTCACCGTACGCAGTCTGATTGTCACCGCCATTGTCACGGCGATCGCCACAGTCATGGTGCTTGAAACCAGCGGCAAGATTGACCATTCGGACAACAAGGACCACGTACCTGTCGGTGACTTCCAGGCCATTCACGTGACCCCGGAAGAGCCCTTCCGGATGTCACCGAAAGCCTCCGAATTGCACGCTGCCTGTGAAAACGGATTCCTGGCTATCGCGGCGGACGCGGACCCCTCGTTTCGCGGCATCCTGGTAGACTACAAAAACCGCGGGGTCCGTTGCAGCCGACCGGCGCCGACCGCTCCCGCCGTGCCCGATACGGAGGAGGTCGATAGCAATGGCTAAGTCAGGGCAGCCGCCAGAGCAGATCACAGACCGGCTCTTCGCCACCGAGCGTCGACCCGAGGATTTCCGCTTCGATGCTTCAGTGGCGCGGGTGTTTCCGGACATGATCCGCCGCTCGGTCCCCGGGTATACCACCATCATTCCCATGATCGAAGTGATCACCGAGCAATACGCGCAGGCAGACTCCCATTGCTACGACCTGGGCTGCTCCCTGGGCGCGTCCACTCTGGCGATGCGGCATGGCATTTCACACCCGGACTGCGCACTCGTGGGAGTCGACAACTCCAGCGCCATGATCGAGCGCTGCGAACATTACATCGCGCTGGATGACAGCTCACTGCCAGTGACCCTGCGCTGCGAGGACATCCTTGAGACCGAACTCAGCGATGCCTCGGTAACCACGCTGAACTTCACTCTCCAGTTTGTTCCGCCCGATCGTCGAACCGACCTGCTCACCCGTATCGCCGAGGCCACGCGTCCGGGCGGGGTGCTGATCCTATCTGAGAAAATCCGTTTTGAGTCCGACGAGGAACAGGATATCCAGACCCGGCTGCACCATGAGTTCAAGCGGGCCAACGGCTACTCGGACCTGGAAATCAGCCAAAAGCGCTCCGCCATCGAACAGGTACTGATTCCCGAAACCCTGGCCGACCACAAGGAACGGTTGCTGGCCGGGGGATTTGATCAGGTTCTGGTCTGGTACCAGTGCTTCAATTTTGTCTCCATGCTGGCAATCAAGGCCCGCTGAATACATTCAGAGAATCATGGCAACTTTCGACTGGAAAAAACACTTTGAACCACTGCTCGCCGAGCTTGCGCAGAGCGGGCAGGCCCGCTGGGCCGACCGCCTTCGCAGTCAACTTACCCATCGTTTTGACGACGCCCCGCACGGTGACCTGGACCGCTGGCTGGCGGCACTGAACGAACTGCCTGAGCTTAGCGGGGTTGAAACAGACCTTGAGCGCCCGGCCATCACCCTGAGTACCCCGGATGGCCTGACCGCCCTTCAGAAGACACGGCTGGAGAACGCCCTCCGTGGGCTGATGCCCTGGCGTAAGGGGCCCTTCGACTTCTTCGGAACCTACATTGACACCGAGTGGCGATCTGACTGGAAGTGGGACCGGGTACGGCCGTACCTGTCTGAGTTGTCTGGCCGACGCATTCTGGACGTCGGTTGCGGCTCCGGCTACCACTGCTGGCGCATGCTCGGCGAGGGCGCAGAACGCGTTATCGGCATTGATCCGGGTCTGCTCTTTCTGTTTCAGTTCCTCAGCGTGAAACGCTATCAAGGTGATGTGCCGGTGGACCTGTTGCCGGTGCGGATGGAGGACTTGCCAGACAACCTGCAGGCCTTCGATACCACCTTATCGATGGGCGTGCTTTACCATCGCCGCTCCCCCCTGGATCATCTGCTCGAACTCAAGGGCACACTCCGGCGCGGCGGTGAACTGGTGCTGGAAACGCTGGTCGTGGACGGCCCGGAAGGCTTCACGCTGATGCCGGAGGACCGGTATGGGAAGATGCGTAACGTCTGGTTCCTACCCAGCTGCGATACCCTGCTGCGGTGGCTGGACCGCACGGGCTTCCGCAACGCCCGGATCGTGGACGTCACTGAAACCACCACCGATGAGCAACGCAGTACCGACTGGATGCGCTTCAATTCACTTCAGGACTTCCTGGACCCGGCCGATCCGTCCAGGACAATCGAAGGCTACCCGGGCCCCAAACGGGCAACCATCATCGCCGAGAAACCCTAGGCACAAAAAAACCGCCCTGAAGTTTCCCACAGGGCGGCTATTCTGCTCTATCGATTACTCACCGAACGGGTGGCGCAGGGTGATCGTCTCGATCCGATCCGGCCCCGTCGAGATGATATCGATCGGTGCCTCAATCTGCTCCTCAAGGAACCGGATGTAGGCCTTGGCATTCTCAGGCAACTGCTCGACACTGGTCAGCCCCACGGTGCTATCGCTCCAACCCGGAAGCTCGGCGTAAACCGGCTCGATGTCCTTGTAGCTGTCGCACCCGATGGGCGGGCGGAAGATCTCGCCATTCGGTGTCTTGTAACCCACACACACCTTCACAGTCTCCAGTCCGTCCAGAACATCCAGCTTGGTCAGACAGATGCCGGAAACACTGTTGATCTGGATTGCGTGGCGCAGGGCCACGGCATCAAACCAGCCACAACGGCGCGAGCGACCGGTGGTGGTACCGATTTCATTGCCCTTCACCGCCAGGTGTTGGCCCATGTCATCAAACAGCTCGGTCGGGAAAGGACCGGAGCCGACACGGGTCGTGTAGGCCTTGGTGATACCCAGGACGTAGTCCAGAAACAGGGGACCGAAACCGGAACCCGTAGCGGTACCGCCCGCCGTGGTATTTGAGGAAGTGACGTACGGATAGGTGCCCAGATCAATATCCAGCAGGGAACCTTGGGCCCCCTCGAACAGGATGTGTTCGCCACGCTTCCGGAAATCGTGCAGCATGTCGGTCACGTCCGCCGCCATCGGCAGGATTTCCTCGGCCATCTGCTTGAGCTCTTCCAGAGCCGCGTCGATATCTTCCGCCTCTTCCTTGAAGTACTCGGTCAAGACAAAGTTGTGGTAGGACATTATTTCCCGCAGCTTGGCCTCAAAATCGCCAGGATTGCAGAGGTCGCCCAGACGCACCCCGCGGCGGGAAACCTTGTCCTCGTATGCAGGACCAATACCGCGCCCAGTGGTTCCGATCTTGTCATTGCCACGGGCACGCTCACGGGCCTGATCGATACGGACGTGCGTGCGCAGGATAATTGGACAGGCCAGGCTGATCCGCAGACGGTCGCGGACGGCAACCCCGTTGGCTTCAAGTTCACGCACTTCCTTCAGCAGCGCTTCCGGGGACAGCACAACGCCATTACCGATCAGGCAATAGACGTGCTGGCGCAGGATGCCGGACGGAATCAGGTGCAGCGCGGTTTTCTTGCCATCAATCACCAGTGTGTGGCCGGCATTGTGACCGCCCTGAAAACGGACCACGGCTGCGACCTTATCAGTCAGCAGGTCAACAATTTTACCCTTGCCTTCATCACCCCACTGGGTGCCCAGCACAACAACGTTTTTACCCATGATTCTCTCTCAATGCGGCTGTCCCAGAGGACAGACGGTTCGCAAGTTTACCTGTAAATGAGTTCACCGACGCCCGACAGGCCTCAGCCCAGTTTCTCAACGACCCACTGGCCGCCCCGTTTAACCAGTTTCCGGTCGCAGCCTTTGGCGGCCGGATCGGCTCCGGCATCGTCCGGGAGCGCGCGAATAACCGTCTCGGTCAATCTCAAACCGGAAATAGCGCTTTCAAGCGCCGGATCTTCATCGGCCGGAGCCCAGATTGCGCCGACCCGCTTCTGAACCCGCTCTCCCAAAGAAACCAGGGCGCGGATGTCCAGACTGAACCCGGTCGCCGGGCGAGCGCGGCCGAAATCACTGCCGATGGCGTCATAGCGACCACCCTTGGCCACCGAATCCCCGTGGCCGGGTACATAAGCGGCAAATACCAGACCGGTGTGGTAGTTATACCCACGCAGCTCACAGAAATCGAAGCCCACGCTTACTTCCGGATAATCCCGCGCCAGCATGTCACAGACGCGACCGAGTTTTTCCAGGGCCGCGTCAAGTTCTGGCGAGGCGCCCGCCAGAATCCGCCGTGCTTCGATCAGCGCTTCCGTACCGCCACTGACTCGCGCCAGCTCGCGCAACCGCGCGCCCGCAGATCCGGACGGACAATGCCCCAGCAGCTCGTCCAGCTCCGGCACCGATTTGCGGGCCATGGCATCGAAGATGGCCGCTTCAGTGTCGCGATTGAAGTCGGCGTCACCGATAAGGCTCTGGTAAATCGAAACATGCGCCAGATCGAGATGAATACGGGGCAGACCGGACACTCGCAAAGTCTCCAGCATCAGGCTGATCACTTCCATATCGGCGGCTTCGGATTCGCTGCCGAACAGCTCACACCCTGCCTGAATCGGCGTCCTGCCAGTCAGCATGTGCCGGGGCCGTGTATGCAGGACATGACCGGCGTAACAAAGGCGGGTAATGCCTTCCTGCCCCATCGTATGCGCATCGATACGGGCGGCCTGGGGTGTCATGTCGGCCCGGACCCCCATCATGCGGCCAGTCAGCTGATCCGTGAGCTTGAAGGTCTGCAGCTCCAGATCGTGCCCGGTACCGGTGAAAAGTGACTCGAGATATTCAATCAGCGGTGGGATTACAAGCTGGTAGCCCCAGCGTTGGCAGGTATCCATTACATCCCGGCGCAGGGATTCGATCCGTCCGGCCAGGGGCGGCAGAATGTCCTCTACCCCGTCCGGCAGTAACCAGCGATCAGATACTGTCATGAGATTACGTTGTCCGTCAGGCCCGCTTCGGCGAGAGCGCCGTGGGGTTTACACAGGATTTATGGCGAATTCCGCGGCAAAAACCGGAAACAAAACCGTCGGAATTTTACACGGTTGGTCGGCACAAAAAAACCGGAATACCGAGGTATTCCGGTTTTTCGATCCGGGAGGCGGAGCTTCAGCGACCGCCCTGAGGATCCTTCAGGAATTTCATGAAGTCACTGTCGGAGTCAATGACCATGATATCGTCCTTGCTGGAGAAGGTATTCCGATACGCCTGCAGACTGCGATAAAAGCTGTAGAACTCGGCATTTGAGCCATAGGCATCTGCATAGATCGTAGCCGCCTGGCCATCGCCTTCACCGCGGGTCTCCTCAGACTCTGCGAACGCTTCAGCCAGGATTACGGTGCGCTGACGATCGGCATCCGCACGGATGCCTTCTGCCAACTCACGGCCCCGAGAGCGGAATTCCTGGGCCAGCTTCTCTCGCTCGGTCGCCATACGGCGGTATACGTTCTCACTGACCTGACCGGGAAACTCGATCGCTTTCACCCGCACATCCAGCACCTCAATGCCAAATTCTTTGAGGGAGGTCTCGTTCACCCGGTCACGCAGTGAGTGCATCAGCTCATCGCGCTGCCCGGATACCACTTCGTGCATGGTACGAATACCAAACTCGTCACGCAGGCCATTGTCGACCCGGGACAGCAGCAGAGACTGTGCCCGGTATTCGTCGCCGCCGGTGGCACGATAGAACTGGTCAACGTCACGGATTTTCCAGGCAATGTAGGAATCCACATCCAGCGGCTTCTTCTCGACCGTCAGGTACTGGCGGGACGGAAGATCCATGGTCAGCACCCGGATATCGAATTCCCGGACCTGATCAATGACCGGCACTTTGAAATGGATCCCGGCCTGAATGTCGGTTTCCACCAACTCACCAAAGCGCAACATAACGCCCCGGTGCGTTTCCGGGATGATGTACACGCTGGACAGCACGAGCAGGACAACAATGAGGGCGCCTGCAAGACCCACTACACCTTTAGGTCCCATGATTATCTGCTCCTCCGTACATTAGTGTCCTGCCTGGAACGCAGCTCCTTGATGACCTGATCGGTCAGGGACTGAATATCCATCTGGTCGCCGCTGCCGTCCGAAGACTGACCACCGCTGCGCGGGAGCCTCCCTTGGGTCAGGCGATCCAACGGCAGATACATCATGTTGCCACTGCTTTCGGTATCCACAAGGATCTTGCTGCTGCTGGACAGCACCGTTTCCAGGGTCTGCAGGTACATGCGGTCACGGGTAACCGTCGGTGAATTCTGATAAACCGCCAACAACTCGAGGAAGCGCGCGGTTTCGCCTCGGGCCCGCTCGATGACTTCCTGTTTGTAGGCGTTAGCTTCCTCAATCATGCGCTGGGCCTGGCCTCGAGCTTCGGGAACCACCTTATTCCGGTAGGTTTCGGCTTCTTCCTTGACGCGCTGCTCATCTTCCCGTGCGCGCTGAACTTCGCGGAAAGCATCCTGAACGGCCGGTGGTGGCTGAGTACTCTCAACGTTCACACGCACGATCTCCAGACCGGTACCATACTCGACCAGGAACCGCTGCAGACGCTGTTCGACCCGGACGGACAGCTCAGCCCGGCCTTCGGTCAAAACGTCATCCAAAGACGAACTGCCCACTTCGTGACGCAGGGCGCTGTCGGTGGCAAAAGCCAGTGCCTGATTCGAGTCGCGAACGTTCAGTACGTAGGCCTGTGCATCGCCGACCCGGTACTGAACCTGCAGATCGACGGTCACGAGGTTTTCATCCTGGGTCAGCATCTGACCGCTGGATTCAGCAGTACGAACACTAGTCACCCGCACCTTGGTTACGTCATCGATCAGAGGCACCTTGAAACGCAAGCCGGGGTTTTCAGTCCGGTTGTACTCGCCAAAACGCAGAACAACCGCGCGTTCCTGCTCGTCAACGGTGTAGAAAGACTGGAAGACCACATAGCCGGCCACCAGAATAGCGGCCAACGCGAGAATGGCCCCAAAGCCCCCCGCGCCACCACCGGTGCCGCTGCCACTGCCGCCGGACTTACCGCCTTTTCCGCCCAGCATTTTGTTCAGTTTATCGAGACCTTTCTTGAGCGCCTCGTCGAGGTCTGGCGGCCCCTGATCATCGCCGCGACGACCGCCGGTACCCCAGGGGTCATTGTCGTTGCGATTTCCACCCGGTTCGTTCCAGGCCATAGTGCTCTCCGTTCCTGACTTATAGAATGGCTGCAAATACTAGGGATTTATCAGCGTCCCGGCAATAGCCTGCCAAATATCAGGCTGGGCCATCGTCGAGACGGACCGAATTTTCGTTCATTCCGGCACGGCTCAGTAACTGACGCCAGTCCCGGTACTGCAATCGTACCTCAACGACGGCGTCACCACTTTCCCGGTGCTGTTCGCTCAACACCGAATTCGCTTCGTGGAGCAAGGCCCGCAGTTTGCCATCAGCCGGTCCGAGCAGCACGTAATAGTGAACAACGTCCTCGGCAAGGCGTTCCACTATGGCATCAAACAGCCCGTCCAGGCCTTCACCCGTGACCGCAGACACCCAGGCTCGCACCGGAATTCCATCTTCATTGCGCTCGACGCGAGGGGTGAAATTATCAAGTAAATCAATCTTGTTAAATACCTGAAGCGCGGGAATCTCATCCGCACCTATCCCCGCCAACACCTCTTCAACCTGCTCGATATTCTCATCCCGGCGGCTGTCATGGCAGTCGATGATGTGCAATAGCAGAGACGCTTGCGTTGTTTCTTCCAGCGTTGCCCGGAACGCCTCCACCAACTTGTGGGGGAGATGACGAATGAACCCGACGGTGTCGGCCACTACGACCGGGCCGATATCCGGAAGTTCCAACCGGCGCAGCGTCGGATCGAGCGTCGCAAACAACTGATCTGCTGCATATACGCTGGAAGTGGTAATTCGGTTGAACAAGGTCGACTTGCCGGCGTTGGTATAACCAACCAACGAAACTGTCGGGATGTCAGCACGCTTTCTCGCCCGCCGCCCCTGATTGCGCTGGCGACGAACCTTTTCCAGGCGCTTGTGGATGGACTTGATGCGCTCGCGCAACAGTCGACGGTCTGTCTCGAGCTGGGTCTCACCGGGCCCCCGCAGACCGATACCCCCTTTCTGACGCTCCAGGTGGGTCCAGCCCCGAACCAGACGCGTCGACATATGCTCAAGCTGGGCGAGCTCGACCTGCAGCTTACCTTCGTGGGTTCGTGCGCGCTGGGCAAAAATATCGAGAATCACGCCGGTCCGATCCAGCACACGACATTTCAGGTCCCGCTCGATATTGCGCTCCTGGCTCGGGCTCAGGGCGTGGTTGAACAAGACCACATCTGCCTCGTTCGCGCTGATGGCGTCACGAATTTCTTCCAGCTTGCCCTCACCCACGAACAGCCGGGGACTGGGCTGCTTACGAGAGCCATTGACTTCAGCCACAGGCTCAACGCCTGCTGATGTTACCAGCTCCCGAAATTCTTCGGGATCTTCGGTCTCTTGCTGGGAGGTGAAATCGATGTGGACCAGGATAGCCCGTTCACCGACATCTGGACGTTCAAACAAGTGTTTTCAGCTCCGAAACAGTCAAACTGTTAAACCATAAAAACAAACACCCGCGCCCTTCCGAGCGGTGACGCTCTTCAGGGACGCGGGTGACAGTACCGGCGAGCCGGGTAAATCAGTCTTCAGACTCACCCTCTCCTCCCGGGGCCTGCGGCGGAATGCGAACATTGCGGGCAGGTACCACGGTGGAAATAGCGTGCTTGTAGACCATCTGGCTGACAGTATTTTTCAGCAAAATCACGAATTGGTCGAAAGACTCGATCTGGCCCTGAAGCTTGATACCATTGACCAGAAAGATGGAAACCGGAATGCGTTCCTTGCGCAAAGCATTGAGGTAAGGGTCTTGTAACGAGTGCCCTTTTGACATGTGTGTTCTCCTGTTTTTAGTAAATGCAGATCGTCATTTTTCAGAGTTAAATGTGGTGCGAAGTCCGATTTTTTTCAAGGCTGCCTGAGAGATATCTTCGTCCCCGCTATCCAGCCAGTGCACACTGGACCACTTGCGCAGCCAGGTTAACTGCCGCTTCGCCAACTGACGCGTGGCAGAAACGCCCTTGCTTACAAATGTGTCATAGTCATAATCACCGGCCAGGTAACCCCAGGCCTGACGATAACCGACACAACGCATGGAAGGGAGATCAGGGTGCAAATCGCCTCTGACCATCAGCGCCCGCACTTCATCAAGAAACCCTGCATCCAACATGTTCATAAAACGCAGATGGATTCTCTCGTGAAGCACTCGCCGCTCCTCAGGCGCCATGGCGAGCTGCGTCACAGTATACGGAAGCGAAGTGACTTCGTCTGCCTGCCATTGGGTGAAATAGGTGTAATCCTCGACACCATCCCCTTGATTTTGGGGCAGACTGGCGCCCTCGGCCTGCCAGAATGACGAAATGGGCTTGCCCGTCAGGCGAATGACCTCCAATGCCCGCAATAAACGCTGGCGGTTGTTGGGATGGATCAGCCGCGCGGCAACGGCGTCCTTTGCCTCAAGCTCCTGATGCAGTGCCGACCAGCCTTTCCGGCTTGCCTCCTGTTCCAGGACCCGACGCAGTTCCGGGTCCGCACCCGGCAATCCGGACATCCCATGCAGCAAGGCCTTGAAGTACATCATGGTGCCGCCCACCAGCAATGGAATGCGTCCCGCTTTGGTGATCCTTTCCATTTCTGTCAGGGCATCCCGCCGGAAATCCGCCGCAGAGTAGGATTCAGCCGGGTCACAAATATCGATCAGCCGGTGCGGTGCCCGCGCCAGCTCTTCGGCGGATGGTTTGGCAGTACCAATGTCCATGCCCCGGTATATCATGGCGGAATCGACACTGATGATGTCGCAGGGCAGGCGCTCGCACAGCTCGATCGCCAGGTCCGTCTTTCCCGACGCCGTCGGCCCCATCAAAAAAATGGCGGGCGGCCGCTGCTCTGCCTCGTTCCTCTGCGCTGTCATGATCAATCAGCGCCCTCTCAGGAACAGTTTGTCCAGCTCCGACAGCGTCACCAGCGTCCAGGTTGGACGGCCATGGTTGCATTGACCGCTGCGCTCGGTGGCTTCCATGTCCCGCAAAAGGGAGTTCATTTCCGGAATGGTCAGCTGGCGGTTGGCCCGCACCGAGCCATGGCATGCCATGGTTCCCAGAAGCTCGTGAGTGACCGCCTCGACCCGGTCGCTTTGACCATGTTCAATGAGATCGGCCAGAACGTCCCGGATCAGCTGTTCGGCATCCGCGCCGCGTAGCAGAGCCGGCACCTGCCTGACCGCCAGCGTCTCGGGCCCGATCCGCTCAACCTGCAACCCGAGCTGCTGCAAATCCTCGCCGTGGGACTCCGCCAGCGCCGCTTCCTTCTGGCTTACGGCCACCGACAGAGGCACCAACAGAGGCTGACTCTTGAGATCCTGCTCCGCCAATGCCCGCTTCATCCGCTCGTAGGTGATGCGCTCGTGTGCCGCATGCATGTCCACCACGATCAAGCCGGCCCGCCCCTGGGCGAGAATATAGATGCCGTGGAGCTGGGCAATGGCGTACCCCAACGGCGGCTCCTCGTCGCCGTCTGTCGGAGGCGTAGGCATTGCCTCAGCCATACCGGCTGACGCCTGCCGCGAGCCATTATCGACGCCACCACCGGCATTCAACGAGTTATAGAACGCCATCTGGTCACTGGCATGCCACTCCTGCTGCGGCTGGGACTGCCCCGAGTACTGGCCCCCGAAGGCATTCGTATGCGTCGGCGGTTGACCGGAGTCCAGACCTGCAGGCTGCCCGGACCACGCTCCGGCAGCCGTTCCCGGACCAGCCACGGAGGGTTGCTGCATAGCCGCGTTTTCGCGCCCGAATGATTGAGCAACCGCACCACGCAGGTGGTCGTCCGGGCGCACATCGGCCAGCGCCTTGTGCAGCGTGCGGAATATGAAATCGTGGACCAGCCGACCATCCCGGAACCGGACTTCATGCTTCGTGGGGTGCACGTTCACGTCGACGGTGGCCGGGTCGACCTCGAGGTACAGGACAAAAGCCGGGTGACGATTGTTGTAGAGCACGTCCCGATAGGCCTGACGCACCGCATGAGCCACCAGGCGATCGCGGATGACCCGGCCATTCACAAAGAAATACTGCAGGTCCGCCTGACTCCGAGAAAAGGTCGGCAACGCCACCCAACCCCACAACCGCAAGCCGGTTGCCTCGGCATCAATCAACACAGCATTGTCGATGAACTGCTGACCACACAGGGCGCCAATTCGGCGCTCCTTATCCACAGGGGACTCTGCCGGACGCAGACTCTGTACGACTCTCTGATTGTGACGCAAGGTGAATCCGGCGTCGAAGCGGCTCAGCGCCTGGCGCCGGACACACTCGTCCACATGATTGAATTCTGTTTTTTCCGTGCGCAGGAACTTGCGGCGGGCGGGAGTATTGAAGAACAGGTCACGCACTTCGACGGTTGTACCAACCGGATGCGCTGCGGGTGAAATGCGGGCATCCATGTCACGGCCCTCCACTTCCACGCGCGAAGCCGCCTCCTGGGCCGCCGTCCGCGACGTCAGCGTCAGGCGGGAAACAGAGCTGATACTGGCCAGCGCCTCGCCACGGAAACCCAGCGAGGCCACCGCTTCCAGATCGTCGAGACTGGCAATCTTGCTGGTGGCATGGCGACTGAGCGCCAGTGGCAGGTCCTGCTCTTCGATACCGCTGCCGTCGTCCCTGACCCGGATAAGCTTTGCGCCGCCCTGTTCGACTTCCACATCGACCCGGCCGGCACCTGCGTCCAGGGCATTTTCAACCAGTTCCTTAACGACAGACGCAGGACGCTCCACCACCTCGCCGGCGGCGATCTGGTTCGCGAGCCGTGGCGAGAGCAATTGAATGTGGGGCATGTTTCGGGAAAACCTCTTGATCAGGATGCGGGAATACGAATGGTTTGCCCTACCATAACACGGTCATCCCTCAGGCCGTTAAACTGCATCAGCTCACTGACGGTGGTCTGGTTCCTCCTGGCGACCCCGGAGAGCGTGTCTCCGCGCTGTATCCGATAATGACTGACACTACTACCACCCCGCTGCTGCTGTTTCTGCCAGGCCAGTAAGGTGCCCGGTGGCGGTGTTTTCTGGAAGTAATCGTCTACGCCTTTCATGATTGCGTTGGCGAGCCGGTTCCGATACCACTCTGTCGACAGATTCTTCTCTTCCTGGGGGTTGGAGATAAACCCGGCCTCGACCAGGATGGACGGGATATCCGGGGATTTCAGGACCACGAACGAGGCCTGCTCGACGCCCGACTTGTGCAGCTTGGCGACGCTGCCCAGTTTACCCAGCACGGAGCTGCCCACCCCCAGGCTGGCGTTGATGCTTGCGGTCATGGACAGGTCGAGCAGCACCCCTGCCAGCATGTCGTCCCGGCCATCCAGTGACACCCCACCGGTCAGGTCTGAACGATTTTCACTCTGGGCCAGCCAGCGCGCAGTCTCACTGGTAGCGCCCCGCTGCGACAGCGCAAAAACCGACGCGCCTTTCGGCTGGGGGGTACGGAAGGCATCGGCGTGCACCGACACAAACAAGTCCGCGTTGTACTTGCGCGCCAGCAGGGTCCGGTTGCGGAGGCCGATGTAATAGTCCCCGGTGCGGGTCAGCTTCGCCGTGTAACCGGGTTGCTGGTTGATGAGGCTGGCAAGCGTCTTCGCCATTTTGAGAACGACGTCTTTCTCGCGGGTGCCCCGGGGGCCTGTTGCGCCCGGATCCTCACCGCCGTGGCCGGCGTCAATCACCACAATCACATCCCGCTTGCCATTGGCGTTCTGGGTCACTGTGGGTTTGGCAGCTTTCTCCAACCTGCGACCACCCTCATCAATCAGATCAACCACGAGGCGATGGCCATACTGATCATTCGGCTCAAGCTGGAAACTGCGCGGTTTGATGTCGCTGTTCAGATCCAGGACCACACGGAGATCCGTGCCGTTACGGGGCGCACTCCGGATCCGGCGAATCGGGCTTCCGGACAGGTCCAGCTTGTCAAAATCCGCCTTCAGGTCCGTATTCTTCAAATCAATGACCAGTCGGGCAGGGTTCTGCAGTGAGAATACGTTGTGGGCAACCTTGCCGGCGGTGTCGAGCACCAGACGGGTATGATCCGGAGCCGGCCAGACACGCACGCCCTCCACGCGGGTACCCGCCTGGGTAGCAAGCGAGGCCGACAACATCAGAACCATCGTCAGACCCGCCATTCTGTCTAGGATTGATACAAGCTTACTCATGCCGCTGTCCTGCTCTAAAAGAGACATAGCCCGGTGCCGTCAATGGTCGGGCCCGATCAATTCCAACTGGTTCAGCAGGGCTGCCCCCTGCTCAGAACCCGCCCTGAGCACCGCCGAGCGACCTTCGCCCTCGCGCTCAAGGTGTATTTCAAGGTCGGCCTCTGGCAACAATCCCTTACCTCGCTCGGGCCACTCAATCAGGCAGAGGCTCTGGCCCGTGAAATAATCCCGGATGCCCATGTATTCCAGCTCCTCCGGATCACCCACTCGGTAGAGATCGAAGTGATACGCCATCGGCTGCAAGTGTTCGTACGGCTCAACCAGTGTGTAGGTCGGGCTTTTGACGGCACCCTCGTGCCCCAGCCCTCGCATGACTCCCCGGCTGAGCGTGGTTTTGCCCATACCAAGATCACCTTCCAGAAACACAGTAAGCCCCTGGCCCGACGCAACAACAACCCGGGCCAACTCGCGTCCGAGGTGTTCGGTTTCCGATTCGTTTTCCAGGAACAGGCGCCGCTCATTTCCGAAAATAGTCATGAGCCCTCCCGGCTCCCCATAATTCCAACTTCCGCCTGGCTGAACACGGTCGGTAAGGCGTCGATAACGTCGCTGGGTATCAGACCCATGAACCCTTTGCTCTGAGTTGCGACGTTTGCGGCGGCCAGGTGAACACTGGCGGCGAGTCCCGCTGCCCGCCGGGCATCACCGAGCTGGCCATACAACGCGCCAATCATGCCCGACAACACATCTCCCATACCCCCGGTCGCCATGCCGGGGTTGCTGCCGCTGACAATATCGACGACCTCTCCCTCTGAGGCAATCACCGTTCCGGCCCCTTTCAGAAGAATCGTACCACCATAGGTTTCCTGCAGCCTTCGGGCAGCAGCAATCCGGTCCGCTTCCACCTCGGGCACCAGGCAGTCCAGCAGCCGGGCCGCTTCTCCCGGGTGCGGCGTCAGTATGTGATTGTCCGCAAGTATCGGGACACGTGAGGACAGCAGGTTGAGCGCATCCGCATCGAGAACCCTTGGCTTGCCGCTGTCGACGACCTGCTCCAGCATCTGCTGCCCCCAGGCCCCCTGGCCCATTCCCGGACCACAGACGATGACCGTTGCCGATTCCAGCAGCGACGGCAGCTCGGATCCGTGAATCAGACCGTGGACCATGACCGAGGGACAGCGGGCCAATGCCGCCGTTACATGTTCCGGGCGCGTGGCCAGGGAAACAAGCCCCGCCCCGGAGCGGGCAGCGGCTTCAGCCGCCATCAAGCCGGCCCCACCGAAACCGCGATCACCCGCCACCACCAGCACGTGCCCGAATTGCCCCTTGTGCGCGTTAACTGCCCGTACCGGCAGCCAGGATCGTGTTGTTCCCCAGTCAAGCCGATGCGCCAGCGGCGGCTGCCCACTCAGGGTGACACCATCTCCGGTATCGAGCGATTCAAACACCACAGAACCGCACGCGGCCGCACCCTGCCCGGTAAACAAACCGGCCTTCAGGCCAATGAATGTCACCGTCAGATCAGCCTTGACCGCATCCCCTTCTGTCGCCCCCGTGGTGGCATTGAGCCCCGATGGCAGGTCGATCGCCAGTACCGGCGCCGCGACGCTGTTGCAGCGGGCGATCAGCCCGGCGAAGGGCTCCCGTGGTGCCCCGGATACACCAGTGCCGAGCATCGCATCCACCAGCACTCCGGCCTGGCTGAACAGCTCATCCAGCTCTAAATCACCCAGGTCACCCAGTTCCAGCACCGGCACCCCATCTTTGCTCGCTTTCCGCCAGGCCTTGCGGGCATCACCGGACAGCTTTCCGGTCGGGGCAACTGCAATACACCGCACCTCGATTCCGTGGCGTGCCGCATTGGCCGCCACCAGGTAACCATCGCCGCCGTTATTTCCCGCGCCGCACAACACGAGCACAGGCCCCTGGTCAGGCCAGTGCCGGACCAGCTGACGGAACGCCGAATAGGCGGCCCGCTGCATCAGATCGAAACCGTCTACCCCCTGCTGATCAATCACATAGCGATCGATCTCCCGCACGGCATCGGCGGAAAACAATGCGTCTGGTAGACTGCTCACATCGGACGGCGGCATGAGCCCTCGCTCCCGTTACAGAAACCGGTTTAAGAAAAATGGCCATATACCTGTAAAGCATAGCAAAACAGGGAAAAAGGTCATAACTTAATCAAATTAAAGTTTGGCATACTGATTTTCAATAAGTTGCCTCAGAACAGCAGGCCCCATGAGCGCAGCACCTGACCCCTCAAATACCGAAAAGGATTTCGCAGACCTGGTTGATCGCATTCGCGACCGAGCCTATGAACTCGGCTTTGCAGATCTCGGCATAACCCTCCCCGAAACCGGCCCACATGCCGGGCATCTGCAGCGCTGGCTGGAAAAAGGCTATCAGGGCGAAATGGATTACATGGGCTATCACGGCGACAAGCGCTACACACCCACATCTCTGGTGCCCGGCACGGCCAGGGTCATCTCCGTGCGAATGGATTACCTGCCTGCTCCGGACAACCCGAAAGAAGCGCTTACTAACCGGGAAAACGCGTACGTGACCCGATACGCGCTGGGACGGGACTACCATAAGCTGATCCGCAAACGGCTGGCCACTCTGGCGAACTGGATTGACGAAGCTGTCAGCGGTTATGACTATCGAGCGTTTGTGGACAGCGCGCCGGTGCTTGAGCGTGCGCTCGCTCAGCGCGCGGGGCTGGGATGGATCGGCAAGAACAACATGCTGATCCACCCCAGGGCCGGCTCGTTCTTCTTTCTGGGCGAGATTTTTACCAGTGCCCCGCTGCCGGTGGATGAACCCTTCGAAACGGACCACTGCGGCAGCTGCTCTGCCTGCCTCGACCTGTGCCCGACTGATGCATTCGTCGGAGCGCACGAACTCGACGCCCGACGCTGCATCAGCTACCTCACCATTGAACTCAAGGGCAGTATTCCCGAGGAACTGAGATCACTCATGGGCAATCGGGTGTTTGGCTGCGACGACTGCCAACTGGTCTGCCCCTGGCAGAAATTCAGCAAACCCACCGGCGAAGACGACTTCCAGCCACGTCACGGCCTGGACAACACTTCCCTGGCGGAGCTGTTTCTCTGGACCGAAGAACAGTTCCTGAAACGGACAGAGGGGTCGGCGATTCGCCGGACGGGTTATGACGGATGGCTGCGAAACCTGGCCGTGGGCCTGGGCAATGCGCCCTCAACCATCCCCGTCATCGAAGCCCTGAAACAGCGGGCGGACCACCCCAACGGTATGGTCCGCGAGCACGTACAATGGGCCCTGAGGCAGCACGGTCTATAGCTTGAAGAAGGTATCGCGGTAGTGACGCAGCTCGTTGATGGAGTCCCGGATATCATCGAGTGCCAGATGACTCCCCTGCTTCTTCACGCCTGCCAGCACGTCCGGGCGCCAGCGCCGCGCCAGCTCCTTGACGGTGGAAACGTCCAGGTTGCGGTAATGAAAGAAACTCTCCAGCTTCGGCATGTACTTGACGAGGAATCGACGGTCCTGACCAATGCTGTTTCCACACAGCGGCGACTTGCCCGACTCCAGATACTGCTGGAGAAATTCCAGAGTCTGCTTTTCCGCCTCGGCTTCATCAATGCTGCTTTCTTTCACGCGCTTGGTCAGGCCACTGGCACCATGGGTGTTGGTGCACCACTCATCCATCGAGTCCAACAGGCTATCAGGCTGATGCACGGCAATGACCGGCCCCTCAGCCACGACATTGAGCTCCGAATCAGTGATGATGGTGGCCATCTCAATAATCCGTTCCTTCTCCGGGTCGAGGCCGGTCATCTCCAGGTCTATCCAAACTAAACGATCACCTTCTGCCATTCTCAGCTCCTAACCTCGGGTATCTTGATGGTGGAAATGGGTAATACTCTGCGTATTGTGGCCGATTCACGTATGATGTGACACCTCACTCCACCGAATACTGGCAGCTGGTCCTTAATGGCAAAACGGCGACTGAACAAACAGCAGCAATTCCGAATCAAAAAAATCCAGGAAGAGCGAGCAGCCCGCGTAGCCCGGAAGGAAAAAGCCGTTCAGGAACAGGCCGACGCCGGAGAATTGGGCCCCGAGCAGGAGGGGCTCATCATTGCTCACTACGGGCAGCAACTGGACGTGGAACCCCTTGAAGGGGAAAAGGCCGGCGAGGTAGTCCGCTGCTTTGTCCGTGCCAATATCGACAGCCTGGTAACCGGGGACACGGTGGTCTGGCGGCCCGGCAAGAATGAGACGGGCGTCATCGTCGCCCGCTGTGACCGCCAGAACCTGCTGCAACGTCCGGATAATTTCGGCGCCCTCAAACCGGTGGCGGCCAACATTGATCACATCATTCTGGTCATCGCCTCGGAGCCCGAACCCCACGACAACCTGATCGACCGGTACCTGGTGGCGTCGGAAATCACCGATATTCCTGCCGTCATCCTGCTGAACAAAACCGACCTGATTACTGACCGGAACCGGGATCAGATCGATGCCCTACTGGGTCGCTACGAATCGCTGGGCTACGAGGTTGTCCGCACCTCCGCGACCGAATCCGGCAACCGGCCCTCGCCCGAGGTTGAAGCACTGGTGAAAGACCAGACCAGCGTTTTTGTCGGTCAGTCGGGCGTCGGCAAATCATCGATCATCCAGACGCTGATTCCGGATGAGGCCATTCGGGTCGGCGCCGTTTCGGAAAGCACGGGCAAAGGCGTGCACACCACAACCACCGCCAAACTCTTCCACCTGCCCATCGGCGGCGATCTGATCGATTCACCAGGCATTCGGGAATTCGGCCTCTGGCACATGACGCCCCAGGAGATCGAATACGGGTTTCGGGAAATACGGGATGAGATCGGCCACTGCAAGTTCCGCAACTGCCGGCACATGGGCGACCCTGGATGCGCCATTGATGCTGCCGCTGCAGAAGGCCGGATCAGCCCCGAACGCCTGAAAAGCTTCCACCGTATTCTTCAGGACATGAGCGAGCAGCAGGCACGCGGCCTCAAACTGGACTGACCGACACTCTCGGGGTTACCAGGTCAGCTCGCCGGGAGCCGGGTCGGGTTTGTCTTCCTCCCAATCACCGCTCTTCAGCTTGTCCATCGCTTTCTGCTTCTCAGCTTCCGAAGGCTGGGTCAGATCAATAAGCGGCTCATCATTGTGGCCGGCACTGTCCTGAATTCCCTTAACCGTCTTTTTGTTCAGCACGATGATGGAAATTCGCCGGTTGATCGGGGCTTGCGGATCTTCCTTATCGAACAGCACCGAGTCACTGAGTCCGACAACCCGGGCAATCTGTCCCTGCCGGACACCGCCAGCCACCAATGCCCTTCGGGCGGTATTGGCACGGTCGGCGGACAATTCCCAGTTGGTGTAGCCCGGCCGCCCGCTGAAGGGGGTCGCATCGGTATGGCCCGTCAGGCTGAGCTTGTTATCCACCGAGCCGAGGGTTTTGGCCAGCTCGAACAGGATGTCCTGGGAGTAGTACTTGAGCTCTGCGCGACCGCTGTCGAACATCGGGCGTCCCGAGCGGTCGACGATCTGGATGCGCAAGCCCTCGTCCGTGATGTCGATCAGCAGTTGGTCCTTGAACTCCTGCAGCGTTTCATTCTGCTCAATCCGCTCCTTGAGTTCCTGAAACAGCTCTTCCATACGGCGTTGCTCAAGGGTTTCGGAGAGTTCGTCCACCACTTCGTCTTCTATCTGGATCTGGCTGGATTCAATATCGGGACTCGCTTCGGTGACCACCGACGCGCTGCCCTCGAGGTCTACGGGATTGGGCGAGCCTCCCTCGGTAAAACCGACGGGGTCGCGGAAATAGCCTTCCACTGCTCGCTTCTGCTCGGGCGTGGCCGTCGCCGTTAACCAGAGCACCAGGAAAAACGCCATCATGGCGGTCGCAAAATCGGCGAAGGCCACTTTCCACGAGCCACCGTGGTGACCGCCAGCAACCACCTTCTTGCGTTTGATGATGATCGGTTGTTCTTCCACGCATCAGCTCCGGATCAGTGTTGGACGGATATTACTTGGAGCGAACGTGATCGTTCAGTTCCTGGAAGCCGGGGCGCTTGTCGGTGGGCAACGCCTTGCGACCAAATTCGATAGCCATCTGTGGCGCCTGACCGGACACAGTGGCGACAATGGCCGACTTGGTGCACTCGTAGGCTTTCAGTTCGTATTTCGCAGAATGTTCCATGGCAACGGACATCGGGCCGACAAAACCATAGCCCATGAAAATACCCAGAAAGGTACCGACAAGTGCTGCGGCGACACTGAGACCGATCCGCTCCGGCCCCTCGGACAGGAAGTTCATGGTAATCACGATCCCGAGCACCGCAGCGACAATGCCCAGGCCCGGCAGCGCGTCGGCAACCTTGTTGACCGCGTGCGAGGGTTCCTCCAGCTCGTGCTGGCGACTGTCAATCTCGTTCTCCATCATGCCTTCAAGCTCATGGGTCGCCATGTTGCCGGAGCTGATGATGCGCAGGTAATCGGTAATAAATGCGAGCAGCTCCTTTGATTTCATGATCGCAGGGTACCGACTGAAGATCTGGCTGGACTCGGGATTGTCGATGTCCTCTTCAATGGCCATCACACCCTGCTTGCGGGACTTGTCGAAAACCTCGTACAGCAGGCTGAGAAGATCCATGTAAAAGGATTTATTGAACGGTGATCCGGTCAGCTGGCGCAGCATACCTCGGAACACTTCCTTGACCGTGTGCAACGGGTTGGCGATCACGAACGAGCCGATTGCGGCGCCGAAAATAATCAGGATCTCTGTGGGCTGCCAGAGAACCAACAGGTTGCCACCGTGCAGCGTATACCCGCCTAGCACGCTCGCAACTACAACCACCGCTCCAATAATCAGTAACATGGGGAGAATGCACGCCTTGGTTTTTGGTTATCAGCGAACGCCACGAGCGCCCGCATTATTATGAGCCCCGATCATAGCAAGGCTCTGCAACGACCGCTAAGCCGTGAAACAATTTCTATACAAGGACCAGTCTTTGCTAAACTTCGCGCCTTTGAGCGCTAAGGGTCCTTTTTCAATGTTTAACAAGCTGTTTGTTCTGAGCCAGTACGTTACGCCACAACTGGCCGTTTCGCGCCTTGCCGGCCGGCTGGCGGACAATGACCGCACACCGGCACTCAAGAATCGCGTGATCAAATGGTTTATCGGCCGCTACGGCGTAAACATGAGCGAAGCCGCGGAGCCAGACCCCACAGCGTATTCCAGCTTCAATGCATTTTTTACCCGTGCCCTGAAACCCGGACTTCGCCCCCTGGCCGAAGGCGAGAAAACCCTGGTGAGCCCGGTTGATGGCGCCATCAGCCAACTCGGTCAGGTAAGTGGTGACCGGGTGTTCCAGGCCAAGGGACAGTCTTTCAGTCTGACCGAACTGCTCGGCGGGGATCAGCAGCGGGCAGAGCCGTTCGAAGAGGGCGAATTCTCCACGATTTACCTGTCTCCGAAGGACTATCACCGCATTCATATGCCTGTGGCCGGCACCCTTCGGGAGATGGTTTACATTCCGGGCAAGCTGTTCTCGGTGAATCCGGTGACCGCTGAAAATGTCCCGAACCTGTTTGCCCGCAACGAACGGGTTGCCTGCATCTTTGACACCGACGCAGGGCCTATGGCGATGGTGCTCGTGGGCGCGATGATTGTCGGCAGTGTCGAAACCGTCTGGTCTGGTGTTGTCGCGCCCGGGAGTGGCCTGATCACCAGTACAGGCTATGAAGGAGAGCAGGCCCGGTCGTTTGCCAAAGGCGAGGAAATGGGTCGATTCCGGCTGGGCTCAACGGTGGTCATGGTTATGCCGAAAGGTGCCGTGACCTGGAACGACGAGCTCGACGCGGGCAAGACTGTGCGAATGGGCGAGGCCTTCGGCACACTGGCCTGAGATCTACGCCCGCGCGAAGGGAAAGGCGAGGACGTCAGAAATATCCTTCGTCCCCACCTTGAGCATCAATAGCCGGTCAAGCCCAAGCGCAACGCCGGCGCAATCCGGCAGGCCTGCGGCCATCGCCGCCAGGAACGCGTCGTCCACGGGCATCTCAGGCTTGCCCGCCCGCCTGCGAAGCTGGTTATCCGCCTCGAACCGTTGGCGCTGTTCGCCAGCATCAGCCAGCTCCCAGTAACCATTACACAATTCCAGACCGTTGATATAGAGCTCGAAGCGGTGGGCCATGTCATGCCCGTCCACCTCCGACACCCGGGCCAGCGCAGCCTGGGACGCGGGATAACCGGTAATGAATTCCGGAACGTCCTGGCCCAGATGGGGCTCCACGGCAAAACTCATCACCAGATCCAGGCAGCCATCGCGGCCGAGGCCCGCAATCTGCCCGGGAGCCAGCCATTGTTCGCATCGACGCGCCAGGTCGCGATCGGTGATCTCGAACGGGTCAAGTTGGGCCCAAACCTTCATGGCCTCACGATAGGACCGCAGGCGGGGAGGCGGGCAACCGAGCCAGCCACAGACCAGATCCGATACCTCGGCCATCAGCGCGTTATCATCGAATCCGACCCGATACCATTCGAGCAGCGAAAACTCCGGATTGTGGCGACGCCCACACTCCCCGTTCCGGAAAACTTTTGATATCTGATAGATCGACCCCGACCCCGCCGCCAGGAGTCGTTTCATATGGTATTCGGGAGAAGTCTGCAGCCAGCCGCCGCGACGTCCCATGGCCGAAACGTCGGCAAACACACCGTCCAGGTTAACGTCAGTCACGCCATGCTGGGCCAATACCGGCGTCTCAACCTCCAGGACCCGCCGCTCAGCAAAAAAGCCGCGCACAAACGCTAACTGTTGTGCACGGCTTTTCAGGACTGCCTGGGAGGCAGATGGCTGCCAGACAGGATTCTCGGTCATACCCGGGGTCAGCTGCTTTTTACGCGGCTGACATACTCGCCCGAGCGGGTGTCGACCTTAAGCACTTCACCGATCGTGATGAACAGCGGGACGTTGACCACGGCACCCGTGGAGAGCGTCGCTGGTTTGGAACCGCCCTGGGCAGTATCGCCCTTCATGCCGGGATCGGTATCCACCACTTCCAGCTCAACGAAGTTGGGCGGAGTCACGATCAATGGCGCGCCATTGTAGAGGGTGACCGTGTAGACATCCTGCTCCTTGAGCCACTTGACGGTATCGCCGACGGCCTTGGCATCGGCCGGATACTGTTCGAAAGAGCCGTCAGTGAGCATGAAATGCCAGAATTCGCCATCGGTGTACAGGTACTCCATGTCCTGATCGATGACGTCAGCGGCTTCGAGGCTCTCGCCGGACTTGAAGGTGCGCTCCCAAACCCGATTCGTCATGAGATTCCGCAGTTTTACACGGTTAAACGCCTGCCCCTTCCCCGGTTTGACGAACTCGTTATCGAGCATGATACAGGGGTCGCCATCCAGCAAAACCTTAAGACCGCTGCGGAATTCGTTGGTAGAATATGAAGCCATGAAATGTTCACCTGACAAAATGCAGTTTAAAAATCAAAGGTCGCTATGATACAGCGAACCCCCACCCGTATAGAAGCCCACCTTGCCGATGACGACAGAAGCTGGCAGCAATTGCTCTCGGAGTCGATTACCTCACCGGAGGTGTTGCTGGAAAGACTGGAGTTGGCACCCGAGCGCTGGCTGGCGGGCGCTCGGGCCGGGCACGAGCTTTTCCCCGTGCGGGTTCCCGAGCCCTTCCTGAACCGCATCAACAAATCCGATCCGGAAGACCCCCTGCTGAAACAGGTACTTCCGCTGGATCAGGAAAGCCTGACCGTTCCAGGATTCATGCGCGATCCGCTGGAAGAGGGCGGAGCCATCCAGACTACGGGCCTGATCCGCAAGTACCGAAGTCGCGCCCTGTTGATGGTTACCGGGCAATGCGCGATCAACTGCCGCTACTGTTTCCGTCGTCACTTTCCTTATGAGGACCAGCGCCTGAGTCCGGAAGACCGGCAACACGTGATCGACACCCTGTCGGCAAGTCCGGAAATCAATGAAGTCATTCTCAGCGGCGGCGACCCGCTCGCTGTCAACGACCGCCTGCTGGCTCAGTGGGCGTCTGACCTCAGCGCCATTCCCCACATCCGCCGCCTGCGCCTGCACACCCGGTTGCCGGTAGTGATCCCTCAGCGTGTGTGCGACGCACTGCTGAACTGGCTGGCTGCGACCCCGGTCCAGGTCATCATGGTTCTGCATATCAACCATCCTGCGGAAATTGACGACGCAACCCGAAGGGCCTTGGGCAAGTTGCGGGCGGCGGGGGTTACCCTTTTAAACCAGAGTGTAATCCTGCGGGGCGTAAACAATGACCCCGATGTGCTGGAAGCGCTCAGCGAAACCCTGTTTGACGCTGGCGTGCTGCCTTACTACCTCCACGCCTTTGACCCGGTTGAGGGCGCGCATCATTACGATGTCGCCGACGAAGAGGCGCGGAACCTCGTTCAGGTGCTGCTGGCCCGGCTGCCAGGATTCCTGGTGCCGAAACTGGTGCGGGAGGTGCCCGGCCGGGAGGGCAAGTCCCCTATTAACCTGTTCCCGTGACGCGCTTCTCAAATTTTTGGCCTAACTTCACATGTCAAAGATTGTGAACTCGTGATTTGTTCGCTTTTTGTAACTGGCTTGCTATTTTAGAGTCCGGTAATGTTCAAACAATTATACGTATTTGCGGTGTTTTCCTTAACAAGCCGGCAGTACCAAGAACCACCTGCCTTGCTGTACTGGGCTAACCCGGGATACCAACCGTGACCCTGAAAAGTGGCGTGAACTCATGGAAGGCATGATCCTGAAACCAGATCTTCGAGTCCCTGAACAGAAGACAGCCAGCCTGTCGTTCTGCGATACCACGCCCAAAGCGTTTCGGGGGTGGATAAGTCAGTTGCCCATGGCCAACATCGGCGAGGTATCCCGCCAGCTCTATCATGCAGTCATTGAGCTCAACCATCTGTTTATCGCACCGCAGCAACGCATCCAGTTTCTGGAACTGATCCGCGAAAAAATCCACTTTGTCTGCAACGAGCTGTCACGTCACTATCTGGGCATGGCCGTGGCCCTGCCGGAGAAGCAACGCAAGATCGCCAACCTGTCCCAGGCGCTACAGCTGCACCTGGCCTCCGGCTACAAACTCTGCGTGCTGGAATTCCTCGATAGCGGCAGCATAGACCGCAACCGTAAACAGGTTGCGATGGCGGTACACCGGGCGATATCCGAGCTGGCAGCAACCATTGTTCGCTCCCATCAGCTGTATTGCCCCAGCCCTGCCCAGAGCTGGCTGGAGTGCCACCGGCTGTTCCGTTTTGGCTACCGTAACAAGCTGGCATCGATTGAGATTGACGATGACACACTCCTGCATCGCCGCTCCAGCACAGTGGCTGATGCTTACAAGCGTATTCTCTTGCTGGGATGCGCCCGCCCCAACCAGCTTCGCCAATCGGAGCTGCTGCAGGTGTACGAGCTGTGCGAAATCTGGAGTGACCACACCCGCTGCGGCCCCGATATCGGGCAGGACAGCCTCTTCGTAATCAACATGGAGCGGGACAACCCTCCCATTTACCGCAGTTTGCTCGATCATCAACCCGGAGAAGACAGCTTTGATTTTGATACCCGGGACCTGTCCGCCATGGTTCTGGACACCCTGCACGCCCGGCGCAACCAAGGCAAGGGCGGCGGCGCCCTCGGTAAAGGCGATAGCAACCTGCAGGTGCCGGCAAAGGTCAGTGACACCCTGCTGACCCACCTGAGCCAGGCGCTGGGCATTCTCGCCAAACGCAACTTCAACCGCATTGCCAGCCAGGGAACCCTGGAGGTGTGCGTTGGCCTCACCGCAGCGCACTATTTTGTTGCCGGAGAGAAGACCTTTACTGAATTCGTAAACGGTAACGACACTGGCCATCAGGACGAAGAGAACCTGTTCGTCCGCAATGCCCGCAGAAATCAGGACGCCTGGGCCGGCGCCCACGATGCGGGCCCAAGTGAAGATGCATTTCTCTCGTCGGATACACCCATCAACTTCCGGGGCAACCACGGCACCGCATCGAAACAGTTTGCCGACAAGAATCGACCAAGATCCCACCACGCCCTGCTTATCAACACCAGTCCGGGTGGCTACTGTGTGGCCTGGGAAAGCAACGTGCCGGCGTCCCTGCAGGCCGGCGAGATCCTCGGCGTGCGCGAGCAAAGCTCCCATCCCTGGAGCCTGGCGATTGTTCGCTGGATTCGCCAGATCAAGAACCAGGGCACCCAGGTCGGGATTGAACTGCTGGCCCCAAGCGCGGCACCTTGCGGCGTGCGACTGATCCAGAAAATGGGGCACAGCAGCGAGTACCTGCGGGGCCTGCTCCTGCCCGAGATCAGCGTGGTGAACCAGTCAGCAACCCTGATCACCCCCCGGCTTCCATTCCAGTCCGGCAGCAGAATTTCGCTCCTGCATGACGGCCGTGAAGACCAGGGACAGCTGTCGAAGAAAGTGTCATCGACCGGCAGCATTAGCCAGTTCGAACTGAAACTTCAGAACGCCACCGCGCTCCAGCCGAGTACCGTGGCAACCTCCGCCGGGGCCAGCGAAGATGAGTTCGACTCACTCTGGCCCTCCCTGTAAGGGGCAGTCAGCCGAAACCCTGGCGGCCTGAGGGTTGTTATTGGACGCTATCCACTGCATCATTCAGCATAAATGACCGACCGGCCCACGGACTCAGACACTCCGCCGCTCATAAGCAGAATGTAAATGCTTACTGACGCAAAAATTCCGGGCCGGCTCAGCCAAACGTGTTTCACGAGACGCCTTACGAATGCAGAAAAAGAACGCGACCGTACACCTGTTGATCCTTGATCCCGACCAGAACGATGCCGAATCCCTGGTCAGCCTCCTGAGAAACTCCGGCAAGGCCACCCGGGCCCACCGCATCACATCCGAGGAAGACCTGGAAGAAACCCTGAAAGCCGGTAACTGGGACCTTTTGCTGGCACGGGATCTGGAGCAGGAATTCAGCGCTGACGATGCCCTGGCCATGATCCGCCGGATGGACAAGGACGTTCCCTTCATCCTGCTGACCGAAGAACCGAGTCGCGAGCGCACCGTGGCGATGATGAAGGCAGGTGCTCAGGACACCGTCCCCTTCGCGCATACCGACCAGCTGGTGCTGACTGTCAATCGCGAACTGTCAGCACTCGATGAGCGCCGGCGCCGCCGGGTCCTGGAATCCCACCTCCGGGAAGCCGAGCAGCGCTGCCAGCTCCTGCTCGAAAGCTCCAAGGACGCCATTGCCTACATCAACGATGGCATGCACATCTATGCCAACCAGTCCTACATGGAGTTCCTGGGCTACGATGACATTGATGAGCTGATCTGCATCCCGGTCCTGGACACCCTGACCCCAGACAGCCAGGACAAGTACAAGGAGTTCATGAAGTCATTCGTCGAAAAGGGCGAAGACGGCATGACCCTGAACTGCACGGCCCGTCGCAGTGACGACCACGAATTGAACGTCACCATGTCGGTATCCGCAGCCACTTACGACGGCGAGGCCTGCACACAGATTGTAATGCAGCCAGAACATAGCGACGCCGAACTTGAAGAGAAGCTGCGCCGGATCAGTAGCCAGGACCTTCTGACTGGTTTGTTCAACCGCCAGCACCTGATGGATGCCCTGGCAGAAAACATCGCCAAGGCCGGCAAGAACAACGAAACCGGCGCCCTCGCCTACATCGCTCTCGACAACTTCATGAGCCTGAAAGCTCAGGTTGGCATTGCCGGCGCAGACCTGTTGCTTGGAGACCTTGCGAACCTGCTGAAAGAAGAGGTTGGTGAGGACATCATCCTGGCCCGCCTCAGCGATGACGCTTTCTGCCTCATGAGTCAGCCCTGCGATGACAAGAAAATGGCCGAGCACAGTGAACGCATTCGCAAGGCGGTGGAAGATCACCTTTTCGATATCAATGGCCGCACTGTCCAGTTTTCCGTCAGCATTGGTGTCGCGGCCATTACCGAGAACTCGCCCAAGGCCGAAGAACTCATGGCACGGGCGCACACAGCGTCGTCTGACGTTCGCAAACAGGACGGTCATGAGCAGGGCAACGGGGTTCTGATCTACAACCCGGCGGACTACGAGTCCCTGGATGAAAGCAACTCGGTCGAGGCCATTCTGAAAGCGCTGGAGGACAACCGCTTCAAACTGTTGTTCCAGCCGATCATCAACCTGCGCGGAGAAGGTGAAGAGCACTACGAAGCGTTCGTCCGCATGATCGCCAAGGACAATGAGGAAGTTTCGCCCTACGACTTCCTGCCCCCGATGGGCCCCTCAGACACCGCCATCAAGATCGACCGCTGGGTGATTCTGCAAACCATCAAGCAGTTGGCCAGCCACCGCTCGAAGGGTCACGATACGCGCCTGTTCCTGAACCTGACGGCAGAAACCCTTCAGGACAAGACCTTTACGCCCTGGCTCAGTGTTGCGCTCAAGGCCGCGCGCCTGCCCGGCGACTCGCTGATCTTCCAGATCCGGGAAGGTGATGCCAACAACTACCTGAAGCAGGCCAAGGAATTCACCAAGGCCATCCATGAACTTCACTGCAAACTGTCCATTTCCCAGTTCGGGTGTGCGCTCAACCCGTTCAATACCCTGAAACACATTGATCCGGACTATGTGAAGATTGACGGATCCTTTACGGAAGAGATCCAGAAAAACGACGAAGCCAAGGAACAGGTCAAGGAGATGGTTAAGACCCTGCAGAGCAGCGGAAAGCTGACCATCATCCCACTGGTAGAAAACGCCGGTGTTCTGGCCACCCTCTGGCAGGCGGGTGTGAACTATATCCAGGGTTACTACCTGCAGGCACCGGTTCCGGAAATGAACTACGACTTCGGCGATCAGTGATTCCGGGCTATTAGGCCCCAAAAAAAAGACCGGCGCCTCACGGACGCCGGTCTTTTTTTTGGGGCGGTGCTCCAGGCGTTTTAGAAACCCGCCCGCTCAAGCCCTTGATTGGTCTCACTCTCCCGGAAACCGATCAGATACAGGATCGCATCCAGCCCCAACGTCGAAATGGAGTGGCGCGCGGACTCCTTGACCAGTGGCTTGGCACGAAATGCCACGCCCAGCCCGGCCTGGCTCAGCATTGGAAGGTCGTTGGCCCCGTCACCCACGGCGATGACCTGCTCACGGGAAATGTGCTCCTTCTCGGCAATCTCCAGCAACAATTCAGCCTTCCGGTTGCCGTCGACAATCTGTCCGGCGACACGGCCGGTAACCTTGCCGTCCTCGATCTCCAGCTCGTTCGCATAGACATAATCGATGCCCAGCTTGTTCTGGAGATGGCGGGCAAAATAGGTGAAGCCACCGGACAGGATCGCAGTACGGTAGCCCAGCGCCTTCAGGCTCTTGATCAGATGCTCGGCACCCTCGGTCATCCGGAGTCGGGCGGCAATGCCTTCAAGCACGGACTCGTCCAGCCCCTTCAACAGAGCCAGGCGCTCGGCAAAGCTTTGGCTGAAGTCGAGCTCCCCCTGCATGGCCCGCTCGGTAATCCCGGCCACCTGCTCACCGACACCGGCTTCAAGCGCCAACTCATCGATGACCTCGGCGTCGATCAGGGTGGAATCCATATCGAAGACCACCAGCCGCCGGTTACGGCGGAATATGGAGTCTTCCTGGAAGGCAATGTCCACGTTCATCTCGCCGGCGATGTGCAGGAAATCCGCCCGGAGCGTTTCAGGATCGGATGGCGTGCCACGCACCGAGAACTCCACGCAGGCAATCCGGTTTTCCGACGGGTTCAACGACGGCCGGGCCGACAGACGGGAAATGTTGTCGATGTTGAGTCCATGCCTGGCGGTGATCGCCGACACCCTCGCAATCTGCTCTGCCTTGATGTCGCGGGACAGCAATGTGACGATGTAACAGGCGCGGTTGCGCCCTTCGGCCCAGGACTGATATTCCTCCACCGAGATCGGTGCAAACCGCACCTGCAGATCCAGCGCGTGGAGCCGGAACAGCAGATCGCGGATCACCGGTGACGACTTAGATTCGTCCGGGATCTCAATCAGGATGCCCCAGGTCAGATGATCGTGAATCACCGCCTGGCCGATATCGAGGATACGAACCGCGTACTGGCCCATGATCCCGGTAATCTCCGAGGTGAGCCCGGGCTTGTCCCGGCCGGAAACGTTAATCAGTACCAGTTCACTCACTCTCGGCGCTCTCCTCTTCTTCCGTTCTCGCTGCTGAGGCAATCACGTCAATGGCGTCTACCCGCTGGAGCCCACGGGGCAGCTTGTGGCCGCGCCGGCCGCGCTCCCCCAGATAGTGTTCCAGATCGCTGAACTGCAGCCCCATCTTGCGCTTGCCGGCCCGGATTTCCAGCTGATCATCCTCGGCGAATACCGCCACCGCAACCACGAACTCCTCCCGATTCTGAACCCGGGCCGACGGGATGCTGATGATCTTGTTGCCCTTACCCTTCGCCAGTTCCGGCAATTCACTGAGCGGGAACACCAGCATCCGGCCCTCGTTCGAGATCGCACCGAGGTAAAGGGTTTTATCCGTTTGCGGAACGGTGACCGGAGGCATGAGCCTGGCCCCTTTGGGCACACTGACCACCGCCTTGCCGTTCCGGTTCTTGCTGATCATGTCGTTCAGAGAGGTGACGAAGCCATAGCCGCCGTCGGTGACCAGCAGTGTTTTTCGGCCCGGGTCGCCCATCAGCAGGCCGGAGAAGCTCGCGCCGGACGGCGGATTGATCCGGCCGGTCAGCGGCTCGCCCTGCCCCCTGGCCGAGGGTAGGCTGTGCGCCATCAGCGAGTACGCCCGACCGGTTGAATCGAGGAATATCGCCTGCTGGTTGTTACGCCCATGCGCCGCCAGGGCATAGCGGTCACCCGCCTTGTAACTCAGGCCTTCCGGCTCGATATCGTGGCCTTTTGCGGCGCGAACCCAACCTTTTTCCGACAGCACCACCGTGACCGGGTCATTGGAAACCAGGTCAACCTCGCTGAAAGCGCGAGCCTCCTCGCGCTCAACGATTGGGGAACGGCGGTCGTCCCCGAAGGTTTCAGCGTCCGCCTGCAACTCAGCCTTGATCAGTTCCCGGAGACGGTCTTCGGACCCCAGGATTGACTGCAGCTCATCGCGCTCAGCGGCCAACTCATCCTGCTCGCCCCGGATCTTCATTTCCTCGAGCTTGGCCAGGTGCCGCAATTTGAGCTCAAGAATGGCTTCGGCCTGATCCGGCGAGAGCCCGAAGCGCGACATCAGGACCGCCTTGGGCTTGTCTTCGGTCCGGATGATCTCGATTACCTCGTCAATATTGAGGTAGGCGATCAGCAAACCCTCGAGGAGATGCAGACGCGCCAGAACCTTATCCAGCCGATGCTGCAAGCGTCGGGTTACCGTGGTCCGGCGGAAGGCCAGCCACTCGGTCAGCATTTCGTGCAGACCCTTGACTCCGGGCCGGCCATCATTGCCAATCACATTGATATTCACCCGATAGGTTTTCTCAAGGTCCGTACTGGCAAACATGTGCGCCATCAGGCCTTCCAGATCCACCCGGTTGGAACGCGGAACAATCACAAGGCGCGTGGGATTCTCGTGGTCGGACTCGTCACGGAGATCTGCGACCATGGGCAGTTTCTTTGCCTGCATCTGCTGGGCAATCTGCTCCAGCACCCGGGCACCTGACACCTGGTGTGGCAGATCAGTAATGATGATTTCGCCGTTCTCGCGAATCCAGCGGGCTCGCATCCGCAGGGAACCGCGCCCGGTTTCGTACATCTGGCGGATGTCCTTGCGCGGTGTGATGATCTCGGCCTGGGTCGGGAAATCCGGGCCCTTGATGTGCTCACACAGCTCATCCACCGATGCATCCGGGCTGTCCAGCAGCCGGATACAGGCGGCTGTGACCTCACGCACATTGTGGGGTGGGATGTCCGTAGCCATGCCGACCGCAATACCGGTGGTGCCATTGAGCAGGACATGGGGCAGTCGGGCGGGCAGAACCGAGGGCTCATCCATGGTGCCGTCGAAATTGGGCACCCAGTCTACGGTTCCCTGGCCCAACTCACCGAGCAGAACTTCCGCGAACGGTGCGAGCCGGGACTCGGTGTAACGCATCGCTGCAAACGACTTGGGATCGTCCGGAGATCCCCAGTTGCCCTGACCGTCCACAAGGGGATACCGGTAAGAAAACGGCTGGGCCATCAACACCATGGCTTCATAGCAGGCGCTGTCACCGTGGGGGTGGAACTTACCCAGGACATCACCAACGGTACGTGCGGATTTCTTGTACTTGGACGTGGACTTCAAACCCAGTTCGGACATGGCGTACACAATGCGCCTCTGAACCGGCTTCAGCCCGTCTCCTACGTTGGGGAGGGCCCGATCAAGGATGACGTACATGGAATAGTCGAGATAGGCCTTTTCCGTGTAGTCCCTGAGTGAAACCCGCTCAAAGCCTTCATCCGTAGTCTGAAACTCTGGCATGGATGCCTCTTCTGCCTGTATTACCTGATGTGAATGACGCCGATGATGCTACCGCTTGCGTCCGAATTAATCACGGACGTCAGCGCGAGGCCACATTATATGGACGCCGGCACGGATACACCAATTTCCAATAGCGGAATTCCCGAATGGAGACTCTGTAATGCTAGCCGTATGCTCACCGTCACTGGATAGAAGACCGTTTAACTTTCCAAACAAGCGGAACACTATGAAACCCGACCTCAAAGCCTGCGGGCAAGCCATGGTTACCGCCATGGTGAATGCGGTACTGGCAGTCGCACTGATGCTCCTGGTGGAGTTTGCAATCAGTGGCACATTCCAGGTCCCCGAGCCCTACCTTTGGGCTGGCGTGCTCATTTGGCTGGTCATTTTTGCCGGTCAGTTCTGGCGACAGCGTCATCTTTGCAAATCTGGCCAGTCGGCCAGCAAAGCAACCGACCCTTCCCATCGGGCAACCTGACACCGTCAGGTTGTCTTGTTTGACGCACAAAGTCCCGACAGTAACAAAGACATCCCCTCTTCCGCTGCTATTCTTCAGGTTAATTTCAACGACGGTGCCGGCTACAGGCGCTGACCGTCCGAGGGCGTGACCGGAGGATACTGGAATGCGCTGGCGAAGCGGCAGACGAAGCGACAACATCGAGGATCGACGCGGGCAAACGCAGCGTTATTCGTCAGCCGGCGCCGGCGTGATCCTGCTACTCAGACTCCTCACCCTGCTTTTTCGAAGCAAGATCGGCCGGGTAATCCTGATCGCCGGCGTTGCGGTCGTACTGGGTGGAAAGTTCCTTGGTATCGACCTGCTACCCATGCTCACGGGGGGCACTACCACCGCCCAGGCGCCGCGGGAATTCTCCGAGGCTGAGCAGCAGCTTGCTGATTTCACGTCCGTCGTCCTCGCCGATACCGAGGATACCTGGCGAACCATTTTCAACGGGCTTGGCGGCAATTATCGTGAACCGACCCTGGTACTGTTTTCGGACCAGGTACAGTCTGCGTGCGGCTTCGCCAGCGCCGCAGTCGGTCCTTTCTACTGTCCGGGAGACCAGAAAGTTTATCTTGACCTGTCGTTCTTCGAGGACCTGGCCAGGCGATTCGGGGCACCGGGTGATTTTGCCCAGGCGTATGTCATCGCCCACGAGGTGGGACATCACGTGCAAACGCTGATGGGCATCAGCCAGGAAGTACGTCAGGCGGGACAGGGTCGGAGTCAGGAAGAGATCAACGGACTTTCTGTCCGGCAGGAGCTGCAGGCCGACTGTTTTTCAGGAGTGTGGGGGCACATAGCCCATCGCGATCGCCAGATTCTCGAGCCGGGAGATCTGGACGAAGCCTTAATCGCCGCTTCAGCAATCGGGGATGATCGACTCCAGCGCCGGTCGGGCGGACAGGTCGTGCCTGACAGTTTCACCCACGGCACGTCCGAACAACGGGTACGCTGGTTCCGCAGGGGGTTCGAAAGCGGCGACATTGAAGCCTGTAACACTTTCGCCGCCGAGTCACTGTGAGGAAGGGGCTCCGGGCGACCTCACCCGGAACCTCCTCGGCCAGAATCGGTGCGTATTACTGGCGGACACCTTCGACGGAAATGATAATGTCGACGGTTTCAGATGCCTTGCCCAGATCCATGGGAATGCCGAAATCCTTCAGCCGAAGCTCGGTCTCGGCTTCGAATCCCATACGATACCCACCCCAGGGGTCGTCTCCGTGGCCAATCATTTCAGCCTCGAGGGTGACTTCCCGAGTCACGCCGCGAAGGGTCAGATCACCAATGATATCCGCTTCGCCCTCGTCATCGACAACCACACGCTTGCTCTTGAAACTCGCTTCCGGGTATTCGTCGACGTACAGGAAGTCCTCGCTACGCAGGTGCTTGTCGCGCTCGGCGTGGTTGGAATCAACGCTGGAGGTGTCGATGGTGACGGACACGGAACTGTTCTCAGGATTCTCCGCGTCGTAGACGAACTGACCATCAAAATCGTTAAAACGACCATACAGCCAGCTGTAGCCCAGGTGTGAAATCTTGAAGGTCACGAACTGGTGTGAACCTTTTTTATCGAAGGCATAGGTGCCGCTGTGCTCGTCGGCATGGACACCGCCAACCAACACCATGGACATGGCAGATGCGAGCAAAACTTTCTTCATCGGTTTCTCCCTTTCTCGGTTCAGACCCTGAGGGCCACTTTTAACGTTTGAGCACCATCCAGCTCACTTGCCAAACATACGCCGGAGAGTACGGTCGCGATCAATCAGGTGGTGCTTGAAGGCGGCGCCGGCGTGCAGCGCTGCCAGCAAAACAATTGCCCAGGTCGACCAGTAGTGAACCGCACCCGCTGTGTCCTCGAGACCCTTGACCTGGCCAGTCAGCGACGGCACGTCAAACCACCCGAATACGCTGATAGCCGAGCCGTCGGCCGTTGAGATCAGGTAGCCACTGATCATGGCCACAAATAACAGGAGGTACAACAGGGCGTGAGCGGCCTGTGCGCTGGCGACTTCCAAGCGCGTGTGGTTCGACAGAGGTCCCGGATCGTAATCAAGCAGGCGCCAGAGCAAACGGGCGATCATGAGTCCGAATAACAGAATGCCGACGCTGCGATGAATATCGGGGCCTTGATTGTACCAGTCGTGGTAATACGACAGATCCACCATCCAGTAACCCAGCACAAACAGGCCGATGACCACTGCGGCCACGAGCCAATGCATGGAAATGGCGACAACCCCATATCGTTCGGAGGAATTTCTGAGCTGCATTGTCGGTTCGGAGCCTTACCTGTCTGATTACTTTTCACTTTGCCCGGATTCTACGAGCCGGGTTTGATGAAAAAAATCGAAATGTTTTGCAGACCAACATCAGAATTTCTGACTAACAGAATACATCTATGCCTTTGGTCGTATACGGATTTTACGGATTGCTCAAAACTACAGCATAGATAGACTTAACACATATTTCGCAGCCCCATCGAGGGCTCTCATTGACCGAGAGGATACAGACATGGAACTCGAATTCGACGAAAGTGTTGTTGTTCCAAGCAACAACTGATCCCCTGGCGGCCTCTGGGCCGCTCGGCAGACAAACCCGGCAATTAGTCGGACAAAGATACGATTGGCTTCCACTTTCTGTATGAAAGAGTGGTAATAAATTCTTTTTTTTGGCAATCTCGGCACTTACGTCAGTAGTGCTGCCTTCCTGCTCGCCGCATATGTACTGATTATCGACAGTTCAGGCCGTCCCTTCTGAGGCACCTGATGTTTTCGTGCAACCAATCAGAACAGTCTATGTCGCGAAGCCTCTCCGAAAAGCTGACAGCCCCGGAACTGGATTTGCTGTCCCCCATGCTCAGCCAGGAAGGCGACACCTGGACCGCCAGCTTTCAGGGACTTACCCTCAGGACAGCCCTGCAACCGATCTACAGCATTTCCCACAAGCGCATTGTTGGTTACGAAGCGCTGATCCGGGCCTTCGACAATGACAATTCAGCCGTCCTGCCGCTTCACCTGTTCCAGCTGCCATCCTCCAATGCAGAGAACCTGCTCCTGGACCGACTGTGCCGCTACCTGCACATTCGCAACTACAGTGGCCTAGAGGACCAGCTCAACTGGCTTTTCCTGAACGTATCTCCCCAGGCCGTCACCAGCGGCAGCCAGGCCGACTCGTTTTTTGGACAGCTGCTCAGGCAGACAGGTCTGCCGCCGCACCGGATTGTGATGGAGATTGTGGAGCAACCCACCGACGACGCAGAAAAACTCAAAGAAACAGTCGCCTATTACAAGAAACTCGGGTGCTTGACTGCCATTGATGATTTCGGTGCCGGACACTCGAACTTCGAGCGCATCTGGAACCTGTCGCCGGACATCGTGAAGCTGGACCGCACCCTGCTCACCCGAGCCACGGAAGACAACAAAGCCCGGCAGATTCTCAATGGCATTGTTTCCCTGTTGCACCAGTCAGGCTGCCTGGTGTTGCTGGAAGGGGTGGAAACCCGGGATCAGGCCATGATCGCCATTGATGCCGGCGTCGACTTTGTTCAGGGGTTCTTCTTCCGGCGCCCGAGTATCGATCTGGAAGCCTTGACGCGCACCCCCGCGAACTTTGATGAGCTACTGGACGAATACAAAACCCGCAACCAGGTGACCCTGGATCCGACGCGGCAACTGGTGGGATTTTTTAGCGGCTTTTTCAAGGATGCCATCGACAGGCTGGGGAGCGGATCGAGCATGGATCACGCCTGCGTGAAACTGCTGAACCATCCGGCGGTTTCGCGTTGCTACCTGGTGAACGACCGGGGCGTACAGATTGAAGATACCCTGGTGTCCGAGCTCGGCGTCCGCAGCCGGGACCCTCGCTTTAAGCCCCTGGAAAGCACCAGCAGCGCCGACTGGTTCCGACAACAGTACCTGCGTCAGGCACTGGCTCAGCCGGAAAGCCTTCACATCACCGCACCCTACCTCTGCGTTACCGGCGCCTACATGTGCGTGACCCTGTCGCTGGGCTACTACCAGGAGGGTGAGCTGCGGGTGTTATGCTGCGACATTCTGGCCAATCCGCCAGAACCCTCCATCAGCCAATACTGATTCCGTAAACCAGGGCAATAACAACCACCGTAATCGCGCCGATGAACACGTTCATAGGCAGCCCAACCCGAACGAAATCACCAAAACGGTACCCGCCCGGACCGAACACCATCATATTTGTCTGGTAGCCCAGCGGGGTCGCGAAGCTGGCCGAAGCCGCCATCATGACCGCAATCACAAATGGCTCAGCATCAACCCCCATACTGGAGGTCATGGACAGGACAACCGGAATCACCAGCACGGCAGCGGCATTATTGGTGATCACTTCGGTCAGTACCGACACCGTGATGTATACGAGCAGGATCGCCAGAAGAACATTTCCCTGGCTCAGACCCAGGATGCCTTCGGCGACAAACCTTGCGGCACCGGTCTCCAGCAGGGCCGCGCCCAACGCAAAGGATGCAGCGATGGTCAGAATTACCGGGACATCAACGGATTTCTGAGCCTGGCCGACGGAGCAGCACCCGGTAATGATCATCATGGCCGCTCCCAGGAGAGCCGCATTCAGCATGCTCAGAACGCTACAGGCAGCCAGCCCGACCAGCACCAGCAGAATGCCCCAGGATAGCCATGCCCGGTCATGGCGCGGGGTTTCTGTTTCCAGATCGTTGATCAGCAGGAAATCCTTGTTGTAACGCTGACGGCTTACAAACGCTGGACGCGCCTCCAGCAGCAACACATCCCCCGGTTTCAGGCGGATGTTGCCGAGGTTGCCGGAAACCCGCTCGCCTCCGCGAGCCACGGCCAGGACAACGGCACCATACCGGTCCCTGAAACGGGCATCACGGATGGTCATTCCAAGCACATCCGATTGCGGGGACAGTGCGGCTTCAACGAGCCTTCGCTCAGCCCGGTCCTGGCTCAGGCTGGGTTCGTCTTCATGCACGGACGGCACAATACCGTTGATCCGCAAAAGGTCGGAGATGGCCTGAGTGTCACCGGCAAACACGAGACGGTCGCCACCCCGAAGCCGTTCTTCCGAAGGCACGGCGGTAACCACGCTCCCATCACGCTCGATTTCGACCAGATAGAGTCGCTCCAGCTCCCGCAAGCCGGCCTCTCCCACTGTTTTACCCACCAGCGGCCCGTCAAAGGATACGGCGACTTCCAGAGTGAACTCCCGCATGGAGCCGAACTTCTGCTGGTCCTTCCGGTCCGGCAATGCTCTGGGCATCACCAGCAGAATCACAGCAACACCGATTACGGCAACAGGGAGCCCGACGGCCGTAATGGAAAAGATCGAGAACCCCTGCCCTCCGGTGAGCTGCTGGTACTGGCCGTTCACCACAAGGTTTGTACTGGTACCGATGAGCGTCAGAGTGCCCCCGAGAATGGCTGAATAACTTAGGGGAATCATCAACTTGGAGGGAGAGATGCCAATCTTTCTGGACCAGGCATGCACCGCCGGAATCATGGTGGCAACCACCGGCGTGTTATTCAGAAATCCGCTGAGCAGAGAAACCGGAAGAGCGATCCGGGCCTGGGCACTGCGAACGGTTTTCGGGTTGCGGAGCAAATGGTGGACCAGCAGATCGACGCCACCGGAGTGGTGAATACCGGCAGCAACCACGAACATGGCCACCACGGTGATCAGACCGCTGTTGCTGAATCCGGCAAGCGCCTGATCAGCAGAGATAATGCCACTGGCACTGAGCACGACCAGCACCCCCATCATCACCAAGTAGGGTGCGATTCGTCCAACACTCATGAGTATCAGCGAGGTGCCCGCCAGGCCCAGCGCAAACCAGCCTTGCCAGTCCATTTACGGTTCTTCCCGGAAAGAAAACTGGCAGGATAACGGCTTTGGGGAATACTTAGAAAGAATAAAGGATGCTTTTTATAGCATCCTTAGGAATATTAAACGACCACGTCGGCAATGTTGCCGTAGGTTTCAAGCCAGGAGCGGCGGTCGGATGCCCGCTTTTTACCCAACAGCATGTCCATCCGGCTGTCGGTCTCGTCACCATCTTCGATCGTGAGCATAACCAGGCGACGGGTATCGGGGGCCATGGTGGTCTCCCGGAGCTGCAGCGGGTTCATCTCACCCAGCCCCTTGAACCGGGTGACGGAAATCTTGCCCTTGCGCTTCTCGGCGGCGATTCGATCGATAATCCCCTGTTTCTCATGCTCGTCCAGGGCGTAGAAGGTTTCCTTACCCAGATCCACGCGGTACAGCGGTGGCATGGCAACGAATACGTGCCCGGCGGCAACCACCGGTCGGAAATGCTTCACGAACAGCGCGCACAGCAGGGTCGCAATGTGGAGACCATCGGAATCGGCGTCGGCAAGGATGCAGACTTTGTTGTACCGCAGACCGTCAAGTTTGTCGGAGCCCGGATCCACCCCGATGGCCACGGCAATGTCATGGACTTCCTGGGATGCCAGCACTTCTGACGGATCGACTTCCCAGGTATTCAGGATCTTGCCCCGCAGCGGCATCACCGCCTGGAATTCCCGATCGCGGGCCTGTTTCGCAGAACCACCGGCTGAGTCGCCCTCCACCAGGAAGAGTTCCGAGCGGGCAGTATCACCGCCGGAACAATCCGCCAGCTTGCCCGGCAACGCCGGTCCCGAGGTGACCTTCTTCCGGGCTACCTTCTTGCTGGCCCGCAAACGGCGCTGGGCATTGCTGATGAACAGCTCCGCCAACGCCTCGGCAACGTCGGTGTGCTGGTTCAGCCACAGACTGAAGGCGTCCTTGACCACACCGGAAATGAACGCGGCCGCCTCGCGGGAGGACAGGCGTTCCTTGGTCTGACCGGAGAACTGGGGCTCCTGCATCTTGAATGAGAGCACATACGCTGCCCGCTCCCAGATATCCTCGGGTGAGAGCTTTACGCCCCGGGGCAGCAGGTTCCGGAACTCACAGAATTCCCGCATCGCCTCCAGCAGACCGGTCCGCAAACCGTTAACGTGGGTACCGCCCTGGGCAGTCGGGATCAGGTTCACGTAACTTTCCATCACGGTTTCACCACCTTCCGGCAACCACTGGATGGCCCAATCGGCGGCTTCCTTGTTACCGGAGAAGCTGCCGGTAAACGGCTCCAGGGGGACCGCCTCAATATCCGCCAGGGCCGAACGCAGATAATCCCGGAGACCGTCCTCATAGCACCATTCGTCCTTCTCGCCGGTCTTTTCCTGCAGGAACGTAACGGTGAGCCCCGGACAAAGTACCGCCTTGGCACGCAGGTTATGACGCAGACGACTGACGGAGAAATTCGGGCTGTCGAAGTAGCTGACATCCGGGGTGAACTTCAGGCGCGTGCCGGTGTTGCGCTTACCCACCGTGTCCACCACTTCCAGTTCGGAGGCCTTGTCACCGTTGGCAAACGTCATCCGGTGCAGCTGACCGTCCCGCTTGATGGTCACCTCAAGGTGCGTGGACAATGCGTTGACGACGGAAACCCCCACCCCGTGCAAGCCACCGGAGAAGTTGTAGTTACCCTGGGAGAACTTGCCGCCGGCATGCAGCCGGGTCAGGATTAGCTCGACCCCCGGGAGTCCCTCTTCCTTATGCAGGTCGACGGGCATACCCCGGCCGTCATCCTCAACACTGAGGGAACCGTCACTGTAGAGGACAACGTCGATGCGACGGGCGTGTCCGGCAAGCGCCTCATCGACGCTGTTATCGATGACTTCCTGCGCCAGATGGTTGGGGCGACTGGTATCGGTATACATCCCCGGGCGCTTGCGCACCGGGTCCAGGCCGCTCAGTACTTCAATGGCATCGGCGTTATATTGTTGCTGACTCATAGGCAGGAAGTAACTCCGCAGTAGGAACTAAAAAGCTGGGTCATAGCTTAGGGATTCGGCGGGAAAGATCAACGGTTGTTTTCGACCGGCGTGATCCGGATGTCATTCCAACCTGAGGCTGTCACGGCGATGGCCGCGCACGGTGTGGTCAGGGCCTGAGTAACCATCGTTCCCGGCTCCGGTTCCTGGATTCTCAGTTGAAGCTCGAGAACGTCATCTTCGATCACCGACCCGGCCAGGGTGACGCTGTAACCACCCGTTGGTTTCTGCCCGAGCGCTGCCAGGATCACATGCTCATTGTCGAACCGGATCTCCCGGAGCGGCGCCAGCGGCAGGCTTCGCCCCGGCAGGGCCTCCAGACGGTCCACCTCGGCACGGCTTTTCAGGTGCAGGTGACCGGGCGCTGTCAGCCCGCAGTTGGAGGACTGGACGATCTGCCGGGCCAAGGGTGCGCCGGAGGACGTTTCTGTCTGACTAACCGCGCAACCGGCACCAAACACGCCGGCAAGAACAGCCACACCGGTAATTACTCGAGGAATCAGTGTCATGGTTGGGCAAGGGCCTTTACGTCGTCGGCGTCCGGGTTGGGTGATAACAGCTGGTAGCCCCGGAACCCGGGGCGAGGGAGCTGATCAGGCGAGGCCGCCGAAATCGACGGCCGGGAATAGCTGGTGGTCATGCGGATGCCCTCAATGGCCTCGCCCGCCGAAACCGTAATTTCTTCCCTCAGACCGGCCACCGGGTATTCCGCGCAGGCTTCACCGGCATGACAGATCAGGGCGTCGTTATCCAGATCGGTGCCCGCCACCAGGATATAGTTCCCCGGCGGCACCTCATTCAACTGTTTCGGTTCCTGACCGTCATCCGGCACGAAGGCAAACCGGTAGCGGCCATTCTCGGCCACCACGTTGGTCTGGGCGACAGTGGTGTAGAACCCGCCTTCCGGTTCCGGGTCCACCAGGAGCACAAAGTGCCGGCCGGCGTCCCGGGCCTGCTGGTCGGTGACCTCCTGGCCGACCACGGGGATTTCGAGCGTGCGAGTCTGACCGCCCCTGTAGGTAATCTCTATTGAAGCGCGCTCGGAAATACCCGGTTCCAAAGCGTCGAGATTTAATGACATGGGCAACTCGAACCGGGTGCCTTCGCTCTGTGCCAGAGGCTCAATATTGAGCCACGGCGGCGGTTCCGAAATAGTGTCAATGGTCACAGCCTGCGCATTGTCACCATAGACTTCAAGTACCACGGTAGCCGAAAGACTGCCTTCGGACGAAAGCGATACAATGGCAGGGGACGCCGTCAATAGATCTGTTATCGGGGCTGAAAGGGCAGCCGACGTTGCCTTACCGGCGTCCAGCAACCCCCACCCCAGTTCACTGGTCTTCGGACAGGGCGGACTGGCGCAGCTTGCCACGGTTAACTCACCGGCCATCAGGAAAGCATTGATGGCACCGTAATCCAGAGCGGGATTCTGATTTTTCATCAGCGCCATCACTGCCGACACGTGAGGCGCCGCCATCGAGGTGCCCTGCAGCCCGATGTAGGTTTCCTGCAACGAACCGTTAATTACACTGGCGCTGGTACTGACCACCACATCACCACGGCCATCGGCATTGCCATCGCGGCTGGCATCACCGCCGGGCGCGGCGACATCAATCCAGTTGCCGAAATTCGAGTAGGACGCAAGGTCACCGGCGCCGTCGACTGCGCTGACCGCGAACACATTGTCAAAGGCGGCGGGATAGGATTCGGCGTTTGTTCCGGCGTTGCCCCCAGCCGCCACGAATATGACACCCCGTTCGGTCCCAGTATTGATGGCATCCTGCAAAGACTGGATATACGGCAGTCCGCCGAGACTCAGGTTCGCAATGTTCGCTCTTGGCTGGCCGCCCTCAGGTCCGCCGACCCATTGCAGCGCCGCCAAAAGGTCGGCGGAGGAACCGGCACCGCCCTCTCCCAGAACCCGGACCGGCAACAGGGTGGAGTTGAATGCAACGCCGCCCCCTCCTTCTTCATTTATCAAAGCAGCAACGGTTCCCGCCACATGGGTGCCATGGTAAACGCTTCCACCGACGCTGTTGCCCGGATCCGCCGGATTGCTGTCCCGACCCGGCTGGCCGTCGTTATCAAACTGCTCTGAAACGAAATCAGACCCTGCAAGGTTTGTACTGACGTTGGCGTCAATATCACTGTGCCAGCCACCTGAACCTCGATACAGCCCCGTGTCCATTACCGCGACGGTGACTCCCTCACCCCCATCAGGGGCCAGCTGCCAGGCCGTGGGGGCGTTCAACAAACCATAGTGCCACTGTTGGGCACTGTAGAGCGGCTCATCGACCGGCGTCATCGCCTGCATCTGGTAATTCGGTGTCGCGGAGGCGATATCCGGCCGCTTCTGCAGGGCCCGTATCCAGTCCAGGGTCGCGGCAGCGGCTGGCTCGCCGCTTCCAAGGGCTTTCGAGACCGGCGCCTTGACCCGCCAGAGGCCCGGGGCCAGTTCCTGGGCAGGCACCATGTCGTTCTGGGAAAGCATGGACTGGGCCGTGGCCTGGTCCACTGGATTATTCAGCGCGACGAGGGCTTCTCCTTCGACAAACTCGTGCTCCGGCCAACGCAGGGAGACGGCGTTTCCGGTGGGATTCACCGCCGTGGACAGGACATAGAGCATGGGGGTTGGCCCCTCAGACTCTACCCGGACGGTATAGCTACCGTCTGCCCCGGAATTGGTCACACTGATACGACTGTTTGTACTGGTGGTTACATTGGATTGAACACCATCAACAGTCAGCCTCAGGGCCGAGGCTCCGGCCCGGGTGGCGAACGCCTGTAGCTCGACGGTCTGGCCATTCCGGAGCCGCATGGAAAATGTGTCATCGGGATCGGCGGGATAACCGGTGGCCGGAAAATCCGGCAGGG
This sequence comes from Marinobacter albus, assembly GCF_030238305.1. NCBI lineage: Bacteria > Pseudomonadati > Pseudomonadota > Gammaproteobacteria > Pseudomonadales > Marinobacteraceae > Marinobacter > Marinobacter albus. The sequence goes on along the minus strand of NZ_JASSQD010000001.1, from coordinate 1,208,096 downwards.
CCGGATAGGCACCGGCCGAAGCGCTGACATAGCCGGCCAGGATGTATTCTGCCGGCAGGCTCTGAGGCGATCCGAGACGGGTGTTGCTCAACGCCAAAGCATCCGCATTATCCGCGTCGACCCGGGTTCCGGTTTCGATGTCGATGGTACCGGAGAGCGCCACGGCTACCGGGTCGGAACTGCCGCCAGAGCCACCACCGCACCCTGCCAGAGCCAGCAACAGACCGGCAGTCGCCGTGCCTCTGATTAGCGTTCTGGTGCATGCCTTGAATAGCATAGGGATTACTCTCCGATAGTTTTCCAGCATACAACATCGCAGAGCTGGCGTTTTTTACTGAGTGTTAACCGATACGTCGAAACCGTCGCACCAGATGGCAAAAAACCGCCTGCGGGCATACTCCGGAGGCGGTTTCAGTTTTCTCAGCCGTGGTTATAAAGCGTAGAACAGCATGGGCACGAAGGCCACCAGAAGCAACGTGGGCCCCATGACCGCAAGGGGCAACAGCAGCCGTTCGTATCGATGCCAGAATGTGCCCGTCCGCTCCGCCGCGAGCACCTCGGTCTCCCCCACCACCTGGCGAGTCAGCAGATGGTTGAGCGCCACCGGCGGGCTCAGGTAACCCAGTTCAAACGCCACGAGACACACGATCCAGAAATGCAGCGGATCGATTCCCAGCTGAATCGCGGGTTGTGCGATGGTTGCCGATACCAGAATAACCGCACCGAACGGATCCATCACCATGCCGATGAAGGTCAGCATCACTACAATGACCAGCATGGCGATCCAGGGACTGGTGAGATTCTCCGGGAACAGCGCATGGACAATATCAGACCGCTCCAGGATGCCACCCAGGCAGATGGAGAAACCGATGAGGGCCAGCAGTGCGCCAATGTGAACGGCCGAATCACTGGCAGCGTAAGAGCTGCGCTTCCAGAAGGCCCGGAGCCGAGTCTCGCCCAGTTCGCGGCGGTCGCTGCCGGCATCCAGAAAAACCAGCGCCAACATGACCAGCGGCAAAATCATTGGAGCGCTGTATTCGTTAAACTTCAGCCCAAGAATCGCCCAGATCGCCAGAATTACGGCCGCACCGACAAGAACGTAGGGGACCAGTGGTTTCATCTGGACCAGGGATGCCCGAAAAGCGCCGGGGGCTGGCCGTGGCTTCCAGTTGCCCTGAGTCTTGCACACAATCAGCGAGAACAGGGAGGCGGACATGATGAACACCCAGAAGCCCCAGCTGTACATCTCGGTAGTGGTGACTTCCTTGTTCAGAGCGGCCACGACCACAATCAGCAGGCAGGGATTGAGCACGACACCGAGGCTGCCCGACATAGCGGTGGTGGCAAGCGATAGTTGCCGACCGGCGCCGGCACGACGCAACTCGTCGTAGACTACGCCACCCACGGCGAGAATGAAGATGCCTGATGCACCGGTAAAGGCCGTTGGGAACGCGGTGGCGAAGATGATCACCGAGGCCAGCATCGGTGCCGGCAGGTTGAAGGGTTTGATCACATTGAGGAGCAGTTCGGGCAGCCGGGTCTGCTTCAGCACCATACCTACCAGCACATACAAGCCGATGTTGATGAACATCGAGGACAGGTTGGACATCATGCCGAAGTAGATCGCCAGGCCCGACGCGTAACCGTCCACGAAGAAGAAGTAGCTCATGGCAATGAGCCCCATCGCGCAATACAGGGGCATCACCAGACCGGAAGACAGCGCCAGCCGACCATTCTTCATGCGCTCCGGCACATTCACGAACCGAACGGCATTGATCACCATGAAGAGACCGAACACGGTGGCCCAGGCATATTGCAGATCGACGGTGCCCTCGGATCCGGGGGAACTTGCGAGCTTGCCGAGGTAGGCATTCAGCGACCCCACCATCATACCGTTCACCACAAATTGCGTTGCCTGACTGAACCGCCACTCGGCCCGGTTCCGGGGCAGGCGCAAGGCAATATGGTCCGCGTCCAGCGCTGCAATGGCAGCCGCCATGGCAAACATCGCAATGAACAGGTACTTCGTCAGTTCGATGTTATCGAGGAGAAAATCCGCGAGACCCTGCTCGATTGTTTTGAACAGTCCCAAAGCTGGTGTGGCGTGTTCCAGGTTCTGTTCATACAGTGCGTACTCCTGCTGACAAAGCTCTAGGTTACGCTCCAGGGATTGGCGAATCGCTTCGGGATTCGGCGGCGAGCTGAACAGATCATCCGGGTCCGGCTGATAGGCCTCGACCCGCTTTTTCACCTCGGCATCCACGTCCATTTCAAGCTGGCATGAGGGCTCCGTGGCATCCGGATTCAGCAGGTAATAGTCAGGCCAGGTCTGCTCACCCACCCACAACAGGCGTGAGTGCAGCGAGTTCCCCATTCCCAGCAACAAGGTGAAAAGCAGAAGCAGCAGCAGGATAACCCCGTGCAATCGATGCACGGGATAGAGTGTCCGGGCTGCGGGCGCGGTCAAGGCTCGCCAGTTCATGAGTGTTCCACCTTTTTATTCGCGGTTCGCAGCCGTGCACTCGGACGCGGAGGGGTTGCTGGCACAACGGATCTTGCTCAGCAGACCAAGCATCTTGGGGTGGTACACGTCAGGCGCGCCGTTCTTGCCGTCGCGCATTTCCAGGCGGTTCTGGCGGAACATTTCCTGATAACCCTGAATGTCTTTTTCCGGAATGCGGACCCATTTTTCTTCGGGAATCGCCTCTTCCTGACCGGAGATAAGATTCATGGCCTGCGGAAACATGCCCCAGGCTACTTCACGGGCCTGCTGAGCGGCTTCGTCGTCCAGCACGTCGTCTTTGGCAATGATCTGAATGGTGAGCTGGGCCAGCGGGTAGTCCACGATGCCGCCCTTCTCACCAATGCCCTTGTAAAGTTCCAGTGCCTCATAGGCAAAAGCAGGCGCGTAGGCGGTATCAACCGAACCATTATTGAATTTGCCGGCGAAATTGGTGATATCGGAGGGCACCACGGTGGCCTTCACGAAGTTCACCATGTGGATGGCGTCCTTCTGGTAATCCAGGGTTGCCATGCGCTTGCCGGCCAGCTCGCCTGCGGTATCAATGCTGCGATCGTTGACAAAAAGATAGCCAGCGCCAGCGGGAACAATCCCCAGCACTTCATAACCGTTCTCTTTCATCAGCGGAGCGGCCTTGGGCTGTGCCAGGGTGGCCAGCAGGGTTTTGAGATCATCGTAGGTAGGAAGCGCACCCACGGCGCTGATGCTGCCGGTAAACCGGTTGAACGGTCGGGTCCGGATATCGGTCGCCGCGACAGCGTCGCATTGACCGGCATTGAAATCCCCGACCGCCACCCCCTCATCGGTGTAGGGCTTGAGATTGAAGTCGACGCCGTGGGCTTTCATTTCCAGCGCATAGTCTTTGACCATGTTGTAGAAGTCGCCATTGGCACCAATGACATCGAACACACACATGGAAACGGTCTGGGCCGAAGCCAGCGGGGCGACAGCGGCCAGGGTCAGTGCAGTAAGGGATTTGCGGATCATAACGACCTCCGGGTCATTTTTGTGGTTCTTGGTGTTCAGTAGGATTCTGCCGGATGGCCCTAGAGCAGATCGTCCAGGTTCATGGTTTCAACGTTCTCGGTGTTCCGCTCCGGGCTCATCTTCCCGAAGAAACTCTGCGGTGTCCGATAGCCGTAATTGGCAGTCCAATGCTTGTCGGAGGAAAACCGGATCACGCCCGCCGCGACATGATCCACCAGCCGGTAGTCTTCCCAGACATCGATGGTGTCCTCGGCGGCGACAAACTCAGCAATCGTATCGGCCAGCACTTCCGGACGGCCAAAGGTCTCTGCCGCTACCGCTTCGAGTGCCATGGAGGCTCGCATGCCTGCCTTCACGCCCAGCTCGGAACTGTTGTCCAGAACTCGCCAGGGATCGGGTGACAGCGCCGGACGGGTATCGGGCAGGAGCAACCAGACCAGGGCGCGGATCGAGTTCGGCAAACCACCCCACTTTTCGTTGTCCAGACAGGTGGCGGCTCGCTCCGCCTGGGGCGCAATGTTCCGGGGAATGCCTGCCATGGCACCGGAATTGGCATCGTTCACGATCGCCTGCATACCGGTCAGCAGACCCAGCAGGAAGGTCAGTTCGTCCTGCTCGGTAAAGAGGAAAGGACACTCCAGCGGCTCGGCGGCCGGATCAAACTCGTAGGCGGCCATCGCCCGGTTGAAGGCTCTCAACCGACGCTCCGCCGTCTTGGCATTGAGACGCTTGGCTTCTTCCCGGGCGTCCTTGGCCGCCGGCACGTTGCCCTCGAAATCGGCTCTCAGGTAGGCAAGTTCGGCTTCCCAGGCGCGATATTCCATGCAGTTACCCGCCAACAGCATCAGCAGCGAGCCGGTACTGTCCGGCGCGTCGGTCACGCGGGAGAACGAGTACAGCAGGGGGTCAATGCCCTCACCAAGCGAACAGGCCATCTGGGGATCCGACATCTGCATGACATAAGGCGTGGCCTCGCCTTCGGAGTAGCTGGACAGCACGACACCGGTGGTGGTGTAGATCGGATTGGCAGAACAGCCGGCCAGGACGGCCAGGGCCATGAACATGAGCAATTTCAGACGTGCGGCCAGAATGCGACCAACGAGGGTTACCAGAGAGGAGATCATAATTCGCCCTGTTTACATTGTTTTTATAAGTTCGGGATGACAGAACCGGTTTTTTACCACGGAGTCACGGACGCGTACCGTGACCCGAAACCCGATCTGACTCGCCGCTTCTCATTATCGACGGGGCAAGAATGCGTGGAAAACTGTTCGACAAAAATGGCTGGATTGCCAACCGGCACATGCCGATCAGGCCAATGGCCCGCAAAGGAAGTGACACACCCGGGATTATTTTCATTAAAAACAATAACTTTTGATAAGGCGAACTTCTGGAACCCTCGTACCACTCCTGCACGTCAAGCCAATCAAACCTCCATTTCCGAGGCCCCTCTACAGCTGGCCTAGGCTCCGGCGGTACCCAGAGCCATCATCGCCATCACCTCATCCGTGAGACCATCCAAGGTCAATCCGCCCCGGGTTGGCTTGTACCAGGTGACCGTCCAACTCAGGGCTCCGGTCAGCATGCGGCGCACGACGAACGGATCGGCCTCCAACCGGCCTTCCTGCTTCAGGGATGACAGGGCATCGAGCCAGAGCTTCTCGTAGATATCCCTCAGTTCCAGCACTTCCGCCCGGGATTCTTCGGAGAGGCTGCGCCATTCGAATACCAGCACCGCCATGGCCTCGCCGGTCTGGCCATTCACCGACTCCAGCTCTGCACGAACCAGTGCCCGCAACTTTTCCTGGCTCGACCCGGCCGCATCGACAGCCGCCTGCATCAATGCGGTGTTCAGGCGAATGGTTTCCACCATGACCGCCTTGAGGATCTCCTCCTTGGTGCGGAAATGGTGAAACAGACTGCCGGACTGAATCCCGACCGCGGCCGCAAGGTCCCTCACCGTGGTGCGCTCGTAGCCCTTGTCCCGGAAGAGACGGGCCGCTTCCTTCAGCAAACGCCCGCGGGCGCCATTCGGGTCAGAAACGAGGTTTTCGGCGATCAGGGCCTGGAGAATTTCGGATTGGCTCACAGCGGATTTCCAGCAGTCGGAACGGGCCAACAATTCTACCTGACATTTCCCTGTTTACAAACCAAGCGCTTGCTTGGTATTGTCAATTTCATCGTTGGTCAACCCCGCCGTCCATTCCCGCCAGCATGGCCGGCAAAGGCAAACAAGGCATGTAAAGATGGCAGATTCTGAAAAGCGCACGAAGCCAATCCGCATCGGCTGTTCCGCCGCGTTCTGGGGCGACACCGAAACCGCCGCCGCGCAACTGGTTCGCAAGGGCAACATTGATTACCTGGTCGCGGACTACCTGGCTGAGATCACCATGTCGATCATGGCCGGACAGAAAATGAAGGACCCCTCGCAGGGCTACGCCCGGGATTTCGTACAGACCGTGATGGGACCGTTGCTGGGCGAGATCCGGAAAAAGGGAATTCGGGTGCTGGCCAATGCCGGGGGCGTGAACCCGGTCGCCTGCCGCGATGCCCTTCAGGCGCTGTGCGAAAAGGCCGGCGTTGAAATGAACATTGCGCTGGTTCTGGGCGACGACCTGCTGCCGAAAAAGAAAGCACTCAGTGAGGCCGGTATCGCCGAGATGACGACTGGCCAAGCCATGCCGCCGATGATGGTCAGCCTGAACGCGTACCTGGGCGCCCCCGGCCTGGTGGCCGCCCTGGAACAGGGAGCGGACATCGTCATTACCGGCCGGGTGGCCGACAGCGCACTGGTCCTCGCGCCTCTGGTGTACGAGTTTGGCTGGACCTGGAACGACTACGACAAACTCGCCCAGGGCAGCCTTGCCGGGCATCTGCTGGAATGCGGTGCCCAGGCAACCGGTGGCAATTTCACCGACTGGGAAGAGGTAGCTGACGGCTACGCCGACATGGGCTTTCCGATTGCCGAGGTCCAGCCCACTGGCGAGTTCCTGATTACCAAGCCAGACGGCACCGGCGGCCGGGTCACCCGGGGTACCGTGGCCGAACAGCTGGTGTATGAAATCGGCGATCCGCGCGCGTACCTGTTGCCCGACGTCGCCTGCGATTTTACCGGGGTTACTCTGGAGGAATCCGGGCCAGATCAGGTCACTGTGCGCGGCGCCCGTGGGCTGCTCCCGACGGACAGCTACAAGGTGTCCGGAACCTGGCCCGATGGTTTCAAATGCACCGTCACGTTCCTGTTGGCGGGGATCAATGCCCGGGCCAAGGCCCAGAAGGTGGCCGAAGCGATTCTGGCCAAGACCTCGCGGATGTTTGGCGAACGCGACCTGCCGGATTACTCGGAAACGAGCATTGAACTGCTGGGCACCGAGGCCACCTACGGCGCCCACGCTCGCGCCGACGAGTGCCGGGAAGTCGTGGTGAAGATCAGCACCGCCCACCCCAAGAAGGAAGCCCTGGTGTTGTTCTCCCGGGAAATTGCCCAGGCCGCCACCGGCATGGCACCAGGGATCACCGGTATCGTTGGCGGTCGGCCCACCGTCTGGCCGAAGATCCGCCTCTACTCCTGCCTGGTTCCGAAAACCGAGGTAGCAGTCAGTGTGGACCTAGAAGGCAAGCAACAGCCGGTAGCCGTCGCCACCGAAGGTGGCTTTGAAACCCGACCCCTGGCCTCCGCGCCGGAGAGCCCGACACCGCCGGAAGCCGACACCACCGTCCCATTGATCGAACTGGCCTGGGCCCGGAGTGGTGACAAGGGCGATCACAGCAACATCGGGGTCATCGCCCGTCACCCGGAGTTTGAACCCTTCATCGCGGCGGCCCTGACCGAAGAAGCCGTCGCAGAGTGGATGAATCACACCCTGAACCCGGAAGCCGGCAAGGTCACGCGCTGGGCCATGCCGGGCCTCAATGCCTTCAACTTCCTGCTGGAGCACAGCCTGGGCGGCGGCGGAGTCGCCAGTCTGCGCATCGACCCCCAGGGCAAGGCGTTCGCCCAGCAGCTGCTCGAATTTCCCGTGCCCGTTAGCCGGGCAGTCTTGAAAAAAGGACACCGTTCATGAGGTACCAATCCATCTTTCATCCGGACCTGTTCAAGGACCAGACCTTCATCGTGACCGGCGGCGGTTCGGGTATTGGCCGCTGCACCGCCCACGAGCTGGCCGCCCTCGGTGCCCGGGTTGCCCTGGTGGGCCGCAAGGCGGAGAAAGTCGAGAACGTGAAAGCCGAAATCACCGAAGACGGTGGCGTGGCCACTGCCCATGTCTGCGATATCCGGGAAGAGGAATCGGTAAAAGCCACGGTGACGGCCATTCTGGAAGAACATGGCGGGCTGAATGGCGTCGTCAACAACGCCGGGGGCCAGTTCCCCTCCCCGCTCGCAGGAATCAACCAGAAGGGGTGGGAAACCGTGGTCCGCACCAACCTGACCGGTGGCTTCCTGATGGCACGGGAAGCTTACACACAGGCCTTGGCCAAGACCGGCGGTGCCATCGTCAACATCGTCGCGGACATGTGGGGCGGCATGCCCGGCATGGGCCACTCCGGTGCTGCACGGGCGGGCATGGTGAATTTCACCCAGACCGCGGCGGTGGAATGGGGCGCGTCCGGCGTACGGGTCAATGCCGTGGCACCGGGCTGGATCGCCTCAAGTGGCATGGACAATTACCCCGAGCATATGAAGCAGTGGATCCGCAGCCTGGGCGACAATGTGCCCATCAAGCGCATGGGTACCGAATCGGAAGTCAGCGCCGCGATCTGTTTCCTGCTGAGCCCGGGCGCCGCCTTTATCAGTGGTGATTGCCTGCGTATCGACGGTGGCGCCTCCCAGGGTGGCCGGGTCTGGCCGTTGCCGAAAGCCAAGAACAACGAACCCTTCAACGGCTTCCACCGGGCCACGACCCCAAAAGTGCTCAGCGAGGATTGAGGAGAACGCCATGCAAGTTCTGGAAACCAGCGTCGATCCCCGATCCGACGAATTCCGTGCCAACACCGACGCCATGGACGCCCACATCCGGACCTTTCGCGAGGTGGAGCAGAAGGTCCTGGATCTGGCCGAAGCCGCCCGGGAGAAATTCACCAAGCGGGGCAAACTGCTGCCGCGGGATCGCATCAACCGCCTACTCGATCGCGGCACGCCGTTTCTGGAACTCTGTTCACTGGCCGGCTACAAGATGCACGACGACAAGGACGGCAGCCTGTCCGGCGGTGGCATTATCGCCGGCATCGGCACGGTCAGCGGCATCCGCTGCCTGGTAGTCGCCAGCAACAGCGCCATCAAGGGTGGCACCATCACCCCGGCGGGCCTGGACAAGACCCTGCGCCTGCAGCAGATCGCCATGGAGAACAAACTGCCGGTGGTATCGCTCTCGGAAAGTGGTGGTGCCAACCTCAACTACGCCACGGACATCTTCGTCCAGGGTGCCCGGGGCTTTGCCAACCAGGCACGCATGTCCGCCGCCGGTATTCCCCAGATCACCGTTGTGCACGGCAACGCGACCGCCGGTGGTGCCTACCAGCCGGGCCTGTCCGACTACGTGGTGGCCGTGCGCGGCAAGGCCAAGATGTTCCTGGCCGGCCCGCCGCTGCTGAAAGCCGCCACCGGTGAAGTGGCGACCGACGAGGAGCTCGGCGGCGCCGAGATGCACGCCCAGGTGGCCGGTACCGCGGAGTATCTGGCCGAGGACGATGCCGACGGCATCCGCCAGGCCCGCAACATCATGGAAGCCCTTTCCTGGAACGAGCAGTTGCCCCGGCAACGGGAACTGAGCTGGGACGAACCGCTGTATCCGGCCAAGGAGCTGCTGGGTGTCATCCCCTCCGACTCCAAGAAGCCCTATGACGTCCGGGAAATTCTGGCCCGCATCGCCGACGGTTCGAAGTTCATGGACTTCAAGAACGAATTCGATGACCAGACCGTGTGCGGCACCATCCGCATCGAAGGCCATTCCGTCGGTATCATCGGCAACAACGGCCCGATCACCCCGGCCGGCAGCGCCAAAGCGGCCCAGTTCATCCAGCTCTGCGACCAGGCCGGTACGCCCTTGCTGTTCCTGCACAACACCACCGGCTTCATGGTCGGCACTCACTCGGAACAAAACGGCATCATCAAACACGGCTCGAAAATGATCCAGGCCGTCGCCAACTGCCGGGTACCCAAAGTCGCAATTGTGATCGGCGGCTCCTATGGTGCAGGTAACTACGCCATGTGTGGCCGGGGCCTGGACCCGAGATTCATTTTCGCCTGGCCCAACAGCCGGACCGCCGTCATGGGGCCCGCCCAGGCCGGCAAGGTCATGCGCATTGTGGCGGAGGACAAACAGCGCCGCAGCGGCATCGAGCCGGATCCGAAAACCCTCGACTTCCTCGAACAGGCCACGGCCAAGAAGCTGGAAGACGGCTCTACCGCCCTGTTCGGGACGGCGCGACTGTGGGACGACGGCCTGATTGACCCGCGGGACACCCGCCGGGTTCTGGCGCTGGTGTTCTCGGTATGCCGAGAGGCCGAAGCCCGGCCACTGCGCCCCAATACATTTGGCGTTGCACGCCTTTGATCCTCACCAGTACGCAGTGCGACTGACCACCCTATTCCAGACAAGGAGAACAACAAGGTGAAATTTACAGCGGAACACGAAGCCCTCAGAAAAACCGTTCGGGATTTCGTCGAGAAAGAAATCAACCCGCACTGCGACGAGTGGGAGGAAGCGGGCGAATTCCCCATTCACGAGATCTTCAAGAAGCTGGGGGCGCTCGGCGTTCTGGGCATCCAGAAGCCGGAAGAGTATGGCGGCATGGGCCTGGACTACAGCTACAACCTGGTTGCCGCCGAAGAACTGGGGCTGGCCCACTGCGGCGGAGTACCGCTGGCCATCGGCGTTCAGACCGACATGTGTACACCCGCCATTGCCCGGTTCGGATCCGACGAGCTGAAACGCACCTTCCTGGCGCCCGCCATTGCCGGCGAAATGGTCGGCTGCATTGGCGTCAGTGAAGTGGGCGCGGGCTCCGACGTCGCCGGCATGAAAACCACCGCACGTCAGGATGGTGATGACTACGTCATCAACGGCTCCAAGATGTGGATCACCAACAGCCCTAGAGCCGACTTTATCTGCCTGCTGGCCAACACCAGCGACGACAAACCCCACAAGAACAAATCATTGATCGTCGTGCCCATGGATTCTCCCGGGATCTCCTTCAGCCCGCACCTGAACAAACTCGGCATGCGCTCCTCGGAAACCGCCCAGATCTTCTTTGACGACGTGCGCGTACCCCAGCGCTTTCGCATCGGCGCCGAAGGTACCGGCTTCATGATGCAGATGCTGCAGTTCCAGGAGGAACGCATGTGGGGCGCCGCCAACGTCATCAAGGCGCTGGAAAACTGCATCGACCAGACCATCGCCTACTGCCGTGAGCGCAAGACCTTTGGACAACCACTGCTCGACAACCAGGTCATCCACTTCCGCCTGGCCGAACTGCAAACCGAAGTCGAAGCCCTGCGCGCCCTCACCTACCAGGCCTGTGAATTGCACATTGAAGGCAAAGACGTGACCAAACTGGCCTCCATGGCCAAGCTCAAGGCCGGCCGGCTCGGTCGCGAGGTTACCGACAGCTGCCTGCAGTACTGGGGCGGCATGGGGTACATGTGGGACAACCCGCTTTCGCGCGCCTTCCGGGATGTTCGCCTGGTCTCCATCGGCGGAGGCGCTGATGAAATCATGCTGGGAATTATCTGCAAGATGATGGGGACATTGCCCGGCAAGAAACGCGACTAACACTGTATGGAGTCGTCTGAGATGGAATCCTTACCTCATTGCGAAACACTGCTCCTGAAGAAGCAGGGGCCGACCCTGTTTATCACCATCAACCGGCCAGACGTCCGGAACGCCATGAGCCTGCAGATGGTCGCCGAACTGGCGACGATTTTCTCGCAGATCGAATCCGACCTGCACATCCGGGCTGTTGTCATCCGGGGGGCCGACGGCCATTTCTGCGCCGGTGGCGATATCAAGGACATGGCCGGTGCCCGGAGCCAGAAAGCGGCCGAAGGCGAGGCCGATCCCTTCTACCGCCTGAACCGCGCCTTCGGTCAGATGATCCAGCAGGTCAACGAGTCCTCCAAGGTCGTGATCGCCGTGACCGAGGGTGCCGTTATGGGCGGCGGGTTCGGATTGGCCTGCGTTTCCGACATGGCCATCGCCGGCCCGACCGCGAAATTCGGTATGCCGGAAACCTCACTGGGGGTCATTCCGGCCCAGATCGCCCCGTTCGTGGTCGAACGCATCGGCCTGACCCAGGCCCGGCGTCTGGCGCTGCTCGGATTGCGGATTGGCGCTGAAGAAGCCCGCACCCTCGGGATTGTTCACCAGGCCGCCGGCTCGGACCAGGAACTTGACGAGATGCTCGATCACGCCCTGGAACGGGTGCGTCAGTGTGCGCCGGTTGCCACCGCCGAAACCAAGGCGCTGCTACATCGGGTGGGCCACGAAGCCATGAGCGGCCTGCTCGACAGTGCGGCGGAGAAATTCGCCGAGGCGATACGCGGCAGCGAAGGCGCCGAAGGCACCATGGCGTTCATGCAGAAGCGCCCGCCTGCCTGGGCCGGCGACTCCGAATGATTGCAGACCCGCACCCAAGCGAGAGATCAAGAACATGTTAAGCAAACTGTTGATCGCCAACCGCGGTGAAATTGCCGTTCGAGTCATTCACACCGCCAAAGCCCTCGGCTATCGAACGGTGGCCGTCTATTCCGAGGCGGACGCCAACGCCCTTCACGTGCACGAGGCCGACGAGGCCGTCTGCATCGGTCCGGCACAGGTCACCGCCTCTTACCTGAATGCCGACGCCATTCTTGAAGCCGCCCGAAAAACCGGGGCCGACTGCATTCACCCCGGCTACGGCTTCCTCTCCGAAAACGCCGGGTTCGCCGACGCCTGCAAGTCGGCCGGCCTGGTTTTCGTGGGCCCACCTGCAGATGCCATTGAACTCATGGGCAGCAAGCGCCGCTCCAAGATTGCCATGCAGGAAGCGGGCGTTCCGGTAGTGCCCGGTTTCGAAGGCAACTACGCCAGCGACGAGGAACTGATCGCCGCAGCCGCGGATATCGGTTACCCGCTCATGATCAAGGCGTCCGCCGGCGGCGGTGGCCGGGGCATGCGCCTGGTAAACGACGAATCCAGCCTGGCCGACAACCTCAAGCGCGCACGCTCCGAGGCCAAACAGGCCTTCGGTGACGATGAACTGATTCTGGAAAAGGCCGTTATTGAACCTCGTCACGTGGAAATCCAAGTATTCGCCGATCGCCACGCCAATGCGGTGTATCTCGGCGAACGGGACTGTTCAGTGCAGCGGCGACACCAGAAAGTGGTGGAGGAAGCGCCCTCGCCGATTGTGACTCCCGAACTTCGGGCCGCCATGGGTGAAGCGGCGGTAAAGGCGGCGCTGGCCTGCCGTTATGAGGGTGCCGGAACGGTGGAGTTTCTGGTCGACAAGGACCGTAACTTCTACTTTCTGGAGATGAACACCCGTCTGCAGGTCGAGCATCCGGTGACCGAACTGATCACCGGCCAGGACCTGGTAGCCTGGCAGCTCAGCGTAGCCGAAGGCCGCCCGTTGCCCCTGGCACAGGATGAGATCGAGCTGAATGGCCATGCCATTGAAGTCCGGCTCTACGCCGAAGACCCGGCCAACGGCTTTACACCGCAAACCGGCCCGTTACTCGTGTTTCAACCCGCCGAGGGCGAGGGCCTGCGCTTCGACACCGGCGTCCGCTCGGGGGATACCATCACGCCACACTACGACCCCATGCTGGCCAAGGTCATCGCCTGGGGCCAGAACCGGGACGACGCCCGCCGCCGGCTGATCCGGGCCCTCGAGGACACCCTCGTGTTCGGTGTCACCACCAACCGCTACTTCCTCAGCCGCATCATCGCAGACGAGAGCTTCGGCGCCGGTGAAGCGACCACCGCCTTCCTGCAGCAGTCGTTCAGCCAGGATCCCTCTTTGCAGCCGCAAAGGCCGGGCCCGCGGGAGCTGGCATTGGCCGCCAGCGTGCTCGACCATGGCATTTCGGGCCAGACCGCCTGGAGCAATGCGCCGGCAACCACGACCCCGATCCAGCTCGAAATCGGTGACGCCAGCCTTGAACTACTGGTACGCCGAACCGGCAGCCACCTGACTCTCGACTGGAACGGCGAACACCATGAGGTCATCGTCGAAAACCTCGAGGATGGCCGCCTGTGCATCATCGACAACGGTGTCCGTCAGTATTGCCAATATCACCGGGATGGAGATTCCCTATATTTCCAGGCCTCCGGACAGTCCTGGCTGGTGCGCGACATCACGCATCAACCGGCGGCAGATGCCAGTGGTGGCGGCAGCGGACGGATCCAGGCCTCGATGGACGGCGCCATCATCGAGGTTCTCATTGAGCCCGGGCAGGAAGTCCGCCAGGGCGAGACACTGGTCATCCTGGAAGCCATGAAAATGGAACACCCGGTCAAGGCCGACCGCGACGGAACCGTCGGTCGGGTGCTTGCGAGTAAGGGTGATCAGGTGAAACGAAGCCAGTTGCTGGTGGAGATTACCGCCGACGAATCCGCCAAACAGGAGGCCGGAGCATGAACACACTGAACCAGCGTACGGTATTTATCACCGGGGGAAGCCGCGGTATCGGCCGGGCAATCGCACTGGCCTGTGCCCGACAGGGTGCCAACGTGGTTATTGCGGCCAAGTCGGACACGCCACATCCGAAGCTGCCGGGCACCATTCACACCGTGGCCGAGGAAATACGGGCGGCCGGTGGCCAGGCATTGCCTCTGGTTCTCGACGTTCGGGACGACAGGCAGGTTCGCCAGCGCATGGACGAGGCCGCGGACCACTTCGGTGGCATCGACGCGTTGATCAACAACGCCGGCGCCATCCGTCTGACCGGCGTGGAAAACCTGAAGGTCAGCCGGTACGACCTGATGCATCAGGTCAACGCCCGGGCGGTGTTCACCTGCAGCCAGGCGGCTCTGCCCTATCTGAAAGCCTCGGATCGGGCACACATACTGAGCCTGTCGCCGCCGCTGAACCTGGACACCAGGTGGTTTGCCCAGTACGGGCCCTACACCACGACCAAGTACGCCATGACCATGCTCAGCATGGGCATGGCCGAGGAGTTCAGGCGTTACGGCATAGCCGTGAACACACTCTGGCCAAAGACCCTGATTGCCACCGCGGCGATCGAGTTTGAAGTCGGCGGTCCACAGATGATGGCCCAGGGCCGCAAGCCGGACATCATGGCCGATGCTGCGGTAAGCATACTGAATCGCTCCGCGGACGAGCTGACGGGCCAGCACCTGATAGACGAAGACCTGCTGCGGCAGGATGGTATTACGGATTTCGAACCTTACCGGTACGCTCCGGGCGATAAGCCTCTTATGCCGGATCTGTTCCTGGACTAGCTCCAGGGCAGAAACCCCGTAGCGGCGGAGCGAAACCGACAAAAAAGATAATCGAACCCCTTACGGAAGAACAGTATGAGCAACAACAGCGTTTCTGCACTGGACATCGCCCGCCGACTGCCGGGCATCATGCGGCGTTTTCCGTCCATTGCCCGCGGGTATTACTATTACGCGCTCAAGGATGGAAATCGGGAACTGACCCTCGGCACCCTGATCGAACGCAATGCCGAACGCCACGGCCAGCGCCCTGCAGTACTGTTCGATGATCGGGTCATTACCTGGAACGAGTTCAATGGCTGGGCCAATCGCATCGCCGGCTTCCTCCGCGCCCAGGGCCTGACCAAAGGCGACGCCATTGCGGTCTTCCTCGAGAACCGGCCCGAATTACTGGCAGTGGTCGCGGGCGCGGCCAAACTCGGCGTCGCCTGCGCCATGCTCAATACGTCCCAGAAAGGCAAGGTACTCGAACACAGCATTAACCTGATCGAACCGAAGATGGTGGTCGTCGGCGAGGAGCTTATCCCGTCCTTCGAGGGGGTAAAGGACAAGGTCAAGACCAGCCACCCCACCCCCTTCCTATTCGTGCCCGACGTCAACACCCTGAACGCCTTTGGTGAGGCACCCGAGGGCTACCTCAACATGGCGGAGCGAGTCAGCACCTTCAACAGCGACAACCCTGAGCTCTGCGATCCGCCACGCATGGGGGACACCGCCATCTACCTGTTCACCTCAGGCACAACCGGCCTGCCCAAGGCGGCTCCGGGGTCCCATCGCAAGTTCATAAAAGCGTACGGCGGCTTTGGCCTGATGTCCCTGGCGATGGAACCCGAGGACGTCCTGTACTGCACCCTGCCGCTCTACCACGGTACGGCCCTGCTGGTGTGCTGGGGTTCGGTACTGGCGGGCGGCTCTGCCATCGCCCTGCGCCGGAAGTTTTCCGCCCGTGCGTTCTGGGACGACGTGCGCCGCTATCGCGCCACGACTTTCGGGTATGTGGGCGAACTCTGCCGCTACCTGCTGAACCAGCCCGCCAGTGACCAGGACCGGGCTCACGGTCTGACCAAGATGATCGGGAACGGCCTGCGCCCCTCGATCTGGCGCGAATTCAAGGAACGCTTCGGTATTGAAACCGTGGCCGAGCTCTATGCTTCCAGCGAGGGCAACATCGGCTTCAGCAACTTCTTCAACATGGACAATACCGTCGGCTTTTCCACCGCCCCGTACAAGCTGGTGAAATTCCGCGACGGGACACGGGACCCCATTCGCAACACTAAAGGCCATATGGAGGAGGTCGCCAAAGGCGAACCCGGGCTCTTGATTGGTGAGATCACCAAGAAATGGTCCTTCGAGGGCTATACCCAGAAAGACGCCACCGAGAAATCCATACTCCGGGACGCCTTCAAGAAAGGCGATGCCTGGTTCAACACCGGCGACGTGCTCAAGGAAATTGGCTGTCGACATCTGCAGTTCGTGGACCGCATGGGCGACACCTACCGCTGGAAGGGCGAAAACGTCTCGACCAACGAGGTGGAGAACATTATCGATGGCTCCGGCATGGTCGAGGAAGCCATCGTGTATGGCGTCGAAATCCCGAAAACCAATGGTAAGGCGGGCATGGTCACTCTGGTACCGCACAGCAATGGACGCGAATTCGACGTCAACAGGTTGTTTGCCTACCTCAAGGCGAACCTGCCCACCTACGCCATCCCGGTGTTCGTCCGGGTCACCCAGGCCATCGAGAAGACCGGTACCTTCAAGTACCGCAAGGTAGATATCCAGAAGACTGGCTATTCGCTGGACCGGGCCGAAGAAAAGGTGTTTGCGTGGTTGCCTAAAACGGAGGGGTATACCCGGCTGACGCCTGAGCTGGTTGCCGATATTGATGGTGGAAAGGTTAATTTCTGACTATCGCTGTGAAGCTCGACTGGGCGAGAGGGCGAAGGCTCCCTCTCGCCCCACACCGAGCCCCAAAAGGCTAGGTGCGGAGCAAACCCAGAACCTTAAGCGCCGACCTTCAGCACCACCTTGCCGGTTGCACGACGCTCAGTCAGTGCCCCCAGGGCCTTGGCATAATCGTCGAACTCGAACACTTCGCTGATCTTCGGATCAATCTTGCCCTCGGCATAGAGCTTCATCAGCTCCATCATGTTCTGGGCGCTGGCCTCCGGCTCACGCTGTGTAAAGCTACCCCAGAACACGCCGACCACGGAACAGCCCTTGAGCAGGGTCAGGTTCGCGGGAACCTTGGGGATCTCGCCCGCCGCGAAGCCGATAATCAAATGGCGACCGTTCCATCCCATGGCGCGAAGGGCCTGCTCGGTGAAATCGCCACCGACCGGATCGTAAATCACGTCCACACCCTTGCCCTTGGTCAGATTTTTGACCGCTTCCTTCAGGGGCTCCTCAGAGTAATTGATCAGTTCGTCCGCACCGGCATCCTTGGCGATGGCCAACTTCTCAGCAGAGCTGGCCGCTGCAATCACACGAGCGCCCATCGCCTTGCCCAGTTCCACGGTCGCCAGACCGACGCCGCCGCTGGCGCCCAGCACCAGCAGGCTCTCGCCGGGCTGGAGGTTGGCACGCTGTTTGAGGGCGTAATAGGAGGTTCCGTAAACCATGGTGAAGGCAGCTGCCTTTTCGTCGGACATACTGTCGGGAATCGGCAGGAGGTTCTGTTCCGGCACCACAACTTCCTCGGCAAAGGCTCCGTAACCGGTCAGGCCGGCAACCCGGTCACCGGGTTTGAAGCGGGTAACCTTTTCACCAACCTCAATAACCTCACCGGCCATCTCACCACCCGGAGAAAACGGCATGGAGGGTTTCAGCTGGTACTTGCCCTCGATAATCAGCGTATCCGGGAAGTTCAGGCCGGCGGCCTTCACTCGTACTTTGACTCCGCGGCCTTTAACTTCCGGGCTGGGAACATCTTCAATGACCAGGGAATCGGCCGGACCGTATTCCTTGCAGAGGATGGCTTTCATGGAAACTCCTGTAGCAATCTTGTTTTGGGAGAAAGGACAGCGAAGCATCTGCCTGATTTTCAGTACCCGTCAAGCTAAACAGTGTCGCTCCATGAAGCAAATAAAGATCTCTTATCTAAATTTATAAGTGCGATTTATACAACGACCAGCTTCAGAGCATGGACCCGGCAGCAAACAGCGCACCCACCAGACACAATGCCGCAACAATCAGGCCCGTGCGCTGCCCGACTGAGAACGCATTGGGCCTTTTTTCGATTGTCTTGGCCTCGTCATAATTGACCAGTTTCTGGTCTTGGCTGGAATTCCGGATGAGCTCGATCATTTCCTCGCACTGGCCAGAACTGAACGAGGCCGGGTCAAAACGATCAAGACCATGATCGTCCAGAAACCGGCGTACGTCTCTTGAGAGCGGTACGTATTTCATCGACCAGTTCTCGAAGGTACGGGCCTCGAGCGGTTCTTCGATCAGCGTGATGAGGTTCTTGTGCCGGCTGTCCTTCTGAATCCGCTGATAGGTTTCAAGAACATCCTTCTCCTCGCCTTCGAGGTACTGGAAAAAACGGTTGTCACCGTAGTAGAGACCACCCACTAACTGACATTTTCCATTGTTTCGGCGGGAGGTCATCAGAATCCGGGCGACGTGAGGTTCGACGCCTTTTTCCACCGACTTGGCTTCAAAGGTGGCTTCACTGGCGTAGGCCAGGCGCATCAGGGACATATCAGCTACTCCAAACTGCAGAATTGATATAAATACGACACATGATACGTAAGGACAGGCAACTACGGATCATCACGACGGCCAAGCCGTGCCCCCCGGGATGAAGCCAACGTCCTTTTGGGCTATTCTTCGCGCACCCGTTTAAAGACGTTCCGTTGTTCGTTCTCACCACGTCAGGCCCCGCCATGTTCGACATTGTCTACCTTCTCGAAATGCTCGGGATCATCGCGTTCGCCATCTCGGGCATGATCGTCGCGCGAGCCAAGAACATGGACCCTGTGGGTGTGTTTACCATCGGCTTCATCACCGCACTGGGCGGCGGCACGCTACGGGACCTCATTCTGGACAACCACCCGGTGTACTGGATCAAACATCAGGAGCAACCGGTGCTGATCCTCGTGATGGCAATTCTTTTCAGTTACTGGAAACACGCTGACCGGCTCCGGACATCACAAATTGTCATTCCGGACGCCGTGGGACTTGGTGTTTTTTCCATTCTGGGCGCCCAACTGGCACTGGATCTGGGCCACTCGTGGCTGATCGCCTCCTTCCTGGGCGTGATGACAGGCACATTCGGCGGCGCCCTGCGCGACACGCTGTGCAACGAGGTCCCGCAGATTTTCCGAAAGGACCAGGTCTACGCGTCCGTTTCGTTTGCCGGCTGCTGGCTCTACTTTTTCTGCCAGTCGTTGCTCGGGAACGAGGCCCTGCCGCTTACCATTGGTGTCGCGTTTATCGCGATAGTCCGCATCCTGGCGGTACGCTACGACATTCGCCTGCAGCGGGACGCCAACCACCAATAGCTTGACACCTAATTAATAGTGAACTGTCAATCATCCCTTGGCCTGAGGGCCGTCAGCCGGTAAGATTGCCGTTTTTTCACGCAATTCACGTTTTCCGTTCGAAACTGATTCCCAACTCCCAACTATCGGCATCCTGAGAGGCAGACTTCCGTCATGCTTGAACGACTGTTCCAACTCCAGGCCCACGGCACCACCGTTCGTAAAGAACTGGTGGCGGGCATCACCACCTTCCTGACCATGGCGTACATCATCGTGGTCAACCCAAGCATCCTGTCCTCCACGGGCATGGACTTCGGAGCCGTCTTCGTCGCCACCTGCCTGGCGGCCACCATCGGCACCCTGATCATGGGCCTCTGGGCCAACTACCCCATTGCCCTCGCGCCCGGCATGGGACTGAATGCCTTCTTCTCCTTCACCGTGGTTGGCAGCATGGGCTACAGCTGGCAGGTCGCACTCGGGGCGGTGTTCCTCTCGGGCCTGATCTTTTTCCTGCTCAGCATCCTCAAGGTCCGCGAGTGGATCATTAACAGTATTCCGATGTCACTCCGCTTTGGAATTTCTGCCGGCATTGGCTTTTTCCTGGCCCTGATCGCGCTTAAAAATGCCGGCATCGTGGTCGATCACCCCGCCACACTCGTTGGCCTGGGCGAGATCAAGACAGCCGAAAGCCTGCTGTTCTTTGGCGGGTTCGTGCTCATATGTGCACTGTCCTTCCGGCGGATTACCGGAGCGGTAATGATCGGCATCATTGCCGTTACGCTCATTGCCATGATGCTGGGCATGGTCGAATACGAGGGTTTTGTGTCCGCGCCGCCAAGCCTGGCCCCCACCTTTATGCAGCTGGACATTGCCGGTGCGCTGAATGTGGGCATGATCAGTATTGTGTTCGCATTCCTCTTTGTGGACCTGTTTGACACCTCCGGCACCCTGATCGGCGCGGCCCATCGCGGCGGCCTGCTGGACAAGGAAGGCAAACTGCCTCGCCTGGGCCGGGCCCTGATGTCCGATTCGGTGGCCACCATGTCCGGGGCGGCCCTGGGAACGTCCACAACCACCAGCTATATAGAATCCACGGCCGGCATTTCGGCCGGTGGCCGCACTGGTCTCACAGCCGTGGTCGTGGCCGCCCTCTTTCTGGCGTGCCTGCTGCTCTCGCCCATCGCCAGCATCATCCCGGCCTACGCTACGGCACCCGCCCTGCTGTATGTCGCCGTGCTCATGACCAGCGGTCTTAAGCTGGTCGACTGGGAAGACATTACCGACGCCGCGCCGGCGGTGGTTACCGCGCTGATGATGCCGCTGACCTTTTCCATCGCCAACGGCATTGCCCTGGGCTTTATCACCTACGCTATCGTGAAAGCCCTGAGCGGTCGCTGGTCTGACCTGAACGCCAGCGTTGTTACCATCGCCGTTGTATTCGTGCTGAAATTCATTTTCCTGGACGCGGCCTGAGCCGCCTCCAGAGCAATAAACCGGACCCGTCATGGATTATTTCTCCGAAAGCATCAAGAAAGCCATTCGCACCGTACCTGACTGGCCCAAACCCGGGGTGGCCTTCCGAGACATCACCACGGTCCTGCAGGACAAGACCGCGTTTCGCAAGCTGATTGACGCCTTTGTCCATCGCTACCACGGTCATGAAATCGATGCGGTGGCAGCGGTCGATGCACGCGGGTTCATCATTGGCTCGGCTCTCGCCTACGAACTGAACGCATCCCTGGTGCTGGTCCGTAAAAAGGGCAAACTGCCGTTCGACACGCTGGTCGAGGATTATGAACTCGAATACGGCACCGCATCCGTGGAATTGCACAAGGACGCCTTCAAGCCCGGCGACAAGGTGGTCCTGGTGGATGACCTGATCGCGACTGGTGGCACCATGCTCGCCGCCACCCGCCTGATCCGCCGCATTGGTGCAGAAATCGTGGAAGTGGCAGCGATGATCGACCTGCCAGATCTCGGCGGCTCCCGTAAGCTGCAGGATGAAGGACTTCAGGTTTATACTGTCTGCTCGTTTGACGGCGACTGAACAGGCAGACAGGAGGCGGTTATGCAGGATTACCAACATCACTGGAAGGATGGCACTCCGGTGCACCTGCCGCTGGGCAAAATCGTCTGCATCGGCCGCAATTACGCAGAACACGCCCGGGAGTTGGACAACCCGGTGCCCGATGAACCGCTGCTGTTCATAAAACCCTCGACAGCGGCGGTGCACATCACCCGCCCCTTGGTCCTCCCCCAAAATCTCGGATCGGTTCATTTCGAGACGGAACTGGCGGTGCTGATCGGACGCCCGCTGACCAATGCCTCGGCGAGTGAAGCGGAAACCGCCATCCTCGGCTATGGTTTGGCACTGGATCTGACCCTCCGGGATGTTCAGACCACGCTGAAAGAAAAGGGGCACCCCTGGGAACGTGCCAAGGCATTCGATGGCGCCTGCCCGCTGTCACCGTTTGTCGCCAAGGAAAAACTTCGCACGGACAACATCCACTTCACCCTGGACATCGACGGCGAGCGCCGGCAAACCGGGGATACCCGCGAGATGCTCAATCCGGTGGTCCCGCTGATTGCGCACATCAGCACCCTGTTCTCGCTGCTGCCGGGTGACGTCGTGCTGACCGGCACGCCCAAGGGTGTTGGCCCCCTGCAGAATGGCCAGACGCTGTCACTGGAAATGGAGGATGTGCTGTTCGTGGAAACCAAAGTGGTTTAACGTTCAGTCAGCAAACCTATCTCCGGTGAAGGACGTACATCTGGCATGGCAAAGAAACCGGTAACCTCCCGACGCGGACGATTTCTGAAACTCGCAGGCATGACCGCATCCGTGGCCGGCCAGTATGCTGGCCAGCGCGCGCGCCGGATGTTTCGCAGTGAAAACGACGAAGGCGCCCAGAGCGAGAGCTATACCCGCATGGCCGGGCAGATTGCAGATACCCTGGGCGAGCTGAAAGGCGCCGTCATGAAGGTGGGGCAGATTGCCTCCCAGACCCAGGACTTCCTGCCCAAGGAATTCTCCGACGCCCTGCAGACGCTTCAGAAAGAAGCGCCGCCTATGCCCTTTGATGTCATTGTGGAGCAGATTGAATCGGAACTGGGTAAGCCCGTCTCGGAACTGTTCGAATACCTTCAGGAAAAACCCTACGCCGCCGCTTCAATCGGTCAGGTACATCGGGCCCGCCTGCACGACGGCACCGATGTCATTGTTAAGGTCCAGTACCCGGGTGTAGACGAATCCTGCGATTCGGATCTCAAGCAGCTACGGATGACCCTCAAGCTTGGCGGGCTGCTGAAAATGCCCAGGGAAGCAGTGGATCAGTTATTTGGCGAGATCCGGGAACGGCTCAAGGAAGAACTCGACTACGTTAACGAAGCCGACAACATCCGGTTATTCCGAAAGTTCCACCAGAACGACAACTGGGTCATCATTCCGTCGGTGGTCGACAGCCACTCGACCCGTCGGGTACTCACCCTCGAACTGGTCGAGGGCGACCATGTCAGCGAGGTCACACCGGAGCGCTACGATCAGGAAACCATCAACCTCATCGGCCAGCGCATCTTCACCACCATGGCCGACCAACTGTTCCGCTTTCAGTGCATCCACGGCGATCCGCACGCCGGTAATTTCGCCTACCGGCCAGATGGCTCAATCATCATGTACGATTTTGGCTGCGTGAAAAAATTGAAGCCGGGCATCGTTGAGTCTTATCGCAAGGCCCTGGTTGCGGCACTGGAGGAGGATTATCAGGCACTGGACCGCCACCTGATCGATCTGGGTGCCCGGGTCGAAAGCCAGCCAGCCGTGGACGAAGCCTATTACGCGATGTGGCGCGACATTTTGATTGTCCCTTTCAACCAGGACGAACCCTACGACTTCGCCGAAGCGGACCTGCACAAGCACGTAGCGGCCAAGACCAGTACCGTCTTTAAATACCTGGATTACTTCAAGCCGCCGGTGGAGAGCATCTTCATCGACCGTATGATTGCCGGGCATTACTGGATGCTGAAGCGTCTGGGGGTGCAGGCGGCGTTTCGCTCGGAGCTGGAGAGATACCTGGAAACAACCCCGGGCTGACCGCCAACAGCGCTGGCTGGCCAAGTCTCCGGTTCAGCGCAGACCGGCGACCCACTCGGCAACGCCTTCACAGGCCCCCTTGCGAATGAACCGGGCCCGGGACACCGAGGCGGGCGCGCCGGGATCCACCACCGTAATGGGCACGTCCCGATCCACTTCGTACACCAGGCCGGCCGCCGGGTAGACCTGCAGCGACGTGCCGACGATCAGCAGATGGTCTGCGGTACGCACCACATCGGCGGCCGTGTCCAGCATCGGCACCTCCTCGCCAAACCAGACAATGTGCGGGCGCAGCTGGGCACCCCGCTCGCACGTTTCTCCCGGCCGGATATCCCGATAGCCAATGTCATACACCAGTTCGGGATGCCAGGAACTGCGGGCCTTGGTGAGTTCACCGTGGAGATGAATAACCTGACTGGAGCCGCCACGCTCATGCAGGTCATCGACGTTCTGGGTGACCACTGTCACCCGGTACCGGGATTCCAGCTCCGCCAGCAGGCGGTGGGCCTGATTGGGCTGCGCGGATTCCAGCTGGCGCCGCCGGTCATTGTAGAACCGCAGCACCAGTTCCTGATTGCGGGCGAACGCCTCGGGCGTGGCCACGTCGTACACACTGTGCTCCTCCCACAGGCCGCCGTTATCACGGAAGGTGGAGAGTCCGCTTTCAGCGCTGATACCAGCGCCGGTGAGTACGACAATATGGTCCCGCATCAGTCGAAAATTTTCCCCGGATTCATGATGCCCGCAGGGTCAAACACCTGCTTGATGCCTTTCAGGTAGGCGATTTCCGACTCGCTGCGCGTGTATTGCAGATAAGGCTTCTTGGTCATGCCTACGCCGTGCTCGGCCGAAACACTGCCCTGGTAGCGCTCAACAATCTCGAATACCCACTTGTTGACCTGCTGACACTTCTCGAAGAAGTCTTCCTTGGCCATGTCTTCAGGTTTGAGAATATTCAGGTGCAGGTTGCCATCGCCAATATGGCCGAACCAGATGATCTCGAAATCCGGGTAGTGTTCGGTCACCACCGCGTCGATTTCCTCGAGGAATCCGGGCACCTTGGAAACCACCACGGAGATATCGTTCTTGTAGGGCGTGCGGGGTGCAATGGACTCCGAAATCCGTTCCCGCAACTGCCAAAGGTTCTGGGCCTGGGTTTCACTCTGGCTGATGACGCCGTCGAGCACCCAGCCATTCTCCACGCATTGCTCGAACAGGGACATGGCATCGTCCATGACCTGATCGGAAACCGCTTCAAACTCCAGAAGCGCATAGTACGGCGCCTCGGACTCGAACGGTGCCTGGACCTGACCGTGAGCCAGGACATGCCCCATGGCCTGGTGCGAGAAGAACTCGTAGGCGGTCAGGTCTATCTGCTTCTGGAATGTCTGGAGCACATCCATGGTGTTGGTCAGGTCGTTCAATCCCAGCACCAGCACCGTGAGGTTGTCGGGTTTGCGGGAGAGCTTCATGGTGGCCTCGGTGATAAAGCCCAGGGTTCCTTCCGCACCGATGAACAGATGACGCAGATCGTAGCCGGTATTGTTCTTGGCCAGATCCTTGTTGAGATCGAGAACATCACCCTTTCCGGTGACCACCTTCAGACCTGCCACCCAGTCACGGCTCATGCCGTAGCGAATCACCTTGATACCACCGGCATTGGTGGACAGATTTCCACCCAATTGGCTTGACCCCGCTGACGCAAAATCGACCGGGTAATAGAGGCCGTTCTCCTCGGCAAAATTCTGGAGCTGCTCCGTGACCACACCGGCCTGACAACGAACGGTTCGATCGCTGGCATTGAAGTCGAGGATCTGATTCATGTTATCGAACGCGACCACCACCTCACCGTTGGCCGCAACCGCGCCGGCACTCAGGCCGGTACGACCGCCCGAAGGCACCAGTGCCACCTGGTTCTGGTTGGCGAACTGCACCAGGGCCTGAACCTGCTCCGTGGTCTTGGGCAGAACAATCGCCAGCGGCTTGGGTGGATAGATCCTGGTCCAGTCCTTGCCATAGTTCTCAAGATCAGCGGGGTCCGTCAGCACCTTTCCGGGGTTGTCACCGGAGGCAACCAGGTCGTTCAGGGAAGCAATGATCTGTTCGGAATTCATGAATGCGTAAGTCTCGTAAAAGGTTGGTCCGGAGGCCCGAAAACCGGCGGCTTTCAAGACAGTTGATTCAGGCAAACCGGCGCGCTGTGAAATTCTGCGTTTATGGTATCATACCGCCCCTGTTCTGTGAGCCAGCCCTGACGATCACTGGCCACGGGTCATTTCACGTGACGAAAGGTTCGGAAGCAAGCCCATGTCAAATACGTCTCTCGAAAAGAGCAAAATCCGGATCCTGCTGCTGGAAGGCGTGCATCAATCTGCCATTGATACCCTGAACGCTGCAGGCTACACCAACATCGAGTATCTGACTCACTCGCTGGCCGAGGAAGACCTGATTGAGAAGATTGCCGATGCGCACTTCGTCGGTATTCGCTCGCGCACCCAGCTGACCGAGAAAGTATTTGAGGCCGCCAACAAGCTGGTGGCTGTGGGATGTTTCTGCATCGGCACCAACCAGGTCGACCTGCAGGCGGCGACCCGTCGGGGTATTGCCGTGTTCAACGCGCCTTTCTCCAACACCCGAAGCGTGGCCGAACTGGTGCTGGCACAGGCCATCCTGCTGCTGCGCGGCGTGCCGGAGAAAAATGCCAAGGCCCATCGCGGCGAGTGGCTGAAGTCCGCCAAGGACAGCTACGAGATTCGTGGCAAGAAACTGGGCATCATCGGCTACGGCAACATCGGAACCCAGTTCAGCGTCCTCGCGGAAGGCCTGGGCATGGACGTCTACTTCTACGACGTGGTTTCCAAGCTGTCGATCGGCAACGCCACCCAGGTGGGCACCCTGCAGGAACTGCTCAACATAGCTGACGTGGTGAGCCTGCATGTGCCGGAAACGCCGTCTACCAAGTATATGTTCAAGGCGGAACAGTTCGCACAGATGAAGCCGGGATCCATCCTGATGAACGCCTCTCGCGGTACCGTGGTGGACATCGACGCGCTGGCTGACGCGCTGCGAAGCGGCAAGCTTCTGGGCGGAGCCATCGACGTATTCCCGGTTGAGCCCAAGTCGAACACCGAAGAATTTGTCTCGCCGCTGCGCGAATTCGACAACGTGATCCTGACCCCGCACGTGGGTGGATCCACCATCGAAGCCCAGGAAAACATCGGCCGCGAAGTGGCCGAGAAGCTGGCCATGTACAGCGACAACGGCACCTCCGTGTCCTCGGTCAATTTCCCGGAAGTGGCGTTGCCGTCTCATCCGAACCAGCACCGTCTGCTGCACATTCACGAGAACGTGCCGGGCGTCATGTCCGAGATCAACCAGGTTTTCTCCGAGAACGAGATCAACGTCTGCGGCCAGTACCTGCAAACCAAGGAAGACATTGGTTACGTGGTGGTTGACGTTGACAAGGAATACGGTGAACTGGCGCTGGAAAAGCTGCTCCACGTTAAGGGCACAATCCGCTGCCGCGTCCTGTTCTGAGCCTGTCGTTCCAGATTCGCCAGTACCATCGAAGCCCGGGCATAGACCCGGGCTTTTTTTTGACGGTAAACATTCACGGCCAAACCTGATCAAGTCCAAGCAGAAGAGGCCAAAGGCCTTTTTATTTCCGGGATTTAATAAGAATCTCATGATCTGGCCTTGAGAAAGAAGGGATACCGGCCATGTTTAAGAGTAGGAACTGGATATAACCAGTCCATTCATCTCAAGACAGGAGCGCATCCATGTCCGTTAGAGAATCCCTTTTGACCAAACTGCAAACCCAGACCGAACGGTGGAGCAAGCAGATCGACCAGGTAAGGGCAGAAGCCGAGGCCAAGATGGCGAAGGCCGAAGATGACAAGGCAGAAGCCGAGATCCAGAGGGAATTTTCAGAGAAGATCCAATCCCTTGAGGACCAGATTGAAACCGCCCGGGCAAGACTTGGCGAGCTCAGGGATTCGGGGGAAGATCAATTGGACAACCTGAAGCGGCGTATCGACGAATGGTTGCCCAGCAACACCAACTGAGCACAGGCCACCCGGTAAACCGGACACCCGCAGAAAACAAAAAAAGCGCGGCAACCAGGGTTGCCGCGCTTTGATATATCTGGCTTGGCTTTCTTACTGCATCGGAACCAGGGTCAGCTCCACACGACGGTTCTGCTCGCGCCCAGCGGCGTTGTCGTTGGATGCGATCGGGTAACGTTCACCGTAGCCAACGGCCCGGGTGCGCTTGGGCTCAATGCCGCGATTCAGCAGGAAATCCCGAACCGAACTGGCACGACGCTCACTCAGCAACTGGTTGTAGCTCTGGGAGCCTGAGCTGTCTGTGTGACCTTCGATCTGGATGATGGTCTTGTCGAATTCCTTCAGAACCAGAGACACCGAATCCAGGGTGTCAGTGAAAGAAGGCTTGATGGACGACTGGTTCAGGTCAAAGGTGATGTTGCCAGGCATGATCAGCTCGATCTCATCGCCATTTCGAACCACACGCACGCCGGAACCTTCCAGCTTGCGGCGCAGTTCCGCTTCCTGCTTGTCCATGTAGTAACCGATACCACCGCCAATTGCGGCACCACCGGCTGCACCAATGAGGGCACCCTTGCCCCGGTCACTTTTACTCGAAGTTGCTGCACCAATAGCCGCACCACCCAGCGCGCCAATGATACTGCCCTTGGTAGCGCTGGAGGTTTTTTCTTCACCGGTGTACGGATCATAGGTCATACAACCGCCAAGACCTACGGTCGCAACCGCGAAAGCAAGAATCGTCTTTTTCACAGCATTCTCCTGTGTTTATTTATTCACGGCCCGCTGGGCCGTTCCCAACAGTTTGCACCGCTTCGTTCGAAAACGTGTCAATGATGGTATTGAATACCGTCGCCTGCAAATCCTGAGCTTCGTTCACTAAATGATGACGACCGTCAGGGATTCTCAGTTCCTCAACTGAGGAAAATTTGTTACGAAGAATTCTCAGATTGTGCTCCCAGTCCACAGTCAGGTCCTTTTCGCCCTGAACCACTGTGACCGGAAAGTCCACCGGGCGCGCCGATTCGATGTGGGGCACCCAACTGCGCAATGCGCTGACCCAGTCCACGTGTACGGCCCGTGCCTGCAACGGATCATGCTCTCGCAGAAACCGCAGGAAACGGGAATCGCCGCTGTTCGCCGAAAAAACCCTGCGCCAACGGGTGATAAAGGGCTTGACCATGCTGTGCAGCACCTTTGCGCCGAGCCAGCCCACCGGGCGTATCAGGGGCGCCAGCAAAACCACCCGGCGGAACGCCGACGTCTCCTGGGAGTGGTGGTTAGACAACAGGTAATCGATCAGGATCGCCCCACCGGTGCTTTGACCAACCGCGAACCAGGGACCCCGAACCTTGCCCCTGACGCGGGCCATAACATCCGACAGCACCCCCTGGTACTCGATGAAACTGCCGATGGCCGCGGGCGTACCACTGGACAAACCATGGCCCGGCTGATCGTAGGCCAGGACATCAAACCCCGCCCCGAGGCACCGGTCAATGAGTTGGCTATACAACCCGACATGGTCAAAATAGCCATGCAGGATGAAAACCGTTCCCCGCTGGCTGGATGACTCGGGTAACCGGTAGTAATGAACCATGACCTGATGGCGACTCGCCTCCACATACCCCTGGTGGTAGCTCACTTCCGGGTGCTCCACCCACAGGTCCAGACCATAAAAACGGCAATAGGCTACCATTTCATCGCGGAGCTCTCTTGGCGCGGCGGGATCGAACGCTTCCAGTCGATCCAACAGTGAATGCCTGTCCCAATCCGGAATTTCTATGGTATCTGTTTTCCAGTACACGTAGAGTTAAACGCCTGTCATGATTGATTAATAAGCTATTTGATCTGCAATCCTAACGCATAGCGGGGGTAGAACACAGATGCTTCAACACCTTCTCGAGGCCGGTCTTCGCCAAACCATGAAGCACCTGGTTCGTCCCATGCTTCATCCTGCAGTCCCGGTCAGGCTCCAGCGTTCCCTGGTTCGGCAGGCTTATCGCACGTCCAAACCTCCACGCGGCTGCCGCTTCGAACAGGACGCCATCGCCGGCATCCCGGTCACCCGCAGCAGCTTCGGCCCGAACACCCGCGGCGTGGTGCTGTACCTGCATGGCGGCGGCTACATTATTGGTTCTTCCAGTACCCACCGCGGGCTTACCGGGCACCTCGCAAAATCCACGGGTTGCCAGATCATCACCCCAGATTATCGGCTGGCGCCGGAACATCCTTTCCCCGCAGCGCTTGATGACGCTGAAGCAGTCTACACGACGCTGCTCGAACAGGGCTACAAGCCGGAACAGATTGCCGTGGCTGGAGATTCAGCAGGAGGCGGCCTGAGCGTTGCACTGGCCATGCGGCTCCGCGACCGGCATTTGCCCCTGCCGTCGTCGCTCACGGTTTTCTCGCCCTGGGTAGACCTCAGCCAGCAACAACTCTATTCACCGGAATGCGAGCCGGTGCTTCAGGCCCGTTGGACCGAGAAATCCGCGCAATCCTACAGCGCCGGCGAAACGCTCACCAACCCGCTTATTTCGCCGGTGTTCGGTGATCTGACCGACCTGCCACCACTGCTGATCCAGGTCGGCAGTGAAGAAATCCTGCTCAACGATGCCCAGCGACTTGCCGCTGTCGCACAGAGGGACAACGTCCCGACCACACTCGAAGTCTTCAACAGTCTCTGGCACGTGTTCCAGGTTCACAGCGGGCAATTGGACCGGGCCACCGAGGCGCTTGAGGACGCAGGCGCCCACATCAAACGTCATCTGGCAGCCTGAGTTCACCACGTGCCAACGCCTCTTTTTGCGCGCGCGGCCACCGCTTGATGTGCCATTCAAGGCGCGACGCCCGGCTTCGGTCCCCCGCTGGCGAATGAAACACCAGCTCCAGCGGCCCCTTGCCCCTCAGGCTCCTTGCGCCCCTGGGCGCACCCGCCTGATGTTCGGCAAATCGTCGGTGTACGTCGGTGGAGATGCCGGTATACAGCGAACCTTTCGCGGTCCTGACCATATAAACAAACCATTCAGGAGCCATGGGCCAGCGCCTGCTCACGATTTCGCACTTTTTTCTGCTGCAACCAGAGCCCGGCGACAATCAACACCAGCCCGACGTAGGTGGAAGGCAGGATCTGCTCTCCGAGAATAAAGTAAATAAACACCAGGGAAAGGAACGGCGAGATGAAAATCAGATTGCTGATCTTCGAGGTGTTCTCTGCCTTCTTCATAGCGTAGGACCAAAGCACAAACGCCACGCCCATCTCAAACGCACCCACGTAGACCGCTGCGGCCAGAGAGCCGGCGGATGGTACGGCAAAGCCTTCCGTCACCCCACAGATCAGGGCGATGACGGGCAGTCCAAACAGGAAATTCAGGAACAGGCCAACCACCGGATCCCGGGTGTCGCGGGTAGCCAGGATCCAGTAGGACGCCCAGATCAGGGTACTGCCAATGGCGAGGGCCACGCCCAGCGGGTCGGAGAAGCTCAGCGAGGTCACTGCGCCCCGGGTGGCAATGACCACAACACCGCCGTAACACACGAGACCGGCCAGGATATCCAGCCTCCGTAATCGTTGCCCAAGGAAGGGCACTGACAGGTAGGCCAGCACCAGGGCCCAGGTATAATTGAGCGGCTGCGCCTCTTGCGCCGGCAATCGGTCGAAGGCACCGAACAGAACGAAGTAATACAGGCAGGGGTTAATCAGCCCCATGCCGAACGATTGCAGGTATTGTCGACGGTTAAGCTCAAACACCTGATGCCAGCGGCCCTGGACCACCAGCACACCGCCAATCACCAACACCGAGGAAATACACGCAATCAAGAGCATCTCGACCGGCGACAACTCCCGCAACGCCAGTTTGAACGCCGTGGCAACCGTAGACCAAAGCAGGACCGTCGCGAGGCCGAACAGCATCGCCTGCTTCTGGTTTTTCATACTCCCTCCGACGATTGAGAGCAGGAACCCGCCTGCCCAAATGTGTTAACTTAGCGGCAATTCACCATTCACCCCGGCTCTGGAGAACGGGAAATGCGCACCACCAGCCTCAGGTTTTCCTTTCTGGCAATCCTGTTCGCACTCATGGCCGGCTGTTCCGAAAGTGAACCCACGTCGGCAGGCAGCGTATCGCCGGAAGCCGAACCACCGGAATACCCCGTCACCTGGCGCTTTGCCCTGGAAGAAATCGAGGGCAGTGTACAACACGCCTATGCGGAAGCGCTAAAGGAGAGTATTGAGGAACTGTCTGACGGCAAAATCCTGCTGGATATCTTTCCGTATGGTTCTCTGGGGACCTCGGCTCAGCTGACAGAACTCGCCAAAAATGGTTCGGTGAATCTCGCTTTTGCCTCCCCGGGGCACTTGGCCGACCAGATTCCCGAGGTGGGTGTATTCACCCTGCACTATCTGTTGTCCGATGACGGGGAAGTGAACCGCCAGCTCCTGGCCAGCCCTGAACTCATGGCGATGTTCGAAACGCCCTACGCCAGTCGGAACCTGAAACTGCTGGCTTTTGTACCGGAAGGGTGGATGGCGTGGACCGCCAACAAGCCTCTACGTACGCCGGCGGATTTCGAGGGCCTGCGAATCCGGACCATGACCTCGGACATGGCGGCAGCAACTTACCGTGCCTATGGCGCCAAGCCGAGCCAGACGCCTTATTCCCAGGTATACAGCGACCTGCAACTGCGCCAGATTGACGCCCAGACCAACCCGATTTTTGCGATCGAGGAGATGAACTTCTACGAAGTACAGAGCACCCTGACGGATGCCCGCCCTGCCCAGTTCATTTCCTCCTTGGTCACCAACGGAGACTGGTACAAGGCGTTACCTGCCAAGCAGCAGCAGTGGCTCGATAGCGCTCTGGCCGAAGTCGCCGAGGTGTCCTGGAAAACCCAGGAAGAACTTAATCAGACCCGTCTGGAGAGCATGCTCGAAGCCGGCGATATCAAGGTGGTTCGGCTCACCGAGTCCGAACGCGCGGCGTTTGCAGAAGCCAGCAAGCCGGTGCATCAGGACTACATGGACGCAACCGGCGAACGCGGGAGTGAAATTCTCAAGCGGATTCGCCAGCTGGTTGAAACGCTTGAGAGCCGAGCGCAGACATCACCGACCGAGAACGGGGGCTGAGACAAAGCCAACGCCTTCATCAGCCAGGACACCTGCATCAGGGTTCGTTTGCGATAACTACCACAACGGGTTGATACTTCGCTCTACTCAGGCACCAGCCAATCCAACTGGTGTCTGATGTCCAGCAGGTCGGCTCCCTCGACCTCCCCCATCATACTTGCCAGGCGGTCATCGAATCCCCAGGGTGGGTTCACGACCAGCATGCCCGAACCGGTCATGCCCCGTTCCGGCGGGTGCTCAAGGCGCACTTCGCTACGCAGGACCTTTCGAATCCCACTCTGCCGGACCGCGTCTATCAAGCCCTGCTGGAGTCCACTGGTGAGAATCGGATACCAGATAAGAAAGACGCCATGCCGGCACTTCTGCCATGCCTTTGCCAATGTTGCCGCCACATTGGCGTAATCGGACTTGATTTCATAGGAAGGATCAATCAGCACAAGCAATCGCGGCTGCTGGGGCGGAAGCTGCTTCAGCAAACCGGTAAGACCATCCGAACGGACCACCCTGACCCCCTGCTCCGATGCCCAGTCTTCCAGGTGATTGCCTTCGGTGGGGTGAAGCTCAAAGGCCGCCAGCGAGTCTCCGGGGCGGAGAAAGCGGCGAAACCACGCCGGCGAACCGGGATAATGTTTCAGCCGGCCGGTCCCCGGGTTGTTCGCTGACAACGTATCCAGCACCGTTTGCCAGTCCGGCGATTGCAGTCGGGCCCGGGCAGTCCAGACTCTCTGGACGCCGTGATCGGCCTCAGCCGTCTTCCGGGCCCGCTCACTCTCGAGATCGTAAATCGCGCTGCCGGCGTGGGTATCCAAAAAGGCAATACCCGACGGCTTGGCCTGCATCATTGCAATGGCCAGCGTCAGGGCTGCGTGTTTCTGAACATCGGCGAAGTTTCCGGCATGGAAGGCGTGGAGATAACTCAGCATGGATCGGCTCCCTAAGTACGGAGGCCCATTAGGCATCAAGGAAAATCATCAGGCAAGCAAGCGGCGCCTCCGGCGGTTGCTGCAGTGTTCCGTGATTGGCTGGTCTGACCGGTTGCCCCCTGCGTAGATCCCGGGTTCAGGGATATCGTGGTTAGCTGGTATCCTTGCCATACACTCGCTCCGAGGACGCCGGTTTGCCCATGCAGAACAGAGATCACATCGATCAGCTCTACAGCCTCATTGCCAACGAGGAAGATGCTCGCGTCTGCAAGGACATACCCGAGGAAGCCTGCCGTGAAGTCCCGCGCAATTTCTTCCTGATTCTGGCCAGCAACGTTCTGACCAAACTCGGAGACCTGCTGATCAGCCCGAAAACTGTACTGGCGTGGCTAATGAGCACTGTTGGCGCTCCAGCTCTCGTGGCCTGGCTGGTCCCCATTCGCGAAGCAGGCTCCCTGGTACCACAGATGGTGATTGGCGCCTGGGTCCGGCGAAAAGCGGTACGTAAGTGGTTCTGGACCCTCGGTAGCTTCGGTCAGGCCGTCAGTGTCATTGCCATGGCCGCCAGTGTCTGGTTTCTGGAGGGCTATGCCGCGGGCGGTGGCATAATCGCGGCACTGATCGCGTTCTCGCTCGCCAGAGGCTTCTGCTCCGTGGCGATGAAGGACGTTCAGGGAAAATGCATTCCCAAGACCCGCCGGGGCCGATTGTCCGGACTTGCCACCACCCTGGGTGGAACGGCAACGGTACTCATGACAGTGTTGCTGTTCTGGGATCGTGGCGACCCCAGCATCGCCTTTTACACCGCCCTGCTGCTGCTTGCCGCCGGTTTCTGGATCATTGCGGGGTTCCTGTTCGCTGGCGTCCAGGAATATGCGGGAGAAACCGGTGGTGGCGGCAACGCCCTCTCCGACGCCCTGAAAAGCCTCTCGCTTATGCAGGACGATGCCCCGTTTCGCCACTTCGTGATTACCCGAGCCTTGCTGCTGTGCTCTGCCCTTGCGTCCCCGTACTTTGTGGTTCTGGCCCAGAAAGAGGCAGACGCCGGGTGGATGCTGGGCATTTTCCTGCTTGCCAGCAGTCTGGCAAGTTCCGTCAGCGCCAGTTTCTGGGGCTGGATGGCCGACAAATCCAGTCGCCAGGTGATGATCCGAGGAGCCGCCATGGCCAGCGGCGTATGCCTCGCCGTTGGCATTACCGCCCTGTTCGTGGGCACGGATATGGGCAGTGTTTGGTTTTATCCGGCCGCTTTCTTTATCCTGAGCATCGCCCACGCTGGCGTCCGTCTGGGGCGGAAAACCTACCTGGTCGATATGGCTGGCGGCAACAAAAGAACCGACTACACTGCAGTTAGTAATACGGTGATCGGTTTTCTACTGCTGATAACCGGTGGCCTCACTGCACTGGTGTCCACAGTGTCGGAGGTGGCCGTGATTCTTGTTCTGGGTTTGATGGGGTTCGCGGGCTTGTTAAGTGCCCTTAGGCTCCGGGAAGTGACGTCAGATTGACCCGTCCGTCTGAGAGCTGCGTCACAAAAAGCAATGCCCGAGGAACCATTTTGGGGCATTGTCCGTGGTGAGCGGTATCCACAATCACGGACCAGACCAGCGGGAAGATAACAACAAGGAAGTGTCGTTCTACTGCGTAGTCGTTGTAAACAGAGGCAGAGACATGAGAACAGACACCGCAATACCCAGCACACATCAGAACCGGCTCATGCACACCTTGTATGGCTGGTATGCCCTGACCCGCGAACAGGCGGATCTGGGTCCTTTCGCGACGTCAAAAGAGGCTTCCGACGCTCTTAGTTGCCACATCAAAGCCTACAAAGGCCTGAACAAACGAACGCCCGGCGCTTTGAAGGCCGTGCACCTACACGATGCAGATCAGTGTTCCAAGACCAACTGCGGGCTGTGCGTCGAGGCCAGGATCTTCTGGCACTCGCTGGCAGTAGCAACTCCATGATTGGCCACCGGAGTCTGAACATGAGCTACCGTGAAAGTCTGTTCCCACCCCACCGCCGAGCCAGGGTGACCTTCGCCCTGTGCTTTTTCCTGCTCAGTCTGGCCGCTCTCAGTTATGTGAGCACCCTCTGATACAGGAAAAATAAAGAAAGGGCCGTGAATACGGCTTTGTGATTCGGTGTTCAGTCGGGCCTGAAGACCCGGCTCGGATATCAGCAAAGACAGCAGGGACGGTGCAAACTCCACTTCCACGGTGTCGAACCGCCCGGTCGTCTGGAACATCAGACGGGTTTTCCCTCGTTCAGCGCGAGTGCGCCTTTGACAATCCGGTAAATGATCCAGATAGAGATCCCGAGCAGGATGAACCAGCCAATGATCAGCGGCGCTGTCACGATACCGATAACTGTCCACAGCAGACCGATCCAGAAGGTGCGAATCTGCCACTGGAAATGGCGCTCGATCCAGGTATTGCGGACGTCATCCATCTTGACGTAATTGATGATCACGCCCACCAGACCGGTGATGCCGCCAACAAAGAATGACAGGGCCTGAAGGATATAGACCACAACCGCCAGATTGCGCGCCGGGTCTGAACGACGTGCGATCGGGTCGGGATCAGCGGGGATATGTTCCTGTTCTGCCAAAACGTACTCTCCTTCGGGGTTTCTTTCTGGAGTCTACCACAGCCCGCAGACACCGAAACTTCCTGAAGGATCAGTGGTTGTCCGGACGGTATCCCAGGCGAAAGCCGCCCCAGTGCTTACCCTTTACATAGATGGGCACGGAGAGGTCATGCATGATTTCCCCGGTGTCCCGACGATAGGTCTGCAACAACATATCCTGGGTGTGACTACCACAACGGATACCGGTCCGGTCATTGAACAGCCGTTTGCTCCGGCTCTTGACCAGGTCCACCTTGGGATCGCCGGTCGGGGCATGGGCGAAGTCGCGGTTATGGGTAGGTACGTAGCCGTCCGGTGCCGCAGAGATGGCAAAGACCAGGGACTCGTGGGCGTTCTTGACGGCTTCCTGAACGGCAGGCAGGTACTGGTCGGTAAATCGGTCAAAACTGCTCGCGTACTTGGGCGGGTGGGTATTGCGAATCAATTCCCGCTTCCTATCAAACAACGCCTGTTCCGACAGCTTGCCGTCACGGATCGCCTGTTCAAACAACCGGCTGATCTTCGCGGCGCCGGTCTTGGCCTGGTCGTAAAAAAACCGGTGGTAACTGGCATCACTGTTCAGGGCAAAGGCGGCGTTGGCTTTCTCCGCCAGTTCCATCAGGGTTGCGGCCTGTTCCGCAAGTGACGCAACGCTGGAGTCACTCTCTTCAATCTGATCCCGGACCGTTTCAATGCCGGCAAACATCTGCTCCAGACTCTGCTCATTTTTCTGGTCGATTTCAGCAATCCGGGCCACCTGCTGCTGCACCCGGTCTGATTGGTCACGAATCTGGTCCAGACGCTCGCCAACACTCTCCACGGACGTCAGCCCTTCCTCGACGCTACGGGCAAGATCCTCAATCCGGGTGACAACCAGGTTGGTGCCTGATCGAATTTCCTGCAGGGTTTCGGCGACTTCACTGGTGGCCTGGGCCGTTCTACCCGCCAGTTGCCGAACTTCATCCGCGACTACCGCAAATCCCCGGCCCTGCTCACCAGCGCGAGCGGCTTCGATGGCGGCGTTGAGAGCCAACAGGTTGGTCTGCTCGGCGATGCCCTGAATGGTGGTGGTGACACCCTGGATCTTGTTGGATTTCTCATTCAGTTCCTGGATGAGCGTGAGGTTCTCTGCCGATTGCTGATGAACCAGCCGCACGCTGTCGATGGCATCGACCAGAGCCTGCCGCCCTTCTGCACTGGTCACACTCGCCTGGTGCGCCATGGTAGCGGCCTCAGTGGCCTGGGCGGAGGATTCACGGACAGTTTCCGTGATCTGGCCAGCGTAGTCGGCCATCTGGGCGGTCTCTTGCACCTGTCGGTCAAGACGCAGTTTCAACTGGTCAGCGGCGAAAGAGACCTGGGCCGCAGAAATGGCATTCTGGTCAGCACTGCCAGCCAGCGTCTCAACCAGGGCACGCCCCGCCTTGGCATCAGCAAGCAGACCGTCACACTGGGTTCGAAGCGGATGATCATCAGGCAAGGAGCCGTCGTTCAGGCCCTTGATGCCCCGTTCAATGGGTTCGAGAACCCGTAAGATGAAGTAACCACCGGCAAGCGCAAGACCGCCAATCAGTCCAATAAACACGGACGCGGGTTCAAGACCTAACACTGGTGCCACCAATACCCCGGTAACCGCACCGACGACCGCGACTGCCACCCCCCAGAGAACTGTTGTCCGTTCGAGTAATGCCATACAAACCTCGAAATTATTGTTTTTCGTTCAATCATTCTTCGCCTGAAGGCCATTAGGGAGATTAATGAATTGGCTTAAGCTAATAACTCATACTTTAGTTGATACTTTGATTGTAACGGCGTGGCCGGCGATTTCTTGAACAAAAAAACCGCAGGGCCAACCGATTCCCTGACGGAATCGACCAGCCCTGCGGTTGCAGTCAGCGGTTGGCAGGGCGCCTAGGCGCCGATTACTCCACCATCGTCACGGGTGACAATCACCGCGGCATCTCGCGGATGGTCGCCTTCGGTCCCGAACGGCCAATCCGCCGCCGGATGCTGAATATTGACGAACATGGTCTTCACATCCGGCGTGGTCACCACACCGGTGACCTCACACCCCTGAGGTCCCACGAAGAAGCGCTTGATTTCGCGGGTCACCGGATTGGCCGCCAGCATCATGTTGTTCTGGTATGGCGCATCGTCGGAGCCATCGGTCTGAATCCACAGCCGGCCGTTGTAGTCGAACCAGAGACCATCCGGGCTGTTGAAAATATTGTCGTCACTCAAGGAAACAACCGTGTTTCCATCGACAACCGTTTCGGTGCCCTGTTCACCCGCAAACACAAAGATGTCCCAGTTGAACGCAACAGCGGCGTGGTCATCGTTTTCCTCCGCCCAACGGATGATGTGGCCGGTGCGGTTTTCTGCCAACGGGTTGGCCGCGTTGGTCTGTTCTTCCGTACGCTGGGAGTTATTGGTCAGCGTGAAATAGACCTCACCGGTGTTCGGATCGACGGCTCCCCACTCGGGTCGGTCCATCGGTGTTGCGCCGGCAATGTCGGCGGCCAGTCGGGTGTTCAGCAGCACATCGGCCTGGTTGGCAAAACCGTCGAATGCAACTTCACCGACCGTGGTGCCTTCGGCGGCAGCCACCTTGGCGGCAAAGTCGGCATCCTCAAGCGACAGTGCCAGCCAGTCCCCGGAGCCGTCCTCGTTGAAGCGGGCAACGTACAGAGTACCCTTATCCAGCAGATAACCACCGGCAGTCGCTGCCGAATAAGGTTGGGATGACACGAACTTGTAGATGTACTCGAAGCGGGAATCGTCACCCGAATAGCAGACCACCGGCTGGCCTTCCTTGACCGGCGCGAAAATCACCCCCTCGTGACCAAAACGACCCAGGGCGGTGCGCTTCTGCGGCTTGCTCTCGGGCGTAAAGGGATCGATCTCTACCATGTAACCGAAGGTGTTGGCTTCGTTGCGATAGTCCTCGTCCGCGTTTCCGGCACCCGGGGTAATATCAAAACGGACGTAGGCGTCCGCCCCGTTGTCCGCCAGCTCCCAGTCGTATCGACTGGAGCTGCCGACACCATGGCGGGCCTGTTCCCGGGGCTGCGTGCCCGCGCTATTGGCAAAATAACCGTGCCAGTTTTCTTCGGCGGTCAGGTAAGTGCCCCACGGTGTCGGGCCCATGGAGCAGTTGTTCAGGGTGCCGCGGGTTTCGGTGGCATCCGGGCTGAACCTGGTGATCAGTTTCTCGTATCCACGTACGGGGCCGCGGATATCCATCTCGGTACCGCCGGTAATCCGCCGGTTGAACGGGCTGCCAAAGACCACATCCCAGGTGCCTTGGCTGTCCTGCCTGATATGCACCACGGACACACCATGGGCGGCAATCTCCTTTCGAACTTCGTCCTCGGGACGCACACCACCGTTGGCGTCAGCGCTGGTGGGGCCATCCGGATGCAGGGCGCCCTGATTGATGTACTCGTGATTCATCACCAGCAGGCCCTCGGTGGAACTGCTGCCGCCGGCTTTCTGGTCGATCGGGAAGAAATGCATGCCATCGTGATGCATGCCGATCTGCTGTTCCTGGTCCTCACCGCTGTTGGAGGCATCGGCCCGGAAAGCGGGATAGGAACCGGTAATCGGTGTACCCCAGGGCAGGAAAGCCTGGGCGGAGTAGCCTTCGGGAACAACCACCTGGTTGGCGGCTGAGACAGCAACGGCCTTGAAACCCAGCTCGGTGGCCGAGGCGTTATCGGAGTTGGCATTGGTGTTGCCACTGCTACTATTACCGTCGCTGGCGCATGCTGCCAGGCCGACGCCCATGATGCTGGCCAGCGCGGCACCAACAGTGCCTTTTATCACCGAGCGGCGTTGCATACGGGCCGCGAGGACCTCATGGAACGGGTTGTTGCCGGCGTGGTTGACTACCGGTTCGTAGTTCGGATCCAGGTAATTCGGATCAAGGTCGTGCTTGGCCATGGTGCTCTCTCCCTATAATGACAGGCATTCGTTTCGGAGAGGTCAGTTTCAACAGTAATTATGACAGGGCGGGAACAGAGTTAAGACAGAATGGTTACCGTTTTTTGACAGGTGCTTGCCGGCAGGGTTGCAGGACTGACAACCCGGCACAGAGGTACGGCTCTGCGCCGGACAGCGCAAGGTGACTCCGACGTGTTACTGGGTCATTTCCTCGTAGCCCTCTTCCATGTCTTCTCCGGCCTCTTCAGCGGCATCACCCATTTCATCCGCCGCATTTTCCGCACCCTCTTCCAGTTCGCCAAGGGCGCCTTCGTCCTGGCCGGTCGCTTCCTCGTACGTCTCTTCGGCTGCGTTACCGGCGTCTTCCATCATTTCACCGGCATTGTCGGCAGCCTGTTCGACATCGACACCTTCGTTGTCTTCGGAACTGCAGGCCGAAAGGCCGAGTGTCATCGCGAACGCCAGTACACCCAGTGTGAACTTGTTCATAACCATATCCTTCTGTTGGTCGGTGATTTCGACGAAACAGGTTACGGCCACATCCTGCTACATACAATTACATCAGGGTTACTCTTTGGTTAGTAATGACTTACGGAGAGAAGCTGACCATCCAGGGTAATCACATGATCTATGCCCACCAGGTTCCCCCGACCGAGCAGGATGAAATCCTGGCCCGCCCGCCTGAACAGATCCCTGATGACGTCGTGAACCACACAAACCTGGCCGGCGCTGTCGCGATAGACCACCTCCGCCAGCCGACCTGACGTAAGGTATTCAGTGAGCATATCCTGGACAGACCAGTGCACCGCCACTGAATGAGCATTCGGTGTTGCCATGATTTTACCATCCCTGTGGTCGAGTTCTTATCTTGTTCCTGGTCTACTCAACATGCCCTGAGGAATCCGCAAAGGCGGACCTCAAAAGTCTGGATCACAACGGCCGATTTCGCCACTTCCCCCTGACCACCGGCGAGCCTTGCCTCGACCCGGCGCTCGCCGGTGATTCAGGTTAGGGGTGTCAGAACCACTCCGGCTTCATGTTCAGGCAGGTATCATCCTGGTTTTTCAACAGCACCAGGTCCTGGGCCACCGTCGGCAATTCCCAGTGGAAGAAGTACTGGGCAGCCTGGAGTTTGCCCTGATAGAAGTTACGCTCGTCGTCAGACCCCGCTTCCACCAGCAGCTTTTCAGCGACGTTGGCCTGACGCAACCACATCCAGGACACGATGATGTGGCCAAACAGGTGCAGATAACAGGAGGCATTGGCAAGCACGTTGTCAGGGTTCTCGCTCATCAAGGACTTGCCCAGACTCTGGGTAACTTTTACTGCCTGCTGCAGGGTTTCGCTCAGCGACAGCGCCCACTGCTGGCAACGGGCGGTGGACGCCGCCTCCAGATCCACCTGCATCTCCTGCATCAGCAGTTGCAGGCCGTGACTCTGGTCCTGCCAGATCTTGCGGCCCAGCAGGTCGAGTGCCTGGATGCCGTTGGTCCCCTCGTGAATCGGATTCAGGCGATTGTCGCGCCAGCACTGCTCCACCGGATATTCCCGGGTGTATCCTGCCCCGCCATACACCTGGATCGCGAGGTCGTTGGCCTTGGGACCATACTCCGAAGGCCAGGCCTTGATCACCGGGGTCAGCAGATCCAGCAGCTTGCCCGCCTCCGTCCTTTTTTGCTCGTCCGGGTGGGTATGTTGGTCATCCATTAACCGGGCGCCATACAGGCACAGCGCCAGGCCACCCTCGCTGTAGGCTTTCTGGGCCAGCAGCATTCGCCGGACATCGGCATGATCGATAATGGGAACCTGCGGCGCTTCCGGGTTCTTTTCCGAGGGCTTGCGCCCCTGAAGTCGGTCCCGGGCATACTCCAGACTGTGCATGTACCCGCGATATCCGATGACCGCCGCGCCAAAGCCCACGCCGACGCGGGCTTCATTCATCATCTGGAACATGTACTTCAGGCCCTGGTGCGGCTCGCCCACCAGATAGCCATGGCACGGG
Source organism: Marinobacter albus (assembly GCF_030238305.1). Lineage (NCBI taxonomy): Bacteria > Pseudomonadati > Pseudomonadota > Gammaproteobacteria > Pseudomonadales > Marinobacteraceae > Marinobacter > Marinobacter albus. Next base: position 1,165,897 of record NZ_JASSQD010000001.1, on the reverse strand, counting down.
GCGTCATCCCCGAAGCTGAGGGCGGTGGAGGTGGTGCCCCGGTACCCAAGCTTGTGAATCAGGCCCGCGAGGTTCACGCCATTCCGTTCAGTGGCGTTCCCCTCCTCGTCGACCAGGAACTTGGGAACGATGAACAGGGAGATGCCTTTCACCCCTGCCGGAGCGCCCTTGATTTTGGCCAGCACCATATGAACGATGTTCTCAGTCAGCGACTGCTCGCCTCCGGAGATGTAGATCTTCGCGCCCTTGATCAGATAATGGCCATCATCGGTGGGTGTCGCCGAGGTGCGGATGTCCGCCAGAGAGGAACCGGCATGGGGTTCGGTGAGCGCCATGGTACCTGTAAAGCGCCCTGACAGCATGTGGGGCAGGAATGTGTCCTGTTGTTGCTGGTTGCCGAAAACGCGGATGAGGTTGGCAGCGGCGGTAGTCAGGAACGGGTAACCGGCGGTGCCTGGGTTGGCAGCGGTAAAAAAGCCGTTGCAGGCAGCCATCACCGATTCCGGTAATTGCATGCCACCGAGATCGTAATCGTAGCGACCGGCAATGAAGCCGGCTTCCGCGTAAGCATCAAAGGCTTCTTTGACCTCGGGCAGCATCTCGACGGCGCCATCCACAAAGCGCGGTTCGTCCTTGTCGGCGGCACTGTTGTGGGTCGCAAACTTGTCCCGGGCAATGCGGTCGGCGGTTTCGATTACCGCGTCAAAGGTGTCGCGGCTGTGCTCGCTGAAGCGCTCCCGCTGGATCAATGATTGCGTATCGAGCACATCGTAGAGCTGAAATGCCAGATCCCGGCGTTCGATCAAAGTGTCAGTCATGCTTGGTTCTCCTGTTAATTGCACACAGAGTGTCACAGCAAGGGGGGATAGAAAACCGGCATTTATGACATAATCATGGCCAATACCGCCACGCCTGCCAGACGTCCTGCCAACGGAGTAGTCCATGCACACGGTCTCAATCATCGGTTTTGATGGCGCCCTTGCCAGCGCCATTACTGGCATCATCGACCTGTTCCGATTGGCGGGCGTGACCTGGGCCCGTATCCATGGAGAGGAGCCCGAGCCTATGTTCAGGACACAATTGCTCACGCAGGCCGGCGCCCCCTGCCGCTGCATCAACGGCATCACGCTGCTCGCCGATGGCAGCTGGAACGGGGATGAGCTGCCGGCCGCGGATATCATCATCGTGCCGACCATCGGTGCGCCGATCGCGGACATACTGGCACGCAATACCGGGCTGGTTCACTGGTTGTCCCGGCAGGATGCCTCCCCCTCGTTGCTGGCCAGCAACTGCACCGGTGCCTTTCTGCTGGCGGAAGCGGGCTTGCTTGACGGTAAGGAGGCAACCACCCACTGGGGCTTCAGCAACCAGTTCCGTCAGCGCTACCCGGAGGTGATCTGCCGACCGGAGAAGCTGGTAACGGTCGACGGCGACATCGCCTGCGCCGGGGGCGGCATGGCCTGGTGGGATCTGGGCGTGTACCTGGTGGAGCGGTACGCTGGACCGGAGGTATCCCGACAACTGGCGAAAGCTTTTGTCATTGATGCCGGACGCACAAGTCAGGCGCCATACAGCGCCCTGCAGGCGAAGCGCTACCACTCCGACAGCACGGTATTGAAACTGCAGGACTGGCTCGACACAAACTTTGCGCACACCGTCTCGCTGGCGGAACTGGCCCGGGAGGCCGGGCTGAGCGAGCGTTCTCTGTTGCGGCGATTCAAGGCCGCCACCGGCGATACTCCCAACACCTACCTGCAACTGCTTCGGGTGGAGCATGTTCGTCATCATCTGGAAACGTCACGACGCTACATTGACGAAATCATCAACGGGGTCGGCTATGAGGACGTGAGCTCATTTAGCCGGCTATTCCGCAAACACACGGGGCTGGCACCCGGTGCCTATCGCTCGCGATTTGGCCGTTGACGCTGTAACAACTGGCCTGCGTTATGCATCTAACCTTATGGGAGGGCCAAAAGTTGGTGCCGAACGTAAAAGTTTTCGACACAGGTGTAAAAGTGGGGAGGTAACCATGAACGCACCGATCAGACAAAGTCAGGCCGATATTCTCAACCGGCTCTATGACATGAAGCAGAAACAGCTGGCTCAAGCGCTTCAGCAGGGCAACAGCCTGCGCTGCCAGGTACTCGAAGCAGAGGCCGAGGCGATTTCCGCCGCGCTCAAAATGTTCCAGTGATCAGACTGACGCTCCGCGTCAGATACTGATCACTTTGGGGCGGGAAGCCCCACGCTTCGGCGGCTAAATATTCGCGGCAACTTCGGTTCCCTGGCGAATTGCCCGTTTCGCATCCAGTTCTTCAGCGACATCCGCTCCACCGATCAGATGCGCTCTGACACCCTTTGCCTCGATCTGATCATAGAGCTCCCGATAGGGCTCCTGCCCCGCACAGATCACCACATTGTCCACCTCAAGCACCCGCGTTTCCTGCGCCTTGCCGTCCTTGTCGGTCAGCGCGATGTGCAGCCCGTGGTCATCAATCCGATCGTAGCGACAGCCTCGGAGCATTTCCACGTCCCGATGCTTGAGGCTATTGCGGTGTACCCAGCCCGAGGTTTTGCCAAGACCTGCGCCCACCTTGCCGGTCTTGCGCTGCATCAGGTAAATCTTGCGCGGTGACGGCGTCGGTTTTGGCTCCGCCAGCCCCCCCGGGCCCTCGAAGTCGGGATTCACGCCCCACTCCGCCTGCCAGGCTTCGACACTGACCTGCTCGCCCTCGGGCTGATGGCTGAAATCGTGGGTCAGGAATTCACTCACATCAAAGCCGATCCCGCCGGCGCCAATAACCGCCACGCTCGTGCCCACCGGCTTGTTGTGCCGCAGCACGTCGAGGTAACCCAGAACCTTGGGGTGGTCAATGCCGTCAATCTTTGGCGTGCGTGGCTTCACGCCGGTCGCAATGACGATGTCGTCAAATCCATCGGCGACTAGCTTTTCGCTGTCGACCCGGGTGTTCAACTGCAGGTCAATGCCCAGCAGTTCAATCTGACGCTGGAAGTAACGCAATGTCTCGTAGAACTCTTCCTTGCCGGGAATACGCTTGGCGTAATTGAACTGGCCGCCAATCCTGTCGTCAGCCTCAAACAGGGTCACCCGATGTCCCCGCTTTGCCGCCGTCGTCGCCGCCGCCAGTCCCGCCGGCCCCGCGCCAACCACAGCCACGCGCCGGGCCACTGGAGCAACCGTCAGCACCAGTTCGGTTTCGTGGCAGGCCCTTGGATTGACCAGACAGGATGCCCGCTTGGCCTGGAAAGCGTGGTCAAGGCAGGCCTGATTGCAGGCAATGCAGGTGTTGATTTCATCCGCGCGCCCCTGCTCCGCCTTGCGGACGAACTCGCTGTCCGCCAGCAGCGGGCGCGCCATAGACACCATATCCGCCTTGCCGGCGGCGAGGATTTCTTCGCCCTTTTCCGGGGTATTGATGCGGTTGGTGGTACAGACCGGGATATCCACCTCGCCGTAGAACTTGGCCGTGACATCGGCGAACCCGCCCCGGGGTACGGATGTCACAATGGTCGGCACCCGGGCCTCGTGCCACCCGATACCGGTATTGATGATCGTGGCGCCGGCCTCCTCAATGGCCTTGCCCAGGGTCACGATCTGATCCCAGGTCTGGCCCCCTTCCACCAGATCCAGCATCGACAGCCGGTAGATTATTATGAACTCGGGCCCAACCGCCTCACGAATACGGCGAACGATCTCCACCGGCAGACGCATGCGATTCTCGTAGGGACCACCCCACTGGTCGGTGCGCTTGTTGGTACGTTCACACAGGAACTGGTTGATGAAATAGCCTTCGGACCCCATCACTTCGACACCATCATAACCGGCGAACCTGGCCAGCTTGGCGGCACTGACAAAATCATTGATATGCCGCTCAACGCCTTTGCTGGAAAGCGCTCGTGCCTTGAAAGGACTGATCGGCGCCTTGGTCGCGGAGGCCGAGACGATCAGAGGCTGGTAGCCATAACGGCCCGCGTGCAGCAACTGGAGACAGATCTTGCCGCCCGCTTCATGAACGGCCCCGGTCACGTGACGATGCAGCAACGCGGTGGCTCGGTTATTCATCGTGGAGGCCAACGGCGCAAGCTGGCCGGCGATGTTGGGCGAGTAGCCACCCGTCACCATCAGGCCCACGCCACCTTCGGCCCGTTCGGCAAAATAGCGCGCAAACTTATGGATGTTCCAGAACCGATCCTCCAGACCGGTATGCATGGACCCCATCAGCACCCGGTTCCGGAGCTCGGTAAAACCGAGATCAAGGGGTTTCAGCAGATTCGGGTAAGTGGCGCTCATAACATGACCTCTGAAAAATTTATATCGAGTATACACTTGATCTATGGCAAGTTGACTTGACCTGCGGGACGGGCCACGTATCATCGGCAATCAAGTTTGACTGACGGAGCAACCATGACCGCAAGGTCCTTCGGCTGCATGCACTCCAAGCGCCCACCGCTTACCGCTGACATCGCGCGGCACCGGGGTCGTTTACCCTACTTCCCCGACCCACCTGCCCCGGTCTGAACTCTCCCGCAGAGCTCTGATTCCAAGCATGTTTCCAGAGTTATGCAGGAAGGCTGGCCCGAGACTAGACTCAGGCAAACACCCGTTTCCATTCATGAAAAAGAAGAACCGATAACGAGGTTGCGATGTCGCTACCGCTGGTTGTTTTACTGCCGTTTCTGGGCGCCATCGCCGCGCCCCTGTTTGCCCAGGGCGGGCGCACGGCAATCGCTATAGCATCTTCCGTTCCGGCCCTCATTGCGCTGGCCGCGCTCTATCCTCATTGGCAGACCCTTGCCGATGGGGGCGTGGTGCTGTTCACTGCCGAGTGGCTGCCGGCCCTGGGACTGTCCCTGAGCTTCCGGCTTGACGGCTTGTCGCTGCTGTTCGCGCTGTTGATCCTGATTATCGGCCTGCTGATCATCCTGTATTCCCGCTACTACCTGAAGGCCAAGGAAAACGTCGGCAAGTTCTACGCCCTGCTCCTGTGTTTCAAGGGTTCGATGCTCGGTATTGTGCTCTCCAGCAACCTGTTGCTGATGATGATTTTCTGGGAGCTGACCAGCCTCACATCCTTCCTGCTGATCAGTTTCTGGACGCACAAGCAGGATGCCCGACGCGGCGCCCGCATGGCTCTGGCGGTTACCGGCGGTGGCGGCCTGGCGCTGCTGGCGGGCATTCTGATGATTGGCAACATCGTCGGCAGCTTCGAACTGGACGATGTGCTGGCAGCGGGCGACCAGATCAAGGCAAGCAGCATGTACCCGGTCGCGCTGACTCTGGTGCTGCTCGGGGCTTTTACCAAGTCCGCCCAGTTCCCGTTCCATTTCTGGCTGCCCCATGCGATGCAGGCGCCCACGCCAGTGTCCGCCTACCTTCACTCGGCGACCATGGTGAAGGCCGGCATCTTCCTGATGGCACGCCTGTATCCTGCCCTGGCCGGCACCGAGCAGTGGTTCTATATGGTGAGCTTCACCGGCATGGCCACCCTTCTGCTCGGCGCCTATGTGGCGATGTTCAAGCATGACCTCAAGGGACTGCTGGCCTATTCCACCGTCAGTCACCTGGGCCTGATCACCCTGCTGTTCGGCATGGGCACGAAACTGGCGGCCGTAGCGGCGGTTTTCCACGTGATAAACCACGCCATATTCAAGGCCTCGCTGTTCATGGCTGCAGGCATCATCGATCACGAAACCGGCACCCGCGACATGCGACGGATCAACGGCCTGTGGCGTTACATGCCCCACACCGCCACGCTCGCCATGGTGGCTGCCTCGTCCATGGCCGGGGTACCGTTGCTGAACGGCTTCCTGAGCAAGGAAATGTTCTTCGCCGAGTCGCTGGAACTGAACCTTCCGGGGTTCTGGGCCTGGCTGCCCCCACTGGTGGCAACCCTTGCCGGGATTTTTGCGGTGGCCTATTCCGCCCGCTTCATTCACGACGTCTTTTTCAATGGCAAACCGGTAGACCTGCCCATCTACCCGCCCCACGAACCACCCCGGTACATGAAGATTCCGGTCGAGATTCTGGTGTTTGCCTGCATCATGGTCGGTATCTTCCCGGCAATTTCCGTGGGGCCACTGCTGTATGCCGCCGCCGCGGCGACCCTCGGTGGCGATGTTCCGGAATACCATCTGACCATCGCCCATGGCTTCAATCTGCCGCTGCTCATGAGCTTCCTGGCATTCTTCGGTGGCCTGCTGATGTACAGTCAGCGTCAACGCTTCTTTGACTTTCATGCCCGGTTCAAGGAAATCGACGAGAAAGCCGTATTCGAGGCCGTGGTCTTGCGGGTCGAAAACCTGGCGCACCGCCTGACCGCAACGCTGGAAAACGGTTCGCTGCAACGTTACGGACTGCTCCTGGTGCTCAGCGTGATCGCCGTCGCTGCTGCGCCTCTCGGCAACCTGGGGGTATTCATCGGTGAGGCGGGCCTGAGCCCGATTGATGGCCCAACGGTTGTTGGCGCGGGCATCCTGATTCTCTGTGCCTGCCTCACCGCGGCCTTTCATCGCGCCCGATTTTATGCTCTGGTGTTGCTCAGCGTCGTGGGTTTGCTGGTGGCGCTCGCGTTCGCCCGGTTCTCAGCTCCCGATCTGGCGATGACCCAGCTGTCCGTAGAGGTCGTCACCATCGTGCTGCTGATGCTGGCACTCTATTACATGCCATCCTGGACACCGCTGGAAACGTCCAAGCCCAGGCGAGCCCGGGACATCATCATCGCCGCGGTTGCCGGGGTGGGCATGACTCTGGTGACTCTGGCCATGCTGACCCAGCCGTTCAGTTCCATCTCGGAGTTCTTCCTGGAGAACAGCAAGCCTGGCGGAGGCGGCACCAACGTGGTCAATGTCATTCTGGTGGATTTCCGGGGCTTCGACACACTGGGTGAGATTACCGTTCTGGCCATTGCCGCCCTGGGTATCTACGCCATGCTTAAAAACACGGCCCTGACACCGCCTCCGGGCGATGGCCAGGGCCACGGCTGGACCCGGGACGCGCACCCACTGATGCTGCGACTGATCGCAAGACCCATGTTACCGCTGGCCCTTATGGTTTCCGTGTTCATCTTTCTCCGCGGCCATAATCTTCCGGGCGGTGGTTTTATTGCCGGCCTCATCACCTCGATCGCCTTGATTCTCCAGTACGTGGCCAGTGGCATGATCTGGACCCAGGACCGGGTGCCGTTCAAATACCACAGCGTTATCGGGGTCGGTCTGCTGTTCGCCGTCGTTGCCGGTGCAGGCAGCTTTGCCTTCAGCTATCCGTTCCTGACCTCCACCTTCGGTTACATTACCTGGCCGGTGGTAGGCAAGTTTGAGGTGGCTTCGGCACTGGTCTTCGATCTAGGCGTCTACCTGACCGTGATCGGGGCCACTCTGCTGGCACTGGTCAGTATCGGGCGACTTTCACCTCACTCCGCCATTAAAAGTACTCGGGAGGGCACCTAATGGAGCTTGTCTTTGCACTGGTCATCGGCGCATTGACCGCATCTGGCGTGTACCTGCTATTGCGGGCGCGGACCTTCCCGGTGATCGTCGGCCTGACGCTCATTTCCTATGGCGTCAACCTCTTCCTGTTTTCCAGCGGCCGGCTCGCGACCGGAGCCCAGCCCATTATCGGGACAACTGACACCTACACCGATCCGCTGCCCCAGGCGCTGGTACTGACGGCGATTGTGATCGGCTTTGCCATGACCGCCTTCGTGGTGGTGCTGTCGTTGCGCAGCCTGGCTGACCACGAGGACGATCATGTGGACGGACATCAGGATGCCAAAGCGCCCCAACCGGAACAGAACGAGGAGGGTACCGGTAAATGAACCAGTGGCTTACCGCACCTATCCTGATCCCACTGCTCGGCGGCATCCTTCAGGTTTTCATGGGCTATGCGCCCATCAGCCTGAGACGCACCCTGGCCATCGCCACCACGGTGCTGCTCCTGGTGTCGACCGTCGTTCTGGTCGTCCTGGCCAGCGACGACAGCTACCGCCTCTATGCATTCGGAAACTGGCAGCCGCCCTTTGGCATTGTGTTGGTGCTGGATCGCCTGGCGGCCCTGATGCTGATACTGACGGCGATTCTCGCGCTGCTCTGTCATCTCTTTGCCATCGGTGGCGCCGATGAAGGCAATCGTCAGTTCCACGGCCTGTTCCTGTTCCAGCTGATGGGCCTGAACATTGCCTTCCTCACCGGTGACCTGTTCAATCTGTTTGTGGCGTTCGAGGTACTGCTGATTGCCTCCTACGGCCTGCTGATGCATGGCGGGGGGCGGGCGCGCACCGTTCCCGGACTGCATTACGTGGTTCTCAATCTGGCGGGATCCGCCGTGTTCCTGATCAGCGTAGGCATGATCTACAGCGTCACCGGCACTCTGAACATGGCAGACCTTGCCATAGAGATACCGAAGGTCAGGGGTGAAAATCTTGAGATTGTAAGGGCCGGCGGCATGATGCTGCTGGTGGTCTTTGCCCTGAAAGCCGCCCTGCTCCCCCTGTGCTTCTGGCTACCGAAGGCTTATGCCAAGGCCACCGCACCGGTGGCCGCGCTGTTCGCGGTCATGACCAAGGTGGGCATCTACGCGATTCTGAGGGTTTACCTGCTCGTTTTCGGCGACGACGCCGGTGCACTTGCCAACCTGGGTATGGACTGGCTGTTTCCTTTGGCGCTCTTGACCCTTGCCATGGGGGTTATCGGTGCGCTCGGTGCAGACAACCTGAAAACCCTCGTTGCCTGGCAGGTCATCATTTCCGTCGGTACCCTGCTGGCGCCTATTGCCCTGGGTTCGGTGGCGGGCATCTCTGCTGCCCTGTTCTACCTGCTCAACACCACCTGGACCGTGGGCGGGCTGTTCCTGGTGGCCGAACTGGTCGCCCGCCAACGGGGCAGCGCAAGAGACAGGATTGTGACCGCTCCCCGAATGCGCAATCGAACCTTCCTGAGCGTGCTGTTCCTGCTCGGCGCGGTGGCGGCGGCGGGCCTACCGCCCCTGAGCGGGTTTTTCGCCAAGCTTCTCATTCTGCAATCGCCCATGTCCGGGCCCGAAATGGCATGGTTGTGGTCGGTAATCCTGATTGGCAGTTTCTTTACCGTCATTGCTTACAGCCGCGCCGGCAGCATCGTGTTCTGGCGGACCGTGGATGGGCACATTGAGGAACCCGGCCCGCTGGGTGGCAACGTCTCAGTTGCCGCCGGAGCCCTGGTGGCCCTGAGCATTGTCGTCGTTGCCCTCGCCGGTCCGATCAGCGACTACACGGATGCCACTGCAATCCAGCTTCAGAATCCCTCAGGCTATATCGAGATTCTCAAGACGCCCATGGTCGGGGAGGATAACTAATGTTCGATCGCCTCAGTTTTCCCCAGCCGTGGCTCAGCCTGATCCTCTTCGCCAGCTGGCAGTTCCTGAACGACGGCGTATCCGGCGCCAGCGTGGTCATGGGCATTATCCTGGCCTGGGCCATCCCGCAGATTACCCACGGCTTCTGGCCGGAACGGCCTGCATTCATCAAGTCCTGGCGAATGCCGGCGTACCTGGTGCGGGTGATCCGGGATATTGTTGTCGCCAGCTTCGAGGTGGCGAAGCTGATTCTCAGCCCGCGCCAACCCCGGCCGGTATTCGTCTCTTACCCTCTGGAACTGGAGCACCCGCTGGCGATCAGTATCCTGGCAAGCACCATCTCGCTGACGCCCGGCACCGTCAGTGTCGATATCAGCGACGATAACCGGATCCTGCTGGTGCATGCCCTGGATGCGGAGACCGATGACGAGGTGATTGACGCCATCCGCACCCGCTACGAAAAACCGTTGCTGGAGATGTTCGAATGATCACCATCACGCTCTACATTACCATCGGCATGGTGACCCTCGCGGCCCTGCTGAACGTTTACCGGCTGATCAAGGGCCCGGATGCGCCCGATCGTGTGCTGGCCCTGGATACCCTGTACGTCAACGCCATAGCCCTGATCATTCTGCTGGGCATAACGCTCGGGACTCGCATGTACCTTGAGGCAGCCCTGTTGATTGCGGTCATGGGATTTGTGGGTACCGTGGCCATGGCCAAATACCTTAAGCGAGGCAGCGTCATTGAATAAGCCGGCGCCACGTTCAACCGCGTTTGGAGGACCTTTGCGATGAGCCAGTTTGCTGAATACGCCATCTGTCTGCTGCTGCTGACCGGCGGCGCCTTTACGTTGGTCGGCGCCATCGGCCTGGCCCGGCTTCCCGACTTCTTTACCCGGCTCCACGGCCCCACCAAGGCCACCACTGTGGGTGTCGGTGCCATTGTCATAAGCTCCGTGATCTATTTCAGCAGTCAGGGGAAAGGCATTGGCATCGCGGAAATCCTGATCACGGTGTTCCTGTTCATGACCGCGCCGGTGAGTGCCAACATTCTGGCCAAGGCCGCCATGCACATCGGTGTATCCACGGTGAACAACACCCGGGGAAAACCGTGGGAACAGTAAGCGGTTGAGCTAAACTGATCAGTTGCAGCCCGGCACCAAAATAGTCATTGGTCTTGCAACATTTTTCCGTATAGTAGGCGCCCCATCCATTTTTGAGGAACCAGCGTATGCTGAAGGTTAACGAATACTTCGATGGCAAGGCCAAGTCCATCGCCTTCCAGACCTCAACCCTGCCGGCAACCGTAGGCGTTATCAGCCCGGGTGAGTATGAGTTCGGAACCAGCAAGAAAGAGACCATGACGGTCATCAGCGGTGCCCTGACCGTGCTGCTGCCAGGTGTGGATGAGTGGATGACCTATGGAGCCGGTGAGAGTTTCGATGTTGCCGGTCAGGCCAGCTTCAAAGCAAAAGCCGATATCGACACCGCTTACCTCTGCACTTACGAATAATCTCCAGAACCGCAGAGCGTAACAGTCGTTTCATTTAAGCGCCGGTATGTTCTGCGGTTTTTTCCTTCGTTACGGTTTCCGTTTTACTCAATCTGTGTCAGATTTACCCCTGTTTCTCGCGACAACATCAACAACTGAGAAAGAGGAAACAGGTGATGGCACAAACCCGAATTCTCCCGCCGGCGGACAACGCCTACCAGTACCCGTTGCTGATCAAGCAGCTCCTGCTCTCTGGCCCGCGCTATAATCCGGATCAGGAGATCGTGTACGCTAATCGCAGCAAGTACACCTACACCGACCTGGTGGAACGTATTCATCGCCTGGCCAACGCCCTCACAGATGCAGGTGTGAAAGCCGGCGACACGGTTGCCGTGATGGACTGGGACACACCGCGCTACCTGGAGTGTTTCTTCGCCATTCCGATGATCGGCGCGGTATTGCACACCGTGAATGTGCGGCTGTCTCCGGAGCAAATTGTCTACACCATGAACCATGCCGAAGACGACGTGGTTCTGGTCCACGATGACTTCCTGCCCATCCTTGAATCGGTCAAGGATGAGATCGAGACCGTCAAGACCTACATCCAGCTCACCGACGAGGCCGCCGCGCAGTCAACCCAACTCGACACCGCGGGCGAGTACGAAGCCTTGCTGGCCAAGGCCGACACCGAGTTCGAGTTTCCGGATTTCGACGAGAACAGTGTCGCAACCACCTTCTACACCACCGGCACGACCGGCAACCCGAAGGGCGTTTTTTTCAGCCACCGGCAGCTGGTGCTGCACACACTGGCCATGACCGGCTCGCTATCGGCCTACGACGAGATGCCGCTACTCCGTTCATCGTCGGTGTACATGCCGGTAACCCCGATGTTCCACGTCCATGCCTGGGGCGTGCCCTATGCAGCCACCCTGATGGGCATCAAACAGGTCTACCCCGGGCGCTACGAACCCGAGCTGCTGGTTGATCTGCTCAAGGAGCACAAGGTTTCGTTCTCCCACTGCGTGCCGACCATCATGCAGATGATGATGGGGACCGAGTCGATCAAGACCGCCGACCTGAGCAACTGGCACGTCCTGATCGGTGGCAGCGCCCTGACCAGGGGCCTGTGCGACGCTGGCGCCAAACTGGGCATTCGTATGTACACCGGCTACGGCATGTCCGAGACCTGCCCATTGCTGAGCGCCACCCACCTCGATCCTGAAGACCTGGAACTGCCGCTGGAACAACAGACCGCGAAGCGAGTCAAAACCGGCATTGCGGTACCCATGGTGGAACTTGAGATCGTCGATCCCGATGGCACGCCGGTTCCCCACGATGGCGACGCCAAAGGCGAGGTAGTCGCCCGCGCGCCCTGGCTGACCCAGAGCTACTTCAAGGAAAAGCAGAAAGGTGAAGAACTGTGGCAAGGCGGCTGGCTGCATACAGGTGACGTAGCCTCCATGGAGCCTGACAACACGCTGGTGATCAAGGACCGCATCAAGGACGTCATCAAGACCGGGGGGGAATGGCTGTCATCGCTGGATCTGGAGAACCTGATCAGTCAGCACCCGTCCGTCGCCGGGGCCGCCGTGGTCGGTGTGCCCGACGAGAAATGGGGCGAGCGTCCCCATGCCCTGGTCACCCTGAAACCGGGCGAGGATGCGACACTGGAAGATATCCAGAACCATCTGAAGCAGTTTGTCGATACCGGCGAGATCAACAAGTGGGCCATACCCAGCAAGATCGATTTCGTTGAAGACATCCCGAAAACCAGTGTGGGCAAGATCAACAAGAAGCTGATTCGGGACCAGCTGCAATAAGCCACGACATGATTCGGCCAGCAATCAGAAGCCAGCTCAATTGAGCTGGCTCTTTGCTTTGGCCGGCCCCTCAGATACCCGTAAAGGCGAAGTCCACGTCCGGCCGGCGTCCGCTTATGATGTCCGCCAGCGCCGCAGCCGAACCACAGGCATGGGTCCAGCCGAGAGTGCCATGGCCGGTGTTCAGATATAAATTGGGGAAGTGGCTCTTGCCGACATAGGGCACGTTGGACGGGGTTGCCGGGCGCAAACCACTCCAGAACTCGGCCTGATCCCAGTAGCCCGCCTCGGGCATGACCTCGGCCGTGCGCCGGACAATCGCGCGGCAACGCGTATAGTTCAGGTCCCGGGAATAACCGCTGAGCTCCGCCGTGCCGGCCACCCGCAGACGGTCCCCTAGCCGCGAATAAACCAGTTTGTATTCGTCGTCGGTCAGACTGACGCGGAACGCGGCGTCCTCATTCTTCACCGGCACTGTGATTGAGTAGCCCTTGGCCGGATAGATACTGAGGGTCAACCCCACCTTCTTGACCAGAGGCGCACTGAAACTCCCGAGACTGAGGACGTAGGCGTCCCCCCGGAGGATTTCATGACAGCCGTCTTTCAGCGTCTGAACCCCCAGGATCCGATCCCCGGCATGCTCGAAACCGAGCACTTCGGTGCCATAGCGAAATTCAACGCCCGCCTCGGCACACTTCTGTGCCAGGTTATGGGTGAATTTTCGGGCGTCGCCGGACTCATCTTCCGAGGTGTAGGTGGCGCCGGCTATCCGGTCCCGGATCGGCTTCAGGGCAGGCTCTAACGAAATGGCTCTGTCCGCATCAATGATCTGCCGATCGCAACCCAGATCCTGCATGATTCGGGTCGGTTTGATGGCAGCTTCAAACTCCCGCGGGTCGGTATAGAAATGCAGAATGCCCTTCTGCAGAGCATCGTATTCAAGGCCCACTTCCTCCCGCAGGTTCTGCAACTGGCTCCGGCTGTAAGTACCAAGATTCACAATCTGCCGGATGTTGTGGGCTGCCCGCGTGGACGTACATTCACACAGGAATGACAGCGCCCAGCGCCACTGGTCCGGATCCAGACGAGGCCGGAACAGCAGCGGGGCATCTGCCTTGAACAGCCATCTGAGAACCTTCAGCGGCGCCGAGGGGTTGGCCCAGGGCTCGGCGTGGGAAACTGAAATCTGACCACCGTTGGCGTAGCTGGTTTCTACCCCGGCCTGATTCTGTCGATCGATCACCGTGACCTGATGACCCTGCTTCTGCAGAAACCAGGCAGTGGTCGTACCTACGACCCCCGCGCCCAAAACCAGAATGTGCATGCAAGCCTCCGGTCAGAGGAGCCGACGCGCCCGAACACCGCAAGATGATCCCGGGCAGACTCCGCGTTTTCAAGGAAAGAGAAAGGTTAATGCCGTTAATTGTAGCGTGAGCGACGGCCCGTTGCGTCTTATACCATCAGCCACCAGACCGTTTTACGGTCCAGCCCTGCGCCTGCAGAAGCGGGACGAGGATGTCCCGCTGATCGCCCTGTATCTCAACCGTTCCGTCCTTGACCGTACCCCCGGTGCCGCATTTGGCTTTTAGCACCTTGGCGAAGGCCTTGAGCTCCTTTTCGTCAAGCGGGATACCGGTGATCAGGGTCACGCCCTTACCCTTCCGGCCCTTGGTTTCACGGCTCACCCTAACAATCCCGTCGCCCTCGGGCCGGGAGGGCGTTCCACACGTGCATTCCGATACCGGGTTCCGGCAGTCAGGACACATCCGCCCCTGTTCCGTGGAAAAAACCAGTCCGCCTTCCGATCGATTTTTCATGCCTGCGCTGCACTCCCCTTGGTCTGCGTAACTCGATTATTCGATGCCCGGAGGGTACTTGGAAAACATTTCGGACACTACCTCATCAATCAATTCGCTGCGGGTCTCAGGGGACTGATGCTCAGTCAGGTAACGGCGACTCGCGGCGCGCCACACCACCTCATTGATTTCGGTATCCACCAGCTCAACCACGAGCTTACCCTCTGTGACCTCCCGCACCGGTGGGGGTGCAGAGATACCCCAGCCGAAGTTGCTCCAGCCATAGCCAAAGCCCAGCCCCACGCCGGTCTGCTCCAGGCGATCCTCCTCCACGATCTTCCAGTTGGCGAGCAGGTCTGCCTCATCGGCCGGCACCTTGCGCATCGCCTTACGCTTCAGTTCCCGCTCAATCGCACTCTGTACCCGGCTGCCATCAAGCGACACGAACGCACCACTCCCGGCGTTCTGGGCAAAGGCCCAACTGGCGTAGTTACCGAAAACCGCTGAGGAGTTGTAGTCCGTCACCACATTGCCGGCACAGCCTGCCAGAGCCAGGACCAATGCCGAAATCATCAGGAAACGCATAATGCAGTTCTCCTTTATTGGAGGTTTCGTAGCTTCAGTATACGCATAGGACACGGACCACGATGCCCTTCTGGTTCCTCACCTTTCGAGATCGTAATCCAGCTTCTGGGCATCACAGAACGCGACAAACGCATCCGCCTGGTGTTCGGGCAAGGCCACCCGGGCCCTGACACTGGCGCCGTATTCCACCGACTCCAGCACGGCGTCGTGAACCTCGCACCAGTGCCGCAGGGGCTGTTCATCGGCAAACCCCATCACCACATCGGCCGGTATCATAGGCTGCTGAACTGACCGCTCAACGGCGGAAAGCACACTCTCGGCAGCTCCGGCATAGGCACGGACGAGGCCGCCGGCACCGAGCTTGATACCGCCAAAGTAACGAACAACCATGACCAGGACATCCCCCATGTCTTTGTGCTGAATGACATTCAGGATCGGTTTGCCTGCGGTGCCGGAAGGTTCTCCATCGTCATTCATCCCCGCCTCGGCTGCCGAGCCGGGACGGCCAATCTGGTATGCCCAGCAGATATGCCGGGCATCCGGGTGATCGCGATGAGCCTGTTCCAGCCAGACTTTCACCTCGTCCCGGGAACTGACCGGTGCGACCCGGGCGATGAACCGGCTTTTTTTCACTTCCGTCTCGCGCTCGAGGTATCCTGCGGGAACGGGGTAATCTCTAGTCATTGATCGGTAAACCTTATGTCCGAGGAAGACAAGCCTAACAGTCCCGGAACCGCAGAGCCTGCAAAACTCCGGAAAGCCGCCTGCGGCATACGCTTCGAGGAAGACGAGTTGCAAGAGGGCATCGACTTCTCCGGCGCTGCGGATCTCAGGCCCACCGATGACGACGCCCAAGAGCCACCGCGCTCAACCGGCGGTAAACACCGGCACCCGCACCGTCACTCGTAACCCACCAGACTCACCTGCTGCCGCTCTGATCTCGCCATCATGGGCCGTCACGATATCCCGTGCAATCGCAAGCCCCAGCCCCCAGCCCTTGCCGCCGCGGGATTTGTCAGCCCGGAAAAACGGCTCGAACAGATGTGGCAACAACTCGGCCGGCACGCCCGCCCCTTCGTCCTCAATATCGACGGTCACCTGACCATCAGCAACCGACGCCCTGACCTGCACCCGTTTACCCGGTGGTGTGTGATCCAGAGCGTTCTGCAGGATGTTGTCAAAGGCCCGCTGCATCAGGCCAGCATCTCCCAATACCGATGCCTTGGCCGTCTCGTCTGTCGCCGACAGCCTGCATTCCACACCCTGGTGATCGGCGTAATCCGCAGCATCTCGCAGTACCTGATTGAGCAGTTTGACCGGTTTTACGGGCTCACGTTCGATATCACCCCCCTGTTCAGCGACCCGGTACAGCGTCAGTATCTGCGATGTCATGGCTTCCAGACGCTCGTTCTGGCGCAGAATACTGGCGACCAGCTGCTCGTCGGCACCGCCATCACTGGCCAGCTCAATGGCAATACGCTGTCGGGTTAGCGGCGTCCTCAGATCATGGGAAATATCCCGCAACAGGTGTTTCTGTCGCTCAAGCAGGCCGCACAGGCGTTCGGTCATGGCATTGAAGGCAGTCGCAAGCTGGCCGACCTCATCCCGTCGGCGAGCGATGTCCTCGCTCACCCGCAGTTCCGTGTTGCCACCGGCAATCCGCTGAGCCGTACTTTCCATGTGCTTCAGCGGCCGTGAAACGAAACGGGCAATCCAAAAGCACGCGAGGGTAATCAGCACGAAAGCCAGTCCCATCTCGATGACGCGGAAAAACTTCGGATCCAGCCAACCCTCACCGTTTACCCGGGGCCAGGCGACGAGCTGGTAACCATCAGCCACGTCTATCACCGCGGGTTTCTGGGGGTACCAGCCGGACTTCATCCGCTCTCGGATGGACGACGGCAAACGCTTGTCGTCGTCCAGCTCAATCAGGATCAGGCGCAGTTCCAGCCGTTTCCCCTGTTCGCGCAGAAAGCGCCAGGCATCGCCACGTCCCTCGGTTTCACGAACCCTGATAGCCTCCAGCCCCAGATCCCTCAGACCAACCTGGCGCTCTATCGCCTGCCGTTCCCGATCCAGCAGCGTACGGGTTGCCAGGTTGCTGGCTACCACGGTGACCGCCATCGCCAGCCAGATTGACAGGAAGATCCGCCAGAACAGTGGAAACATCAGGCGACGGCTCACACGGGCACCCGATAGCTGTATCCCAGCCCCCTGACCGTTTCGATGCGTGGCGGATCTTCGTTGCCCAGTTTGCGGCGCAGATTGCTGATGTGCATATCCAGGGTGCGGTCGTAGGCCTCGAGCCGCCGCCCGAGCGCCCACTGCATCAGGTCAGTTTTGCGCACCACGCTACCGGCATGGGCCAGCAGAACCTGCAGAACCTCGTACTCGGTGGCGGTCAGATCAAGGGCGACGCCCTGTTGGAGAATACGCCGGTGCCCGGGCTCAACCCGTAAATCGCCGTAGACCCTGGCGGCGTTCAAATCGGTCTTCTGGTCCCAGGCTATCCGGCGCAGCAGCGCCTGCAGGCGGGCAACCAGTTCTCTCGGGTTACAGGGTTTGGGAATGTAGTCGTCGGCTCCAACCTCAAAACCGACAATCCGATCGGTTTCATCGCCACGGGCCGTCAGGAGCACGACCGGCAAATGGGTCGCCGCACGCAACTCCCTCAGCACCTCCAGCCCACTTATGTCCGGCAACATGATGTCCAGAACCACAATATCGCAATCCTGGCCCAGGGCCAGGGTCAGTCCGTCCTGGCCATTGGCCGCTTCGCGGACCGTAAAACCCTGATTGGTCAGGTAGCGGGCCAGTAATTCCCGCAGTTCGTCATCGTCTTCTACCAGCAACACCCGGTTTTGCATTGTCTGTCTCCGTAAGCACAAAATGGAGTCTAACACGCATGCGCCAACCCGCTGATTCGGCGCGTATTCCTTTGCAGAACCTTTACACGGTACTGACATCCGCTGACAGCGTTCGGCGCTACCATAGCGGCGAATCACATCCATTGCCGCACCCTCGGCATGCAACCTGAGGACCTGTTATGAACAAACGCAAGAACTCCATCGTGACCGCCGGCATTCTGGCATCTGCCCTGCTCGCCGCAAGCCCGTTTGCCCTTGCCGACCATCATGGCGGCGACAAACACAGCGGCTACCACGGTAAGCCCAACATGGAACAAGTGTGCGAAAACTTCCGTGAGAACAAGGGGCGCTTCAAGCATGACGAGCGACAGGCAAAACGGGAGGCACGCTGGTCGGAAATGGCCGAGCGCCTGCAACTGACCGAAGAGCAGCTCGAAACCTGGGAAGAGATCCGACAGGAGAAACAAGAGAAATACGAGCAACGCCGGGCAGAATGGCAGAAGGAGCTGAAGGAACGCTGTGAACCCGTCGCACAGTGATCAGATCCCGGGTTTTGGCGTATGGTATCGGGATATCCTCAAGGAGCCACCCGAGCCATGCCCGAACCCGGACACCTCTCCCCTTCCGTTTCGCTGACTGTCGAAACCTGCCAGTCCATCGCGGACATTACCCGGTCGGACTGGGAGCGACTCGCCGGCAGGAATAACCCGTTTCTGCGCCATGAGTTCCTCCACGCGCTGGAGCTTTCCGGGTGCACCAGGGCGGAAACCGGATGGCAACCCAGCCACCTGGTGTTCCGGGTCAACGGCGAGCTTGCCGGGATCGCACCCGCCTACCTGAAGACTCACTCCATGGGCGAGTATGTATTCGACTGGGCCTGGGCGGACGCCTATCAGCGCCACGGCCTGGCCTATTACCCCAAGCTCCTGATCGCCATCCCGTTTACACCATCCCAGGGCCCTCGGCTGCTGCTGGAGCCCGGACTCCGGCAAAAACTCGGCCCAGGCCAGGTCCCGGAACTTCTGGATTCCGTGATGCCACAACTGGGCGCCCATTCCTGGCACCTGTTGTTCCCCGACGCCGCAGACCAGGCGCTGCTGACGCACGAACAGGAACTGCATCGCACCGGTTGCCAGTTCCACTGGCACAACCGGAATTATGACGGCTTCGATGACTTCCTGGCACAGCTGACCTCCCGCAAACGCAAATCCATCCGCAAGGAACGACGCCAGGTGTCTGAACAGGGCATCAGCTTCCAGCGGTTTCACGGGCGCGACATTCCCGATCACGTGCTTTCCGCCTTTTACGTGTTTTACCAGGCCACCTACCTGAAACGCGGCCAACGCCCCTACCTGAACAGGCAGTTCTTTGAACTGGTGCGAGAGAACCTCTCCGAGCACCTGCATCTTGTGATGGCAGTCAGGGACGGGGAAATGATCGCCGGAGCCCTTTTCCTTAACGGAGCGAATACGCTCTATGGCCGTTACTGGGGCTGCCTCGACGAGTTCAATCACCTGCACTTCGAGACCTGCTATTACCAGGGCATTGAGTTGGCCATCGAGCTCGGACTGACGCACTTTGACGCCGGCGCCCAGGGCGAACACAAGCTCGTACGGGGATTCGAACCCGTCATCACCCATTCCTGGCACGGGATCCGCCACCCCGGTTTCCGGGAGGCCATAGCGGCGTTTACCGAGGACGAAGCCGAGCATGTTGCCGGGTATTACGAGGAGGCCCTTACCCTTCTGCCATTTCGACAGCGCAACGGTGATTAGCTTCTATACTGAAAGTCCAACGCAATGTTTTTGTAAAGGGATTCAACCCCATGGAAACGGACCCACTTCTGAGCGTTCTCGACGGCCCCCATTTCCCACTACTGATTGCCGCACTGGCCTTGCTTGTCGGCCTCGCTGCCCTCTGGGTGGCATCCAGTGCCAAACGGACCGCCAGCCGGGAGGTCGAAACGCTTCGGCAGCGGACCGGCTCTCTCGGCCGGGAGGTGGATGAACTTCGCGTCGGTCAGTTCAACGGCCCGGATCAGGACCGCCCCGGCTCTTCCGGTTCCGAAGCCGGCGCCGCCAAATACCAAGCCGAGAAAGACGCCTATGACCAGATCTGGCCCCAACTCTGGATCCTACATGACCGGCTGGGCATGTTTCTTCGAGCTGTGGAAAATGGCGAGTCAGCGGGCGACCTTCGGCTGGAAGCACGAAACGCCGCACTGGAAGCACGCAACCTGCTGAACCGGAACCGGCCTTTCTGCAGCGAATCGGTGGAGGAACTGGTGACCAGGCTGATCGACACCGAGATCAAGGCGCACCTGGCAGCCTGCCAGCACCTGGACATGTCGAAGGAAGTATCCGGCTCCGCCTCCGATCATGAGCGCCGCGTGTTGCGGGACAAATGTCACGCCCTTTACGACGGCGAAGCCCGGGACCTGATGAGCCGCCTGGCCGGCGCCATCCGGAACCGGGTTATCAACGTCAGCTATCCTTGATGCGGAATCCCACCTTCATGACAACCTGATAATGGCCGACCTTGCCATCGACGATATGGCCGCGGGTCTCGACCACCTCGAACCACTCCATGTTGCGGATACTCTTGCCACACTCCTCCAGGGCATTTTCAATGGCGTTCTCGATGCTTTTGCGCGACGAACCGACGATTTCGACTTTTTTGTACACATGGTGATCGGTCATAACGCCACTCCTCTCTCTTCAATGACTGTTACCTTGAGCCTAGAAGACAAGCGGAACCCCGGCAAACCCGCACTGTCCAGAACGGATCCGGCGACAGGGCCATGTCGTACCGACTAGAATTAAAGCACCCAACCTATCCGGAACCCTGATATGAAGCGTCTCCTGAAGTACACCGCCTGGCCCCTGGCCGGCCTGTTCCTGTTATTGGTAGGGCCGGTACTGCTGGCCACCAGCAGCAGCCTCCAGGGCGCAGAAAGCTGGCAAACTGCCAGCCGGGAAAGCGCCGGAATTGCGCCCCGGCCGGAGCAACATGAAGGCGCTATCATCCAGGTTTACGGTGCCCGGGCCTGGAGCTGGCGCGGCTACTTTGCCGTCCACACCTGGATTGCCACCAAGGAGAAGGGGGCCGACGAGTACCGGGTTCACGAAGTTACCGGGTGGCGCAGCTATGTGGTCAACTCCCGCCCGGGCGAGCCGGACCGCCACTGGTACGGGGCCAGGCCCGAACTCTACGCAGACGTTCGCGGGGCCGAGGCCGGGACGCTGATTCCGTCGATCTACGAGGCGATCGAGCGTTACCCCTACCCAACGGAGTATGAGGCCTGGCCCGGACCGAACAGCAATACCTTTATCGCCTGGGTGATTCGGGAGGTGCCCGGCCTCGAGGTTGCCTTACCCAGTAACGCCATTGGCAAGGATTATCTGGGTAACAGCGTGGTTGCCGAGGTACCCGGCGGCGCCGGTTACCAGTTCTCCCTGGGGGGGTATTTCGGCCTGCTGGCCGGTGTCCGGGAAGGACTGGAGCTCAACATTCTGGGCCTGTCACTGGGGGTTAATCCCCTGGCCCTGGGTATCAAACTGCCCGGTATCGGCGAGCTGGCGCTGCGCAACCCCAACCCGATGCAAGACGGTGCCCCCTAGCGCGAGCACGCGCCGATTTCAGATCAGATAGCGGACGATACCGGCAGCGGCGATGCCGGCGGCGATCGCGGGCAGGGGTTTCCTGAGCGCCAGCATGGTGACGGTGGTAACCGACAGCGCCGCGATGGCCCCGAGGTCCCCGGCAAAGGCCATGGGCACGACAATGGCGATCAGCACGGAGCTGGCCATGGTATTGATGAAACTCTCGATGCGGGGGCTGATTCGTACGAACGACATGACAAACACACCACCGAATCGAGTCGCCAGGGTGACGATCGTCATGATGGCGATCAATGCCAGAACGCCTGCCGTCGTGGTTTCGATGGTCACGCCGCTTCTCCCTCGGCAGCGGCACTGACCGGTTTTTTATCCAGCCAGAAGTACCCGATTACACCACCGGCCAGCGCCCCCACCACCACGTGAGTATTCGGTGGCAGCCACTTCCACGCCGCCAGGGATGCCAGTGCGGCCACAGTCCAGGCAACCAGCACCCGCGGCGATTTCTTCCCCCCGAGCGCCATGGCCAGCAGGAAGCACCCGAGCACCATATCCAACCCTAGACTCTTCGGGTTCTGCAGCAGTCCGCCGAAGTAAACACCCAGCCAGGTGCCTACAAGCCAGGCCATCCAGAGCACCAGGCCTCCGCCCAGAATCACTTCCAGATTGCGTTTGCCATTCTGGTAATCCTGGGCAGATACCGCCCAGTTCGCGTCCGTTAGCAGCAAAAGCAACCCATACCGTTTCGCCGGAGCAACGTCTTTGAGCATCGGATACAACGACGCGCCCATGAGCAGATGACGGGAATTGATGGCAAACACAACCGCGATCAGTGGCAGGACCGAAACCTCACTGCCCCACATGTCCGTCGCCGCAAACTGCGAAGCACCGGCAAACACCGCCGTGCTCATCAGGAGTGCTTCCAGCGGCAACAGGCCTTTCTGGGTAGCCGCGAGCCCAAAGGCAGCACCGAATGCCACCACAAACAGGGAGATGGGAAAAAGCCGGACAAACTCCTGACGGACTTTTCGCGGCTGAATGGTATAAGAATAGGAAGCGACAGACATCAGAGGAAGCTAAGGCAGATCCCCCGGATCGCGTATAGGTGAATACCGAAGTTTGCGGCCTTTCTCAGACTAAGGTCCTATCTGCAAGGTCATCTCTGAGGCCAGTACCTGAGACCCGATCCAGGACCGCCTAGTGAATGACATGAACCCGACCGTCGCCCGCTGCGAAAGGATTATTGAAGCTGCTGCCCTCTCCCTGCAGGACCGCCTCCGGATGGTTCTTTGCCATCAGTGCTTTCATCTGATCAACATTCGCTTTCGGCGCATCCACCATGATCAGGTACTTCCCGGCTTCAATGTCCTTGTGGAATCGCCGGATCCGGTAGTTTTCGGTTCCGATCCCGCCAAAACCACCGAGCCAGCCACCCGCCAGCACCATAAACACGCCCATGGCAACAAAAGCGGACGCCGGCCAGTCCAGGCCGCCCCACAGCGCCAGTGGCAACACGAAGCACAGGGCGAACAACCCACCGATAATCAGCCCGCGCTCCACGAACCTGGCCAGATCGGTCCGGTCCAGAACGCTGGCAGAGTGAAGGCGGTGAGTATAGAGACCCGCTTCATCCTTGCTGACGATGTGGAAACGCCAGTTGGTGACGCCTTCCTGATGCAGGTCATCGGAAATGCTTTCGACGCTGTCGATGGAATCAACCAAGTAGAAAAGCCGTTTCATAACTCTCTCCTTCGCTCAGTCAGAGCGGGTCGCCACAGCTTTCTTATCCGAGTATAACCCACACCGGAGCGGCCACCGGCGAGGGACTGAAAACGATTCGCGCTAACGAAAAGCGGGATATATTCATTTCCTATAAAAAAATTTTTGCCCGGTGCACAAAACCTTGCGGGGGTTTGCCTTAGCTCACCCGAATTGTTCGCGCCTTTCGCATTGACGTTAACGTAAAAAGTCACTAATTTATTTTCCGTCCGGCCCCAAAAGGGCAATTCCTCTCTAGGAAAGCGGACACCTGAAATCAAAAGGCCGGCCACAAGCCGGACGACAAAAACAAGACAGCCACTCATGCCGAGATCCGGCCAGGTGGAGAGGGTTTCATTATGTCAGACACAACACGCCCCCCGGCGGGAGTGCGCCTCGCGTATTCGTGCCCGCCCAATACCATCGACGTCTTCCGTTTCCAGAGGCCAGCCCGGCCCCGATTTTCGCTCCGCCATGGTCAGCCAACGCAGGCCCCAGCCCCGTTTGCGGCTGACTGCACCTGCTGATTTCTGGAAACGGTGATAGCCAATCAGGAAGGACGCACCGCGCGCCCTGAGTACCAACCAATCGCGACTACCGCGGTCTAACAACAAAACATCGGCTACCGCAGGCCCCACAAGGGTAGCGACAGCCAAGGAAGAAAGGTGAAACGCCATGAACGTATTCAGCCATCCCGAGTTCGATAACCACGAGCACCTGTCCTTTTTCTGCGATCCGGAAACCGGACTGAAAGCCATTGTTGCGATTCACAACACCTCGCGCGGCCCTGCCCTGGGCGGTTGCCGGATGTTCCCCTACACCACCGACGAGCAGGCACTGCGCGACGTACTGCGCCTGTCCAAAGGCATGACCTACAAATCAGCACTTGCCAACCTGGACCTGGGTGGCGGCAAGTCCGTCATTATTGGTGATCCTCGCAAAGAGAAGAGCGAAGCCCTGCTCGAAGCCATGGGCAAGCATCTGGAGGGTCTGGGCGGCCAATACATTGCCGCCGAGGATTCCGGAACCAGCGTACCGGACCTGAAAGTTATGGGGCGACACACACAGCATGTCGCCGGCATTGCAGAGCGCATTGGCTTTGACGGCCAGCCCAGCAACGGCGATCCATCTCCGGCCACGGCCTATGGCACTTTTATCGGCCTGAAAGCCGCCGTCCGCCACAAGCTGGGCCGGGATGACCTCAGCGGCCTGAAGGTCGCCATCCAGGGCATCGGCAATGTCGGCTTCCGCCTGGCCAGGCACCTGAAAGAAGCCGGTGCCCAGCTCTGGGTGTACGACATCTTTGCCGAGAACATGCAACGCGCCGTGGATGAACTGGGTGCCAAGCCCGCCTCCGCTGAGGACATTCTGTACCTGCCGGTGGACGTGGTGGCGCCCTGCGCCATGGGTGCGGTGCTGAACGACGACAGTATTCCGCAGCTGAAGGCCAAGGTGGTAGCCGGAGCAGCCAACAACCTGCTCGAACGCGCGGACCACGATCAGGCCCTGAAAGACCGGGGCATTCTTTATGCCCCGGACTTCGCCATCAATGCCGGTGGCATCATTGACGTGTTCTACGAGCGCACCGGGGAAACGCCCGAAACGGTTCGCGCCCATGTGGACGCCATCGGCGACACCCTGACGGAAATCTTTACCCGCTCTGATCGCAGTGGCCGTCCGACGGGCGCCATCGCCAATGAGCTGGCGGAAGAACGTTTCCGCAAACACGAGGCCCGGGGCAATGCAAACCCCGAGCGTCTGGCCCGGGTCGGGTAACAGCCGGGCCCAGTGTCTTTGAGGCCGTGCCTGGCGCGGCCTCTCCCCCCCCAACAAAAACAAGTATCAAGCAGGAGACAGTTATGTCTGTATCACAATCAGGTAGTGCCACCTATTCGGAGGCACTGGAAGGTTCCAACGCCAAGCGCGGGCTCTGGTCCTCGCGCCTTGCCTTCGTTCTCGCGGCGACCGGCTCCGCCGTGGGTCTCGGCAACATCTGGAAGTTCCCGTACATTACTGGTGAAAACGGCGGTGGCGCTTTTGTCCTGGTCTATCTTCTCTGCATCGCCGCGGTCGGCCTGCCGATCATGATGGCGGAAGTGCTTATTGGTCGCCGGGGCGGCCGCAGCCCGGTCAACAGCCTGCGACTGATCGCAGAACGAGACCGGCTGAAGCCGGCCTGGCGCATGGTGGGCGCTGTTGGCGTGCTCGCCGGTTTCCTGATTCTGTCCTTCTATTCCGTGATCGGTGGCTGGGCGGTGTCCTATGTTGGCACAGCGGCCAGTGGTCAGTTGGTGGGCCAGTCCGCAGAGGCAGTTGGCGCCATTTTCTCCGGCCTGCTGAGCGATCCAATGACGCTGCTGACCTGGCACACCGTCTTCATGGCGTTGGTCATGGTGGTGGTTGCCAAGGGTGTTCGCTCAGGCCTTGAGCGGGCCGTGAGCATCCTTATGCCCGGTTTGTTTGTCCTGTTGATGATTGTGGTGGGTTACGCCATGACGACCGGCGAGTTCGGTCGTGCGGCCAGCTTCCTGTTCCAGCCGGACTTCTCCAGGCTCACCACCTCCGGCATCCTGGTGGCACTCGGCCACGCCTTCTTCACCCTGAGCCTGGGTATGGCGGTGATGATGGCCTACGGTTCTTACCTGCCAAAGAACATTTCCATTGCCAAGACGTCCATTGCCGTCTCGGTGATCGACACGGGCGTTGCCCTGCTGGCCGGTCTGGCCATCTTCCCGATCGTCTTTGCCAACGGCCTGGAGCCGGGCGCAGGACCTGGCCTGATTTTCCAGACCCTGCCACTGGCATTCGGTCAGATGCCTATGGGCAGTCTGTTTGGCACCCTGTTCTTCGTACTGTTGATTTTTGCCGCCTGGACGTCCGGTATTTCCCTGCTGGAACCGATCGTGGAGTGGCTCGAAGAACAGAAAGGCATGAACCGCACCATCAGTACCCTCGGCGCCGGCTTCGTATGCTGGGCGCTGGGCATTGCCTCAATCCTGTCCCTGAACCTGTGGTCCGATTTCGCACCGCTGGGCAGCATCGCGATGTTCGAAGGCAAGACCATCTTCGACCTGCTCGACTTCTTCACCGCCAACGTCCTGTTGCCGCTGGGCGGACTGCTGGTGGCTGTCTTCGCCGGCTGGGTCATGTCCCGGGAGGCCATCGAGAACGAGCTGTCGCTGTCCGAGCCGATGTTCAAGCTGTGGTACATCACCATCCGCTACTTCACCCCCATTGCCGTGGCGGCGGTGTTCATCTACAACCTCGTTTAACACTCTCCCGGGGGCCGCTGAGGCGGCCCCCGGATCTTCTTATCCGGTCCCTCGCCAGAGATGACCGGTTTATGGCCCGTAATAACCGGCGATTACCCCCACCTTTACCGTAACCTCACTGGGTCGACAGCGACCCGTCCATGCGCACACTGTGGGCGTGGCACTGCATCGAAGAAAATGAACACAAGGCGGTGGCTTTCGATACCTACCAGCAGCTCTATGACAAAACCTTGGTGGATTACGCCATCCGGATGGGGGTGATGGCCCTGATCACGACGCTGATCATGGTTGCCATTCACAGCTTCATTGTAGAGTTGATGCGGGAGGACAAACAGCTTCTGAACCTGCGTTCCTGGGCGCAAGGCCTGAACCGCGTATGGGGCCCAAATGGCATGTTCACCGCCATCATTCCGGGGTATCTGGAATACTTCAGGCCCGAATTCCATCCCTGGGACCACCACACGGAGTTCTTGCTGAATCGCTGGCGAAAACTGCTCGGATTCAACAAATCCCGGTAACCCTAAAGTTGGTCGAGGGAGGCCTTAAGGGTCTCCCCGATCCGCGCATTCAGTTTCAGATCCGCCAGCGGCTCGGCCCGGGTCCGCCCCAGGTTCAGCGTGGCAATCGGTTTGTCCCACTCTTTCGCATACCGGCAGAAACGAAATCCCGAGTACACCATCAGCGAAGAGCCGACCACCAGCAAACCGTCGCTGGCCTTGAGCACATCCAGCGCGGAGTAGACCCGTTCCCTGGGCACGTAATCCCCGAAGAAGACCACATCCGGTTTCAGAATGCCGGCACACTTGGGGCAATCCGCTGGCCGGAAGTCACTGAAGTCCACCTCCAGATCCGCATCACCGTCTGGCGCCGTGTCAGCGCGGTAATGGCCAAAGCCCGGATTCAGCTCGGCACAGCGATGATGCACCTCATCCCGGGGACAACGGTAGCCGCAACTCATGCAGAGGACTTCGTCGGCGCGGCCATGCAAATCCGTCACGGCTCGGGTACCTGCTTTCTGGTGCAACCGGTCCACATTCTGGGTGACCACCAGACTGCTGTGGTTGAGCAGCTCCAGGTCGGAGATATGGTGGTGTGAGGGGTTCGGGGTGGCATTGCGCATCACCGGCCAGCCAATCAGGCTTCGTCCCCAGTAACGCTGCCGGGTTTCGTAACTGTCCATGAAGGCCTGGTGCTGAACCGGCTGTTTGCGCTTCCAGGCACCCTCGCCATCCCGATAATCCGGAATACCCGAGTCTGTGCTCACACCCGCCCCCGTGAGGATCAGCAGCCGCGGGTGCTTCCGGATAAAATCCGCCAGCAGGTGGCCGGCGTGCTCCGGTTCGTGCCGAACCGGTGCTTCATCAGACGCCGGCAAGCGGTAACTGGAGCTGAAGGGGCGGGCTCGGTGGCGCATTACAGGCATACAAACTCCGGATAGTTCAGCCCGGTTTTCGGGCTACATACACGGTGTTGAACGACTCCCTGTTCTGGAACGGATTGAAGAAGGTTACAACATGGCAGGCGACATCGGTAAACACCTCACGCAACACCGTCATGAACTCGTCATCTTCGCCTTCATTTGACCACATGGCAAAGATTCCACGTGGCTTCAGCTGTCCGGCCATCCGACCGATGTTTTCGGCGGTGTAGAAGCTGGCGTTGGAATCGTGCAGCAGAGCCCTGGGTGAGTGGTCGATGTCGAGCAGGATGGCATCGAAGGTCTTGCCGGGCGATTCGGGGTCGAATCCCCCGATATCCGGCTCGCCAATGGCGAGGTCGAAGAAGCTACCGTGGACGTAGCGGCTGCGGGCGTCGGCGTTAATGTCCTTGCCCAGGGGTACCAGTTCCTGCTGGTGCCAGCGGATGACCGGCTCCAGGTATTCGACGATCAGCAGTTCCCCCACCCGCTCGTGTTTGAGCGCCGCCACCGCTGTGTAGCCGAGGCCCAGGCCGCCAACGACCACGCTGAGGTCATCGCCTTCGGTTTCGTTCAGGCCAAGGTCTGACAGGGCGACCTCAGCATCCACGAACATGCTCGACATCAGGAATTCTTCGCCGAGCTTGACCTCGAAGATATCCCGGTCGCCGATCGCCGGAATCCGTCGGCGACGGAGGGTAATCTCACCGATTTCGGAGGGTTGGCTGTCGATCTGTTCGAAAAGAAGTCCCAAGGGTTTGCCTCTTTGTCTGAGTTCTTGGCTGGCCTGTTTCGGCTCCGTGCTATCGCAGGCAGAGCCCCCTTTTTACTCCCCGGCAACCCTGGAGTCTTTCAGGCAATTGGCGAGAGTTTTCCGCATCTTGTCTGCCCCGAGCTGTTCCATCAGTTCAATGTTTCTATCCGGGATACCATTTACGTCAGGATAGCTGTCAATCGCGGCTTCCAGACTGGCTTCCCGTAACAGGTGAAGCATCGGGTACGGCGACCGGTTGGTGTAGTTCTCCGCCGAATCCGGCTCCGTGCCTTCGAACTGATAGTCCGGATGGAAACTCGCAATCTGGTAAATGCCTTCCATCTCCAGATACGCCAGCAAACCATCAGCGGCATCCAGAAACTCATTGTAGGCTGCGAAGTCCTGCAATACACCCGGATGGATCAGTACCGTGGTTTCGACCTCAGGCTCATCGTTGAGGCGCTGGAGTTCGGAATGAAGCGCCTGCAGCAGGGCATCTTCATCGGCAGCGTCAGAGACGGCGAACCGTACCCGATCCCGAACCAACTCCCGCTTCGCAAATGGGCAGAGGTTGTAACCAACGACTACGTCCTCGACCCATTTCCGTGTTGCGTTTATGACGTCTGTCTCTTCCATGCTGGTCTCTCTTTAAAATGTGAGGGCCGCGCAAAGTTTTGATCGGGCGGCCGGGAAGAGCTGCCCAAGCCCCATCGCAAATTGATCAAAGGTAACCCTGACTCCGAAGATAATCATCGTAGGAGCCACTGAAATCCGTCACCCCGTCCGCACTCAGTTCGATAATGCGCGTCGCCAGCGAAGAAACAAACTCCCGATCATGACTGACAAAGATCAGTGTGCCGGGGTAGTTCTCCAGCGCCAGGTTCAACGCCTCGATGGATTCCATGTCCAGGTGGTTGGTGGGCTCATCCATCAGCATGACGTTGGGCTTTTGCAGGATAAGCTTGCCAAAGAGCATACGTCCCTGCTCACCACCCGAAATCACCTTTACCGATTTTCCGATGTCGTCGCCGGAAAACAACATACGGCCGAGGGTGCCCCGCACCAGTTGCTCGCCGCCGGTGGTCCACTGGGCCATCCAGTCAGTCAGGGTGTCGTCGGCGGCGAAATCGGCGGTGTGGTCCTGAGCGAAGTAGCCGACCTCGGCACTGTCGGTCCACTTAACTTCGCCGCCGTCGAGCTCATAGGCGCCGGCCATGCACTGAAGCAGCGTGGTTTTGCCGATACCGTTGGGCCCAATGATGGCCACGCGCTCGCCGGCCTCGACCTGCAGGTTCAGTTTGTTGAACAGGGGCTGGCCATCGAAACCCTTGGTCAGATCCCTGAGCGTAACGGCCTGACGGTGCAGTTTCTTGCCCTGCTCGAAACGGATGAACGGACTCACCCGGCTGGACGGCTTGACCTCTTCCAGCTGGATCTTGTCGATCTGACGGGCCCGGGAGGTGGCCTGTTTGGCTTTTGAAGCGTTCGCAGAGAAGCGGCTGACGAACTGCTGCAGTTCGGCAATCTGAGCCTTCTTCTTGGCGTTGTCGGCCTGCATGCGTTCGCGGGCCTGGGTGGCCGCGGTCATGTACTCGTCGTAGTTGCCCGGGAACAGGCGCAGCTCGCCGTAGTCCAGATCCGCCATGTGGGTGCACACACTGTTCAGGAAGTGGCGGTCGTGAGAAATAATGATCATGGTGCTGTTGCGGGCAACCAGGATGTTTTCCAACCAACGGATGGTGTTGATATCCAGATGGTTGGTGGGCTCGTCGAGCAACAGCACGTCCGGATCGGAGAACAGGGCCTGAGCCAGCAATACCCTCAGCTTCCAGCCCGGCGCCAGCGCACTCATCGGTCCGTTATGGTCCTCCAGTGGGATTTCCAGCCCCAGCAACAGCTCCCCGGCACGGGCCTCGGCGGTGTAACCGTCCATCTCGGCGAACTGGACTTCCAAATCCGCCACGGCCATGCCGTCTGCCTCGCTCATCTCGGCCTGGGAATAGATCCGGTCCCGCTCCTTCTTCACCTGCCAGAGTTCTTCGTGGCCCATGATCACGGTATCCATCACCGTGCAGTCCTCGTAGGCGAACTGGTCCTGGCGCAGTTTACCCAGCCGGACGTTCGGCTCCAGCATGACCTGGCCGGCAGAGGGTTCGAGATCGCCACCGAGAATCTTCATCAGCGTGGATTTTCCGCAGCCGTTGGCGCCGATCAGGCCGTAGCGGTTGCCATTGCCGAACTTGGCGGAAACGTTTTCGAACAGGGGCCTGGCCCCGAACTGCATGGTGATATTGGCGGTGGAGATCAAGAAAGAAACCTATACACGTGAGGGCCGGCGGGGTACGGGCACCCTGGCACCGGCGAGAGAAAGCCGGCATTGTACAGGTTTGGAGTCCCGACCGTGAGACCGCAGAAACACGGATAAAAAGCGCTTGCCTCAGAACGTGGGTACGGGCAGCATTCCGGTTCTGTTGTTTTCATTCACCCCAAGAGGAGACCGAGCATGGCACAGGCAACAGCCCGCCACATTCTGGTAGACAGCGAAGCGAAGTGTGAAGAACTGAAGAAAGCCATTGAAGGTGGCCAGGATTTCGCGGAAGTCGCGAAGCAGCACTCATCCTGTCCGTCAGGCCGCAATGGCGGCGACCTGGGTGCGTTTGGCCCGGGCCAGATGGTCCCCGAGTTCGACAAGGCTGTGTTCAACAGCGAACTGAACACCGTGATTGGCCCGATCAAGACCCAGTTCGGCTACCACCTGCTGGAAGTTACCAGCCGCAGCTGATGGGTTTCGGCCCTTCCCCCAGGAACGCCCACAAAGGAAAGCGTCTGATGACGTTGGCCTCTGCGGGCGTTCTTGTCATGGCGCCACTGCTTTTTATTGGCAGTCCCGACTGGCTACCCGGCCCGCTGAGCACCTCGGTATGGAATCTGGGCCATATCGTATTCTTCGCCCTGCTGACCCTGACGCTCCGCCCGTGGCGGTGGCTCGAAGGCTGGCGACTCTGGCTGGCTGCGACCGCGATCATGGTCGTCGTCGGCACACTGATTGAAGCCGCGCAGTCTCAGCTGGATCGGGAGGCGGACTGGCACGACATCCTGCGCAATCTGATCGGCGTCTGGCTGATTCTGGCGTGGCACCCGCTGATCGCGGGCAGGGTCAGGCCCAATGCTTTGATGATCGGTCTGGCCGTGGCGAGTACCCTGTTCGTGATGGTCGAACTGGGGTCCACGGGCATGGTGGCGGCCCGGCAGTTCGAGGTGAGCCACCTGTTGCCGAAGCTGTATGACTTTGAACACGAGGACCCCTCAGCCTTCTGGCACGGCGACCTGGCCCCTTCGCCTCACCCAGTCCGGGATCATGGCCGAAGCCTCCGGATTGAGCTGGACACAGACCTGTACTCCGGCGCGTCCCTGGTGAACCTCCCGGCCGACTGGCGCGAGTATGACCGGTTGAACATCAGCCTGTTCAATCCAGACCCGAGCCCCCTGCCCATGACGCTCCGCATCAACGACCTGAAACACGAGCACGGCGATAACGCCCACAACGACCGCTACAACACCTCGTTCACGCTGACACCGGGCCTTAACACCTTCACTCTGGCTCTGGAGGACATCCGGAACGCGCCGAAGGACCGCACCATGGACATGAGCCGCATCCATCGGCTCACCCTGTTCGCCAGCCGCCTCCCAGCACTCAGAACCATCTACCTGCTGGACCTCAGACTGGATTGAGCGACCAGGGGTTGGCGGTAATCGGCTCCGCTCCCGTATTGGTCACCAGAACCGTCTCACTGCAGCCAATGCCCCACTGCCCCGGCACCCTCAGACAAATGGGCAGGTGAAACACCATGCCCGGCCTGAACTCGGTATTCCCACCCCGGGCAATGAAACCGGAACCTTCCACCCACGATGGCGGAAACTGGGCGCCAACGGTATAGCCGAACACGCCCGAAAAGAACACCATGCCCGCCAATGGCGCCAGGGCCTTTTCCGCCGACTGGGCCGCCGAATCAAAGGTAGTGCCGGGGCGCACTGCAGCCAGAAGGGCATCCACCACGCGGCGGCAGCCGTCGAACACCCGCCGCATGTCAGCCGAAGGACTACCCGCCACTACGGTTTGCATCATCGGCGCAGTGTAGCGATGCCAGGCGGAACCGAACTCCAGGAAGACCGGTTCGTCCGGCTCGATGCGGCAGCGTTTGTGGTTGGTGTGGATCACACTGCTGCGCACCCCGGTGGTCACAATCGGCTGCATACTCATGAACTCGCTGCCCGCCTCCAGCAGCGCCTTGGCGCCGACAGCGGCAACGTCATTGTCGGTCATGCCCGGGCGTACCGCAGCCACGGCCGCTCTCAGGCCTTCGGCGGTGATACTCGCGCTGTGGCGCAGGAAACCAATCTCCGCCTCGGACTTAACCAGTCGCACCTTCTTGACCAGTCCCCCGGCGTCAACGAAGCGAACCCCCGGCAACCTGGCTTTCAGGCCTTCAAGCACCCCCTGGCGGAGAGAACCGTGCCAGGCGTCGATCCCGACCGTATCAGCCGAGTCATTCAAGGCATCAATCAGCGGCCCCAGAACTTCACCGATGCCCTCCCAGCGATAACCCGACACCTCCCGGACACGGGTTGTCACCATAGCCGGGCCCATCTCGATGGACGGGACCTGGAGCAGCAGAGACGAGGCGGTGACCACCAGAGCAACATGCACGGACACCTCAAAGGTGCTGTAGCCGGTCAGGTAAAAAATGTCAGAGCAGTCGGTTAAAAGCAGCGCGTCTATGTCCTCGGCTTCCATCCGATTGCGGACGCGAGACAGTCTCTGATCGTACTCCCCAGGCGGGAAAGGACACTCGGAGCCTCGCGATTGAAGCGACAACGCTTTCTGATAGGCATTGAAATCCATGGGAGCAACTCCTTAGTTGCATATACTAATGAGATTGGACCCAAATTCGCCGTTGTACAACTTTCGACTAACTTAACGGAACGGCGGTCGGAACCGGAGGCACCCGAGATGCCCCAAAACCATGATGGAACAGGCGCGTTCGAAGTGAGCGTGGAGCTGGGCGCGCTGACCAGCATTGCCCATGATCCTCAGGTAGCTGTGCGGGTTGGTCCCGCAGTAGCCTCCCTGGTTAATGGCGTTGGCGGCGACCCGCTGCTTCAGCTCCGCCTGCTTCACCAGTCGCGCAGCCTGCTGTTCGATATGGGGGACAGCGGGCGCATGGCTCTGCGCTCCGCCCACCAGGTCAGCGATGTCTTTATCAGTCACGGTCATGCCGACCATATCGGCGGCTTCATGTGGTTCATGCGCAGCCGTATCGGCCATTTTCCGCCGTGTCGGCTCTTTGGCCCGCCGGGGTTGCTCGGGCACATTACCGGTATGCTGCAGGGGGTCCTTTGGGACCGGGTTGAGGACCGCGGCCCCAGGTTTGTGGTTCATGAGTGGCATGGTGACCACCTCAAACGCTGGAAACTGGATGCCGGACAGGGACCGCCAGCCCCCCTGGAGGATCTGGCGACCCCGGACAACGTGATCTACAGCGAGCCGGAATTCCGGGTACGGGCCGCCATGCTCGATCACGGGACACCAGTCATGGCTTTTTCCTGGGAGCCGTTCGGCAAACTCAATGTGCGGAAAAACGGCGTAGAGGGGATTGACGCCCGGCCCGGGCCCTGGCTGCATGACCTCAAGATGGCGGTATTGCGGAGCAGCCCGGACAAGCTGATCTCACCCGGCAACGGGTACACCTACCGGGCCGGGGACCTGGCCGAAAAGCTACTGATTCAGAACACGGGAGAGCCGGTGGTGTACGCCACCGACTTCGCGGACACTCCGGAAAACATCAAGCGAATGACCGACCTGGCGCGCGACGCCCATACGCTGTTCTGCGAATCGTCTTTCATGCTGGAGGATGCGGACCAGGCCAGACGCACCGGGCATTTGACCACGGAGGCCACCGCCCGCATCGCCAATGCCGCCGGGGTCCGGCAACTGATCGCCTTTCATTTTTCACACCGCTACGCACGCAGGCGTAATCAGGTGTATTCGGAGCTGCTCCGGTTCACTGACCGCTTGTTGGTTCCGGAACGAGAAACCGCGCCATCTGGTTGCCGATCGACTCGATCGGATCGGTGATCGCTTTCTGAATGCTGTTGGTGACCACCCGGGAGAAGGCCGAGCCCGGGCCGCTTTCCAGGAAGTCCATGTACAGCCCCATTTCCTGGCTGCCGATCTTTTCGTAGGTATACAGATAGCTGTCGTAAACCTGTTGCCCCACTACGCCCCGAATGGTGCTGCGCTGGCCTTCAATCTGCTGCTTCAACTGGTCGTACTGCATGGAATCATTGCTGAACGCCGCCATGGCCGTTGCCAGGCCCAGTTGCACTGCGATGGTGGTATCCACCGCACTTTCGGTGGCTCGGGCTGCGCGATCGAAGCGGTCAAACATGCGGGCCCGATCAGTGCCCTGATATTTCTTGTTGAGCGCCGGCGCCCGGGCCTGGATTTCTTTCCAGGTGGTGGGATTCGAGGCTGCGATTTCTGCCGCCGAGATCTTCCGGGCTACCGGCGTTTCATACCAGTCGCGGACGGCTTCCAGCTGTTCGTCCGTGAGATTGGCGTCCAGGTCCTTCACGATCTGCTGTTCGATATCCGCCGCACGAAAACTGCTGCTGACCACGTGTCCGAGGGTCTCGGCCACCATCGGTGGCACCTGGCCGCCACGCTTCAGGCCATCCCGGATACCCTGACTCATCATGGCCGGGTACTGGGCAACAATGTCATCTACCGGTGATGCCGCCAGGACCTGCTGGGGGCTGGGGGCTGCAAATGCGGGCCCAGCTGCGATCAGGCCGATAACTAAAAGAGGTTTAACTAGGGTGCCAAGCTTCATTTCTCTATCATCCCAATGTGTGGATGCCCCGTTTATGACACGTGTTCCGCTCATTCATCAAGCAATCCCTGGGCTCCGGAGATGACAGTTTGGTAGGGAAACTCGGAAAACCCTGGCGCCGGCGCAAACGGCGCCGACAGTCCCGACGTAATGTCTGGCGTTCCCGCGCCAAATGGTATGGGCTCCCGGTGCTCGGCCTTCTGATTGGAACCTGGGCAACCCTTCGGTTCAGCCTGCTGGCGCCCGACCCGCCGGCCAACCCGGAAAACCTCTGCGAAATCTTCCGGGAACATCCGGTGTGGTACGACTACGCCAGCGACTCACAGGCACGCTGGGGCACGCCCATCGCCACTCAGATGGCTTTCGTATACTACGAGTCGTCGTTTCGCAGCCACGCCCGGCCGCCCCGGACCCTGTTATGGGGATTGATTCCATGGACCCGGCCCACCTCAGCCTATGGCTACGCCCAGGCACTGGATCCGGCCTGGCAGGAATATCTGGAGGCCAATGGCGACGGCTGGTTCACGGTTCGCACCGACATGGAACACGCGCTGGACTTTGTCGGCTGGTATAACCGTTTGACCCACCAGCAACTGGGCATTTCCTTCTACAGCCCCCGCCGCCTCTACCTGGCCTATCATGAGGGCCGAGGCGGCTACAGCCGCAGGACGTTTGACAGCAAACCGGCCATCCAGTCGCTGGCCAATCGTGTGCAAAGCCGTGCCTTTCGCTACGACAACCAGCTCCAGACCTGCGAGCAGGAGTTCCAGTGCTGGCGCTGGTACCAGTTCTGGCCCTTCTGCGGATAACCCCTTTTAGGGCGCGGTACTGATTTCGATCGCCGTTTCCAGCGCCTGCAGCCGGTCAACCAGATACTCCATGACGATCCGCACCCGTGCCATCTGCTGGGTGTCCTGGCTCACATGCAGCCACAGGTCGACACTCTCGCCCTCCAGCGGATCTGACAGCCGGCGAAGCTCCCGGGCACTCTCCCCGAGGTAACAGGGCAACACCGCAAGCCCGGCGCCGGCACACGCCAACGCGTGCATGGACTGGAGGCTGTTGCATCGAATCAGTGACTGAGCATTCTTGAGGTGTTTCCGGTACCAGCGGCCGGTCGCCAGATGACTGAATGTTTCATCCGGCACAATCCAGACACACTGCTCCGGGTGATTCTCGATATCCATCTCCCGGTGCCGGCGGCAGTAACGCGCCGAACCGTAGACCGCGGAATCCACGGCTGCGATCCGCTCCCCATCCAGTGTCGCCTGGGGTTTGTTTTCGCAGCGCAGGGTGAGGTCGGCTTCCCGATGGCTCAGGTTGGCCACGTCGTTGTCTGTCAGCACTTCCAGCTCGATGTCCGGGAACTCGCGCACCAGCTCGGCCAGAATCGGGCTGAGCAGCGCGTTCATCGCGGCGTCTTCCGCCGCCAGGCGAACCTTGCCGACCGGGGAAGCATCCTGACCAACCAGCTTGCGCTCCAGATTCTCCATGGCCACTGCCAGCCTTTCGGCTTCCCGAAATGCGGTTTCACCAACCGGCGTAAGCTGCAAGCCGTCCCGGTTCCGTTCAAAGAATTGCACCCCCATCGACTCTTCCATCTGATCAAGTCGACGCAAAACAGTGGTTTGGTGCACACCCAGCATTTCACCGGCCCTGGCAAGCGTTCCGCCTATTGCCAGGGCACGTATATATCGAAGATAATCCCAATCCATAATAACTGCATATTTGCAACGTGAGTAAGGATTTTACCGTATTACTACTGCAAAAAAGAACCCTTACACTCTCTCGTAAATTAAAGGTAGATCGCTAACTAATTCACCCAAGTAAGTAAGGAGGAAGGCGCTATGACTCAGAACCATATCGCAACTGTTCACCCGCTGCCGTCCACGATCCTCCACAATAGTGCTGAGGTCAGGCGCCAGTATACCCGTGCTGCTTCAAAGCAGGCGGTTCAGTTTATCAGCCGTAAGATTCGTTCCTGGAACAGGAAAGCAGGAGCAGTTTCACCGGATATGACTCAGATGCAGGGCGGTCACTGAACCCGATCTGAACAGGCGCGGGACGCGCGAAGCTGATAACCGCACATAAGGATTTGATAGCGCCGGTGACACCGAAAGGGGTCACCGGCGTTTTACGTCCGGGACTCAGAATTCCCAGACCACCTTCTTCTTCTGACCGAACCACTCGTCCATTTTTCGATTGTAGAAGTCTTCGATCACGTTGCGCTTGATTTTCATGGTCGGGGTCAGCATGCCGTTCTCCATGGTCCAGGGTTCCTTGACGACCACGACAAAGGCCAGCTTCTCATGCGCCTCGCATTGGGCGTTCACGGCGTCCAGTTCCCGGGCAAGTTCCTGCTCCAGTTCCCCGCGATCCCTTCCCGACAGCAGTTCGTCCCGGGCTTCCTCTGACAACAACACCATCAGGCAGGGTTGCGGCTGATTCGCTCCGGCCACACACACCACTTCAGCCTTCGGATGATTAAACCGGCTCTCGATCGGCACCGGAACCACGTACTTGCCTTTCGACGTCTTGAACAGATCCTTGACCCGCCCGGTGATACGCAGGCAGCCATCACTGTCGATCTCGCCCATATCGCCGGTCTTCAGGAAGCCATCGTCGGTGACGTCCTCCCGGGTTTTTTCCTCATTCTTGTAGTACCCGAGCATCTGACCGGGGCTCTTGACCTGGACTTCTCCCCCTTCAGCGATGCGATGCTCCACGCCCGGATTGGCATTACCCACGGTGCCCACCTTGGCCTGGCCCGGCCGGTTGGCATGGGAATAGCCAAAGTTTTCCGACATGCCATACACTTCCAGCAATTCCAGACCCAGGTTCCGGTACCAGGCAATGATGTCCGCAGACAGCGGCGCGGCGCCGGTCAAGGCGGCACGGCAATGGTCCAGGCCCAACTGTTTCAGCACCTTCTTTTTCACCAGCGAGCGGACCACCGGAATATTGAACAGCAGCTTCTGTTTCTTGGGCGGCAGTTTGGCATTCACTCCCAGGTAGAACTTCATCCACAGGCGGGGCACCGAGAAGAAAAGCGTCGGCCGCGCACGCTGAAGATCCTCCTGGAAGGTATCCAGGGAATTGGCAAAATACAGATGGAAACCGTAATACAGCGACTGGGTTTCCACCGCCGCGCGTTCCGCCACATGGGCCAGGGGCAGGTACGACAGCATGCGCTCCTCGCCAGAAACGGGGAACAGCTGCTGGAGACCGTCGGCCACCGAAATCATGGTCCGGAAACTGTGCATAACCCCTTTGGGCTGACCAGTGCTGCCGGAGGTGTAGACCAGGGTGGCCAGCGAGTCGGGATCGGGCAGCTTGGGTTCTGTCGGCTGAGTCTCCGCCACCAGGTCGAGCCACTTGGGAGTATCGTCCCTTGGCGACATGGGCAGGGAGATGATCGGAAGCTCCTCGGGGATGTGATCCTTGATGTCATTCCAGCCGTCGGCGGTTCCATCCAGCTTACCCAGGAACATGAGCCTGGCCTCACTGTGTTCGAGCACATAAGCGGCGGTGTCACCGTTGAGGGTCGGATACAGGGGCACCGACGCGTGCCCGGCGGCCCAGATGGCGAGATCCGCGAGAATCCAGTGCGCACTGTTCTTGCCCAGAATGGCAATGTTGCTTCGTTCCGGAAGATCCAGGCTGTTCAGGTGCGCTGCGATTCGGGAAACCTGATCAGCGGCTTCCTTCCAGGTAATGTCCTCAACCCGGCCGTCGCTGAACGGTTGCGTCAAATAGACCTTATCGGGGGTGGTTTCGGCCCAGTAATAGAGGCAATGCAGGGAGGTCTGCTTTCGGGGATCGACAGCCATTCACGGCTCCTCGTTGTTGTTATCGGTTATGGGTTGCATTGAATCCGGTGCCATTCATAGTAGCGGTATTTCCAAACCGCTCAATAGCCACAATCTCCTGCACCAGTGGCCAAAGTCACCACAAATGAGCAATCGGTCACACTTTTATCCGTGACAACCCTCCAGCGTAGTCTAGAGTGACACCTGAAGCGTATCGGTTCTCACCACTGTAGGAGGTGACCATGAAGACATCGTCCCGCTCATTCCTGATCTTCCCCGCCTGGGGCGTCATCCTGATGGGCTCCGGTGCCTTCCTGTACTGTGCTTACGCGGGCCTGCTCGGTACCTGAACCTGCAGGACTAGCCCCCGACAGACTGAACACAGACCTGGCACAGGTCGCATCCTGCTGTACACTGCTTTTTTCCGAGAATGGATGCTTCCGACATGTCAGATCTTGTGCTGTTCCACTACCCCATGTCCCCTTTTTCCGAGAAAATCCGGACGATGCTGGGCTATGCCAACGTTTCCTGGTCTTCGGTGAACGTCAGCGAAATGCCACCTCGCCCCGAACTCAACGTTCTCGCCGGTGGCTATCGCAAGATTCCGGTGGCCCAACTGGGCGCCGACATTTTCTGTGACACTCGCACCATTGCGTCCGAAATTGCCCGCCTGGCGGACAAGCCCGAGCTGATTCTGGAACAGCAACCCGAAGACGTTCAGGCCTTTGTCGAGAAAGTTGACCTGGACATTTTCATGGCCTGCGTGATTGCGGCGAGTGATGGCCGACTCCTGCGCAAACTGATCCGCGAGACCTCCCTGATCCATGCCTTCCGATTCCTCAAGGACCGGATCAGCATGGGCAAGAAATCCCGGATCAAAGCCGTCCGAGGCGCTGAGGCCAAAGACAAAGTCATCGCCCACATCGCCGATCTGGAGCGCCGGCTGAACCAGGACTTTCTGTTTGGCACCACACCATGCATCGCGGATTTCTCTGCGTACCATGGATTGTGGTTCGTCTGTGAACTGGCTGGAAAACCCTGGCTTCGGGACTACCCGAAAGTGGCCTCGTGGATGTCCCGCATGAAGGGCTTCGGCCACGGCGACTGGCACGATCTGTCGGCGGATGAGGCCATTGAACGGGCCCGGGAAGCCGAGCCAAGGGAGCTGCCGTCTGGTGGCGATAGCGAGATGCTGGGCAGCACCGTCAGCATTGCACCAACGGATTACGGTCGCGATCCGGTCACCGGAACACTGGTCCATGCCGGCGCCCGCGAAGCGATCCTCTCCCGCGAGGTACCGGAGGCGGGGCGGCTACACGTGCACTTTCCCAAACAGGGGTTCCGTATCCAACCGGCGTAACCTCAACGACGGAAGCGGGTCTCCAGCACCACCGCCGAGTTGGTTCGCTCCACTCCCTCCAGATTGCCGATGTCGTCCAGTACCGCGCTCAGTTCCTCCAGGGACTGGGCCTGGACGATGGCGATCAGATCGTACTCGCCGCTCACCGAGAACAGCTGCGACACCTGTGTAATCTCCTCCAGCGCGGCGTTGGTTCTCGCGGTCAGTTTCTGTAACACCTTGATAGAGACATGCGCCTCCACCTGATTGGCGGAAAACTCTCCCCCCAGCTGCACGGAATAGCCTCGAATAACACCATTGGCTTCCAATCGGGCAATGCGGTTCTGCACCGTGGATCTTGACACGTGCAGGGTCCTGGCGAGTTCGGTGATGCTCGCCCGGGCATTCTGGCGCAGCAGCATCAGTAGCTTCTGATCCTGTTTTCCAATCATTTTGTCAGCTCATGTATTCATTTTGCCATCAGCATACCGCATTTCGATCATTCTGCATCTGCAAATCGACAGATTCACTGTTCATACTGTGCCAAACCATTTCAGGATGTTGGTTATGATCATTCGCCCGATTGCGCCTACCGATCTGGACACGCTGCACCAGATTGCCATCGAGTCCGGACCGGGGTTCACTTCCCTGATGCCGGACCGCGACGCGCTTGCGCGCAAGATTGAGCACTCCATGGCCAGCTTTCGCCGAGCGGTGACCGAGCCCGGCGACGAGCACTACCTGTTTGTTCTGGAGGACGAGGCGACCGGGGACATCATGGGCACGACCGGCATCGAAGCCTCGGCCGGGCACACCAGGCCGCTCTATCACTTCCATCGCAATACCGTCACCCACCATTCCCGTGACCTGGGACTGCGACGGAGCGTAGAGACACTGACCCGTTGCAATCACTATTCCGGATGTTCAGAGATCTGTTCACTCTACCTGCGACCGGAATTCCGACGCGCCAACGCGGGCAAGCTGCTGTCGAGAGTCCGTTTTCTGTTCATGGCATTGCACCCCGAGCGCTTCTCCGAGACGGTGATTGCCGAAATGCGCGGTGTGTCGGACAGCAGCGGCCAGTCCCCCTTCTGGGACTGGCTGAAAGCGCACTTCGTCGACATGGAATTCGCCTCGGCCACCAGCCTTGTCGGCTCAGGCTACACCGACTTTATCGAGGAGCTCATGCCAGCGCATCCGCTCTATACCTGCCTGATGAGCCCCGAGGCGAGGGCCGTTATCAGCCAGGTCCACGCGCACACCCGCCCGGCACTGCACATGCTGGAGGCCGAAGGCTTCCGCCATAAGGGACTGGTCGACCTGTTCGACGCCGGCCCCACGGTGGAATGCGCGCTCTCCGACATCCGCAGCGTTCGGGAGTCCCAGAGCTGGCAGATCGAGGTGGATGCAGGTCCGGCAACCCAGTTCCGGCAACGGGCCCGTGAACGGATTGCCACTCCGCTGCTGATCACCAATACTGGAACGGCGGGATTCCGGGCAACCGTCGTGACCGGAGCGGAAATCCGGTCTGGTACCCATACTCTGTGCCTGAGCCCGGAACAGGCCCGCGACCTGGACCTTGAGCAGGGCGGCACTTGCCTGGCCCTGTCGCTGATTAATTCGCTGCCCAACGCAACGGCAGACCTAAACCCAATTCGTCCGGAGATCCATTATGCACACTGACCGCGCTTCCCTTTTCCAACACCTCTGGCAGAGTTACCGGGAGGTCACGCCATCGGCCGAGGAAATACATCGCATCCTGGGTGCCGAGGAAGGTCAGGCCATCGTTAACGATCATATCGCCCTGCGGACCTTCAACCTGCCACCGGTCGGCCTGGATGCCCTTGCAGAACATTTCCTGAGTCTGGGCTATCGCCAGGGTGGCGAATACCATTTTGAAGCCAAGAAACTCTACGCCCGGCACTACGAACATCCGGATCCGGACGCGCCCAAGGTATTTATCTCCGAACTGCTGGTTGAACAGTGCTCGCCGGCGTTGCAGGCGATCGTCAAGAACCTGGTCGCCCAGGTGTCACCCGACAGTGTGACCGCGGACAACTTCCTGTATTCCGGCCGGCACTGGAAGGTGGATTACCAGACCTACCGGACGCTGCTGGAGGAGAGCGAATACGCAGCCTGGATGGCAGCCTGGGGTTATCGCGCCAATCACTTTACCGTCAGCATCAATCATCTGACACAGTTCCATACCGTGCCGGAAATCAACCAGCTGCTGAAGAATCACGGGTACACGGTCAACGCCTCGGGCGGCGAGGT
This sequence comes from Marinobacter albus, assembly GCF_030238305.1. NCBI lineage: Bacteria > Pseudomonadati > Pseudomonadota > Gammaproteobacteria > Pseudomonadales > Marinobacteraceae > Marinobacter > Marinobacter albus. Next base: position 1,122,853 of record NZ_JASSQD010000001.1, on the reverse strand, counting down.
CAAAGGCTCACCGGACGATCTTCTGGAGCAGTCCTCCACCATGGCCGACCGCATGCCAGTCCGCTTCTCGGACCGGGAGGAAACCGTGCCCAGCTGCTTCTACGAGTTTGCCCTGCGCTACCCGACAGCGGATGGCACACTGTACAGCGGATTCGTTGCCGCCTCGGCCGACAAGATCTTCGAAAGCACCAACGCGACCGGGTAGTCCCTGGCGGGCGACGGCGGGTGGTTCAGGACCACCCCTGTTCCCCCAGCAGCGGCACGAACCGGACATCGCCCAGGTTCTCACTGCGGAATTCGGTGTCCGAAACCCGGGTAATCCGGCGCAGGGACTGCACCGTGTGCACAGAACCCACCGGTATCACCAGATGGCCACCGATACTGAGTTGCTGCTTCAGGGATTCCGGCACGACAGGGGCGCCGGCGGCAACACAGATGCCATCGAAGGGTGCCTGCTCAGGCCAGCCCAGGGTGCCGTCGCCACACCGAACCACCACGTTGTCATACCCCTCCGCTGCCAGCGTTTTCGCTGCGGCGTCCGCCAGCTCAGGAATGCGCTCGATGCTGAAAACCCGGGCCGCAATCGAGGCAAGCACAGCCGCCGCGTACCCCGAGCCGGTGCCAATGTCCAGCACCACTTCCCCGCCCTTCAGGTCCAATGCATCCGCCATCAATGCAACGATGTAGGGCTGGGAAATGGTCTGCCCCGCCCCTATGGGCAAGGGCCCATCGTCATAGGCACAGTCCATCATGCTGCGGGTCACGAACTTTTCCCGGGGAACCCGCCTCATTGCCTCAATAACCAGCGGCGAAGAGATCCCCCGCCCGACGATCTGATCCTCTACCATCCAGGCCCGACGCGACGCAAAATCACTCTGCTCGTTCATGATGCCCCTCCCCGACCGGCTGATTTACCGACCGTTACAAAGCGGTAACTTTTTTACAACGGCGCCCCACCTCGGGGCTGTCTATTTTCTAGGCACGGCCAACCGAATCAACAAATGTTCGGCGCCTCACAACAACAACAATCAGGACAGCCGGAACCAACTCCGGAGCTTCCGCTGTCGAGGAGAAGTCAATGTCTGCATCCGTCAATCACCTCGAAGAGCGGACCCAGGATTCGTCCGAGCTGCTCGAACACATCATGCCTTCCGCTATAACACTTGCGATGATGTTGCGCCACAAAAAAATGGCGGCCTGGCTCCGGGCGGAATTCGATGGCTACGAGGACAGGGAAAAGGCGCCACCGTACCGGCATGACCTGCCCGGCCACATTGTCGCCCGGTCGCCCCAATATGGCTGGATTCCTGCCCCGGTCAACGAGCAACAGAAAAAGGAATACGGTCACCTTGATCTGATCGAGGGCACCAAGGCGCTGGAAAAAATCTGCGTGAACAGCAAGAAAGGCGACGGCAACCGGGTATTGCTCAGTCCGGAAGACATGGTGGTACTGCAGAATCAGATCAACCTGAGCGCGGAACTGGCGATCAACCTGAGCCGCGACGAATATTGCAGACTACTTCGAACCGTTCGGGGCTCGGTGTTCCTGTGGGCGCGGGCACTGATGGCCAAGGGCCTGTCCGGCGAGCACAACCACTACAGTCCCGATGAACGCGCTCTGGTGGCGGATCTTGACGATCCCGAACGGTTCTGGCGCCAGGCCATGGAGGACCTGGACAGTCTGCCTGTTCCGGATGTGAAACCCGCCGGTTTCCTTGAGCGGGTGTTTGGCCGGGCCAGCTAGACAGCCCGTCCCATCAGCCAAGTACGCTAACCATACCGATGCTGCTGACAATCAGCAGCACGGTGCCCAGAACCCGGAAGAAGACCGGCGTTTCAGCCCGGAGAATGCGGTCATGGGCCCGGAGCCCGATAACGTGGCCCACCGCAGCGCAGGGAAGCAACCACACGTGATGAATCAGTTGAAGGTCAATGCCCGCCCACACGAATGCCCCCATCTTGATCAGCACCAGAATAAACCAGAGAGCGAAAAGCGTATCCCTCAGTTTTTCCTTCGGCAGGTGCTGTGCCGCTACCGCAATGATCAGTGGAGCCCCGATCAGGGACGTTCCGCTGATGTAACCACCGACCATCAGGAACAGCGCGTCCACCGTCTTGCTGCCACTGCGGAAGGGTTTGTTGATGATGTAAGACACCGAGTATAGGGCCACGATCACGAAGATGATGGCGCTGAGGACATCACCGGGCATGGTGATCAGGCCAAAGACGCCGATCAGCTTAGGCACGATCATGATGGCCAGGATGCGCCACAGGTACTGCCAGTCCACTGTACTCTCGACAGCAGCCACCCCCGTCTCACCCGATTGTGAGGGAGACTGCTTGCGGTTGTTGAGCCAGATCGTCAGCGAAGAGAACACCAGAAGGTGCACGGCGATGATTGGCAAAAACACCAGCGGCTCGTCCAGCACGAGCAGCAGGAAAGGCAACGACAGTACGGCACCACCGAAACCGAGGCCGGAACGGACAAACCCGCTCCAGATGAAGATCAACGCGATCAAAGCGTACTGGATAAGACTGAGATCAGACATAAAGCCCTTTTACTGAATGATTGCTCCAGTTATGCAACGCGGAGCCGATAACATCCTTAACCCGATGTGTCGGACGAACAATGAAACCGGAGGACCGTGATGGCCCTGTCCTGGAAACAGAAATTCTCCCTACTGATTGCGGCCACCTTCATTGGCCTTGCCATCGCCATGCTGGCTTCCCTGAGCGGACTGAGCAAAGTGTCAGAGGCCTACGAGGCTCGCGGCGAAGCAAGAGCCTATGGCACTGCCGCATTGAGCCTGCTCAATGACTGGCTGGCCCTGGAGCGCATCAGTGAAGACCTGACATCGGACCGGGTCAACGCGTTCCAGGCCGGCCTCGATTTACTGCTTCGCCAGGCCGACGAGCTGGCAGTGTCAGCACAGCGCCTGCCGGACGCGGCCGGGATCGAGAAAACCGCCGCCAGGATTCGTAGCAAAGTTGGGGAGTATACAGAACTCCGGCGTCAATGGCTGGAGGCAAGCCAGACGCTTGGCCTCAGCAACGACGATGGCCTGAAATCGACAATATCGGCCTACGTCGATAACGACCTCCGTCAAATCAGCATTTCCATCTTCAACGACGACATCAACATCATCGCCTCCAACTATCGGGACTACCTGAATACCTTTGACAGAACCTACGCCGAACGGACCAGGGAGGCTGTGGCCCGGATGCAGGCCGTAGTGGCAGACATGGACTGGCAGGAAATTGAAATTGGCCAGGCAGTAAAGGGCCTGTCCGAGTCCTTCGCCGAGGCCGAAAAGGTCATCAGCGGCCTGGCCGAACTTGAAAGCCGGCTGGAGGCGAGCGGATCCTCGCTCCGGGCTCTGATCGACCAACAGAACGAGGCGCTCAATAACGGCCTGATCCTGGCCACCAGCGAACAGGCTGAGCAAGCCCGCACGGCCTCGACCTGGCTGATCGTGGCTACGTCGGCAGCGGTGCTGGCTGTGCTGATCCTGACCCTGACGGGCGCATCGCGCACACTGGTCAGGCGCCTGAATCAGGTCGTTACGCTGTTGAGCCAGGTAGCTTCCGGCGATCTCAGTCAGCGGCTGGATCCGGGCAATAATCCCCGGGATGAATTCAACAAACTCGGTGCCGCAACCAACAAGATGCTGGACGACGTATCCGGGGTAATCGACCAGGTGATCGAGGGCAACAAGACCCTGGCCACCCTGCAGGGCGAACTCGACACCCTGATTGCACAGATGGGTCGAAAAGGTGAGCAGATAGAAGAAGAAACCGAGCAGACTGCCACCGCCGTTCAGGAAATTTCCCACACCGCGGTCGACATCGCGCAGTACACCCAGTCAGTGAATGCTGCCACCCAGAACGCCAATGGCGCCGCCCAATCCGGTGCCAACGTGGTCAAACGCAGCGCTGACAGCATGAGTGCCCTGGCGGCCCGAATCCAGGAAGCCCACGATCAGATCGGTCAGCTCAGCAAAACCGGCGAAAAGGTCAATTCCATTGTCGACGTGATCAATGGCCTCGCCGAACAAACCAACCTGCTCGCCTTGAACGCAGCCATTGAGGCCGCAAGGGCTGGCGAAGCCGGCCGGGGATTCTCGGTCGTGGCAGATGAAGTACGGTCGCTCGCAGAGAAAACGGTTTCGGCGACCAACGGTATCGCTGGCATCGTGGATTCCCTGAATCGGGAAACCGCCGCCATCACCACCATGATGAAAGAAGGCCTGGTTTCCGCGAGCGAGGGCGAAAAGAGCGCCGGTGAAGCCGCCCAGGCCATCGACCAGATAACGGGTTCGATCAACCAGTTAGCCGGCGACATGAATCAGGTGGTGTCGTCCGTGGAAGGCATCTCCACCACCACAGAGGAAATCGCCCAGAAGGTGGAACAGATCCACGGCCACACCCGGGAAACGGCCAACATCCGCCAACAGCTCAACAGGCACATTGACCGGCTGTCCTCCCAAACCACGGTTCTGACCGAGGCCTCCCAGAGGTTCCGGCTCTAGTCGTATTCGATGCTTCGGCGACCCTTGCATCCACCGGGCAGCAGGGGTAGCATGCCAATTACTGTACATTTAAACAGTATTGGTATCCCATGAAAACTCGCGCGACCGGCCTCAATCCACACAACCGCTTCCAGACCATCGTTACCGACCGTGACGTGGATGATGGCTGGCACCACGCGCCAGAGGACGACCTGAACCCGGACTCCCTCGCCACCGAGGTTGTCAACGAAACGGTCCGGTCGATCATCAGCCGCAACACTTCGCCGGACGTTCCCTTCGATCAGTCCATCAACCCCTACCGTGGCTGCGAACACGCCTGCATCTACTGTTTTGCCCGCCCGACCCATGCCTACTGGGACATGTCGCCAGGACTGGATTTCGAAACCCGCCTGATCGCCAAGCCCAATGCCGCCCGAAAACTCCGGGAGGAACTGGACAAGCCCGGCTATCGCGTCTCACCCATCGCGCTCGGGGTAAACACGGATGCCTATCAGCCACTTGAACGCAAACGGCGAATTACCCGCGAACTGCTCGAGGTATTGCTCGAATACCGTCACCCGGTATCCATCATCACCAAGGGTGCGCTGATCCTCAGGGACCTCGACTTACTGTCTGAGCTCGCAGATCAGGGACTGTGTTCGGTTCGCATCAGCCTGACCACCCTCAGCAACGACCTGAAACGCCGCATGGAACCGCGAACCGCGGCACCGGCAACACGGCTTAAAATGATCGAACAGCTAGCCGGAGCGGGTATTCCAACCGGCATCATTATCGGGCCCGTCATCCCCTTTGTGAACGATCAGGAAATCGAGGCGATCCTGACCGCAGCTGCATCGGCGGGTGCGACCCGCGCCAGCTGGATCATGTTGCGCCTGCCCCTGGAACTGGACGAGCTCTTCACGGACTGGCTGCAGCGGCATTTTCCTCAGCGGGCCGAGCATGTCATGAACCGGATCCGGGATTTGCGGGGCGGCAAGAGCTACGATGCCACATTCGGGCGCAGGATGACCGGCACCGGCCCCTATTCGGACCTGATTCGCCAGCGTTTTTCAAAGAAGGCAAGGCAGCTGGGGCTGAACCTGCACGAAGCCGAGCCACTCAGGAACGATCTGTTTCGAAGACCTGCTGGCGAGCAAATGGGGCTTTGGTAGCATCCGTACCCGAAGCCATTGGGCAACGAGCCGGGCAATCCCATCTATAATCGTGGTAGTTGTCTGATTGCTCGCTGCCGAAAATGACCGCCAGGCAATGCCCGGCAGCCGTTTTACCCAGGGAACGCGCAAGGACCAGAAGCCAGGAGCAGCCATGAATCGCCTCTTCGCCGTTCTGACATCCATCCTCACGCTCGCCGGGTGCCAGTCCCTTCCTGACAAGCAGGAGGGTGCCGCCCGCAATGTCGTGTTCCTGAGTGCCCAGCACTGCCTGAGCGAATATCTGGAAGACCTCGATAAGAATCACTACGGGCCGTGTCTCAAAGTCGCCGCTGTGGACGGTAACCCACCGCAGGTCCGCGACGACGGGTTTATAGAGTTGCCGGTCGCCACACCCCTGACCCTCGCCACCAGCTGCGTTTACCGACACGCCGACGGCTCGCCGATTCCGCAGACGATGGAAACCGTGGAGTTCACCGTCACCGACCAGACTTTTACCAAGGCCGGTCAACGCTGGTACCTTCACGCCCATAAGCAGGCCCGGGGCGTGATTGGTTGCGAGCCAACGCTCTCACGGTCGACCTATCCGACCTACGAAACGGATTAAACCCTCCCGAGACAGGAAGCCCGCGCTTGGTGGCAAAGTCCCCGTTACACCGACCGACCCCGATCAAAGGCGACCAGAGCCTGCAATTGTGCGATGGCCGGCGCCTGGCCTATACCGACCTGGGCGATCCGGCCGGCTATCCGCTGATCTTCGGCCACGGCATGCCCGGTTGTCGACTGGAGGGTCGGTTCCTGCACGAACGGGCGCGGCGTCACCGCTTCAGGTTACTCACACCAGACCGGCCGGGCATTGGCGCGTCAGACTATCAACCCGGGCGAACGCTACTCCATTATCCGGAAGACATCCGCCAGCTGGCAGACCACCTTGCCCTGGACCGCTTCAGCCATCTGGGTTGGTCCAGCGGCGGCTCGCGCACCCTGGCCTGTTGCTATGGACTCGGCCACCGGGTCGATCTCGGCGTCTGCCTGTCCGGCTACACCAATTTTTCCGAATACCCGGGTGCGCAGAACCTGATCGAAGCGACCCGCTGGCCCGGGCCCAGGCTGGCCCGACACAGCCCCGGGCTGACCCGGCTGGTGGTAAGACTGGTCGCCTGGCTGTCACGGCGACATCCTGGCCTGTACCTGCGTGAAGCCGAACAACTGGTCAGTGAAGAGGACCGGAATCTGCTTCGTTTCTTTCTCAAGGGCGAGTCCTTTCGGCGCGACCAGCTGATGTGCCTTGCCAGCGGAGGCAGGGCAATTGCCACCGATCTGATGACCGAACTGGAGGACTGGGGCTTCCAGCTCGCCGACATTGCCACCCCGGTTCTGGTTTACCAGGGCGAACAGGATCCTTTCATACCGGTGGACTACGCGCGCCACCTCGCTGACAATCTGCCCCACGCAGAACTGACCCTGCTGCCGGGTGCAGGTCACCTTTACCCGCTGGCGGAGCAGTTCCAGGACCAATTGTTCCTGCGGATACGGCAGCACCTGAACCACACGACTTTCGCAACGGAGGCCTGACACCATGACCAACCGCGTCGACATTCACTATTGCACAGGCTGTCGCTGGCTCCTGCGTTCAGCCTGGATGGCGCAGGAACTGCTCACCACCTTCGAAGGCGAATTGAACGAACTCACCCTGCACCCGGGTACCGGTGGCATTTTCGAGGTTTGGGTAAATGGCCGGCGCATCTGGTCCCGTAAAGAGCAGCAGGGGTTTCCGGAAATCACCAAACTCAAGCAACTGGTCCGGGATGAAATCGATCCGGATCGTTCGCTGGGCCACACCGACCGCTAACCGAATGGCGATTTCAGGCCGGTTCAAAATTTCTGACCGGATTCATCGGAAGAATCCACTTTCAACCTGAACTGCCAGCACCGACCATGCGTACTTGAACATTCAATCAAGAATGGGAGGAACGACATGAGCGACGTGATGCAGAGTACCCGCTTTACCAACCTGACACTGGCCAACCGATTCGCACTGGCACCCATGACGCGGACCAGCGCCGAGCCGGACGGCACCCCGAACGAGCTGATGGCCGACCACTATGAGGCCTACGCCAGAGGCGGCTTTGGCCTGCTGATCACCGAGGGCACCTACACCGACGATGACGCCAGCCAGGGCTATGCGAACCAGCCGGGTATCATCAACGACGCCCAGCGCGACGGCTGGAAAGCCATCGTCGACCGGGTCCACGCCGCGGGCAGCAAGATTTTCGTTCAGCTCATGCACGCTGGCGCACAGTTCCAGGCCAGCCACTACACCGATCAGCCCAAGGCGCCGAGCGCGGTCTTGCCCAAAGGTGAACCGCTCAGCTTTTACGGTGATCAGACCGAATGGCAGACGCCCGCCGTTATGACCCAGGCCGACATCAAGGCTGCGATTCGTGGCTTTGTCCAATCGGCAGAGAACGCCAAGGCCGCCGGGTTCGACGGCATTGAGCTCCACGGTGCCAACGGTTACCTGCTGAATCAGTTCCTGAGCACCCACTTCAACCACCGTGATGATGAGTACGGCGGTTCGCTCGAGAATCGTCTGCGGATCGTGGTCGAGACCATCAAAGCCGTGCGGGATGCCGTGGGCAACGAGTTCACACTCGGCATTCGACTGTCCCAGGGTACCGTGACCGATCCGGACTACCAGCTTCCGGAGGGCGAATCCGGCTTCCGCCAGATTGTCGAGGCCGCGCGGGACGCTGGTGCAGATTTCATCCACACTACAGACGGAGACGTGCGCCGCGCCGCCTTCGTCGAGGGTGAGAAATCCCTTGCCGATGTAGTCCGTGACGCAGGGGGCGTGGCGCTGATCATCAATGGCGGCATTGACGAAACCAGCCACCCGGACCTCGCTGCGCAGTATCCGGATGCACTCCTGGCCGTCGGCAAAAAAGCCCTGGCCAATCCCGACTTTGTCCAGAGGCTCAAAGATGGCAAAGAGATCGACGATCTGGACTTTGCCATGCTGCAGCCCAAGGCCACCCTCCGGAACGAACTGGAGTGGCGCCGTAAACAGGCCGCCTGAATCGGACATCAGACCCGGGAGAATGAATGAGCACGGACATCAGCATTGTCTGGCTGGGCACGCTGGCGAGTCTTCTGGCCGGCCTGGCCAGCGGCCTCGGCGCGCTGGCCGTGTTCTTTCTCCGGACCCTGACCGACCGGCTTCAGGACAGCATGCTGGCCGGTGCGGCCGGCGTGATGCTGGCCGCCTCGTTCTTCTCGTTGCTGCTTCCGGGACTGGAGTATGGCGAGGACCTGATCGGAACAACCTGGGCCGCGGCCCTGTTCGTGATCCTTGGCGTCCTGTCCGGCGCCGGGGCGTTGTTCTATATCCATCAGAAGCTGCCCCACGAACACTTCAATCTGGGGCTCGAAGGCCCTCACCCGGCGCACATCCGTCGGATCTGGCTGTTCATCATTGCCATCACCCTGCACAACTTCCCCGAAGGCATGGCCGTGGGGGTCGGTTTTGCCGGAGGCGATGTGCGCAACGGCTACGTTCTGGCAACCGGCATCGGGATCCAGAACATTCCGGAGGGGTTGGCGGTCGCCTTCTCACTGCTGGCGATCAACTACTCCCGGCTGCGGGCATTCGGCATTGCCCTGCTTACCGGACTGGCCGAACCGGTCGGCGGTATCTTCGGCGCTACACTGGTGTGGCTGGCCGAACCGATCATGCCCTGGACCCTGGGCTTTGCGGCCGGTGCCATGCTGTTCATCATCAGCAACGAGATCATCCCCGAAACCCATCGGAACTCCTACAAGACCCTGGCCACCTTTTCGCTACTCGCGGGCTTCGTGATCATGATGTTCCTTGATGCGACCCTGGGTTAGGCCCTCTGAGCCGAACGTCCCGAGCAACCATACGCCAGCCAGGGCCTCCAGTGCTTCGGCAATCACCGGTTCATCCGATCGGTCCTTGCGCCAGATAAAGCTCAGTGCACAGGGCAAACGGACACCGCCGACCACCACCAGTCCGCGTTCCTGGCGTTCGGCCATGGCAAGGGCATCCCGAGCCAGGCTCAGCCCGACCCCCGCGCGAACCAGATCCAGCATGCACGCCTCCTGATCAACCTGGGCGACACCGTGCGGCACCAACCCAAGGGGCTCCATGACATTGGCCAGCAGGCGGTTATGCACAGAATCCGGCGGGGTCACGATCCACGGCAGGCTGGCCAGATGTTGCCACCGGGTGTCTGCCACCCGGGTTGCCCATCCCGCCGGCGCTATCACGTGATAGTCGAACAGCGCCAGTTCCCGGTGCGCCAGCTCGGACAAGGCGGGCCCGGTTCCGGGTGGCGCCAGAAAATAGCCGACGTCCAGCGTGCCACTACGAACCTGCTCAAGCACGCTGCCACTCATTCCCTGGTGCAATTCGGTTTCCAGTTGAGGCGCCCGGTCCACCAGCCGGTGCAGGAACGCCCCCAGTCGAATGAACTCAGGATCCACGATGGTCCCGATTTTCAGTCGTCCCCTCACGGTGCTGTGAAGCGCGCGGGCACTTTGTTCAAAGGCCGCGAGTCCGGCCAGCGCCTTTTCAGCCACCGGCAGCAGGCTCTGGCCATCGGCGGTCAAAACCAACCCCTGGGGTTTACGCCGAAACAATTTCAGCTCCAGATCATCCTGCAACTGCTTGAGTTTGAGGCTGACGGCGGGCTGGGTGAGATGGAGGCGTTCGGCCGCCCGCGAGACACTGCCTTCCCGCGCCACCGTGACAAATGCCCGCAACCCCTGCAGATGTTGCATCACTGACTCCCACACCGAAACGATATAAGCTTTTCTTATATCATGATTTTGAAAATCTCAATTGCTTCACGGACCTGCCGACACTAAGTTAACTGTTTAATTCTTCATCAATCCCGATTAAAACCCGAATTAGCGGGTTCTGACGAGGAAGATGAAAAAACGGACCGGAGCAGGAACACGAAAACCATGAGCAACTCAACGATCCAGCATTATATCAATGGACAAATGTCAGAGGGTACGTCGGGCCAAAGCCAGGACGTGTTCAATCCCGCCACCGGCTCGGTGACCGGTCAGGTTGCTCTGGCAAACCGGGACGATGTTGCTCAGGCGGTAGCTGCGGCCAGCGCCGCCTTCCCCAGCTGGGCCGACACGCCGCCAATTCGCCGCGCCCGCGTGATGTTCCGGTTCCTGGCCCTGCTCAATGCCCACAAAGACGAACTTGCCGAGGCCATCACCCGCGAACACGGCAAGGTCTTTACCGATGCCCAGGGTGAAGTCGCCCGCGGCATCGACATTGTCGAGTTTGCATGTGGCATCCCGCAGCTGCTGAAAGGCGACTACACCGAACAGGTCAGCACCGGTATCGACAACTGGACGACCCGTCAGCCGCTGGGTGTAGTTGCCGGCATTACCCCGTTCAATTTCCCGGCAATGGTGCCCATGTGGATGTTCCCGTTGGCGATTGCCGCGGGCAACACCTTCATCCTCAAGCCCAGCCCGATCGACCCGAGCGCGTCCCTGATGCTTGCGGATCTGCTCAAGCAGGCGGGCCTGCCCGATGGCGTGTTCAACGTGATACAGGGTGACAAGGCGGCCGTGGAGGCCCTGATCGAGCATCCGGACGTGATGGCGCTGAGTTTCGTCGGGTCCACGCCCATTGCCAACCTGATCTATGAGAACGGCGCCCGTCACGGAAAGCGCATCCAGGCACTTGGCGGCGCCAAGAATCACATGGTGGTAATGCCCGATGCCGACCTGGACAAGGCCGTCGATGCCCTGATCGGGGCCGCCTATGGCAGCGCCGGCGAGCGCTGCATGGCGATCAGCGTGGCAGTACTGGTTGGCGATGTCGCCGACAAGATCATGCCGCGTCTGGCCGAGCGGGCGCGCGACCTGAAGGTCAAGAACGGCATGGAACTGGATGCCGAGATGGGACCGATCGTCAGCGCCGCAGCGCACCAGCGCATTACCGGCTACATTGAGAAAGGTGTGACAGAAGGCGCCGAACTGGTTGTCGATGGCCGCGAATTCAACAGCGCCAGCACCGGCGAAGGATGCGATGAGGGGTTCTGGATGGGCGGCAGCCTGTTCGACCATGTCACGCCGGAGATGACCATCTACAAGGAAGAGATCTTCGGACCGGTTCTGGCCTGTGTCCGGGTGCCGGATGTGGCCACCGCAATCCGGTTGATCAACGACCACGAGTTCGGCAACGGCGTCAGCTGTTTCACCGAAAGTGGCAGTGTTGCCCGTGAGTTCGGACGCCGCATCCAGATTGGCATGGTCGGCATCAACGTGCCCATCCCGGTACCCATGGCCTGGCACGGGTTCGGTGGCTGGAAGCGCTCGATGTTTGGCGACACCCACGCCTACGGCGAGGAAGGGGTGCGCTTCTACACCCGGCAGAAATCCATCATGCAGCGCTGGTCCGACTCCATTGATGCCGGCGCTGAATTTGTGATGCCCACGGCCAAGTAACGCCGTGGCCTCTACCGTTAAGACAGGATTCGGAGAAAGCCATGTCCGACAACAAGAACGCACAGGGACAGCTTGAGTTCGACTACATCGTGGTGGGTGCCGGCTCCGCCGGCTGCCTGCTGGCCAACCGTCTGAGCGCAGACCCCAACAACCGGGTTCTCTTGATCGAAGCGGGTGGCCGGGATAACTACCACTGGATTCACATTCCGGTGGGTTACCTCTACTGCATCGACAATCCGCGCACCGACTGGTGTTTCCGCACCGATCCGACGCCAGGACTCAATGGCCGCACGCTGATCTACCCCCGGGGCAAAACCCTCGGAGGTTGCTCCAGCATCAACGGCATGCTTTACATCCGCGGCCAGGCCCGGGATTACGATCAATGGGCTGAACTCACCGGCGAAGACGCCTGGACCTGGGACAACTGCCTGCCGGATTTCATGCGGCACGAGGATCACTATCGCCTCGACGACGGTGGTGACGCCGACCCGGATCATCGCAAATACCACGGCCACGGCGGGGAATGGCGCATTGAGCACCAGCGTCTGAAATGGAAAGTCCTCGAGGACTTTGCCGAAGCCTGCGTTCAGGCCGGCATCCCCCGAACCCGGGACTTCAACCGGGGTGATAACGAGGGCGTTGATTATTTCGAGGTCAACCAGCGTTCGGGTTGGCGCTGGAACACCTCCAAGGCCTTCCTCAGGGAAGCCGAGAAGCGCCCCAACCTGACCCTGTGGCACTCCACCCACGTGCTCGGCCTGGAGACGACCGGTGGCGCTGAACCCCACTGCACCGGGGTCCGGGTTGAGCGGCCCGGTGAAGGCGAGATCGCAGCCCAGGCAAGCCGGGAGGTCATTCTGTCCGCCGGCGCCATTGGTTCGCCCCAACTGCTGCAGCTATCAGGCATCGGGCCGGCTGACCTGTTGAAAGCGCACGACATACCGGTGGTGGCCGACTTGCCTGGTGTGGGCGAGAACCTGCAGGACCACCTGCAGATTCGTTCGATCTACAAAGTCCACGGCGCCACCACCCTGAACACCATGGCAAATTCGCTGGTGGGCAAGGCCCGCATCGGCCTGGAATACCTGTTGACCCGGTCTGGCCCCATGAGCATGGCGCCCTCGCAGTTGTGCCTGTTTACCCGCAGCTCCGAGGAATTCGAGCACGCCAACATCGAGTACCACGTCCAGCCATTGAGCCTGGATGCCTTCGGGCAACCCCTGCACAACTTCCCGGCGATCACCGCCAGCGTGTGCAACCTCAATCCGACCAGCCGCGGCACCGTGCGCATTCGCAGCCGGGATCCGAAACAGGCGCCCGCAATTGCGCCCAATTACCTGAGCACGCCCGAGGACCGGAAGGTGGCAGCGGATTCCCTCAGGGTGACCCGCCGCATTGCCGAGCAGGAAGCCTTTGCCCAGTACCAGCCAGAGGAGTTCAAACCCGGCCTGCAATATCAGACCGACGACGAACTGACCAAGCTGGCGGGTGACATCGGCACCACCATCTTCCACCCGGTAGGCACCACACGCATGGGCCGGCCCGATGACGACATGGCCGTGGTCGATCCCCGCCTGAAGGTCCGGGGCGTGAGCGGCCTGCGAGTAGTCGACGCAGGTGTCATGCCGACGATTACCAGCGGCAACACCAACTCACCTACCCTGATGATTGCGGAAAAGGCCGCCGCCTGGATTCTGGCCGGAGAGTAACTCCGGCTCAGTGCGCCAGTGCGACGATGTCCGGGTACTCACGGGTCTGCGTGCCCTGCCCGGCCATTCGCTCGGGGGGCAACGCACACACCTCGTTGACCATGGCCCGGGCCACGGTGGCCGCCGGCACGCCCCGGAATTTCTCCAACGGGCCTATGAGCGCCCGGTTTACCAGGGGCATCACTCTGATCCCCAGCGCCTCTGTGGTGCGTTGTTCTTGCCTGTCGCCCAGCAACAGGCTCGGATGATAGATCGACAGGTAGGGGTAACCCAGCCCGCGCACAGCGTCTTCCAGCTCCCCCTTCACCCGATTGTAGAAGATGGTTGAATCGGACGAGGCCGCAATGGCGGACATCAGGATAAACCCGCCAGCACCGGCCGCCCGGCCCAGTTCCGCGGTTTTCAGGCAATAGCCGTAATCCACCTTTCGAAACTGTTCCCGGGATCCGGCTTTCTTGATGGTGGTGCCAAGACAGCAGACGATGGCATCGACGCTGAACAACCCGGACGACGCCTCCAGGTTGTCAAAATTGACCTCGTGTTCCGTCAGTTTGGGGTGAACCCTGTCGGTCTTTCGCCGTACCAGGGTGACCACCGCCTCGACTTCAGGGCGCGCCAGCAACCCCTCAACGACTTTGGCGCCGGTAAGTCCGGTTGCCCCCACTACCATTACCTTCAAAGCCCTATCTCCTCCCCAGTCTCTGATGCCAGTCTCTCACAATGCCGGGCGCACTGCCTTTAAATCGGCACGGCGGAAGTCAGTTACGGCAGTGTGGGCCGGCCGGAACGGCGCTACTGCAGCACGCCACGCAGGTAATTCAGGCCCGACAACTGGCCCATCTGGTCCCGGATCCAGTAGACCCGATCCCAGACGTAGGCCGAGGGGCTCACCGCACTCAACACTTTCGGATTTGGCAGCACCGCCGCCAGCCTGGCCGCCTGAACCTGGGAGAGCCGGCTGGCCGGAACACCGAAGTAAAGACGGCTCGCGGCCTCCACGCCATAAATGCCAGGGCCAAACTCCGCGATGTTCAGGTACACCTCGAGAATGCGCTTCTTCGGCCAGAGTGCGTCAATGCCCAACGCCAGCCCGGCCTCCAGCGCCTTACGCACAAAACTGCGACCGTTCCACAGAAACAGGTTCTTCGCCGTCTGTTGAGTGATGGTGCTGGCACCTCGCAGGCCTTCACCCGCGTTGTATTCCGCCAGGGCCTTGCGGATGGCATTAAAATCCACGCCCCAATGATGAGGAAAACGCTGATCTTCACTGGCCACAACGGCCAGCGGCATCCAGGGAGAAATCGCCTCCAAATCGACCCACTCCTGATGCAATGACTGCCCCGGAGCCGACACCCGATAGCCCAGCATGAAGCTTGAGGTCGGCGGATCCACGAACCGGAACAGGGTGATCACGGCGAACACCAGCACCAGGGCACCCACCAACGTCCACGCCAGTGCGTTCAGGGATTTTCTGATCAGGGATTGTCGTGCCACAGGTTCGTCACCAGACAGTTTTGACTATCATCAATTAAGGGCGCTCAGTATGTCGTGGTTTGAATCCTGTTTGAATTACCAATCTTTCAGGCTACCCCATCATCGGAGCGCTGCAACACGTCGTATACCGAAAAGGCCTGACTCGAAAGGCATCGGACTATGGTGGAGCATCTCACGCATCCGGAGGGCTTCCGGCTTCTGCTGACCCCCAATCACTCCCTGAGCTGGCGTGGCAATGTCAGGATCTGGCTGGGCCTGCTGACTGTTTCTGCAGTGATTGCCGCTGGCATGGCGGTCGCTGGCGCCTGGGTCATCATTCCTTTCGCCGGACTGGAACTGGCTGCCCTAGCGGCGGGTTTCTACCTCACCTCACGGGCCTGCCAGCGCCGGGAAGTTCTGACCGTCAATGACGCCGACATCCATCTGGAGAAAGGACGGACGCGGAAACTGGCGGAATGGACCTTGCCCAGGCGCTATGCGCGTCTGCGCCTGAGTGCTCCGCCACATCCCTTCACGCCACCCAAACTGGAATTGATCCACCGGGACATCAGTGTGACGCTCGGCACCTTCCTGAACATTGAGGACACCGAGACCCTGGTGCAGTTATTGGAAGCACGCGGCCTGGCGATTGAACGAAGAGAGCCCGATCCTGAGATCGGGCTCTGGTTCTAGCCCGCGGTCGCGAGCCGCTGGTATATCCTTTCCACCACACTCGGGTGCCACAGCAATTTGTAATGCCCCAGGCCTTCTGTCTGCAATTTTTCCGAGCCGGGCCATTTCAGGTGGACCCGATCACTGTGACTGGCCGGAACAGATTGATCATCGCGATCGATCACCACCAGCCCCCGGGGGGCCAGCTCCGGTGCCAGATCATCGAACGAAAACTGGCGCCAGACATCCGGGCCGAATCGCTGCTCCATCCGCCGGCGCTGCTCGGAAACCAGAGCTTCTGAAAGCCCGAGTGTGGCCCCGAAGCCGGCAACCACGGAAGCCAGATCCCGCGGCGGAGCCAGCATGATCAGATGCTTGGCCCGAACCCCATCCACCACGGCCCGCGCGGCCGCAAGCGAACCAATGGAATGGGCAATGATGGCCTCGACCGGTCCCACGCTGGCGGCGACCTTGAACACCACATCCGCCATCTCGTATAGGTTGGTCTGGCTCCCCTGGGCCCGGCCATGGGCGGGCGCATCAAACACCACAACCCGAAAACCGGCCTTGACCAGAGGCTTTACAAACGCTCCGAACTGGATGCCGCCGCCGGACCAGCCGTGCACCATCATGACCACCGGACCATGCCCCCAGCTGAATACCGGGATGGTGTGGGCACCGTACTGGAGCTGCGTGTAACTGCTCGCCTCGTCGAGCAGGTATTCATAGCGAATTGGCAGTGGCAGCCGCTGGGGCGAAAAGAACAGGTTCTCGACAATATTCCCGGCTGTGCGGGGAGCGACCCGATGCAGCCATTGCAGGGCCGTTCCCACGGCAGCCACCCGTCCGTTGCGATGAGCCAGTGGAGCCTCGGGAAGCCGTTTTGCGGCGTCTGTGTTGGTTGTGAATTGGGCAGTCATGACAATCCCTCCTTCGCTGTTGGCCGGGTGGCCAACCTGATTGACCGTTTCAGATTACGACTTGCCAGACCGGCCCGTGAGTGTCATATTTGACACTGTAGATGCGAAAAAGGACACCCCACCATGAACAAGATCGCCATTGTCGCCCTGCCCTTCTGCCACGGCAGTGGCATTGTCGGTGTCATGGACTTTTTCGCCACCGCCAACTACTGCGACCGGGGCACAGCCCGGAACGAGCCGTTGTTCGATTGCCAGATCGTGACCATCGATAATGAGCCGGTCCACTCCTTCAGCAGGATTCCGATTGCACCAACGGTGCGCTGGGAGGATTTCCAGCCCGATGTCATCATCGTTGGGTCGGCGATGGAGGCCGTGATCGGTGACCGTCACATCAGTGCGGCGCTCGACCAGTCCCGCCCACTTCATCCCTGGTTGCGCTCGGCCGTGGACCGGGGAGCGATTGTCGCCAGCGTCTGCACTGGCAGTTTCGTGCTTGCCGAGGCCGGGTTGCTGGAACAACACGTCGCCACAACCCACTGGCGCGCGGCTCCGGCCTTTCGCCGGCGCTACCCGGGCATCAGGCTGGAAGCGGAGCAATTGCTGATCGATAACGGCCAGATCATCTGTGCCGGTGGCGCAACCTCGTTCATTGACCTGTGCCTCTACCTGGTCGAGAGGCTGGGTTCCCCCGCGCTCGCAGTGGCCTGCAGCAAATTACTGATCCTGGACGCACGCCGGGCCGAGCAGACGCCCTACATGAACTTTTATAGCAGCAGGGCCCACCAAGACGAGGTAATTGGAGACATCCAGAGTTGGCTGGAGCAGCACTACGCCGACCCAATCGCCATCGACGACCTGGCCGAACGGGCCAGACTGGGGCCGAGAACGTTCAAGCGCCGGTTCAAGGATGCCACGGGCGAAACACCATTGAATTACCTGCAACACCTGCGGATTGAAGCCGCCAAACATGGCCTGGAATCGACCCGGCGCCAGACCGCCCAGATTATCTGGGATGTCGGCTACGAAGATGCCAGCTCGTTCCGGCGCCTGTTCAAACGGAATGTCGGCTGCACCATGGAGGAATACCGCCGCCGTTTCAGCTACGTAACGCCCGCGCGTGCCCGGCCCCAGCTCGCGGCACACACTGACTGAGAATTACTATCATTGCGTTTCCTGCGGGTATTCCATAAACTTCGCCGCCATTGGCAGTCGTGGGTGGTGGCGCGTTGGAGCAGCTGGATTTTCTCTTTTCTGAATTGAACCGTGTCGTTCTCGATCCGGTTTTCGATCGATTTACCGGGATATTTGACCTGAACGGACGCTTTGGCGTGTTCTTTCTGTGCGTTTCCTACGCGGTAGCCTACGGTCTGTTCCGCTTCAGAAAACACCGCGGACAGACCGATGCACCCTCTTTCTGGCAGTTTATCGGCGGTCGCAGCGTGAACTTGCATCGCTCGGCCCTGCTCGATTACCAGTACTATCTGGTTCGCGCCATCCTCAAAGTTGCCCTGGTCCTGCCGGCAGTGGCCCTGGTGGATCCCCTGATCCTGACCTCCGGCGACTACATTGCCTTTTTCAACAACCTGTGGGGAGCCAGGCCCGAGATGGGCAACAATCTCGCCCTGTCATTGCTGTATGGCCTCGGCGTATTCCTGGTTCAGGACTTCAAGCATTACTGGGTACACCGGGCGTTCCATTCACGCTGGCTCTGGGAATTCCATAAGGTGCATCACTCGGCACCGGTGCTGGTGCCGGTGACGGCCAGCCGGATACATTTCGTTGAAAAAATAGTGGAGCGCCTGGCAACAGCCCTCTGCATCGGGCTTTACGCGGGGATTTTCTGGTACCTGTGCGGCGGTGAAATCAATCGGTATACCCTGTTCGGCGTGACCTACCTGGTGTTCGTTTTCAATGCCCTTGCCGCCAACCTCCGGCACAGTCATGTCTGGCTGTCGTTCGGCCCGAATCTCGAACACATACTCAACAGTCCCGCCCAGCACCAGATTCACCACAGTGATGCCCCACGGCACTTCAACAAGAACTTCGGGACCAACCTCTCACTCTGGGACTGGATGTTCGGCACCCTGTACACCACCACAAACAACCCCGAACCCATTCGCTTCGGAACCGGGGCGCTGGACCAGGAACGCTACCTGACCCTGTACAGCCTGATTGTCACCCCGTTTGTCGAACTGGCACGCAGGCTCCGCCGCCCGGTTTCAGCCCGCCCTGGCAGCGCGGGCCCCGAGAACAGCCCCTACTCGTAACGCGCCGCGATGGCGTCAAGCTCGCCGGCCGCGCGGGCGGCATCCAGAGCCTGCTGCAGGTCGGCGACAATGGCGGGATCGGTGTTCTTGCTGAAGGCCAGATACATGGGTGTCTCACGGAAAACCAGAACCGGTTTCAGCCCGGTAATCCCATGCTCCTGCTCGGCGACCAGTGGCCCGACCAAACCGTCCGTTACCCATAGATCTGCCTGCCCCAGCATCAGTCGCCGGGTGTTCACGTCACCCGACATACCCATGGCCACATTGAATCCCTGACCCACCAGGTACTCCGACATGACATCGCCTTTGTAACCGGCAATCTGAAGCTCCCTGGCGTCCTCCAGGCTATCCAGGGTGATGTCCGAATCCGGGGCGGCAAACAGCGTCCACTTTATCGAGGCCAATGGCCCGACCCACTGGAACAGGTCTTCACGCTCCTCGGTTCGGGCCGTGCAGAACAGCCCATGGTTCTCGCGGCCCTGGACCCAGTCATAGGCGTAGCTCCAGGCCCGCATCTTCATCACGTAGTCATAGTCCACCCGGGCCAGCATGGCCTTAACCATATCGCTGCAGATACCGGTGATGTCATCCTCGTCATGGGCAAAGCTCTTACCGGATACCGACGCGTTGTAGGGCGGGTAGTTCTCGGTAAAAATGTAGAGCCTTTCGGCGGCAACCGAAGCAGTAGCGAAGGCTGCGAGTGTGAGAGCCAGAACACCGGATTTGGCGGCCTTGAATAGGGTGGTTACGACCGCTGTTGATTCACTGGGCATTTCGTGTCCTTGATCAAAGATAGGGTTGATGAAGAGGGACCATTCACCGGCAGGTTACCTGACCGAGCCAGACGCCATCATTGCAAAAGCTACATACTGTACGTTCCGGCCAGTCGACTTGAGCGATTCTGCCAATAACGCCCATGATTGCGCGTCCACGAAAAAAAGTCAGTGACAAAACGTATCCGGAAAGGAAACGAATCGAAATCAATACCTTGAAAAGATCCTTCAGTGTCGGTCGCGACCGCTGGAAGGCGGCTCGCCGGTACTGACTACCGTGGGGCCGATCACCGACAGTACGTGCGGCCGACACACCACATCAAGTGGCGTTTTTCCTACGACGTCGCCATCCGCGGTGACCGTTTTCGGCTTCCCGGTCCGTACCGAACAGCGTATGCCCTTCAGGTGGACAATAGTGCTGGTCCGCTGGGGGGAGCGCCGGTGTAGCCGGACCATCAGAAAGGTGAGCAGCAGTTGGAACAGGTGCCGTGGTTTTACTGCGATGACATCCAGCTGACCGTCATTGGCGGACGCCTCGGGAATCTCGTTCCCGCCACCGAAAAAGGCGCCGCTGGCCACGGCAATGGACAGCCACCGCCCTTTGACAAAAGCCTTGTCACAGCGAATTTCCGCCCGGAAACCTCGTTTGGCGTTGATCCGCCGTAACAACCCCAGGCCGTAACTGAAGCGACCGAACAGTTTTTTTTCCGTACCTTCCGACTCCCGCACGGGCAAGGTTCCGAGGCCAATATGGGCGACATTGAGAAACAGCGATTGGCCGAATTCCGCAACATCCACCCACTGTCGGGTACCGCTGGCAATGAGGGCACACAGCTCGGCGGGCTCTTCGGGCAGTCCCAGATTACGGGCGAAGTCATTAGCGGTGCCCGACGGCAGAACCGCCAGGGTGGCCTCTTTTTCCACGCACAACTGCGCTCCGCGATTCACTGAGCCATCACCGCCGGCTACCATAACCACATCCCCGGCTTTCACTCTGTCGGCCCAATCATCGTCGCCGAAGTCACAGCATTCCGGATCCGGGATACCGGCTGACGCCAGTGCGTCACGCCAGAATTCTCGCCCCCGTTCGCCCGAACCGGCTTTCCGGTTTGCCACCAGCCAATGGGTCATTTCAGATCGTTCCTGTATCTGCCCGTTCGATCGCGCATCGCACACAGCACCGTATTCAGACAAACGATAACCCATTGGCCCCGAATCCGCCTCACGACTATGGTTGATGTATGGAGAACAATGGTTATGTCGCCCATATCGGTTTCCTGTATCCCGGCCACGCTGCCGAGGATGATTATCCGCGCCTGGCCAGGATGGTGCACCCGGCCGCAGACATCCGGGTCATCCACACGAACTTTACTGCAGACGCTCACACGGTGGAGGCGCTGACCGAGATGGGGAGCCCCCCGAGACTGATCGAGGGTGCGGCCCGGCTTCGCGACTCGGGCATTGAAGCGGTTCTATGGACCTCCACCAGCGCCAGTTTTGTCCGGGGGCTCGATGGCATCCGGGAGCAGATCGATACCCTGGAGAAAGCCTTGCAGGTTCCAGCGTCCACCACCGCCATGGCGTTCGCCCGGGCAGTCACTGCGATCGATGCCCGGAAGGTAGCCATCGCGGCCACCTATCCGGACGACGTGGCCGCCCTGTTCCAGAGCTTTCTGGAACACTTCGACATTGAGGTGGTGAGACTGGCTAGCCACGGTATTGCCACCGCCGCCGAAGCCGGCCTGCTGGGCAGGGACGCCGTGCTGCGGTTCGCCAGCGAGAACAATCACCCGGATGCCGATGCCGTGCTGATCCCGGACACCGCACTGCACTCGGCAAGCTGGTTGGAGGAGCTGGAAACCGCGGCCGGCAAACCGGTACTCACCGCCAACCAGGTCAGCTTCTGGGAAGGGCTGCGTCTGTGTGGCAAATTGACGCCCCAGCAGGGACTGGGCACACTCTTCGCCACAGAACTCTGAAGCCGACCGGCCTCAGCCAGACGAACAAAAAAGGATAACAAGGCCTCCGCCATGGATTTCGTCAGAACCCCCGATAAGCGATTTGAACGCCTGCTGGATTACCCCTTCGAGCCCCACTACGTCCAGCTTGATAACCTGCGAATGCATTATGTCGACGAGGGACCCGCGGAGGCCAGGCCGATACTGATGCTGCACGGTGAGCCCTCCTGGTCCTACCTCTACCGGCACATGATTCCGGTCTGTGCGGCGGCGGGCCATCGGGTCATTGCGCCGGACCTGATCGGCTTTGGCAAATCCGACAAACCCACGTCGATTGATGATTACAGTTACCAGCAGCATATGGACTGGATGCAGTCGTTCATTGACCAGCTCAAACTGACTGACATCACCCTGGTGTGCCAGGACTGGGGATCGTTACTGGGCCTGCGCCTTGCAGCCGAGAACCCGGACCGGTTCCGGGCCATTGTAGTGGGCAACGGCATGCTGCCGACCGGCGATCAGAAAGCGCCACCGGCGTTCAAGATCTGGAAGAATTTTGCCCTGTACAGCCCGTGGTTCCCCATTGCCCGTATCATCAGGACCGGCTCGTTCCGCAAACTGGGGCCGGAGGAGATGCGCGCCTACGACGCTCCGTTTCCCGGCAAAAAGTACAAGGCAGGTGCCCGGGCCTTTCCCAGGCTGGTGCCCATGACCCCGGACGACCCGGCCACAGACGCCAATCGATCCGCCTGGAAGGTACTGGAACAATGGGAAAAGCCATTCCTCACCACCTTCAGTAATGGCGATCCGATTACCCGGGGTGGCGACCGGTACCTGCAGGAGCGGATTCCGGGCGCCAAAAACCAGCCCCACGTCACCCTCAAGGGCGGCCACTTCCTTCAGGAAGATTCCCCAGTGCCCTTCGCCCGGGCGATCAACGACCTGCTGGCCACCATGGCCTGATCTGGCCGGGCACGTCAGTTCTGTCCTGCCGGCACCCGTGGCCGGTAGTGCCAGGACGACCAGGTGTACAGGGCCAGGGCGCCCCAGATCACCACGAAACTGACCAGCTGGACCTGACTCAGGGGTTCCCCGAAGACCAGCAGCGCGATGAAGAACTGCAGGGTCGGGTTGATGTACATCAGAAACCCTACCGTAGCCAGGCGAAGGCGGCGCGCCGCGCCCGCGAACAACAGCAGCGGAATGGCGGTGACGATTCCGCTCGCCATCAGCAGTGCGCCGATAGAAACGCTGTCGCCGAAGTGGGACAGCTCCGCATGGCGAAGCCAGCCGAAGGTCATCAACCCGACGGGCAACAGCAACAGAGTTTCCACAAACAGACCCGACAGCCCGTCCAGCACGACCTGCTTGCGCAGCAAACCGTAGGTGCCGAAACTGATCGCCAGCGCCAGGGTAATCCAGGGCAACTCGCCGAGCATGACCAATTGGATCAGAATACCGATGCCGGCCAGCATCACTGCCGCCATTTGCCACGGCCCCATCCGCTCGCGAAGCACCAGCATGCCCAGGGCGACGTTCACCAGCGGCGTCAGGAAATAGCCAAGACTTGCCTGCAGTACGTGCCGGGTCTCCACGGAATAGATGTATATACCCCAGTTCGCCGCGATCAGCAGGGCACAGCCCAGCACCCGCCATAACTGCCTGGGATTCCCGAGCGCTGCCCGCACGGCTGGCCAACGACGCAGCCCCGTGATCACCGAAGCCAGAAAGACGCAGGACCAGATAATCCGGTGAACCAGGATTTCGAACGCCGGCACCCCTTCGAAAAGCGCGAAGAACAGCGGGAAACAGCCCCAGATGGTGTAGGCAGACAGTCCATAACAGACGCCCCGGGTGGTCTCGTTCATGCGGACTTCTTCTGGGTAACGACCAAGGCCACCCCGGTAATGGCCACCAGGCCGCCAATCATGGCCAGGCCCCCGAGGCGCTCATCGAACAGCAGGTAGGCTTCCAGTGCCGTAACCGGGGGCACCAGGTAGAACAGGCTCGCCACCTGGGAGGCAGCGCCCTGGCGAATGAGCCACATCAGCAGCAGGATTGCACCGATGGACACACCGAGGACCAGCCAGGCCATGGACAGCTGCAGTTGCAGGCTCCACTCAACCTCCCTGGACTCCAGGGCGAAGGCACCGATGGCAAAGAAGGTGGCGGCAGCGCCGTACTGGATCAGGGTACCGGCAACCAGATCCGCTCCGGTGCCGTGGCGTTTCTGGTACACCGTGCCCATGGAGATCCCCGCCAGCGCGAAGACTGCCCACAGCAGGGCCCAAGGCGAAAACCCGACACTGGATCCGGTGCCGCCGAACTTTTCCACCAGCACCAGGGTCACGCCAACCAGCCCCAGCGCCAGGCCCAGCCATTGGCGACGACTCACGGTCTCTTTCAGGAACACGACCGCCGCCGCCGCGGTGACCAGCGGCTGAAGGCCAACAATCAGCGACACAATACCCGATGCCATCCCACCCTCAATGGCATAGTAAACGCCGCCCAGGTAACAGCCGTGAACCAGGATGCCGGTGACGGCCAGGTGGCCGGCGCCGCGCCAGCCCGGCCAGCGAGTCTTCATCAGCCAGGCCAGCCCGAGCAGCAAAACCAGCGTCAACAGCATACGGATCAACAGGAGCGTAAACGGCTCCGCAAAGGGCAAACCGTATTTGGCGCCAATAAAACCGGTGCTCCAGAGCCAGACAAACAGGGCGGGAACAAAAAACGAATAGAAGAATGAACGCATGCGTTGCAACCGAAATCAGTGATGGCTTCCAGTACGGCCACTATAGTAGTTAGCTGGCAAACAAAACAGATACAGAAAACCGGGTGAATAACCAGTACAGATCATCGGGTTTCCCTACCGGGCAGGTGCACCTCAACGGTTGGTTCTTCCGCATGCCAATGGCCGCTCCAGGTAACATCCGGCGCGGCCCCCTGACGCGGCTGAATGGCTATGGAGATGGGTCCGAAACTGGTGGGCGCGGGCCCGAAACGGATGGGCCGGTCCTGGTCCAGCCAGCGCTCAGGCACCCCGGCGCAGAGAATCAGCCGGTCACCCTCCTCCCGTACGAAACAGTTCCGAACCATCAGCACCCACTCGGCCGAGGCCCAGACGTGGTGACCGTCGCCCATGCATCCACCCCCGGTGCCGGGATGGATAGCCTCCGGCCACTGACCCGTTGGCGAGGCGAGGCCCGCCACGGAGTCCATCAGGTCAAGATAACGGGCATCGCCGGCCCGAAGCAGTACCTGGGCCACATGCAGGGTGAGGTATGCGTTCAGTCCGGAGTGGATCATATCCTGGTAGAACGCCCCCTTCACAAAACAGTTCTCCAGCAGGAATTCGACACAATCGAGCAACCGGCGATCATCCGGCTGGCAGAGCTGGGTCGGATACCCCATTGCCAGGGACCCGATAGCTCCGGCATCCATCCGTCGATAGGGGGACGCTGGCATGCCAGGGCGTTTGAGCCGGCGTTCACAGCCGGCGAGGCTGCGGTCCACGGTCTGGGTGAATTCCCGGGCCCCGGCCGCAAACATGTCACTGGTGTCCGGATCGTCCGAGGCCAGCAGTTCGGAGGCTGCTCTCAAACCGGCGATACCCCAGAAATCATCCCAGTAATAGTAATCGTTGGGGCCCAAATGTTCGGCACTGAACCCTGCCGGCAACAGCCCGGCATGGGGCTTGTCCAGGGTACCGCTCACGCGTTTCTTCTGGATCCAGTGAGCGCCCTTGCTGACCGGTTCAAACCAGTCGATGGGCATTTTCCGCCCCGTCATCGCGAAAAAGCGCTGCAAAATCCACAGCACTTCGCCGTTGGCATCCCACTCGCCCTCCTGGGACCGGAAATACCCGTTCTTCAGCTGGCGGTCCGGGAACTGGTTCAGGGCGCGCTCGGCACGCTCGGTCATTCCGGCACACAGCAGCGCATGGATAATAAACGCGGCGTCCCGGAACCAGAATCGCTTGTAGGTATAGGGACCGGGGTAGACGTCTTCAGGCGAATGGAGCACCAGCGACCGGATTGCGGCCTCGTACAGAAACTGCCAGGTTTCATCCGGGCACTCCAGCCGGGCGTGGCCCTCCAGTGTTTCGTCCCAGGCTTCCGGGCGCAGACCAGCCACCGGTTCATCTGCCAGGGGCACGGTAACCGTCAGCTTGGCAGCTTTCCCAGCCTGTACCGGAAACAGCGCTGCCGCGGTAACCATACCCACGTCACATACGCCTTCGGTCTGATCTTCCTTGTCCGCCAGATGGATATGAACATCCCCCTGCCGGTAGTCAGAGACGTGGTGGCTGCGAGCCGGCTCACTGAAGAACACCGGCTGTTTGCCCTCCACCCGCCAGGCGTCGCGTTGGGCCGACAGGTTCACCCGGTGAATGAAGGCGACCCCTTCCGGATTGGCGGGGCGCAGCGATAACACCAATGAACCGGAAACGTCAGAGTGCCCCTCCAATTCAAGCTGGCATACCGGTCGGCCATGCTCAATCACGACCCGCGCGCGGCTGATCAGCTTCAGCCCCTCCATCTCCGATTCAGTGACCACGCAGGGATTGCTCCCGAGTTCCTGCCACTGCCGGCTTACCCGGCAACGAGATGGCAGCAGGCAACGGCCGTCGTCCGCCAGGAGCCAGCCATCCAGGGACCAGCCATCGTACAACGGGGTCAACAGCCCCCGTGGATCCACAACCGGCAAGGCTTCCACATCCGGCTGGCCCACGGCAGTCCAGTTGCGGTTACTCAGGTTGATGTGGGTAATCGAGAAAGCCCGGGGGATGAAGGCAGCGTCTGTGGGGTCAAACTGGCGCTCCACCCAATAGGGCCAGACCCAATCCAGATTGTGCTGGATCACCCGGCTGTTGATCAGGCCTCGGGCATGGAACACCACCCCGGCCCGCAGCAGCTCGATAGGCTCGCCCACTTCCGACGGCTGGGCAAAGCCATGCAGTTTGCCCAGCAGAGCGATCGGGTCGAGAAAACCATGCCGATGGGCCATATGCTTGACCAGATAACGCCAGGGCAACCATTTCATCCAGCTCATGGAGTGTAGTCCTCCTCCGTGGTTTCCGTCTCTATCCGGTAACGGGCCAGTGCCCGGCGGGCCAGCCGATTGAGAAACACCACCGCCAGCACGGTACCGGCAAAACCGGCCCCGTAGATGGTCCATTCCAACGGCGTGCGGGCGCTTTCGCGAGCACCGAGCGTTGACAGATCCGCCGCCAGCGAGCCCAGGTAAACGTTATGCAGGGAAAACGGAATCACGCCAAAGAACGTCCCCACGATAAAGCCACCGAACGAAAAGTTGGTCAGACCAAACAGGAAATTGGAGAGCTTGCCCGGAAAGAACGGGATCAGTCGCGTGAGCAACACGATTTTCCAGCCGTGGGGAGCCATCTCACTACTGACCACTGACAGCCGGGCCCTGCTCCGGATATAGACATGGGCGTGTTCGCCCAGAAAATGACGGGCAATTAGAAACGCGATGGCTGATCCCAGGGTTGTCCCTACTACCACGTAGGTGGTGCCCTGGACCACGCCAAACACAAATCCCGCGCCAGTAGTCAGCAAGACCCCGGGCAGCAGGAGCACCATGGCCAGTGCCATGATGCCGATGAACATCGCCGCCGCCCACATACCCTGACTATCGACCCAGCGCAGCAGCTCAAGCACCTGATGGTGAACGCCGAATGCGTACAGGAGTCCGACTATCGCGCCGACTCCGGCAACGCTGCCCGCCATCCACAGAATCGGAGACTTTTTCCAGTTGCCCATGGCAACACCCTAACGCGCGAGCAGACTGGCGCTCAAAGCCGACTTCATCGGCAACGCCTTACCGTCACTGGTTGCTGAAAATGGCGTGGAGTTTCTGGGTGAGCTCGACGGCCTCGGCCCCCAACGGCGTCAGGTAACCACCATCCTTCTGGCTGATCAGGCCCCGGGCAAACAGATTCTCCGCTGCCCTGACGGTTTCCGCAGACGCAGAATGGGCATGCACCTTGATCCCCTCCTGGGTGGAGCTCGACGGAAACTGGGCCAGAAGATTGAGTTCGGCAAGGTGATCAGCAGAGAATGGCATGGCAATTCCTCGTATTATTGTCGTGACTTCCTCACAGCATAGTCGATTAACACCATGAAGCTTTCCAGAATTCTCAGCAACCGGGACGGGGTCAGCCGCAAGCGAGCCAACGCGCTGATCGCAGCGGGCCGGGTGACTGTAAACGGGACACCCTGCCGGGTTCCGGCCAGGGATGTGGATCGTTTTTCCACGGTCAGAGTCGACGAGGCAATCATCCAGCCCGGCGACACTGCCCACCACCTGATGCTTCACAAACCCGCGGGCTACCTCAGCGCCACCGTGGATGACGTTCACACGACGGTGCTGGATCTCATTGCCCCATCCCTGCGCCAGGAACTGCACATCGCCGGGCGGCTGGACCGAGCCAGTACCGGCTTGCTGATTCTCACCAACGACGGCACCTGGTCGCGTCAGCTGACGGAGCCGAAAATCAAACTGCCGAAGGTGTATCGGGTCGAGACCGCCGACCCTATCAGCCAAGAGACTGCACAATGCTTTGCCGAAGGCATCTGGTTTGAGTTCGAACAGCTGAGGACGTCCCCGGCCACGCTGGAACTGCTCGGGCCGCAGGCAGCGCGAGTAACGATTTACGAGGGCCGCTACCACCAGGTGAAGCGAATGTTTCATGCTGTCGGCAACCGCATTACCTCGCTGCATCGGGAACAAATGGGAGCCATCGAACTGGACGCCGCCCTGGCGCCCGGGGACTATCGGCCGCTGACAGCCCCGGAGATCGACTCCGTTCGTCCGGCAACGGTTGACCGGCTTCTGGTTCAGAGTTGACCCAGCTCAGGGCCACACCGCCCGCGCTGTTGTGTAATGCACTAAGCTTCCGGAAGGCAACGTACAGACACACGGACGACTCCCCGCCATGGCCAACAACACCTACTATCCGCGACAGCTACGCAATCTGAGCAGCTACCTCTCCGCACTGGTTCAGGGGCGGCTTTGGCTGAAAGTTCTGGTCGGCATGTTCCTGGGGCTTATCGTGGGCACCATACTGGGGCCGTCAGTGGGTCTGGTGGAACCCAATACCGGTACTTTGATCGGGAACTGGCTGGCTTTCCCCGGACAGTTGTTCCTGGCCACCATCCAGATGATTGTCATTCCCCTGGTCATCGCCTCCGTTGTACGAGGCCTGGCCGCCAGCGAGAATCTTGATCAGCTGCGTAAACTGGGGCTGCGAGTCACCGGTTTCTTTGTCATCACCACCGCCATCGCCGCCGCCATTGGCCTCTGGATTGGCAACCTGATGAACCCCGGCAGCATGTTGAAGGGACTGGCCACGCCGGCACCGGCAACAAACGACGTTACTGCGGCGGACATGCCCGGCGTCGACGAACTGCCCGCGACCCTGATCGGCCTGTTGCCGGGCAACCCGCTCGACGCCATGGTCGAAGGTCAGATGCTTCAAGTGGTTATCTTCTCGATTATTGTCGGCATCGCGCTGGTCAGTATGGAACCCCGGAAATCGCGCCCGATGCTCGAACTGCTGGATTCGCTGCAACAGATCTGCATGACCGTGGTGGGCTGGGCCATGAGGCTCGCCCCATTTGCGGTCTTTGGCCTGATGGCGCAACTGACCACCACCATTGGTTTCAATGCCATGCTGGGCATGGCGTCCTACGTTGCCACCGTACTGATGGGCCTGCTCCTGATGCTCGGCGTCTACATGCTGATCCTGAAACTGGTGGCCGGCCAGCCGCCGTTTCGTTTTCTGAAAGACAGCCGGGACGTTCTGCTGCTGGCGTTCTCCACGTCCAGCTCCGCCGCCGTTATGCCGTTATCCATCCGGACCGCGGAGGACAAGCTCGGGGTGCGGCCCTCGGTCTCCCAGTTCGTCATCCCGCTCGGGGCTACCATCAACATGAATGGTACGGCGCTTTACCAGGCCGTTGCGACGGTGTTCCTGGCCCAGGTCTATGGCGTCGACCTCGGCATGGGCAGTATGGCGCTGGTGGTTGCCATGGCCGTGGGCGCCTCCATTGGTTCGCCAGCAACTCCGGGCGTGGGTATCGTCATCCTGGCCATGGTGCTGCAGACCGTCGGTGTACCACCCAGCGGCATCGCGCTGATCATGGGGGTCGATCGGATTCTCGATATGTGTCGTACTGCCATCAACGTTACCGGGGACCTGGTCACCTGCAAGCTGATGGAAAACTGGTCCGGAAAACGCCTGACTCCAGAGCCGCTGCCCCAGGAATCCTGACCACGACACAGCGGTCCGCTTTCCGGTAACCTGACCAGACGACACCAAACCGGGAGCTCTCATGACAACTGTTCGCATCGACATCGTTTCCGACATCGCCTGCCCCTGGTGTGCGATCGGATATGCCCGCCTGGAAAAGGCCATGGCGGAACTGAAAGATGAAATGACGTTCAGTATCGAGTGGCACGCATTCGAGCTGAACCCGGACCCCGCCGGGGACGGTGAACCCATCCTTCAGGCCCTGAGCCGGAAGTACGGCCGCAGCCCCGAGGAAATGCAGGCCAATCAGGCCCACATGATGGAAATCGCCAGCGGGCTGGGGCTCAACTTCAGCAAGCTTCAGGAACGGCATACCCGCAACACCTTTGATGCCCACCGCCTGGTCAAATGGGCCGGTGAACAGGGCCGGCAAACCGAAATGAAAATGGCCTGCTTCGAGGCCTACTTTGGCCATGCCGAGAATATTGCCAGCCCGGAGGTACTCGTTAAGTGTGCGGAAAGCATTGGTCTGGACGGGGATGAAGCCCGGGCGGTCCTGGCCTCGGATCGCTACGCAACAACCGTGCGCGAAGACGAGGCTCGATACCAACAGGCCGGCGTGTCCGCCGTGCCGGCCTACATCGTCAATCAGAAATACATGATTTCCGGTGCCCAGGAGCCGGACACGCTGGTCGGGGCATTCAGGGAAATCGCCTCGGAACCCTAGGCGCCCGAACGCGTCCGCCAAACTCCTTAAACCGGGATGCTCTGTGCCCGGGCCATTGCGTAGGCAGCTTTTGGTCCGGTCCACAGCGACGGCAAAATGATCAGCGAGACGGGAATCGCCGTCAGCACGATAAACTGCTGCAGTACGCCAATCTGGCCCGCGCCCATATACAGAAGAATCGCTGCCATGATCGCCATGGCTCCACCCCAGAACGCCCTCACCAGGTAGTGCGGTTCATCATGGCCAGCGCCTACGGTGGCAATCGCATAGCTCATGGAATCCCCGGTGGTCGCCACAAAAATGGTGGTCAGCAGGAGGATGGCGGCTGCCATGAACGTCCCCCCCGGTAAAGCCTCTGCCACGGTCAGGGTAGCGACATCGAATGAGAAACCGTTGAGCGCTTCGGTCAGGTCAAAGGTTCCGGCCAGCTGGTTATAGATGCCGGAGCCGCCCAGCAGGGTAAACCAGATGGACGTGGCAATCGGCGCCAGGACGGCAACGGCCAGGATGGTCTGCCGAATGCTGCGGCCACGGGAGATCCGTGCCACAAAGATGGACATGAGCGGCGTATAGCCGATGAACCAGGCAAAGAAGAACACTGTCCACCACTTCATCCACCAATCCGGCGCGGTTTCTGCCGTCACCGTCGACATCGCGAAGAACGAAGACAGGTATTCGCCAGCAGAGGACAGATAGGTATTGGTCAGGAACAGAGTGGGACCGAACACGAAAATCACGGCTGCAATCCCCAGGGCCAGGATAACGTTGAAACGACTCAGCATCTGAATGCCGCGGTGCAAGCCACTCACGGCCGATGCCATGTACAACCCGGCCAGCAACGCCAGGATGGTGAGTTGTGTGGAAAAATCATCCGCAATGCCGAACAGCTCGTGCAGTCCAAAACTCATCTGGGTTGCCAGGAAGCCGATGGGGCCAACGGTCCCGGCCACGACAGCAATCACGCAGAGGGCATCCACCAGGCCGCCAAACCAGCCCGTCATCAGCCGTTCACCGAGTACCGGATAGAGCAGTGTGCGCGGTTGCAGGGGCTTGCCCTGGACATAGTGGGCATGGGCGAGCACCAGCGCCGTCAGTGACCCGAGCACGGCCCAGGCCAGAAAGCCCCAGTGCATGAACGACTGCGCCATAGCCGGAGCCACCGCTGCCGCCGTTCCCGCCTCGGCGCTGGAGACCGGCGGCGATACCACAAAATGGTACACCGGCTCGCCGGCCGCGAAGAAGACACCGCCTCCGGCCAGCAGCGTGCAAAGAATCATCGACATCCAGCGGAAGGTGCTGATTTCCGGCCGGGCCAAGCCGCCGAGCCGGGCAACGCCGGCGCGGCTAAACGCGACAACCAGGGCGATGAAAAAGGTCAGTAACAGGAGCAGCTGGAAAAACGAACCAAGGTATTTGGCGGTCCAGGTAAAGCCGTCACCGATCACGGAGGCCAGGCCCTCGGCATCGTTCAGGGACCAGCCAACGAACAGGAGGATGAATCCAATGGTAAGCACCAGGACGACAGGATCGCCCAGCCGCTGAAGCCCGGAGGCATCTTTGAGGGGAAGCGTTGCACTACTTGAGGACATGAAACTCGCCGGTTATTGAATGGGCCGGGCACCCTACGCAGCGACTAATGAGGTTGCTATCGGTAATTCTACCGAACCGAATCTGAACAGAGCCCCCGAACGACCGCCTCACAGACCTCGTCCTGATTCCGGCCCTCACCGGTCACCGTCAGGTCAGCGTACTGGCAATAGAGTTGATAACGCTCTTCAAACAGCTCGTCAAGGGACTGGTCCGGCCGCCGTGAAATGCCCCGGGCGCTGTGGTCACCGATGCGTTCGATAACCAGAGCCAGGGGAATATCCAGAAACACCACTGTGCCATTCGCCCTGAGGTGATGCATGGCCCTGGCACTGTAGACCGCACTGCCACCTGTGCTGATGATCTGGTGTTGCACATTCAGGTCCAGCAGCACCTGTTCCTCGATGTGCCGAAGCGCCCGGTAACCATCCTGGTCGACGATTTCCTGAAGAGTGCGCCCGGCCTTTTCCTGGATCAGCAGGTCGGTATCGACAAAGCCCATGCCCAGGCGCTTGGCCAACAGAACGCCAACGGTACTCTTGCCGCTGCCCGGCATACCTATCAGGATGAGGTTCTTGGCAGGATCAAGCTTGGGCATCGGAACTCCAAAAAATGACAGGGCTGGCTGTAACAACCGCAGACCGGAACTGTCTGAAGTCTATAATGACTCCCGGGAGGATTTCACCATGTTTCGAGCCGTTGCACTGTCACTCGTTCTGATCGTTTTCTCAGCGCATTCAGTCGCTGCAGAAGACCCGGTTTACACGGGCCTGCTGTCCAACACCGGGGCCGGCGGCTATGACGTGGTGAGCTATTTTGACCCGGGAAAACCGGTCAAAG
Organism: Marinobacter albus; assembly: GCF_030238305.1. NCBI lineage: Bacteria > Pseudomonadati > Pseudomonadota > Gammaproteobacteria > Pseudomonadales > Marinobacteraceae > Marinobacter > Marinobacter albus. The sequence continues at coordinate 1,089,471 of NZ_JASSQD010000001.1, read as the reverse complement.
GCTCGTCCAGTCTCACCTCGGAGTATCTGGGTGTGACCTGGCGGTTTGCCAGCGCCGACAACAAAGCCAGGTTCGACGCCAATCCCGAGGAGTACGTCCCGGCCTATGGCGGTTACTGCGCCTGGGCGGTCAGCCAGGGCTACCTTGCCAAGGGGGATCCTGAACACTGGACGGTACGGGACGGCAGGCTCTACCTGAACTACAACCAGGAAATCCAGGATCGCTGGCTGAAAGACACCGAGAACTTCATTCGACTTGCCAATGAGAACTGGCCGGCAGTACTCGAAAAGTAACAGTTTTCAGACAATTCGTGCGGTTCCATAGCCGGGTTAAAGCCGTATAATCGGGCCAGCAGGGATTGGAGACCGATCTCTGACCATCGACCGACCGGAACTGCACGGACACCGAATGAGATCAGGCCAGACAAACGCTGCCCTTCCCCTCGTCATGCTCGCACTTGCGACCCTGATTCTTGCTGCCTCACCGGTACAGGCAGACGGCGTCAAACGCATCGTGCATCCGGACGGTACCGTCGAGTTCACGAACGTCGGGGAGGCCCAGCCGCGGGCGTCCAGCGGCAACGATACGGTCTATCGCTACAAGGATGACAGCGGCGTGGTTGCCTACAGCAGTATCCGGCCCGCCTCAGCAGACTTCGAGGTCATCCGCTTCCACTGCTACGCCTGTGACCCGGACTCCAACGTCGACTGGCGCAAGACCCCCCTGTTCACCCGGCCCTATAGCAACGAAATCAAGACCGCTGCGCGGGAGTTCGGGGTCGATCCTGCCCTGGTGCGCGCGGTTATCCACGCCGAGTCCGCCTTCAATGAAAAAGCGCTGTCACCGGTGGGGGCACAGGGGCTGATGCAGTTGATGCCGGGCACTGCGAGCGAACTGGGGGTCGAGAACGCGCTGATCGCCGCCGAAAACATCCGCGGCGGGGTGAATTACCTGGCGAAAATGCTGAAGCAATTCAATGGCGATATCCGGCTGGCCACCGCCGCCTACAACGCGGGCCCGGGAGCCGTATCCCGCTACAACGGCATTCCACCCTACGCCGAGACCAAGGCCTACGTGCATCGGGTCGGCATCCTTCATGAGCGCTACGCGGCGCGCTGAGCCCATCGCCGGAGTTCCTGCCAATTTCGATTGACACCTGACCGTCCCCGCGTCTATGACATATAAACACACGTCGACCCGTTGGCGATGTCATGGAATCCTCACGAAAGAACATTTTCGTTTTTGGTTCGGACGACTTTAATCTTTCCCTGATCAGGGCGCTGGATACTGCTGGCCAGTACGAACTCCATTCTCTGTTCAGTTACGGTGAAGTGAAGGGCGGCGATGAGTTTCCGGTAAAGGCACTGTATGAAGGAGCCTTGGCGCGCCTGAACGCCTTTCCTGGCACCGTTGACGCCATCGTCGGCTATTGGGATTTCCCCGTGAGCACGCTGCTTCCTCTGCTGCGCGCCCCTTTTGGCCTGCCGTCACCCAGTTTCGAGTCGGTCCTGAAATGTGAACACAAGTACTGGAGCCGGTTGGAGCAGGCCCGTGTTGTACCCGACCATATTCCCGATTTCTGCGTCGTCGATCCGTTTTCAGAGGATTACCGCCAACAGATCTCTATTCCCTACCCTTTCTGGATCAAGCCGGTCAAGGCAGCCTCTTCCTACCTCGGCTTCAACGTTCACAACGATGCCGACCTCGATCATGCCATTGCACAGACCCGCAGGGGCATCGCCCGATTCTCACAACCGTTCAACTACCTCCTGCAATTCGCCAACCTGCCAGAGGACATTGCCCCCGTTGACGGCAATCACTGCATCGTCGAGAGCATGATATCCGAGGGGCGACAGTGCACACTTGAGGGATACGTCCATGCCGGCGAAATGACCGTCTATGGCAACGTGGACTCCATTCGGGAGGGTAAGCACCACTCAAGCTTCTCACGGTACCAATATCCGTCTTCCATCCCCCACCGGGTTCAGAATCGGATGATTTCCGTCACGGAACAATTCCTCAGCCATATTGATTTCGATAACGGCCCCTTCAACATCGAGTACTACTGGAATCAAAACAGCGACCGGATCTGGTTGCTGGAAATAAATACTCGGATCTCAAAGTCTCATTGCCCCCTTTTTCTAAAGGTGGACGGCGCGTCCCATCACAAAGTGATGGTCGAAACCGCCCTTGGTAGAAAACCTGACTTCCCTCACCGGAAGGGCAGATTTCGCGTTGCTGCAAAATTCATGTGGCGTGTCTATGGCAATGCCCGGGTAAAAAAGGTGCCCTCCGCAGACCAGATAGCAGCACTCCAAGAGCGCTTCCTCGATGCCGACATACAGCTGCACATCAAACCCGGAATGGCACTGTCTGATCTGAAAGATCAGGACAGCTATAGCTACGAGATTGCCATCATCTATATGGGAGCCGATAGCCAGAAGGAGCTGTTGCAGAAATACCGTGACGTAACCGACGCAACGGGCATAGAGCTTGAGGACCTGCACTCCGGAAGAGGGTACAACCCATGAACATCGTCCAGGATCTCCCCGAAACGGTCCAGCACATTGAAAACGAGTGGATCCCAATGCCCGACGGTGTGCGACTGGCTGCTCGATTGTGGTTGCCGGCGAGCGCGAGTACGAATCCGGTGCCTGCAATTCTCGAATACATCCCCTATCGGAAAAGGGATGGCTCACGCCTGCGCGATGACCAGATGCACCCCTACTTTGCCGGCCATGGCTACGCCTGCATTCGGGTCGACATCCGGGGGAGCGGTGACTCTGAAGGCGTACTGAAGGATGAGTATCTCCAACAGGAACTGGATGACGGCGTATCGATTATGGAGTGGCTTGCCAGCCAACCCTGGTGTAATGGCCGGATCGGCATGATTGGCATCTCCTGGGGCGGCTTCAACGGCCTGCAAATCGCATCCCTGCAGCCTCCCCAGCTCAAGGCCGTGATCAGCGTCTGCTCAACGGATGACCGGTACGCCGACGATGTTCATTACATGGGTGGCTGCCTGCTCGGTGACAATCTGTCCTGGGCCTCCACTATGTTTGCTTACAACTCCCTGCCCCCCGACCCGGAAATCGTGGGCGACCGCTGGCGCGAGATGTGGTTCCAGCGGCTCGAACACAGCGGATTGTGGCTCGAAACCTGGCTGCATCACCAGCATCGGGACGACTACTGGCGCCACGGGTCCATTTGCGAGGATTTCTCGCGGATTGAAGTACCGGTGATGGCGGTCAGTGGCTGGGCGGATGGGTACTCCAATGCTGTGTTCCGGCTGTTGGAAAACCTGCCCGGGAAGCGCATGGGCTTGATCGGCCCCTGGAGCCACAAATACCCGCACATCGGGGTACCGGGACCGGCGATCGGGTTTCTGCAGGAATCCCTGCGCTGGTGGGACACGTGGCTGAAAGGCAAAGAAACCGGCATCATGGACGAACCGATGCTGCGAGCCTGGATGCTGGACAGCATGTCCCCCTCAACGTCCTACCATCAGCGCTACGGGCGGTGGATCAGCGAAGACGCCTGGCCTCCCTCCGACCCGCGGGAACGCACCTACAAATTTGCGCCCTACCGGCTGATCGAAGCCACCGCAACAGCACCCAACGCCGAACTGGCGTTGCAATCGCCCCTGAGCAACGGGTTGTTCGCCGGCAAATGGTGCTCTTACAGCAATACGCCCGACCTGCCCCATGACCAGAGGGAAGAAGATGGGGGAGCCTTGATCTTCACTACCGAACCGCTTGAAGACCCGCTGGAAATCCTTGGCGCTCCAGTGGTGGATCTGGAACTCTCGTCATCACAGCCTGTCGCCATGGTTGCTGTGCGTCTATCCGATGTGCGCCCTGACAACAAGTCGACCAGGGTAAGCTATGGCCTGTTGAACCTGACGCATCGGAACAGCCATGCCAAGCCGTCCGCCCTGAAGTCCGATGAACACTACACCGTCCGCGTGCAATTGAACGGCATCGCCCAGAAATTCCCGCGCGGGAACCGGATTCGTGTCGCCATTTCAACCTCCTACTTCCCTCTCGCGTGGCCACCTCCGGAATCAACCCGGCTGAAAATACATACCGCGGGCTGCCGCCTGACTTTGCCCGCCAGGCCCCCAAGGCGCGAGAGCATTTGCTTTCCGGACGCCGAAATGACCGCCAGCGGAAAAAAACGTCAACTCAGGAAGGGGCATCACGACTGGCGGGTCATCCGGGAACTCGACCGGGATAACTCGACACTGGAAGTCATCAATGACAACGGTCGGTACTACCTGGAGGATGTCGATCTGACGATCGAGCACTGCGTAAGCGAGTGGTACAGCTATCAAGCCGACGATTTTGGCTCGGCCAGAGGGGAAACCCTGACGACGAGGAGCTACCGGCGCGGCGACTGGCGCATCAAAACGGTCACCCGGACGTTGCTGACCTGCGACCAGAGAAACTTTTATCTGGATGCGGAACTGGATGCCTACGAAGGCGAACGCCGGATCTACTCCAGGAACTGGAACCGTGTTATCCGACGCAACCTGGTATAGCCATCAAGGGTTGGGAGGGGCGACGGCCTCAGCCGAGGGCCAGCCAGGCGCCCACCAGCATCATCAGGCTGCCCGCGACACGGTTAACGGTGCGCACGCCACCGCCCTGACGCAGCAGCTTGCGCAAACCGCGGCCACCATGGGCGTACAGCTGCAGGCACAAAAACTCCAGCGACAGGATAATCAGGATGAGCGCCGACAACTGGGGAGCCATCGGCAACTGGCTGTCGATAAACGGGGGTAACAGGGCAACAAAAAATGCCCAGCCCTTGGGATTGGCAATCGCGGTAACGAATCCCTGCATGGCGAGCTGGCCACGGGAGGCCTGCACGGTTTCCAAGTCCTCGCTCTCCGGCATGGCCATTTTCCCCCGGGACAACCACATCTGAATGCCCAGCCACACCAGATAGGCGCCGCCGGCGTACTTGAAGACCGCAAACGCCGTCGGGTACTTGAGCATGAAGGTTGCGACACCGACAGCAGCGGCCGACGCCACAACCGCAACGCCCACCAGCTCGCCAGCCATCATCCAGAGCGCCCGGCGCACACCGATGGTGATACCCATGGAGAGCGCCAGTGTCATGCACATACCGGGGGTAATGGACACCACGAAAAAGGTGGGGATGAAGACCGACAACAGGGACCAGTTCAATGACAACAAGGCGGCGTACTCACACAGTCGATAATTTTTTCAGGATGCGATGGCGCGAGCAACAATAGCAGAACCAGCAGCACACTCCGAAATCGGCCCTGTAGAGAACGCACTTATATCGTTCTGCGCTCTGACTTCCCGGTTAAGAATGCATTGGTCCAATGCGCCAGCAATAACCACCCATAATTGCTTAAAGCAGTATCCGGTTTCAATACACACTGAGGATCAGACACATGAAAACAGCTACGACCCTGTTGGCCGCTCTGGTTCTGACAATCCCAGCGGGCCAGGCTTTATCAGAGGAGAGCAGCCAACTGCTCGATGACGCCCTGAGTGCAGCCCCTCCCGGGCTTCGGGACAAGGTCACTGTCATGGACTGGGAAAACAATGTGCTTCAGGAAGGCAGCAGTAATTACGTCTGTTTCCCGACTCCGCCAACCCTGCAAGGCACCGCTCCAATGTGTCTTGACGGTCCCTGGCAAGAGTGGGCAGGCGCCTGGATGAACAAGCAGCCTTTCACCACCTCCTCGCTCGGCATCGCATACATGCTGGCCGGTGATGAAGGGGCAAGCAACATTGATCCCTATGCCGAGGGCGAAACCGAGGACAACCAGTGGGTCAAGGAAGGTCCACATCTCATGGTGATTGTCCCCGACCCGAAAACCCTGGATTCCATGTCAACCGATCCACATAACGGCGGGCCTTACGTCATGTGGAAGGGAACCGACTATGCCCACATCATGATTCCGGCGAGAGCCGAGTAACTGCCGGAACTGGGCAAGGCAGGGGCTCGCTCGCCCGGAACGACGAAAGTGAGCCCCACCCCGTCGCTGGCGTCAGTCAGGCAAGTGGTCGAGGTACGCCTGCAAGGTCGCAGGGTCAGTCACCGTGATACGGCCGTAATCCAGTTTCAGCAAGCCTTCCTTTTCGAACGCCTTGATCACCCGATGCACACCCTGCCGCGTCATCCCCATCATGTTGGCGATGTGTTCCCGGGTAAGCCGGAAAGTCACCGGCCGGGGGTGGGTCTCGCCGTGGCCCTGGATCTGCGCCAGGAACAGCAACCGTCGGCCGATACGGGCTTCAATGCCACGCAATGCATCATCGGCGATAATCGACATGGCCGACCACAGGCGACGGCTGACCAGATCCAGGGCTACCGGATAGGCTTCGGGGTAACGCGCCAACAACTGGCGGAAGCCCTCACCCGGCATTTCCACGATGGTTGTGTCGTCGTGCGCGGTAGCACCGTAGACCCGTGGTGTGCCCGGGGAAAACACCGTGTCGCCAAACCAGGCGGCCGTGCCGAAGATGATCAGGGTGGCTTCCCGACCCTCCGAGTTGACCGAACTGATGCGCACGGTTCCGTCAGCAATCACACACAGGGACGACTGCATCGAACCCTTGTCGTAGATCGGTTCCCCCGCCCGGAAGTGACGCCAGCGCGCCAGGGCTTCCGCTTCCGCAAACCCGGCGTCAGGCAATCCCGCCAGCAAGGGGCAGGCCTGCAATACCGTTTTCAGATCAGACATACCCGGTTACCTGTAACAACAAACCCCAAATGTAAATGATTTGACAGTCTTGTGCTCGCTCAACTGCCTACACTGAAGTCAGGAACGCACCAACAACAAGCCAACAAGATGAGCGAGAATCACGATGTCTGAACGTATTGCAATTCCGTCCAAAAAGGACGAAGTCAGTGCCGAGGAGTGGCAACTCCGTGTCGATCTGGCCGCGGCCTACCGGCTGATTGCGCTCTATGGCTGGGATGACCTGATTTTCACCCACATCTCCGCCCGCATACCCGGGGATGAACACCACTTCCTGATCAATCCGTACGGCATGATGTTCGAGGAAATCACGGCCTCAAGTCTGGTGCGGATTGACCAGGAGGGCAACAAGATCAACCCCGAGGATTTCGACATCAACCCGGCCGGCTTCACGATTCACAGTGCCATTCACGCGGTACGCGAGGACGCAGCCTGCGTGATGCATACCCACACCACCGCCGGCGTCGCGGTCTCGGCCCAGAAAGACGGGTTGCTGCCTCTGTCCCAACAGAGTCTGTTCCCGCTGTCCAACCTGGCCTACCACGATTACGAAGGCGTGGCCCTGCGGGAGGACGAAAAAGCCAGGCTGCAGAAAGACCTGGGCAGCAACAACTTCATGATCCTGCGCAACCACGGCCTGCTCACCACCGGCGGCAGCATCGCCGATGCTTTCCTGGGCATGTACATCCTCCAGCGCGCCTGCGAAGTCCAGATCCAGGCCCTGTCCGGTAACCGCGAAACGACGCCGATTCCCGGCGGCATTGTGGATACCATCCGGCAGCAGGCTGAACAGGTGACCCGGGGCATGGGCGGCAAACTCGCGTGGCCGGGCCTGCTGCGAAAGCTCGACCGTGTTGACCCCGGATTCCGTGACTGAAGGAGCCTGACCGATGAACGATGTGACTGTGCCCAAGGCCAGCTTTACCCACATGAAAGACGGCACCGCCGAAGACTGGCAGACCATCGCCCGCTCCTTTGGCAACTTCGCCAAGGGGCTGCCGGACCGGATAATGGATCACCTGATGTTGCTGGAAGGTGACTTTGGCGGCTTTCCGGTGGACCGGCTGACGCACTGCCTGCAAACAGCGACACTGGCCCACCGTGACGGCAAGGACGACGAGTACGTGGTCTGCGCGCTCCTGCACGACATCGGAGACACGCTTGGCTCCTACAATCATGCCGACGTCGCTGCCGTGCTCCTGGAGCCGTTCGTCAGCGAGGCAAACCACTGGATGATCAAGCACCACGCGATTTTCCAGGGCTACTACTTCTTCCATTACCTGGGCATGGACCGCAACTTGCGGAACAACTACAAGGACCACCCACACTTCATGCGCACCATCGAGTTTGTCAGCAAATACGACTCGCCCGCGTTTGATCCGGAGGGCGAAACCCTGCCGCTATCCTACTTTGAACCCATGGTTCGACAGGTGTTCGCCAAGCCGGTGCGTTCCCTGTACAAAGACGCCGTCTGATTTCGCGGGCCGGCCCATGGCCGGCCTTTCCCCCCGCGGCCGCCCCTGTGCGGCCGCCATGATTCCCCCCGTCACTTACTGCGCTATGCTTTAGTCAGACCCGGTCCAGCTGACTGGAGGGTCAAACCTTTGTCATCCCTTCACAGCACACAGAGAACCGATGAATTTTAAACGACTGGAAACCTTTATCTGGGTCGCCACACTGGGCAGCTTCCGAAAGGCTGCCGAGCGCCAGTGCACCACACAGCCAGCAATTTCCACCCGAATTGCCGCCCTGGAAGAAGAGCTGGGGGTCAAACTGTTTGAACGGGAATCCGGCCGGACCATGCTCACCACCAAGGGTCAGGAGCTCCTGCCCTACGCCGAAAAGATCGTTTTCATGTCCGAGCAGTTGCGCAAGCGCGCAGACCGGGTCGCCTTGTTGTCGGGCATTCTGCGCCTGGGCGTGTCCGAGACCATAGTGCACTCATGGCTGCCGCATTTTTTCCGGGTCCTGCATGAAACCGTGCCCAACCTGGATGTGGAAATCACGGTCGACGTTACCGGCAACCTTCGGACCGGTCTGATGGACCGAAGCCTCGACCTGGCCTTTCTGATGGGCCCGGTATCCGAGCCCAGGGTGGAAAACCGGGATTTGTGCAGTTTCCCCCTGATCTGGGTGGCCAGCCCGGAGCTGGACCTGCCTGATCGGGTGCTAAAACTGGAAGAGCTTGCCCAGTGGCCAATCATCACCTACGCCAGGAACACCAAGCCTTTCGCAGAAATTAGCCAGAAGTTCAGCGAACTCGACGATCTTCCGGCCCGCTTCTATTCTTCCAGTTCACTGGCGGCCTGCCGTCGACTGGCGTTGGACGGAATTGGTGTATCCGCCCTCCCGATGAGCGTGATTTCCGATGGCCTGAAAAGTGGTCGACTGGTGCAACTGGAGGCAGCCTGGACCCCGTCCCAACTGGAGTTTACCGCCTCCTATCCGGCGGTGCCCTTCAACCCGGTAGCGGAACTGGCCGCCAACCTGGCGGTGGGTATTTCACGGGACTACGCCCAACAAGGTGATCACGAAAACTTATCGCAGGACGTAAAAAACCATAATTAGACATTTTCAGTGGACGGAATACTCTCTAATACAAGTGCAAAACAAACACAATCAGGGGTTCCCGTCATGCACACTGGTGAATATTCGGAATTCAAGAATGGCCTGCTTGATCAGGCCGCCCCGCTGCGAGCACGCATCCGTTCCGGAGAGCACACCGGCACAACCAGCGGTATGGCGCACAGCCTGGTCCAGGGCAATGTTGTCATTCTGCCGGCCGACTGGGCGGCGGATTTCCTCATGTATTGCCAGAACAACCCGGTTGCCCTGCCCCTGATTGGCGTATCCGAACCGGGCAATCCGGCTTTGCCGGAACTCGGTCATGACCTGGATATCCGCACGGACATCCCGGAATACCAAGTCTTTCGCAGTGGTGAGCGGACCGAAACCGCCAGCGACATCCGGGATCTGTGGCAGGGCGACTTTGTCACGTTTGTACTGGGTTGCTCGTTTTCCTTCGAGGACGCGCTGATCCGCGCCGGCCTGTCGATCCGAAATGTCGAACAGCGCAGCAACGTGTCCATGTACCGCTCGAACATTGCGACCCGACCAGCGGGTCGGTTCCGCGGCAACATGGTGGTCTCGATGCGACCGTTCAGTGGTGCCGACGCCATCCGGGCGATTCAGGTCACCACGCGGCTGCCCAAGGCCCACGGCGCCCCCGTTCACATAGGCGATCCGTCATTGATCGGAATTGGTGACCTCAACGCGCCGGATTTTGGCGATCCGGTCACCATCAGAAGCGACGAACTGCCACTGTTCTGGGCGTGCGGAGTCACCCCACAAATTGCCCTGGAGAATGCTCGCCCCCCAATCGCGATTACTCACGTTCCGGGGAAAATGCTGCTCACCGAGCGGCTGAACGAAGAGTTGGCGGTGCTCTGACAGCCGCCTGTTGACAACCTAAGCAACAAAAACGAAAGCACGGGAGAAACACAATGTTCAAGCAAATTGCCACCGGTACCCTACTGACAGGGGCACTCTTCACCTCAGCGGTCAACGCTGATCAATGGCATATGCCAACACCCTATGGCGATGCCAACCTGCCCACCAAGATTGCCTACCAGTTTGCCGAAGACATAAAGACCGGCACCGATGGTGACATCGACGTGACGGTCCATTCCGGGGCGTCACTGGTCAAGCATCCGGAAATCCCGCGCGCCGTCCGAACCGGTCAGGTCCAGCTGGGTGAGATCTTCATCGGCATCATGGGCAACACCCATCCGGTCTTCAAGCACGACAATATCCCGTTCCTGGCGACCAACTTCGACGATGCCAAGAGACTCTGGGAAGCCGCCAGACCGGAAGTCGAGAAGCAACTCGACAAGGAAGGGATGGTGTTGCTGTATTCCGTGCCCTGGCCGGCCCAGAGCCTGTATACCAAGGCTCCGGTCAACTCCCTCAGCGATCTCGAAGGCCTGAAGATGCGTGCCTACAGCCCATCGACCTCACGCCTTGCCGACCTGATGAACACCACGCCGACTACCGTGCAGGTGCCGGAAATCCCGCAGGCTTTCAGCACCGGCATCATCGACGCCATGATCACGTCGCCCTCCACTGGCGCGAATGGCCAGGCCTGGGACTATCTGTCCCATTACACCGACATCAAGGCCTGGATTCCGAAAAACGTCGTGGTAGCTAACAAGCGCGCGTTTCGCCGACTGAGCGACGAACAGCGCCAGGTCATCCTTGACGCCGCCGCAGCTGCCGAGGCCAAGGGCTGGGAAGGGGTTCGTGTAACCGCTGCCGAGGACACGGCCACCCTGGCGGAACACGGCATCACCGTGTCCGAGCCGTCCGAGGAACTGATGAGCGAACTCCAGAAGATCGGCGACATCATGATCCAGGAGTGGGAAGCAGAGGCTCCTCAAGAAGTTGGCACCATTCTTAAGGCCTACCGTTAACGCTCCATTCACAAGACGTTCTCCCCCCGGGAACCCCGGGGGGCAGTTCAGCCTTGGGAGGCATTCTTAATGAGTTCTCTTCGCGACAAGTTTTATCTGGCATCCGGCTACGCGGCTGGCTTCTGCATTGCCCTGATCATGGTGGTCATCCTGATGCAGATCGTTGGCAGAATTTTCGGCTTTATCATTCCGTCTGCGGAAAACGTGTCAGGGTATGCACTCGCCGCCTCCACCTTTTTCGGACTCGCCTACACCTTTCACGAGGGCGGGCATATTCGGGTCTCGCTGGTCATTCAGAAGTGGCCTCCTCGGGCGCGGTATATCCAGGAGCTGGTCGTTCTTATCTTCGGCTTCGGGCTTGCCTGCTACATGACGTTCTACTGCTGGCATATGGTGTATGAGTCCTACATTTTTGAGGAAGTCTCCCACGGCTACATCCCCATCCCGATCTGGATTCCGCAGATTCCCGTGGGGCTGGGCATGACGGCCCTGGCCGTTGCGATGCTGGACGACCTGATTGCGGTTCTGAGCAAGCAGACGCCGTCCTATCAGCAGCATGAGAACGACATCAACCTGGAGGAGATCTGATGGATACGACGTTTCTTTCCATCGTTCTGGCAGTCTCCATGCTCCTGATGCTCACGCTTGGAGTCTGGGTATCCCTGACCCTGGTTGGCATTGGCGTTCTCGGCTTGCTGCTTTCCGGCAACGACCAGATCGGTCTGCTGTTTGCGACCTCAAGCTGGGGTGCCAGTACCGGCTGGTCACTCACCGCACTGCCCATGTTTATCTGGATGGGTGAGGTTCTGTTCCGGACCCGGCTCTCCGAAGATTTGTTCAAGGGTCTGTCGCCCTGGATGGGCGGCCTGCCCGGCAAACTGCTGCACGTAAACATTCTCAGCTGCGGGATCTTTGCCGCCGTATCCGGCTCATCTGCGGCCACGGCAGCCACCATCGGCCGGATGACCCTGCCGGAGCTGAAGGCCCAGGGTTACAGCGACCGCATGGCCGTGGGCACCCTCGCCGGTTCCGGCACCCTCGGCTTGCTGATTCCACCTTCGATTATTCTGATTGTGTACGGCGTGGCGGCCGAAGTCTCCATTGGCCGCCTGTTCATCGCCGGTGCCCTGCCCGGTCTTATGCTGGTTGCCATGTTCATGGGCTACACGATGATATGGGCAACCCTCAACAGGAATGAGATGCCGAAGCACAAGAAGGAGCACATTTCGCTGACGGCGAAACTCAAAGCCTTGCGGATGCTGCTACCGATTGTGGGCCTGATCGTGTTTGTGCTCGGTTCCATCTACACCGGGTATGCCACCCCAACCGAGGCCGCCGCACTGGGCGTCTTTGGTGCCTTGCTGCTGGCCGCAGTCACCGGTTCGCTTAACCTCTCGAGCTTCAAAGAGAGTCTGCTGGGTGCGGTCAAGAGTTCGTGCATGATTGGTCTGATTCTGGTTGGCGCGCACTTCCTGACCCTGTCCATGGGCTTTCTCGGCATCCCGCGCGAACTGGCGGAATGGATCGGCAGCATGTCGCTGTCCTCCTTTGAACTGCTGGTGTGCCTGACCGCCCTGTTCGTGCTTCTGGGCTGCTTCCTGGATGGCATCTCCGTGGTTGTTCTCACGGTGGCGGTGGTTATGCCCATGGTGCAACAGGCCGGTATCGATCTGCTCTGGTTCGGCATCTTTATCGTTCTGGTTGTGGAAATGGCCCAGATCACCCCACCGGTCGGCTTCAACCTGTTCGTAATCCAGGCCCTGACCGGCAAGGACATTCTGTATGTGGCCCGCGCGGCACTGCCGTTCTTCCTGCTGATCATAGCGGCACTGTGCCTGATTGGCTGGTTTCCGGAAATCGTCACCTACCTGCCCAGGACCATGAGTCAGGGCTAGGCCGCGGCCAGTAAGTATTTGGAGGTATCCAATGAAACTCAACTGTGACATGGGCGAAAGCTTCGGCAGCTGGACCAAGGGCATGGACGCCGAAGTTATGCCCTTCATCGACATGGCCAACATTGCCTGTGGCTTCCACGCGTCGGATCCTCTGACCATGGACCATACGGTAAAAATGGCCATCGCCGAAAACGTAACCATCGGCGCGCATCCGGGTTACCCGGATCTGCTGGGGTTTGGCCGGCGCGAACTGGAGTGCCGGCCGGACGAACTCAAAGCCATTCTGGTCTACCAGATGGCGGCGCTGGACGGCATCTGCCGCACCCGCGGCACGGCCATCCAATACGTCAAACCCCATGGCGCGCTCTACAACAAGATGATGGTGGATCACACCACTCTGTCGGTGGTGATGGCGGCCGTCCGGGACTATGCGCCCCACTGCCCGCTGGTGGTAATGGCAACGCCGGAGGCGGACCAGGTGCGGGATCGCGCCCGGGAATACGGCATTGAGGTGTGGTTTGAGGCGTTCTCGGATCGGGCCTACAACGACGAAGGCCGACTGGTGAAGCGCTCGGTTCGCGGGGCAGTCCATGACACCACCGAAGCCATCGAACAGCAGGTCACCCAGATCATCACCGAGGGCTGCGTTACCTCCATGTCCGGCAAGCGTATCCCGATCCAGGCCGACACCATCTGCATTCATGGCGACAGTTACCATGCGGTGGATGCGGCCCGCCATATGCGACAGCTTGTTGAGTCGCTATGAGAATCGAGCCGGTCAACGAAAGCACCTGCATCGTCTATTTTGGCGACCGGATCTGCGATGAAACGGCAGGACTGGTCAAGCAGGCTACCGATATCATCCGCGCAACCCTGTCCGACGTCATCACCGATCTGGTGCCCTCCTACACCTCGGTCCTGGTCTGTTACGACCTTGAGCGTATTGATCGATTTGATATTCGCTCCCGCCTGCGAAAGGCCCTGAAGCAAACACCGGTTGCGGCGCAGGACGAGCTCTCGTCCCAGACCCTGGAACTGCCGGTGTACTACGGCCCGGAAGTCGCGCTCGATATGGAGGACGTCTGCGAGTTCTCTGGCTTGTCTGCCGAGGAGGTCATTCGCATTCACAGTGAGCAGACCTATCGGGTGTACGCCATCGGCTTCAGTCCCGGTTTTGCCTTTCTCGGCAGCACCGACCCGCGTATCGCCATACCGCGCAAATCCACCCCCCGGCTCAAAGTGCCGGTCGGCAGCGTGGGTATCGCCGGGACCCAAACCGCCATCTACCCGAGCGCCACGCCGGGCGGCTGGCAGATCGTCGGGCGCACCCCCAGCAAGATGATCGATTGGGACAGCGAGTCACTGGCCCTGGCCCAGATCGGTGACCGGGTAAAATTCCGGTCCATTGCCCGAGACGAATTCGTTAGCCTCGGAGGCCAGCTTGATGAGCTTTGAAGTCCTCAATCCAGGCATGCTGACGCTGATTCAGGACATTGGCCGGCTCGGCTACCAACACATTGGCGTCACCACCGGTGGCCCCATGGACGAACACGCGTTTCTCTGGGCCAACCGGCTGCTGAACAACCCGCTCAGCGCCGCCCAGCTGGAAATCACCTTCGGCCGATTGAGCCTGCTCGCCCATTCAGATACCAGCATCGCGATCACCGGGGCCGATCTGGGCGCACGCATCAACAACCAGGGCGTTCAGCCCTGGCAAACCTACGAAATCAAACAGGGGGACCGGATAGACTTCAGCATGCCGGTGTCCGGATTGCGCGCCTACCTGGCCGTCAGCGGTGGTTTAAGACCGCCACTCAAACTGGGCAGCTGCGCCACGGTGAGCCGTGAAAAACTCGGGGGACTGGATGGGCAGGGTTCCAAACTTCAGACTGGCGACCGTATTCCGCTGGGAACCCCGCGGAAAACACCGAGGGCCAGTGTGCCCTACAGTGAAATTCCGGACTACCGAAAGCCGCTTCGGCTGGGTGTAATCCCGGGCTATCAGTACCCGCACTTCCCGCGCTCGGAGCGAACCCGTTTTTTCTCCAGGGAGTATGAGGTTAGCCAGAATATCGACCGGATGGGGTATCGCCTCGCAGGCGCGGCGATTCAATGCGATCTGGACGGCATCATTTCCGAAGGCATCGCCTACGGCGCCATCCAGATTCCCGCGGATGGCCAGCCCATCGTATTGATGAAAGACCGCCAGACCATTGGTGGATATCCGAAGATCGGCTCACTGAGTGCGTTGGGCGCGGGCCAACTGGCCCAGAGGGGACCGGGCGCCTCCGTCAGCTTTTATCCGGTGGATGTGGCAGACGCAGAAGCCCGGCGTATGATCTTCAACCGCCGACTCCGGGACGGAGCACCCGGCATCGGGAAATGATGCCGGGCTGACCGTTACTCGGAGGCTGCGATCAGGCTCGCGTTGCCGCCCGCCGCGGTAGTGTCGACACACAGGTGACGCTCAATCACGAAGCGCTGGTCGAGCTTGTGCTCGGTGATCAGCGGCAGCAGTGCACCATCACGCTTGGCCAGGGCCAGACGGTAGCTACGCAGCAGCTCCGGCTCGGCACAACTGACCACGGCTTCGAAACCGTTGGCGGTCGCCAGGGCCTCGGGCTCCAGCTGGCCGTTGATGCCGACAATCGGAAGCCCGGCCTTGGCCGCTTCACCGACTTTGCCTTCAACATCCGGCGCAATCACAACCACCTTGTTACCCTGTGACAGAGCGGTACCAGCCTGTTCCAGCGCTGTCACCCGGTCAGGGCCGAGGCACAGCACCACACCGCGGGCGTGGTTGGAAAGGCGGTTCAGCTCGCCGGTCGGCCCTGGCAGCTCCTCGGAGTGGGCGTCCAGGGGCGCCGGGACGTCACCAAAGATCGGCGTCAGGGCCGACATGCGCTGGTCCGGTTTCGGTGACGTGAGCGAATCCAGCTTGCCAATCAGGCTCTGCAGCTTCCTGGCGTCAATCTTCTTGCCACCGGAAGGGGCCGGGACCTCAACGGTTTCGCCCTTCATGAAGCGGCGAACATACTGCGGACCGCCCGCTTTCGGTCCGGTACCGGAGAGGCCTTCGCCACCGAACGGTTGTGAACCGACAATAGCGCCGATCTGGTTCCGGTTAACGTAGGTGTTACCAACCTTGATCCGACGCGAGATCCGTTCTACCCGACGGTCAACCCGGCTGTGGACGCCGAAGGTCAGGCCGTAGCCTTTGGCATTGACCTGATCCACCACCTTGTCGAGGTCCTTGGCCTCGAACGTCGCGACGTGCAGCACCGGCCCGAAAATTTCTTCCTCCATCTCTTCGATGCCGGACACCTTCAGAACAGCCGGCGAGACAAACAGGCCCTTGTCAGGAATCGGAAGCTTTTTCAGCAGCTTGCCATCGCGCTCAAACTTGTCGCAATGGTCGACAATCTTCTTGCGAGCGGTTTCGTCGATGACCGGTCCCACATCGGTCGAGAGCAACCAGGGGTCACCGATACCCAACTCTTCCATGGCTCCGTAGAGCATCTCCAGCAGGTTGTCGGCAATGTCCTTCTGCACGTAAAGCATGCGCAAGGCCGAACAGCGCTGGCCCGCACTCTGGAAAGACGACGCCAGCACATCACGGACCACCTGCTCGGGCAGGGCCGTGGAGTCCACAATCATCGCGTTCAGGCCGCCGGTTTCCGCCACCAGCGGCGCATCCGGTGCCATGTTCTCGCTCATCACCTTGTTGATCCGCTGGGCCGTGGCCGTGGAGCCGGTGAAGCAGACGCCGGTTACCCGCGAATCGGAGGTCAGTGCCGCGCCAACCGTCGCACCCGTTCCGGGCAGCAACTGGATGGCATCTTTCGGAATGCCGGCCTCGTACATCAGCTCGACGGCCCGAATGGCCAGGAGAGACGTCTGTTCGGCCGGCTTGGCCAATACAGTGTTGCCCGCTGCCAGATTCGCCAGAATCTGGCCGGTAAAGATGGCCAGCGGGAAGTTCCAGGGCGAGATACAACACATCACGCCCCGGGCGTCGCCGGCATCCTTGTAGCGCAGGCTCTCGTTAGCGTAGTACTGGGAGAAGTCCACCGCCTCGCGAATCTCGGCGATGGCGTCCAACAGGGACTTGCCGGCCTCGCGGGTGGTCAGGGCAAACAGCTCGTAGGCGTGCTCTTCGTACAGGTCGCCTACCTTGCGAACGCACGCTGCACGCTCCTCCGCTGATTTCGTGGACCAGCTCTTGAAGCCTTCCCGGGCAGCCGCGATCGCCGTATCCACATCCGCGTCCGAAGCCTGGGTCACGTGCCCCACCAGATCCTCGGGATCAGCCGGGTTGCGCACGACCTGGACTTCCGTACCGGCGACGTCACCGGCGATCAGCGGGCCGCCCTTCCAGCGATGGTCGCGGAAGGCGTTACGGCCGGCATCGATTTCTGCCACGGTCACCGGGTCGGTGATGTCCCAGCCCTTGGAGTTACGGCGCTGGTCACCGAACAACTTGTAGGGATGCACAATGGCCTTGCTGGAGATGTTGTCGCCCATTTCCTTGACCGAATCGATTGGATCCTTGGCGATCTCCTCCGGTGTGATGCTCTTGTCCACAATCTGGTTCACGAACGAACTGTTCGCCCCATTCTCAAGCAGACGGCGAACCAGATAGGCCAACAGGTCCTTGTGCGGACCGACCGGAGCGTAGATCCGGCAGGGCACGCCACTGGCCTTCAGAACCTCGCTGTGCAGGGATTCACCCATGCCGTGCAGACGCTGGAACTCGTAGTTGTCCACGCCCTTGGATTTCGCCAGCTCGAGGATACTGGAGACCGAGTGGGCGTTGTGGGTGGCGAACTGCGGGTAGATCCGGTCCGTCATATTGATCAGTTTGGTCGCGCAGGAAACAAAGGACACATCACTGCACGCCTTGCGGGTAAAGACAGGAAAGCCATTGAGGCCCATCACCTGGGCGCGTTTGATTTCCGCGTCCCAGTAGGCGCCCTTCACCAGACGCACCATGAAACGACGGTCGTGTTTCTTGGCCAGGCCGTAGAGCCAGTCCAGGGCATAGGACGAGCGTTTGCCATAGGCCTGGACCACCACCCCGAAACCATCCCAGCCGGCCAGCTCAGGATCGGCAACCAGTTCTTCAATCACATCCAGTGACAGGTCCAGCCGGTCCTGTTCCTCGGCGTCGATATTGAAGCCCATGTTGGCAGCCGCCGCCTTCTTGACCAGCTTACGGGCACGGGGGAGCAGCTCGTTCATCACCCGCTCCTTGTTGCCGTATTCGTACCGGGCCAACAGGGCGGAGAGTTTTACGGAGATGCCCGGGTTCTTGCGCACATCGCCCTTGCACGCCTTGGCAATGCTGTCGATGGCGGTAGAGTAAGCATCAAAATAGCGCTTGGCATCATCGTCGGTGCGAGCGGCTTCGCCAAGCATGTCGTAGGAGTAGGTGTAACCCTTGTCCATGTACTCCCTGGCTTCGTCCTGGGCTTCGTCGATGTCGCGACCCAACACGAACTGACGCCCCATTTCTTTCATCGCCTGACCGGCCACGGTCCGGATGACCGGCTCACCGAAACGCTTGAGCAGCTTCCGCAGGGTGTCGCCAATACTGTTGCGATCGGATTCCTTCAGCAGGTTGCTGGTCATCAGCAAGGCGACGGTCGCGGTGTTAATCAACTGGGACGACGCCTTACCGAGGTGGGTACCCCAGGCACCAGAGGTGATCTTGTCTTCGATCAGATCGTTGATTGTCATGCTGTCCGGCACCCGCAGCAGGGCCTCGGCGAGGCACATGAGGGCCACGCCTTCCTTTGTGGTCAGGCCATACTCGGCCAGGAACTTCTCCATGATGGTCGGCTTGGCATTCTTGCGGACACTCCGCACCAGGTCGGCCGCACGGGCCGAAATGGCCTCACGCTCGGTCTGGGACAACTGAGCACCAGCAATCATCTCATGAACGACCTTGTGCTCATCAGCGAGGTAATAGTCACGAATGGCCTGCCGGCTGTCGACAAGAGCGGGAGTCTCTGATTGCTGCGGTCTCATAGTTGAACCCTCTTAGTTGTTTGTCTCTCCGGCATTTTACCCAGATCAACAAAGACTATTTGTCTATAAAAACAATACAGACAAGCCGATAAGTCTTTTTTGATTCGTTAAATTTTTATTATTTTCTCTTAATTAACGATCGTTTAGTCAATATGACCTAGACAATCCATTATCAGGCTTTCAACGCCAATTCCCTGAGTACGCCATGAGCGACCGAGAACACGGCGCAGTCAACTTCATTGCCTGCCTGCATGTCGCCAAGCATTCGTTTCCAGCGGCTCAGCAACGGCTGTTTGTCATGACGCCACGTCTCGAGCAATTGCTCCGGAGACGCGTCGTCGGCCCCACTTTCCGGACGGGCGGCGAACACACTGGAGGTCAGGTTCCTGAGCTGTTGATCAAGCTCGTCCCGATAGTGAATGGTCGCCAACACCTGCCAGTGACCAATCGCCCGAAAGGCACGCATCTGCCGGTCCAGCCAGGTCAGGTTAAGGCTCTCACCCAACCGGAAGTAAACCCAGGCCACCGACTCGAGTTTCTGGCCCAGGCGACGGGAGATCTCGATCATGTCCATCAGCCAGTAGCGGCTTTCTGCGGAAGCGCACCAGGCTGCCAACGCCTCAGGGACACCTTGCCCCTTATAATCATCATAGCGCTCCTGCCAGCGACTTTCAGGGATCACCGTCGCCAGATGTCGAGTCGATGCCACCACCTCACAAAGTGGACCCTTGTAACGCTCCTCGCAACTTCCGGGATCAAGATCGGTCCGGTAATTGTGCAGCAACCAGCTGGAACTGCGGGTCACGAGACGAATCACATCGCCAAACAACTCCGCCTGCCCCCGGGCGCTGACCTTCCCGTCCAGGTTTTCGATTGCCTTCCACTGGGCGTCTACGTCATGGATCCGGAGAGAGATCAGGTAGGCTGACGCGATATCGCCAACGGTCGCACCGGTCGCATGGCGCATCCGGTCTACCCAGGTAACTCCCATGCGATTGACGATATCGTTGGCAATCTGCGTGGCAGCAATTTCCGCGCGCAACGGGTGGGCGTCGATGGCCTCGGGAAAGGCGTTCAGGAGCGACACCGGAAAAGCGGAATGCAGGGCCTCGACAAACCGAGGGTCATGAACGATCTTCGCCTGGGCCAGGGCCTGTTTCAGTTCAATCTTGGCATAGGACACCAGGACAGAAAGCTCCGGCCGGGTCAGACCGGCGCCCCGCTCGCGGCGGGCCTGAAGCTCGTCGTCATCGGGCAGAAACTCCAGCGCCCTGTCGAGTTTCCCTTCGGCCTCCAGGCGCCGCATCAGGCGTTCGATCTCTTCCATGGAGGACACCAGACCACTCTGGGCCAGGCTCAGGGCCATGGCCTGCCGGTAATTGTTGGCAAGAACAAGCTCGGCAACCTCCGGTGTCATCGCCCTGAGCAACCGGTTGCGTTCGGCCAACGTCAGGCGTTCCTGATGCACCAATTCGTTCAGAAGGATCTTGATATTCACCTCGTGGTCCGAGCAGTCGACCCCGCCGGCGTTATCAATGAAATCGCTGTTGGCAGAACCGCCGGTTCGGGCAAAAGCCACCCGCCCGAGTTGAGTGACGCCAAGATTGCCGCCCTCGCCCAGAACCCGGCACCGTAACTGGTCGGCGTTGATCCGGACGGCATCGTTGGATTTATCGCCCACCTGTTCGTTCGATTCGTGCCGGGCCTTGACGTACGTGCCAATACCTCCGTTCCAAAGCATATCGACAGGTGCCGCCAGCAACGCACTGATCAGTTCACTGGGTGCAAGCCGGGCCGCCTCGATTCCGAGTGCGGCCCGCATTCCGGCTGAGATCGGGATGGACTTCATGGACCGGGGGAAGACACCGCCGCCCTCGCTGATCAGCTCGGTGTTGTAATCGGCCCAGGTCGACCCTGGCAAGTCGAACAGACGCTTGCGTTCGGCATAGGAGGCGGCTGCATCCGGCGCTGGGTCAATGAAGATGTGCTGGTGGTTGAACGCGCCCACGAGCCGGATCTGCTCCGACAACAGCATGCCGTTGCCGAACACATCGCCCGCCATGTCGCCGATGCCAACGACGGTAAATTCCTCGGCCTGGGTATCAAGCCCCTGCTCCAGGAAGTGACGCTTGACGGACTCCCAGGCGCCCCGCGCCGTGATGCCCATCTTCTTGTGGTCATAGCCTTCGCTGCCGCCGGAGGCGAAGGCATCGCCCAGCCAGAAACCATAGTCTTCGGCCAGTCGGTTGGCGATATCCGAGAAGGTCGCGGTGCCTTTGTCCGCCGCAACCACCAGGTAGGTGTCATCGTCGTCGTGGCGAACCACATCAACCGGAGGAACCACCACCCCTGCTTCGAGGTTATCCGTCAGATCCAGCAGCCCGCAGATGAAGATCTGGTAGCAGGCAACGCCCTCTTCCCGAAGCGCCTCCCGGGAGCCATCTGTCGGAGGCTGCTTGACGATAAAGCCCCCCTTGGCGCCCACTGGTACGATCACCGAATTCTTCACTTGCTGGGCCTTTACCAGGCCGAGGATTTCGGTACGGTAATCCTCAATCCGATCGGACCAGCGCAAACCACCACGCGCAACCGGTCCCGCCCTGAGATGAACCCCTTCCACCCGCGGTGAGTAGACAAAGATTTCAAACTTCGGACGCGGCTTGGGAATGTCCGGAATGGAGGATGGATCCAGCTTGAACGAGAGATAGCTCTTGAACTGATCGCCTGCCTGACGCTGGAAGAAGTTGGTTCTGAGTGTTGCCCGTATCAGCACATAGAAGCGCCTGAGGATCCGGTCGTCGTCCAGGTTCGCCACTGCTTCCAGGGCGCTGAGGATGTCACTTTCGATGCGCCCGGCGGCCGCGTCCCGGTTCTCTGGTGAGATCGCCCCCGGTTCAAACCGGACGTTGAAGAACCGCACCAGCAGGGTGGTGATGTCCAGGTGGCGAGCCAGGGTATCGGCAATGAAGGGTTGGCTGAAGCCGAACCGGAGCTGCTTGATGTAGCGCGAGTAGGCCCGAATCAGTGCCACCTCACGCCAACCCAGGCCTGCAGCCATGATCAGCTGGTTGAAATCGTCGTTCTCTGCGAAGCCGTTCCAGATTTCACGGAAAGCCTCCTGCAACAGGGGGGTGACCGCGTCGAGGTCCGCATTCCTGCAGCGCGGGTGACACTCCACGGTAAAATCGCTGATCCCGAATTGCTCTCCGTCCCGGCGTTGTATGCGGTAGGGATGCTCTCCCAGGACCCGCATTCCCAGATTCTCAAGTATGGGAATCACGTCGGAGAGCACAACCGGGTCGCCCTGGCTGTAGAGCTTGAAGCTCATCGTCAGGCGGTCCGACTCCTCGCGCTCGTAAAATCGCATGGGCACATCGGATGCCACCGCAATAGACTGAATCTGACCGATGTCGCCAATGGCTTCTGATACCGGGAAACGCGCCCGGTAGGCTGCCGGGAAACCGCCACTGAACATCTGAGCCTGCCGACCGCCAGCGACCTCGCCGTGCGCCGCCACGAGCCGGGCATGCAAATCGTCGTCCCAGGACCGGGACTCCTCCATCATCCGGGCAACCAGTTCCTTGAGATCCGTGGAATCGTCTGGCGCCTTGCTCTGAGTCTGCAGCGCCTCAGAAAGTTGTTCCAGCAGGGTTTGTTGTTGTATTGAGCGGGGATGGGACATCGGAAAACTCCGGGATATAGCAGCTGAGGATGGTTTACCAGAACTCTCAGTATAGCCAAGACCATGAAGTCACTTTGACCATATAGTTTCCAAAAACAGGTATTTTGATTATATTCAACCGCTGAAATAGCCGCTAAGCCAGTCAGGAACTCAAATTATGGTCGAACTGGATAGAATCGATCACTCCATTATCCGCGAACTCCAGAAGAACGCCCGGATTACCGTGACCGAGCTTGCGTCCCGGGTGGGATTGTCGAAAACCCCATGCCAGGTCCGCATGCGACGGCTTGAGGAACAGGGATACATTACCGGCTACACCGCCCTGGTGAACCAGACCAAGCTCGGGCTGTCTCACATTGCCTTTGCCCAGGTCACGCTGGACGACACCAGCAGCAACGCACTGGAGGCATTCAACACCTCGGTCAAACAGATTTCGGCGGTTGAGCAGTGCCACATGATTGCGGGTAACTTCGACTACCTGCTGAAAGTCCGGACCCGGAACATGGCGGAGTACCGTCAGGTTCTGGGAGAGCAGATCTCCGCTCTGCCCCACGTGTTGCAAACCAGCACGTTTGTGGTCATGGAGAACGTCAAGGATGCGGGACTTTAACCGAGGAAAACTGCAGGCCAAGCTCGTTGCGGTACAGGGCATTACCGATACCCAGAACGATGTTGTCCACGGAAAAATCCTGGGGGATATTGGCCTTGGAGGCCTCATCGTGCTCAAGCGCTAGCACCAGCCGGAGCAGGTCCAGCAAACGGATCACCAGGTCCAGCAGTCCAAAATCCTCGGGCGGATCGCTGGCAGCACCCTGAACGAAAGCAACGGCGGCCTCGACAATCTGGCGGGAATGTTCGCCCAACGCGGCCACAGACAACCCCTTGATGGATTCGAGACGTTGCTCCCGCTCCAGGCGGATGGCCTCCATACACAGTTCCCGGGACTGTTCGGGCGAGGTTTCCTGTTTCAGAATGCCCGCCAACCTGAAATCGACCGTCCCCTCGCTGCATTGCTCCCGATACTCGCTCTCGACCGCCTGCAGGGCATGGGGAAGGAACTTTTGGATGGCCTGCTCCCGGGCCTCGGCAAGCTGCTCCACCGACGCCGCATTCACCATGGCGCTCATAACCTGGACACAGTAGGTCAGATGTTCCCAGATCTCCGGAGCTATGCGCTTCGGCTCCGCGGGAAGCACGCGTTTGATGGAGACAAATTCGAAGTAGAGGCTGGTGACCTCCCGCTCGGAAAAGCCGGAGGTCCGGATGATATGAGGTAAGCCCAGCTCTTCAATCTCCCGCAGCAGGCGGGGAATAACCAGAAGAATGTAGTGCTGGGCACCTTTCGATACTAGTTTTAACTGGTCCAAACTACGTTCCGATTGTTTCGACAACACCCCGATCAGTAACTGGCATTCAGTTTGTTCAGGGCTTCATTCAGTACCTTGACCGATTCACCATGTTTGCCTTGATTGTGCAATGCTTCGCCCTTGGCGCGCAGCTCCTTCACTTCTTGCTTGACATCGCTTCCAACCTGGGAAGAAACAAGCTGGCTGTCAACCTGCTTCATCAGGGCTGGGCACTGGCCCGCAATCACCGGTGCGGCCAGGAAAAGGGACAGTAACGCAGCGGCTAGATATCGCATGATGGTTCCTCCATGTTAAACAAGCCTTATGTCAGTGTAGTACCGATCCGGTCTGGCGAAAACCATCGTGTTTCTATTAGGGCCAGGCCCGGACAGGTCAACGGCTGGAGAGCTTTTCCCGGGTCTTCAGGCGACCTTCCCGGCGAATCTCGGCGTTCTCGAAACGGCGCCTCTGCTCGTCCGACTCCGGAATGACATGAGGCACATCCACAGGTTTGTCGTTCTCATCCAGCGCCACGAAGGTGAAGAACGCCGACAGGATATGCCGGGTGTCGCCGGTGTAACTGTTCTCCGCCTCAACCCGTGCGCCAATCTCCATGGACGAGCCCCAACTGCGGTTCAGTGACAGGTTGAACAGGAGAGTATCATTGCCCTTTGCGGGCGCCCGGAAATGGATGGAGTCCACCGCAGCGGTAACGCAGACGTGCGCGGAGTGGCGCTCGGCAACCACCAGGGCAAGCCGGTCGCATTTGGCCATGATCATGCCGCCAAAGACCGTGTTGTGGGCGTTCATGTCGTTCGGGAACACCTTGTAGACATGCTTCTCAATAACGGACGCAGACACGGGTTTCGCGGGCATTTCAGACATCTGTTCGGTTCCTTCTCCTCGGGGGTTTCGAGTACCTTACCTCATGAAAGCGGGGAACACCGGGCTTTGCCCACATTCACCGAATCTGGTCTAAACTCAATTTGTTTCAGCTATCAGTCACGGAGATCATGCTATGGCCGCTTCATTTTTAGTGCGTCACGCAGATCTTCGGCGCCCCGGCCAAGCCGCCGGATATGGCCGACCGCCTGCGGTACGGTGATTTCCAGGGTATGAACCCGACTGGCCGAGACGTAAACCACTGAACCGGACCACGGGTCGGGAGAACCGGGCA
Organism: Marinobacter albus; assembly: GCF_030238305.1. Classification (NCBI taxonomy): domain Bacteria; kingdom Pseudomonadati; phylum Pseudomonadota; class Gammaproteobacteria; order Pseudomonadales; family Marinobacteraceae; genus Marinobacter; species Marinobacter albus. Next base: position 1,064,130 of record NZ_JASSQD010000001.1, on the reverse strand, counting down.
GGTAGACGACAACCGGCCCGTCCGAGAGCCTCTCCACCTCAAAGCCGACCTGGGCATAGTCGTCAAAATGCACCATCACCGATTGCAGGCTCCGGGACTCAGCTTCATCCATCTTCAGGTTTTCGGCAAAGCTCTTGATAAAGGAGTAGCCAGGTATGGCGAGCAACCCATTATCGATCTGGCGATAAAACTGTTTGGCCCGAGAGCCCTTGGCAACAAACCCGGCAACAAAGCTGACCAGTAACACCGAAACCAATGCCAGCAGGTTCGCAACGGCAACACCGCCCACGTAATCGATCGGCAGCAATCGGCCCAGAGGCTCGGCGACTCGCAACATGATCTCATGGGCTTTGCCCAGCACCACGAGTATAACGACGACAGGCAGCAGGAACACGATGCCGCCAATGATTGTGGTTTTGATGAAATTCATGGTCGCCCGCTCCCTGGTCTATCGTCCTGACTGACACATTCGGCGACGTCATCCAATCGTTGAGATCCTGCCCATGCCATTGGATTGACTATAGATCAAGCCGGGCCATCCAACCGCCGACTCACCCAGGAATGATAAAGCCGGGCCAGGAACGGACGAATCAGAGGAAGACCAATCAACCAGGCAAGCGGCTTCAAAACCGGTACCCGCGACATCAACAGGATATACGCATCCATCTCCCGGTGAATCCGGCCCTGAGCGTCCTTGACGTGCAATTCCCTCAGTGCCGAATCCGGGTCGATGCCTTCCTGGCGTAACTGATCATCACGGCCGGTAATGTCCAGCCATTCAACCGACTCGCCGGTGCGACCCGCGAGCTTTTCGTACCATCGCCTGTCCTTGATGCAGGCAGGACAGGAACCGTCGTAGAACACGATTAGCTTGCCATCTGGCGACGTCATGGTCCTCCCGAGTGTTGATCGTTAACTGGCCACTGGCTCGGCGGTGGTCGGATCCATCGTGGTCCGGACCTCGGAGACGGCCGTCACGGGAAACCCGCCCATTTCCGCGTGCCGCCTGACCATCGCCTCATCCGGTGCGATGTAAAGGCAATACACCTTGTCCTCAGTGACAAAGCTGTTCAGCCATTGGATCTTTGGACCCAGTTCTTCCAGCACAGAGCAGGATTTCCGGGAAATCTCCTGCAGTTCGCCAGTGGATAGTTTGCCGGCACCCGGCAACTCCCTCTCAACCATGTATTTTGGCATGTTTCGTCCCTCCCGCTCACGCCCCGTATGTCGGGGTCGCAAGACCAACGATTTCTTCGCCGCCTCTTAACAGATTAGCCCCCGAAACGCCGTGTAACCACTCAGAAACGCTTGGATTTTAGATCATTAATGCACCATAGGTCGGGCGCTATAATCGAAGGAAGTAACGGGGACACCAGGGCGGAAATAGGCCCCCCCGAAACCACCTCGGGGGCCATGTTCAGGGTCAGGCGCGGCTCAGGAACTTACGCTCGTCCACGTTCACCTTGATACGGTCACCGGTGGAAATATGCTCTGGCACCTGCACCACCAAACCTGTCGACAGGGTAGCGGGTTTGGTACGGGCGGTCGCAGACCCTCCTTTGACGGACGGGTCGGTTTCGCTGATCTCCAGCTCCACCGTCGGTGGCAAGGCCAGGGATACCGGCGCATCACTGACCAGCACCACCATCAGACCCTGTGTGTCCTCGCTGATGAACAGCAGCTCGTCGGCGATCGACTCCTTGTTGAGGCTGTATTGGGTGAAGTCTTCGCTATCCATGAAGACGTACTCATCACCATCGGAATAGGAGAAGGTGGCCGGCCTGCGGACCAGATCGGCCAGATTCAGCATGTCCGAATCCTTGAACGTCTCGTCAATCTTGTTGCCGGTAACCACGTCGTACATTCGCATGCGATACAGACTGCCGCCCGCCCGGCCCTGGGGGACGGAACGTTCGATATCCTTGACGAAGTAGACGCGACCATCGTACTCGACGGCTGAATTCTTCTTGATTTCACTTGCTCTTGGCATTGCACTGTTCCAGAAAAAAAATGAGACAATTAGGGCTGTTGATATACCACGATGGTGAAAGACAAGCGATAGTCAAATGCTCAATTCATGCTGTTTCCACCGGATCACAGGGAGCCTTTTATGAACGTCGCATTCATTGGCCTGGGCATTATGGGAAGCCGAATGGCCCGTAACCTCCTCAAAGACAACTCGCTCTCCCTCACCGTTGCCAATCGGTCCCCCACTGCAGTCCAGGCCCTGGAGGCGGAGGGTGCCCGCGGAGCCAGCTCCGCTTCGGAAGCGGCCCGGAACGCCGACATCGTCATTACCATGCTGAGCGACCCGACCGTGCTGGAAGAGGTCGCCTTCGGCGATGAGGGCTTTGTGCCGGCCATGCACAAGGGCTCACTCTGGGTGAACAGCTCCACCGTTAACCCCTCCTGTACACGAAACTGCGCAAACCGGGCGAATGCTCTCGGGATAAGGTTTCTGGACGCGCCGGTGGCGGGCACCAAACAACCTGCCGAAGACGGTGAACTCACGTTCCTGCTGGGGGGCGAAGATACCGACGTTGAGGGCGCCCGGCCACTCCTCGAGCTGATGGGACAAAAAATCCTCCATGTGGGGGCAGCCGGTCAGGGCAGCGCTTTCAAGATGCTGGTGAACGCCCTGCTCGCGCAATCCATGCTGGCCTATGCCGAGACGGCCCTGCTGGGAGAAAAGCTTGGATTCAGCCGCGATTTCCTGATGGACACCCTGCCCAACCTGCCGGTGTCCGCGCCGTTCCTGAAGGGCAAAGCCGAGTTGATACGGGAAGGCAATTACGAAGCTCAGTTCCCACTCGAACTGATGCACAAGGACCTGCACCTTCTGGAGCAAACCGCCTACGAGGAAAACCAGCCCATGTTCCTGGCAAGCCTGGCCAAGACAGTGTATGGCAGCGCCAAGCAGGCAGGGTATGACCGAGAGGACTTTGCCTCGGTGTTTGACTTCCTCACCGGCAACCGGTGATCGGCCCTCACACGATCAGAACCACGCCCAGACCGATGGCGAGGGCACCAAACGCCCTTGCCAACCATTCACCACCAGGTATCAGCTTCTCCAGCAAAACCACGACGGCGATGGCGGCGATCACGCTCAGGTCCATGACCCCACCAACGAACAGCAGCGCCATAAGCGCGGCACAACAGCCAACGCAATAGGTTCCGTGGCGGAGACCCATTTCGAAGGCCCCCTTCAGTCCGGACCGCCAGTACCGGGTGATGAACAGCAAAGGCCCCCGGCAACGACGAAGGCAGGCCTGTTTCAGAGAGGAGAACTGATAAATGCCCGCGGCGATCAGAACCACACCGCTGAACACCTGGTTCTGACTGCGCATCTGGGGGCTGAGCAACGCCGACTCCTCGAGTAACCACTGCAGGGCCGTGGCCGTCAGGCTGAACAGACCCCAGACCAGCAGGTATCCACCCGCAAACAAGGCCGTCCCCAGCATTCCCCCCGCCAGTTGGTTTTTCCGCGCCACCTGCCGATACAAGAGAATCATGGGCGCGGCACTGGGGGTCATCATGGCGACCATCATCACGCTCCACATCACCACCATCATGGCGAAGTACGCCGGGGTCCAGTGCTTGAATGCCATCATGTCGCCCGGAGACATTGATGCCATCTCCGACGCCAGGCCAAACACATACAGCCAGCAAAGGCCGGCAATCGTCAGTAAACCAACAAGGGTTACCGTTGACCCCCGCACTATGGAACGCGAGAACACCGAACGTCCGTTGCCCATGTGAACCTCCGGGGTCTAGTGGTAAACCCCGGTCGGACCAATATCCAGGTGCGACATATGGCTATGGGTCGCGTTCAACTCTATCGGCATGTCCGCGTGAGCGCTGGTACGACCGCTTGCCACTTCGGCCACGTGGTACTCGAACCCATGGGGCAACTCGATTCGGGCCTGATGCTCAGAACCGTCGATCGGACTGAGAATGGGCGTGCCACTGGCCTCTACCAGATCCGCCACCCGAATCGACGCCTTCCTGCCCTCAACGTCACAGGTCATATCGATCGGACAGAACACCGGATCGTGCATCTTCGTCATGGTGCTGGCGAAGACATTGAAGAACGTGGCGCCCGGCTCGGAAGTCTCACCGGACATAATGGCCATCAGCGCGTCCCGCTGTTCCTGGGTGGCCTTTTCATCGACAAAAGCCTGTGCTGTACCGTTGCCTTCATGAATGGCTCCCGGCCACTTCAGCGTCATGGCAAAGGCCAACCCATCCAGCCGGGTATCGCCGAAGTACCCGTCTTCAATTTTCACCGCCGCAAATGCTTCGCAGTCACCATGGGACGGTCGCCCCATGAACTGACACGGACACCCCAGATCACAGTTACAGTTTACAAACTCCAACCCCTTGATTCGCCAATCTACCCTGTCCATCTCCGTTACTCCTCTTTGGTAACGCAGCCTCATAACCTAATAATAAACCCGGCCCGAACGGGCATTAGATTATTAACGACACAAAATCCGGCGATTATTCGTGGGGCGCTTAAAAAGTGCAGGTGCGGCCGGCTCAGATCGGCCAGTTGGCAATCCGGTCGCCGAACACCATCAACAAGAGGGGAATGGGAGAAATGGCAACCGCTAGCATGAGCAGGTAACGGTGAAACGAAAACAGTTTGCTCATGCCCGCCATCAATGCCAGGCCACCACCGCCTCCCAGCACCACGTTGCCCGGCAGGTTGATGGCAAGCATCAACGTCAGGTAGCGGTGCCTCAGCAACCAGGGCACCAGGCGCCGGGGAGATTTCTCCATCAATCTGGCGAGTCGCTGGTCTGCATCCAGGCCTTGGAAACTCTCCAGAAAACCGGCCGCCTTCACCAGGCGCACATCCCGCAGAAATCTCGTTATTGTGGCTTCCGGTAACAGTCGTCCGACCAGAAAGGCGAGAGTGAGAGCAATCAGGGTGCAGCCGTACACGAGGGGGACAATCTTGGGCCCCAGTATCATCATCAGCGCCAGACCGATCTCAACGCCCGGCACAAAGGGAATCGCCATCAGCAGAATATAAGCTGCCATGGAGGTCATGATAATCCGGTGCAACATCGGTTCCGTGGTTGGCCGGATGGTCATATCGAGGCCATCAACAATGCCGCGCGTCAGCAGATTGCCCACGACGACAATCGCAACCAGACAAGCCAGCTTCACCAGTCCGGCGACACGACGGTTGGCCGGCATAACCGACGGGTTCATGGTTCGCCAGCCTGTACCAGCTTACCCTTGAACCAAAACTCCTTTTCAAAGGTCCAGTACCAGCGTTTGTTGATCCAGGTGAATGAGCCTTCTATTTCGTCTCCCCGAACTGTGCCCCGCCAGTACATCACCGCGCCGGAATGCAGGCAGGGCACCTCGGCACGCATCTGAATCGCATCGTCCTGCGCCCTCACCCAATACTCAACTTTGGCGTAGCCACAGGTCCGCTCGCACTCTTCGGAAACAAACTGCCCATCCTCGAATACGAGCCGGTCTTCCACATCCAGTGGTTCACCCTTCAGACCAAGCTGGCTTTCGAAGATTTTGCCATCCAGCGCCGTGGCTACCGGCATCTGATTGTCTGCGACTCCAACGGGGGACACCGACAACATCAGGGCAAGCACCAACCGTAAAGGCAGGCATTGCGTTGGCTGAATAACGGGAAACGCGACGTGGCGGAGAATGTGATCAGGAGAATGTTGCATCGGCACATACTCCAGGCAGAGGGCCTGATTACAGTTTAGCCAAACCACCCTCAAAAGAAAGCCAGGAACACCACCAGAACACTATTGCCGGAATGAGCATTCCGCCAACGCGCACGGCTGGCTAGCCAGGGGATGCCGCCTGCTCTGGCGGACGGGCCGACTGCTCGAACTCCCGGGCAGAAAGCTGCCACTCCTCACCCCGGTAATAGGCGCGAACGCGGGGATTCATCACCCGAAACCATAACGGCGGAATCAGTGCGAGGAGGTACATACCGGTATAGCCCGTTGGCAATTGGGGCGCGCCATTGTAATGGCGTAATACCTGATAGCGTCTGGCGGGAAAGGCATGATGGTCGGAATGCCGCTGCAGGTGAAACAACCCCATATTGGTGATGAGGTAATTGCTGTTCCAGGAGTGGGCCGGCGTGGTGCGCTCGTAACGACCATTCGGGAGTTTTCGACGGTGCAGGCCATAGTGCTCAACGTAGTTGATGATTTCGAGGGTGGTGAAACTCATCCAGCTTACGCCCAGATAGAACACCAGCCCGGCCCAGCCAAACAACAGCAACGACGCCAGTACAAAACACAGGCTGACGGCATTCCACCAGAGCAGTTCGTTGCGCCAATGCAGCGCAGGTAGCCCGAGCTTCTTCAGCCGGACCGCTTCGAGCTTCCAGGCGTTACGCACATTGTGCAGGTACGCGCGGGGCAGAAAGTGGTACAGGCTCTGCCCGTAGCGGGCCGATGAGGCATCTTCCGGAGTGGACACCGTCACGTGGTGGCCCCGCAGGTGTTCCACCTTGAACCCGGCATAGCACACAGAGGCATAGAGTAGCCCACCGGCCCAGCTCTCCAGCCGGTTGCGCCGGTGAATCAACTCATGACCGACGTTGATTGAAAGAATGGCGCTGACAATACCGCAGGACAGTATCCACCCCACCTTCCCGACCACGGAGAACTGATCGCTGGTCGCGAACACCCAGGCCCCGAAAGACAGCACCGCCAGCTGCGCAGGCACCACCATCAGCGTCATAAAGGAATACCAGCGCTGCCCGGACAATTTCTCGACGTCGGCATCGGTGGGATTGGACGCGTCGGTTCCCACCAGGTGGTCGACCACTGGAATGATCCCGAAAATCACAAACAGTGGCCACCAGGCGTACAGATTCCAATGCCCGGTTTCGAGCATCGTCCGCCACGCGTCGTAGGGCAGCATAGCCACCGCAAATACCAGCAGGAACAGCACTTTCTTGAGCGGGATCATGATCCGGGACGGCACTTTCTCCAGCATGGGGGTCTCCTTGTGGCCACACCTTTTGTTGTTTATGCCTTCACTGTGCGCCCATCCTGACCGCGAAACAGGTTGTTAATTGACAATTTTCTGTCATTTTCAGACACTGCAGACTGCGCGACACCAGGAAAAACCAAGATGCACGAGACCGGCCCACAGGCACCAACCGCTGCCCGTTACATCCATAGCCTGTGTCAGCTGCTGGCTACGGCCGACGTGCCCATTGAAGACCTGCTCTCTGGCACGGACGTGCAGCCGCAACTGCTGGACGCTCCCGATCACTATGTCAGTCACTATAGCCTTGACCGCGTCCTGCATAATGTTGAGCAGCGCACGGGCGAACTCTATCCCGGAGTACGCCTTGGGCATCACCTGAACATCAGCGCCCATGGGTCCGCCGGCTACGCCGGCCTGACCGCACCCAATGCGCGCCAGGCGATAGACATCGCGGTCCGCTTTTTCCCGCTGATCACTCAACTGGTGACGCTGAACCTCGACAATACCGGCAAGCACGCGCGGCTTGTCATAACCCCCACCCCCGGAATCTCCGAGCGCACCGAGCGGTTCGTGATCCACACCCTGCTTGCCAGCTTTGATGTGATGGGCAGGTTTCTGGTGGGACAACTGGGGCTGCGTGCGAGCCTGGCATTTCCGCGGCAGGAAGAGCTGTCCGCAAGACTCGGCCCGAGCCTACGAGACATTGCATTTGATCAGCCCCAACACAGTCTTTCACTACCCCCGGACCGACTGGAAATCCCCTTTGCCCTCGCGGACAGAACAGCTCACGCACAGGCAGTAGCGGAATGCGAAGAAGAACTGAAGCAGTTGAAACACCGGGGGAGTCTGGCGGAGCAGGTCCTCGCCTTGTTGACCGCCCCCGCCCGCTTGCCCCGGGATCAGGAGAGCGTGGCGGCGCAACTCGGCATGTCTTCCCGGACACTGCATCGCCGCCTGCAGCGGGAGGGGGTAAGCTACCGGGCACTGCTGCTTGATGCCCGGATCACCGACGCCAAGCACTGCCTGCTCCGGGAACGCTTGAGTGTCACGGAAACGGCCTACCGCCTTGGCTATGACGATTCCGCCAACTTCACCCGGGCGTTCAGGCAGGCGACGGGGATGACGCCCACCGGGTTTGTGAAGATGGCCTCAGCCTCTGATCAGGCCACCAGTTCCCGCACGTCCGACAGAAACTGATCCACCCGTTCGGTTGTTGTCGCCCAGGAACACATAAGCCGGGCCGAACCACCGATGAAATTGTAGAAGCGCCAGCCTTTGGCACGAAGCGCCGCCTGCACGGGGTCCGGCATCTCCACGAAGACGCCGTTTACCTGCCTGGGGTAGCGGAGCGTGATACCCGGCAATCCTGCCAGACCATTGGCCAGCCGCTCGGCGCAGGCGTTGGCATGGCGGGCATTCTGCAACCAGACATCGCCTTCCAGCAGGCCGCACCAGGGCGCCGAGATAAACCGCATCTTGGACGCCAGCTGGCCGGCCTGCTTACAGCGCCATTCAAAATCCTCCGCCAGGTGTTTGTTGAAAAACACCACGGCTTCGCCCAGTGCCAGGCCATTCTTGGTGCCGGAAAAACACAGGACATCGACCCCTGCTTTCCAGGTGATCTCCGAGGGGTGCACGTCCAGCGCGGCCACGGCATTGGCAAACCGTGCGCCATCCATATGAATGTTCAGGTTGTATTGATCGGCGGTTGCCCGGATGGCGCGCAGCTCCTCCGGAGTGTAGATCGTGCCCACCTCGGTGGCCTGGGTCAGGCTCAACGCCTTGGGCTTGGGGTAGTGGATATCGGTCCGCTTGGTAACCAGGTGCTCGATGCTCTGGGGCGTCAGCTTGCCGTCGGTCCCCTGCCCCAGCAACAGCTTTGCACCGTTGGAGGCATATTCCGGACCTCCGCATTCATCGGTCTCAATGTGCGCCAGCTCATGGCAGATGACGCTGTGAAACGACTGGCCAATGGACGCCAGGGCGAGGGAATTGGCGGCGGTTCCGTTAAAGACAAAGAACACGTCGCAATCAGTATCGAACACTCCGCGGATGCCATCTGCTGCCCGCTGGGTCCAGCTGTCTTCGCCGTAAGCCGCCTCGTCCATTCGGTTTGCCGCCTCCATGGCCTTCCAGGCGGGCGGACAAACTCCGCTGTAATTATCACTGGCGAACTGCTCATACTGGGACACGTCAGGCCTCCTGTCGGGGAAATGGGAAACGAGGTTCAACAGCCCCCAAATTACACGATTCAGTGTGAATCGCCAGCACCCAGCCCCAATCCTTCCCGCATCGCCTCGATCACCGTCCTCACCCGGTTGGCCACCGGCTGGTTCCGGCGGAAGCAAAGCAACAGCGTCTCACTTGCCGGTTTGGACAATCGGTGTGTTTGCACCAACTCCCGCGCCGGAAACGCCTCGACGGCGTAGGCTGGCAGCACCGTAAACCCAAGGCCCATGCTAACGGGCTGAAGAATCAGGCTGATCTGGTTGGAAAACCCGGCAAGCGGGAACTGGTTGCTGTGGTGGAACTCCGGATAGTTGGCGCCCAAAAGCAAACCGGCGTGGTGTGCCCCATCCGGGTGGTCGACAAACCCGAGTTCCATCAACTGCTCCCAGCGCGGCTCACTCATGTTTTTCGGCGTCACCAACAGCAGCGGTTCTTCGCCCACCGGCTTGATTCCCACCTCGTCGAGACTTGACGGGCTGGTCATGATACCCACATCGACCCGATAGTCGGCGATGGCACGCTCGACATCGGCGTTGGGCGCAAACCGGTAGTCCATGACCAGCTTCGGATGGCGCCGTTGCAGTTCCAAAAGATGGGGATAGAGTTTCAGCCCCACACTGCCCGGTGACATGATCCGGACCACGCCATCATGCAACGGGTCTGCGCCGATCCGACGCTCCAGATCCGACAGGGACTCAACAATCGCACTCGCCTCGCGATACAGCCGCGAGCCCGCATCGGTCAAGGTAAACCGTTTGCCCTGTCGAATGAGCAGCGACCGTTCAAGATGCTGTTCCAGCTTTCGCACGTGCTGACTGACCCCGGACTGAGTCATGTGCAGCCGCTCCGCGGTGCGAGTGAAATGCCCGACCTCAACCAGGGTGCAGAAGCTGCGTAGCCAGACTGGATTTATCATTACGCCACCTACTTAAAAATATCAAAAATGATAATTTTAAGTAATCAATCAAACTTTGTAACCTGCCTTCGGAATCACAGATACAGGAGGCAACACCATGAGCAACGTATACCCGAGAAATTTCTCCCACATCGGCATCTCGGTACCCGACCTTGAAGCGGCGGTGAAATTCTACACCGAGGTAATGGGTTGGTATCTGATTATGAAACCCACCGACATCGAAGAGGATGACAGCGCCATTGGGGAGATGTGCACGGATGTGTTCGGCAAAGGCTGGGATCGTTTCCGGATCGCCCACCTGTCCACCGGTGACCGGATCGGTGTCGAGCTGTTCCAGTTCAAGAACCAGGAAAATCCGCAGGACAATTTCGAATACTGGAAAACCGGCGTATTTCACTTCTGCGTTCAGGACCCGAACGTCGAAGAACTCGCGGAACGGATTGTTGCCGCCGGCGGCAGGAAGCGCATGGAAAAACCACGCTACTATTACCCGGGTGAAAAACCCTACCGCATGATCTACATGGAAGATCCGTTCGGGAACATCCTGGAGATTTACAGCCACAGCTATGAACTGATCTACAGCGACGGTGCTTACTGAGCCAAGCCCCGCTCCAGGCATACGCCAGCAGAGTAGGCTCAGAGTCGCGTGTGGTCATCCGGCGTGCCCGCCGTGGCGGATTGACCGGCCAGGTTCAGCCTGAAAGGCCGAGGTGGGCAGAGTCCTGTTCGATGCAGCGGTCCAGCAGATTGAGATAGTCTGCCTTGGCCTTGCACTTGGTTTCGCGATGGGCCCGCATGTTGAGTTTGCGGAATTGCTGTGCGAGTTCGTTCGCGCGAACCATCAGTTCTGAAGGGGCAACAACCTCATCCAGGAAGCCCGCAGCGACAGCGCCTTCCGGGTCGTATATTTCGGCGTTGACCACCGAACGGTAGAAATGAGCGGGGGCCAGGCGATGCCGGGCAATCTCGATACCGGTGTGATGCATGGTCATGCCTATGGCCACCTCATTGAGACCGAGCTTGAAATTGCCCTCGATGCCAATGCGGTGATCCACCGAGAGCATGATGAACGCGCCCTTGGCAATGGCATGGCCACTGCAGGCACCAATCACCGGGAGCGGAAATGCCGCCAGGCGCCGGGTCAGTTTCGATCCGACGGTCACCAGAGCCGAAGCCTCGCTCGGGCCTTTCTGCATTTCTTTCAGATCATAGCCGCCGGAAAAGATTCCAGGCTGCCCCGTCAGGATGACAACGGCCCCATCCTTTTCGGCGCGATCCAGAGCCTGGTTCAGCTGCTCGAAGACGTCATGGCTCAGGGCATTTGCTTTTCCGTTGGCGATCACAATCGTCGCGACACCATCGTTCAGTTGATATTCAACAAGGTCGGTCACCTGCCTATCCTCTTGATGTGGTTCTCGTGTTGGTGTGGTGAACTGTGCCAGCTTCTGTTGCCGGAGGCCACTCCCGGGAATGGGAGCAAACCCAGCAAGGGTTGCCCACAGAATCTGTGGATAACTTTGTTAGTAGAGCGAGGAAACGTGACGCCAGGCGCCTTGGACAGGGCACTGCAGGGATAAGGCCAGATATTGACCGAAACCGCCGAACATCCGGCGGAGGGTGATGGCGCCGAAGTGTTCGAAGACCTCAAGGAGGGACTCCGTGCAGTCGCTCACCCCTGGCCCGTTTGCGCGGCCAGTGCGTCGTCAATGGCTTTGGCTGCCACCAGGGCCGGGCGCTCGATCAGTCGGGCGACGTAGGATTCAAACTCTGCCCGGCGGGGAATCGAACCAAATTCCATGCCCCACATCAGGTGCGACCCCACGTAAACATCCGCCGCTGAAAACCGGTCGCCCGCCACATAGTCATTGGCGGAAACCGCTCCTGCGATGGCGCTGACGGTTTGCTCATAAGTGCCGTAACCGACCATCCTTTCCTGGTCCCTGCTCACGTTCGCCTGCAGCACGCGGTCCATAACCGCCGCCTCCAGGGGACCGGCCGCGAAGAAGAGCCAGCGATAATAGGCGGCACGGTCCTTCGGCTCCGGCGCCAGCCCGGCGTCGGAAAACGCGTCGGCCAGATACGCGCAGATCGCCGCACATTCGGTCACCACCTGGCCCCGGTGAACCAGTGCAGGAACCTTGCCCATGGGATTGATGGCGAGATAGTCGTCCGCCTTCATCTGGGTGTCGTAGTCGAGCAGGACCTGACGGTAATCGGACCCGACCTCCTCCAGCATCCAGCGCACAATCCGCCCCCGGGACATGGGGTTGGTGTAAAAAACGAGATCGCAGTCGAGGGACTCGGTAATGGCCATGGCATGGCTCCCTTGGGCACAGAGGATTCAGAAAGACTAGCCGAATTATGGGTGCCCACAAGCCGGCTTTTCCATTGGCCCGGGTATTCCTGGGGAATACAACTATCCTTACGGTTGGGCAAATTCGAAACCGTTTGGAGCACCCGGCCATGAAACCTGAACTCCCGAGATTGCCAGAGCTCAAGCTTGATGTGGACCACCGCATCCCGGCCTCCTGGGATTTCGACACCGGAGTGAGTCTTATACTCCTGGTGCCGGATTCCAATCACAACGCCCTGGCCAAAGCCCCCTGGGCCGACTACCTGAAACTGCGCCTCGCCGACTTCCCGGACAGTGCCAACCCGATTCTCATTTCCGGGCCGAGGGGAACCCGCGCCGCCATTGGCTTCGTGAAGGACGATGTCGGCGGGTTCAAGGCCCTGAGCCAGGCCCGTGAGCTGATCGCGCCGCTGATGGCGGAGCGCTCCCGAAAAATCAATGTCATATCCCTGCTCGATCTGGAACAGGCCGCCTGTGTCATGGCCGAGGCGCTTGTCGCTGCTGCCTACGCGGCCCTGTTCCAGCCGCCGAAAATTTCCGGTGACGTTCCCGACCGACTGCCCCTGTCGATCATGAACTTTTTCGGCGGGTTCGAAGCCGCCGATTTCCGGTACGTAAAGGCGACTGCGGAGGGCAACAACCTGGCTCGCTGGCTGACCGAATTACCGGGCAATTACCTGACACCCGGAATTTACCGGGAGTACGCCGAGGCACTGGCCAAGGTGGAAGGCTGGGAAGCCCAGTTCTATGACCTCGACCAGCTGGAACGGCTTGAGGCCGGTGCCTTTCTCTCGGTGGTTGAAGCCAGCCCGACCCGGGACGCCGGCATCCTGCAGTTGCGATACCGCCTGAAGGGCACGGGGGACAACCCCCTTGCACTGGTCGGCAAGGGCATCTGTTTCGATACTGGTGGCAGCAACCTCAAGGTAGGCGGCGGCATGCTGGGCATGCATGGCGACATGCAGGGCAGCGCCGTGGCACTGGGAACCCTGCTTGCGCTGACCAGGCTCAATTTCTCGCAACCGGTGGACTGCTGGCTTGCACTGGCCGAGAACCACATAGGCTCACGGGCGGTGAAGTGCAACGACGTAATTACCGCCATCAACGGCAGGACCATCGAGCTGATCAACACCGACGCCGAGGGCCGCATGGTGCTGGCCGACACCCTGGCTCTGGCCTGCCGGCGCAAACCGCGAACCATTCTGGATTACGCCACCCTGACCGGCGGCGTGGTCTCGGCGCTGGGACAGCGCATGGCTGGCGCCATCACCAACCGGCGAAGCTGGATCGAGCCCATCATCCAGACCGGTGAGCACTGCGGTGAGCGGGTGTGGCCATTCCCCTATGAAGATGATTACGACGAAGATCTGAAGTCCAACGTCGCCGATACGCTCCAGTGCCGAACCGAGGGCGCGGGTGACCACATCTACGCGGCGCGGTTCCTCGGAAAATTCGTGGACAAGGGCATCGACTGGGTGCACGTGGACATGGCCTCGACCGGCAGCCGCAAGGGTGGGCTGGCACACATACCCACCGACCTCCAGGGATTCGGCGTACGCTTTGGTGTCGAATGGTTCAGCCGAATAGCCGAGGGGACGGTGTGACTCCACGGCCGGTCCCGGTCAATTAACGGTCACATTGCCGGAACACCCGATTTCAGGGGCCTTAAGCCACATGTCCTTGCGTTGCCAACAAAGTTATCCACAGTTTTTGTGGGCAACTTGCGGAGAGTTTCTCAACGTCCGTGAGCCCCGCGGCGAAGCCAGTCGTGCACAAACGCCAGTTTCTTCTGGGCGGTTGCCGACAGCACAAACGGATAGAGATCCGCGAGCCCCATTGACCGGTTGACGTGGTTGACCCGGATCGCCAGCGAGGCGGCTACGTTGATCAGCTTGGCGGTGTCCGGTTCAGAGTACGGGTCCCAGCGGGCGCTGGGCAGCTCTGGTGAGGACAGCCCGGACGCAACCGCGCTGTCGGTGATGTCCGTCAGGTGAAGCAGGTGTGCGGCCGTCTCTGCCCAGTCTTCATGGGGATGGGCGGACGCATAGGAGGTCAGGTACGACAGCTTCCAGTCCGGCGGAGGGCCTTCATAATAGTGTCGCTGGAGCGCCGCCGGATAGTCCGCGCGCTCATCGCCAAAAATATCCCGGAACGCCTGCAGGAAATCTTCTCGCAGACTGAGCCGCCACCACAGCATATGGGAAATCTCGTGACGCATATGGCCAACCATGGTCCGGTAGGGCTCTTGCAGTGCCTGCCGACGGGTGACTCGCACCACCGGGTCTGCCTCGGCAACACTGATGGTCACCACGCCATTGGCATGGCCCATGGCCACGGGCGTCAGCCCCTCGGCAAGCATGTGGAAAACCGGACGCGTGCCAGGGTCCTCGGGCCGAAACCAGTGCCAGCGCCCGAGATTGTCCAGCACCCAACGCTTTGCGGCCTCGGTTTCAGCCCAGTTGGGCATAGCATTGGGAATGTTCGGATCCGGTGCCAGTGCTGTCATTGCACAGGAGGCGCAGAAGGCGCCCTCTTTGGGCGCGATCCAGTTGCAGCCGATGATCTCCCGGTTGGCGCAAAACGGCCGCATTGGCAGAAAAGCCCGCGCCTGGGGATCATAGCCGACGGGCGTCCCTTCGGCCGTGGCAAGGTTATCGAACCAGAGCGAACCCGAACCTACGGGATTTGAGAATACCAGCATGCTGCCTTACTCCAGATGAGTGGCGCGGTAAGTGAGCCGGGGCAGATATCTCGCCCCGGACCCTTTTACCGTACAGCCCGCAGGCGAGTCGGTCCAATGGAAACCGTCGTTATTCAGGGATGGCTGCCGGCTTGTCCCGAGTGTTCGGGTGTTCTCTGAACGTTCCGGTACATCCACGCCAGCCCGAGCAGGGCGAGCCCCAGCCCCATGAAGGCCGCCACCCGCCAGAGACCCTGCAAGCCGGCCATGTCGATGAGGAAAATCTTGGCAATGACAATCCCGAGCAGCGCCATACCGGTCTTGTAGAGCAAAGGACTGGCACGCCTCGTTGAATGGATGATAGTGGCGATGGCGTACAACATGCCGATGACCGAATAGCTGTAGAGTTCCCCTTCGGACATCCCGAACGCCACGGCCATCTCGCTGCCCTGCCAGAGCTGACGGATTTCCAGGACCGTGAACTGCAGAAAGCCGGCTGCCGCCACGCACAGAGCCCAGAACCTGGGAACCAGGGCGGGGAAACGGCTGATCAGGAGCGCCAGTATAACCGGCCCGCCGTAAGCCGGAAGGAGCAGATTGAAGACCGGTGTGTCGCCGATATTGCTGCCACCCCACCAGGGATTCAGCACCGTAAGCAAGGAGGCATAGCTCAGTCCGGCCAGCGCAAGGAGAATCCGGGCGAACAGGCGATACAACCAGGCAAGCGATTGGCTGGCGGTGGCGCGAACCATGTAGGTGACACTGAGAGATCCCCAGAGCAGTGTGTTGATCGCTGCCTCGGTCAGGCTGTATTCGCGGGCAAAGATATCACCGTCGTAGAGCCAGTAACGCAGCTCGGTACCAAGGAATAACACCAGCAGATGCAGAGTGGCACCTTCAAGCCAGGGACGGATGCTGTGACCTTTTACAGACAATCGCGTGGCGGTCCCGGCCATCAACGTTGCACCACCGTAGGTCCAGAGAGACCAGTGGACATCGGCCGCATAGCTCTGCAGCCAAGGGTTGAACGTCAGCCGCGCGACCACCAGGGCCAGCGCCACTTTCAAAAGCAGATAGAGTTCCGGCATCTGGAAACGGCGGGCCAGCCAGGTAAGACTGACGAACTGAACCGAAAGTGCCAGTGTCAAGGAAGCCTCACGGACGATCATTACCGCCGCCAGGGAATAACTGATGTGTGCCGCCAGAACAGCCCAGACAACGCCACTGCGGAACGATTCGCGGCTTTCCATCTGCCACGCCAGCACACCGTAAATGGCGCCAACCGACAGCGTCATTACGGCCCAGACTGCCGACGTCTCGTACCCGTGCAGCAACAGCCAGCCCAGCACCAGCCACACCAGCGGCGACAACAGGGTCAACGAGGCCCAGCGCCGCTGGTCATTATGGCGCACCCACTGCCATAGCCCGGCGCCAACCGTGAGTATCGCCGCAGCCACGAGGTACGCGAGAAAGCCTCCCTGTTGAAGCTCTGGCACCGGCATCAGATACACCGTGTCCGGGCCCGCGCTGCCCCTGTACACAAGCCAGCCGACCGCACTGACCACCACACTGGCCCAGGGCAAATACCAGAACGCGCCACGGCTCTGAGGGATCAACGCCGTTGCCGGCAGGATCAGCAACCAGCTCCAGAACACGGGGCTGGCTTCAGACTGAACAGCAATCGAAAATCCCCAGGCAAGCAACAACGGCAGGAAGGCCTGCCATAGCCTGTGTTCCTCGACCTGATGATTGGCCCGCAAGCTCGCGAAGGCCACAACCAACCCCGCCAGATACCAGGGTATCGAGGCCCCGACGGGCTCCGCGGAGCCTCCGAGCAACCACCACAACATCGCCCCGGCCAGGGTGGCGTACCACAGCCAGTCGCGAAATACGTACCGCATCAATAACAGCGAGCTCAGGGTGATCAGGAAACTGTACGACAGCACAAAGGCGACACTGCCCTCATCACCACCGATCAGCAGCGGCACCAGATAAGCACCACTCAATCCCATAATTGCCAGCAACGGGCCATGCACCAGAGCCAGCGCCATGGTCACCAGGGACACGAACGCCAGCCCGACCAGGCCGGTCATGGCACTGATAAATCCGAAATGATGCACGCCTGCGAGTAAGGCCGCGTAGAGGGTGATACTGCCGCCGCCGGCCAGCGCGGCGAACACCTGGTCCGTACCCATGTGCCGACGCCTGAGGACTTCCGCGCCAAGGTGCAGGGCAAGGCCACTGATCAGGGCGAGCACCAGCTGCTGCAGCGGACCGATCAGGCCGGCATTGATGGAATGGCTGACCATGAAAATACCGGCAAGCGCGACACTGAGACCGCCCAGCCAGACCATCCAGCTATCCTTGAGGGCCTGCACCAGGCGTGAGGGTGTCCGGGGTTCCGACCATTGCTCGGCGTCACGTCCGGGGGCAGCAGGTTCGAAAGCAGGTGCTTGTGGTGCGGCTTCGGAGGTTTCCGGCTCATCCAGGCTCAACGCCGGCGCCTGCCCGGGTTGTTCACCGGCCTGATCCCTGAGGCGGGCGACCTCCTGACGAAGCTCAAACAGCTCTTTTGCCAGTGAATCCAGGCGAGAGGCCTGTTCACGGCGCTGACGAAATGCAAGGACACCAAGAAGGGAGCCGACGGGGACCAGAATCAGAACACCAACCGTTAACAGGATTAATACGACTTCCAAGCCCCACTCTCCCTCTGACAACCAGGCCGCTTCAGAAACCCGACAGTTCTTCTTGCAGGTCGCGCTTCAGTTCTTCCGGCTCGGTTATCCAAAGGGTACCGTCAGCGCCCGGGAACACGCCGATGTCCAGGCCATCACGAGTCAGGCCTGGCACCCACTTCTTGAAGAAATCCGGCAGGGAAATGCTTTTCGGCGAGAGCTCGTCCGAGCCGGTTGCATAATGGGCCGCAAAGGCGGAGCTCGGCCAGACCGGCAAGTGCGACACGCCCTCGTCTTCCGAGACAATCTTCAGAAAACGGTTCTCGGCGTTGACCAGAATCCAGATCTCGCGCTCTTCGAGCACTTCACTCAGAAAGTAGTCATACCGTTCTTCACCGGTCAGTTCGAGTACTTCATTTAACGGATCACTGCTCATTTCTCTCGACTACTCCCCTGCATAACTGTCTAAGTCTCTCGGCCAGGAGACTAGCACGAATTGCTCCGAAACATCCGTTCCCGTTACAGCCCGAGGTGCTGGATAATCGCCTCGGGATCGTGGCGCACCAGGTCTTTGTCAACTGACTTGACCACCGCCGCAAGGCAGTCCTTGCTTAAATGGTGCCGCAACGCCCCGAGAAAATTGGGTGGGGCCATGAGTACCAGCTTCTCGAAACGTCCCTCCTGCCGGGCCTTCTCCAATTGCTCGCTGAGGTCGCGGGCAAATCGCTCCTCCTCCGGATCGTCCGACTTTTCACGATCATAACTCTGAGACGCGCCGACACCACCATGGTCGCTCCCGGGCCGGTCGGAATAGCGTTCCGAATCCCTGAGGCGGCCTGCCGGGTGCTCTCTGGTCATCACTTCCTCGAGAGCCTTAACAGGCGTCGTCGCCTCGAACAACCTAGCCTGTGCATTATCCGCCACCAGAACATAAAGCCGTTTCTGGGCCAGCGGGTCTTCGCTGTCTTTGCTCATGCCAGTCCCCTCCATGCGTTTGTCCCCCATAGATCACGATAGCACTCCACCCGAGGGCGTCAAAATGACTTCGGTGACAGCCGGACAAACGGCGACAGCGTTACAATTCCGTGATGACTGTCTTGCGTCTTCAAGCGATACTGGAATGAGTTGATCAATGGTGAAAGGAGTCAAACCATGAAACGTTTAATCCTCTCTCTGGCGTTCGCTGCGTTCCCTTTTCCGGCACTGGCCGCAGAATTCGATGTGGAAATCCACAACCCGACCCGGGGTCTGTATTTCACGCCCCTTCTTGTGGCCGCCCATGCAGAGTCCGTTACCCTGTTTGAGTCTGGTGAGGCCGCGTCCAGTAACCTGCGGGCGATGGCCGAAGTCGGTGATCTCTCCGGACTGATCAACTTCCTCAATGCCGCCGGTGCCAACATTGCCGAGAATCCGGCCAGTGGGCTGCTGGCACCGGGCGAAAGTACCGTCACCACGATCAATACCGGCAGCGCAGTGGCAAACACCCAGCTATCGTTGGTCGCCATGCTGCTGCCGACCAACGATGGTTTCCTGGCGCTCAATAGCCTGACAGTTCCAACGGAACCGGGCACCTATACCTACACCCTTGATGCCTACGATGCCGGAACCGAGGCCAACAATGAGCTGCGTGGCAGCGAATCCGTCGGTCAGCCAGGTATGCCCGTGCCGGCCGAGCTGGATTCCGAACTGGGAACCAACGGTACCGGAGCGGCGAGCACCGTCGAGGGCTACGTCCACATTCATCGTGGCAATCTGGGCGATACCAACCTCAGCGGCGGCCCCAGCGATATTGTCAGTACGCTGCACCGGTGGTTGAACCCGGTGGCTCTCGTCACCGTGACCGTAAAATAACCCGGAGGTGCGTCATGGTATTTCCCAGGTACATGCTTTTGGTACTGCCATTGGCTGCGCTGGTGGCCGGGTGCGGCTCGGACAATGACGACAATGATCCGCTCACCGGTGCGCGCAGTTTTCGTTATCAGGTGACCATCACCAATCTGTCCGCGGGACAACCGTTTTCGCCTGCGGCCGTGGTTATCCATCGCTCCCAATGGCAGGCCTTTACCCTGGGCAACGGCGCCTCGGTGGAGCTGGAACGACTGGCCGAAAGCGGCGACAACGAAGCGTTTCTTGCGGAGGCGGGGGCAGATGCCAGTGTTCTGGCTACTGAAACCGGTATGGGGTTGATTCTTCCCGGCGCTACGGCTGAAATCCCGGCGTCGGCCTCGGGCAGCTCCGACAGCGGCTTTTTATTGACCTGGATGTCCATGCCTGTGAACACCAATGACGGCCTGGTGGGGATTCGCGGTATCGACCTCAGTGAGTTGTCGACCGGGGACACCAGAACCTACCTTGCCATCACCTACGATGCGGGTACCGAGGCCAACAGCGAATCCGCCGATACCGTGCCCGGCCCGGCCGCCAGCGGGCTAGCCGAAGGCTTCAACGCGGCCCGGGACGATATCCGCGATGCCGTCTATATTCACCCTGGCGTGGTCACCCTGGACGATGGGCTCGATACGTCCACGCTGGAAGGCATTCAGCGCTGGCACAATCCTATCGCCCGCGTGCGGATCGAGCGAGTTCAATAGTCGTCAGATCTGTTTGCTGACCATCTCGGACAGGGTGCTTCGATTGCCGTCGGTATCGAGGGTTCGCATGGCGAAATACCAGGTGCCCTCGGTCAGGTTGTCGACCAGCAGTTGATCGACTGAGGCATCACCAATGGCAATCGAGTGGTCCAGCGCGTCGGCCGCCTTACCGTAGACGACTTCGAAGCCGGCGATTTCACCCATGCTGAGGCTCTCTCCGTTTTCCCGGATCAACGGCGCTGTCCAGCTGAGCAAAGCAGCGTCAGCAGGTATGGACGGCTCCGGCGCGGGCTCGGTGGTCGGAGGCTCAGTTGTGTCAGCAACGCTGGTATCAGACCCCTCGTAAACATCCGCTATGGTTTTAAACCGCTGGACATTGCGGTACTCCACGATCACCAGCTTCTGACTGATAATACTCGACTCGGTGGTCAACTGAAGCTCCGATGCCTGGGCAGCAGACGCAGCAACGATATCCGCCAGCGCCAGGCTGCTGCCATCACCGGTAATATCGAGCCGGCCACTGGCAACGATTTGCGACGACATGTTGTTCAGGACATCGGAGATGCTCTGCCACTGGGCGTTGTCGTTAACCAGCGCCAGGAACGCCGCATTGGTGATCGCCACCTGGAGCGCATCCGCCGATACCTCACCCAGCTCATCAAGCCGTGTCAGATCGGGTGGTACCAGACTCAGCGCACCCGCCGACAGCCCGAACCAGGCCTCCACGTTCTGGTAGGCCTCTGCCAGCGCCGCGGGCGACAAGCCCTGATCACTGCGTTCAGCCAACGCCACTGCCAGATGGGTCAGCGGGGTCAGGTGTACTGTTTCCGTGACAAGGTCCCCCGCGCCGCGCAGAACAAACTCACTGTTCAGTTCCAGCGTCTCGCCGAATGGAACCTGGCCGCCACTTACTCGATCACAACCCGGGACGACATCGCATACCATCCGGGTATTGCCATCTGCCCGCAGCTCTACCAGGGCCCAGCCATCCGCCTTGCCTCGCAAGTGCAGCTCGTAACTGCCATCGTCGGCGGTCCGAACGGGTTTGGCTGCCAGACGGTCAGGCAGGTAATAGCCCGATTTGTCTTCCAGCAAACGGTTCGCCGTTACTACCCCCTGCTGTATGACCCCCTTTATCGCGGCACCTGCAACCTGCGCGGCGGGCTCGTTAGTGCCCGAAGATTGTGCCTCGGTGACACTGTTATTGTCCGAAGCATCGAGACCACACCCCGAGAGAAAAGCCGCCATCGGTACCAGCAGCGCACCTTGCTTAAACAGTTTTTTGCCGAGCTTTGACATGATTTTGCACCAGAATATTGACATCTGACACAAATTGTAGCGCACGCTCGGCATTCTTTTGAGATCTGACTCCTGTTTTGACGGCAATTTTCGTCAGAAAAATGTCACTTACAGTCGAAAACACGATGTCATGGAATGTAACGTCAAAAACAGCGACAAGTTCAGCAGTAACTGACTGTCTTGAAGGGAAAAAAGCATAAAGAGACACTGTCAGTCGGGATTCGGGCCAAGGGCCTGATGGAATCCCGGTTTACAAATTAAAACAGCCGAATCCGCATCCAAACCCCGTTCGACAACGAGATTCCGACCGTTTTGACGAATGTCCGACTGGGCATTGCGGACTAAACTGAATATTCGCACCCTGCCGACCGATTGGATAACCGCAGTCATGGCAACCACCAGACAGAATCCGGAGAGCCCACAGGAGGGAGATGACACACCTTCCACCACGGCGCTGATTGAAGCGATCAACATTCGAAGCATGGCGTTGATCGTGTTGACGGGCATTGCCACGCTCTACTTTATCGACTGGGCCCAGCCTGTCCTGTTGCCTCTGGTGGTGGCGGTACTCATCAGCTACACCCTCGACCCACTGGTTTCGACGCTCAACCGACTGCGGATTCCGCGTCCGCTTGGCGCCGCCATCATTCTGCTTGCGCTAATTGGCGTTATCGCTGCGGCAAGCGTCCCGCTGAAACAGGAAGCCATGGCCATGCTCGACAAAATCCCGGTGGCCATCAATGAGTTTCAGCGCAAGGAAGCCCGCTCGTCCAAAGACGAAGAGAGCATCATGGAAAAGGCGCAAACGGCAGCCAAGGAGATCGAAGCCACGGCCACCGAGGGCCAGGAAGATTCCTCGGTCACCCAGCCGGGGGTCACACCGGTTCAGGTGGTGGATAAGCCAATGAACCTTCAGGAATATGTGATCAAGGGCTCGCCAGCGGCACTGGTTCTCATCTCCCAGTGCTTTTCCGTGCTCTTACTCGTGTATTTCCTTCTGGCGGTCGGTTCGCTCTACAGGCGTAAGGTGGTGAAAATCTCAGGGCCCTCGTTCGGCCGCATGCGAAAGGCGGCCAGAATCATGAACGAGCTGCACCAGCAGGTCCGCCGATTCCTGTTCGTTACGGTGATCAGCGCCCTGTTTGTGGGCGTGGTTACGTGGCTCGCGTTTATGGCACTCGGTATGGAACAGGCAGCCCTGTGGGGCGTTGTGGCCGGGGTCGCCAGTGGCGTCCCCTATCTGGGCCCCTTTCTTGTTCTTATTGGCACCGGTGTCGCCGCGTTCATCCAGTTTGGTGAGCTGCAAATGGCCATCATTGTGGCAGGCGTCTCACTGATCATTACCAGCATCCAGGGCAACCTGCTGACGCCCTGGTTAACCAGCTATATCTCCAGTCTCAATGCGGTCGCAATCTTTATCGGGCTGCTGTTCTGGGGGTGGCTCTGGGGACCCATCGGATTGATTGTCGCCACGCCGATACTGATGATCACCAAGTCGGTCTGCGACCATGTGGTGAACCTGCGCCCTGTTGGCGAGTTACTGGGAAAATGAGCCTGCCACGGAGTGGCAAATGGAAAGATTGACCAACGAGGCGGGCGACATAGCCGAGGTATTCGACACCCTCCGAAGCCAGCAATTCGGCACCTGGCTCATTGGCTCCGTCGCCATTGGCCTCGTAGCGTTTGGCATTTACAGCCTGCTGGAAGCCATCTATCGCCGGGTCGACCCGCCGTCCTGTGGAGTCTCATTCCCGGGTGCGCTTCCTTCTCCGGGCTCCCCTCGCTTCATCAGCTCCATGCCTCCCTGCATGAGCAGGGATCTGAGCCGAGGATCCCCCTGCTGGGCCACACCGGCAGCGAAGGCCGCCAAAGCCGCTTCCAGCGGATTTTCCCGAATCAGTTCACGCAAGCTGTCGAGGGAGAATGACGTTCCGCGGCTGCTCCCCCGCTTTCTTTTTGACGCGGAGGGGGGACTGGCCATTCGCCAGAAAAATACGAGCAGCAGGAGCACACAACTGGCCCCGACCACCGTCATGGCTGCAGGCTGTCCGAGCACAGGCGCCAGAGCCAGAAGGGCGGCCTGAACCAGGAGGTAGAATCCGGTAATCAAAAGCGCGGTCAGCAGAACCACCGCGAGCATAAGGCCTGCAAGTGCTGCAACGGCCTTGCGGACCACGCCCCTGATCTGAGCCGAATCAATCATTTCTCGCGATCAAGCAGTTTGCCAACCAGCACACCGACCAGAAACATGATGATAATACTCAGAAACGGACGTTCCTCGATCTTGTGCTCAACGTCCTGAACGGCCTTGTCGCCGGCATCTTTCGCGCGGTTCAGCGTCTCAGTGCCCTTTTGCTTCGCTTGATTAAAGACTTCCCGACTCTCCCGACGAATCTCGTCCCGCAGGCTGCTTATGTTGCCCTTCTGATCTTCTGAAACAACCTTGGTCAGCTTGGCCAGGTCATCACGGAGCTGTTGCAGATCCTGTTTGACCTGGTTGTATTCGTCTTGACTGGATTTGGCTTCCATCTGCGTGTCTCCTCAATCGATAGATTTACCGCTGATAAACCCTCTCCGAAGACCAGGGCGCCCCCAGGACCGGGGAGTTGATGCCCACCGAAGCATTCTTCCTAAGCGTAGCACACGACGTTTCCGTGCCCTGAAGGGTTCGCCGGCCCCTATCTTTTAAATACTGAAAACCCACACGGACATCCAAACCATAG
Source organism: Marinobacter albus (assembly GCF_030238305.1). Lineage (NCBI taxonomy): Bacteria > Pseudomonadati > Pseudomonadota > Gammaproteobacteria > Pseudomonadales > Marinobacteraceae > Marinobacter > Marinobacter albus. The sequence continues at coordinate 1,039,671 of NZ_JASSQD010000001.1, read as the reverse complement.
AACACATCGCACCGTCTTACCTGCCCGGTTCAGGCACATCGTCTTTGCTCGCCCCCTTCTCCCTGGCGAGGCTGCGAGCATACTCCTGATCCCCCTCTTCTGCTTCCAGCGGCTCCTGATCGCCACCCTGTCCCGGGGCATAGACAACGCTCGTCAGCAACGGGAAATGGTCGGAACCGATCGACGGCAATCGGGCAATCAGGGCCAGCGTGAAATGATCACTGTGAAAAAGATGATCCAGGGGCCAACGCATAAACGGATGATCGGCGTGAAAGGTACTGTACAGGCCACGCCCCACCCTCGGATCCAACAGCCCACTGACCTTTCGAAACAGGCGGGTGGTTGGCGACCAGGCCACATCGTTGAGATCTCCTGTGACAATGATCGGCTCATTGCAATCCGCGACGCTCCGGCCAACAATCACCAGTTCTGCATCCCGCTCCGCGGATTCGGGATTTTCCGTCGGGCTCGGAGGCGCAGGGTGGAGAAAATGAATCCGTACCCGATCCCCGGACCGCAACTCCACCAACGCATGCATGGAAGGCACCTTGTCCTCAATCAGATACCGACACTCCGATTCGATCAGCGGCAATCGTGAGAACACGTGCATGCCATAGAGGTTGTCCAGCGGGCACTTGATGCTGAAAGGCATCTCATCTTCAAGCACGGCCAGTTGATTCTGCCACCACTGGTCCGATTCGAGTGTAACCAGCACATCAGGTCGGTGCTGTCGCACCAGGCGAATCAGGGCTGCGGCGTTCCGGTTCGGGGTCAGCACATTGGACGTCAGGATAGTGAGGGTGTGTTCGGGGTCGTCCTGGCGGGCCTTCCTGACCTCTTTCGGCCAGAGCGGGGTGTAAGGGACTATCCACCACAGCTGAGCAACAAGACAAAGCGCGGTCACCAGAATCAAAAACCACGTCATGGCACTGTTTGAGTCGAGCAGGACGAACTCAAAGACGGCCAGCGCCAACGCGACCACCGCTATCTGCAGACGCGGAAAATCCAGCCCCCGGACGGTCCAATGCCGGTGCGGCAATAACGGCAGCAAGGTTGCCAGCGCTACGGCAACCGTCCCCAGGCCCAGCCCCCAGAGTAGGGAAGCATCCGCGGTTACCATGACAAAGCAGCCTCCGGGCTTTATCTAGTCAGCCAAAGTAGTCCTGCATCCAGTCAACCAGGGTCTGAACCGTGACATCGGCCATTGCCACGGTCTGGAAGTTGTCCCCGACTTCGTCTTCCATGGTCACGAACTGGTAAAGCAGGTTGCCCGGCTGCTCGTCATGAAGGATCAGGTTGACCCGCCGGCGGGTGCGCAGGCAGTCGATGGTCATTACGTCAGCGGGAATGCCAGCGTCGCGCATGCCTCGACGAACCTCCACAACCGGATTGATGTGTTCATGGGCTGCCTGGATTCGGGTATGCGCTTCGCTGGCCATGTCGGACAAGGCTTTCAGGGGATCTTCAGACATTCGGTGTCGCCTGCGTGATGTTGAATTTGACTCGATGATCAGTCGTGAAAGTCTAGCGGACTGGGCCACCAAAACCGAATGCGTCCCGTACAATTTACCCGTGCCCGAACCGGCGCCGTAACCATTTGATGTTGTTTTGTAACGTTTTTCGAGCCTGACCGCCATCGCTCAAGGAGTTGCCTATAATCGGCTCACACATAAGAACATAACAATCCTGGAGGGATACGATTTGAAAGGCTGGGTGAAAAAAACACACTGTTTTAATGGACTTACACTGCTGGCCGTAGCGCTGCTGGCCGGATGCGCGTTCTCTGGCGGCGGCAGAAGCATTGATGACCCGACCAGCTCACTGGTGTTTGGCTACATGGACATGGAAGAAGCCCCTACCAGCATGGATTACGTGAAATTGCAGCAGGTGGCTCCCCGATCCGAGGCGGGTTACTGGGACATGGGTACTGACGACGGCATCATGTATAACCAGTACGTTCCGCCAGGCTCTTTTAAAGTCGCGCATTTTGGCGGCAGCTCGTTTCTTATGGGCGAGCACCGTTACAGCTTTCCCACCTACGGACGTAACGCCACGGCGGTAACCATCGAAGTACCCGGCATCTATTTCATCGGCGCGTATGCCTATCAGGAAGTGGACACTGGCTTCTTCGAGGCGGACAAGTTTTCCATTGAGCCAACTGAGACCCCCTCTGAAAAAGAATTACTGAACACCCTCCTGACCATGGATTGGGTGGAAGGAACCCAGTGGGAATCACGAATCAAGAATCGACTGGCGGAGCTGCAGTAATGAAGCATTCGACCAATCGCCTGTTCAGCCTGGGTGCAATTGTGGCAGCCGCCCTTATGGCCGGTTGCGTGCCTCCGTCCGCGATTAAACCGGTCGACAACCTGAGCCAGATCGATAACGGCAAGGTCATCGTAGTCGGCAAGATCGAACTGACACCGGAACTGGAGCCGGACGAACAGGTCCTGGGCTCTTCATATGAGGAGTATCGCAACCTCGCCCTGGTCATCACCGACACCGAACTTCGGCAACCGGCGGATCAACTGGGTATTGGCGCACTCACACGTCGAATCAATGCGCCTCTAGGCGACAATTTCTTTGTCAGCCATGAAGCGCAGCCGTTTTTCATTCTGAGGTCGTGGTTGGTCATGAACGCCGAAATCAAGGTGGTTTCACCCAACTATGTGCACGTTCCCGGCAATGCCCCCCTGCTTGGAATGTTTGGCATCGATGTGCAGCCGGACGATCGCGCGATCTACATCGGCACCATTCGCTACCACCGCGATACGTTCTTCGGTACCGAGAAAGTGGAAGTGATCGACAACTACCAGCAGGCTAAAAACGAGTTCGCCAGCAAGTTCGGCGAACAGGTTCAGTTGCGCAAGTCGCTGGCAATGCCGGTAATGAACAACTAACCGGAAGGCGCAGACGCAGGGTGTTTTGCCGTGGCTCGCCTGCGTCAGTCGATCGGCCTCGATTGCGGCACAAGGCAATTCATGAGTGTGATGGAGAGGTCCCGAAATACGGCCTCGGACGCAACAATGCCCGGAAACCTGTCCGCCGCCGCCCGGCGACAGGCGGGTTCGCGGGCCTCACTGTCTTCGAGACAATTGGCGTGAGCCGCCGTCCCGGGCGCAGCCCCGGTTGCCTCCTCGCAGAGCCCGGGAACCTGCCCGGTCACCCAATCCACTGCGGTGCCGCGCTCTACCGGGTTAGCCGCCAGATTGGTAAAGCGGCTCGCTTCAACCGGTTCCGGCGGCTCCCGGGTCTTGTCCCAGACCACAAAGATCAGGGCCGCTGAAACCAGAACGACGGTAACGGTGGGAAACTTCATGGCAGGACATCCGGGTTGGTGACGTGAATGCGCGATGATATAGGCTGGGTGAGACGAGGCCAACCCGGCCCGTTTTCACAAATCCCCCAAGACGCCCTTGCCGACCACCCTGTGTGGTGTCAAGCTTCGCCGTACTTTCAACCAGATGACTCACTGAACGCAATAAGGAAACCTTGAATGGGAAGCTCAAAACTCGTCGGTATCGTCCTGCTCGTGGTCGGTATTGCTCTGCTCTATTTTGGCTACCAGTCCACGCAGTCCGTCGGTAACCAACTGACGGAGACAGTCACCGGGCGCTTCACCGATGAAACCATGTGGTACCTGATCGGCGGTGCCGCGGCCGCGGCAGCCGGCGCTTTCCTCACCTTGTTCAAGAAATAGCCCCTTAAGGAGACCGCCCTCATGACCCTTCACCTGGAACTCGCCCCTCTGATCAGCCTCGGTGCCGGTATCGGCATTCTGGTGTTTCCCAAATTGCTCAATTACATCGTCGCGGGCTACCTGATTGTCCTGGGCGTCCTCGGATTGCTCGGCCATCCCATGTAACGCGGTACCGTCACGCGCTGGCTCGTAACACGCTCTGGAAGGCTTCCTTCACGTGGGTCGCCAGGGCGTCGTTGACCGGCGTGGATCGTCCGCGCACGAGCGCCAGCTGATAGGAGCCGATTTCCGGCAAATCATCGCTGGAAAACTGCTTCAGCGGCGGACGAACCAGGCTCTGGGGAAAAGGCGCCACAGCAAGATCCGCTACCATCGCCGCCTCCTGGCCGGAGCAGTGCTCACAGGTATAGGCAATTCGATAGGCGATACCAGCCCGGTCCAGTGCCCGTAAAGTCATGCGGCGCCAGGCGCATCCTTCGTGGGCCATGGCAATCGGCAATGGCGTTCGCTGAAATGCCGCCCCTCCTTCCCGACCGGCCCAAACCAACGGCTCCTCGTGCACAACCTCGCCGCGGATACTCCGGGCTTCGTCCGCCACCGTAACCAGCGCGAGATCAAGCTCACCAGCATCCACACGGGCCAGATTCTGTTTGCTGGAGCCAACCACCACATCCACGAGTATCGCCGGGTAGGAACGAGCAAACTGAGCGAGCACTTCCGGCAGTATCCGGGTGCCGACATCGTCCGAGGTTCCAATGCCCACCTTGCCTTCCAGTGTGGGCGCAATGAAATGCTGGACAGCCTCTTCGTTCAGGCGCAACAACCGTCTGCTGTAATCCAGCAGAATTTCGCCTTCCGTTGTGAGCCTGACCTGCCGGGGCTCCCGCACAAACAGGCTCTTTCCAAGGCTCCGCTCCAGCTGTTTGATCTGCATACTCAACGCCGATGGCGTTCGGTGAACAACCTTGGCCGCTCCGGTAAAGGTTCCACACTCCGAGATCGCCACGAAGGTTCGAAGCACGTCATTATCAAGCAACGGCATGTTCACGGGGTACCACCTCCTCCACCAGAAACATATGATTAATGACATAAGCATAACTGAAGGCAGAGTTAAAATCTTTTCGTTTGATTGAAAGCAAATGAAACCCCATCCTGTGTCGTGGCAAGCACTTGAGTTTGCCTTCAGCAGCAACTGCCCGCGATTAAATTCACACGACCATCAGACAGGTGACGGCGATGCCCGAAATGAGAAACCATCATCAAACAACCGTGCTAGGGCCTCTTTCGCACTGGATGGAGCACTATTCCCGTCGTCAACAGTTTCGGCGTATAGCAAAGACGCTACTCGCGGAGAGAGACGAGATCCTCCTGGATCTTGGTTATGAGCGGCGCGAAATACTCAGTGCCATGCACCTGCCGCTGCGCAGCGATGCATTAAAATACCTGGAGTCACACCGTTCAAAATAATCAGATGAGGCGAAGGGCTTCTCTTCGCCGCATTTGGTTGCGCATTCCCGAGGCTGTGCTAAACAATATTGAAGGAGTTTCAATTGACAGATCAGGCCGTTCTGTCAGCAATCAACATTGCCGGGGGCCTGACAAATGAAACCCGAGAACCGTCCCTCTTTTTCTATCCTGGCCATCGTTTTTTGCCTGGCCATCATTTCGGCACGAACTTCCCTTGCTGAGACTGAGTCCGAGGCATTCCCTGACCGCACCATGATCCAGCTAGGCGCACTTTTCGTCCTCGACTCAAACACCAGCCTCACGGCAAGCGGTGTACAGACCGGGCTCGGCACCACCATTGACTTTGAACGGGATCTGGACGGCGACACGACAATCACAACACCGAGCTTTGAATTCTACTACCGCTTCAACTCTCGCCACAGGCTGGAATTGGCGGCGTTTCAACTCGAACGGGATGGCAGCCGGGCAATAACACGGACCATTACCTTCAGGGATCGTACCTTTACCACAAGTACCCAGGTCGACAGCACCATCAATAACGACGTGTACAAGGTGGCGTATGCCTACAGTTTCTTTCACATCGACCAGGTCGAACTGGCGTTTTCGGCAGGACTCAATGTCCTGGACTACGAGGCGGAGCTGGCATCCTCCGCCGGTGGGTTCGCAGAAACTGCAGCAACGACAGCCCCCATGCCGGTCTTCGGATTTCGAATGGACTATGCGGCAACGCCGCGGCTGACGGTCCGCTTCCGGACCGACACCTTCTATTTCGATTTCGAGGACAAGATCCGGGGCTCTTTGCTGGAGCTTCAGTTCGGCGCGGAATACCGCGTGTTCCGCAATTTCTCAGTAGGTGGCTCACTGTCGCGACTGGCCATTGATGTCGACGTGGATGACGACGACTTCAATGGCAGCCTCGATGATCTGTACCGGGGGGCCCGGCTTTATGGGGCGTTTTATTTCTGACGCTGCTACAGCGGTGCTGGCGTCGCCAGGTGTTGAGCCATTACCTTGCTCCCCGGGAGAAAGCAGTAACTTCACCATTCGAAGCTGCGAACAAGAGTTCCCCCGCGACCGGATCGTAAGTGCCTAGATCGGTGAACTGCCCGTCACGGGAGTGACCGCTGGACTCTCCGCAGTTGCTAGCTGTGTAAGCTACCTCGTAGACATTGAAGGCGACGTCAGGAATCGTCAGTTGCCCGAGGAACTGGCGCGCAGTTCCATCGGTACCGGTAATTTCCCCGTCGGGAGCAATGGTGATTGCAGTCACAATGGCACCGGCGCCATCCATGGAGTATGTAGCCAAAATTTGCGTCAGGGAAGCGCCCCCGATCGCTCATCCCTTCAGCCACCTGAGCGCATCGGCCTCATGCTCGAAAAATTTCAGGTCACCCGCCATGAACCAGTTGGCAACCTTCGCTATGTTGTCCTGCCAGACCTTGTGACCGAACACCGCAATTTTGTCGATCTGCAGACCGTGTTTCAGTGACAGGTTAAAATCATCCCAGGCCGCGCGGATTTCCCAACCTTCGAGGTCTCTCACATCAAACAACACTTTCACCTTTCGTTTTTCTATACCCGCCAAGGCACCATCAATCATGGGGCTGATGACCTTGAAATCTTCGTGAGTCAGCCTGCCCTGCGCCTTCAAGGCCAGGAATACATCGTCTCCGACCCGGTCGATTCCGATGGACAGGCCATGTCGTGTTAAAGTCATCTCCGGTCCTCCCTTTCTTGAGTGACATCCGAGCCACCTGCTAACTTGTAATCAGACTTTCAAAGATCCGGAAGGTTCAGATATCGACACCATGCCAGCGAACGTAAAAACCCGAATTCTCTTTCGGTCGAAGCGCCTGAACATCTATCTGGTGCGTTACCCGCAAGGACACAAAGTAGGCCCTCACCTGGACATGATCGGCGACGGACGCCTGTACAAGCTCAATTGTGTGCTTGCCAAGCCCAAGGCCGGAGGCGAGTTCCTGTGCGAGAAGAACATTTTCAACGTTTTCGGTAGGGTGATCCTCTTTCGCCCGGATCTCTATCAGCATCGGGTTTCCAGGATTGAACGCGGGAATCGCTGGCTGCTGAGCTTTGCGCTGACCACTCCCTGATCAGCGCAGCCGAGTCCTGTTCTTGAATCTGCGCCTCCACCAGATCAGGAACATCCCGGCAGCCATCGTCATTAGCGACGAGGGCCCGGGAACTGACAGGGCTCGAAGTGTCGTGATTTCTCCGCCAAGGCCATACATGGTGACAACATCATTCACCACGGCCAGATCAATCGCGGTCGAGAACATTCCCCCGGTGAACCGGTTGACCGGAAAATCGTCCGGACCGGATAAGAAGGGGGTCCCGTTGAAGTCAAACCCCATACTGACAACATCCGGACCGTATCCACCTGTTGGAACCTCGTCGGCATATCGGAAGGCGTTGTCGAGAAAGGTCAGGAAATGGAAGGCGCCACCAGCGCCCTGATAAGAAAGCCCCAGGGTTGAAAATGACCAGGACAGCACCTCTCCTTGTCCGGTGCCACCCGCACCACTTCGAATTGCCGCCGGATCAAAGACAATTTGACCGGTCATCGTCGCATCGCCATTCGTGATCACGACTCCGTCATCCCTGACCAGGGGAGCGAGCGGATCCTGATCACCAACGTTGGAAAAAATCCTCGTTGTTCGGCCTTCGAAATAGTAAGTGATTGGAACAGCCCAAGACACTGAGCTTACGAGCAAAAGGAGAATAGAAATTATTGAGCGCATGGCACTGACTTCCCTGTGAGACGCTAGGCAAGTGCCCAAGCATTATTGATGCCGAAGTCTTAACAACAATCACTTAGCGCTACCCGGGGACAGTCAGTGTTTAAAAAGCTGACACTACTCAGCCAACCGGCTGACAACCCCGAATGGCCAGCGCAATGTTCGCGCTGGCGACAATCTGGTCGTAGTATTTCGACGCCGAGTTGACGCCCATATCTGCATAGCTGCCCGCTTCCGGACTGACCAGCCGGCTCAGCTGGGCCAGTGCGGCCGCCGATTGCCGATCCTGCTCATAGGCATTGAACGCCTGATAGATTTCACCGCAGGTGACTCCATCGCCATCCGTCGCGGCTGCTGTCATGTAGCCGGAGGTCTGGCATCCAGACAACATCGTGGTAGCGGCAATGGCGAACAATAAAGGGCGTTTCACAGGTAGTTCTCTCCAGAGGTTGGGAATAAACCGGTGTTCGGATCTTGCGGAATACTAACAGAAAACGCCGCCATTCTACGGTGACACCGTTATTTTCATACGCTCCGGGGATGAGATTCCGGCCGAATCCATTCACAATGGCCCGACATTCATAGGTTATGGGAAAACAATGCGATTTTTGTTCGGTTTCATTGCGGCCTTCGTCGTTCTGGCACTCATGGGCGCCGCAGTTGTTCAGAGTGGAATTTACAACGTGGCCGCAACGGACAAGCACAGTCCGGAAATGAAATGGCTCATTCACACAACGATGGAACGATCGGTTCAGGCTCAAAGCCAAACGATCGATGTGCCGGGTGACCTGGGCACAGAAGCCATGATTCAACAGGGTGCACAGGCTTACGATCAGCTTTGTGCCGCGTGCCACCTCAAGCCCGGCAAAGACAGTTCGCTGCTGCGTCAGGGTCTGAACCCGACACCACCGAACCTGACCACCGAAGGCCATTTCGACGCTGCAAGCCACTTCTGGGTGATCAAGAACGGGATAAAAATGACCGGCATGCCTGCATGGGGCGAGACCCACGCAGACGAGGAAATCTGGGAGCTTACGGCTTTTTTACAGCAGCTACCCGAACTGTCGGAACAACAGTATGCAGCGCTCATTCAGCCCGCCGAAGGCGAGAATGCCGTGGCGGGAGATGGCCATGACCATGACCACAGCGAAATGGCAGGCATGATGGCCGGGGAATCCTCAATGAAAGCGTCCAGCCATCACTCGGGGGAAAGCAGCGGAGCCTCTGAACAGGGTTCCGTGAAAGAGGGCACTGAGGCTGATGACCATTACGCAGACGGACATACGCACTGACCGGAACACCAGCCTCCCAAGGCTTGCGTCACAGACGCCAACGCATGGGATGAGACGGCTTCAGTACGCCGTCATCATCCCAGTCATCCCATCCGGTAAACGGGATCGGCGTCTCTCTGCCCAATCCCTCAATCCGTGAGACCCAAGCCTGCTTTGCAGTTTCCAGGTGCTCCCGAAAAACACCCTCCTCCTGATACCGGATTCCACCTCCCTGAATGCCATAGCTGACCTGGGGAGCCAGCACATCAAAACCGACGTAATACAGCGAAGAGTGGATCGGCCACAGCCATTCGACCATATTCCCTGCCCGGCCGAACGGCATGAACGCGTGTTCCGGGGAGCCAGTCGTGACCGAACAGATCGCCTGTTTGCCGCGAAAATGGCCACGGTCGTAGCGCCGACTGCCGGAATAGAGCCCACCGTAGACCAGCACCCGGTCGAACCAGCCCTTGAGGATAGCCGGCTGTGCGTGCCACCACAGGGGAAACTGGAAGATAACAAGGTCCGCCCATTCCAGGCGGGCGATCTCACGCTGAACATCGGTGGGAAGCGGTCCGCGCTCGTAGTGGGCGCGCTGCTCGGTCAACGGCGCGAAGTAGCCTTCATCAACCCGCTCGGCGCAGTGCCCGGCCCGTTCCACCGGATCGAACCCTTCCCGGTAAAGATCGTCGAATTCGACCTCATGTCCCTCGGCTCGAAGCCTCTCCTCGGCCACGCTTGCCAGACCGCCGTTGAATGACGCCCGCTCCGGATGGGCCAGTACAATCAGCACATTCATATCGCTTCGCTCCTGTTGCATCTGTTTCGTAACAGCCTAAGCTGTTCCTCAGCACACAGGAATTCCCTAAAACTGAGAACTAACTTTGCATGAATGAACAACGCATTCGCTGGGACGATCTGCAGATTGTCTGGGCCATTGCCGACACGGGCACACTGTCAGGCGCCGGGCGGCGACTGGGTATCAGCCATGCCACGGTATTTCGCCGGCTCACAGACATGGAGGAACGTCTCGGCGTGGCCCTGTTTGAACGGTCTCGCACCGGCTACTCTCCAAGCCCGGCTGGCGAAGATCTCGCCGCCGTCGCAAACCGTGTCGAGACCGATATCGTGGCTGCTGAACGGCGACTGGCCGGGAAAGACCTGAAGCTTTCCGGCAGCATTCGGGTGACCACCACCGACACCCTGTTCACCGGCCTTCTGGCGCCCATTTTTTCCGACTTCCGCTCCAACTATCCGGAAATCAGCCTGGAAGTAGTTATCTCCAACCAGATTCACAGCCTGAGCAAGCGCGAGGCGGACATCGCCATACGCCCTACCCGTAACCCGCCTGAAACCCTCATCGGCCGACGCGTTGGCGATATTGCTCTGGCGGTCTATGGTCAGCGGGTTAAGTGGCAAACCGAGCGACGCCCCCTCTCCATCACGGACCTTTCTGAGCAACCGTGGGTAGGACCGGACGTTCACATGGGGGATACGACACTGGAAAAGTGGATGAGCGAGGGAGGCCGGGCAGCGCAGTGCCATTACCGGGTAGATACCATGCACGGTATGCAGGTAGCGGCTCGGGGGGGAAGCGGCATTACGGTACTGCCCTGCTACCTCGGAGACGCCGATCCGCAGCTGGTGCGACTCTCCGAACCGGTGCCAGCACTGACGACAGAACTCTGGATGCTGACGCACCCGGATTTGAGGCACGTCACACGAATCCGGCGATTCATGGACGAGGTCGGAGAACGACTGCGTCGAACCTGATAACTCAGGGTGTCACGACATTGAACCGCCCCTCGGGCTTATCCAGCATGCTGAAGAAACCGAGCAGGTCCAGCTTGCTGCCCTCGAAGCGGATGTCATCGCTGAACAGCAGTTCCTTCAGGCCGGCATTACCCACCAGAAGGTCGACAAACATGGGCCGCGTCAGCATGAGAGTAGCGTCGGCGGGGGTATCGGCGTCGGTCAGCCGGTTGTGCAGCACCGAGTTTTGCAGTGTTAGCAGGTAGCTTTCCTGAAGGTCCGTGAAGGTGATCTTGATCGTCATGGCTTCGCCCTCGGCATCGTCGGCATTCAGGCGTACCGCCATACTGTCAAAGAACAGGGAGACCGGTGTATGGAGCAGTACCTCCCGCATCATGGCCGGCTTGATACCTTCCTCCGGCGAACCGTGACGCAACTCGTAGGCACCCGTCAGGTAGAAATCGCGCCAGGGCGCCGATTCGGCCTGGTACCCAAGCTGATCGTACACATCCGCCAACAGCGCCTTGGCCTCGTTGTTGTCCGGGTCCGCAAAAACCAGATGGTTGAGCAACTCGCCAAGCCAGCGATAGGTATCCCGACCTTCGGTCGCAGACATATCCGAGGCAGCCTCGAAATCCTGCCGGGCCTGATCCAGGATCTTATCGGCGCCGCCCATCATGGCAACATACCGTTTTGCCGATTCCGCTTCCGGTAGCGGGTTGAGTTCTGACGGGTTGGCGGTAAACCAACCCAGGTAGCTCTGATAGACCGCCTTGGCGTTGTGGGAGACAGTGCCGTAGTAGCCCTGGTTGTGAAACTCCTCATTCAGTGCCGCCGGCAGTTGAAGATTCTCCGCAATCTCGCGCGGCGTCGCGCCCTGGTTCATCATCCGCACACTCTGGTCATGGATGAACTTGTAGGTATCGCGCTGCTTGACCAGGAAGTCCTGAATGTTGTCCCGGCCCCAGAGCGGCCAGTGGTGGCTGGCAAAGTACACCTCGGCTTCGGCAAATCGCCGCCTGGCCTCGTCGATGTAGCCACTCCAGATTCGGGCGTTGCGTACTTTCGCACCTCTCAGGGTGTAGAGGTTGTGCAGATTGCGGCTCACCAGCTCAGCGCCGCAGAACGCCTTCCGCTCGGGCAGGTAAAAGGTGAATTCCGAGGGTGCTTCCGAACCGGACACCATCTGGAAAACCAGGGGCACCCCGTCCACGATGAGTTCCGTGCCAGTCTCGCTGATCACATCGGTTGGTGCGGCAAAACCAAAGGTCCCGAACGCCGGTCCCTTGCCCAGGCCGGTGCCGACATGGCCACGATCATCCCGTCGGAGGCGTTTGCCATACATGAACATCGCGCGCCGGGTCATGGCAGGGCCCGCGATGATGTTCTCGCTGGTGGCTTCGTCTTCAAAACCGGCGGGAGCAATGATCCGCAGGTTGGCCTGCTCGGCATCAGACAGGTGCTGCAAAACTCCCCGCACCCCACCGAAATGGTCAATGTGGCTGTGGGTGAAAATGATCGCCCGCACCGGTTTCTCCCCGAGGTGTTCCCGGGCAAACAGGAAGGCTTTGCTGGCCGTTTCACGCGCAGTCAGTGGATCCACCAGGATCCAGCCAGTGTCGGTCTCGATGATCGACATATTAGCCAAATCGTAACCACGGATCTGGTAGAGCCCTTCGGTGACCTTGAACAGACCGTGAATATTATTCAGGGCCGCCTGGCGCCAGAGACTGGGGTTGACCGAAGCAGGCGCATTCTCGCCCTCAGCGTCCACGAAGTCATAGTCCGGCATGTTCCAGACCTCACCCCCACCGAGATGCTCAGTCATCAGCTCCGGGTCCTGTGCAATCAGGCCGCGGCGGGCATTCGCAAAGTCGGAATGGTTGTCGAACGGTCGTTGCTCCAGCACTTGCTGATTGGCTTTGCCGGTACTTGCCGTCGGGGCGCTGTGGCCGGCGGAATTGGCTTGGGACGACTGGTCCGGGCCAGAATCGCAGGCGGCCAAGGCGAGCGCAATGCCCAGGAAAGGGGAAAGAAAAACTCTGGGAGAAAAGGACATAGATAAAACTGCCAGTCTGTTGTTTTTGTGAGCGAGAGTTGTCATCAGGTCAACGTGGATTCTGTATCAAGAGCGCGACGAATCCGTCCTTTGGAAGTAAGCCCCGAGTTCATCAGCAAGATAATCAAATACCGTTCTAACCCGGAGATTCATCCTTAGCTCCCGGTGGGAAACGAGCCACACGTCACCACCAAACTCCGTGTCAGGAAAGGCCCGCTCGAGGGTTGATTCTGCATCGCCAATGTCTGTGGGCACCATCCCGATACCAAGGCCCAGCCTGGTCATTTCCCAGTGCACCAGATGGCTGTCGGTTTTTACGGAAAAACTCTCTTCGTTCAACGCAATGCCACGGGCGGCCAGTGCGCTCATGTACCTCTCATTATCCGACACAAACCCGATGTAACCCGCTTTCTGGCAGTCTTCGGGACGATGGCTCACAAGGTCGGAGGTTCCATAGAGCGTGGCCGAGAAGCGCCCGACCTTGCGGGCAATCAGATCGGGCTGGGTCGGACGAAAATTCCGGATCGCTATATCTGCGGCCCGCCGCCTGAGATCGCTGGCTTCGTTGGAGGCCACCAGGCTGACCCGGATTCCCGGATACTGGCATCGTAATTTCTTCAGGATCGGCGGCAGAATATAAGCCGCTGTGATCTCGGAGGCGGAGATCGCGATCTCGCCTTCAATGGACGTCGCTCTTCCGGCCGCAGCAAGTGAAAGACTGTTCGCCGCGTCTCCCATCGCCCGTACATAATCGAGCAGTTCCAGCCCGTGCTGGGTGAGCTCCAGCCCTCGGCTACCCCGCTCGAAAAGGGCCGTCGAGAGTTCCTGCTCCAGCCCGGCCACCTGCCTGCCCAGGGTAGGCTGGGAAATCCCCAGCGCCTTGGCTGCCGCGGATAACGAGCCCTCCTCAGCGGTCACGAGGAAAGCCCTCGCACGATTCCAGTCAAACGTTACGGTTCGCCAGTCCATTCAGATATGAATACCAGTAGTGCCATTTTGGCAATTCTAGCAACAGAATTGCAGAGATAGAATGGCACCGACTGTTCAAAGACGACTGACTACCCGGGGGGCGACATGAATTCATCTGTGAAGTACTGGGATCGCTCTGCCGAGCGCTATGCCCGGCGCCCCATCGCCGACCCCGGGGCCTACCAACGGAAACTCCAGATCACCCAGCGGTATTTGCGCCCCTGCATGAACGTGATGGAATTCGGCTGCGGCACGGGCTCCACCGCGTTGGTCCATGCGCCCCTGGTCAACAGTTACCTCGCAACAGACGCCTCTCCAAGGATGATCGACATTGCCAGGAAGCGGATGGCCGATGGGCCGGCCAAAGGCCTCCGTTTCGAGGTGGCCACGCTGGAAGACCTGGACCACCGACATGAGGAGTTTGACGCCATCCTGGGTTTGAACATCCTTCACCTGCTTCCGGATCCTGCGTCCACAATCGAACGCATCTTGGCCCTGCTGAAGCGGGGCGGGGTGTTTGTCAGCAACACCGCCTGCCTGAAAGACACCCGGGGCTATCTGAGACCCGTCGCAGCACTGGCTCACTACTTACACCTGACTCCCTATGTCCATTTTCTGTCCCGAAAGGAGCTCGAACGCGACCTGAGAAGCGCAGGCTTCCGGATTCAGTTTCGCTGGGTACCGGAGAGCACGAAAGACGTCTATTTCCTGATCGCCACGAAAGAGAAGTAACTGAGTAAGGAAGGCGCGGCAGAGGCGCCCTGAAGGAACTCGTTGCGACGGGCGCTTCATTTGTCTTTTGAACCGCGAACCTTTGGATAGATCTTGTGCAACTGGGCATCAAGCTCTGCCAACATCGACGCCATGTTAATGATCGTCCTGGCCATGCCCCGGGCAAGATTAAGGAGCATCAGGCCAAAAACGTCCGGCTCATGTTGATGAAGATCCAGGAAGTGGCCACAGGTAATCTCGAGAACGACGGCATCCGTTTCAGCCTTCGTGGTAGCCGGCCTGTCAGAGAGGGCGATCATTGGAACAAAGCCCATATCATCACCCGGCTCATGGCAGCGCGCGAGCGTCCATCCACCATCCTGCCGCGGCATCAGGGAATGCAAACTGCCGTTCAGCACGATGTAGAAAGCCTCGCTGGGTTCGCCAACTGCGTACAGGCGCTCACCGGCTTCTACCCGGATAAGGCGCCCCTTCCTCATCATCCGCAGTATCGCCTCTTCCGGAAGCGCACCGAAGGTTGAGAGCTCGCTGAAATAGCCGGGGCCTTGCTCGTGCCAGTAGCTCAGGGCATCAATTTCGCGCATCTGACCGCCACCTGATTGAATCGCTATATCTGAAGTATAGCCTCCCTCCAAACAAGCCCCAGCCCCGGCACTACAAGGCGTTTTCCAGCGTTCCCTGCAAGACTGCCAGTTGCACCGTGCCCTCCACATTTACGAAGGGTACCAACGCATCCCTGGACCAGCTTGCCGGGTATTGCGGGTGGAATCCGTACACCAGCAAGGCAAGTTCATCGCCGGGTGCCAGAGATTCAGCAACCCCCACCAGTTCAATGACCGCCTGATCCTTGAGACCTCGCACCGGCTTGATCTGATCGTCGATCAGTTGCCAGCGACTCCCATCCGCGCCCCGTTTCCCAAGGCCGACAAACACAATCGGATCACAACCGGCGGCGTAAGGATCCAGCTCCACATCACAACTGGAACGGCCTGTCAGATCAGACACCGTGAGTCTCGCAGTGGGAATGCCCCCCAATGTCAGGCCAGACTCACCCGCTTTCCCAAGAATCAGTGCCGCGGGCGGTTGTGAGGCCGTTGCTACCGCCTCATACCCCGACGCGACTGGCAGGTCGGTTGCCACCGCCCGCTCGACCACGTTTTCTCCCTCGAGCACCCCGCCCTCAAGGTCGGGCGCCGGGAAACTGTCAAAAGGCACGCTGATTGACCGGCCATCATCCAGTGACAGGCACACTTCGGAGCCGGTCCCATCGAAGAAACTGGCAAGTGGCTTGCCCTGAAGGTGATGCTCCAGCCAGTTCAGTGTTGCGTCTGAGATGGAGATCTTGCCGCAGGCAAACTGGCCTGCCGCACCCTGAAAGCCCGGCAGTTCCAGCAACCCTGCAGTGGGATCCACATATTCCGCCGGTTGCAGCTCTTCGGGCGCCTCAACCGGCAGTATGTGACCCGTCTGGTGGGTCAGCAGCCGCACATCGCCGCCGAGGGCTTTCAGGCACTCGAAATTGCGCCAGGCATCGTTGAAGTTGAACAGCGTGTCTTTCATGCCCTGGGTCAGCAACACGTCCACCTTCGGGTAGGGGGTTGGTTCAACATCGAATGCCGGTGGATTGATCTGGTAATTCAGCAGATCCGGAGCGTCCGAGACTGAAACCGGCTCACCGGTGCATCGATACGCAGGGCTGTGGTAATAGAAGAAATCGAGGCCGGCTTCAGGGAACCGGTTCAGGGTTGCCCCCTGAGCCAGGATCTCCCGAATGATCGGGTCCAGGCCGTCGTTACCACCGCCGGTGGAGCCCGCTTCGCCCCCTGCCACAAGCACGAGATCCCACCCCGTCTTGATGACGTTGCCGGGATTCAGGCTGTAACGAAGATCGTACCAGGTGATGTCCGGCACCATGGCATCAAGCCGCTGGCGCGGGTCCTGGCCGTGCAGCAGGAGTTGAAAGCCACCCCCGTAACTGCCGCCAATAGCGCCAGCAACAAGATTGGGGTTCAACGCCTCGGGAAGGCCGGGCTCATTACGGTACTGCAGGTAGTCGAGGTTTGCCTCGGCCCAATCGAGAATCTGGATGAGATCCCGGCCCTCGAACTCGGGGTCCATCACCCGAACGGTACCGGTACTCTCTCCAAAGCCCCGCTGATCCACTGAAATGACCGCAAAACCGGCCTCGCGATAGTTCTCGAAACCTTCCGTACTGCGGGATCCACCAAATCCGTGACCGTGCAAGACCAGCGGGTGGCCCCGGGCGCAATCGATTCCACCGATCGGTTCAAGCACCTGAAAGGCTATTGTTTCACCACTGGCGGAAGTCAGCATAACCGGATAGCTGCGGCCGCCCTCCCCTGGCGCATCGTCAGAACAGGACACCGGTGGCGGCAGCTGGCATTGGGGAGGCGCCCCCTCCCCGGGGTTCTCACACGCCGGCCGGGGTCCCGCGTTGCTCTGGGCGGACTGATCGGTGGCATCGTCGGAGGAGGTTCCTCCGCATCCGGCAACAGCCAGGGCGAGGAACCATGGAATCAGGCGATGAAGGGGCATCCGTGAGCGGATGGAATGAGGCATTTGTTGTTCTCCTTGTTGTTTCATTCAGAAAGCAACAAGGAATAACGGGACTCGATCGCACTCTGTTCCGTCCCGTTTCAACAAAGGCCCAAAAGGACAAAAAGCCTCAGGCTCCCACGACCGTAACCGCCCCGTGGGCGTGCCTGACAATCTTCTCGCTGACGCTGCCAAGGGTGAGACTGCGTACCAGGGAATGACCACGGCGCCCCAGCACCAGGTGCGTCCCCGGATGGGCGTTCATGTATTCCAGAATTTCGTGCGCCGGGTCTCCGCTGAGAAGAACTTCTTCTGCAGCGTCAGTCCGTCCACGGATGGCATCCTTGGCGGCGTCGAACACTTTCCGGCTGTAATCGTGCTTGCCAGCCTCAATCTCACTGTGCTCGACACCGGAAATCACCAGCACCGATTCCTTCGACGCAGGATATACGGTTAACAGTTTGAGCGGGTGGCCCATAGCGTCTGCCAGTTCCGCCGCCATTTTCGCCGCATTCAGGGAATGCACTGACTCATCACAGGCAACCACGATACTTGGAGAATCCTTGTCCATGACGACACCTCGTTCGCAGGATGTATGTTTTTCAATTATCACCCTTTGAGGATCGGCGTGGTTGATTCAGATCAACGCCGAGAGGAGGGCCGCACTTCTTGAAGCCCTTCCATGCGATTGCCTAAAAAACCAGCGTCAGACCAACCGTAATAGCCGCAAACAGGATAGACAACCCGATCAGGGTCATCCAGGGAAACGGCTGCCTTGGTGGCTCGACCGCAAGCTGTTCCTCGAGGTAGTGTTTGAGCAGTCGGGTGTTGCGGGTATTGGCTTTGTAGACCGCATCAAAGGCGTCGCCCACCACCGGCAACAGGCCACCCAGAAAGTCGATACCCATGTTACGCACCATGCGTAGCTTGAGCGCCGTGCCGGCGCCGGCGCGATGCGCTTCGACGAGCACGTAGCTTGCCAACACCAGGCCGGCGAGATCGCCAATCCCCGGTAACAGGCCGATAACAGCGTCCACACCGATCGTCACGCGGGTGAATGGAATCGGGATGCTGCTGTCGGTAAACCGGCTGAACTTTTCCAGCCGTTGGAGTATTGCCCGTTGCCGGGCTTCAATAGGCTTTGCCATCACATCTCCAGAAGCAGGTTAGGCATGCACTCCCACCCGTGATTAGGGGATCGGTCCTGAATCAGCATTAGTCAGGTTCCTTGGCCTCCGTGGACGGCACCTTCCACATCAGCACGAAGCCGATCAGCAGGAACACCAGAATGGTGCTCATGCCCCAGCGCTGGCTGTCGGTAATCGCAGTCACCCATCCCACCAGCAACGGGCCGGCGAAGGCGGTGGCCTTACCGGAAAACGCGAACAGGCCGAACATCTGGGTCTGGAGATGTGGCGGGGCAACCCGGGCCAGGTGAGACCGGCTGGCCGATTGCAGCGGCCCCACGAAAATCCCCAGGATCATCCCCCACACCCAGAACGCCGTCGCACCATCCACCACCAGGATGGCCAGCGCGCTGCTGCCCAGCCCCACCAGCGCCAGCAGGATGGTGTTTCGCCCGCCAAGGGCGTCGTCGATCCAGGCAAAGCCCAGCGCGCCCAGACCTGCCGTCACGTTCAGGGCGATGGCAAATTGAAGGACTTCGGTGGGCCCCATGTTGAAGGTACCGGCGGCGTACACGCCCCCGAACGTAAAGATCGTAGCCAGGCCGTCGGTGTACAGCATGCGAGCGATCAGGAAGCGGACGATGTCCTTGTACTGGCGGACATGGGCGATGGATTCTTTCAACTGGACGAACCCGGCGCGCGTAGCTTTGGCCAGGCCCAGACCGGTTGGGGGCCGGTCCGGGATGAAGAAAAACGCCGGCAGGGCAAATACCAGATACCAGACAGCGACGAGAACGAAAGTCGCACGAACGTGTTCGGCCTGATCCCGATCCAGGTTAAAAAGGTTGGCGTCAGCCTCGATAAACCCGTACAACGCGACAACCAGGCTGGTTACACCTCCGACGTAGCCAAGACCCCAGGCCCAGCCTGACCAGCGGCCGGTGCGCTCCTGGCTGGCCAGGTCCGGCAGCAGGGCATTGTAGAAAATGAAGGCAAATTCGGCACCGAGGGTGCCCAGGCCCACCCACAGTGCAGCGCTCCAGAACTGGTCCTGATCCGGCGTAATGGTCCACAGCATGGCGGATGAGACCACGCACAGCAGGGTAAAGCTGATCAGCCAGGGCTTGAGACGGCCGGTCTGGTCCGCAATGGCCCCGAGCATCGGCGCCAGGATCGCGATAAACACGCCGGAGATCCCCACAATGTTGCCCCAGGCATTGGTGCCGGCGACCTCGTCCTGCACCACCGATACGCTGAAATACTGGGCAAAGACAAAGGTGAGAATGATGGTGAAAAAGGCGCTGTTGGCCCAGTCATAGAGCGCCCAGGACCAGAGTGCCCGCTTGTCTTCCTGCGCGCCCGACGGCTGGACTTCGGTGGGCTGTTCCATTGCATCTCCACAACCGGTGAAAAGAAGATCGGCCCAGCAACAATGGCGGCCCGCCTACTGTCTGACGTTCAGAATCATATCATCGTGTTACGTTTTGTCGTCACCCTTGATCGATGCGTGAACACACATCTTGCACAGGGAACTCGGGCCTTAGAGCTTTACCATCAGCTTGCCTTTGTTCTCACCGGTCAGGAACAGAGACAACCCACTCATGGCCGACTCCAGCCCCTCCAGGACGTGTGTCCGGTATTTGATTTGTCCGCTCTGAACGTAGGGCGTTAGCTTGGCATGCAGCTCTTTCGTCTTGTCCCTGTGGTCGGGCATGGTGAAGCCCTGAATGGACAGGCGTTTCTTGATGATGCGCATCCAGTTGGGGCCAGGGCGCGGGTTGGCTGAGGTGTAGTCGGCAATCATGCCACACACCACGATGCGACCATGGGCGTTCATCCGTTCGAACACATAGTCCTGGATGGGGCCACCGGTGTTCTCGAAATAGACATCGATGCCGTCCGGCGCCAATTCGTCCAGTTTCGCGCCAAGGTCGTCCGTCTTGTAGTTGACGGCACCGTCGAAGCCGAGTTCATTGATGATCCAGTCCGCCTTCTCATCGCTGCCAACCACACCGATGACCCGAAGGCCATCGGCCTTGGCCAGCTGACCCACAATGGAGCCGACCGAACCGGCGGCACCGGACACCACCAGCGTCTCGCCCTTCTGGGGGTGACCATAGCCATACAGGCCCTGGGTAGCGGTCAGCCCCGGGAGGGCAAAAACTGACAGCGCCATTTCCGGGGGCAGGCTCTTATCCACCTTGCTCACACCCGAGCCATCGGTCAGGGCCATCTCCTGCCAGCCAAACATCCCGATGACCTGATCGCCAACGGCAAAATCCGGGTGTTTGGAGGCAACGACCTCGCCAATGCCCGAGGAGCGCATGACGTCACCCAGCTCCACTCGTGGAATGTAGCTGTCGGTGTCCTCACTCATCCAGCCCATCATCGCCGGATCAAGGGACATGTAGGTCTGACGGACCAGCACTTCGCCATCGGCGGGCTCCGGTACATCTTTCTCCACCACCTCGAACAGTTCCGGACCGATTGTCCCGGCAGGTCGCTTCACGAGATTAATTGCTTTGTAGGTGCTCATCGGTAGTTGCCTCCTGTGGAATTTCATCGAACCGCTGACAGGTACCACTATGGAGGGACGAAGGCTTTAGTTAAAGGGCGGTCAGCGGGTGTGGTCCTCAACCTCTTCGTAACATTCAACAGACAGGCGCTTGCCAAGCTGTCGCATTCCCTCCATCTGCTTCGGATTCTGGCCCTGCCAAAACTCCCGCCAGGAATCCAGAGACTCCCACCTGGCGACCGTCAGAATCACTTCCTCCCCACAATACGTTTTGTGCCACCGGCGCCCACAACCATGCCTCTCTCGTCGTCATGGCGGCGCTACATCCGAATGACGACATCCTCGTATTCAAAACGCACTTTCGCCATTGCGGCGCTGTGATCCCGCGCACTTCGATGTCCCAGGGCGACAATTGACGAGGTTTCGAGCCCACGTTCAGACAACCCCAGAACCTGATCGTAAGCCTGCCGGTCGAAGCCGGTCATCGGGCAGCTATCGATTTGAAGTGCGGCCGCTGCGGTCAGCAAAGTCCCAAGCGCAATGTAGGCCTGCTGGTGCGCCCATTCCCTTTTTTCGGCGGATGACATGGAGGCCAGCGCTTGCTTCATATGACCGGCATAGCCTGCAATGTCCTCGAAGGGAACCCTTCGGACCTTCAAATACTGCTCGACGTAACGATCCACCGTTTGATCACCGACCCGGTTGTACACGGCAAAGACCACCAGATGGGAACAGCCCAATACCTTCTCTTGCCCGAACGAGTGCGGCAAGAGGTCTCTGCGTACCGCGTCGGATTCGATAATGATCATCTTGTAAGGCTGCAAGCCGTATGAAGAGGCACTTTTCCGGGCCGCGTCGATCAGCGTTTCAACGGCTTGGGTGCTCAGCTTCTCCGGCGAAAATTCACGAACTGCATAACGCCAGTCCAAGGCTGCATGAATGTCCATTATTTCACCTCCGCGGAAGGAATTGCGATCGACCGCAACGGAGCTGCATCTCCACCACGGATCTTCAGTGGCGCTTGCCTGGACTCAGGAGTTATCAAGTTCAAACGACCGATCTCGTCAGCAGGGCCCCAGGGGCTTGCAGCCACATCGGCTGCACTGGCCGATGCCGGCACCAGAAACAGGGACAGAACAATGGAATGGTAGAGTTTGGTTTGGCGATGCATAACGGTGCCTCCTTCAGGTTGGAGTCGCCACTTTATGAAACCGCCAGAGATGCTTAAATGGATGGAATGGAACTATATAATTTCCAATATGGTAACAATAAAACCCACGAATTGATCAGACCTGAGCTAACCGCGCTATTCCCAATAAGGCCTGTCGCCCAGATGCTGATCCAGATGTTCCAGCAGGAGCCGTACTTTCGTCGGCTGCTTTCGGCCAGGGGGAAAAAGCGCGAAGACGGTGTAGGGCCTGGGCGGGAAGGCTTCGAGAAGAGGAATCAACGCGCCGTTCTCGATATCTTGCTGCACCAGAAAACGCGGCAGCAACCCCACCCCCATGCCTCTCAGCAGGCTCTGGCGGATCGCGAGGCTGCTGTCCGTCCGGAAATTGCCGTTCACGGTGACTTCCTCTCCCCCCAGTTCCCAGACTCTGGGCCGGTCGTGAAAGGTGAAGGCCAGGCAGTTATGCCGCTCAAGGTCGGCAGGTGAGCGAATCGCTGGCGCGCTTTCCAGATAGCGTGGCGAGGCACAGACGATGTTTCTGGACCTCCTGAGCGGTTTGGCAAGCAGACTCGAATCAGAGAGCGAACTGCGTACCCGGATTGCAATGTCTACTCCCTGCTCGACCAGATCGACCATGCGATCACTGAGTTGCAGGTCGACCTCAATCTCCGGGTATCGATTCAGGAAGCTGTCGATGGCCTCCGTAATATGGGTCAGGCCAAAGGACATAGGCACGTTGATTCTGATCGAGCCCTTTGGCTCTGCCTGAAAGCCCCGGGCCTCCAGCTCGGCATCCTCGAGGTCATCCAGAAGGGCCTGGGTACGCTTGAGAAAGACCAGGCCAGCATCCGTGAGATTCATCCGGCGTGTCGTGCGATTGATCAGGCGGGTATCGACGTCTCGCTCGAGAAACGCGATGTGTTTACTGACCGTCGCAGCAGTAATGTCCAGATCCTCTGCCGCTTTCGTGAAACTACCCAGTTCCGCGACGCGCCGAAAGATCTTCATGGCATTGAGCTTGTCCGTAGCCACACTCACTTCCTAATAATTTCCAAATTGGAACAAGTATTGTTCGAAACGCTCCGATTATCAATCCAATGAACTCCGACACACTGAGGCCCATAACGTTCACGGTTTCACGTTGGAGCAAACCAAATGTTCGCATCGATACAACAGCGCCTGACCTTGCCATCCCAGACCGTCGTCTGGGGACTGTTGATAGCCAATGGATTTCTGATCGCTCTGATGCTGGCGCTGGCGAAAACGGCAACAGCGTCGGGTGTTCCCGCCCTCACCTACGCCTTCTGGCAAACACTGATCGCAGGCCTGGTTCTGTTCTTGTGTTCGCCGAAGTTTGCATGGGCCCCGGAGAAACGGCTGACCATCTACTTTGTCATCAGTGGTCTAACAGGCATCGCCGTTCCCAATGCCATTGCCTTCTACCTCGTGACCAAACTGGGCGCAGGTTTTACCGCCATCATGTATGCGCTGCCCCCGATATTCACCTTCCTGATCGCGACCACGATGGGCCTGGAAAAACGAAGCTGGATGAAGCTTGCAGGCCTGTCGGTCGCGGTGTCCGCCTGTGCCTGGATTGTTGTTCAGCGACATTCCGAGATGAGCCAGTCAAACGGTTTTTGGTTCGCCCTCGGCCTATTGATCCCGACCGCGCTGTCGATCGGTAATGTATACCGGTCGGTGGCCTGGCCCGACCGGGCCAAACCGATGAATCTGGCTGCGGGCACCCTGCTCGCAGCGGCCACGCTGCTTGGCGTACTGGCCGTCTTGTCCGGAACCCAACTGATGGCATTGCAGTTCGGGCCCAGAGTAATATCGATCATCTTCCTGCAGGGCCTTGTCACAGCATTGACCTACTATTGCGGGTTCGAACTTCAGAAGCGTTCCAACCCGGTTTTCTACAGTCAGCTTGGTGCTGTGGCGGCAATGTTTGGGTTAATCATCGGGGTGGTGTGGTTTAGCGAGCGATACTCGCTAACCATCTGGCTGGGGGCGGTGATCGTAATTGCCGGCCTGCGCCTGAGCAATCGCACACCGCGGCACTCGGCATGAGTGGATAACCGCCACGGCCCTCAATAGATACCGCCAAGGGGGTTGAGGGAGAGGGCATGGTCAATGCCGAGTTCCCGCCGCGCAAACTCGGCCTCGGGCCAGAGCAGCAACCAGCCCAGCGCACCGACGTTCAGGATAACGCAGAGCCAGAAGCCAAACTGAAAGGCCCCCTTGCGGGTTTTGTGGCGGAAAAACTGCTGGCCGACCAGGGCACCGGGCCAGCCACAGAGCAATTCCAACAGGTGCAGGCGGTTCTCCGGTACCCGCCGATGACCTTTCACGGCCGCTGCCTT
Source organism: Marinobacter albus (assembly GCF_030238305.1). Lineage (NCBI taxonomy): Bacteria > Pseudomonadati > Pseudomonadota > Gammaproteobacteria > Pseudomonadales > Marinobacteraceae > Marinobacter > Marinobacter albus. The sequence goes on along the minus strand of NZ_JASSQD010000001.1, from coordinate 1,015,233 downwards.
GTCTACAGCGTACATCGCCAACGCCAGCAGGCTCATACCCGCGTAGACCGCCGGCACGATCACGGGCAGGTATCCGAATCGGTAGGCACTGCCCAACCCACCGATCACTCCAATCGCCACCAGCAAGGCCAGCCAGAAACCGGGCGCTACACTCGCGCTGAGCCTGCCAATACCGGCGTACTGGAACTTCCCGGCCCGAATGCGGCCCTGGGAATCTTCCGTGAGCGAGTATCTCACCTCCCGGTTTGCCGACGGCCGGCCACGGCCTGCGTAGGCGCTGATGTGAGCGAAAACGCGCTCACCACCAACGGCAGGAGTGATGAAGCCAAAGCCTTTATCGTCGCTCCACGCCGTGAGTAATCCTTTATGATGCAAGGGGCGTTCTCCCTTCAATGCCTGAATTTTCCCGGGGATTATAGCCGCGCTCGATAGCCATGAACCACCATGACCGAAATGTGTGCACCATTTCCGGGACTCTCCCCGAAAATCGCACCAGGGAAACGCACGCCACCCTGCCCCCATCCCGGCAACCAACCTGTATTGTGCATTGTGCACAAGCGACGTTCGAGATTCCGGAGCCTACCACCGCTTTTACCCACCCATGGCACAAACGTTGCCATCTCCCAACGTGTTTACTCACGATACGGAGAGATCGTCATGACCACCCAGGTAACCCCGAAAGAACAGGACTATCCCCTGAGCCCCGTCCCCATGGATCAACGCAAAAGCGTCTGGTCCATGGGCCTGGTGCTTCTTGGCTTCACCTTCTTCACCGCCACTATGTGGGCCGGTGGCAGTGTCGGTGTCGCATTTGATTTCCCGACCATGCTGATGGTGCTGGCCATCGGAAACCTGCTGCTGGGCACCTACGCCGCCGTGCTCGGCTATATTGCCGCGAAAACCGGCCTGAACACGGCCCTGATGAGCCGGTTCACTTTCGGCGAAGTGGGCAGCAAACTCTCGGACATCATTCTCGGCTTCACCCAGATCGGCTGGTACGCCTGGGGCACTGCGACCATGGCCATCCTCCTGGTCAAGCTGACGGGCATGCCAGAAAGCCTGACCACACCGTTGATGGTGGTGTTCGGGTTCGGTTTCTGCGTGACCGCCTTCATCGGCTATCGGGGGCTGGAACTGCTGTCCCGGTTTGCGGTGCCCGCCATGATTATTCTGGTTGCCGTCAGCATGACCATCGCCACCTCCGATGCCGGTGGCCTGTCCGGGTTGCTGGCGATTACCCCGGCGAATGACATGACCATCGCCGCTGCCATCACGCTGGTGTTCGGCACCTTTGTGAGCGGTGGCACCCAGGCCACCAACTGGACCCGGTTTGCCAGGACCGGCAAGACTGCCGTGATCGCGACACTGCTGGCGTTCTTTCTTGGCAATGGCCTGATGACCCTGATCGGCGCCTTTGGGGCACTGGTATACCAGCAGGCCGATATCGTCGACATCATGGTCGCCCAGGGACTGGCAACGCTCGGCATCCTGATGCTGTTCCTGAACCTCTGGACCACCCAGGACAACACCGTCTACAACTTCGCCGTCGCCGGCTGCAACCTGCTGCGCACCCGTCGCCGCAAACTGGTCACCATCGCCGGCGCGGCCATCGGCACCATGCTCGCCGTGATGGGCATGTACGAATGGCTAATTCCATTTCTCGTACTCCTTGGTACCTTTATCCCGCCAATCGGCGGCGTGATCATGGCCAGCTACTTTGTCGGCTACAAACGCCAGTACCCGGATCTGACCCAAGTAACCCTGCCGGCCTTCAATGTTCCCGGCCTTGCGGCCTATGCCATTGGTTCGGCGGCGGCCTACACTTCACCGTGGATCGCGCCCATTGTGGGTGTGGTTGTTGCCGCCGCGAGTTACGGCCTCGTTCTTCTGATCAGCCAGGCCGTGCGCGAACGCAGAGCCCAGGTAATAGGAGCCCTTTAAGTGCCACTGCGATGCCGGGACATGCTTCGCCTGCCCGGCCTCGAGGCCATCCGGCTGCGGGGCGGAAGCGCCGCCGCGGACAACGCAGTCCGATGGCCCTACGTGGCGGAAAACCGCTCGTTCAAGGTCTGGGTCAAGGGTGGCGAGCTGGTGTTCGTCACCGGGATCAGCCGGCATCGCAGCCCACAGAACCTCGCCGAATGCCTGTACGAGGGCAAGGAGTGCAACATTTCCGGGCTGGTGGTGCTCACCGGAGATGCCTACATCGGACAGTTGCCGAACACGCTGTGCCGCCTGGCGGACGAGCTGTCGATCCCGCTGTTCGAGCAGCCCTATTCCCTGCCGATGATCGAGGTGACCGAAACCATCGGCCGCGCCATTGTCTGGTCTGAACACACCGACGGGCAGGCGCTGGAGGCCGCAACCCTGGCCGGCTCGGCCGACCTGCTGGAGGCGTGGATCGACTGCCGCGGCAACCAGAGCGCCATGGCCGACACCATCGGTTGCCACCGTAATACGGTTCGCAACCGAATGAACCAAATGACCGAATCGCTGCCCAAGGGCATCGACCCGGCCGAGCACTTCAAGACACTGCTGCTGGCTCACCTGCTGTTAAAGCCCTAACCATCCGAGAGCCACGTAAAGGAGACAACATGACCGAACACCTGGATGCCATAGTAAACGCCCGCTTACCCAAGCATGACGGCCTGCATCGCCTGACCATCACCGGGGGCCGCTTCGCCGAGATTACCGCACAGACGGATCGTGTGGCGGCCCGGGCCAATGAACTGGATGCAGACGGCAACCTGGTCACCCCGGCCTTTGTGGAACCGCACATCCACCTGGACGCGGCCATGACGGCCGGTGAGCCCCGCTGGAACCAGAGCGGCACCCTGTTCGAGGGCATCGAGTGCTGGTCCGAGCGCAAGGCCACCCTGAACCACGAGGATGTCATCAGCCGGGCCACCCGAACCCTCAAACTCTTCGCCGCCCATGGCATTCAGTACGTGCGCACCCACGTGGATGTGACTGACCCAAGCCTGACGGCGCTCAAGGCCATGCTGGAGGTGCGGGAGCAAACCGCCAGCTATGTAGACCTGCAGATCGTCGCCTTTCCCCAGGAAGGCATCTGGTCCTTCCCGAACGGCCGGGATCTGATGGAAGAGGCCATTCGTCTGGGCGCTGACGTGGTGGGCGGCATCCCTCATTTCGAATTCACCCGGGACTACGGCGCCGAATCGGTTCGATGGTTGGTAGAGCTGGCCTACAAACACGATCGCCTCGTAGACGTACACTGCGACGAAATCGACGATCCGGAGTCCCGGTTCCTGGAAGTGCTCGCTGCCGAAGCCCTGCGGCTGGACTACGGTTCCCGGGTCACTGCCAGCCACACCTGCGCCATGGGCACCTACAACAATGCCTATTGCAGCCGGCTGTTCCGGTTGCTGAAAAAATCCGGCCTGCGGTTCCTGTCCATGCCCACCGAAAGTCTGCACCTGCAAGGGCGCTTTGATGGCTACCCGAAGCCGCGGGGCCTTACCCGCGTACCCGAACTACTGGATGCCGGCCTGAAAGTCGCCTTCGGCCAGGACTCCATCCGGGATCCCTGGTACCCGATTGGCAACGGCAACATGCTGCGCACCCTCGATGTCGGCCTGCACGCCTGCCACATGCTGGGGATGAGTCAGATCAACCGCTCGCTCGAACTTATCACCGACAACGGCGCTGCCGCCCTGGACCTCAAGGAATACGGCATTGCCAAGGGCATGCCGGCGCGGTGCATCGTGCAGCAGGGACAGACACCCTACGAAGTATTGCTGGGCCAGAGACCGGTGCTGGCCTCCGTTCGGGATGGGAAAGTATTGGTAAGGCGGGAGGCCACAGATTACGAGGCAGGCCTACTGCTCTGAAGCTTCCGCCTGCTCCTGACGCAATTTGGCCCGGACGTTCATCAGAACTTTGCCGTAACCGTTGTGGCCACGCCGATCTCGGCCACAACCCCAGAAGTAATCGTAATTGCTGTTTTCGACGATCTTCTGGTCGCCGGTCTCAAGCAGCGCTTGCGCCAGGTCGGGATAGGTGCGGCAGCGGGTATACACCGCGCGCGTCATGACGGTTTCACGGACCTTTTTCCAGTCTGGCCGCAAGCTCTTATGGCGCTTGCGGCCCAGCTTTCCCGCGCGAGCGGGTGTGGTTGCCGTTCGGATCTTTTCCTGCCGGTTTTCATCGGTGAATTTCATGGCCTGGAAGTAGTGTTCCACGGTGGGCCAGACCTTGCCCTCCAGCTCGAAGCTATACGCGGCGTGGGTTCCAAATGGGTTCTCTGGATCGGTTCGTGAAAGGAACAGATCGTTCTCACCGTTGTCTGCCGGGAAAAGAGACATAGTTGCTACCGCCTGGGAAATGAATAATGAGCTTACAGAAGCCTCTCGCCCATATCACTCCGGCGGCGGACTCACGCAAGCGAGCGTTACTGGGGAAAGGTTAACAGATAAGATGGCATATACCCTGTTCCACCTGACTTCATTAAAATTTCCCGGGGCAACCTGACCGCAAAACGAGGATCCATGGACTTCACCTTTCTGGGCACATCCGCCGGAACACCGACACGATCGCGCAATGTCAGCGGCCTCGCGCTTTCCCGGTCCGGCCACAAGCCCTGGTACCTGGTGGACTGCGGCGAGGGCACGCAGCACCAGTTGCTGCGGGTTCATTACTCGGTCATGCAGTTGCGGGCGATATTCATCACCCATATCCACGGCGACCACACCTTTGGCCTCCCAGGACTTCTTACCAGCGCATCCATGCTGGGACGGACGGAACCACTGGACATCATCACCCCTGCCCAGGTTGAACGTTTCATCAACGCGGTGCTCGAGAACAGCGACTCCAGCCTGAGCTACCCCCTGAACTTCATCGATTCCGAAGCGCCGGACTTCCACTGGCAGGATGAGCACCTCGGGGTGACCAACGTGGCGCTGTCCCATCGGGTACCCTGTCGGGCCTATGTTTTCACCGAGCGGAATCTGGAACGGCAACTATTGGTGGACAAGTTGCGGGAGGATGGTATCAACGCCGGACCTGGCTGGGGCGAGCTGCAGAAAGGCCATGACGTAACCCTTGCGGATGGCCGAGTACTCAGGAGCGAGGACTACACACACATTCCCCGGGTTGCCCGCCGGCTGATCGTAGCCGGCGACAACGACGACCCGGGCTTGCTGGCCGATGCCTGCACGGGCAGCCACGTGCTGGTTCATGAGGCCACCTACACCCAGGAGGTGGCCGACCGGGTCGGCCCGTGGCCGCAACACAGCTCCGCCCAACAGGTGGCCCGGTTTGCCCAGCAGGTGCACCTGCCCAACCTGGTGCTGACCCACTTCAGTTCCCGGTACCAGTCCCGGCCCGAGGGCACACCCAACATCAACCAACTGGCAGCAGAAGCCATGCAGCACTACCAGGGGCAGCTCTTCCTGGCCCGGGATTTCGACAGCTACCGCCTGGAAAAGGATCTGTCCCTAAGCCGCATCCTGGCTGACTAATCGCAGGCTTATTTGCTCAATATGACGCTGATCCGTCCCGCAACAACCGCCCACCACGTTTATGCTGGGAAAACGATCTAGCAGGCGCCGATAGTCCAGCCCGAATTCCTCCGGGTTACCATCGTCCAACTCGTCGGCCTCATCCAGTTCGGCGTGACTGCACCGGGAGGCGTTTGCGCGGATGCCGCGTACACGGTCAATACGCTCCATCGCCGCCAGGCTCGATTCAAAATGACTGGGGTGAGCACAATTGACCATGTAATAGGCCGGATAGCCATCGCTCGCCGCATCAACGAGAGCGATGGCCTCATCCAGGGTTTCACCGCTCGGGAGTCGACCGTCGGTTTCCACGGTAAAGGAAATAATCGCCGGAATGCGCCGATCACGGGCAGCCAGGGCAATGCCACTGGCTTCCTCGACATAATTCATCGTGACTGCGGTAACACAATCGGCCGCACTCAACGCAAAACTGCCAATCTGTTCCCCGTGATAGTCACGGGCTTCGGTCTCGGTCATCCGGTTCTCGGCCCGATAACCGTCCCCCCGCGGCCCAATGCATCCGCTGATAACGTAGGGCTGATCGGCGCTCTCGAATTCCTCACGAATCGATTCCATCAGTCCGATCGCCGCCGTGTTCAGGTCATGCAACTCCGCCGTTGTGTAGCCGATCTTTTGCCCCCATTCCGGGCTCGAACGCCAGGTCGGAGATTCCAGAATGAAGCCAAGACCCGCCTGCTTTGCTATCCGCGCGTAGCTCCGATAATATTTTTTCAACGCATCTCGACCTTCTTGATCATTCAACAACACGAAGGCAGCGAATTCGGGAAGCTCGATTCCCTCATGAAAGATCAGGCTGGTTTCGAGGCCGCCGTCGGTAATGAAAAGCTGGTCGCCCAGCTGTGGAAGTGCTTGTCTGTAGGCGCTCATGATCTGGTCCCTCCTGGGCTTGGGGTTGTTGTGAGTCTTTTATAGTAGGCACCAGGGCAGGTGCAGGTAAGCACTTCAGGTGGGAATTGAAATTTCAGTCGACAGGCTTTAAATCAAAGGTATAAGCAGTTTCTTGGGGCATTTCATCTGATCATTGAGCGGAAAACTGTACCCCGGGTGCAGTTTCATCGATGAGAGCGAGGCCACCATGTCAAACCGGTCCCATGCTACGCAGGAACGAATCCTGGCTGCCGCGGAAACCCTGATTCTGGGGCGGGGTTTTTCGAGCACAGGCATCGACGAAATCGTGGATGCCGCCGCCATCACCAAAAGCGGCTTCTTCTACCACTACGCTGATAAAAACGAGATGGCCAGGGCGCTGGTCAAGCGATACCTGGAAAAAGACAACCAGGTCTTCACCGATCTGTTCGCCCGCGCCGATTCCCTCTCGGAAGATCCCCTCCAACAACTGCTGATATTCCTGCATTTGTTTGCCGAAACCATGACCAGGATGGAGATGACGCACCCGGGCTGCCTGGTTGTCACCTTTACCTATGAACGCTACCAGGCTGATGAACAGGTTGCGGACATGGTGCGTCAGGGCGTCCTGACCTGGCGGCAATTGATCGCACAGCGGTTGGCAACGATTGCCGAAATCTATCCCCCGCGCCTGGAAGTTGATCTGGAGGAACTGGCAGACATGTTTACCACCGTCGTCGAGGGTGGAATCCTGTTGACCCGGGTTTTCGATCACAACAAACACCTGGGAAGACAGGTTCTGCTCTACCGGAACTTTTTGCGGATGATATTCAGCCCGGATCCCAGTCGTTAACTACGGCGCACTGTCCTTTTGCCAAGGCCAACGCCCCTCAGCTTCCAGATGCAACGTCAAGCTCAAGAAACTTCTGATTAAAATGATGAGCGCAAGGATACCGACGTTTTCCAGGGAATCGGCCACGACCACCGTCCGTATGATGTCCCCAGCAATCAAAAACTCCAGGCCAAGGATGATGGAGCGCCCCAAACCCTTCCGGTATTTTTTGTAGGCCACGCCCTCTTCAACGCTGCGATAGGTGCGAACGAATGTCGTGGTTGAGATGCCGGACCCGATTATTATCACCAGGATTCCGAAGGCCTCAATCCCAAAGCCCACCACGGTTATTACTTCAAGGAAACTGGTTTGCATCTCATCATCCCGGAAGGTATCCAACTGCGACCGCCTGCGTGAAGCGAGTGTCCGTTGTTTTCGATCCGCATGGATCTCTCCACGCCACCGGTTCTCAAATCATAGTCGACGCCGGCGCGGTTCTTCCAAGTTCTTTACCACGCGAAAGATAAATCAACAGGTTCCAGGGCGAAACAAGGAAACGTCAGCCCAGAAGGCGTTCCTTGGCTTCATTGATACGCGACGCCAGGTAGTTACTTCCGCCATGGTCCGGGTGCAGTTTCTGCATCATCCGGCGGTGCGCCTGGATGATCTCTTTTCGGCTGGCACCAGGCTGAAGCCCGAGGATGTCCAGGGCCTCACTTTCGGTCAGAGGACCGCCGGCGCTGCCGGTACTGCTGCGCTCGCCGGACTCCTCGCCTTCGGCATCGGCCTCGTCGTCCGTGCGCCACGAGTCTCCGAACCGGTGGTCGAGGTAGGTTTCCAGCAGCCGGGCCGAGTCCTCGTCATGGGCCCGACAGTAGCGTAACAATTCCAGAAATTCGCCCTCGCCCAGATCCGCGAGTTCCCGGCCGGCCATGGGGCCCTTAAGTATTTTGCCGGTCATGGCGCCGGAGTCGTGGTCCAGAGTCATTTCGAGAATGTCGCTGGTCACATGGGATTGATTGCCCGGTTTGGCCTTTGCGTTCCTTCCGCCCGCACCCGCCATGCGCCCCATCAATAGAGGCGGCAGTACACGGCGCAGCAGGGGGTAAAGAAACGCCAACAAGGCAAAGACAAAGTGCAATCGGCCGGTAACGGCCAGCACCACCACAATCCCGATCCCGACGAACAGCGCCAACCTGATCGCAGCCGGCCCGCGCTGGCGACGCGGCAAACTGCGCAGCCATAAAGCCGCAAATAGTGACACCACGAGAAATAGGAGTGTTATGTGCACTCAGAACTCCGGGCTAGTCGGCCCACTGTTGTGTTGGCAGTTATCTTATCGGATCTGCTTGGTCAGGCGCTTCACTTCCGCCGAACTCCGGCTGGAAAAATCCTCCAGGGCCTTGGCGCCTCCGGACGCATAGACAGCGACCGCCGCCATAAGATCCTTCAGAATTTGCGGGCTGTTGCGATCGAAGGGAGCATAGGCACCTCCGGACAGCTTGCTCACCTGCTGGAACACCGCCCGGGCGTGGGCATCGGTGCCTTCATGGAACATGAACACCGGCGTGCGCAGCATGCCCAACTCGCCGGCACTGTGGCAGAGCTCGTCCACCGGCTCCTCGCAGCAGTCCCCAATGAATACTACGGCCTTCACAGACTCTTTGCGGGTCTCCTTGACTGCGTGCGCCAGCACCTTCTTGATCTGGGTGTGGCCACCCAGGCAGGACACGCCGTTCATCAGGTTCAGGAGCTGACCGGTCTCGGTGACAAACTTCGTGGCCTTGAATTCACCGAAGCCCCGGTAGTAGCACAGCTGGATGGCCAGGCCGCCCAGGTCCCTGGCTGCCATGAACAGCTCACTCTGCAGGTGGCAGGCCTGATCCCAGGTTGCCTCCCGGCTCGCTGTGGCGTCCAGGGCGAAGATCAGCCGCCCCTGACCACCACCCTGACTGGGCAGTTTCTGAACCTGGTGGATAAACTGGTCAATGGCCTGTTTATCGGATTTGGGGCGTAGCTCTTTGTCGGACATAAATGTCTTAAACCGTCTCGATTAATCTGACCCTCTCTGGAATCCTAGGGCAAAGGCAACCCGATTCACAGGCCACCGCCAATGCCGGAATTTTGAGCTGCTTCCCGGCCTTTTACCTTAGCAAATGCGGGGTAACTGCTCTCCAGAGAGCCTGTCGATGACCCGAGTCGCACCAATTATGCTGGAGGCTGTAACCACGCCGGCGGCCCCCTGCACGAAACGGCCGATCTCAACAGCCGCTTCGGTGACCGGATACTGTCCGAGCACCTCCATGGCATGGGCCGCATCCTCTTCGGCCACAATAGCGATAAAGCGGCCCTCGTTGGCGACATGCAGAGGGTCCAGCCCCAGAAGCTCGCAAAACGCGGAGACGTCTTCCCGGACCGGGATATCAGCCTCACGGATCTCCGCTGCCAGGCCAGCGCTTTCCGAGACTTCCACCAGGGCACTGGCCAGGCCCCCGCGGGTAAGATCGCGGAGACAGTGGACATCTATGCCCTCTGCCAACAACCCCAGAACAGCCGGCGCAACGGAAGCACAGTCGCTCTCGATCGCCGATTCCAGATCCAGCTTCTCCCGCGCCGTCATCACTGCGACGCCGTGGCGTCCAATATCGCCACTAAGCACAATGCGGTCGCCGGCCTGAATCCGGCAAGGCTCTACCGGCTGGGGTGCCACAACCTGTCCGACTCCGGCGGTATTGATGTAGACACCATCCGCCTTGCCGCGCTCCACCACCTTGAGGTCGCCGGTTACGATCCGCACACCCGCATCCGCTGCCGCACCGGCCATGGAATCGACAACCCGGCGCAACGTGGCCAGCGGCAAACCTTCTTCGAGAATAAAACCGGCACTCAGGTATTGCGGCCTCGCCCCGCACATGGCGAGGTCGTTGACCGTGCCATGCACCGCCATGATCCCGATATCCGAGCCCGGAAAGAACAGCGGCCGCACCACGTAGGAGTCCGTTGTGAACGCCATGGCACCGGGCATGTCCACCACAGCGCCGTCGTGCTGCTTTGCCAGCCAGGGATTTTCAAACGCCGGACGGAAAATACCATCAAGCAACTCCGCCATCGCCCGGCCACCGCCGCCGTGGGCCATTTTTACCACGTCATGGTCATCGTTCATCGGCGGGCAATGATTGTCGCAACGGTCACTCACGGGCTGAACCTCCCGCCGGTCGTCGGTACCGGTAATAGGCGGCGCACGCGCCCTCCTCAGAGACCATCGTTACTCCCATCGGGCGTTCCGGAGTGCAGCGGGTGCCGAAGGCGGGGCATTGGTTCGGGCGAATGTCGCCCCGCAACACCGCTCCACTGAGGCATTCTCCCTGCCTCTCGGCCCCGCCGCTTACTGCACCAAAACGGGTTTCGGCGTCGTAGGATTGGTAGGCGGGTGACAACCCCAGACCACTGCGAGGAATGCCTCCCATGCCCCGCCATTGCCTGGGCACCACCTGGAAGACCGTCTGCATCACCTGCTGGGCCATGGCGTTACCCGGGCGGCGGACGGCCCGGCTGTACTGGTTTTCAACACGGCTCTCGCCCCGCTCCAGTTGACGGACACAGCGGTAGACTCCCTCGAGGATGTCCAGGGGTTCAAAGCCGGTCACGACAATCGGAACACCGTGCTCACGGGCAATGGGTTCGTACTCCTCATATCCGGTAATCGTGCAGACATGACCAGCCGCCAGGAAACCCTGAATCCGGTTGCCCGGGCGCTCCAGCAAGGCCCGGATGGCCGGTGGCACCAGCACTTGCGAGACCAGCACCGAGAAATTCCCAAGCCCCTCGCGATGAGCCTGGTAGACCGCCATGGCATTGGCCGGGGCTGTGGTCTCAAATCCGACGGCAAAGAACACCACCTCATGCTCCGGGTTCTGTCGGGCCACCGTCAGCGCTTCGAGCGGCGAATACACCACCTGGACTTGCCCTCCCTGAGCCCTTGCAACGGACAGGTCCGATTGCGTTCCGGGCACTCGCAGCATATCGCCAAAGGTGCAGAGGATGACGCCCGGCAGCGCAGTCATTTCCAGGGCCTTGTCGATGTAGGCGATGGGCGTCACGCACACCGGGCATCCCGGCCCGTGAATCAGGGAAATGGCGTCCGGCAGCAGTTGATCGACCCCGAAGCGCACAATGGCGTGGGTCTGCCCCCCGCATACCTCCATGAGCGTCCAGGGGCGAGTAACAATGCGGGCAATGACATCGGCGTACTCGCGGGCAGCATCAGGCGTGCGATATTCGTCACGATACTTCATCGCGGCATCGGCCCCCCTGATTCCGACTCGCCCGCCTCCTGTTCAAGGGTGTCGAGATACTCGAAAACACGCTTTGCCTCCCGCGGGTCTACAACGGTAATGGCAAACCCCACATGCACCAGCACGTATTCCTGCTCTCGCACATCCGGCACATAGGCCAGATTGACCGACTTGACGATACCGCCAAAATCGACGCGCCCCTGACGGGTGAGTGGATCGTCGCCCTCAATGCTTATCACGCGTCCCGGTACGGCCAGACACATGGCCCCTCCCTGCCCTGCAGAGCACCGGTTGCCCAGGCCAGCTGACCCACCGCCAGGCCGCCGTCATTGGGCGGCAGCCGGCACGGCCAGAACACCTGAAATCCGGCACCCTCAAGTGCTGTTATGGTCGATTCCAGCAGGCAGGCGTTCTGGAAACATCCGCCAGCCAGCACCACTCTCGACAGCTTAGTCTGTTTCGCCACCGCCACAATGGCGTTGACCAGCCCCTGGTGGAAAGCTGCCGAAATCCCGGACACCGGCTCCCCCCTCTCCATGTCGTCCAGCAATGCGAAAACCGCCGGCGCCCAATCAACCTGCCAGGGTCGAGCAGCCTCCGGCTCCGGCAGCTCGAAGCGGTAGGGGGATGTGGTGTCGGTGCGTCCCAGGACTGCCTCCAGCTCGGCCGCGGCCTGCCCCTCATAACTGGCCCGCAAGCAGACGCCGGATAGTGCGGCCACGGCATCAAACAGTCGCCCCACACTCGACGTTTCCGGCGCGTTCAGGCCGGCCTTGAGGGCCTGCATCAACAGCTTTCTTTCGGCTTTGGTAAAGCTGTTCACCGGGGCGAGGGTTTCCCACTCGTCAGCCTGTTCAGCCATCAACGCATGCAGCAGCCCGAGGGCTGAGCGACGGGGCTCTTTCATGGCCGCTTCGCCACCCGGGAGTCGGAACGGCCGCAGATGCGCCACCCGCTCGTACCCTTGCGAATCCAGACGCAGGAATTCTCCGCCCCACAACGTATGATCATCGCCAAGCCCACTGCCGTCCCAGGCCACCCCAAGCACGGGCTCAGTGATTCCATACTCAGCCATCACCGCCGCAATGTGTGCCACGTGGTGCTGAACCGCACACGGAGCATCACAACGGGCCCGGGCGAAGTGCGTTGTGTAATAGTCTGGATGGCCATCGTGGGCCCAACGCCAGGGCACACTCGCAAACAACCTCTGCAGATCATCGACCGTGCGAGCGAAGCCTTCCCGCCCCAGGGCATTGTCCATATCACCCAGGTGCTGGCTGAGCACCGCCGCCCCGTGGCCCGTGCTCAGGGCTACGGTGGTTTTCAGATGACCCCCGGTCGCCCCCCAGCCGGGGGGCAACGTAAGGGGCAGAGACAGATTCGGCGAGAAGCCACGGGCGCGCCGGAGCAGTTGTGCCCGCCCTGCCACCACCCGAGCCACGGAATCGTCCAGAGGGCGCACAATGGGCCGATCGTGCATCAGAAACCCGTCGGCAATCCCGTCCAGACGCGCCAACGCTTCCTGATTATCGACAGCAATCGGCTCGCCGCTGAGGTTGCCGCTGGTGGCAACCACGGGAAACCCCAGATCATCGAGCAGGAGTTCGTGCAACGGTGTGCAGGGCAACATCACACCGAGCTCTGCCCGGCCGGGCGCCAGGTTGGCGGCCAGACCATGGTGAAGCGCTTGAAGCAGGACGATGGGACGCTCCGGACCGGTGAGCAGTTGGCTTTCCGGCATCGACACCGCACACCTCTGCCGCACAGAGGCCAGCGAATCGAACATCACCGCCAGGGGCTTTCGTGGCCGGTGCTTGCGTTCGCGCAGAGCTTGCACGGCCCGGGTATTGCGGGCATCGACCAGCAACTGAAACCCGCCCTGGCCCTTCAGCGCAATGATGTCTCCGGCCGCCAGACGACTGACCGCCTCAGACAGGGCGGCCTCATCTTTTGCCAGCACCGTGCCATCGGCGCGGCACAACACAGTGCGCGGACCGCAGTCCGGGCAGGCGTTGGGTTCGGCATGAAAGCGCCGGCTGGCCGGATCGTGGTACTCCGCCAGGCAACGGGGACACATCTGAAAGTGTCTCATCGCGGTGCGGGCGCGGTCGTACGGTAACCCCTCGATCAAGCTGTATCTCGGGCCGCAGTCCGTGCAATTGATAAACGGGTACCGGTAACGCCGGTTGATGGGATCGTGCAGTTCCTCGGAGCATTGCCGGCAGGGCGCCAGATCCACAGGCAGCCGGGTGGAGGCAGCGCCCTCCTCCTGACTCTGGCGAATCTGGAATGCCTGAAACACAGGAGACCGGGCAACCACCTCCGCATGAACCTCTTCGACGCGGGCGTTCGCCGGAGCCTGCACCCTCAGCGATTCGACCAGGCTCTGCAACACCTCCGGCTGCCCCTCGGCCTCAATAGTCACGCCATCCGGGGTATTGCCAACCCAGCCCGACAGGCCCAGGCCGGTCGCCAAACGATAGACAAACGGCCGATAACCCACGCCCTGAACCAGGCCCTGGACACGAACCTGCCAACGCACTGGCTGAGCTTCTACCCGGCATTCGTCGGTCATGGGCTGGCTTCATCCTCCGTCTCCACGTCCAGACTCCGTAACAATACATCCTGGGCATTGGGGTGATTGATATCGTCAGACGTTTCGATCCGGAGCTGAGCCTGGTCGGCACAGGTGCCAGCTGCCTCCTGACGGAAGTGATCGGTGAAATGTTCCGGCGACATATGACACAGCGCGCCCAGCCATACCGCCACCTCCACTACACGCTGGGCCTGTTCATCCGCGCACAGCTTCTCGACCCTTTGAACCAGATTCCTGACCAGCGCCGTTTCATGCATCTTCATTCTCCTGCCGGATGCTATCCATCACAGCCTGAGTCACCCGGGGAAGTGTGTCCTCCACTGGCAGGGACAACCCCTCGCCCGCCCCGAAACTGGCTGCCTCCACCGCAAACACCTGGCATACCGGCGGCAGTGAATCGAGCGCGCGGGCCAGTTCGATCGCTTCAGACAACCCCAGCGCATGGGACGAAAACGCGCCTCCCAGAGCTGGCAGTGGCACGGCGCTGGCATCGAACACGCGGAGGTTCCCCGGCTCCAGACCCATGACGGCAGCATCGACCAGGTACACCGCCCGGGCACCGGTCATCATGTCCACGAGTCCGGCCACTTCCCCGCTGTGCTCGACCACGTCGACGGTTTCCGGCAGGCGTTCATCAAGGGCGTCCGCAACCAGCGGTCCGAGAGCATCATCTCCCCGGTCCCGGTTGCCAATACCAATGACCCTGATCGGCCGGGAAGCATCACTCATGGCGGACATCCAGTTTGAGAAAATGCGTGGCGCAGGAGATACAGGGATCGTAGTTGCGAATGGTCTGCTCACAGCGTTCGCGGAGGGCATCGGCTGGCAAATCAAGCCAGCCGCCCACCAGTTCTTTCAGGTCGGCTTCGATGCTGGGCTGATTCTGTGCTGTGGGCGGCACAATCTGCGCCTCGAGAATGCCACCGTTGTCATCAAGTCGGTAACGGTGAAACAGCAGACCGCGCGGCGCCTCGGTACAACCGAAGCCTTCCGACGCCTTCGGCTCGGCGGGTTCGAACGGTCGCTCAGGTTCGCGGTATTCGTCGATTATCCGCAGCGCTTCATCGCAGGCGTACACAACCTCGACGCTGCGCACCACAATGCTCTGGAACGGATTGTTGCAGGTGATCCCCAAACCCGCTTCTTTCGCCGCCTCCCGGGCCAGTGGAGAGAGTTGGGCAAAATTGAGGCTGTAGCGTGCCAGCGGCCCGACCAGATAACAGTCATGCTCGCGCAAGTGCGAGTGCAGCGCCGTCGAGCGCTGAACGTGGGACTCCACAAAGTGACGATTGTAGTCCTCGACAGCAATATCCAGCCCACGGTTCGACATGATGCGTCCGCTGTTCATGGCGTACTCATCCGGGTGGTGCAGAGCGACCAGATGATAGTCCCGCTCGGCCTCCGGCATGTTCAGACCAGCTGTCCAGCGTACAGTCGCCAGGGCACCCTCGCGGGCGTGTTTCAGGGTTTCGGCCAGCGGTTCCAACTCCTTGCGGGTCGGAGCTCGATAGAATCCCCCCACGCGCACATTGATGGGGTGAATCTCCCGCCCTCCCAGCAGGGTCATGATGGCATTGCCCGCTTTCTTCAGGGACAGCCCCCGTTTGACAATGTCTGGATAATCCCTGGCCATGTCCACTGCCCCGGCGTAGCCCAGAAAGTCCGGGGCGTGGAGCATGTAGATGTGCAAGGCGTGACTTTCGATCCACTCCCCGCAGTACAACAGTCGACGCAAGGCTCTCAGCGGCCCCTCGACCTCGATACCCAGCGCGTTCTCCATCGCACTCACCGCACTCATCTGATAAGCCACAGGGCAGATTCCGCAGATGCGGGCGGTCACATCCGGTGCCTCGGCAAAATTGCGCCCACGCAGGAAAGCCTCGAAAAACCGTGGGGGCTCAAAGATGCGCAGCTCCGCCTTGCTCACCTGGCCGTCGCGGATCGTCACATTCAGGGCACCCTCACCCTCGACCCGCGCCAGATAATCCACCTTGATGGTCTTACGGCTCATGGCGTTCGCTCTCGTCACGGAACGGGGCGGCCCAGGCGTTGAAATTCCGGTAGAAGCGCAACCGCTCGGCCCGGCCCATACCCAGCTGCTCCAGTCGCTCACTCAGCGCTGGTGCGTTGGGGTTTTCCTTCGGCCCATAACAGCCGTAACAACCCCGGTTATAGGACGGACACAAGGCATTGCAGCCGCTGTGGGTCAACGGCCCCAGACAGGCGGTTCCATGAGCCACCATCACACAGACATTGCCCCTGAGCTTGCAATCCAGACACACGCTGTGGGCCGGCGTGACCGGCCGCCGACCGCACAGAAACGCCGATACCACTTCCAGTAACTGGTGCTTGCTGATCGGACAGCCACGCAGTTCAAAATCCACAGCCACGTGGTCGGAGATCGGCGTCGACGTGGACAGGGTTTCAATATATTCGGGACGGGCGTAGACCGCCGCCATGAAGTCATCCATATCGGCGAAGTTACGCAACGCCTGGATGCCCCCGGCCGTAGCGCAGGCACCGATGGTTACCAGCGTTCGAGAGCGCCGGCGCACGTCCTGGATACGCTCGGCATCGTGAGCTGTCGTGATGGAGCCCTCCACCAGGGACAGATCGTAAATACCGCGAATACCGCCGCGGGTGGCCTCCGGAAAATAGGCGATATCGACGGCACCGGCGACCTGCAACAATTCATCCTCACAATCGAGCAAACTCAGCTGGCAGCCATCGCAGGACGCGAACTTCCAGACGCCGAGGCGCGGTTTATGATCCGGGCGCGCCATGTCAGAACTCCTTGAGGCTCAGTAATCCGCGGACCCGGTCAAAGGGCAGCACCGGGCCATCCTTGCACACAAACGTCGCTCCAAACTGGCAATGGCCGCAGTGTCCGAGCGCACATTTCATGTTTCGCTCCATAGACAGAAAAATCGCCTCGTCCTCAACACCGGCATCCCGCAGCGCGTTGACCGTGAAACGCATCATAATTTCCGGGCCACACACCATCGCCACGGTGTCTTCAGGGTCGAAACCCAGCGTCGGCACCAGGGCAGGAACCACACCTATCATGCCCTGCCAGTCACTATCGGCGTGATCCACGGTAATGTGGACCTCAAAATCCGGACGTTGGTTCCATTCCTCCAGTTGTGGGGCATAGAGAATATCGTTGGGGCTACGCGTTCCGTAGAGCAGGATAATCCGCCCGTACCTCTCCCGATTACGCAATACGTGGTAAACAGCCGAGCGCAGGGGTGCCAGACCCAACCCACCGGCCACGATCAGCAAATCCGAGCCCTCGCTTTGCGTCATCGGCCATCCGACACCAAAGGGGCCACGCAGGCCAACGATCTCCATCGGCTTCAGAGCCGCCAGCTTCCTGGACACCGGCCCCACGGCCCGCACCGTATGAACCAGGGTCTCTGACTGAACGGTATCGCCACTCACGCTGATGGGAACCTCTCCCACGCCGAACACATAGAGCATATTGAACTGGCCCGGCAAACAGGGCCCGCGACTCGCCTGGCCCGACTCCAGTTCAAGTGTCCAGGTCGTTTCCAACTCCTGTTGTCGGCTTAGAACCCGCACCGGTTCAGGTACCATCAGATCGTCTGACATCACTCGGGCGGCTCCGGAGCCCCATAAACATCCAGAATCTGCATTTGTGTGGCATGAAGTCGACTGGTCAGAATGGGCAGCAATCGTTTCAGGACTTCGTAACCCAGAACCGGGTCATCATCACACTTCTTCCTCAGGCAGTGGGCGTCCATCGCGATGGCTCGAGTGAGCGTGATCGCGCGTGCGTCGTAGGCCCAATGATAGGGGGGCAGAATCCAGGACACCCCCACCAGGTCGCCGTCATGAAGCGTCTGGAAACTGACCGCCGGTTTCCCCGGCACAGCAACTTCCAGAGCTACCTGACCATAGCGGATAAGGAACATGTGATTGGCGTCCCCGCCTTCGTGGAAAAGGTATTCCCCGGGATTGAACCTGACATTGCGGGCGCAGCCGCACACCAGATTGCAGAAATCGCTCTCCAGCCCCTGAAAGAACGGATGCTCACCCACGATCTGGGCAATGTCTTTCATTCCTTTGCTCCCGATGAAACATCATCGTGGATGGCGCGCACTTCCTCCGTGATATCAATGCCCACCGGGCACCAGGTAATGCAACGGCCGCACCCCACACAGCCTGAGGTTCCGAACTGATCGACCCAGGTAGCGAGTTTGTGGGTCATCCACTGGCGGTAGCGGGACTGAGTCGAGTTGCGCACGCTGCCGCCGTGAATATAGGAAAAATCCGATGTAAAACAGGAATCCCAGCGCCGGCTGCGCTCCGCAGTATGGCCCTCCAGGTCCGAGGTGTCTTCTACCGTTGAGCAAAAGCACGTGGGGCACACCATGGTGCAGTTGGCACAGCTCAAACACCGGTCGGCCACGTCGGCCCAGCGAGGATGCTCCAGGTTATCCATCAGTAAGGCAGGGATGGCGGTTTGTGGCATGCTCCGCCCCATCTGACTGCGGGTTTTCTCGACAATCGCCGTGGCGGCTGCCTGGTGGGTCGCTGTTGCCGGTGTCCGGGGTAATTCGGCGAGAATCTCTGCGCCCTCGGCCGAGCCCGATCGAATGAGGAAAAGGTGGCTGTTGTCGTCCAGAAGCTCGGTGAGGACCAGATCGTACCCGTGCTTTACGTCCGGCCCGGTCCCCATGGAATCACAGAAGCAGGTGCCGCCAGCCACGGAGCAGTTGAGCGCCACCAGAAAAGCCTGCTCCCGACGGGACCGGTAGTGAGGGTCGATATAGTCGTCGCCCATCAGCACACGATCCTGAATGCCGATGGCCGCCAACTCACAGGCTCGTACGCCAAAGAACGCGTAACGGGGCGGATCATCCCGGGCGGGTACGAAGCGCAGTTCGTCGCCGTCGCGAGTCGCCTGCCACAAGGAAACCCTGGGGGGGTGAAGAAAACGTTTCCAGCTATGGGGGCCCACGGCATAGCCGAACAGTGCGTCATCCGGGCGACGTTTCAACCGGTAGTGACCGCCATCCTGCTCGTCCGTCCAACCGGTGGGAAGTTCGTCCGTTCGGGTGAGCTGCTCGTACACAATGGTGTGGTCGCGAACAGTTGGCCCGACGACCATATACCCCCGTCCGGACAAAGCATCCAGCAAGCACTGCAAGCCTTCCCGAGTGATGACAGAGGCATCGTCAACGTTGTCCATAGACCGACCTTCCCTGCTTGAAAACCAGGGAATAAAAAATCCATTAACTCCCCAGTAGAAGCTTTGGCAAGGCCGGGCATTTTGTCAAAGATGGGATAAGCTAATCCCAATGAGAGACAGGATTGTGTTCAAGGGCCACCGATATCGAAACACCGGCCGCGCCGCCCTCTGGCTGTTGCCCCTGGCGGTCCTCCTGCTAATCGCCCTGGCGCTGGCGCCTGCTGTTCGGGCCTCCAGCGACTTTTACCTGGCGTACCGACAGTGGCAGCCTTACGACTGGCCGGGCGAGATGCCCGCGGCCACGGAGGTGACCCGTTCCCAGCGCGGGCTTGGCTGGCGCCCCGAGGGCACCGCAGGGGACATCGGCCTTGATTACGATTACCAGATCCTGGGCATCGACACCGGTGAGCCGGCGCACAACGGTCATTTGCATCGGCTGATGGTCGGCGGCCAGTGGCAGCATCGGCTTTACCGCGTGGAAGCCCGTGCGGGCCTGGCCGGTACGTCCAACATGTTCAAGTACCAGAGCTTCCACGACGACGTGGTGAATGGGCGTGTAGCGCTGTTCCGGGAAGTCAGAAAGGACTCACCTCTTAGCCTGGGCGTCGGTGGCGATCATCGCTTCGGCTCCTTCGGCTGGCTCCCCCGAGTGCGCTGGACACACAGCGGCGAGAGCGGCCACTGGTTGGCGGATTTGCCGGTCCTCCTGCGCTGGCAGAGCCCCGGGAACCGCTGGGCACTTCACCTGGCACGGGACGGGGATCGCTGGGCCACGCTCGATGCGGCCCGTGAGGTCGAAGGCGCGCTCTATCTGCGTGAGTGGCGGGCGGAGCTGAGCTACCGGATAAGCTCGGGGGGAGCGATATGGCCAGGCG
The DNA here is from genome assembly GCF_030238305.1 of Marinobacter albus. Taxonomy (NCBI): domain Bacteria; kingdom Pseudomonadati; phylum Pseudomonadota; class Gammaproteobacteria; order Pseudomonadales; family Marinobacteraceae; genus Marinobacter; species Marinobacter albus. The sequence goes on along the minus strand of NZ_JASSQD010000001.1, from coordinate 995,034 downwards.
TGGTTCTGGGACTCGGCGTGAGTGTCGATACCCGGGTGCGGTATCGGGACCTGCAGGCAGGGACTCGAGATGTGCGTTTGGGCGACGCCCTGCTGGGTAGTTTCCGGCTCGACTGGTAGAATCGCTCCAGATTATTCCTCTCTGACAAATTAACAGGCGCTCTTGGATGAAACTCAATCCCTTTAATACCCGCATCGGTCTGGCGTTGGGCGGCGGTGCTGCCAAGGGCATAGCGCATATCGGCGTGTTGAAGGCCTTCGAGGAAGAGCAGATCCGGATTCATTGCATTTCGGGCACCAGTGCCGGGGCGCTGGTTGCCAGTTACTACGCCTTCGGCCGACCGGCTGAGTCCATACTGTCCATCTGTTCAACGCTGAACCTGTCAAAGATCATCAGTTTTACCTTCGAGCGCGGCGGGCTGTTCAGCACCAACGCCATTCGGGAGATGATCCACCGGGACCTTGGGGATTGCCGGATCGAAGATGCCGAGATTCCGCTGGCCATTTGCGCCACGGATATCGAGACGGGCGAGCAGCTGGTCTTCCGGGAGGGGAATCTGGCAGACGCCGTCTGCGCATCCATGGCCGTGCCCGGGCTGTTTGTGCCGGTGGAGGTGAACGGCCGGATTCTGGTGGACGGTGGACTGGTGGAGAATGTCCCGATCTCGCCGTTGGCGAAAATGGGCGCGGGTATCACCGTGGCCGTTGATCTGAGCCATGTCAGCCGGTACCCGAAACCGGAAGACACCTTTGATGTGATCAGCAACGCCATCAACATTGGCATCGACTTCAATACCCGTAAGCAGCTGAAGAAGGCGGACATTGCGGTGCCGCTGGATTTAAGCGCCTACAGCCTCACCAACAACGCCAAGTGTGTGGATGAGCTGTACCTGGAAGGCTACCACCCGATGAAGAAAAAGATTCAGAGTTTGCTCTGGTACAAACGGATGAATCTCATTATTTCCCTGCTGAAAACGGCCGGGGCCCTGCTGCCGCTCAAGGTGCCCGAGATTATCAAAGACCTTAAACGCCAGGCCTTCGCAGTCCGTAATCGAAGCTGACCGGACACCCCGGTTTTCAGAGGCGCTGTCACCCGGCGCCGAGATGCGTGATCAATTCATCGCTGCTGCAGTCAATGACCCTGACGTTCCGGTAGCCCATATGCTCCAGGGCCGCCGCTGCCAGCGCGGCACGACCACCGGTCGCACAGTGCAAGAGGATGGTCCGGTCCGGATCCGTGGTGTGATCGGTGATTTTCATCTCGAGCACACCCCGTGGAATATTGACCGTACCGGCCGGGCGCTTCTCAGCCACTTCACCGGGCTCACGCACGTCGATCACCAGGGCATCACTGTGCTCGGACATCAGCGCTTTCGCCGCTTCGGGCGTCAGGCAATGCAGAGAGGCCTTGGTTTCTGCGACGATTTCTTGCAGGGTTTTCAAACTCATAATGATTTACTCCGTTTGGACCGGTGGCCCGTTGATCTCAATTGCGGTTTAATGCGCCAGACACTCACTTGCCTGCAGATGCGCCTGTCACTATGCCCATTGTCACATCGCCCGAGCAACACGTCTCCGAAGTTGAGATCGAGCAGGCAATCCGCTCCGGCATTGAGCGCTACTTTGACGACTGCCGGGCGCGGATCCCGGCATTTATTGACCGCCATTTCCACTACCCGGGCGCCATCGCCACCAATCGCATGGCTCTGGGATGGGACATGTTGCGGGCACCCGCCAATCTGCTTTGGGCGCCGATATACGCCCTGGCCTGTCTGGTCAGGGTTCTGGTCCCCAAACGAACCGGCCTGAAGTGGCTGCACCATGCGGCAGATCGTGTACCTGCCGGTTTTACCACCCGCGTACAACAGCACATCTCGGACCTGATTCAGGTGGAACTGCTGAACAATGGCCAGAAAGGCCCGCTGCTGGAGAGCTACCTGGTTGAGGCCCTGGGGGCGGCCTATGCGCGCCACACCCTGGGCCCCGTCGACCACCAGAAGTTCAGCAAACTGATTGAGCCGCTGGTCGCGGATGCCCTCGGCCAGTACCGGGTGAGCCGGACGGCGTCTGCCGATATCACCAACAGCATTTCATGCACCGTGTTGGGTGCGTTTGCGTTCCAGAAGTTCACTCCGGGGGGAATCGGGCTCGGGGTGGTGCTCGCGTCCATGCTCGCAAAAACCCTGGCCGCCCGAGACTTTATCCTCGGGGAAACCATTGGCGGGTGGTACTACAGTTTCTTTCCACCCGAGCCTTCGCTGGCCACCACGGCCAGCGTGATGGTCGCGGTCATGGCCGCACTGGCAGCCTTTGCGGCTTTATCCGGGGTTATTTTCGATCCCGTTCAGGCGGCGGTCGGTTTGCATCGGCGGCGCCTGAACAAACTACTGGATCACCTGCAGAGGGACGTCACCCTCAGCACCCAAAGCAGCTTCCGCCCGAAAGACCAGTTTGTGGCGCGCATTCTGGACACCTTCGATATGATCAAATCGGGCTTGAGCTAGCCTGCGCCGGCTCTTACTTAGCCCGCCAGCGCCGCTTTCACCTTCTTGCTCAGATGGCCCATATCAACCCGACCAGTCACCTGGGGACGCAGCTCGTTCATCACGCGCCCCATGTCCTGCATGCCCTGGGCGTCGGTTGAGCTAATGGCCATGCGGATCAGGGCGTCGAGGTCATCCTCGGTCAGCGCGGCCGGCATGAATTCCTCGATAATCACCATCTCCGCCCGTTCCTTATCCGCGAGTTCTTCACGGCCGGCATCATCGTACTGACTGGCGGCATCGCGGCGCTGCTTGAGCATCTTCTCCAGCACCTTCAGAACGTCCTCGTCAGACAAATCCCGGCGTTCATCAATCTCGATCTGTTTGACCGCAGCCTGGGCCATGCGCAGAGTGACAAGCCGGGGTTTATCCTTGTTCCGCATCGCGTCTTTAACCGCGGCGTTCAGTTGTTCCTTGAGTGATGCTTCCGCCATGGCCGAGCTCCTGTTCGTGAGTTAAAGGGACTGACTTCGCAGTGTGCGAGGCGGTAGATTTAACGGAAAACCGGAGCAGGTTCAATCGGGGAGGCGATAAACCGCTCCGGTTTTCCCGGATCACATCTTGCCTTCGGCAACCAGCAGGCCGCGCTCGTGGTGCAGGCCTTTGAACAGGCTGTAACTCATCACCAGCAGGACCAGGGTGAACGGTAGGCCGACACTCAGGGCACCTGCCTGAAGGGCATTCAGTGCTTGTTCACCGCCCACAAACAGCAGGACACCGGCAATCGAGCCCTCGGTAACCGCCCAGAAGACACGCTGGGCTTTCGGGGCATCAATCTTGCCACCCGATGTGATGCTGTCGATGACAAGGGAACCGGAGTCCGAAGACGTCACGAAGAACGTGAGGACCAGCGTAATACCGATGAACGAGGTTAGCCCCGAGAGCGAAATGTTCTCCAGTGCCTGGAACATCGCCAGAGACACCTCGGTCAGCCCCTCGGACGCCAACACCCCGACATCGTTGCGGACCTGGTCAAGGGCACTGCCGCCGAACGCACTCATCCAGAAAACGGTAATAATCGTGGGAATGATCAGCACCGCGGTAACAAATTCACGCACCGTGCGGCCCCTCGACACCCGTGCGATAAACATGCCCACGAACGGCGACCAGGAAATCCACCAAGCCCAGTAGAACACCGTCCAGCCATGGAACCAGGTGGTATCTTCCTCACGCCCGAACGGATTACTCAGCGCCACCATGTTGGAGGCATAGGAAACCGTGGTGTCCCAGAGCCAGTTGAAGATGGCGAGCGTGGGCCCGGCAAATATCACAAACACCAGCAGCAGACCTGCCATTACCATGTTGGCGTTACTCAGCAACCTCACACCACCATGGATACCGCGGATGACGGAAAAGGTTGCGACCGCGGTTACACCCGCGATTACGCCTATCTGAGCACTGAGGCCACCCTCGATATCGAACAGGTAGGACAGTCCGGATGCGGCCTGCTGGGCCCCGAAGCCCAGCGAGGTGGCAAGCCCGAAGATGGTCGCAAGAACGGCCACGGTATCAATCACATTGCCGGGCCAGCCCCACACTTTATCACCCAGGATGGGGAAAAAGGCCGAGCGGATCGTCAACGGAAGCCCCTTGTTGTAGGCGAAGAACGACAACGACAGGCCAACAATGGCATAGATCGCCCAGGGGTGAAGACCCCAGTGATACATAGTCGCCCCCATCGCCAGACGGGCGCCTTCAGTTGTGTTTGGCTCCACCCCCAGGGGCGTGCCATACCAGTCGGTGTAATAGGCAACCGGCTCGGCGACCGACCAGAACATCAGCCCCGTGCCCATACCGGCAGCAAACAGCATGGCAAACCAGGACATCATGGAAAACTCAGGCTTGGCGTCGACACCGCCAATTCGAATCTTGCCCACCGGCATGAAAATCAGCGCCAGGCAGAAAAGAACAAACAGGTTTGCACTGAGGAGGAACCCCCAGTCAAAGATCGCGATCGCACCATTCTTGGCACTATCAAGGAGCTCTTTCGCTCCGGACGGGAAAATCAGCGTTGCCACAACAAACGCAACGATCAGCAGCGCCGTTAACGGAAACACGATGTTGTGGATATCGAAACCGAACCGGGCGATATTGTCCTGTCCCGCCACGTAATCGGTCTGATAATCATCTATAGCGACGTCACCCAATGTGAAGCCTCCTCGGCCGCATGGTCTGGCAGCCTGTTTGAAAGTGAACCTCCCTGATGCCACCCTAATATTTTGACCTCTAAGAATCAAAGGCGCCCTCCGCCCGAACCTCGTCGATAGGCGACTGACTCTCCCCAAATCAGTGACCGCAAATCCAGGCCTATACTCTAGAAGGCCCCAACCCGATCACGCTTTACGCGATCTCCATCTGCCCGCTATCTCTGGGCAATTATCGTTGCGAGGCTCTCACCAGCGCTATGTCACAGCATGACAAAAGAATTCAGCTCTCTATTGCCTTAGGGATTGCCCTTATTCTGCTGACGGCTGTTGTTTTTGCGGAAGACAAAGCCCCGGAACAAGCTGATTTCAATGACGACGTGGCAGAGCGCTTCCCGGGCATGCAGATCAGGGAGATTTCAGACTTCAGGCAGTACAGTCACGACATATTACTGATTGTCGCAAAAAAAATGGGGGTAAGGCTCAGCGATGAAGTTCCGGCGCCACTGCTACTAACCGACCTTGACGTGACAGCGAGTATGTTCAACTCATGGCTGGGAGAAAATGAAGAACGGTTCCATATCATTTGCTCCTGCTACTTCCCCAGAGAAAATATAATCGTGGTTTTTGGAACGAGCAGACTCGACAGTCTTGCGCACGAGTTGGTGCACTTCGTTCAAGTACAGTATGAACATGTCAATATTGGTGTGTTCGACATGACTGGACTGGAATTAGAGGCAGTAGAGATTCAGCATTGGTTCAGACGGAACCATATGGAGTGACTACGGCATGGCGAACCCGAGGGAGTGAGGCCGCAGATATAGCATGATGGTCCTGAACCGAGGAGCCATTTGCAGACGACTCTGCTAACCTGCTCATTTTTCTGATTCCAAAGGAATTTCTTCATGATTACGGTTCACCACCTGAATAATTCCCGCTCACAGCGCGTTCTCTGGATGCTGGAGGAACTGGGTGTGCCTTACGAGATCCAGCGCTACGAGCGTGACCCCAAGACCATGCTGGCGCCCGCAAGCCTCAAGAAGGTTCACCCGCTGGGCAAATCCCCGGTGATCACCGACGGTGATCTGGTGGTAGCGGAGTCCGGCGCCATCATCGAATACCTTGCCCACACCTATGGCAAGGACACATTGCTGCCGGAAACCGGTGGTCAGGCGTGGCTGGACTACACCTACTGGCTGCATTACGCCGAAGGCTCGTTGATGCCGCCGCTGGTGATGCGCCTCGTTTTCCAAAAGGTAAAAACCAGCCCGATGCCGTTCTTTATCAAACCGGTGGCCAAGGGCATTGCCGACAAAACCACGGAAACCTTCATCGGCCCGATGATCAAGACGCACCTGGATTTCGTCGAAGACCACCTGGCGAAAAACACCTGGTTTCTCGGCGATAACCTCAGCGCGGCGGATATCCAGATGAGCTTCCCGCTGGAAGCCTCCGTGGCACGGGGTATCGTCGGCAAGGACCGGCCGAACATCAGCGCCTGGGTGGAGCGGGTACACGCCAGGCCGGCGTACCAGAGGGGCCTTGAGAAAGGTGGGGGATACGACTTCGCCTGAGTCTTTGAAAGTATCAAAAAATACCAACTCCCGGATGGGAGAGCCTGAAAAGCAACGAATAAATATGCCCCGGTTCGCCGGGATTGTAAGGAGTTATAAAAATAATTAAAAACTTAGCTATGCAGTACCTGTTAATTAGCGTACTGTCTCGTTCGTTGGAAAGATTTAGCAAAGCATTTCACGAATAAGACCTTTTGTGTTTCACACCTGTTGTCCTGTTTTTGATCCTGCCAGTTTTTTTATTTCCCGCATATCGCTGATCAAAGATCACAACGATCTCTTGGCGGCACACTAATGATCAATATCAGGATATATATTATGTCTACCATTACAGGCAACGTTAAGTTCTTCAATGAAGCAAAAGGTTTTGGCTTTATTACTCGTGAAGGCGGTGCGGACGTTTTTGTTCACTACAGCTCTATTCAGGGTGGCGGTTTCAAGACTCTGGCCGAAGGCCAGGAAGTTGAGTTCACCGTGACCGAGGGCCAGAAAGGCCCACAGGCAGAGAACGTTATTGGCCTGTAATTAACAGGTAAAAACGTGATTGAAAAGGCAGCCTCTGGGCTGCCTTTTTTATTGCCAGATTTTATGGCACACGAGAAATAAACAGGTCCCGGTTTTGCTTTGACATGATCGGATCGGGTTTACTCTAGCCAGAGTAGACTTCCGACTGACAGCAAAGGACAAACCGCCGTGGCCTCCAAACACTGGGCGAATTCCCTGCGCCCTCACAAATTACCTCTCCGTCGTCGCCTCGCCCGCGCCTCCGTGGCCTTGATCTACCGACAGGCTGACGATGGTGGCGTGGAGCTGCTGTTCATCCAGCGGGCCCGTCGGGAAGGTGATCCCTGGTCCGGAGACATGGCCTTTCCCGGAGGCCGCATGCAACCGGAGGATGCCACACCCCGAGCCACCGCCGAACGGGAAACCCTCGAAGAAACCGGAGTCGACCTGGTACGCCATGGCCGCTTCCAGGCCCGGCTTTCTGACCTGGTTACCCGCCAACACAGCCGCTGGCGACCGATGGTAGTCACACCCTACGTCTACGAATGGCGGGGACCGCAATCTGTATTGCTGAACCACGAAGTCGAACAAACGGTGTGGGTGCCCCTCAACTACCTCGCCGCCAGGGAGAACCAGAGCCGACTGCCCTGGCGCACGCCGTTCGGCACCTTGAAAATGCCCTGTTGCCGATATCAGGGCTACTGCATCTGGGGGCTGAGTTACAGCATGTTGCAGGAACTCCTGGCATGGGACCGTTCGCACAACGCTGTGACCACATCGAAACAAGAATAAAAGGGCACAGATTATCCCCCGGCTTTGGTTGGCATTCCTCAGCCCTATGGACTTAACTCGTAATTAGCACCGCCCGCCCTGACCTGCCCCACAATGAACGTGAAAGCAGCAGGCAAAGCAACACATTGCTCCACTCCATGCGCCTTCGGGCCGAAACACCCGGCGTTCGCCAACACTTAAGCAGCAGCCAAAGTGAGACTATCAAGAAAGAGCATGATCGGACTTCTGGTAACCAGTTTCTATGTCGTGGGCATCATCATGGCCATGCATGCTGCCCTGACGACCCGCACATCCACGGGCGCGGTGGCCTGGACTGTATCTCTGGTCACCATGCCCTTTGTCGCCGTTCCGGCGTATGCGGTGTTCGGCAGGAACCAGTTCGAGGGCATGGCAGAGGCGTACGAAGCACGCGCCGATGAAATCGACCAGATTGTTGAGGGGTACCGCAAGGAACTCGCGGCGTGGAAGATCCCCGAGAGTCAGGCCCCGTCCTGGTATAACGCCGTTCACCGGCTATCAGAACTTTATCTCGTCAGAGGCAACGCCGTGGAGTTGCTGGTCAATGGCGAGGCCACCTTCGACAGTATCCTTGAGGGAATCGCCGGGGCGGAACGTTATATTCTGTTCCAGTTCTACATGATCCACGACGATGGCCTGGGAAGGCGGGTCAAGGACGCACTGGCAGAACGGGCCCGTGCGGGCGTAAAAGTTCTGGTGTTGTACGACGAAGTCGGCAGTTCCGATTTGCCCGACACATACGTGGCCGACATGCGCGCCGCCGGCATTGAGGTCAGCTCGTTCAAACCCAACCAGGGCTGGCGAAACCGGTTCCAGCTCAATTTCCGCAATCACCGGAAAATGGTGGTGGTCGATGGCCGCGAGGCCTGGGTTGGCGGCCACAACGTGGGTGATGAATACCTGGGGCTCGACCCGGAGTTAAGCCCCTGGCGCGACACACACGTAAAGATCGAAGGGCCCGCAGCGGTCCAGGTTCAACTGACGATCCTCTCCGACTGGTACTGGGCCACCCGGGAAATCCCGGAACTGGAATGGGCACCGACACCGGCCACCAACGCCGATCAGCAGGTGATGATATTCCCCACTGCGCCCACCGGGCACCTGGAGAAGGCCAGCCTGTTTTTTGTCTCGGCACTCAGCGCCGCCCGAGAGCGCATCTGGCTGTCGGCTCCCTATTTCGTTCCGGATGAGGCAGTCATGAAAGCGCTGCAGCTGGCCGCCCTTCGCGGCGTCGACGTTCGGATCATCACCACCGGCAAAGGCGACAGCCTGCCCGTCTACCTCGCGGCATTCCACTACATCGAGGAACTGCGCGGGCTCGGCATTCGCTTTTACGCTTATCAGCCCGGCTTTCTTCACGAAAAGGTCATGCTGGTCGACGACCGCGTATCGAGCGTCGGCACCCACAATTTTGACAACCGCTCATTCCGCCTCAACTTCGAGGTGGCTGCCGTGATCGTGGATGAGGGATTCGCCACCCAGATGGAAGCCATGTTCGAACAAGACTTTGCCCACGCAGAGCCGATCGATCCCGACAGTCTGGACGATCGGCCCCTGTGGTGGCGGCTGGGCGTTAAGCTATCGAGGCTGGCGTCGCCCGTGCTGTAGGGAATAGTGAAAATTCCGGCCCGGCTGTTCTACAGGTGCAACGAAACCCCGTTCCTGGCCAGCACCTCCGTGATGTTTTCAATGTCCGGCGGCCCCGGAGAAACCTCTCTGTCGACAGCTGTAAACATCTGGGTTGCCAGGCTGCCGGCTCCGGTGACTTCCAGCATTTCGCCGCCCTCCGGCCCGTACTGGAACGAGTGAACCGATCCGCCAGGTACAAAAACCAGGGTACCCGGCAAACACGTCTCCTGCTTCCCATCGCAAGTGAAATCAACACTCCCTTTGATCACAAAAAACGCCTCGTCCCATTCGTGACTGTGCGGGGGCGGCCCCATGCCGCTCTCTCCGGACTGATAGGTAAACTCTTGCCCTTTCGTATCCTGCTTGGTCGCCAGAACGGTTATGTTCGTGCCGACAACACTCAACGCACGATCATAATCACCCGGTTTAACAATAATGGAGTGTCGGTTCATGGGTGTGCTCCTTCTCGGCCACCTATCGCCCTCTCGGGACATGGCGCTGAGCCTGGAAGTGATGTCAGGGCCATGACGCCTCAGAAAATCTCACTCAAAGGCGACTCGCCATAGTTTCAGTTTAGGCCGGGTAGCGGATAAAACGTACATAAATCTATCCCGGTTTGGTTGACGAATCGCCCCGCCAAGGCCTGAATAGGAGATACATCACCGTGCGGAGGAATCGGGCATGAAGTGGATCATACTGATCATTATTATCGCTGGCTTGGCCTACTGGCTTAATAAGGGCCGGCGCAGGAACAACATCGAAGATCCGGATATGAAAACCTTCGAGGAAAAAGATTTCTACCTCACATCGAACGACAACGCATCCGACGATAAGTCATCCCCTGATAAAAATAATCCGCGTCACTGAATTGATTCCGGGTCAGTTAAACGTCTGTGAAGTAGGCCCGTAACGGATTAAGGTAGGGCCTTTTCTGCCGGAGACATTCACGCTATGGAAACTGCGACCCTGATTTGGGGGCTCATTTTCAGCTCCATCGGTATCGGTTATTTCATTTACGGGCGAAGGCAGTCGAATATGGTCGCCCGCTGGTGCGGTCTCGCGCTGATTCTTTATCCGTACCTCGTGACCAATACCATGGCCATGGTGGCTGTCGGGGTTGCGCTCATGTTGACCCCGCGGTTCATTGAACTTTGAGCAATTCTTCAAAGCGATCTCCCATGCCCGACGCGACTCCCCTTCAAACTCTGCTGGACACCCTCCCCCAATGCGGCCGGGTGGAATGGATTGGTATCCGCCCCGCCCGTGGTGAGGCCATGCAGTCACTCGACGGCGTGACAGTCAGCCCCGGCAAGGGCCTCGAAGGCGATCGGTTCAAGGGCCGCGAAACCAGCAAACGACAGGTAACCCTGATCCAGAAAGAACACCTGCACGCGATTGCCTCCTGCCTGCATCGGGAGGCCATTGGCCCCGAGGTTTTCCGGCGCAACATTGTAGTCTCCGGCCTGAACCTGCATGCCCTGAAAGGCAAAACCTTCCGGATCGGTGGGGTGATCCTGGAGTACACGGGGCTTTGTCACCCCTGCAGCAAGATGGAGACGACGCTTGGGCCGGGCGGTTACAACGCCATGCGCGGCCATGGAGGGATTACGACGCGGGTGGTTGAAGGCGGCGAGCTGACTCTTGGTGACCTGGTGCAGGCCTTGCCATGAACTACCGCCGTCTCGTCCTCGCTGCCCTACTCGGACTTCTGGCCCTTGCGCTCTGGGCCAGCCCCGAGTTCAAGCAGGTGGCGGCCGGGGTGGCGATCTTCCTGTTTGGCATGCTGTCGCTCGAGAACGGGTTTCGCCAGTTTACCGGCGGATTCCTGGAGAGCGTGCTGCGTCGGACCACGGACACGATTCCGAAAAGTCTCGGTTTCGGCATTGTCAGCACCGCGATCATGCAGTCCAGCTCCCTGGTATCGGTGATCACCATATCGTTCCTCAGCGCCGGCATGCTCCCGCTGATCACCGGCATCGGCATCATCTTCGGGGCCAACCTGGGCACCACAACCGGGGCCTGGCTGTTCGCCACCATCGGCATGAAAATGAGTCTCTCGGCCTTCGCGTTGCCAATGCTCGTCTTCGGCGTGGTGCTGAATTTCCAGGGCTCCCGCGTATTGAAAGCCTCCGGTGCGATTCTGGCCGGCCTCGGGTTTCTGTTTCTCGGCATCGACTTCATGAAGGACGGGTTCGAAGGCTACCAGGCCGCAGTCGATCTGCGCGCATACGCGATAACGGGTATAACCGGACTGCTTGTTTATACGGGGCTCGGAATTCTCGCGACGGTCATCATGCAATCGAGCCACGCAACGCTGGCCCTCACCCTGGCCGGCCTGGCCACAGGCCAGATTACCTACGAGAACGCGTTGGCCCTGGCGATCGGTGCCAACATCGGCACGACAGTAACCGCCCTGATCGGCGGCCTAGGCGCAAACATCGCCGGCAAGCGCCTGGCAGGCGCCCACCTCTTTTTCAACCTGGCGACGGCGGCGATGGCCCTGGTGCTGGTCGAGCCCCTGCGCTGGTCCGTCGACGGTCTGTCGGCGCTCATGTCGATCGCCGACGATGACTATACCGTCAAGCTCGCCGTCTTCCACACCCTGTTCAACTGCTTGGGTGTCGCCGTCATGTTGCCACGGATTTCCCAGCTGGCGCGCGCGCTGGAGCGCTGGTTGCCGGAGGGGCCGGAAGAGGCTGCGGCCGAGCCGAGATACCTGAACCCCGCTGCGATGGACTCCCCCGATAGCGCCAACGTGGCAGTTCGCAGGGAGGTCTGGCACCTGTTCGACCAGGCCTTCGTCATCCTCGCCCATGGCCTTCACCTTCACCGCGAACAGATCTGCAACTGCGATGACCTGCGGGCGATGATCAACAATAACCGGGAGCGCATCGACATCGACATTGACCTGCTATACCGGCAGCGCGTCAAACGTCTTTACAATGCCATCCTCGACTTCATTTCCGGGTGCATGACGCGCATGTCCCCGGGCAGTTCCACCGAATCACTCTACCGCCTGCAGCACGCCGCTGCCGAGATGGTGGAAGCCATCAAGCACGTCAAACACCTGCGCAAGAACCTCACGACCTACCTGGCTGCCAATAACGCGGCGATCCGCCGGGAATACAATGATCTGCGCCTCAGGGTCGCGATTGTACTGCGCGAAACCCATCGACTTTACGAAGGCCAATTTGACGACGCCAGCACGGCCATACTGGAGCTCGACGAGATTGCTGTGAGTGCGCGAGTGGACCGCGAATCCATGGTCGCGCGGGTTACGAAACTTCTGGGCACAAAGCAGATTGATTCCGCCATGGCGACGTCCCTGCTCAATGATTCTGCCTATGCCAGCGAAACCGTAGATGCTATTTTGACAGGTACACGCGAGCTCCTTACGGCCACGGATGTGGACGCTGCCCGAACCACCGAGGCACTGTCAGTGAGCGATGAGGGTCAGGCGGGGGTTAACATCTGACGCATCACGGGAATGCCTCCCGGACCAAGGCGGAGTCGGACAATGGGTTTCAAGGACTTGGTAGCAAAGCTCGATGATGTTCTGGGCGAACACGACCAGGGCAAGGCCCTGAAGCTCAAGGACCTGACGCAACTCGAACAGGCGCTGGAAAAAAAGCAGGCGAAATACCGCGAACGACTGAGCTCCGGCTCACCCGAGGAAACCCCCGCCCAGACCGAGGTTCGCCTGCGCGTGGTCGAGGCACAACTGGCCAAGCTGCGGGAGCTCATGGCAGAAGCATCCCCCTGATGGTAAAGAACAGCATAGCCGCCAGCAGTGCCGATAACGGAACCGTGATCAGCCAGGCAGCCACTATTTTCAAAACCGCGGAACGCTTGACGAGATCCTGCCTGTAAAGCTTTTTCAGACTCTTACGTTCGCTTTTCGAGATCGGTGCGTAGCGGCCATCTGTGCTTTTGAGCTTCTTGAGGATTTCTCCTTTTTCTTCGAATGAGGCCTCCTCGAATTCCTTCAGCACGCGCTCTACTTTTTCCCGGTCCTCTCCGGCATGGCGCACCTCAATCTCGGCAATCTTCTCGCGATAGGTAGTTTTAAGATGCTCGCGCAGGAAGCCCACGCCGAACACGCCCCCTATGGCAATGTGGGTCGAGCTCACGGGAAGGCCCAGCTGGCTTGCGATGATGACAGTAACCGCCGCAGCCATGGCCACGCAGAAGGCACGCATGCGGTCGAGCTCCGTTATCTCCGATCCGACAGTGCGTATGAGCTTGGGGCCGAACAGTGCCAGGCCGAGGGCAATCCCGAGTGCCCCCACCCACATCACCCAGCCAGGGATCGCCGCCTGTGCCACCACGCCGCCGTGAAGGATGGTTTCATTGATCGCCGCCAGCGGGCCTACCGCGTTCGCAACGTCATTCGCCCCGTGCGCGAAGCTCAGAAGTGCAGCCGAAAAAATAAGCGGTGAGGTGAACAGACTGTCGACTCCCGCTTTGCTGTTTTCCACCTCGACCGAAGGACGGGTAACAAGCCATTTTGTGAGCCGCCATACGATGATGCCAATGAGCGCGCCGAATCCGATAGCAGGCAGTAACCCGATGTCGACGACCTTGCCCAGCCCCTTTATCACTAAATACGTAGCAAAGACCCCCGCCATTATTGCGACGAACAGCGGCACGTTGTATCTGGCGGCCTGAGCAATTTCACGCTTGTAGGTGATCCGGCGTTTTATCAGGTACAGGGTAAGTGCTGCGATGGCCCCACCGAGTACCGGCGATATAACCCAACTGGCGACGATCTGGCCAAACTGGCTCCAATCCACTATGTCCACACCGCCCGCCGCTATACCCGCGCCCATCACACCGCCGACGATCGAGTGGGTCGTGGAGACAGGCGCCCCGACGTAGGTGGCCGCATTCAGCCAGAGCGCCGCGGCAAGCAGCGCGGCTATCATGAGCCAGATGAACGTATCGGGATCTCCGATCAGCGCAGGATCGATAATCCCCTTCTTGATGGTGCTGACGACATCGCCGCCCGCTATCAGCGCACCACTGGCCTCAAAGATCGCCGCTATCGCGATAGCCCCGGCCAGGGTCAGAGCTTTGGACCCGACGGCAGGCCCCACGTTATTGGCAACATCATTGGCACCGATGTTCATCGCCATGTACCCGCCGATCATCGCCGCCGCCACCAGGATGACCATGTTCGGAGCATCAGCCCCGATCGAGCGGACATACAACATGACCCCTGCAAGGAAAATCACCGCCACGCCGATCCGAAAAACCTCGGCACGCCCGTAACGAGTCGCCTTTTCTATGGCATTGAGTTGTTCCAGTTCCATGATTGCGCTGCCATCCGTGAGTAACCGTTCACCCCAATACAATGTAGCCCAAAGCCACACAATCGGGGCCGGCTCGGCCCAGGGTACTCAGGCCCGAAAGGATTTGCGCAAATCAGAGGAACCGGTGCCCAGCTAGCTTCAGAACGCGCCAGTCCCCGCCAGCTCCCGGATGATCTGAACCGTTTCAATATCGGTGAGCACATAGGCCTGCTGGAGAAACTGGTCATACGGCATCGAATCGCCCTCGTTCTCGATGCTGGCTGAGTAATATCGAAAACGGATAAAAATCGATTCCGGTTCGGGCTCTTCAATATCCATGACAAGCGTTGCCGCCGGAACCGCATCGGTTGGCAGAGTTCGGTACTCGATTCTCGACTCCGGTAAAAACCTTACTTCGTCGACTATCTGCAGCCCTGGCAGTTGCAGGCACCGTTTCATGTAAGCCGGTTCCTGCTCAAGAATCTCATACTCGTCAACGCCTACCAGGAACTTGTCCGGGCGCCGGGCTCTGAGTACCAAACCTTCCCAGATCTGGAATCGGGTCAGGATCGGCAGCTCTGGCTTCGTCAGGTCGTTTATCTGAACGATGTGCTCAAACGTCATTTGGCCTCCTGCTTGGTGATGCCATCTATCAGACACCGTGCCAGCCACAAGACCTTTCGAAAAGATGCAGCTCGCCTACCATCGTGGAACAAACGACTAACGACGATGGGTGGGTGGGCAGTACTCCCCGCCCAGGCCGGGCACGGCATCGCTGCCTAACCCGTAATTTTCCAGAATCCTGCAAAGCTGCCCGTTCTCCTGGAGCTTCTTGAAACCGCGCTCGAAGGCCTGGGCAATGGCACTTGATCGGTCCGGGTCTTCCGGGGAGAGTGCCAGGTAACCGGCATGGCGTTCGTCGAGACAGCCGGCATTCAGAAGACCCTCGCGGTTCTGACTGGATTCGAACAGAAGCCGATCATCGAGCAATGCATCGAAGCGTTCCCTTCTTACCAGCTCTCGCAGGCGATTGGATACGTCACCGCCTCCTATCAGGGTGACGCGCTTGCCCTGATTATCAGAAATATAAGCATCCATCTCGGCGCCGTAGCTGTAGCCCGAAGTGGCCACGAACCGCATGTTCTCGAGTGAAGCCAGGCCGTGATAGCGGTGTGGTTCGTTCTGCGGGACGTAGAAGCAATATTCGGTCAGAGAAACCGCGTAGGAGGGAAAAATAAAACTGGGGGCCTCCGCCCTGAACGCAGGCACTATGGCGTCAACACGCCCCCGCTTTGCCTCAAAAAGTGCCCGGTCATAGGGCAGGTTTTCGTACACGACCTTGTACCCTTCGGACTCAAGCGCGGCACGGGCGATGTCCACTGTGAAGCCAGAACGTGGTCCTGTGACGTCACAGGCGTACGGACACCAGTAGGCGGGTGCAGCAACCGAGACGGTAAGTGATCCCCTCGCCTGAGTTTCAGGCCAGGCAGGCGAAACCGCCACTGCCCATAACGTCCATATGAGAGTTTTAGCGGCAATTCTCATTACTTTGCTGCCTCTCCTTGGAGCACGCAATTAAAAGCCAAACACCCCTCGAATCTCTAAGGGTAGTACTGTAAGGCCAGGGTTCAATTCACCGACAGACTAAGTCACATCGCTGAATCCGACAATAAGTGGGGAAAATCCGAAAACCGAAGGCCGGGGAGACCCTCGCAAGATAGAGCGGTTTCGGTTGATCGGCCAGGTTCGAGTCTTATACCCTTTCTTGAAAAAGGGTCGTCTTCGTTTTGTCCGACACGACTCGAATGCACCAGAAGATATTCGGGATAATCTTTAATTTAAATCGGGGCCAGATCAATCTGCCCCTGTTACTTTTTCGCGTTAACCTGCTTTGAATTCTGGGACGCGAACTGTCCACTTTTACCCTTGCCTACATACTCAACGGCACCGCCCGACTTTAAATAAGCAGCAGTCTGCTCCTCAATTGCGGCAGACGTTAACGTAACTTTTTCGAGTTTCTTGCTCATTATGATCTCCAGGTAACTGTCGGCTTATTCACCAACTTCAAACAACCATAATAACCGAAATAGAATTAAATTGTTTGGCGTAAGCGTCGCAAGCTGGAAAGGCAGTCTCTGCCTCATCTGCCAGCCACAATATATTTCTGAAAAACCTTTTTATCGGATGCCTGAATGTTACGGGGAAATGCAAAGCCATGAATCAGCGCAACACAAAAACGAAAAGGCTCAGGCATAACGTGATATTCAGAACCCAGATTATCAAAGAAACCCGTTGCCGCTGGCTCAACCGCCTGATTGGATTAGTCATAGTTGAACCGCTCCGATAGGATATGGTGAGAGGGCGTACCGTTCTTAATCAGGTGATCTTCAATGATATCCATCATGATCGCCGGTCCGCACATCACGAAGACCCATTCGCTGAACTCTTTCTCTGAAAAGACGCGATCTATCAGCGCTGCATCTATGAAGCCTGTCTCTCCGTGCCAGGTTTCTGGCGGTTCTGACAGCACATAGACTACGTCCTCCGCACCCAGCTCCTCATCCAATTCCTCACGATAGGCAATCTGATCAACGATCCGATTTCCGTAGATCAGCTTCACCTTGCGCGAATCGCCGGTCAGGCGCATTTGCCTGAGTATGCCCAGCAGGGGAGCAAGGCCAACGCCACCCGCGATGAGAGCGACCCCGGGTTCTGCGCGACCATCGACAGAAAGATTGCCATAAGGGCCGTCAAGATAGGCGACCGTTCTGTCTTTTATCTGGCCAACTGTTCGTGTGAAGTCGCCAAGCTCTTTGATCATGAAGGATATTTCGGGTCCAGCCGCCGGCGCTGAGCAGATGGAGAACGGATTTTCTTTCATCGAGAAGGGGGTGTGCCCCACATTTAGCCAGACGAATTGGCCGGCCTTGTAATCAAGACCACGATGACCGTCTGGCTCCACCGTCACTTCCCATTGCTTTGGCGTCAACCGGACCACGGAGGTCACGCGCCAGGGTCGGGCCTTCTGCAGAAGGGGAACCAGCAGGTAAACCGTCAGGAGTGACCCGACCGCCACTCCAGTCATTGCCAGCCACACCCAGGTCATCACAGGCTGCGATCCGTAACGCCCTGCATACACGGTGTGATGCAACAGAAGAACCGCGATCAGGAGCGCGCCGATACCATGTAACAGGCGCCATGTCTCGTATTTGTAGTCCAGTTGGGTGCGACCGATCGCCAGTAGCACAAGGCTTGGAAGAAGCAGAAACGCGGCAATGCCTGTCGACAGAGCGGAGAAATCGCTCGTGAGCGTCAGTTCGCGCGTGGGGTCCCACGGGCGTAGACCACCTGACGGCGTCCCCTGGTACAGAAACGGGTGCAACAGGGCAAAAACCAGTGCCGTGCGCGCCATGATCTGGTGAAACCGCATTGTCACATCCAGTCCGACGCCATTTGAAATGGTCTTGAAACGGCCGGACAGAATGAACTCCACGAGGACCATCGAAAAGG
Organism: Marinobacter albus; assembly: GCF_030238305.1. NCBI lineage: Bacteria > Pseudomonadati > Pseudomonadota > Gammaproteobacteria > Pseudomonadales > Marinobacteraceae > Marinobacter > Marinobacter albus. Next base: position 977,030 of record NZ_JASSQD010000001.1, on the reverse strand, counting down.
CAAGAATGCCAAGGCCCGATGCCAGTTCCTGGTGGAACTGGCGTGGCGGCCCTCCGACCCAGGAGGACAAAACCAACGGCAATGTGACAGCGACAAGGTAAACAACGATCAAAAACAGTGGCTTCATCCTTCCAGCCTGTTTCACGTCCTCTGGCCATTCAATCTAGCTCTCCCCTGAGCCCTTGGCAACGCGGCCGCAACGAACACCGCCCCTGACCCTGCAGGATGTGTTTTACTGTAGCCCTCAATCATCAGAGGCAACTTCCCTGGCGCATGCCTCCCGGCACCCGAAAATGAAGATGAGTTCCAGCCATGACCATCGACCGTGAACGCCTCGCCGCCCTTGCCGCGGAGCCCCACTTTCACCGGGGCAGGTATCGAAACCTGGAGCCCGTGCCCCGCCATGGACTGGGGGATTTCCTGCGCTGGCAACTGGCCCCCGGCCGCCGTTTCCCGCAGGGTAAACGCTACACGCTGCTGCGTCCGGATGGCCACTTACTCTTGAACCCGCCGGCAGAGCCACAACTGACCTGGCTGGGGCATGCATCATTTCTGTTCCAGTATCGGGGCCTGAACGTACTGACCGACCCGGTGTTGTCAGACCGTGCCAGTCCCTTCCAATTGGTTGGGCCCAAGCGCTTCACGCCGCCGGCCCTGACGGTGGCCGAAATGCCGCCGATCCACCTGGTACTGATTTCCCACAATCACTACGACCATCTCGACGAAGCAACCGTGCGCAAGTTGCACCGACGCTTCGGGGATGACCTCTGCTTCTGTATTCCCATGGGGCTTCGACCATGGTTCGAGAAGCGCGGCGTCCACAACCTGGTGGAACTGGACTGGTGGCAATCGACGCCCCTGGCCTCCGAAAACGAAGTGTTCTGCCTGCCGACCCAGCACTTCAGCGGACGCACCGCCACCGACACCAACACCTCGCTCTGGTGCAGCTGGCTCCTCGAACTGGACGGCTTTCGGTTCTATTTCGGCGGCGATACCGGTTATGGCCAGGTCTTTCGCGACGTCGGCGAGCTGTTTGCGCCCATTGATCTGGCGTTGCTACCCATCGGCGCCTACGACCCGCGCTGGTTCATGGCCCCGGTGCACGTGGCGCCGGAAGAGGCGGTGAAGATTCACCAGGATATCGGCGCCCGCCAGTCGGTAGCCATGCACTGGGGCACGTTCGTGCTGACCGATGAACCCATGGACGAGCCACCCCGGCGACTGCGGCTGGCGTTGGAGAGCAAGGGCATCAGTGAGTCGGCTTTCCGGGTGATGCACCACGGGGAAGTGTGGTCGCCGCAATAATTGGCGTGAAAAACACCGCGCTGGCTTCCTCTGTTTTCATGGCGTTCAAAGAAAGGAGAGTATGACCCGATGATGACCAACCTGCCCTTCTCTCAAGCTTGCGAGAACAACAAAGCGCCGATCCCGGAGAGACTGCGTGATGCCAGCCAACAACCGGCTGCTGGTTTTCAGGCAATAGCTTTCGATTGCAGCCACTGACTGACCTGCCCCTGGTTCATGGCACCGCTCTGGCGGGCAACTCCCTGGCCAAGCTGGCGCGCAGGTCACCTCCGTTTCGCTGCAGTTCTGTCACCGGTGATGGCAGCGTTGCGAAATGTACTGCTCTCGCATTTTTACGTTTTGTTCTTCCTTGGATATTTCCAGGGAAATCCAGTGCCACTTGGTCCAAATAAATCGGACGCCCTACTTCACTGGGCATTAGGGGGCCGGTGTGGCCGATCTGTGTGCAGAAGGGTATGCCCAGTTCGGCGCAGGCTGTGTACACCGGATAAAACCTGCGATCAGTAAGAGGCAAATCCCACAACCAGGGTAGAACCCTTACTAGCCGTTCTGGTGCCTCTTCCACAAAAGATGCGACCTCGTCGTTGGATATCATAATTTTTCCCGGAGCCGCCCATGCGGAAATGAGGCATTTATCCACGCCGCCCGAATCCATCATTTCCAAGGTTGCAGAAACAGGAGGTGCCTGAGTCGGTAAAGGTGTTTTGGTCTTTTGTTAAGACGCTGCCACTATCTTAAAAATAGCGCTATTAATTGGATAGCATATTGAAAGCCAAGCTGGGTTCGCAGAATGATACGGCGTGGCCGGACCAGGGCTGCGTCCGTGATACGCTTAACCCCGAATAATAAATCGCAAGCGCGGCAGGCGGATGCCCTTGGCGTTAAAAGTAGTGGCAAAAAGGAGACCTAGGTGGTGAGATTTGAAGGGATTGACGAGAGACATCGTAGTTTTATTGAGAAGCAACAGATGTTTTTCGTAGCAACTGCTGCTCACGAAGGACGAGTGAATATTGCTCCGAAAGGAATGGATTCGCTCAGAGTGTTAGGCCCCAATCGAATTGTTTGGCTCAATCTTACGGGCGCTGAGAATGAGACAGCGGCACACCTTCTTGAAAACCCTCGCATGACTTTGATGTGGTGCTCGTTTGATCGGAAACCTTTAATTTTAAGGGCATACGGGAAAGCAACATCGGTACACCCTAGAAACTCAGAATGGGATGAACTATATAGGCTTTTCCCCGATACGCCTGGTTTGCGACAAATCCATGACCTTTCTGTAGATTTGGTGCTGACATCATGCGGATATGGGGTGCCGCTTTATGATTTTATTGGTCAGCGCAAAACACTCATTAAATGGGCTGATCGCCTTGGCTCAGAGGGAATGAGGGAGTATCAGGAAGAGAACAACACCTTGAGTCTTGACGGCAAGCCTACGGGATTACTCAAGTAATCTATTAATCGGGTAGCCGGAGATATCTGAGGAAACGCTGATTACTTCGGCTTGAGTCCATGCTTTGGCAAAATCGAATCCCCGACGTGAACGGTTTCTGGCCAAGATGGAACAGCTGGTGTTCTGATTGTCCATTATCTCCTTTTTCAGGGCTTGCATGCCGCAAACACCATCGTCGTTATGAAATGGTGATCATGTCGTTATCGTTATATGAGGAACTCTCGTTAGGGATGGCAGAAGCTAAACTAAGTCCGTTGGAAATCTTGCGGGCTGGAAGGCAAAACGCGACAAATATACTGCCAAGGAGAATCCACCATGTCACGTATCGCTCTGCTTTTACTGGGAAGCTTTCTCATGACCAGTCTGGCTCACGCAGACCCCGGCCAGCCGAATTTCATGCCCGCCCTTTGGGGTGATGGCGAAGTCTGGGGCACCAAAGGAACCACCACCTTGCCGGCCCCCGGGACCAACAACGTTCAATCCTTTGACGCCCTCTATGTGGTGACCAATTCCAATAACCCGGAAGGTCAGCTGCCAGTCTCCGAAGCAGCGCCTGGCAATCCGGCCTATAATGGGGGCCGTTGGTTCACACACACTGTAGAATGGACCGGACCCGGGTTTATGTATCATGGCATCGTGCCGGTTCTGACCTCCGATGAGGACATCGACTATCACGAAGCCATGGGTCACCTGGTCATCACTCCGGGATCTTTTCCGGACGGCCCGCCGGTCTACTTCCAGTGTCCCTTGCTTCCCGTAAAGTAAGGTAAAGCTGAGAGCGGGCTGAGTCGATCAGCCCGCTTTTCACGTTCACTCCTTTCCAGACTTCGCACAACCATGCCAGCACATATCGCAAACCGAACCGCCTCTGGAGAGGGTATGCAGGCGAGTGTAATGTCCGTGCTGACCGTCGTTGGCGATTACATCCGCGCCCGGCCAATCATAAAGACACCAGGACTTAAAGAAGGCATCGAGCTCGCCCTGGTCGCCATTCAATTCGATGACGCGACGAACAAAGGTTTGCGGTGGGCAGTGGGTCCAGTGCGTATGGGTATTGCTTCCTTCCGTCCATACTTTCACTTCATAACCTGGAGCACCCGGCGCGCTGAACGGGAAAACCATTAGCGCCCGGAGAACCCTCTCCATGCGCCTTGCAGGATTGCGGCTAGTGACACGAAAAGGCATAGATACGGCCGTTAGCATCCAGTTATAAACCTTCCAGCCCAGATCGCCCACCAGTGTTTTGGCATACTCCGAAGGCACTCCGCGGGCCATCATCTCCTGGTACGCGGCTGTCGTGATTACTGAGAGAAATACGGTAAGACGGTTGCCAAAGGTAGGCAAATGATCGAGTTCGGCAATTGGCATCAGCAAGTCAGACCGAGTCCATGTTTGCTTGAGATACTCTTTTACATCTGACTCAAGCCACCGCCCCCTTTCCGGCTCTTCAAGATCCAGTAGCCGGCCCTTCAGAACCTGACGGGCGGATCGGCGAAAAATTGGCTTAAAGATCCTTTTGCAGCCACCTATAAATGTCCGGTTCAGCAAACTCATTTTTTTGTTCTGGAGTGACATGACAGACCTTCCCCCAAAAGGGTTTCTGCTCTATCAATTTAACACCAAAACACCGGCTCATCTTCACTTCCGCGTTTTTGCCTGAGGTAAAAATAAGGCGCTCAGAAATTTCATGCCACTCTCGCTTTTGGTGTAAACGAGGAAGACCGACTCCTGATTTTCGATCCAAAATAAAGCTGTCCCGTTTTTATTACTGCTAACATGGCAATGAACCATCCAAGACAGGGACAGCTCAGAGAAGATGAACACTAACTACAAAATCGCCCTCCTCATCGACTGTGACAACGTCAGCCACCAATCGATTGAAGGAGTGCTTCAGGAACTTGCCAAGTACGGTGCAGTGAACGTACGCCATGCCCACGGCAACTGGAATGGTCCGCAACTGGGTGGCTGGATCGAAAAACTGCACGCGAACGCCATTCGGCCAGTTCAGCAATTTGCCTACACCTCTGGCAAAAACGCCACTGACGCCTCAATGATCATCGACGCCATGGATCTACTCTACAGCGGAAATGTCGATGCCTTCGCACTCATGACCAGCGACTCTGACTTTACGCCCTTAGTCATGCGCATTCTCGAGGCCGGGCTACCGGTATTCGGTTTCGGCGAGCGCAAAACTCCCATGCCCTTTGTGAACGCCTGCTCCCAATTTATTTACACAGAGAACCTGCGCGAAAGCAGTGAGGAAACCGATAGCGCCAGCGACGAAGGTGCGCCCAAACCAACTGTGGAAACCAAATGGGGCCGCAACAAATTGCGGGGTGACACCATTCTGGTGCGGACTCTCAGAACGGCGGTGGAACAAACGGCTGATGACGATGGCTGGGCGCATCTCGGCAAGGTTGGCCAGTACATTTCCAACAACAGCTCTTTCTCCCCCGTGAACTACGGGTACAAAAAGCTGAGTGACCTCATTCGCGCCAGTGAATTATTCGAGATGAGCGTCCGGGACAAGAACGTTTTTTACATCAAAAGCCCCTAGAAAGCAGATCTGTCCCGGTTTTCATGGCGTTCAAAGAAAGGAGAGTATGACTCGATGACGACCAACCTGCCCTTCTCTCAAGCTTGCGAGAACAACAAAGCCCCGATCCTGGGAAGACTGCGTGAGGTTTTTGAGGCACCGGGCAAAGTATTGGAGGTGGGGACAGGCACTGGACAGCACGCCGTGCATTTCGCAAAGGCCATGCCCCACCTGCAGTGGCAACCGACCGACCATCCCGATGCTACACACATAAGTCGCCCTCGATTGGAACGGGCCGCACTACCCAATATTCTACCGATCATTGATCTGGACGTTGGTACTGACCACTGGCCCGTTGAATCCTTCACCTGGGCCTTCTCCGCAAATACCGCGCACATCATGGCCTGGAGCGAAGTCGAACAGATGTTCCGGGGTATCGGTGAGCGCTTGCCAGAGGACGGTGCCTTCTGCCTGTACGGCCCGTTCAATAACCGTGGCGAATACTCGAGTGACAGCAACCGCCGTTTTGATCAGCACCTGAGATCCCAGGCCGCTCATATGGGCATCCGGGACCTGCTGGACCTCAGCGCTCTGGCGGAATCGGCCGGGATGACGCTTGCCGAAAATCACCCCATGCCTGCCAACAACCGGCTACTCGTGTTTCAACGAATGCCATGAGATTACAGCCATTGGCTGATCTTCAGGTTCTCCTTGTTGTCGCACCACAGACCTGGCCCGATTCACGACTTCTGCTCTCTATCACGCCCAGTCCAGAGTTACGATACGCAAAAATTTGGGCATCGAGCATTTCCTTAGGCAAAAGGGGTAACTGAAACAGTGAAATACAATTGGATCGGGAGTTTCGTGGGGCTTGCCCTGGTCGCAGTGGGAGTTTCCGGATGCATGGATACCAATCGCGGTTGGGACAGCGTCGAGAACGCTCCCAGTAGCTTTACTAGTGAAGGGGAACGCCTCTATTTTACCGGCGTCTCAAACTCCGGTGAGCGGATCCGTCCTGTGGGTGGGCACCATCATATGCAGATGCATGGTGGCAGCTGTGCCACATGCCACAGTGCGGACAAGCAAGGCGGCGCAATCATGTGGCCTCGATTCTGGGTGGTGGCTCCGGCTTTAACGGAAGAGGCACTGGAGCAAGAGCATAACGACGGCCACGACCATGCATCCTACGACGAATCATCGCTTAAAGACGCCATCGTGAACGGCATCGGTCCCGACGGGGAGCCATTAGACGATACGATGCCACGGTGGCGAATGTCCGAAGAAAGCCTGAATGCGCTGGTTCACTATCTGCTCGGTGAACATTCACATTGAGCCGCTGCTTGGCTGATTGAGAGTGCAGACAAATCTGGATCGAAACTGAACTGACGCTGCGGGCCGGATTGATCAAACCGGCAGTTCGATGATTTCACCCGCCACGCCGTCTTCGCTCACTTCCAGCCGCCCTACCGTGATCGGCAGGGTAAAACGCCGGGGCCCGGCGCCACCGGGATTGAAATAAAGCACGTCGCCGATCCACTCGTTACGGGGTTTGTGGGAATGGCCGGCGATCACCACGCGATAACGGCCTTGCGGATCGATGTCGAGGGTTTTGACGTCGTGGAGCATGTAGAAAGCGTGGCCGAGGAATTCCAGATCCTGAACATCGGGAAGCTTCGCGGCACGGCCTGTTGTGTCGATATTGCCGCGAATCGCCACCACCGGCGCGATGGACTCCAGCGCTTCCATAACCTCGTCGCGCCCGACGTCACCGGCGTGAAGAATCACGTCCGCGCCCTTCAATACCTCAAGGGCTTCGGGGCGCATCTTGCTGTGGGTGTCTGCGATGACGCCGATTTGCATGTTTACGCCCCCTTAATTCCTCAATGATGATGCCCACCCGGCCCATGCACATGGCCGTGCGCCAGCTCTTCCGGATCGGCAGCGCGGACTTCAAGGATTTCGATATCAAAGGTCAGGGTTTTACCGGCCATCGGATGGTTGGTGTCGACATCGGCAAACTTGTGGCCGACCTTAACGACAACCACATGGCGAGGGCCGTACTCGGTTTGCACCTGGGCGATCATGCCCTTCTTCCAGCGTTTGGCACCGACCAGATGCTTGATTGGCATACGTTGCAGGGCATCGTCCTTGCGCGGACCGTAGGCTTTTTCCGGAGTGACGGTAACGCTGAACGTATCGCCGGCATCGCGACCTTCCAGGGCTTCTTCCAGGCCCCGGATAACGCCGCCGTGGCCATGCAGGTAGGCGTTCGGCTCGCCGCCGTGGGAGTCTTCAATGACGTTGCCCTGATCATCACGGACGCTGTAGTGAAACATGACGACTTGGTTCTTTTCGATTGGCATAGGGTTCTCTGCGACGGTTTAAAGTACGCCATTATAGCCGGCAGCGGCGCCGACTTCAGGGGAGAAAAAACCATAACGAAAAGCAGGCAACCCCGAAAAGCAGCACTGAAAAATGGACAGCCAGGTTCTTCCGGGTAGTTGGGGAGGGCTTTCTGGTGAAACTGAAGTAATCCTCACCAAACAACCCCACCCCGCAGCCCTCACAGTAGTTTTTGGAGTAGGAAACCCTCAGCGCCGATGGCTCAAATTTTTTCCGACAGCTGTAACAACTAGGCTTAATCATTTCGCACTCCGGCAATCAGCCTCTCCTTGCTTGAAGAACACAGAATCCTTTCTGTGCGGTCGGGAGGCATGATAGCTGAGTTGACGGTCACTTGGGCACTTTAGGCTTCATTCGCCTTTCGATAAGTACCCTGATAATCAAAGATCCGTTCCTGCACCTGCCAGTAATGCTTCTGCTTGCGGGCTATCACAAAATCCGGTGCCGACAACAAGGCTTGCAACTCAAGCACCTCATCCGCCCTGCTGAACGCTTTCGGGGCCTGGCTGTTGGCGAAACGACGTCCGAACAGCTTGTTAAAGACGGTGCGCTGTGCCGGCTTGCTGAAATCAAACGACTCGCTGAGTTCTTCCCCATCCTCGCCGTGGTAGGTGATCTTCAGCTTGCTGCCGGCGACACTTAACGTGATGCCGGCGCAGCGGATTACCATGGCATCTTTGAGTTTCAGGGCGTCACGTAGCTGATCGTCCGGGTCGATAATGGCTTGGTGGCACTGGTGGCAGTTGCGGGCCGCGATGTCATTCTCGCCACCGCAGTGGGGGCATTCCTTGAAGCGGAATCGGTAATCGCACTGTTCCGGGCGCTGCTTCTGCCCAGCCGCCCCTTCCTCTTCTGCAGGCTCCAGCAGCCCCTGACAACGGCGCCCGTAGTGTTCGATCACCCGGCTTTCACTGTCGGTCTTGCCCCAGAAGATGTTGGCAAAACCACAGCCCGGGCAGAACACCTGCACCGGCTCACTGTCGGGGTTCGGTTTCGGCTCACCCACCTCCGGGTGATGCAGGTTCACGCTGTTGCCCGCGTAATCAATCACCAGGCAGTCCTGCTTGCCTTCGTCCAGACGAAGACCGCGGCCCACAATCTGCTGATACAGGCTGACCGACTGGGTAGGCCGAAGAATGGCAATGAAGTCCACATGGGGCGCATCAAAGCCCGTGGTCAGCACGGACACATTCACCAGATACTTCAACTGCCGCTGTTTGAAGCGCTGGATCAGCAGATCCCGATCTTTCAGATCGGTCGCGCCGGTCACCAGGGCGGTCTGGTTTTCCGGCAGATAGCCGGTGATCTCCCGGGCATGGTCCACCGTGGCCGCAAAGATCATCACCCCCTGGCGCTCAGTGGCCAGCTCCATCACCTGCTCAATGATGGCACGGGTCACACGCTTGTGTTTGCTCAGCAGCTGGTTGACGTCCTTCTCGGCGTATTCGCCAAAGCGATCCTGAGCCAGCGCGGAGAAATCGTATTGCGCCACCGCCGCGTTCACCAACTCGGGTTTGGTGAGATATCCCCGATTGATCATGTAGCTCAACGGCAATTCGTAGATGCAGTGCTGGAAGGGCTTATCCTGCTCTTCACCAGAGCCGCGAACAAAGCCCCGGTAGTGATAGCGGTAGATCCAGCCCATGGCCAAGCGATAGGGGGTGGCGGTGAGCCCGAGCACTTTGAGGGAATCGTTCTGTTGCCGTAGCAGCTCGATGATCCGTTGATACTGACTGGTTTCCTCACCGCTGACCCGATGGCACTCATCGATGATGACCAACGAATACTCATCCCGGAACTGATCCAGATTCGCCGATACGGACTGCACGCTGGCGAAGGTTACCTGATGCCGGTTTTCCTTACGCTTCAGTCCGGCGGAGAAGATGCCGCCTTCTAATCCATAGCTCTGGTACTTGGCGTGGTTCTGCTCCACAAGCTCTTTTACGTGGGTCAGCACCAGAATTTTGCGGCGGGCCAGTCGGGCCAGCTCGGCAATGACCAGGCTTTTACCCGCACCGGTTGGCAGCACGATAACTGCGGATTCATCCGACTTGCGGAAATGGTTTAGCGTGGCATCGACCGCTTCCTGCTGGTAAGGCCGCAGCTTGAAAGGCGCATTCATTCGTGGTGCTTAATCGCTATCAGGAGGAGAAGGCGGTCATACTAGCAAATGCAGCTGCCGTTGCCTGTGAGGCATCAATAAATCTGTCCCGGTTTTTTTCATCACCCGTAGTAGGCCTGTAGCTGTTAAATCAGCCACGAAAGGACTAAATTTGAGGTGATAAGCTGCGCATGCAGAGCCAGTAACTGGCAGTTCGTATTCAGACTCTGACCGGAGTAGACATGCCGGCTCCACCACCAATACGGTCCACTGGAGTCATGTCATGAACACAATCTCTTACTTAGTACTTGCGGTTACTCTGAGCTTTATCCCTCCCGCGTTGGCACATCAGGACACCATGAATGAAGATCATCCTCATAGCGCCGGGGATGACGTCGGCACCGTCAATTTTCAGGCCGACTGTGATGACGGTGTGCGCGCTGACGTCGATCACGCACTGGGCCTGATGCATCACATGATGTACACCCAGGCCCGCGCCGAGTTCAGCGCCATTATCCAGGCCGATCCCGACTGTGCCATGGCCCATTGGGGTGTCGCCACATCGCTGTTCCAGCCATTATGGGGCACAACACCGACTGCTGAGGATATCACTCTGGGTCGCCAGGAAATCCAGCAAGCGCGTGACGCTGCCGAAGATGAGCGTGAACGGCTGCTGATAGACGCTACCGCTGCGTTCTTCGAGCCGGATACCGACCAGGTCCGGGAGCGGCTGGCCGGCTGGATTGAGGGTATGGACCAGGCCTATCAGGCCTTCCCGGACGACGCTAACGTCGCTACCCTTTATGCCTTGTCCCGCTTGACGCTGGCGCTTTCCGCCGAAGACCGCAAGGCGCTGTACAACGAAGCAGAACAGGTACTGCGTGCGGTTTGGGAGGCCGAGCCCACCCATCCCGGGGCCGTGCATTACTCCATACATGCCACGGATGCCGATGGCCGAGCTGGGAACGCCACTGAAATCGTGGACTCCTATACCGGGATAGCCCCCAGCGTTCCCCATGCCTTGCACATGCCGTCTCACATTTATGTGCGGCTCGGTGACTGGCCCCAGATGATCGAATGGAATCAGCAGTCCGCAGACGTGGCGGTCGATCACAAGGTCGATGGCGCCACGTCGTTCCACTACATTCATGCCCTTGATTATCTGGTCTATGGCCACCTCCAGCGGGGTGAAGACAGCGCGGCACGCAGCGTCTGGGAGTCCGCCCAGGCCAACGGACCACACCAGGCCAATTTCCCCGGCGCCTTCCACCTGGCATCCATCCCCGCAAGGTTGGCCGTTGAGGAGCGGGATTGGGAAGCGGCGGCCGCCATTACCCCTCGTGCGGTCGACTATGTTAACTGGGACATGTTCCCCTGGCCCGAGGCTCTGAGTTGGTTTGCACGCGGGCTTGGGGCCGTCCACACCGGTGATCTGGAAGCCGCCCGCACGGCTGAACAGCGCCTGGAGACTCTGGCGGAAACCGCCCGGTCCGCTGCCGATCCGCGTTTCTCGACCTACATTGAGGTGGATCGGAGGATTCTTGCCGGGTGGATTGCGCAGGCCGAGGGTGAACCAGACCGTGCCATCGAACTGATGCGTTCCGCCGGGCAGCTGGAAGCCAGTGTCGAGAAGCATCCGGTCAGCCCCGGAACCCTGCTCCCCCCCTACGAGGCTCTTGGCGATCTGTTACTCGCCCTGGATCGCCCGGCCGAAGCTCTCGACGCTTATCAGCAGTCCGATCAAACCTGGCCGAATCGGTATAACACCCTGGAAGGAGCGGCCCTTGCGGCCGATCTGGGCGGCGATACCGGATCCGCCGGGCAGTGGGCCCGTCGACTGCTGGAGACAGCCCCGGAAACAGAGCGCGGCTCGATCAAACGAATACAGATGCTGGCAGGGAGAAACTAGGCGCGTCCGGGCGGGAGCCTCCAGGTTCCCGCCCGGAGGCCGGTTTTCCTGTGAGCCGGATAATTCTGGCTCGAAGAACATCATCCGGAGCTGCGCGGGTCGGGCGTCTCTTCATTAAGCCAGGTACCGCAGTGTTTACAGTATTTGGCGTCGACTTCATGGCGATGTTTACCGCATCCCGGGCAGGCTTCATCGGAGTAACGTTCCGCGCGCAGGGTGCGAATCACTTCCGCGGAAAAAACCCCGACGGGCAGCGCGATGATCGAGTAGCCCGTCAACATGATCATCATGGAAATGAACTGGCCCCAGCCAGTCACCGGGGTTATATCGCCATAGCCCACGGTTGTCAGTGTCACGATGCCCCAGTAGATCGATGTGGGAATACTGGTAAAGCCGGCCTCGGCCGGCTCAATCAGATAGAGCAAAGAAGAGAAGATGGTCACGACCATCAACACGGCAAACAGAAAAAGCAGGATCTGGTGCCGGCTGCGAATCAGGGCTTCCATCAGCAGGCGGCCCTCGCCCACTACCGTCATCATTTCCAGTACCCGGAACAGACGCAGGGTCCGCAGCAGACGCACGACGACGAGAGTCTGGGCCCCCGGGAACAACAGCGCCAGCCAGGTGGGCAAGACAGCCAGCACGTCGATAATCCCATAAAAGCTTTTCAGGTAAAGCTTCGGTTTCTCCAGGCAATAGATGCGCAGGGCCAGCTCAATGGTGAACAGCAGCGTTACGCCCCACTCCACACCAAAAAAAAGCTCACCGTAGCGGGCGTGATATTCCGGCACACTGTCCAGGAGAATAATCCCCACGCTGAGGAATATCAGCAACGCCAAAAAAACATCAAAGCCCTTGGCCAGGCGGGTATCAGACTCGAAAATGATCTGGAAAAGGCGTGTTTTAATTCCCAGGCCACCGGGTTTTATAGTCGCCATCCAAGCTGCCTCTCTACCAGTTACTGAAAGTCGAAAATCCGGCGAATAGGTGCAACCCAGGACTACTAATCCTGCAAACCGCCGTATTGCCCCTGAACATTGACTGTAGACGCTAACCGTTTTGGTTGCCGCAGCGATCATGCCCAGGTCCGTCGCTACCCTCGAACTGCCGAGTATGCGCAACAAATACATAAAGATTATAATCACGGACTAAGCCAGACCCACTCTACTTCTGAACTCCAAGCCTCAGGCCTATTACTGTGAGCACCGTCCATCGAAGTAAGAAAAACCAGGCCAGGCCAGTTCGCAAAGGTCTGCACCCGAGGAATCTACACAACCAAGGCTATGACTTCCCAGCTCTCGTAAAAAACCACCCAGCGCTAGCCCCCCATGTGAAACCGAACGCTCACGGCGACCTTTCCATCAATTTCGCAGACCCATTGGCAGTAAAAACTCTCAACGCCGCGTTATTAAACCGATACTACGACATTGTCGACTGGGATATACCAGAAGGCGCGCTTTGCCCTCCAATCCCGGGCAGAGCCGACTATATCCATTACATTGCTGACTTGCTTGGGCCTGAACAGCCCAACATCAAGCTGCTCGATATAGGAACTGGAGCAAATGGAATCTACCCGATACTGGCCTGCCAAATTTACGGCTGGCAGTGTGTCGGTAGTGACATTAACACTCAGTCGCTTGAGAACGTTGCCACGATAATCGCCAACAATCCCACACTCAAAGACCGCTTCACGCTGCGCACGCAACCCGATAAAAACCACATTTTTGAAGGGATCATTCAAGCCGGGGAGTTCTTTGACGTCAGCGTGTGCAACCCACCCTTCCATGCCTCGCTCGATGAAGCAGTTAAAGGTAGCCAGCTTAAACTCAATAACCTTGCTCGTAGTCGAGGTGAACAGAAAGCAAAAACCAAATCCCCCACTCTGAATTTTGGCGGACTGGGAGCAGAGCTTTGGTGCAAGGGGGGCGAACAGCTGTTTCTCAAAAAGCTAATAAAAGAAAGCCAGGTGTATTCAACTCAATGCCGCTGGTTTACCAGCCTGGTTTCAAAAGCCGACAATGTTAAGTCTGCAAAGAAGTTGATTCGTAAGCTCGGTGCAGTCGATATACGGGAAATAGAGATGAAGCAGGGCAATAAGATTACGAGGGTATTGGCCTGGACATTCATCTGAGCGAAGGGGCGTTTGAACGCCCAATTCAGCCAGTGAACATCAACACCACACCAAGCCCGTAGAGCACCATGATCGCCAGACTCTCTGCACCGATTCGACCGACGCCATAGCGTTCCCGACGTATCAGCCCCATGATCAGGATGGCCGACATCAACAGGGTCAGTGCGACCCAACGTTCCGAGTCGGCGGTCATCGTGTGGTAGAGCGAGCCGTCCCGGTAGGCGATGTCCGAAGCGGCCATGAAAAGCGTATCGAAGGCATTCCCACCGATGATGCCAGCCACCGCGAGTGTGAGCGCACCCTGCCTTACCGCGGCAATTGACGTTACCAGCTCCGGAATGGACGTACTGATCGCTGTCAGAAGAACACCGACGATTGTCTGGCTTAACCCGGCTTCCGAGCTGATTGTCGTGGCGGCGGGCTCCATTACCAGGCCAGCCACTCCAAGCGTTGCCATGAGCACTGTGAATTCCGTCCAGAGACGGCTCATTGATGCCAGTTGGTTCTTGGTCTCCGGCTCGTCCTCCCGGGTCTCACGGGTAATGGAGGGGCGCCACATGGGGTTGTCGCCGGCACTCTGGATGAGCCGGGTGCCGTAGAAATAGAAGCCCAGCAGTATTGGGGTAACGGGGTGGATGTTCCAGAGGGTCACATCCGGCAAGCTCGGTGCCAAAAGGATCAACGCCAGGAGCGCGATCAGCAGTCCGTTCTGCATCATGTTCGGGGCTGAGGCAGCTGCGTGTTCCAGGTTCGCGCGACGATAGACAATGTCGGCAATGGCCAGGAAAAAGGTCTGCACCGCGATGCCCCCAAGGGCATTACTGACAGCCAGCTCCGGGTGCCCCTGGTAGGCGGCCGTTACCGAGAGCACCGCACCACTTAGGGATGTCGCTGCCCCCAGAAGCACGGCTCCAGCTGTCGCCTCACCCAGCCCGGTCCGGTCGGCGAGCTGGTCGACCACGCGCGTGATGCGTGTCCCCGCGATAGCAATCACCAGGGCACAGATACTGAAAACCACGATGCTCTGTAACAGCGTCCAGCTGTCCGGATCCATGATCGGCACCATCGCCCTCCCTTATAAAGCCGGGCACAATCACCCTGGCCTGTCTTGGCACCAGCTTCTCCTTGCTGTTGAAGCACAGAATCCGTTCTGTGCGCTGGCAGCCGATGTTAACCGAGGTACCGGCGGTGTTGGTAGCGACTCAACAAGTCCCGATAAAGCCGATTATTCCAGTTCTGAACGATAATCTGGGACCGGAACAGTTGCCACAATTCCCAGGAATAAACGATCAAAAGAAGGATAACACCGGGCCAAACGAAACCAGCTGCGAAACACCCAATAGCAAAAAGCAAAGCACCAATATCAATCAGCCCCGATTGCCAGCGCCCCAGATAAAAATGGTGCAATCCGGTGATAAAAAACCAGTTCAATGCAGCGTATGTGTCCGGATCCTTAACCGCTTTCCCCGCTTGCCGATAGAATTCTGCCCGCTGCTCCTCTGAAAGCTCGCGAATCGCCTTTCTGAGCGAATCTTCCTCGGCATCAACTTCTTCTTGTTTCAACATGCTCGATATCCCAGGTGACCGGCTCGATGCATTTACAGATCGCGTCCGACCTGTTGCACCTGCGAAGACGGTGAAAAGTTAATGCCAGACCTTTGCGAAGACCGAATTGCCGGATAGCCTGTTCAGAATAGGCAGAGCAACTCGGTTCAAAATTGCAGTCGATGCCAAACCATCGGATGCCGCCACCCGTTCGACGATAAAACCCGATGGCCTTCAGAGCTAACGTCTTCAGCACCTGTTAGCGCCCCAACGTAACAATCACAGATTCACGCTGCCAAAACAGCCAGAAGCGCTTCATCTCCAGAACCTGGAATACAACCTGCCAACCTTCAGAAGCGTAGCGGTTTAGTTCCGCTTCAATTTTTTTCAGGGGCAAGCCGGAGGAGCCCAGCAGCAATGTGCCACAGCCGCCCTCCGTGATATGGACCATCTTGTATTCAGTAAAGCGTTGTCCCGTCATAACATCTCCATTTTTTTGAGTAAATCTGGGCCGCTCCAGAGCCGACCGCACCTCCCCCATGGAAAACACCCTCGCGAATTCCGCGAATCGCTGCCCGCCAAACCACAGCTGGACTACCGGCAGGGAAAAAATACCGCGGGCCGCACACACCGGTGCGGCGGCTTCCTGGCAGACCCCATAGCCGGAACAACCCACTACGCCAGCAGGTAGTTCAGGGTCGAAAAAAAAGCCTTCCCGTTGGAGAAAGGCTTTTTGATGCGCACAGATCGAATGGCAGGCTTGTCGCGTTTCAGCAGTTGCCCTTTTTCGCCTGGCCCGGTGGGCAGAAATGGCCACCAGACTTACGGTAAGACCGGCGATCGTCATAATCATAGTCATGACGACGGCGATCATGGTCGCGATAGTATTCTCTATCATGATCTCTAGTGGTAATGGCTGTTCCCGTTGCCGCACCGACGGCACCGCCGAGAATAGCACCGTCCCTGCCGCCTACTTCGTTGCCGATGGCAGCCCCGATTGCTCCGCCAATACCGCCACCCAGCGCAGCGTCGGCTGTGTCATCGGCAACGGCACCCAATGAGGTGGCACTCAGAGATAGAAAAACGAGCAGTGATTTCATATTCATTGGTGTAAATCCCATTGTTCAGGTGGTCTGACCTGCCCGGTATGACGGGTAGGAATCCAGTGGTTCCATCCTCCCATCAGTCACGTACCAGGTTTGTGAACTACTCCGAGAATATCAGAAATACACGCGATGCCACCCTTACCTTTTATTTATATTTCAATATGTTACAAAGCGTAAAGGGGCAGGCTGACCCTCCTGAAGTCAATCTGCCCCCTTTTTGATCATGCGCCAGCGTCTGGCCTCAGGAACCGGCTCCCGAGGATTCCACGGGCACACCCAGCGCCTGGCGCTCGAAGTAATCCCGCGTCAATCGGAAGACCACCGGGCTGAGGGCAACGATGGCAATCAGGTTGGGCAAAGCCATAAGCGCATTCAGCGTATCGGCCACCAACCAGACAAAATCCAGGCTGAGAACCGCGCCGAGGGGAACGGCGAGGATCCACAGCACCCGAAATGGCTTGATCGCCCGTGTGCCAAACAGAAACTCCACACATTTCTCGCCATAGAACGACCAGCCCAGGATGGTGCTGAAGGCGAACAACGCCAACGCGATGGCGACCAGATAGTTCCCCACCCCCGGCAAGGCAAGACCGAACGCCGCCGAGGTCAATGCGGCGCCGGACTCGCCGGAATCCCAGATACCGGAGGTGACAATCACCAGCCCGGTGACCGAGCAGACGACGAGGGTGTCCAGCAGGGTACCCAGCATGGCAATCAACCCCTGACGAACCGGATCCCGGGTCTTGGCGGCCGCATGGGCGATGGGGGCAGAGCCCAGGCCGGCCTCGTTGGAAAACACACCACGGGCGACACCGAAGCGAATGGCCGCCCAAACGGCCGCCCCGGCAAAGCCACCTTGCGCCGCGTGCCCTGAAAACGCACTCTCAAGGATCAGCGCCATGGCCGGGCCAATCTGATCGGCATTGATGGCAAGCACCACCAGGCCGGCCAGGATGTAGGCGACGGCCATGACCGGCACCAGCTTGCCGGCCACTGAGCCGATGCGTCGGATTCCGCCCATCAGCACGGCTCCAACCAGTACCATCACTACCAGGCCGGTCACCAGTTCGGGCACGCCAAAGTTGGTTTCCATGACCTGGGCAACGGAATTGGATTGAACCGTGTTACCAATACCAAATCCGGCGACGGCACCAAAGATCGCAAACGCGGAACCCAGCCAGGCCCAGCGCCGGCCAAGGCCGTTCTTCAGGTAGTACATCGGGCCCCCGACATGGTTGCCCTCCTCATCCACTTCACGGAATCGCACGGCCAACACCGCTTCCGAATACTTGGTGGCCATACCCACCAGGGCGGTCACCCACATCCAGAAAAGCGCGCCCGGGCCGCCGAGGAACACCGCCGTGGCAACGCCCGCAATGTTCCCGGTGCCAACCGTGGCCGCCATGGCAGTCATCAGCGCCTGGAAAGGCGACACCTCACCGGTCTGCTCTTCATCCTTACCGACCTTGACGCCGCCGGCGAGCAGTTTGAACCCGGTGCCGATGCGCAGGATCGGCATCAGTTTCAGGCCAAGACTCATAAAAAAGCCCACGCCCAGAATGAGAATGAGCATGGGCCACCCCCAGACGATGGCGTTAATGTCCCCTAATACAGAACTCACAGAATCCATTGGATCAATACCTCTTGTTGTTGTCGTATGGTGTTTAGAGCGTTAAGGATCAGTGCATCAGTGCCAGCCCCTGCTCCGGGGTGATGGAGTCGATACCCTGGGCCGCACCTACCGATGGGCAGGTCAGCACGCCATTGACCACGTTCAAACCGTTCAGCAGCCCCGCGCTGTCTGCCAGTGCCCGGGGGGCCCCTTTGTTGGCGATCTGAAGGACATAGGGCAGCGTGGCGTTGTTCAGGGCGTAACTGGAGGTTCGGGCCACCGCGCCGGGCATGTTGGCCACGCAGTAATGAACCACGCCATCCACAACGAAGGTGGGCTCGGCGTGGGTCGTCGGGGTTGAGGTTTCAAAGCAGCCGCCTTGGTCGATGGCCACATCCACAACCGCCGCGCCGGGCTTCATGCGGGAAATCAGCTCGCGACTGACCAGCTTGGGCGCGGCCGCTCCCGGAATCAGCACACCACCAATGACCAGATCCGCCTGCGACACGGCGTCCGCAACAGCCTTCGAGGAAGAAAACAGGGTCTGGACCCGATTACCAAACACCGCATCGAATCGGCGCAACACGGAAATGGAGGTGTCCAGCACAGTGACTCGGGCGCCCATCCCGACCGCCATCT
Source organism: Marinobacter albus (assembly GCF_030238305.1). NCBI lineage: Bacteria > Pseudomonadati > Pseudomonadota > Gammaproteobacteria > Pseudomonadales > Marinobacteraceae > Marinobacter > Marinobacter albus. Next base: position 958,293 of record NZ_JASSQD010000001.1, on the reverse strand, counting down.
GGGTGGCGTTGAAACCCACCACGCCGCCGCCAATCACCACCACCGTGGCCGCGTTCACACCGGGAACACCCCCCAGCAGCAGCCCCCGACCTTCCCGGGAACTCTCAAGGCAGTGAGCGCCGGCCTGAATGCTCATACGGCCCGCCACTTCCGACATGGGCGCCAGCAGCGGCAACGCGCCGTTACTGTCAGTCACGGTCTCATAGGCGATGCAGGTAGCGCCGCTGGCCAGGAGGTCTTTGGTCTGAGGTACGTCCGGCGCCAGATGCAGGTAGGTAAACAGCGTGTGGTGAGGCCGCAGCAGGGCCCGCTCGCTGGCCTGTGGCTCCTTGACCTTGACGATCATCTCCGCCTGTTCGAAGACGGCTTCGGCCGACGGGACCAGCCTGGCGCCTGCTGACTCGTATTGTTCATCGGTAAGATCGATACCCGCACCGGCACCGGTCTGCACCACCACCGAATGGCCCTGGGCAACCAACTCATGGACCGCCTCTGGCGTCAGTCCAACCCGGAATTCATTGTTTTTGATCTCTTTGGGTACACCCACAATCATAGGCATTTGCTCCTGTCGGGCAGTGAATGAACGCGACCCACGGGTCACGCTGACGTTTTAAAGTCTAATCAGGGCCGACAGGATAAAATCCCGAATAAAACTACTAATTCATTATTTGATCCTTTTGTTTTCTCAACTACAGTATTTTCTTCTATTTCGGCGAAACTTACTGGTATGAGGAGCAACGCCATGCGGAAACTGGACCGTATCGACCTGGCCATCCTGGATGAGCTGCAGAACAACTCGAAGATCACCAATCACGAGTTGTCCAACCGGGTGAACCTGAGCCCGACGCCCTGCCTGGAAAGAGTCCGGAAGCTCGAACGGGACGGCTATATCAAGAACTACCGTGCCATCCTCAACGCCCGTAAATTGGGCATCGGCCTCACGGTGTTTGTCGAGATCAGCCTGACCCGAACCGGCCCGGACGTGTTCGCACAGTTCAAGGAGGCCGCCATCGACGTTCCGGAAGTCCAGGAGTGCCACCTGGTGTCCGGCAATTTCGATTACCTGATCAAGGCCCGGGTGGCGGATGTCGAGCACTACCGTTCGCTGTTGGGCGCAACCATCCTGGCGCTGCCGGGGGTGAATGATTCACGGAGCTACATCGTCATGGAGACCGTGACGGAAGGGCAGGTATTGAGCATGAAGAGTGTTATGGAGCATGGCGTCGGCTGATGGCAATGAATCTGCCCCAGCTTTTGCCTTCACCGGAAAAACCGGGCCAGGAAATCAAGCTGATCTTCGATTGACTGATCCAGAGCTTCGCCCCGATAAACATCAAAATGACCGACCGGATAGTGCTTCACTTCCGCGTTCGGCATTCTCTCTGCCGCTTTGGCCGCAACACTCGCCGGGGCGACCGTATCCTGGTCGCAAATCAACACCAGTGCCGGGCAGGTGACTTTGCTGGCCAACCGGATGGGCCGGAAAAAGGGAAACGCGTAACTCACGCCCGCTGCAACGTAATTCGACGCATTATCGGCCAGCAAAGGAACATACCCCTCCTGGCAGTCCTCAGCCGTCATCATGCCCAACTCGCCGGGGCGGCCTGCCGACGCAACGTACCGGGGAGACATCCCCAGCCCACGACGAAGCCAGTCGACCGTTCCGTGCCAGGTCAGGCGCATCGCCTGCATAGGGCCGGCATAACCGACAACACCCAGCAAAGACGCCAGACCATCCATCATCGGGCATTGGGAGATGGTGCATTGCACGTTTCCATCCTTTGCCGCAGCCGCAATCACGAGCCCGCCAGAAAACGACGTCCCCCACAGGCAAATACGGCTCCCATCGATACGATCCAGCTGCCGCGCAAAATTCAGTGCCGCCAGCCAATCTGCCACTTCCTTCCGAGGGCTCAGCGTCTGTCGTGGCTGACCGTCACTTTCACCGAAATGGCGGTAGTCAAAGGCAAAGACCGCATAACCCGCATTGCAGAAGGCTTCTTTAAACGGTGCCAGACCACTGGCATGAGTCAGCCCAAAACCATGCGCCATCACGACACACGGTAAACTTTTACTGTCGGCATCCGGGGTGTAAAGAACACCGCGACAGGTTGTACCGTGACTCGGAAATTCCAGTGGGGTTTCGATCATGTTAATCCCTCGTTTCATTGAACTTTGAGCCAGTGTGATGCCACAGCGGCGATATCGTCGAAAACACCGGCGCCGAGTTCCGCGGCCCGGGCTCCATCCGATTCCTGATACTTGCCCGTTTTCACCAGCGCCGCCTGGAGCCCCGCCTTCCGGGCGCCGCCAATATCCGCTTCCACATCGTCGCCGATCATCAGGCAGTCGCCCGGCGCCAGCCCCATGCTGTCACAGGCCTCCTGGAACATGACCTCGCCGGGCTTGCCAATGATGGTGGCCTCCACCCCGGCCGCATACTCCAGGGCGCGAATGAAGGGGCCGGCATCCAGGTGCAGACCGTCGGATGCCTTGAAGTAACGGTTCATGCCCACCGCCAGCAGGGGCGCGCCCTCCATCAGCAGAGCGAAGGCCTGATCCAGCCGACGGTAATCGAAGCGTTCACCGGCATCACAGACCACGACTGCATCTGCATCGGAAAATGAAGCCGGTTCGAACTCCTCCTCAATGTCAGGATGCACCAGCAGCCAGGCTTTAAGTTTCCGGGCCTTCACGTAACGCGCGACAGCGGCCGGTGCCGTCAGCACTTCTTTCTCATCGACCTCGAAACCCAGTTCGCGGAGTTGGTCCAGCACTGCCCGGGACGGCTTGCGGGAAGTGTTGGTGAGAAAGCGGCATGGCACTCCCGCCTCGCGGACCTTTGCAATGGCTTCCCGAGCGCCGGTGACGACCTCTCCCCCTTCGTGGAGCACACCGGAAATGTCGATACAGAGTCCCTGGGGTTTTGGCATGGCGTTGGGCCTCAACCTGATTTCGGAGATAGAAAAGCGCGGCTTCCTCCGGTTTCTGGAAGCGGCGGACCGGATGGATCAAACCGGCAGTTCAATAATTTCACACGCGACACGGTCTTCGGTCACCTCCAGCCGCCCTACCGTGATTGGAAGAGTATAGCGCCGGGGGCCGGCGTCAGCAGTCGCCTGGTTACAACTGGCCCAACAGTATTTCGGCGCTACCGTATGACGTCCCGCAGGGACCGCTCAATCTGACCACCACAGTAGGCCTTACCCAACTCCTTTCGCTGATCCTCAAGAAAAGGCCTGATCGACGGATGGTCCTCCACTCGTTGGCAGAGACCCGCCACCCGGGGGGCGTTGTGTTCCAGATCTGCGGCGAGTTCCGGAAAGCTGTGGACGAGGGTGCCAAACAATGCAGCAGTTGCGATATCGGCCACCGTGAGCCTGGAGCCCAGCAGATAGCCCGCGTCCGGATTGAGGAGGTGTTGCGCAGGCTCGTCGGGAAGAAAATGGTAGGCCTTCGCCGAAAGCCAGGTCTGTTCAACTCAATGCCGCTGGTTTAGCAACCTGGTTTCAAAAGCCGACAATGTTAGGGAAAACCGGGGCTGAAAATAGATCTGTCCCGGTTTTCCTACTTCATCATCCTGGCCCGGGGATATTTTTCAGAAGCTCGGCATTTGTGGGGTACTTCTCAAGCAGCTCAACCAGCTTTTTTGTGCCCTCCAGCGGTTTGAGACCGCCAAGCGCCCGGCGCAATGCTCTTATTTTGTCTAAATCTTTTGGATCCAACAGCAGCTCTTCACGGCGTGTACTGCTTTTCGAAATATCCAGCGCGGGAAAGATTCGCTGATTCGCAACGTCTCTCGACAAAACCAGCTCCATGTTCCCCGTGCCCTTGAATTCCTCAAAGATAACCTGGTCCATACGGCTGCCGGTATCCACCAAAACGGTTGCCAAAATGGTCAGCGAGCCGCCATTCTCAATGTTTCGTGCAGCGCCAAACAACCTCCGCGGGATCTCCATCGCTCGTGCATCCATCCCGCCAGACATAGTACGACCGCTGCCCTTTCGCTCCGCATTATGCACACGCGAAAGCCTCGTGAGAGAATCAATCACAATCATGACGTTGTGACCCTCGCCAGCTTGTTGGCGGGCGATATCAAGAAGCTCATCGGCAACGCGAACGTGATGAGCATAGCTTTCATCCGAAGAAGAAGCGTGTACCTCAGCCGGGACGCTACGCCTGAAATCAGTGACCTCTTCGGGTCGCTCATCTACCAATAACGCGTAAAGTTTAATCTCGGGATACGCCTTTCCCACCGCCTGGCAAATATGTTTTAAAATCGTCGATTTTCCAGACCCCGGCGGTGCAACTATCAAACCTCGCTGCCCCATTCCAATCGGCGTGATCAAATCCATCGCGCGCACCGTGAGTTTTTCTGAACCTGACTCCAAGCGAATCCCCGGCGTTGGATTGATAGCCACAGCATTTAAAAAACGTTTTTGTGGATCAGCCTCAACTTCAACCATAGCTTCGGCTTCCTCAGCCACTGGTTTAGCATCTTTGTTTCGTTTTCGGGTTAAACTTAATGTCTTTCTCGTCATGATTGTTTGATAGCTCTCGTTTGATAGATATTTTTCGAAATGGGCTGATAACGTCAAAAAAACAGTGTGCACAAAATAAGTCGGTCCCGGTTTTTTCAGAGTCCCTGGGGGTTTGGCATGGCATTGGGCCTCAACCTGATTTCGGAGTCGCGATGCGAGGCAGTGGGCTCGCTGACAATTATGGCTGGCGCTCACTCAAGTTTAGAAGACGCAACGCTTGATCGTCAGTTACGTTCCTTCAAGACCGAGTAGATGCTGCGAACGGCGGCAACGTCTGACGCGTCAGATTCGATCAGGTCCTCCAGCAATTCCAGAACCCGTTTCTCATCGTTACTTCGAAGATTCGGCCAGAACACATAGGGAATGACATCCGGATTCCGGATATAGAAAAGCGCGGCTTCCTCCGGTTTCGCGGTATCGCCCCTGAGACCGACGGTAAATCGCTGCCCTTCGCTATCCACCAGGGTAACCACGAGGGATTTTTCAGACTTCACTTCCCGGACTTCACCAACGGTGATGGGAGCCTCAAGAGCAGGGACGGAAGTAATGTAATACTGAACACCGAGAAACCCCAGAAGGATGACCAACAGTGACGCCAGGGCGATTGATTTCATCGTGAATACAGCCTGAATAGATGCATGGGACCTCTATATTTGTCCCGATTTCTGGAAGCGCCGGGGCGTGGCGTGGCGTTAACAATAGGAACTAAGGTATCACGCCACAATCCATTCCCGCGCCTGAGCCGCTTGATCAGTCGAAAACACGCGTAGATCTCCAGGCATCAGGAAACTGAAAAGCTTCATCGTGTGGCCTATCCAGCCCACATCGGTTACAACGGCAAACTTCTCCCAACGATCCAGGTGTCCCAAGCCCACCTTGGTATCTTCCCAGACTGCTCCAGGGGCGATGCCATCAAAATCCGAGGCCGTTTCGTAGTAGAGCCGCAACTTGGACTGACTCTCAAGCGCCGTCTCAACAGCGGGCATAAGAACCGACTCGTAATCTTGCTTCGTGACATGGCCATGACAAGCGAACGCCAGTACGTTATCAGGAAAACCAGTTAACACTTCAATCATTGCCGTTCCCCTCATCTGCAATAGGCCTTACCTCAGTGTAGTCAGCTCGACATGCGACTTTTCAGGGGGCTCCCGCTCATGGCTGTCTCCTTGTGCTTGTTTCACCGGGCCGTCTCAGGAAATTACATCTGCCTATATCGCCGTTTCCGCAAGCGTGCTAAAAGACTCCTCCCGGCAGTAGCTCGGGTATTCTCACCACCAGGATGTCGCCATGTCAGATAAATTTTTCTTCAAGGGTCGGCAGGACGCTCGCCAGCACCACACCGCTTACGGCGGCTTTCAGACCAACGCCAGCCAAAAGAGTGGCAGCAGGAAGTATCCGCTAACGCTGGTGGTTACCAGTGAAGCGCGTAAGCAGGAAGTTGAGGCACAGGTGGCCAGGGCGAAGCTGCACGCGAATGTTTCGGTTGATACCCGCGAGGGCGCCGTTGAATCCATCAACGAGCTCACTGCTCTCCTGAACAAAGGAGGGACCGTCACCACTGTAAAATCGCCCTCCCGCAACGACTTCTGCACCTGCGGAAGTGGTATCAAATTCAAGAAGTGCTGTGGCTGACAACAGCCGGGGCACAGAGGGCAATGGCTATGATTGTTTGCGGGGTTGAGCTGACGGGCAGCGATGCGGTGGTGTGTTTGCTGAATATGGACAGGGGGCAGTTCAACCTGCCGGAATGCAAGGTGCGCAAACTGTCACTGCCGAAAAACCACAGCCGTGAAGATCTGAAGCGGTTCCAGGCGGCCTTTGCGGAGCTAATGGCCGAGTACGGGGTCACCAGTGTCGCGATCAAAGAGCGGATGCCAAAAGGCAAATTTGCCGGTGGTGCCATCAGCTTTAAAATGGAGGCGGCCATTCAACTGATCACCGGTATTGAGTTGACGGTGACCCTGCTGCCCCCGGCCCTGATCAAATCCACCCTGGCGGCCAACCCGCTGCCAATTGCGTTTCCCGACACAGGTTTGAAGGCCTTTCAGGAAGCGGCCTTTACCGCCGCCTACGTAGGGCAGCTACAGGGTAGTGGTGTCGAATAATCAAACCGGCAGTTCGATGATGTCACCCACTACATCGTCTTCGGTCACCTCCAACCGCCCTACCGTGATTGGAAGCGTAAAGCGCCGCGGCCCGGCGCCACCGGGATTGAAATAAAGCCCGTCGCCGACCCACTCGTTTCGGGGTTTGTGGGAATGGCCGGCGATCACCACGCGGTAACGGCCTTGCGGATCGAGGTCGAGGGTTTTGACGTCGTGGAGCATGTAGAAAGCGTGGAAAGGTCAGGGTTTTGCCGGCCATGCAGGTAGGCGTTCGGCTCGCCGCCACGGGAGTTTTCGATTTCGTTGCCTTGGTCAACACTGACGCTTTAGTGAAACAAGACCACCTGATTCTTTTCGATTGGCATAGGGTTCTCTGCGACGGTTCAAGGTCCACTATTATAATCAGCGACGGCGTTGACTGCAGGGAAGGAAAATCGGGACAGATCTATTTTTCAAACCACGAAATAAATCTGTCCCGGCTTTCTATTTCGCTGGCGCTTCCTTGATGTACAGGTCTTGTTGGGGGAATGGGATGGTGATGCCTTCTTGCTTAAATCGACGCCAGATTTCCAGATTAATGTCAGAGCTTACGCTACCGAAACCTTCTTGCGGGTCCGCGACCCAGACCCGGGCTTCCAGATGAATGCCGTTGTCGCCGAACTGCGTTAACCGGCACACCGGCTCCGGCTCCGGAATCACCCGGGGGTGCTCCCGGGCGACCTCCAACATGATTGCCATAGCACGCTCAACGTCATCACTGTAGCTGACCGAAACCGGGATCTTCAGACGTACGTTGGGGTCCGAATAAGACCAGTTAATCACCTCGGTGGTAATCAGGTTTTCGTTGGGAATGAGCGTATCCACGCCGTCGCGGTTGCGCACCACCACATAGCGGGCATGCAGTGCGACCACCCAGCCGAACTTCTCACCGACGCTGACCACATCACCGGGGCGAATCGAGCGGTCGAACACAAGAATAAAACCGCTGATGAAATTGCTGGCAATACGCTGCAGGCCAAAGCCAAGGCCAACACCCAGGGCACCGCCGAACACCGCGAGCGCCGTGAGATCAATACCGACCAGGTTAAGAACGGACAGTCCAGCAACGGTGATCAGCACCAGCTTGCTGACTTTGGAGAAACCCACGGCCACACCGGGGCTCAGATACGGCAACTGGGACAGTCTCCGATCGATAATGCCCGAGAGCCATATGGCAACCACTAACACAAGGCCCATCAGCAGGAGCAGCTTGATGACTGCCAACAGGGATATGCGCAGGTCGCCCACGGTGAAAGCCAGGCTATCCATGGCCTCAAGCAATCCGGGTAGCAAGCCCACGAGATGCAGGCCCACCACCAGCCAGATAAGCGTACTGATTACATTTTCCGAAGCCTTGACCAGGGGGCCGCTTCGCATCCCCTTGCGCAACATATAAACCAGGGTGCGGATCAGGGCGAACGAGATCAGCAGCGGGATAGCCAGATCCAGGGCCCAATGGGCTTGATTCAGCGCGGCGAGTAACGCGCGACCCAGTAGAACCATCAGCAGCATCGAGATGGGAAAGGCAAGGCGCTGGATGGTGCGTTGCGTAAGGTGTCGCACGCCCTGGGAATCGGCACCGGTATGCTGGGCAATGAGACGATGCAGATAGAACGCAGCCATCCCCGAAAAGACCAGTACCGCGGCCTGCGGGATAACATCCTGCAAGCTTATTTCCTGCATGGCGACCAGCAAATCCTGCCAGCTTTCCCCCATCGACAACTCCCGGGTAACGAGAACTCAGTAACTGGCCGCCCTTGGCAGCATTCAGCCTCTAGACAGTATAGGATTCAGGAAATACATCTGTCGCGAACGATCTTATGAAATACGAACACGAGGACCGTGGCAGAGGATTCAAACTGCAATCAGGTGACATTGGCAATGAGTGAGACACCCGAGGATAAAACAGCATCAGCGCCGCCACCCGCAAAGAAGGGCTTCAGTGGCTTGCATGTCTTTGGCATTGTCCTGATCACCATCGTTGCCACCGTCGGCGTCGGTTACTGGTGGTTAAGCCACTATGTGTTTCCTGAGAACTTCGAACCCGTAACCCTGAATGCCAGTGAACAGGATTCCCTCGACAACAAACTGAATACTCTGGGCATTGATACCCAAGGCGGCGAATCCGGCCGCCCGTTGCAGCCGGTCCCCTACAGTGAGGAAGGCGCCAGCCGGGAAGTACGCTTTAGCGAGCGGGAACTCAACGGTATGCTGGCCAATAACACTGATCTGGCTCAGAGACTCGCAGTCGACCTTTCGGACGACCTGCTGAGCGCCCTCCTTCTGGTGCCTCTTGACGAGGACTTCCCGGTACTCGGCGGCCGAACCCTACGAGTCAATGCCGGTGTGGAACTCTCCTTTGCCAACGGTCGCCCCCTGGTTAAGTTAAAGGGCGTCAGCCTCATGGGCGTACCCATTCCGAATGCCTGGCTGGGTAACCTCAAGAATGTGGACCTGGTTAACGAGTTCGGCGCCAACCCGGGATTCTGGCAATCTTTTGCAGCCGGTGTGGATTATATCCAGGTTGAGGACGGCCGGTTGCTCGTCCGGCTGAAGGAATAGCGGGGAAATAAATCTGTCCCGGTTTATCCTCTGAAATACTTCGCGTAAACCCAAGTTGGAGCAACGAAATGGTTTATCAGTTCGAAGACCTCAAAAAAGCCTGCCCAGAAGAGTGGCGAGACTACATTGAACACAGCTTCGTTACTCAGTTAGGCGATGCCACGCTGGCTGCGAACGCATTTCAGCATTACCTCAAACAGGATTATCTGTTCCTGATACAGTTTGCCCGCGCCTTTGCACTGGCCGCCTACAAAAGCCCCACCCTGGCCGATTTGCGCCAGGCCAAGGATGGCATGCAGGCCATCCTGGATACCGAACTGGGCTTGCATATCGACTTCTGCAAAGACTGGGGTATCTCTGAGGACGAACTGGCCAACCTCCCGGAAGCTCGCGCCACACTGGCCTATACCCGATACGTTCTCGACACCGGCAACCGCGGCGACCTGCTAGACCTGCACGTTGCCCTATCACCCTGCATGGTCGGCTATGGTGAAATCGCCAACTGGCTGAACCACCGCAGCGAGACCATTCGTGGCGAATCCAACCCCTACGATGCCTGGATCGCCATGTATGAAAGCGACGAATTCCAAGAGGCAATGCACGCAGAAATTCGCTGGCTGGATGACCGACTCGCAGAGGTATCCCCCTCCCGATTCGAACAACTCACCCGAATTTTCCGGGACGCCACGCGGCTGGAGATCGACTTCTGGGAAATGGGGCTTACACTGAGCGACTAGGCAGATGCCTGGAAACTATTCAAACCAGGCACAACCACCCTGGCCTGTCATGGCATCGGCTCCTCCTTCGATTCGCCCGCCCCCTCTGATAGGGTAGCCAGCCTTTAAAGATCGCCGACCGGGAATCCTGCATGCCCTCACCCAAGCAACACCGCTGGTTTCCGCTGCTTATTTTCCTGGGCGCAGCCTTCACCTTCAGTGTCACGATGATCGGCACCACCATGCCGACGCCTCTTTACCCGATCTACCAGGACAGTTTCGGGTTTTCCGACCTGATGATCACCATCATCTTTGCCGCCTATGCCTTTGGTGTGATCGCCGCACTGATACTGACTGGGCGCTGGTCTGATCAGATAGGCCGCCGGCCCTTACTATTTGCGGGCCTGGCTTGCTCCATCATCAGTGACCTGGTGTTCGTGCAGGCCGATGGCCTGGCGATGATCCTGACCGGCCGGGTGCTGTCGGGGCTGTCCGCAGGGATCTTTACCGGCACAGCCACGGTGGCAGTCATTGAACTGGCCCCGCCCCACTGGCGGGAGAAGGCCACTTTCTTTGCCACGGCGGCAAACATGGGCGGGCTGGGCCTGGGGCCGATGTTAGCTGGCGCTCTTTCCCAGTACCTGCCCTGGCCACTGCACCTGACCTTTCTGGTGCACATTGTCATGGCGGTGCTGGCCGTGTGCTGCATCTGGGCAGCGCCTGAGACCGTCTCGAAACCCGTTCGCCCAAAACTGTCTATCCAGCGACTGAACGTGCCAGCGGAAGTCCGCGGTGTATTTATTCCCGCCGCTATTGCAGGTTTCGCGGGCTTTGCCATGTGCGGCTTCTTCACATCCATCGCCCCGGCGATGATGGGCAAGGTGCTGGGCTACGACAATCGGTTGTTGATCGGCGTTGTGGCCGGCAGCATCTTCATCGCCTCAACCCTGGGTCAGTTCCTGCAGGGCACACTGCCGCTCAGGCTGCGCCTGCCTCTGGGCTGCGTTTCCCTGATGCTCGGTGTGATTCCGATAGCGCTAGGCATATACACCCAGTCCCTCGCGCTGTTCATCGCCGGTGCTGTGATTGCCGGTATCGGCCAGGGCATCTCATTCCGCGCCGGCATGGGTGCCATCGCTGCGGCCAGCCCTGCAGGGGAGAAGGCAGCGGTGACGTCCACGTTCTTTGTCGTGGCCTATATCGCTATCTCGGTGCCGGTGATCGGCCTGGGATTGATGGCGAGCATGACCAGCCTGATGACGACTGGGATCACTTTCGCCGCTGTGATGGGGTCACTGGCGGCGCTGGCTTTGGTACTGCTGATTCGGCGGGAACGGGCAGGGGGAAAATAGATCTGTCCCGGTTATTTGTGGAAATACCACCTCATCATCGCCTTCCTGCCAAGACGGGAATTTGCTCATGGCCTGCAGGAACACTGGATGTTCCAGCCAATCCCTCAGCCATTTCTGTAAATTCGGATAGGGCAGACTGTAAAACACCTCCCGATCGACATGGGCGAACTGGCGTACAAAGGGCATGATGCCAATATCAGCGATGCTGATGTTGCTCCCCAGGAGATACCGGTTCTTGGCTAATAGGCTTTCCAACGCCTGCAAAAACACCTCACCCTTTTGCTGGTAATCCAACTGGGAGAGTTCTGGATGGCGATCCGCGTATTTATAGCGATCCAGCCAGTGTTTGAATTCGTTATCGTTGCGGTCGATCAGGGCATTAGCGCTTACTAAATCAGTGTTCAACAAACCCTTCGGATCACTCTGCCGCAACGCCCATTCGACGATTTCCCTGCTTTCCTCAATAACGAGCCTCTCAGAACGATCACCTCCTGCCAGCTCCAGAACAGGAACCGTGCCTTTGGGACTGACCGCCAGCATCTGCGCCGGCTTGTTTTTTAACACGATTTCCCGCAGCTCCACGGTCAGTCCGGCAAACAAGATCCCGAGCCGAGCGCGCATAGCGTAAGGACAACGACGGAAAGAATATAAACGAGGCAGCGGAAAGGTAATGGCGTGGCTCCTGGCTGAATAAACGAAGCTGATAATGGGCAAAACCAAGCACAATCACCCTGGCCTGTGTTGGCATCAGCTTCTCCCTGCTTTTCAAACACAGAATCCTTTCTGCGCTGGACGCCGATCTTAACCGAAGCACGGTGATCGTGGAAACATTCGACGCCGACCCCTGCGATGCGCTCCAATATCCCATTCACCAACAACCCGAGCCGAGCCCTATGGCAAAAATCAAAAAGCAGCCACCGTCACCGCAAACCCAGGAGGAAGCCTTCGCCATGGCAAAGGCGACTCAGCGGCCCCGGCAAAGCAAGGAGCAGACAAAAATGATCGCGCAGGGTATCGAGAAGGGCATTGATCAGTATAAAAAACAGCAAAAAGCCAAAGCCCGGGAAAAAGACAAACAGCGCAAAAAAGGACAACACCAAACAGCGACCGAAAGCGCGGAACAAAATCCTGCAAAATCCGAGATCCACTATCGAACCCCATGGCTACCTTGGGCGCTGCTACTGATCACCTGGACTGGAATCGGTCTCTATATACTGGGCTTGGGCCTGGGGGGCTAAACGAATCAATGGCGGCCAGGTTCATGCTGGCGTCTTCGCGGATGGCGGTGTGCAGGCGACCGCCGGTTTCAAAAAATAGATCTGTCCCGGTTTTATGTCCGAGCTACTTCTTCTGATCCATTTTTTCCTTTAAATCTGCGAAGGGATTATGGGTTGCCGGGGCTTGATTGCTTTCTTTTCTACTGCCATAACGCACGAGATTTTCAAATTTTGAGTGCTCCTCATCGTGGCAATAAAGACACAAGAGTTCCCAATTACTGCCGTCCGGCGGATTGTTATCGTGGTTATGGTCGACATGATGCACAGTTAACTCCGATAGATTCTTGCCAGCAAACTCCCGCGCACAGCGGCCACAAATATGGGGAAAGAGTTTCAGCGCCTGCTCTCGATAGCCCGAAGCTCGCTTCGCGTTGTATTTCAGCTGTTCAGCCCGAACTTGGTCGAAAGTGGTTTTTTTATTCATAGCGAAACCTGAGTCCTTATCGTTTCCTTACAGCCAAGTTAAAGCTGTGGCGCGCCGTGATCGCCAACGAGTGGCGTCACCACCAGCGACTGGTTAGGTCTAATTATCTTCTTTATTAAATTTTTTGTCTTTACGGGGAAATAGGTCTGTCCCGGTTTTCTTAACTTGTTAATCCCAGATCCGCTCCTGCGCCCAACCCCGGGGTCACCAACCCCGGGGTCAGGTCTCAACCCCGGGGTCAGGTCTTGCGTTTTGCCTCCCTAACAATCCGACTTACTCGGGAATAGTGGAGCCCAAAAAAATCACCTATTTCCTTCAAGCTGTAACCGCCACTCGCATACGCTAAATGGATCGCTCCATTTCGGGACGAAGCAGAATCCCAGTACCATTGCAGCGGCTTGGCCAAAGGGCGGCGCTGACTAGTAGGTATTTCGCAGAGATATTCTGCCCCATCAATTCGCCTCTGCATGTCGTCAACGAATTGATCGCTTCCAAGATAGACTTGGTTCTTGAGCTTCTCCCATGGAGACGGCTGGTTCTTGCCGTCAGCAACAAACTGTTCGTAGCTCTCTACTGACCTGGCCCGCCGATCATTAAAAGCAGACAAAATCCAATCAACATCAAGTGCCTTTATGCCCCTTTCATAACCCGCCGTTGCGCGGTAGCTGCTCCAAGGCCATTCCACAGCCGATCGAACCATCGCTGCACGAACAGGATTGAGCACGATGTAGCGGCACAGTTCCAATAGGTAGCTGTCCTTCTCAACCAAAATCGCCTTATAGCGCCCCTGGAAAACATGCCCTACCCGGCCGTGGTGCCTATTGAAAACCTGCGTATAGACGCCGTTTAGCAGGCGCATACCTTTCGACAGATTGCCTTCAGGCGTTTCAATCAACAGATGATAATGATTGCCCATCAGACAATAAGCATGGCAAACCCAGTTGAAGGTCTCGCATACCTCATCAAGGGTCGACAACCAGGCGCGCCGATCTTCGTCTGATTCATAGATCATCTCCCGTCGGTTTCCGCGAGACGTCACATGATACAACGCGCCGGCAAACTCCAGTCGCAACGGTCTGGCCATTCCTTGGCTCCTTCCGTGGTTTTACTTGGGGCGGGATAGACTGCGGGGATCAGATCGAAATGGCAAGGCGGGGCAAAACGCAAGACCTGACCCCGGCACCTGCTATGTAATGGGTGTCGCCGTGCCTGCATTTGTTAGGCTTTTTGCTCTACAAGGCCTGCGACATACAATAGTTCTTCGATTATGGCTCGATACGCCAGTCTTATTGGTCTTATATCATCCCGACGACAATTGTATTTGACTCTGTGTGCAGACAAATTGCCAAGCTCTCTAAACTCATCAATATCTTTTTTTACGTCGGATGATAGCGGGATTTCTGGCTTCGAAATCGCTTTATTAATTAGAGTTTTTAGATTTTTATAATTTCCATCTTCATCCTTGATTTGATCTTGAATACCTTTAGCTTCGAAACAATGAATTAGCAGTATCTCCAAAAGCCTTCTCATCATTAGAGAGCATGCATCAAACATATGCCTTTCGTATGATGCATTTATTTGTTGAGCAACCCTAAGTAAGTAACCTCGTTTTGCTTCCTTAAACAAGATCTCTGGAAGCAAGGAGTCATCTGAGATTATTTCTTCACTTTCAGATAGGCTTGGGTAATCCTTCCGCAGGGCCTCGACTTTTTTGGCAGATAACCGGAAAAGGTCTTTTCCAGTTCCTTTCACAAAACCCCTTGATTTGGTAATATTTTTTTTAAGCCTAGCAGAGTTTGGCTTGGCAAAACCGAGACCAAATAGCATCGAGCACATATCTGGAACTGAAAATTCATCCTGCTCTTTATTCTCTAAAAAGTAGAATGCAAGTAACTCCACCTTCTCCAATTCTGTTTTTGCTGTCAGGTTAGCTATGTTTGCGAAATGATCGATCTTCATTTCAACCCCGATTTAGTTAGCTCGACTTTTCCATGTCGTGCGTTATATGGTTATATCCTGCAACGGGGACTTTTATATCTTCCAAGTCATCGATGTCAACCCAACCTCTATCTTTAGATGTATCCCGCAGACTTTGCTCTAATGCTTTTGGTATTTTTTGCCCAACGTTCCTGTAACAAGTAAATACATGGTCAAGAGTTACCTTTTCTATTCCCAGTATTTCCTTCAAGTAATGTACGAATATTAAATTTCGCTCATAGTTAGTTTTGTGCTCATAACTAGAAAAGAAGTCCTTCAATGACGGGCTATCTCCAGGGCCAGACAAGTCTAGATTTTTTAGAAACTCCGGTGCTTTTTTGGGCTTAGCCTTTGAAGGAGATGCCCCATTTGATGAAGACTTCTTAGCCTTGGTGGTTTTTGGTTTTGATTCTTCAGACTCTGGAGTCGTTTGCACTTCCTCAGGGGCAGTGCTCTTCGAAACCCATCTATCCTTGAAGTCTTCATAGATTAGCTTTACA
Source organism: Marinobacter albus (assembly GCF_030238305.1). Lineage (NCBI taxonomy): Bacteria > Pseudomonadati > Pseudomonadota > Gammaproteobacteria > Pseudomonadales > Marinobacteraceae > Marinobacter > Marinobacter albus. Next base: position 942,800 of record NZ_JASSQD010000001.1, on the reverse strand, counting down.
AATTCTTCGCTCCCTTCGACCTCTAGAAACCCCGTAGAAATATCGATTTTAAGCTTCGTGCTCACTGAAGATTCCTCCTTCATATTATTAGTCTTGTTCTATTAGCCTAACGCTGGGCTCAGCGGCCGATTTGGAGGCGCACCGCGCCGGAAAACCGGTCCGCTGCAGCCCTTTGTTAACGATATAGTGTCAATATTTTCCGCAAGGTGATCCTTGCAATAGCCAGTAAAAAAACCGTGATCCCCGAGATCGAGATGGCGCCAACCAAGATTGCACCCAGTGCCGCATCACTCAACCCCGTGGGATCAAGATAGAACCAAATCACCGCGATTGAGCATAGGATGCAGATTATCAATGAGCTGTAGAAACGATGCTCCAGCATCCAATAGTGTGGCCACTCATAAAGGATCTTGTTTTCTTCTTCATCTCCTGGCCTGATGACCCCCATACCAAGTTGGTAACTTAAAGCGACAAACGTGAACGGTAGGGCGCTGACAATGTCAGGAATTTTTGAATCGCCCTTGATATTTAAAGCAATTTTTTCAAAGAGATCCGGGCTTTCTCTGAAAATATAGAAAACCAAAACCCCAATTAAGAATTCCGGAGAAACAAGCACCAACCTTTTCAGATCCATTATCTTTGAACCCAGCATCAGTGCTCCATGTGCCTCTCTTCACGAATTCTTTCAAGTATCTCTACCGTCTTGCGATAAAGGTCCTGCGGTTCAGGATCTCGCAAAAAAGAAAAATTTCTTACAGTCTCGGAGGTTCTAATAATAATGAAATCCTCGCCCTGCCTACCTCTCACATACCCCTTACCGTAACCGTCTGCCGCCATCAAAATTGCCGCATCACCAATCGGCAGGGGCTCAGGCTCGTATGGTCTTTCTTCAGTTTGATCAAGTATCCCTTGTACATGTTCTGCCAAATCGGTATCGATCGGCGTCCCTTGTCCGCTATCTTCTTCCACTTTCATTCGGTCGGTGCGCCGTTTTGCAAGATACTCTTTCAATTCCTCCCACAACGGGCCAAACATTGGGTTGGGTGGAGATACGGATGCAGAAACCCGATAAATGCCATCAAGTGATTGCAGTTTTCGCACAAAAGAACGAAGGTCAGCTATCGGATCTACAGCGCATTCTGCAAGTATTTGATGGTGAGAAGCATTGACCACTTCTGCCCATCTGTTCATGAAAGCTGAATGTTCGATTTGATTGGAAACATGGAGGAATGACAGTCCCTGGTATTCAGGCACATAGACAAAAGGGCTGGAGGCAATAGTCATGTTTGGTTCGCTCTGACGCACCTCCTTTCTTTGTTCGGGATCGACTACAGAGACCTCCCCTTTTGGATCATATTTGACCAGTCGGCCGAAAAAGTATGTTGATCGGCCGTCTGTAAGCTCCTGAATATCAACAAATGTCCAAGCACTTCCATACCTTGAAACACTGTTTGGCGACCGAAGGGAAGCCTTTATATGGTCTGTGTCGAGCGCTCCAGTTTTTACAACACGCCCAAGGTAGTAAGTCCCTTTCTTCGCCATAACTTCCTCAGTTTTTATTCTTCGTTTGTTTTGATTTCATCAATTCGTTAACGCTGAAATAAGCGGCGGCCCGACAGGGCCGTCCGGTGGAGGCCAAAGGCCGGAACAAACTTAATTGACTTGTTAGAACGTACACTGCAAAACCTAGAATCTTGAATCGTTCTCACAAGGTACGCCGTCACGATCGCCATCCATTTTTGTGTTGGGGCAGCTCCTGACGAAGAACTCGGCTTCAGCTCTTGAGCGCATTTGACTGCAATGTTGCCTGCCATCACACGTGAATCTTTGATTCTGTATATTGGATGAGTCACCCCACGAAATCACCGGTGTGGAATTATCTATGCTGGCCAAGCTTGACCTTACCGATGAGGGAAGTGTTATTCCGCCATTCACGTAGGCAGAGGCCACAATAATCAGCAAGCCGAAGACCTGTAGCTTGAATGGGCCTTTCGCATCCTGCCAGTGAAGGATCAAATAAATTATGCCAACTGGCGCAAGTAATAAAACGCCAAGCCCCCAGAGTATGTGGGTTCTGAAAGCCGCGATCAGCATGCCAATTCCACCGATAATGAATATGCCTAGACCGGCATATAAGAGTATCTCGATCACTCTCAATTCCTTTTGTGCGTTCTAACGCTTGCAGCATGCGCGCCCATGGAATGGAGCCGAAGGCGCAATGTAATGGGCGTCGCCGTGCCTGCACTGGTTAGGCTTAATCACAGAAAAATACACCTTCCAAAGGATGCATTTTGTAAATGGCGAACCATAGCGGCACGAACGCTAAGATAAATGGCAATGCATACTCACTGAATAGCCTTGTGTTACGAGCCACGTAAAGGTGCGATAAGGCACTGTAAAATGTTAGTCGGCTGCCGCTCAAAGGCTGAACTATAAGGATACGGTTATGAGCTTGCCCTGCTGAATCATATGGCTTGAGCTTGATCCATGCTTCGATATTTTTGGAATGATCATAGACAACTTCACTGTTATCAATCTGGTACGACCAAGGCGGCTCCCCATATCCATTGGGCTTGAAAGACGGCTGTCCCGAGAACTTTGAAATATATTGATCATCAAGATATTCTTCTGAATACGAGCTAAATGCGCGATCTTCGGCCCATCTTAGAATTCGATAATTCATTTCCTGCGCATACCTCTGACTCCATTCAACGTCCTCAAGATCATTGTAGTGTTGAATATATCGAACCAGCCAATAGCCCCAGAGCATCCAGATTCCATAAGTAACATAATCAGGGTTATCCAGTGTAATTTTGCTTCCAAATATCAAAATCTGTTCTGGTCTAAATCCTGCCCCGATAGCTAAAAAAAGCGCCACGCTCACGAGCATAAGATTTCTGCGCTGGCGAATAAAAGCTTCTCTTATATCCTTGCTTAACTCTTCACTCATCTATGCTGATCCATATGAGATGAACTGCTTTCACTTTGAGCCTAACAGTGGTTAGATAGAGCGCTTCGTTATTGCAAAAAACTGACCGCTACAAAACACTCTTACCCAACATATAAATTTCTAATTTTCTTCTTTATAAACAGCCAGTAACGATTTTCGAGGCTTCGTGAACCTCGTAATCATTTGACCGCGTCATTATTGCAATAACGACGCATCAACAATGCCCCGACACTTTGGAAACGTCTTACACCCAAGAAATTCCTTCCCGGCGTTTTGTCCACGCTTTACGATCCGCTGGACCATCTCACCCTGGCATTTCGGGCACCGGGGCTCACCCTCTTTCCGAGCAACAATTTCTTTCACATGCGCGGTATGTTCCCGGTGCGTCCGGAATGAGGCCGCTAACCGGCCAGATTCGATTTTCTCAACAACACCCTGTGCCTCAGCATCAGAGAGCCTGTGTTCAGTCTGCGATTTGATAAACCGGATGTATCCCCCACCCTGCGTCACGTTCTCCGGCATCTCGGTTTTAAAGGTGGAATCGCCTACAAACACGATCAGAGAAAACACTTGCTCATCATCCAGGCCCAGAAGGCTTTGCAGCGTTTTCACATGCTTGTAGTTCTGGTGAAGCGGGTTCTGAAACTTCTGGGAGTGACGATAGATCTTCTGGGTCCACTGGCGCTGTTTGGCATTGCCAAAGATCCAGCCTTTCATGTTCTTGGTTTCCACCACGAACACGCCATATCGGGAGACGATGATGTGATCGATCTGGGTGGTGCCGTCTTCCGTGGGCAGGGTGACGTTTTTGATCAGGTGGTAGCGGGTTTTGTCGAGAAAGAGTTTGGCGGAAAGGGTAACCACCGCTTCCCCGGCTTTGCCTTTGAACCAAGGCGACTTGATAACAGCCGCGAGGATGACCAGCGGAATCAGATACCAGATGGCGGGTGGAATGCCGTTTTGGAGGGTGTGCAGTATCTGGGTGTGGTCCATCCGTTATCCTTAACAGCGGTGTCAGTCCGTTTCTTATAACGACACACTAGCCTAATCGTAAGGAAACTTCCTACCCGTCGGACGTAAAATTTGGTAACTAAAACAACAAAAAGCCGCTCGGGTTGGGAGCGGCTTTTTGTTGTTTTATGCTTTGGCTGCAGCATCAGGCGGTCGCCTGATCAGCACATACCAAACAGTAGCGGATCGGTTAAATCTTTCCTTAATCCTGCCCGTCCTTCTTATGATGCATCAGTGCGTAGATCCCAACGGCGACCGCTGCACCGGCAGCCACGAGGTATTCAATGTGCAGAACATCGCCAAGCGCTTCATGGCCGGCATGGCCAAAGGCGGCGCCTGAAATCAGAAGCAGGCTGACAGTCAGTGTTAGTCGGTTAGTCAGTTTCATGGTTGTCTCTCCGTCGTTCGTTTAAATCTAAAAGTCCGGTTTCGTTAAGCAGTCTCGGCGAGCTTTTCAGGCCGCCGCTCGGGCAGCATGCCGCGCTCCAGAATGAAGCTGATGATGGTCTCCAGCCCTACCCCGTCGTACAGGTTGGTGAACACGAAGGGGCGTTCACCGCGCATTTTCTTTGAGTCCCGGTCCATTACATCGAGTGATGCATGTACCTGTTCGGCGATGTCGATCTTGTTGATGATCAGCAGGTCGGATTTGGTGATGCCGGGGCCGCCTTTGCGGGGGATCTTGTCGCCGGCGGAGACGTCGATCACGTACAGGGTGAGGTCGGACAGCTCCGGGCTGAAGGTGGCGGAGAGGTTGTCGCCGCCGGATTCCACCAGCACCAGTTCCAGGTTCGGGTGGCGGCTTTGCAGGTCGTCGATGGCCGCCAGGTTCATGGAGGCGTCCTCACGGATGGCGGTGTGCGGGCAGCCGCCGGTTTCCACGCCGAGGATTCGGTCGGCTGGCAGGGCCTCGTGTTTGAGCAGGAAGTCGGCGTCTTCGCGGGTGTAGATGTCGTTGGTGACCACGGCGATGTCGTAGTGGTCTTTCAGGGCCTTGCACAGCTGGCGCAGCAGGGCGGTTTTGCCGGAGCCGACCGGGCCGCCGACGCCTACTCTCAGGCAATGTTTCATGGCGTGTTCTCCTGTTTCTGTTCTTTGTTGGTTCAGCTTCTGAAAAGCCGTGAATACTGGGTTTCATGCAGGGCGCTGCCGAGCGCCAGGCCCGGTATTACGGGGCCAAGCTCGTGATCTTCTTTCTCCAAAGCATTATCCACGGCCATCACCAGTTGCGGGCGCAGCCGTTCGGTCAGGCGCTGGGCTGCGGTGTGGCCCAGGGGCATGGCCTTGCAGGCGACGGCGAGCTGGTTCTCCAGCCAGGCCCAGGCGAAGCCGAGCAGGGTCTGCCGTGCCGGTACGCTGCGCATGTGGGCGGCCCAGGCAAACAGGGTGACGTAACCGGGGTCTTCCGGAATCAGGTCCTTTTCCGGTAACAGGTCCAGGCTGACGAGCAGGCGCACCAGGGCCGCCCCCAGGCGGATGTCTTCGTCGATCAGCTCGGCGGTTTCCCGGGTGGCGTGCAGCCATTCGTTCCACTGGGCCACGGTTTGGCCATCGCCGTTCGCCCAGGCTTCCTGAACCCGGATCAGCAGCGGCAGTTCGCAGTTGGTCAGGCCGTCTTCCAGCACCCCTTCCAGCCAGTCCCCCAGCTCGTCTTCGTTATTCACCCAGCCCAGTTCAAAGGCGCTTTCCAGGCCCTGGGACCAGGCAAAGGCACCGATGGGCAATGCGGGGCTGACCAGTTGCAGCAATCCCAGCAGGGCGAGATCGCCCACGGGGGTCTGGTTGCTGTCAGTGGGAGTGGTCATGGCCGTGCCCGTGGCTATGGCTGTGGGAATGGCCGTGAGACTTGCCCTCGCCTGCCTGGGCGTAGGCGCCCGGCTCCGGATCAAACGGTGCGCGGTGATGTTCCAGTGTGGCGCCCAGGCGTTCGGCCAGTTCTTCCAGCACGTGGTCCGGCGGGAAGCGTACCCAACCGGTCTTACCAGCTTTGGCCTGGTCGTCACTGCCGGTGGCGCCAATCTGGAGCGCCACGTGGCGGTTACCCAGGTGATAGCAAAGCCGCGCCATGGCCAGCCCCGGCTCGATGTAAGCGGTTACTACCGGCTCATCGGCGGCGCGGATGCGGATGATCTCGCCGGTCTCGGCCTGCAGGAAAGCGCCTTCGCGCAGCACCGGGCCGCGATCGAGGAACAGGCCGACGTCGTAGCCGGTGTCGGTTTTCGCGCGCAGGCGGCCGCGCATGCGCAGCTCGAAGGGCAGCGTGAGGTGGTCGTGAATTTCGGTGGTCTCAACCGGTCCGACCCGTTGGGTAAGTTCAAGCATGTCGGTCTCCTGGAACAGCCATGAGCTGTCTCTTTAAAAAAGGTGGTAACGCTGGGCCAGCGGCAGTTCGGTGGCCGGCTCGCAGGTAAGCAGTTCGCCGTCGGCGTGCACTTCGTAGGTTTGCGGGTCTACGGTGATGTGCGGGCAGCCGTCGTTCAGTTTCATGTCGCTCTTGCGCACGGTGCGCACGCCCTTGCAGGCGGACAGTGGGCTTTCCAGTCCCAGTTCCTGGCCAATGCCAGCATCAATGGCGGCCTGGCTGACAAAGCTCAGGCGGGTGGCACTGGCGGCCTTGCCGAAGGCCCCGAACATGGGGCGGTAGTGCACGGGCTGGGGCGTGGGGATGGAGGCGTTGGCATCGCCCATGGGCGCGGCGGCGATCATGCCGCCCTTGAGGATGGTGGCGGGCTTCACGCCGAAGAAGGCCGGGCTCCAGAGCACCAGGTCCGCCAGCTTGCCCACTTCCACGGAGCCCACTTCGTGCGCGATGCCGTGGGTGATGGCGGGGTTGATGGTGTACTTGGCGATGTAGCGTTTGGCGCGCAGGTTGTCGGCGCCCAGGGCTTCGTCTTCCGGCAGCAGGCCGCGCTGCTGTTTCATCTTGTGGGCGGTCTGCCAGGTACGGCACACCACTTCCCCTACCCGGCCCATGGCCTGGGAGTCGGAGGCGATCATGGAGATCACGCCCAGGTCGTGGAGGATGTCTTCGGCGGCGATGGTCTCGCGGCGGATGCGGGAGTCGGCGAAGGCGACGTCTTCCGGGATGTTGGGGTCCAGGTGGTGGCACACCATCAGCATGTCGAGGTGTTCGTCGATGGTGTTCACGGTGTAGGGCCGCGTCGGGTTGGTGGAGGACGGCAGCACGTAAGGTTTGGAGCAGGCGGTGATGATGTCCGGTGCGTGGCCGCCGCCGGCGCCTTCGGTGTGGTAGGTGTGGATGCAGCGTTCCTTGAACGCCGCCAGGGTGTCTTCCACGAACCCGGATTCGTTCAGGGTGTCGGTGTGGATGGCCACCTGCACATCGTACTTGTCCGCCACGGTGAGGCAGTTGTCGATGGAGGCCGGGGTGGTGCCCCAGTCTTCGTGCAGTTTCAGGCCGATGGCGCCGGCCTGGATTTGCAGTTCCAGGGATTCCGGCAGGCTGGCGTTGCCCTTGCCGAGGAAGCCGATGTTCATGGGCATCGAGTCCACGGCCTGGAGCATTTTGCCGATGTGCCAGGGGCCCGGGGTGCAGGTGGTGGCGTTGGTGCCGGTGGCCGGGCCGGTGCCGCCGCCGAGCATTGTGGTGATGCCACTCATGAGGGCTTCTTCGATCTGCTGGGGGCAGATGAAGTGGATGTGGGCGTCGATGCCACCGGCGGTGAGGATTTTGCCTTCACCGGCGATGATTTCGGTGCCGGGGCCGATGACGATGCTTACGTCGGGCTGGGTGTCGGGGTTGCCAGCTTTGCCGATGGCGGCGATGCGACCTTTCTGGATGCCGACGTCGGCTTTGACGATGCCCCACCAATCCAGAATCAGGGCGTTGGTGATGACGGTGTCCATCACCGAGTCGTCGGCGCGCTGGCTCTGGCCCATGCCGTCCCGGATGACTTTGCCGCCGCCGAATTTTACTTCGTCGCCGTAGTGGGCGGCGTCGCTTTCCACTTCGATCCAGAGGTCGGTGTCGCCCAGGCGGACTCGATCACCCACAGTGGGGCCGTACATGTCGGCGTAGGCTTGTCTGGTTATCTTCATTCTATTCCCTCATGTTCTGGTGCCTGGGCCGGTCGAGACATCCCTTCCGGGAAACGCTCCTGGCGGCACGTCCGTGTGGCGCTTGGGCTCCGCCATCCATGGCTCCGCACATTCCCGGAAGGGATGCCCCGACCGGCCCTGCTAATCACTTCTTGGAGTCCAACTGGCCCATGACTTCTTGGCGGAAACCGTAGATTTCGCGGCTGCCGCTGAACGGAATCAGGGTGACTTCCCGGCTTTGGCCGGGTTCGAAGCGGATGGCGGTGCCGGCAGCAACGTCCAGTCGGTAGCCCCTGGCTTTGGCGCGGTCGAAATCGAGAGCGGGATTGGCTTCGGCGAAGTGGTAGTGCGAGCCGATCTGGACCGGGCGGTCGCCGGTGTTGGCCACGTCAATCTGGATGCGTTCGCGGCCTTCGCAGAGTTCGATGTCGCCGTCTTTCAAATCGTATTCACCGGGGATCATAAATAGCCTCCTGTAAAGGCCGATGAGAAGCGTTGGCGAGGCAGGCGCTGCAAGGCAAAAGAAGGCGAAAAAGCGCAGTTTATGCGCGTATAAATGAGCATTTTGAGCCTTCTTTTAACGCCGCAGCGGCAACGCAGGTAGCTTCTCATTGGCCTTTCAAACAATTGGGTTGTGGACGGTGACTAGCTTGGTGCCGTCCGGAAAGGTGGCTTCCACCTGCACTTCGTCGACCATCTCGGCGATGCCGTCCATCACATCCTCACGGGTAAGGATTTCGGTGCCGGCGGTCATGAGCTCGGCCACGGTGCGCCCTTCCCTGGCCCCTTCCATGATTTCGGCGCTGATGAGGGCGACGGCTTCGGGGTAGTTGAGTTTCAAACCCTTGGCTTTGCGGCGTTCGGCCAGCAGGGCTGCGGTGAACAGCAGCAGTTTGTCTTTGTCTCTGGGCGTCAATTCCATCGTTGTTCGCTCCGTCTTTCGCTAGGCAGTTCGAATGTTGTTCAGGTCAGCCAAATTCTTGGAACGCTGGCAGGCTGGCCGGTGAGTCTTGGTCTGAGTAGTTCCCAGGCTTGCTGGCATATCGCCCAGGCTTCGTTTCTTTCCTGCCCCAGGTAGCGCAGCAGCACCACGCCCCGGCGGCGGGTGACGGCCCAGCGGTGGTTGGCAGGCAGGGTTTCTCTGAGTTCCTCGATGGCGTCGGCTTCGTCGTCGAGGCCCACAACCCAGAGGGTGGCCTGCACGGTGGCGCCGCCCTGGCCCCAGTGGCCTTTGAATCTCGGGTGGTTCGGGTCCATGGGTTGGCGTTCCAGCCACAGGGGGCGGCCGTCCATGAGCAGGCGAAATTTCTGTTCCAGGTGGCCGGAGACGAACGGCAGTTTGCTGGCCGGGCGGCCGAGGGCGAGGATTTCCCAGCCGATGCATTGGGCGCCGGTGGCCAGTTCGATGGTGGTGCTCTGTTCGCCCCGGGAGCCGTCGAAGGCGAGGGTTTCCTGGGGCAGGTATTCGAGGGTGCCGCCCTTCTCCACAGTCAAGTGGGTGTGCTGGGCCCAGGCGACGCCGTGGCTGTCGGCCTTGTAGAGTTTGGCGGCGGCCGGGGTGGTCAGCAGGGTGTGGGCACCCTCGCCGACCCGGGCCTGGATGCTCAGGGCATCGCCGCTGACCAGTCCGCCCGGTGGGTGCAGCAGGTACACGTGGCAGCAGCCGTTGCGGCCTTCCGGGTAGAGCGGGCGCTGGACCCGCAGCGGGCCCTGATGGCGCACGTGGGTCATGCGGGTGGCGGTTTTGTCGCCATCCGGGCGGACGTCGAAGCCCAGGGAGATAGACGCCGCCCAGCGCCGGCCTGCGTCGAAGCGGTGGCCGGAGTCGTTGGCGGCAGGCAATGGCTGAAAGACCGTCATACCGTCAGGTGCTTCTTGATGAGTTCGTCGGTCAGCTCGGCGATTTCACCCTCGGCAACCCGGCGGCCCCGGTCGAGGATGGCGAAGCGGTCGGCGTACTTGCGGGCAAACGGAAGCTTCTGTTCCACCAGCAACACGGTGAGGCCATCTTCCTTGATCAGCTTTTGAATCACTTCGCCGATCTGGGCCACGATGTTGGGCTGGATGCCCTCGCCCGGCTCGTCGAGAATCAGCAGGCTTGGTTCGATCACCAGCGCCCGGCCGATGGCGAGCTGCTGTTGCTGGCCGCCGGAGAGGTCGCCGCCCCGGCGATGGCGCATTTCTTTCAGCACCGGGAAGAGTTCGTACACCCGCTCGGGGATTTTCTTGCTGCCGTCCTTGCGCACGGCCAGGCCGGTGCGCAGGTTTTCTTCCACGGTCAGCAATGGGAAGATCTGCCGGCCCTGGGGCACGTAGCCGATGCCAAGGCGGGAGCGGTCTTCAATTTTTTTCTGGGTGAGCTCCACGTCCTGGGCGAACAGGATGGAGCCGCTTTTCACGGTTTCCTCGCCCATCACGCATTTCATCAGGGTGGTCTTGCCCACGCCGTTGCGGCCCATCACGCATGTGCACTGGCCCTGGGGCACGTCCAGGTCCAGATCCCAGAGGGTGTGGCTTTCGCCGTAGAACTGGTTCAGTTTTTCGATCTTCAGCATCACGCCTCCTCCCCGAGATACACCTTGATCACTTCCGGGTCGTTGGAGACCTGGTCCATGGAGCCTTCCGCCAGCACGCTGCCCTGGTGCAGCACGGTGACCTTGCGGGCGATGGAGCGCACGAAGCCCATGTCGTGCTCCACCACCACCACGGACTGCTTGCCCGCGAGGCTGGTGAGCAGCTCGGCGGTGCGTTCCATTTCCTGTTCGGTCATGCCGGCCACGGGTTCGTCCACCAGCAGCAGGCGCGGCTTCTGCATCAGCAGCATGCCGATTTCCAGCCACTGCTTCTGGCCGTGGGAGAGGATGCCGGCCAGGGCATCACGCAGCTCCTTGAGGCCGATCATCTCCAGCACTTCGTCGATGCGGTCCCGGAATTCCGGTTTCATGATCGCGGTGAGCGTGGGGAACACGCGCTTGTCCGCCGCCATGGCCAGTTCCAGGTTTTCGAACACGGTGAGCGCTTCGAACACCGTGGGCTTCTGGAACTTGCGGCCGATGCCGAGGGAGGCGATGTCCGGCTCGTTCATGGTGAGCAGGTTGTGGCGGCTGCCGAACCACACCGAGCCGCTGTCCGGGCGGGTCTTGCCGGTGATGATGTCCATCATGGTGGTCTTGCCCGCGCCGTTGGGGCCGATGATGCAGCGCAGCTCGCCGTCGTCGATGGTGAGGTTGAGGTTGTTGATGGCCTTGAAGCCGTCGAAGCTCACGTTCACGTCGTCCAGGTACAGGATCGGACCGTGGCGCACGTCCACCGGCGACTGCACCTGGGTGAGAAACTCGAACACGTGTTCCCGGTCACTCAGCTCCTGAAAAATGCTCATGCGGTGGCCTCCTGCGCGGCGGGTGTGTGGCTGGTGTCATCGGCTTTCTTTTTACGGAACAGCAAGCCGGCGATGCCCTTGGGCAGGAACACGGTGACCAGCACGAACAGGCCGCCTAGAGCGAACAGCCAGGCGTCCGGCATGATGCCGGTGAACACGGTCTTGGCGTAGTTCACCAGCAGCGCGCCGATCACCGCACCGTAGAGGGTCGCGCGGCCACCGAGGGCCACCCACACCACGATCTCGATGGAGAACAGCGGCGAGAATTCGCTCGGGTTGATGATGCCCACCTGGGGCACGTAGAGCGCACCGGCCACACCGGCGAGCATGGCGGAGACCACGAACACGAACAGCTGCACCCGTTCCACCCGGTAGCCCAGGAAGCGGGTACGGGCCTCGGCATCGCGGCAGGCGACGCTCACCCGGCCGAGCTTGCTGGTGACGATGCCGCGGCAGATGACATAGCCGATGGCCAGGGCGATGCCGGTGGCAATGAACAGGCCGAGGCGGGTGGCGTCGGTGCGCAGGTCAAAGCCGAGGATGTCCTTGAAATCGGTCAGGCCGTTGTTGCCGCCAAAACCCATCTCGTTGCGGAAGAACGCCAGCATCAGCGCAAAGGTGAGCGCCTGGGTGATGATGGAGAGGTACACCCCGGTTACCCGCGAGCGGAAGGCCAGGAAGCCGAATACCAGGGCCAGGATGCCCGGGGCCAGTAGCACCATCACGAAGGCAAACCAGGCCATGTCGAAGCCGAGCCAGTACCAGGGCAGTTCCTGCCAGTTCAGGAACACCATGAAGTCCGGCAGGATCGGATCGCCGTAGACGCCGCGATCACCGATCTGGCGCATCAGGTACATGCCCATGGCGTAACCGCCGAGCGCAAAGAAGGCGCCGTGGCCCAGGCTGAGAATACCGAGGTAACCCCAGACCAGGTCCACCGCCACCGCCAGCAGGGCGTAACACAGGTATTTACCCAGCAGGGTGACGGTGTAGGAGCTGACATAGAGCGCGCTGTCCTGCGGCATGAACACGTGCAGCGCGCTGACAACGACCAGGGCGGTGAACAGCACGCCGAGGAAAATTTGAGTAGAACGTTCCTGCAAGGGTCTTGTTATCCACATACCTCAACCCTCCGCTGCTCGGCCTTTCTGGGGGAAGAGCCCCTTCGGCCGTTTCTGGATGAACAGGATGATCAGTACCAGCACCAGGATCTTGGCGAGCACGGCGCCGGCCCAGGGTTCCAGCAGCTGGTTGATGGTGCCCAGGGACAGGCCCGCCAGCAGGGTGCCCCAGAGGTTACCCACACCGCCGAACACCACCACCATGAACGAATCGATGATGTAGCTCTGGCCCAGGTTGGGGCCGACGTTGGTGATCTGGGACAGCGCGACACCGGCCAGGCCGGCCACACCGGAGCCCAGGCCGAAGGTCAGGATGTCCACCTTGGTGGCCTTGATGCCCATGGAGCGGGCCATGGCCCGGTTCTGGGTGACGGCGCGCACTTCCAGGCCCAGACGGGTCTTGCGCATGATCAGCATCAGGCCGGCGAATACCACCAGGGCAAAGCCGATCACGTACATGCGGTTAAGTGTCAGGGAGAGTGCCTCGTTGATCATCACCGAACCGCTCATCCAGTCCGGGGTGATCACGGTGCGGTTCAGGGGCGATATCACCGTGCGCACCAGTTGTTGCAGGATCAGGCTGACGCCGAAGGTGGCCAGCAGGGTTTCCAGCGGGCGGCCCTTGAGGTGCTGGATCACGCTACGCTCGATGGCGATGCCCGCCAGCGCCGCCACCAGGAAACCGGCGGGAATGGACAGCACCAGCGCCAGGCCGGGCTGGCCCGGAAGCAGTTGCTGCATGCCCCAGGTGGTGTAGGCGCCGAGCATGATCAGCTCGCCGTGGGCCATGTTGATCACGCCCATCACCCCGAAAGTGATGGCCAGGCCGATGGCGGCCAGCACCAGTACCGAGCCGAGGGAGAGCCCGAAGTAGAGAGTCTCGGCGGCGCGGTTCAGTTTCAGTTTCTGTTCGATGCTTTTCATCGCGGTTTGCGCGGCGGAGACCAGCTGCGGGTCATCGCTGCGCATGGCCTGCTGCAGGGCGGCCCGGGCCTCGGAGTTGAGGCTGCCGGAGAGGGTCGCCACGGCGGCGACATCGCCCTGCTCTTCCACGCGGTAAATGGCCAGGGCTTCGGTCAGAGCCGCCTGAACCGATTCGCTCTCTTCGGCGTCGATCAGTTCCGGCAGGCGCTCGGCCAGGGTGTCGTCCACGCTGCCTTTAAGGGCGCGGGCGGCGGATAAACGGTTGTCCTCATCGGGACTCTTGAGATCGATCACCGACAGGATGCCTTCCAGCTCGTTACGCAGGGCGTTGTTGACGCGGATGGTGTCGATGTCGCGGCGGGAGACTTCGCCGAGGTTTTCGCGGGTGAGCGCACTTTCCACGGTCCAGTCGCGGCCCCGGTTTTCCAGCACGATGATGAATTGCCCGCTGGATTCGATGCGGCCCAGTTTGTTGCTGGCGAAGGCTTCGAGCCAGCCGCGGGCACGTTCGTCGCCACTGCCGGCGATGCGGTTAACGACGTCTTTTTTTTCCTTGAAGGAAGATTCCGCCAGGGCGGTGAGCAGTTGCTGCGCTTCCGTGTCTTCCACCTGGGCCTGCGTGAGGGCGGGCCAGAGCAGAAAACAGACGACCAGAAGCGGGCTGAGCGATCGGATGATGCCCATGGTTGCGTCCTGTCCTTGAAATTAGATGTGTTGCCAGGTGAAGGCGGGCGGGGACTGTCTCCCCGCCCGCAGGCTCAGTCAGCCCTTACTGGGAAGCAACTTCAGCCTTGCCGCCACAGGTACCGGAAACCACGTTGAAGTTTCCGCAGAACAGCGGCTTGCGCCAGTCACTGATCAGGTCCTTTGAACCCGGCAGGAAGTCAGACCAGGCATCGCCAGCCACGGTGGACGGAGTTTCCCAGACTACGGAGAACTGGCCGTTGTCCTGGATCTCGCCGATCAGCACCGGCTTGGTGATGTGGTGGTTCGGCATCATGGTGGCGTAGCCGCCAGTGAGGTTGGGCACGCTCACGCCGATGATGGCGTCTTTCACGGCGTCCACATCCACGGTGCCGGCTTTCTTGACAGCCTCGATGTACATGTTGAAGCCGATGTAGTGCGCTTCCATCGGATCGTTGGTGACCGCGTCTTCCTGGCCGGTGTACTCAACCCAGGCGTCGATGAAGTCGTAGTTGGCGTCGGAATCCACGCTCATGAAGTAGTTCCAGGCCGCCAGGTGGCCAACCAGAGGACCGGTGTCGATACCGGACAGCTCCTGCTCGCCCACGGAGAAGGCCACAACCGGGATGTCTGCGGCGTCGATGCCCTGGTTACCCAGCTCGCGGTAGAACGGGACGTTGGCGTCGCCGTTGATGGTGGAGACCACGGCGGTTTTCTTGCCGGCGCTGCCGAATTTCTTGATGTCGGAAACGATGGACTGCCAGTTGGAGTGACCAAACGGCGTGTAGTTGATCATGATGTCGTCCGCGGCCACGCCCTTGTCCTTGAGGTAGGTCTCGAGGATCTTGTTGGTGGTGCGCGGGTAGACGTAGTCGGTACCGGCCAGCACCCAGCGCTCAACGCCGATGTCGTTCATCAGGTAATCCACGGCCGGGATGGCTTGCTGGTTGGGCGCGGCACCGGTGTAGAAGACGTTTTCGGAGGATTCCTCACCCTCGTACTGCACCGGGTAAAACAGAAGGCCGTTGAGCTCTTCCACCACCGGCAGTACGGATTTGCGGGACACCGAGGTCCAGTTACCGAAGATCACGTCCACTTCTTCTTTTGCCAGCAGTTCGCGGGCTTTCTCGGCGAACAGCGGCCAGTTGGAGGCCGGATCGACCACCACCGGTTCAAGCTGACGACCCAGAACACCGCCGGCTTCGTTCTGCTTTTCGATCAGCATCAGCATGGTGTCTTTCAGGGTGGACTCACTGATGGCCATGGTGCCGGAGAGGGAATGCAGGATACCAACCTTGATGGGATCTTCCGCAGCGACGGAATTGAAAGAGATGGAAAGCGCCAGTGCAGAGAGGCCCAGTTTCACGTGTTTTTTGATGCTCATGTTGTGCGTCCTTTTCTTGGTTTGGGGTATGCAGTTCGTCATGAAACGCAACAGAACCTTTGCATCAGCTGTTCCACATTCCACCAATGTTCCTACAAAACAGTCACTTATCTAGTATACAAGCACCCAAGAACGCACGGAGTGCCCGCTACCACTGCGCTGAGCCGCTGTTTTACGGCTCAATTCTGGTGCGCTCGCACCGGCTTTGGGCGCACCTGAAAACACCAACCTCTCGCCAAAAAAGATTAACCTACTGTTTTTTATATATTTATCAATAAAAATCGCCAAATGGCACAGGCATTGCCATCCCACATGTATACAAGTTGATAACGCACATGAGGACGACCAATGCCTTCAACTCTCGGATGGACCATCAAGGACTGGCAGAGCGCCTATAAAGAAGGCGCCAAGCCTGAGTCATTGCTGGGTGAGCTGCTGACCGGGCTGGATACCGAAGATGCCGCCTGGATTTCGCTGCTCGATGGCGACGGCCTCGCCAGTGCCCTGGCCGAACTGGCGCTGACTCTGGAAGCCGCCGGTGGCGACAGGAGTGCTCTTCCGCTCTACGGCATTCCGTTCGCGGCAAAAGACAACATCGATGTCCGCGGCTTTGAAACAACGGCCGGCTGCCCCGCATTTGCCTACTCCCCCGCGCAGGACGCCACCACGATTGTCCGACTGAAAGCCGCCGGCGCGGTGGTGATCGGCAAGACCAACCTGGACCAGTTCGCCACCGGGCTGGTGGGCACCCGCTCCCCGTATGGTGCGGTGCCAAACAGCTTCAAGCCGGACGTGGTAAGCGGTGGATCCAGCTCCGGGTCTGCCTCGGTGGTGGCGCGCGGCCTGGTGCCGTTCTCCCTGGGTACCGATACCGCCGGCTCCGGCCGGGTGCCGGCGGGGCTGAACAATCTGGTCGGGCTGAAGCCCACCCGGGGGATGTTCAGCATTCGCGGCGTCGTGCCCGCCTGTCGTTCGCTCGATTGCGTATCCATCTTTGCGCTCACCGTGAACGATGCCGGGCTGGTGTCGGAGGCCATGGCCGGTTACGACGCCGCCGATGCCTTCTCCCGCAAGGCGCCCTACGCCCTGCCCCTGGACGGCCCCGCCCTGCGCCGGCCTGGCCCGGTCAAACGGCTGGCGATTCCGGAGCACCCTGAATGGTTTGGTGACCAGCAGGCCGAGGCCGCCTGGAACACCGCCATCAGCCAGTGGCGTCAGCAGGATGTGGAGCTGATTCCGATGGATTTCAGCCCCATGCTGGAGCTGGCCGCGCTGCTTTATGAGGGCCCCTGGGTGGCCGAGCGCCATGCCGCAGTGGAGACGTTCAGGGCCAGCCACGGGGACGAGATGAACCCGGTGGTCCGGGGCATCATCGACAGCGCCGGCAAGTTCAGCGCCACCGATACCTTCAAGGCTCAGTACCTCAAGGAAGAGCTGCAGCGCCAGATTGATGAACTCCTGGTGGATGTGGATGCCATGCTGGTGCCCACGGCGCCCACCGCTCCCACGATTGAAGCGGTGAACGCTGACCCGCTGGCCCTGAACAGCCAGCTCGGGACCTACACCAACTTCGTAAACCTGGCCGACATGAGCGCCCTGGCCATACCCGCCGGCTTCCGGGACGACGGCCTGCCCTTCGGTGTCACCCTGATCAGCGGGGCCTGGAAAGACACCGAACTGCAACACCTGGCCTGCCAGTGGCTGAACGCCCACCCGACTCCGCTGGGCGCCACCGGGAACCCCCGACCGGAAGAAACGCCCGGCGCCGCCATCAGCACGCCGACCATCCAGGTGGCCGTGGTGGGGGCCCACCTCAGCGGCATGCCCCTGAATACGCAGCTGACGGAGCGCTACTCGGTGCTGCTGGAGCAGACCACCACCGCCGCCAACTACCGGCTTTACGCCCTGCCCAATACCACCCCGCCCAAGCCCGGGTTAAGACGGGTGGCTGACAGTGAAGGCGAGGAAATCATTGTGGAAGTCTGGGAAATGCCCGCGTCGGCCTTCGGCTCCTTTGTGGATCTGATCCCTGCCCCGCTGGGTATCGGCAATGTGGAACTCGCCGATGGCCGATGGGTGAATGGCTTCATCTGCGAAGGCTATGGCTTCGACGGCGCCCGGGACGTCACTGAATTCGGTGGCTGGCGCGCCTACATCACCGCCCTGAAATCCGGAACGGCATAAGGAGAGCCGCCATCATGTTTACCAAAGTACTGATCGCCAACCGGGGTGAAATCGCGGTTCGCACCATTCGCACTCTCAAGGCTATGGGCGTTGGCAGCGTGGCTGTCTATTCCCATCAGGACCGCCACAGCCTGCACGTGACCCTCGCGGACGAATCCGTGGGCCTGACCGGCAACGGTGCCAGTGAAACCTACCTCGACAAGGCCCAGATTCTCTCCGCCGCCCGGCACACCGGTGCCCAGGCGATTATTCCGGGCTATGGCTTTCTCTCCGAGAACGCCGATTTCGCCGAGGCCTGCGAGGCGGACGGCATTGCCTTCGTTGGCCCGACGCCGGACCAGATGCGTGAATTCGGCCTCAAGCACCGGGCCCGGGAACTGGCGGAAGCCGCCGGTGTGCCCCTGGCGCCAGGCAGCGGCCTGCTGGAAAGTCTGGACGAAGCCCTGGCCACCGCCGAACGCCTGGGCTACCCGGTGATGCTGAAAAGCACCGCCGGCGGTGGCGGCATCGGTCTCACCCGCTGCGACAACGAGCGTGAACTACGGGATGCCTTCGAAACCGTACGCCGTCAGGGCCAGAGTTTCTTCAACGACAGCGGCGTGTTTCTGGAGCGTTTCATCGCCCGTGCCCGCCATGTGGAAGTGCAGATATTCGGTGACGGCGCCGGCAACGTCGTCGCCCTGGGTGAGCGGGACTGCTCCCTGCAGCGCCGCAACCAGAAAGTGGTGGAGGAAACCCCGGCCCCGAACCTGCCGGCGGCCACCCGCCAGAAGATGCTGGATGCGGCGGTCTCCCTGGGCCAATCGGTGAATTACCGGTCCGCGGGTACGGTGGAGTACATCTACGACGCCGACCGGGACGAGTTCTACTTCCTCGAAGTAAATACCCGCTTACAGGTTGAGCACCCGGTAACCGAGTCCGTCACCGGGCTGGACCTGATCGGGTGGATGCTGAAGATTGCTGCCGGCGAGAGCCCGGAGCTGGCCAGCTTCGAGCCGGAGCTGAACGGGGCCTCCATGGAAGTGCGCATCTACGCCGAAGACCCGCTCAAGGATTTCCAGCCCTCCCCGGGCGAGCTGACCGACGTACACTGGCCGGAAGACGGCGTGCGGGTGGATACCTGGGTGGAAAACGGCAGCGAGGTGTCGGCCCACTATGACCCCATGATCGCCAAGCTGATCGTACATGGCACCGACCGCGCCGATGCCCTGGCGAAGCTGAAAGCCGCCCTCGCCGAAACCCGGCTGATGGGCATTGCCACCAACCTGGATTACCTTCGCCAGGTGGTGGCCCAGCCCAGCTTTGCCGACGGCATTGTGTCCACCCGGGCGCTGGAGGGCTTCGAGTTCAGGCCCTCCGTGGCGGAAGTGGTCAAACCCGGAACCTACACCACCGTGCAGGATTACCCGGGCCGCGTGGGCTACTGGAACATCGGTGTGCCACCCAGCGGGCCCATGGACGATTACGCCTTCCGCCTTGCCAACCGTATTGTGGGCAATCACCACGAAGCAGCAGGGCTGGAAGCCACCCTGATCGGACCCAGCCTGAAGTTCCACAAGGATGCCGTGGTGGCGCTGACCGGCGCGCTCTCGGACGCCACGCTGGACGATGAGCCGGTGGCCTTCTGGACGCCCATCACCGTCAAAGCCGGCCAGGTGCTGGCCGTCGGCAAGGCCATCAAGGGCTGCCGCACCTATCTGGCGGTGCGTGGCGGATTTGATGTTCCGGTGTACCTGGGCAGCCGCTCCACCTTTGCCCTGGGCCAGTTCGGCGGCCACGGCGGCCGGCCCCTGCGCCCCGGCGACATGCTGGGCATCAGCCAGATCGCCCTGCCCGCCTGCACGACAACCGCCCCCACCCACGACCCGGCCCCGGCCGACCCGAACCTGATTCCGGACTACCCGAACCACTGGGAAATCGGCGTGCTCTACGGGCCCCATGGTGCGCCGGATTTCTTCACCGAGAACTCCATCGAGAAGTTCTTCGAGCAGGACTGGGAAGTGCACTACAACTCCAACCGCCTGGGCATTCGCCTGAATGGCCCCAAGCCGGAGTTCACCCGAGCCGACGGTGGCGAAGCGGGGCTGCACCCCTCCAATATCCACGACTGTGAATACGCCATCGGCTCCATCAACTTCACCGGTGACATGCCGGTCATTCTCACCAAGGACGGCCCCAGCCTGGGCGGTTTCGTGTGCCCGGTGACCATCGCCAAGGCGGAGCTGTGGAAGGTCGGCCAGGTGAAACCCGGCGACACCATCCGGTTCGTGGCCATTGATAACGACACCGCCGTGAGTCTCTCCGAACGCCAGGAGCTGGCGATCAGGACTCTGGTGGCACCGGCCGTGGCGGCCCTGGCCAAACCGGACCTGGCACCGCTGAATGGTCTGTCCGCCACAATCCTGGCCCATCTGGAGGAAACCGACGGCCGACCGGAAGTCACCTACCGCCAGGCCGGTGACCAGTACATCCTGCTGGAATACGGCCCCAACGTCATGGACCTTGGCGTGCGCCTGCGCATCCATGCCCTGATGGAAGCCATCGCCGATGTGCAGCCCGCCGGGCTCCTGGAACTGTCCCCGGGGGTGCGTTCCCTGCAGCTGAGGTACGACGCCCGCATCCTGCCGCAGCAGGCCCTGATGCAGTACCTGCTGGACCTGGAAGCCACGCTGCCGCCTACGGACGAACTGAAGGTCCGCAGCCGGGTGATTCACCTGCCCATGGCCTTCGAAGACAGCGCCACCCTGGAAGCGGTGGACAAATACCGTCGGTCCGTGCGGGATACCGCGCCCTGGCTACCCAACAACGTCGACTTCATGCAGCGCATCAATGGGCTGGCAACACGGGAAGAAGTGCGCGATGTACTGTTCTCGGCACGGTACCTGGTGCTGGGGCTGGGTGACGTTTACCTGGGGGCCCCCTGCGCCGTGCCGCTGGACCCGCGTCACCGGCTGCTCACCTCCAAGTACAACCCGGCCCGAACCTATACCGCCGAAGGCACCGTGGGCATCGGCGGCGTGTACATGTGCATCTACGGCATGGACTCCCCCGGCGGTTACCAGCTGGTGGGCCGCACCCTGCCGATCTGGAACAAATACCTGAAGAATCCCCAGTTCGCCGAGGGCGCACCCTGGCTGCTGCGGTTCTTTGACCAGGTGTGCTACTACCCGGTCACCGAGGCCGAGCTGGACGAGATGCGCGACCAGTTCCGTGCCGGCCAACTGACCGTAAGGATCGATGAAGAAACCTTCGATCTGAAAACCCACCAGGCCTTCCTCGACGCCAACGCCGACTCCATTTCCGAGTTCCGGAAGATGCAGCAGGCGGCCTACGCCCGGGAAGTCGCCCTGTGGAAAGACAGCGAAGCCGAGGAGCTCGACAAACTGGCCAAGGCGCCGCCAAAAGCGGATGCCTCGGATCTGGAAAAGTTCGGGGAGCTGGTCAGCGCGGAGATTGCCGGAAACATCTGGAAGTGCCTGGTCAAACCCGGCGATACCGTTGCAGAGGGCGATGCCCTGGTCGTCGTCGAGGCCATGAAGATGGAGTTTGAGATCAACGCAACGCTTGCAGGAACCATCAGTGCATTGCATGTTGAACCGGGCAAGGCTGTTACGCCCGGGGAGCCTTTGTTAAGCATTGAGGTCTGACTACCTGTGGAACTCCAACGACAGACGCCTCTCGAATTTAGCGGAGCGAATACGAATGGCAACAACCAGCAAAAGAAAAGAGTCCATGGCAGACAGGGTTTACGAGGCCCTGAAGGACGACATTTTTGAGTTCCGCCTGATCCCCGGTGACAAGTTCAGCGAGGGCGACGTGGGCACCCGCCTGCACGCCAGCCGGACGCCGGTTCGGGAGGCCCTCTACCGATTGCAGCGGGAGGGCTATGTGGAGGTCCTTTTCCGCAGTGGCTGGCAGGTCAAGCCGTTCGATTTCCAGCAGGTGGAAGAGCTTTACGACCTGCGCATCACCCTGGAACGCGCCGCCATGCACAAGATCTGCGCCTTGTCGGAGGAGCCTTCTGCCATCAGGATGCTGACCGCCATCTGGAACCCCGACCACCCCTCCGAGCGCGCGGTGGGCAGCACGGTGCGGGCACTGGACGAGAGCTTTCACTGCGATCTGGTGGCCGCCGCCGGCAACCGCGAGATGACGCGGATTCACCGGGAGATTACCGACCGGCTGCGGATTATCCGGCGCCTGGACTTCACCCGGGATGACCGGGTGGATGCCACCTATGTTGAACACGCGGCCATTCTGGAAGCCCTTCGCAACGGCCAGGCCAGTGAGGCCGCGGACCGGCTGACGCACCATATTCGCGCCAGCCAGAAGGCGGTTCGGGAAATCACCATGGAGCGAATCCGGGAGGCCGCCGCGGCTCACCGGAGCGGGCAGCAAATTGCTTCGCAGGACGCATAAACACTGAACTTACGTTCATTTTGTCAACCGCCGAAATGCTTACAGGTTTGTAAGACATATCGCACACCCCTCGGAGCGATTCTCCGATTTGTAACACTTCGTTCCCCTGTAGAATGGAAATTGTCAGGGATGACAAGCCAGCAAGGAACGTTGGCTCATGGAAGATGGCTCCAGGGATTTGGAGTTGCCCTACGGATCTGGGCTCACATGGAAGATCGCAAGGATGAAGTGCTCAGGATGAGCGCATGGCCTGAAGGATCAGGCAGGGGTCAGCCACGGAATTCGGGATCACAGGGAATGTGGTCCTGACCGTGCACTCGTTCCGGCTGTTTGCGTCCCGGCAACATCACAAGACGACAATCAGTATCAGGAACTCACTTCTATGAACCGTACTCCGTTAATTGCCACCCTCGTTCTGCTGTTCAGCCTCATGACGGGCTTCGCCCAGGCCGAGCCGGTTGCCATCAACATCAATACCGCCGATGTCACCACCCTCGCCGAGCTTACTGGCGTGGGCCAGAGCAAGGCCGAAGCCATTGTGGCCTACCGCGAAGCCAACGGCCCGTTTGCAGCGCCGCAGGACCTGGCGAACGTGAAAGGCATTGGCGAGCGTACCATCGAGAAGAACGCCGAACGCCTGACCGTGAAGTGACCTCCTCTGCGGGCGGCGGCCGTGGTCGCTGCCTGCACCCGCCCCCCCTAGTGCCGCGCCCTGAAAAGATACTCGTCCGGCGCCAGATCATTGCGGACCGCAGCGCGAATGGACGCGTCAATCCGGCTACTGTTCAACTCATGCAGACCGCAGCGGGCAAGCGCCTTGCGGACGTTCACACTTTGGCCCAGGTATTCGTACAGCACCCTCGCGCAACACGGCATACGTTCACTGTTGTCTGAAACGCCGATCTTCAACCCGGTCAATCGCGTCACCCGGTTTCTGAAACTGGGGAAGAGAATGGTCTGGGTGATCTCGTGGCAATTCAGCGTTTCATAGTCCACCAGGAACAGCCTGTCGGTCAGGAGATAGGCGATGCCCTGATACCGATTGTGGCAGGGCGGCTCGTTGCTCGATGCCCGCATCCGTTCCGTGCGCTGGAACACGACGCGATTGCCCTGGCGCTCAAGACACACGAGGTTCTGGAGGACCTTCCCGGGCGCAGACATCGATTGGTAGTACTCGTAGTAGTAGCCCAGGTAGTTCTCAATATCGCCCCGAGCCCCGCCATCGAGTCTGTCCAGGTGCGTCTGGATGAGTTCCTCTTCCTGGTTGGGCTGCGCCTTGACCCTCGGGCGCACATCAACCACCCGTTGAAACTGGCCGTGCGGCAACAGTATTTCCTGTTCGTTTACCCCGAAAAACTCACACAGACGACGCAGCGTGCTCGCTGACGGTTTGTGTTGGCCGCTGAGATACCGGTTGAATTGCGGGCGGTTGATTCCAAGACGACGACACACCTCTGCAATCGATGTGTAGTAACTGCAGAGCAGCCTGAGATTCTGAGCCAGATCCGGATGCATTGGGTGTATCGCTCTTTTTTACCTAAAGAAAGCCAGTGCGCCAACTTGCACTAGCGCGACTTGACGCTGTTACCGCGCCAGAGTGCGTCTACTCATCAATGACCTGCGAATTCTAGCAGGGGTGCCCGGTTGGTTAAATGAAAGCTTCGCACAACAACAATCATTGTCGGAGTTGCTTATGTTCGAGTTTCTGAGCGAATTGCTATGGGGCAAGATTCTCATTGCGCTGCTGGTCACTGTCGGTATCGGATTCACCGTTGCCTCCCGTTTCGTTCAATTCCGTTATTTTGGGCGCATGTTCCGGATTCTGAGCGCCAGTCAGGCCTTTCAGAAAGACAAGCATGGCCATCTCAGTTCCTTCCAGGCGCTGCTGCTCTCGGTGGCCGGTCGGGTCGGCGGGGGCAATATCGCTGGCGTGGCGGTTGCCATCACGCTGGGCGGTCCCGGCGCCGTTTTCTGGATGTGGGTGGTTGGCCTGATGGGCATGGCCACCAGCTTCCTCGAATGTTCACTGGCCCAGACGTACAAGGTGGCTGAACCGGACGGCACGTATCGCGGTGGCCCGGCGCACTACATTTCCCGGGGCCTTGGCGCCCGCTGGAAGTGGATGGCGGGCCTGTACTCTGTCCTGTTGCTGCTGACCTTCGGCTTTGGGTTTACCGCGCTGCAATCCTATGCGGTTGCGACCTCGGTAGACGACGCGTTCGGCGTTCCCGTTTTCTATACCGGCATTGCACTGGCGATGGTGGTAGGCCTGATCATCTTTGGTGGTGTTCGCCGCATCGCCCGGGTGGCTGAATTTCTGGTTCCGCTCATGGCTGGCAGCTATCTGCTGATCACGGCCGTCGTTCTTGCGCTGAACATCGACCACATCCCGGATGTCTTCATGCTCATCGTCAACAGCGCGTTCGGTCTCGAGCCTGTCGTTGGCGGAGGCATTGGTGCCGCCATTCTGATGGGGGTCAAACGCGGCCTGTTTTCGAATGAGGCAGGCCTCGGCAGTGCGCCAAACGTCGCGGCGGTGGCCTACGTGCCCCACCCCGCCAATCAGGGCATCGTTCAGGCATTCTCGGTGTTTATCGACACGCTCATCATCTGCTCGTCGACGGCGTTTATTATCCTGCTGAGCGGGATTTACGATCCCAACACCCTGAGCGATGTTGGAGGCGTTGCCCTGACGCAATCCGCCCTTGCAGATCACGTGGGTGACTGGGGCCGCAGCTTTGTAAGTGTTGCGCTGATGCTCTTCGGTTTCAGCACGATTCTCTACAATTACTATCTCGGTGAGAACAGCATTAACTTCTTCAGCACCCAGAACCAGAATTTCTTCAACTCGTTCCGAGTGGCCATCATTGGGCTGGTCTGTTGGGGCGCCACCACTGACCTGGGCACGGTGTTTGGTTTTGCAGACGTCACTATGGGTCTGCTGGCTCTCGTAAACCTGATCGCCCTGATCGCCCTGTTCAAGCCTGGCCTGCGCATCCTGAAGGACTTCGACGGCCAGATTGCCGAGGGAATCGAACAACCTGTTTTCGATGCTGCCCGCTTCCAGGACATGAATGTGGATGCCACAGCGTGGGAGCTCGAACCGGAAGATATCGAACGGGCTCAGAACCGGGCTCGCCGGGCTCTCGAGCCTGCGCCGGAACGATCCTGATCGCACCTGGCGGCCCCACCTGAGGGCCGCCATTCCCTGTTCTTGTTGCCTCACCGCAAGGAAACCCCCAAGCCATGAACACTCGCACCGAACACGACCTCCTTGGTGATCTACCCGTACCGGCCGACGCCTGGTACGGCATCCAGACTCAACGCGCACTGAATAACTTTTCGATCACGGGCGTACCCATCAGCCACTTTCCACACCTGGTTCGGGCCCTGGTGATGGTGAAAAAGGCAGCGGCCATGGCCAACCGCGACCTTGGAGACCTGGAACCCCATAAGGCGGAGGCCATTATTGCGGCATGCGATGACATAATCGGTGGGACATTGCATGACCAGTTTGTGGTCGACCTTATTCAGGGTGGTGCCGGAACCTCCACCAACATGAATGCCAATGAGGTAATCGCCAACCTGGCACTCGAAAAGCTGGGACACGGCAAGGGCGAGTACCAACATCTTCATCCGAACGATGACGTCAACCGGTCGCAATCCACGAATGACGCCTACCCCACGGCGGTGTGCCTCGCAGTCCAGTTTGCTGCGGAACCCCTGGAGCAGGTAATTACCCACCTCAAGGAAAGCCTGGAGGAGAAGGGGCGGCAGTTTGACCACGTCGTGAAGATGGGGCGTACCCAGCTTCAGGATGCCGTCCCCATGACCCTGGGCCAGGAATTCGAGGCATTCGGCGTGAACCTCGGCGAGGATATTGATCGCCTGCACGAAGCCAGCCGACTGCTCTGTGAAGTAAACCTCGGGGGCACCGCCATTGGCACCGGGATCAATACTCACCCCCTGTACAAGAAACTTGCGGTTGGCTACCTGGCCCAAATCTCCGGAAAGCCGCTCGTCTCCGCGAGCAATCTGGTGGAGGCGTCTTCGGACATGGGTGCTTTTGTGCTGTTCTCGGGCATCCTAAAGCGCTTCGCGGTCAAGCTGGGGAAAATGTGCAATGATCTCAGACTGCTGTCGTCTGGTCCGCGGACGGGCCTGGGGGAAATTCTCCTGCCGGCGGTTCAACCGGGCTCGTCGATCATGCCCGGCAAAGTCAATCCAGTCATTCCCGAAGCGGTAAATCAAACCGCCTATCAGGTCATTGCCAGTGACCTTGCCGTTACCCTCGCAGCGGAAGCCGGACAGCTTCAGTTGAATGCGATGGAACCCATGATCGTCTATAACCTGCTCAATTCCATGAAAATGCTGGGGGCCGCCTGCAGCATGCTGGATGACCGGTGCATTCAGGGCATTCGCGCCAACACCGAGCAGTGCGCGCGGCACCTGGACAACAGCATTGGCATTGTCACGGCCCTCGTTCCGAGGATCGGCTACGCCAACGCCACCCGGATTGCCTCGAAAGCACTCAACACCGGATCCACCGTGCGCGAGCTGGTGCTGGACGAAGGCCTGCTGGATGCCGAGGCCCTTGACCGGCTGCTTTCTCCCAGATCCATGCTCGCGCCGGCGGGAGACTGGCTGTGAGTCGTCGGATTCTGGTGCTGTACACCGGCGGCACAATTGGAATGGTCGCCTCACAGGGCGCTTACGTTCCCGGCGCTGATTTCGGCGCGCGCCTCGGACGCTACCTCCGAGAAAGGCTCGATGACCTGCCCGACTACGACGTGGTCGAGCTTGAGCGGCTTATCGACAGCGCGAATATCACGCCCGAGGACTGGACCATCATTGCCCGCACCCTCGTCGACTACTGGCATCAGTACGATGGGTTTGTCCTGCTCCATGGTACGGACACCATGGCGGCCACTGCCTCGGCACTGTCGTACATGCTCGGCAGTTGCGACAAGCCAGTGATCTTGACCGGCTCTCAACTTCCGCTTGAGCAGGCTCGTACCGATGCCATTGAAAACCTGGTCAACTCGCTGGTGTTTGCAGCCTGTGCCGATGTGTCTGAAGTCTGCATCTGTTTCCGGAGCAAACTGATTCGTGGGAACCGGGCGAGAAAACTAAAGACCAGTGAACTGGATGCGTTCGATTCCCCAAACGCGCCGTTGCTCGGTCGATGCGGGATCGGTCTCGAACTGCGCCGTGACCTGTTGCTTCCGGCGGGTCAACCAAACGTTCAGATCCCTGAGCTCGACCACCGCTCCGTCGCGGTTCTGACCCTTTTTCCGGGCATCTCATCCGCTTTGGTTGACGCCGCACTGGCTCTTCCCCAATTGAAGGGATTGATCATCCTCACCTATGGCGCAGGCAATGTTCCTGATGCTGACACCGCATTGATCAATGTGCTTGCAGCGGCCATCGATCGGGGCATCGCGATTGTCAATGTGAGCCAATGCCCCGCAGGCCGCGTGGCCCAGAAAACCTACGCTTCGGGTGCGGTACTCGACCGGATCGGTGTGATCCCGGGAGCAGACCTGACCCCGGAAGCCGCCTTTGCCAAACTGCATGTCCTGCTGGCCACCGGGCATTCCGGTCGAGCTCTCCAGGAGTCGCTCCAGAGCCCGCTTCAGGGCGATTGCAGCCCGCTCGAATCCGGAGGGCATTGCTGAACCGACCGTACCCATAAAGTCGTCTAGCAAGAGGACCATCGCCACCCTATTATTACGTGGTAATAATTCCAAAACGGTTGAGCGTCGGCACATGGTTGATCCCATCAAGGTTTACCCTGCAAAACCTTCCAAAGTCTATTTCTTCGGTACCTGCCTGGTGGATATGTTCTACCCGGACGCGGGTATGGCTGGCATTCAGTTGCTGGAGCGGGAAGGCATTGAGGTGATCTTTCCCCAGGACCAGACCTGCTGTGGCCAGCCCGCCTACACCTCCGGCTACCACGATGAAGCCCGGGCGGTGGCGATGGCGCAACTGGATCTGTTCCCCGAGGACTGGCCCATCGTGGTGCCGTCCGGCTCCTGCGGCGGCATGATGCGCAAGCACTACCCGGACCTGTTCAAGGACACCGGGCACGAGGTCAAAGCCGCCGAAGTCGCCGGGCGGGTCTGGGAACTGACGGATTTCCTGCTGAACGTCTGCCACATCAAACTGGACGATCTGGGTGAACCCACCACCGTTGCCATGCACACCTCCTGTTCCGCGCGCCGCGAAATGGGCGTGGCCGAGGTGGGCCCCAAGTTGCTGGGCCAACTCAGCAACGTGAACCTGGTGGAGCAGGTCCGGACCGAGGAATGCTGCGGTTTCGGCGGTACCTTCGCCATCCGCCACCCGGAGATCTCCGGCGCCATGGTGAGTGAAAAGGTGGACACGCTGGTGGACACCGGCGCGAAGGCGTTCGTCACCACCGATTGCGGGTGCCTGATGAACATAGACGGCTACGCCGAGAAGAACCGGAAGCCGATCACGGGTCAGCACATTCTCAGCTTCCTGTGGGAACGCACCAACGGCACGAAGGGGGATCAGTCATGAGCGAGACCGCCGAGCACTCACCCCACCACATTGATGTGAAGGAATTCCACCCGCGAGCCAAGGCGGCGATTCACAACCCGAAGATCCGCCGGAACTTCCGGAAGGCGATGGACGGGCTGATGACCAAGCGCAAAAGCGCTTTCGAAGGCTGGGATCTGGAGACCCTGCGGGATCTGGGCGCCAACATCCGGCTGCGGGCACTGGCCAACCTGCCGGACCTGCTGGAGCAGCTGGAGCAGAAGCTGACTGAAAACGGCGTCAAGGTGCACTGGGCACTGGATGGCGATGAAGCCTGCCGCATTGTCCGGGACATCTGCAAGGCGCGGGACGCGAAGACCGTCATCAAGGGCAAATCCATGGTGTCCGAGGAAATGGAACTGAACCATTACCTTGAGGAGCAGGGCATCGAAGCTCTGGAATCGGACCTCGGTGAATACATTGTGCAACTGGCGGACGAAACGCCCTCGCACATCATCATGCCGGCGATTCACAAGAACACCGATGAAATCTCCAAGCTTCTGCACGAGAAGACCGGGACCGACCTGTCCCACGATGTCGAATACCTGACCGCCAGCGCCCGCCTGCAACTGCGTGAAAAATTCATGAACGCAGACGTGGGTGTTTCCGGCGTGAACTTCGCCGTCGCGGAAACCGGCACCCTCTGCCTGGTGGAAAACGAGGGCAATGGCCGGATGACCACCACCGTGCCGCCCTGCCACATTGCGGTTACCGGCATCGAGAAGGTGGTTCCCAACCTGGAAGACGTAACTGCCCTGCTGGCGCTGCTGACCCGTTCGGCCACCGGCCAGCACATCACCACCTACTTCAACATGATCTCCGGCCCGCGCAAGCCCGACGAACTGGACGGCCCGGAAGAAGTGCACCTGGTGCTGGTCGATAACGGCCGCTCCTCCATCTACCAGGACGACGAGCTGCTCGACACCCTGCGCTGCATCCGCTGCGGCGCCTGCATGAACCATTGTCCGGTCTACACCCGCGTTGGTGGCCACACTTACGGCACCACCTACCCGGGCCCGATTGGCAAGATCCTGATGCCGCATTTGATCGGCCTGGATGAGGGCCGGCATCTGCCCAGCGCTTCCAGCCTGTGCGGCGCCTGCGGCGAAGTCTGCCCGGTGAAGATTCCGATTCCGGACCTGCTGGTGCGGCTGCGCCAGGAATCCGTGGATGGCGACAAGCTGCACCCGGCCAAGGTCCGTGGCCATGGCGCCAAACGCAGCGCGGTGGAAGCCATGATCTGGAAGGGCTGGAGCTGGATGCACGCACACCCCGGCGCCTACCGTTTCGGCACCAACATGGCGGCCCGTTTCCGCAAACTGCAGCCGGGGCAGATCGGCGGCTGGACCCAATATCGAACAGCGCCCAAGCTCGCCCCGAAAACCCTCCACGAACGAATGAAGGAGCGCGGCCAGTGAGTTCCCGAGAAACCATCCTCCAGCGCCTGCGCAACCGCAGCGGCGGCGAACTGACGGCCCCCGAATGTGACTTTTCCGTGCTTGAACGGCCGGACTGGTCAACGTCGGAGCGCATCGCGCTGTTCGAGAAAGCCATTGAATCGGTGCACGGTGAAGTCCACCACTGCAGCAATGACAACTGGCTCGACCGTCTGGCCGAAGTCCTCTCCACCCGGGGGGTGCGCAACCTGCTGATTCCGCGGGAGCACGAAATCGGACTCAAGCTCCGGTCCGTTGCCGAGCGAGAGGACCTGCCGAACCTCCTGATCTACGATGAGCCCATCGAAAGCTGGCAGCCCGCCCTGTTCAACGACGTCGATGCCGGTATTACGTCCACCCGCGGCGGCATTGCCGAAACCGGCTCGCTGATCCTGTGGCCGACGGCGGACGAACCACGGCTGATGAGCCTGGTGCCCCCGGTACACGTGGCGGTGCTCTATGCCTCGGAACTCTACACCACGTTCCGGGACGCCATGACGGCCCAGAACTGGGCCGCTGGCATGCCGACGAATGCCCTGCTAATCTCTGGCCCTTCCAAAACTGCCGATATTGAGCAAACCCTTGCTTACGGCGTTCACGGTCCCAAAGAGCTGATTGTGTTGATTATTGAATGATTCGAGGCGCCCTGCTGATCGCCCTGGCAGCCCTGCTCTGGGCGACCACGGGAATAGTTGCGAAATTCCTGTTTACCGGTACCGAGCTTGAAGCCATTACCCTGGGCTTCCTGCGCCTGGTCGTGGCCTTGCCGTTCTTCTGGCTACTGATGCGGCGGGAACAGGGGCGGCTCAGACGTGCCAGCCCCGGCACCCGGTCGCCTGGCACGTCCCTGCGACACCTCGGGCTGAAAGCCGCTTTACCCCTGGCGGCGCTCGGGCTGTTCCAGGCTTTCTACCAGGGCAGCTACCTGCTCGCGGTCGACCTGACAGGCGCCGGTATCGCTACCCTGATCGCCCTGTGTCTGCCGCCGGTACTGGTGGCCATTCTGGCTGCTCCGCTGCTGGGCGAGAAACCCGGCCTGCTGACCGTGCTCTCGCTCATTGCGGCCATCTTCGGTACCGCCATGCTGGTGCTGAGCGACATGGACACCACCGGCACCCTGCGCCTGGCGGGCATCCTGATGGCCTTGCTGGCCGCCGTGGTCTACACCGGATTCACCCTCACCAGCCGCTACAACTCAGCCGGGACCCCGGTGTTCACCACCGCCTTTATCTGTTTCTTTACCGCCGCACTGATCCTGGGGCCGGTGGCCTGGCTGTCCGGCGGTTTTGCGGGGCTGGAAACGCTGGGGATTCAGCAGTGGCTGATGGTGGCCTACATCGGCGTGGTGCCGACCTGCATTGGTTACGTAAGCTTTTTTTCCGGCATGCGCACCACACCGGCCACATTGTCCAGCATCATCGTGACACTGGAGCCTCTGTTCGTGGCCCTGTTGGCCTGGGCGTTCCTCGGAGAGATTCTGGGGCCTATCGGCATCGCCGGCGCGCTGATCCTAACGGCAGCGGTGATCGTGGCCTCTCGTTATGGCGGGAAGGCCGGTACCGGCGCAGACGCCGATACCGCGAGCTAGCTCGAATCAGCTGCCGTTGCTTTGCTTCTGCATCATGTTCGGCTGCAGGATTTCAATCCAGTAGCCGTCCGGATCCTTGATAAACGCCAGACCTTTCATCTTGCCGTCGTCCGGCTTCTTCACAAACTCAACCTCCAGCCTCTCGAAGCGCTCACAGGCCGCATACACATCCGGCACGGCGATGCCGATGTGGCCGAAGCCCTGGGGCTCGTCGTTGCCATTGTGGTAAGCGAAATCCTTGTCGTCCTCGGTGCCCCAGTTATGGGTCAGTTCGAGCATGGCTTCCCGGCCAAAGGTGTAGGTTGTGCGGTAGGCGTCGTCGGTCGGGACCTGCTGAGCGTGGCGTTCATCCAGATAGCCCAGGAAGTACAGCGTGAACTTCATTTCCGGGAAGTCCAGCTTGCGAACCAGGCGCATGCCCAAAACACGGGTGTAGAAATCCATGGAACGCTCGGGATCCTTGATGCGCATCATGGTCTGGTTGAAGACATAACCTTCGGTTTCGGGAACGGGGTCTTCGTAAAGGCCGGCAGCGTGTTCAAAATGCTTGGGCATGTTTTTCCCTTCTTTATTCGCAGAATTCAGAGAGTATACCTGTGTGCGTTTCAAAGGGATTTCAAGGGTATAAAAAAAGACCCCGCGGACAGAGACGAACCGGCGGGGCCGGAGGGCCGCTGTAGCGGCGGTTCTTCAGAGACGCTCTGAAGTTTTTTTGCGCCTGGGGGGGGGGGGGCGGGGGCGTGGGGGTAGTTTCTTCCGGGAAACCGCAACCCGCTTCGCTCAGACATCCGGTTTTCCCTGCAGAAACTACCCCCACACCACCGCCGTCAAGCTGTTGTAAAACACCATGGAACACATGAACGCACCTTCTATCCCGTGTTTTCTATGCCCTTGCCTCCCTTGTTCGGTAACATTTTTATTTTTACTTCCACCGGGTTCGGTAGTGGTGATCGGGGGTGTTTTTCGGAAGAAAATCGCTGTCTGAGCGAAGCGAGTTTGCGATTCTTCTGGAGAAAAATTCCCCCGATCACCACCTCCCCCACCAAACGAGTGGAGGCCAAAGACCAAATCAGGAAGCCAACTGATGCTCCTCCCCCCGGTAATAAGCCTCCACCCGCGGATTCATGATCCGCTTCCACAGCGACGGAAACATGGCGACGACAATCATTGCGGCATAGCCGGCCGGCAACTGCGGGGCAATTTCGTGGTGCCTGAGTACCTGGTAGCGGCGTTTGGCGTATGCGTGGTGATCGCTGTGGCGCTGGAGGTGGAACAGGAAGACGTTGGTCAGGAAGTAGTTGCTGTTCCAGCTGTGTTCGGGGGTGGTGCGTTCGTACCGGCCGTTGTCCAGCTTGCGGCGATGCAGACCGTAGTGTTCGAGGTAGTTGACGATTTCCAACAAGGTGAAGGCAATAAAGCTCTGCCCCAGGAAGAAGGCGGCACCCAGCCAGCCAAAGGCGATCGCAAAGGCGGTGAGCGCCAGCGCGCTGATGCTGTACCACCAGACCAGTTCATTGCGCCAGCTGAGGGCCTTCAGCCCCTTGCGCTCAAGGCGCTGGGCTTCCAGTTTCCAGGCATTGAGGAAGTTGCGGACGTAGGCCTGGGGCAGGAATTCGTACAGCGACTGGTTATAACGGGATGATGAAGCGTCTTCCGGCGTGGACACATGCACGTGGTGGCCACGCAGATGTTCCACCTTGAAGCCGCCGTAGCACACCAACGAGAGCAACAGGCCTCCGGCGCGGGTTTCCAGTTTTGCGTCCTTGTGGATCAGCTCGTGGGCGACGTTGATACCAAGGCCACCCACAATGCCAATGGACACTATCCAGCCAAGTCCGCCGACCGCATTGAACGTGCCCGAAGCGAGTTCCAGCATGCTCCACACCAGCAGGATGCCGAAGCCTGCCACCCAGCCCAGGGTGATCACCCGGTAAAAGAATTCGCTGTTCATGCGAGGCACGTCCGCTTCCTCATCGGGGTTCAGGCCATCTTTGCCCAACAGCATGTCAAGTATCGGAATGATGCCGAACACCACCACCGGAACGCCCCAGGAAAACAGGTTAACCAGGCCGGTGGCATGACCGGCGGCCAGCAACAGGGGCGGCAGGGCCAGGGGGATCATGGCGATCAGGTAGCTGTACTTCTTCAGGGTCAGCAGGATTCTTCGGCGCGTCGCCTCCCGGCTGACCGACAACTGGCTGGTATTCATGACTCTCTCCTTCGGCATTCTCTGGGTGACGAATCGCCACCTGTTGTTTTGTGCATTATTGTCCTACAATATTGCAGTCGTCAATGCCTACCGGGAAAATATTGAACACGACCGGGAAGCCGCCCGGAGATCAAAGGGTTGGGGCTCCCCCTCAGGATGGCTGTGATAGACTCATGCACACAGATTTCAGCGCCGGGCTGATTCTATCTGCGGCCAGCCGGCTTTTACGTCCTGTTCAGAGAGCCCTTATGGATTTTCAGGTGCCGAACACCCTGGCAGAAGAAATTGCCAACTACATGGCGGAGCGGATCATGACCGGGCAGATCCGGCCGGGGGAACGCATTCAGGAAGCGACCCTGGCGGGGGAATTGAAGGTTAGCCGGGCCTCGGTGAAGGAGGCCCTGTATACGCTGGAACGCTGGCATCTGGTGGACATCACTCCACGCAAGGGCGCCTCGGCAACCCGCCTGGATGCCGAACACGCTTCGGAATTGTATGACGTATACATGCACCTGCTGATGATGCTCGCGGCCCGGCTGTGTGAACGCTGGCAGGAGCCGGACCGGCAGCCACTGCTCAATGCCGTGGCTAAAGTGGTTGATCAGATGAACCAACCATCCGCGAACATCACCGCCATTGTCGAAGCCAGCTTCGCGGTCATGGAAGCCTGCTGCGAGGTGGTGGGCAACCCGTACCTGACCGAAGCCCTTTCCAACTTCAAGCCCGCCGTCAGCCGGGCCTACTATCTGAGCGCGGATCGTTACCGCAAGGGTCTGAACCAGACCAGCAAGTTCTTTACCCACCTGCCTCAGGCGGTTCTTTCCCGGGATAGCGCCAAGGCCCAGGCGCTGATCCGCGACTTCGCGGAGCACCAGAAGTTACTGATCCAGCAAGCGTTGACCTCATAGGACAAGGCCCCTGAGGTTGTGATTCAGCTCACAGACCTGTGGCACCATCCCGCCTATCGTAACAACGTGTAACAAAACCGAATGTCCGCTGCATTGGTTGTGCTGTCCTGCGGCCCGGAAAGCATTGGTAGGCTTTCCTCGTACACAACAACAAACACCGAAAATGGATTTTGGGGCCACCATGACTCTGTCACACGCCTGTTCCAGCTGTGCATCACCCGCTCGACGACACCGTCCATCGTGTCACCTGGCCGCCCTGTTGATCGCGCTTCCCCTGCCCTTGCCGGCCATGGCCGAATTCAGATCGATGGATGACAGTGCCCTTGCCGGTGTCACCGGCCAGGCAGGTGTGACGATCGAGATGGAAACCAAGGTCTCGGTTGATCGGTTGAGCTGGATCGACGAAGGCTCGATCAACGTGAACGGTCTCCGACTTTCCGGCCAGAACGACACGGTTCTGGACAACATGAAGGTGACCATCGATATCGCCGGCCAGGACGAAGTGCTGGAGCACGGATTCTCGGAGATCGCACGGCGGGCCGATGCCGGGCTGCTGAGCACCGGCAACGCTGATGTCGCCGATGCCCTCGCCAAATACAGCGTTGCAGGCGAATTCGGCAAACAGTTCAACAGCGGTGACCTGGTAATCCACCTGGGCGCGACTGACTACGGCGACCCGACGGTACTGGACGACTACCTGAGGGCCGTGGACTTCGAGCTGGCTGTCGACAGCCTCACGACCAGCGGCAGTGAAGGCACCACCAACCTCTTTTCCAATGTATTGCTGCAGGGCTACGTCGGCCCGACCGATCTGGTGATCCGCAACGGCGGCACCAACACGCGCACCCTGGCCAACGGCAATACCGTGTCCGGATCGGAGCTGCAGCTGGACACCCATTTCGAAATCACCAACGGCAGCCTGGACTGGGACGCGGCCGACCTGATTCTGGTTTTCAACTTCGCCGCCGTCGGCATTGAGGGGCTCCAGATTCACAACCGGCGCGGGAACGACACCCTCGGCCATTTCGGCATGGCCAGCGCCACCGCCAAACTGTCCCGGGGAACCAGCGCGGCCTCCGGCAAGGAAGGTCTGTCGGTGCACGATGTCGAGTTCCGCGCGGACATCGACATGCCCACGTTCCGGATCGGACCCAACAGCATAGGCAGCGTGCAGTTCACCGACTTTGCCATCACCGACACCACAATGATGGTGTATGGCCACTGACCCCCGACTGGACAACCAGCGCATAACCTCCTGTAAACTGCCCGTCTCAACCTGACGGGCAGCCCATGACCGACTTCACCGAAAGCGATTACCCGAAACGGACGTCCTGGCGACGACTCACCGTCTTCAGCCTGATTTTTATCGGCATGACCGCGGCCGGCCTGTACACGGTCTACGATCAGTTTGCCGGACGCAGTATCACCTTCGACCCGAGACTGGTTGCGCCCTCAACGCTGCTGATGGCGGGGCTTCTGCTGCTGGTCTATTTCCTCTCCGATGGCCTGCGTTTGCACTATACCCTGCGCGCCCTCGGGCACCGGCTGCCGTTCAAGGTGATGTTCAGACTGGTGTTCATCAACCTGTTCTTCTCCAACGTGACGCCCATGGCGACCGGGGGCGGCTTCGCCCAGATCTGGTACCTGCACCGGCACGGCGTGCCCATGGGGCGGGCCACGGCGGCCACGACGATTCGCACAGTCCTGGCCGTGCTGTTTATCTTCACACTGACACCGGTTTTCCTGCTGACCCTGAGGGCGCTGAAGGACCACACCATCACCGGCAACATTGGTGTTGCACTCGCGGTGTTCATTTTTCTCTACCTTGGGTTCTTTGCCATCCTGTTGTTTCGAACCCACTGGCTGATCGTGCCACTGACCCGGCTGCTGGTGACGCTTCGCCACCTCCACCTGATCAGCGAAGAGCGGCACCGGCGCTGGCAGTTCAAGGCCCGGCGGGAAATGCTCCGGTTCTCGGACAGTTTCGGTGATTACATCAAGGGCAAGCCGAAGTACGTGCTTCTGTCGGTGCTCTTCACCGCCCTGTTCCTGCTCAGCCTGTTCAGCTTTCCGGCGCTGCTGATTCACAGCCTCGGGTATCAGGTGGACTACCTGGTAACCCTGGGACTGCTGGTAGTGACCACGTTCATCATGTATTTCTCGCCCACCCCTGGCGCCTCGGGCATCTCCGAAGGTGTATTCGGGAGCTTCTTTCGCGATATTCTGTCGGGCAACCATCTGGTGCTGGTGACCGTTAGCTGGCGCCTGCTGACCATATACCTGGGCATGATCATCGGGCTGATCGTGTTGCAGAGGGAACTGATAAAAGACCGCGAGAACCCGGAATGATCCTCCGAAACCCTTTGAAACTGCTGTTCTACCTGTGCCTGGTTATTGTGATCCTGCTGGTGGGCTACAAAGCCTATCTCAACCTGTTCATGAAGGACTTCAAGGGCCTCCATACCGAGCAGGTGGAGCGTATCCAGAAAACCACCACCCCGGACCTCCCGGTCAGCTTTGCCGTGGTCGGTAACATCAATAATTCCATCGGCATCTTCGAGGAACGCATCATTCCCGAGTTGAACAGCTCCGGGCTTGATTTCATGGTGTCCGCGGGCAACGCCGTCAGTGGCGGCAGCGAGGACAAGTACCGGGCGCTCTATGGCAGCCTGGGACACCTCAAGATTCCATACCTGCTGACCTTTGGCGCCCACGAATACGAGGACTTCGGCAGTTTTCGGTTCTACGACCATTTTGGCCCGCATTTTTTCAGCATCCAGGCTGGCAGCAGCCGGCTGATCTTTCTGGACAGCACCGGCAAGACGCCCTGGCAGTGGCAGATTCGCTGGCTCAATGACTTGCTGGCCCAGGACAACTCGAAAGCCCGTATCCTGTTCATCGGCCATCCGCCCCTGGAGCCGGAGAAGAATGCGCCTTTCGATCAGCGTGAGGATTACCTGCAACCCCCGGAATTCCGGAGTGCGCTGCTGCAGGAGATCCAGCGGCACGACATTGATCTGGTGTTCTCGGCCAACCTGTCGCTCTATTCGGAAGCCGTAAAAGGCGAGACCACCTTCATCACCACCGGTGGCGCCGGCGGCCTGGTCCTTAACAACGAGACCAGCTTCTACCACTTCGTGCAGGTCAGCGTTGGGGCAGACGGCGAAATCAGCCATTCCCTGGAACGGCTGAAAGTCGGCCAGCATCCGGTTCTGAAACAGCTGGAGAGCCTGTGGTTCTTTATTTACTCCCTGATCTATTCCGGCTACCTGAACTTCATCCTGATCCTCGCCGTGTTCGTGGCCATCACCATCAAGCTCTACACCACGATTTTCGTCGCCAAGGACTACTACCCGGACTACGACCTGGATCCGTCGCCCTGGCTGGAAAAGCCGCTTCGCGTCGCCATGTTCACCAACAACTATCTGCCGTTCATCGGCGGCGTGCCCATTTCCATCGAGCGCCTGCGCCGGGGCCTGGAAAAGCTGGGCGACAAGCTCCTCATCGTTGCTCCCCGGTACAAGGATCAGCCTGAGAACGAGGAGCAGGTTCTGCGGGTACCCTCCCTGCTGGCCATGGGCGAGAAAGGGGAATTCCGTCTGGCGAATATATTCCTGGCTCGCATTCGCAAGGGTGTCAAAGCCTTCCGCCCGGACATCATCCACCTGCACCATCCCTTCTGGCTGGGATCCCTGGGATTGTTCCTGGCACGGACGTTGAAGGTTCCGTCCATCTACACATATCACACCCGGCTCGAACACTATGCCCACTTCGTGCCCCTGCCCGGCATGCTGTTCCGCAACCTGATTTCCCACGCCCTGATCAAGCACTTCGCCAACAAGTGTGACGCGGTGATCGTGCCCACCTACTCAACGGAAGAGTACCTGCGCATGATTGGTGTGAAGACCCCCACGTACGTCCAGCCCACGGGCATCGAATTCCAGCGCTTTCAGGAGGTTCGCGAGGAGGACATCCAGAACTTGCGGGAAACACTGGAGCTGGATGACGAGAAGGTGTTCATCAGCGTTTCCCGACTCTCGAATGAGAAGAACATCGACTTCATGATCGAGGCAATCGACGCCCTGCGCCGGGAAACCAGCGTCCCCTTCCGGTTCCTGATGATCGGTGACGGACACCAGCGTGACCGACTGCAACAGAAAATCGAGGAGCTGGACCTGCAACGGCATTTCACCCTCGTTGGCGCCGTCCCGCCCGAAGACATGAGCACCTGGTACCACCTGGGGGATGCCTTCCTGTTTGCCTCGAAATCGGAAACCCAGGGCATGGTCATCCTGGAAGCCATGGCCGCCGGCCTGCCCGTGGTTGCGGTGCGGTCCAGCGGCATTGAAGACGTGGTCCGGCAGGGATTTAACGGCTTCAAGACGCCTGAAAATCAGGACCTGTGGGTTCACGAGGTGAAGCGGCTGCTCGAGGACGACGAGCTCCGTTGGGAGCTCGCTGCCCAGGCTCTCGAATTCGCAGGAGATTACTCTGTGGAGCAGTTCGCCCGGGACGTTCGAGGTATCTATGCCAACTGTCTCGCCCTCGAGGCGAAGAAGAAAAAACGGCACCGGGTGCACTGATCGGTTTCACCTTCTCTACTTGATCGGTTTAGACTGAAATCACGTATTACAGAGACCCTTTTATTGATCGGAGAGGTTACGTGAGCGAGATTCCCGTCGGTATCAGTACCTGCCTTCTTGGCAAGGAGGTCCGTCATGATGGCGGACACAAACACTCCCGCTACTGCACCCAGGTCCTGTCCAGGCATTTCGAGTTCCGTTCGATCTGTCCCGAGCTCGAGGCCGGCCTGGGAGTGCCTCGCCCGGCCATCCATCTGAGGGAATACCCCGAAGGATTGCGGCTGATCGAAACCAAGGGCGAGAATGATCACACCGACGCCATGCAGAGCTTCATTGATGCGGTAATGCCCACGCTTGCCAACCTGCGCGGTTACATCCTGATGGCGAAATCCCCCAGCTGCGGTATGGAACGGATCAAGGTCCACAATGAGGGTGGCCAGGTGACGCGCCGGGACGGCCGGGGCATGTTCGCCGAAGCCTTGATCCGCACCTATCCGCTGATGCCGGTGGAAGAGGAGGGCCGGCTCAACGATGACCTGATCCGGGAAAACTTTATCGAACGGGTCTTCGCCTACGACGACTGGATGCAGAATGTGGCCGGGGAGAACCTGAGTGCGAAGGCTCTGATCGAATTCCACACCCGCCACAAATTCCAGCTGCTGGCGCACTCGGAAAAGATCTACCGCCAGCTCGGCCCCATGCTGGGCGACCTGAAGTCGGAGCCTCTGGACGTCCTTGCCGACCGGTACATTCACCTGTTTATGGAGGCCATGAGCCAGAAGGTCAGCCGGGGTTCACACATGAACGCCATGCAGCATCTGATGGGCTACCTCCGGGACTCCATGGGGGATGAAGACCGGAAAGTGCTGCTGGAACAAATGGAAGCCTACCGCCGCGGCGAGGTGCCGCTCGTTGTGCCCATGACCCTGCTGCGCATGGCGCAACGCAGGGAGCCGGTGGATTACCTGACCGTCCAGCACTACCTCACTCCCTACCCGGATGAACTGGGGTTGCGGAACAACGTCTGATCAGAAGGTGTAGAGCAGGGTCAGGGCGGTTTCAGTATCCGTGCGCTCTTTTCCTTCAGGCGGGTCTGAGACGTGTTTGACCCGGAACGCGGCTTTCATCGACAGGTTACCGACCACGGTCGCCTGCAACGCGGTTTCCGATTCACTGATGGTATTGTTTTCCTCCAGGCCTACTTCTGTGCTCAGCTTCTGACGAAACAGGGCGCGGTCGGAGATCGCGTAATCAAACTGGGTGGCGAATCGGGCGATTGCGGAATCCTCGGCGTTTTCGCCGTTCTCATCGGGTTCATCCAGTCGATTGTACCGGTAACCCAGACCCGTGGAGACGCTCCAGAATGACTGATCACCAGACTCCCACAGGCGATTACCGTAACCTGCGGTGACCGACGACTCGAAGTCATAACCGGAAAAGCGATCATCCTCCCAGGCGCCCCGAAGGAACCAGTACTGGCGCTCGTCGAACTTGTAGTTGGTCTCGCCCTCGGCCTGGTATTGCTCGGCCGTGGTTTCGTCCTCCGACTCGGTGTGCCTGGCACTGAACTCGGCCATGTTACGCCAGCGCGGAAATTCATTACCAATGGCCAGCCGGCCATTCAGGTTGCTTTCCTCGGTATTGCCTGATGTCACCAGGATTCCAATCTCGAACTCAGAGTTGACGTCGCCCCGGTCCTGAGCCTGGGCAAGTGGAGCAGCTCCGATAAGGGCAATCGCGACCGCGTTCTTGAGTTCCATGAAGTGCTCCTGGTTTGTCGGTTCAGGCTCCCGCGGATTTACGATGCTTTTCGCCAGCCAGACTTTTTCGCGCCTGACGTTCGCGTTCCGCTCTTTTCAGAGCCTTTCGTTCGGCGATGATGCGAGCGGCATCGCCACCCACGTGGGCTTCACCCCGTTGCTCCGCCAGCCGCATCTGTCGTTCACGTTCCGCAAACCGCGCTTTCTGCTCCTCGGTCAACGAGTCGATGCACTGGTGGCAGCTCACGCCCTGCTCGTATTCAGGGCGCTGTTTGTCGTCCTCGGTAATCGGGCGCCGGCAGGCATGGCACTGGTCGTAGTCGCCCCGTTCAAGACGGTGGTTCACCGTGACCCGGTCATCAAAGACAAAGCATTCCCCGTGCCACAGGCTCTGCTCCTCCGGCACTTCCTCGAGATATTTCAGAATGCCCCCCTTGAGGTGGTAGACCTCCTCGAAGCCCTGCTCTTTCAGATAGGCCGTCGATTTCTCGCATCGAATACCGCCGGTGCAGAACATGGCGACCTTCCTGTGTTTCGAGGGATCGAGATTCTCCTTCACGTAGTCCGGAAATTCCCGGAAGGTGTCCGTTGACGGGTTCAGGGCATTCTCGAAGGTGCCGATTTCCACTTCGTACTGGTTTCGGGTGTCCACCAGCACCACCTCCGGATCGGAGATCAGGTCATTCCACTCCCGGGCATCCACGTAGGTGCCAACAATGCGCTTCGGATCGATCCCGTCCACGCCCATGGTGACAATCTCTTTCTTGAGCTTCACTTTGGTGCGCTTGAACGGCTGGATGTCCACAAACGATTCCTTGTAGTCAATTCCATCGAAACGCTGATCACGGTCGATCCACGCCTTGACCGCATCGATACCTTCGCGGCTGCCGGCGATGGTGCCATTAATGCCCTCGCGCGCCAGCAACAGGGTGCCATGGACCTCGTTGGCCAACATGGTGTCCAGC
Organism: Marinobacter albus; assembly: GCF_030238305.1. NCBI lineage: Bacteria > Pseudomonadati > Pseudomonadota > Gammaproteobacteria > Pseudomonadales > Marinobacteraceae > Marinobacter > Marinobacter albus. The sequence continues at coordinate 900,669 of NZ_JASSQD010000001.1, read as the reverse complement.
AACGGCTGGCGAAGGGACTGGTAATCATTCAGAACTGCGAACTTGTAGAGCGCGCAGACAACTACATCATTGCTCATGTTTTCTCCTGCGGGCCGGACCGTAAATCCGGAGCATGGCTTTGGTTTCATTCAAAGGCTAAGGCCAGAGAGGGCGCAATTTTTCACCAACTCTGGCCCGGGATCAAGTGCGGACTGGCCGAAACCCTCCGGTCACTCGGTCGTGTTGGCGAGTTCCCGTTCCACCACGGCGGACAGCTGGCCCCATCCGGGACGGGGCAGCCGGATATTGTCCACCAGCACCGTTGGCGTACTGGCAACCCGCAACTGCATGGCCACACGACGGCTTTCTTCCACGGCTTCACGATGCAGCTCCGTGGTCATACACCGGCGAAACCGCCGTTCCTCCAGGCCCAGCTCCCCGGCATAACGGGTGAACGTGGCAACCGGATCGTCGGAGCTGCTCCATTCGGACTGGGCCGCGAAAAGCTGGTCATGCATGTCCCAGTAGGCATCCTGATCACCGGCACAGCGGGCTGCCTGGGCGGCCGGCATGGCATTCTGGTGCTGCTGCAGCGGCAAGTCGAAATAGACAAAGCGGACTTTTCCGGCTTCAACATACTGTGCTTTCAGCTTCTGGCTGGCGTCAGAGAAGCGGCCACAGGCCGGGCACTGGTAGTCTGCGAACTCACGCACCACAACCGGGGCATCAGCGGGCCCCACCGACACGCCATACCGGTCCAGTTCGGCCGGAAACGGATCGGCGTTGGACGCGGCAACAGGCAGCTCACTCGAAGAGGGCTTCGGTTTGGCGGTCAGGAAAAACAGACCGATGGCAACAGCGGCCAAGACCAATACCGCCACGCCGATATACAGGGGCTTATTGCCGGTTTTCTGTGGCGCTGGGGCTCCGGTTTCCCGGCGACGTTTTGCTTCACCCATTGCGGGCTCCTTATTGTTGGTAGTATTTTCCACGCATTCCCGGGGCAGCGACCGTATTCAGGACCACCCCGGCAGGCTAAGATCCTTTATAACCTATATAAGTTCCAACAAAAATTAAGGAAAACTCATGGCCTTACCAGCATCCCTCTCCGGCAACCTGACCCTGCCTCTGGTGGCGGCGCCCATGTTCCTGATCTCCGGCCCGGAACTGGCCCTGGCGTGCTGCAAGGAGGGGGTGGTGGGCAGTTTTCCCGCTTTGAACCAGCGCACCAGCGAAGGGTTTGAAGCCTGGCTCGAACAAATGAACTCCGAGCTTGACCGCTTCCGGCAGCAGAACCCCGGAGCCCCGGTGGCTCCCTATGCGGTCAATCTGATTGTCCATCGCACCAACCCGCGCTGGCAGTCGGACCTGGAACTTTGCGTCAAACATCGAGTGCCCATTGTCATCACGTCTCTGGGCGCAGCAAGCCAGGTCGTCGACGCGGTGCACGGTTACGGTGGCGCGGTATTTCACGACGTCACCAACCAGAAGCACGCGCGCAAGGCCGCCGAGGCGGGTGTCGACGGCATCATCGCGGTGGCCGCAGGCGCCGGTGGACACGCCGGCACCATCAACCCGGTTGTCCTGGTGCACGAGATCCGCGAGGTCTTTGACGGCACGGTGCTGCTCGCCGGTGGCCTTTCACACGGGCAGGACCTGCTGGCAGCCGAGGCCATGGGCGCGGACCTGGCCTACCTGGGCACCCGCTTTATCAATACCGTGGAATCCCAGGCCGAGGAGGCCTACCGCAACATGATTATTGAGGCGGTGTCGGCGGACATCATCCACACGCCCGCCGTTTCGGGCGTGCCCGCCAGCTTCATGCGCCAGAGCCTCGAGGCCGCCGGCTATCCGATGGACAAACTCAACCAGGCCGGGGACATTGATTACGGTGAGAAGCTGAAACCGGTGGACGATGAGGCAAAAGCCTGGAAGACCGTGTGGTCAGCCGGCCAGGGTGTCAGTCAGATCCATGACGTGCTCAGCGTGCAGGCACTGGTGAGCCGACTCAAATCGGAATACGATGCCGCCCGGGCCCGGCTCTGCGGTTGATGAGACGGGCAGCCTGACCCGGCAAAGGCTGCCCCGATGCCGTTACACGCGGAACTGTGACGCCTTGGCCTGAAGCGCCGTCAGCAGTTCGCCGATCCGGCGGCTGGCATTGTCCGAGCGGTGGATGGCCTCGACAGTGGTTTCCGACGAGCGGGCAATGTCCTCAACACTGACACTGACCTTGCCGGCATGCTGCCCCTCCTCCTCGGCTACCGAAGAGATAGTCAGCGCCCGCTCCTGCAGACTGCCAAGCAACTGGTTAATCTGTTCGAAGTGCTCATCCGCCTTGCGGAACTCTGTTGAAGACTCGGCCACCTGACCCGACACCCGGTCTATGACCGACACCGCCTGGCGACTGCCCTGCTGGAGGCGCTCGATGATCGTCTGGATCTCGGTGGTGGATTCCTGGGTTCGGCTGGCCAGTGTCCGGACCTCATCGGCGACGACCGCGAATCCCCGGCCAGACTCGCCCGCCCGCGCGGCCTCAATAGCCGCATTCAGGGCCAGCAGGTTTGTCTGCTCCGCAATGGCACCGATCACCGAAAGCACCGAATTGATTTCCGTGCTCTGGTGGTTGAGCTCATTGACCGCCGCTACCGCCGACTCAACATTGCGCACCACGCCGTCAAGCCGCTCCCGGACGTCCCGGGAAATTCCAGCGGTGGCCTCACTCTCCGCACCAATGGTCTGCACCGATCCGGCCACTTCCTGAATGCTGTCGGCCACCTCGGCGATGCTCCGCGACATGGCGGCCATGGTCTCGGAAACGTCGGCGACCTCTCGCTGCTGATGGTTTACTGCCGATACTGCCTCACGGCTGATATCGCCCTGCTCCCGTGCCTGCCCGGCAGCGGATTCGGCGGAGGCTTTCACATCCGAAACCAGCTCCTGGATCCGTGCGATGAACTGGTTCATGCCCCGCGCCATTTCGGTCAGCTCATCCCGGCCTTTCAGGGACACCCGTCGGGTCAGATCGGCCTCACCGTCCGCAATGCCCCAGATCGCCGAGCTCAGCCGCAGAACCCGGGGCAACAGGCCGCCCCCGAGCACCGCCGCAACCAGGATAATCAGCACCAGCACCGAACCAATGGCCAGAATCGAAAGATTGGCCGCCAGGCTGGAGGCTTCACGATTCAGGGAATCCACGGTGTTCTGAATTCGCGCCTGGGTATCGGCGCCCATGCCGGCCAGCTGTTGCTGAAGCCGCTGGTTCACCTGTTCCGTTTCTGCCTGCAGGGTCTGGCGTGACGCCTCTATGCTGCCCGAGATGGTGGCGCTGAACTCCTCCTCCAGCTGGGCCAGATCACGATTGATGCCTTCGAGCGACAAGCCCAGCTTGAGCTGGCCGATGGCCGAGCCCTGAGGCTTGATATCGGCGGTAATGATGACCACGTTGGGGTCGCGGCTGGCCGCATCGAGAACCCGGTTTGCGGCACCCCGGCCCTCTCCCTGCTCCATCAGGGTGCGCACCCGATCGTCTGTCCGATCCACGTACCGGGTCATGCGTTCGCCGTACTGGTCGTAATAAATGGCAAACAGCACCGACTCCCTGGCATCCGCCAGTTCCACGAGATCGGTCAGGCGGGGAATGTCCCGGTCCCAGATCAGGGGGGCCGCAACCGCCGCCAGCACGTTGGCCAGCCCCTGGGCCTCCGCCATCACCGCGGAACGAACATTGCTGGCCACGCGCTCCTGCTGGTCCGTCTGCTGCCGGGTCAGTTCGCTGGCCAGTTCGTCGATGGTCTTCTCGCGCATGATCTGCAGGCGCCCCCGGACATCTTCACGGGTTTCACCGAAGGACCGACTGACTTCACTGCTGCTGGACTCAAGAGCGGATCCGGCAGTCGCCACCAGGCGCTCAACCTGGTTTGAAATCAGCCACTGACTGACCACCACCTGAGCCAGACCGGCGATCACCAGTATCAGGAAAACAGGTCTTAGCAGCCGACTTGTGGCCAGCTGTTTCAAAAATCGAGGGGTCATAAGGACTCCGTCAACGTGGGTACTGCAGCATCCTTCGCGTTTATTTCCAGCGTCCCGTGCGGTTTATCTCGCATAGTTTCAGCAAAACCCGGACCATAGGGGAGCGTTTTTATGTAGGATTTTGTTGCAGTTATTTCAGTGCGGATTCCCGTGAGGGAGCCGGAACCCGGGGTTGAGTGAACTTTTAAACAGCCACCCCGTACTCTTGAAAACACTCGAAGGAAGGAGCACGACCATGCTCGGATTTTTGAAAGGCGATCCAAAGAAAAAACTGCAGAAAGCTTACGAGGACAAACTCGAGAAGGCGCTGCATGCCCAACGCAACGGAGACCTGCGCACCCACGGCACGCTTATGGAGGAGGCCGAAAAGATCTACGCGGAAATCGAGAAACTCTCCAGCGGCAAGTAAACAACAACAGGCTTTACGATCAGTCGCTGTCCTGATCCGGTGAGAGCTGACCCAACTGCTGCCGAAGGCGGCCGATTTCCCGGCGCATGGTCTCCACTTCATCGAGGAGCTCCAGTGACATGGCCAATCCCGGCAGGTTCATTTTCAGGTCCCGCTGCAGCCGCATGGCCTTTTGAAGACGCAGAAGTGCAGCAAGATCGAATTCCCACTGTCGATCCTGCTCCTGCGTGAGGGCTCCAACGGGCTCGATAATCCCGTAGCTCACCATCTTCAACACCAGTTCCGCGTGGCAATCGCCTCGCTCGCAAATTTCGCGCAGCGTGAAGGTTGCCTGAGGCTCAACAATCTCGACCGTCAGCGTCTCGTTGTTCCTGCTCATGCCGTTACTCCATGATTACACGTGCAGCTTACTGCGTGGGTTGAAATTCCTTTCTGCCTCCGCCAATTGCTTGTAGAGTTTTTCGGCTTCCGGGGCATGGTGCTCCGGCATCACAATCTGGAGAACCACGATCTGGTCGCCCGGGTGCTTGCCCGGAAAACCCTTGCCTTTCAGTCTCAGTTTCCGGCCACTGGACGACCCCTTGGGCACTTTCACATTGACCCGGGAACCCACTGTCGGCACCGTGACATTGGCCCCCAGCGCGGCCTCCCAGGGCGCAATGGGGACCGTAACCAGGACGTCCCGACCTTCTACCGCGAAGGTCGGATGCGGCGCCAGTTCAATTTCCAGTAGCAGATCACCGGCGTCGCCGCCGCCACTGCCTGGCGAGCCCTGACCTTTCAGGCGCAAATGCTGACCCTCCCGCATCCCGGCCGGGATTTTTACCTTCAGGGTCTTCTGCCGCGGCATCATGCGGCCGTGCTCGTCCGGCTCGTGCACGGTAAACGAGACCTGTTTCTCGCATCCGTGAAAAACTTCCTCCAGAAACAACGCAAGCCTGGCGTGGACATCCTCACCCCGGATACGCATGTTCTGGCGGAATCCTCCCGCCCTGCCGGTTGCACCGAATCCACCCCGGGAAAAGCCCCCTGCGTGTGCGCCGCCACCAAAGATTTCCTCGAAAAAATCACTGAACTGCCGGGCGTCGGCGTCAGTATAGCCACCGCCACCAAAGCCGGACGCACTCTGCCAGCCAGGTGGCGGCTCAAACGAGCCGTCCCCTCGGGCACCATATTTGCGCAACTGATCGTATTCGGCCCGTTTTTCGGGATCTTTAAGCACCTCGTAGGCCTCGCCGACGTCCTTGAACTTTTCGTCAGCGCCGGTTTCCTTGCTGACATCCGGATGGTATTTCCGGGCCAGTTTTCGGTAGGCCTTCTTGATGTCCTCGGGGGAGGCAGACTCGCTCACACCGAGGGCGGCGTAATAGTCTTTGAAGTCCATTCGTGTCCTCACCACAGATTCCTGTTTCCGGTCGAATTGTCCGGATACTAGTTACTATATTTGATGAGGTGCGGGAAATTACAAGGCTCGTGTTGTTTTCAGTTGAGACAGATCATTTGGCGCGGGGAGATCAGGCTCAGAGAGCGCAGGGGGAGCAACCGTTCAGAAATGTGGAGCGCCAGGGATGGCGCGACCAAGCCCTACAGGGATGTATTCATGGGCGTTTTCTGAACGGTTGTTCTTCCTGGGCTCTGCCCCCGAGCTCTAAAGGTCAAGGGGCAGTAGCACAGGAACTTACTTCACTTTCGGATCCAGCTCACCGGAGGCATACCGCTCGAACATCTGCTCCAGGTTGATCGGCTTGATCTTGCTGGCGTTGCCGGCGGTACCGAAGGCTTCGTAACGGTCAATACAAACGTCCGTCATCGCCTTCATGGTGGCCTTCAGGAATTTGCGCGGGTCGAATTCGGCGGGGTTCTCCGCCAGGAAACGGCGAACCGCACCGGTGCTGGCCAGGCGCAGGTCGGTGTCGATGTTGACCTTGCGAACGCCGTGCCTGATGCCCTCGACGATTTCTTCAACCGGAACGCCGTAGGTCTCGGGAATCTCACCACCGAACTCGTTGATGATCTTCAGCCAATCCTGGGGCACGGAGCTGGAACCGTGCATAACCAGGTGGGTGTCCGGGATCCGGGCGTGGATGGCCTTGATCTGGTCAATGGCCAGGATATCGCCGGTCGGCGGACGGGTGAACTTGTAAGCCCCGTGGCTGGTGCCGATGGCGATGGCGAGGGCATCGACGTGGGTTTTCTGTACGAAGTCGGCCGCCTCTTCCGGATCGGTCAGCATCTGGCTGTGGTCCAGGGTACCTTCAGCGCCGATGCCGTCTTCTTCACCGGCCTGGCCGGTTTCCAGGGAGCCCAGGCAACCCAGCTCGCCTTCCACGGAAACGCCGCAGGCGTGCGCCATCTCCACGGTACGACGGGTCACGTCGACGTTGTAGTCGTACTCGGTCGGCGTTTTGCCGTCTTCACCGAGGGAGCCGTCCATCATCACGGAGCTGAAGCCCAGCTGGATGGAACGCTGGCACACCGACGGGCTGGTGCCATGATCCTGGTGCATAACCACCGGAATGTGGGGGAATTCCTCAATGGCCGCGAGGATCAGGTGTCGCAGGAACGGCGCACCGGCGTATTTGCGGGCACCGGCAGAGGCCTGAACAATGACCGGGGAATCGGTCTTGTCGGCGGCTTCCATGATGGCGCGCATCTGTTCCAGGTTGTTCACGTTAAAGGCTGGCACACCGTAACCGTGCTCGGCGGCGTGATCCAGAAGTTGCCGCATCGAAATCAGGGCCATGGGTCGTCTCCTTCGTTTAGACGTTGATTAGTCGATTGAAATCTTTGCAGACGATGGCGTCTGCCGCTGGCGTCGGCTGTTAGGCTCCGCGTTCTTCCAATACTGCAACTGCGGGCAGGGTCTTCCCTTCCACAAACTCCAGGAAGGCGCCACCACCGGTGGAAATGTACGAAATCTTGTCAGCTACGCCGTATTTGTCAACGGCGGCAACCGTGTCTCCGCCGCCGGCCAGGGAGAAGGCATTGCTCTCGGCAATGGCTTCGGCCAGCGCCTTGGTGCCGTTGCCGAACTGGTCAAACTCGAACACGCCAACCGGACCGTTCCAGAGGATGGTCCTGGCGTTCTTGAGCAGATCCGCGAACTTGCCCGCGGTTTCCGGGCCGACGTCCAGGATCATGTCGTCGGCGGACACATCCGCGATGTTCTTGGTAGTGGCGGTGGCCGTCTCGGCAAACTCACTGGCGACCACAACGTCCACCGGCAGCGGGATTTCCACTCGGGCAGCGATGTCCTTGGCCGTGTCCACCAGGTCGTGCTCACACAGCGACTTGCCCACCGGATGGCCGGCAGCGGCCAGGAACGTATTGGCAATGCCGCCGCCCACAATGATCTGGTCACAGACCTTTTCAAGCGCGTTCAACACGTCCAGCTTGGTGGACACCTTGGAGCCGCCCACGATGGCGACCACCGGCTTGGCCGGGTTGTCCAGCGCCTTACCCAGGGCTTCCAGTTCCGCGGCGAGCAACGGACCGGCACAGGCTTCCGGGGCAAACCGGGCCACACCGTGTGTGGAGGCCTGGGCGCGATGGGCGGTGCCAAAAGCGTCCATGACATAAACGTCACACAGGGCCGCGTACTTTCTGGACAATTCTTCATTGTCCTTCTTCTCACCCTTGTTAAAGCGCACATTCTCGAACAGCACCACTTCGCCGTCAGCCACCTCGACGCCGTCGAGGTAGTCCGTGATCAGGCGGACGTCCTGGCCCAACATGCCGGACAGGTGCTCGGCCACCGGCTTCATGGAGGAAGCCTCGTCGTAGACACCTTCTTCCGGACGGCCAAGATGGGACATCAACATGACCTTGGCGCCGGCGTCTCGCGCTGCCTTGATGGTCGGCAGGGAGGCACGGATGCGGGCATCGCTGGTTACCTTTCCGGCTTTGACCGGCACGTTAAGATCTTCGCGGATCAATACCCGCTTGCCGGCGAGGTTCAGGTCAGTCATCTTTTTGATGGCCATACTCTTGTTCCCTTGATTTGGTCTTAAAGTCAGTTGTCAGTCTTGCTCAGCCAACAGCGGCTGACATCAAGCATCCGGTTCGCAAAACCCCACTCGTTATCGAACCAGCATAATACTTTCACCAGGTTGCCCCCGGTTACCCGCGTCTGGCCGCCGTCGACCACCCCGGAATGGGAGTCGTGGTTGAAGTCGGAGCTGGCGAGCAACTCATCGGTGTAGCCAAGGATACCGTTTAAAGCACTGTTTGCGGCGCCCTCTAACAGTTTGTTAACCGCTCCCACCGAGGTGGCGGTGCGAACATTAACAACCATGTCGATTGCCGACACGTTGAGGGTTGGCACCCGCATGGCCACGGAGCTGAAACGGCCTTCCATGCGGGGGAGGAGCCGCTCGATCCCGCGTGCCAGACCGGTTTCAACCGGGACAATGTTATGGAGGGCACTGCGGGTCCGGCGCAGATCCTGATGGTGATAGGCGTCAATTACCGGCTGGTCGTTCATCGCGGCGTGGATGGTGGTGGTGGTGCCCCACTCTACGCCCAGCGCATCGTCCAGCACCTTGATCACCGGCACCAGGCAGTTGGTTGTGCAGGAACCGGCAGCAACAATCAGGTCGTTGCCGGTCAGTTCGCCGTCGTTGATGCCAAAGACCACTGTGCGGTCCACATCGGATTCGGCCGGTTGGGAGAACAGCAGGTGCCCGGCCCCGGAATCGATGTGCTTCTGGGCCGTCTCCCGATCGGAGAAGGCACCCGAGCACTCCAGCACCAGGTCCACGTCCAGCAGACGCCACGGCAGGTCAGCCGGGTCCGGATGATTCAGAATCCGGATCCGGTCGCCGTTCACGATAAGATCGCTGTCTTCAACGTCAATGGTCCCCTGAAACCGGCCATGGGTGGAGTCATAGCGCGTCAGGTGGGCAATGGTGTCGATATCTGACAGCTCATTGATCGCGACCACCTGCAGGTGATCGCGATAACCGTTTTCGTAGAGTGCCCGCAACACGCACTGACCGATCCGGCCGTACCCATTGATGGCTATGCGAAACGGCGCGGTCTCTGTCATCACGCTTCCAGAAGTTCGGAGGCCACCTCGAGGATGTTATCGACGGTAAAGCCGAATTCCTTGAACAGCTCGCCCGCTGGCGCAGACTCGCCGAAAGTGGTCATGCCGATAACGCGACCGTCCAGACCAACGTACTTGTACCAGTAGTCGGCAATGGCTGCCTCAATGGCAATGCGGTTGGTCACTTCCAGCGGCAGCACCTGCTGCCTGTAGGCCGCACTCTGGGCCTCGAACACATCGGTGGACGGCATGGACACTACACGGATCTTCTTGCCCTGCTCCCGCAGTTTGCCGGCCGCATCCTGGGCCAGCGCCACTTCCGAACCGGTGGCGATCAGGATCAGGTCCGGTGTCCCTTCGCTGTCGGACAGCACGTAACCGCCCTTGGCGACATCGGTCAGTTGCTGGGCATCACGCGCCTGGGCCGGCAGGCCCTGGCGGGAGAACACCATCGCAGTCGGGCCGTCATTGCGCTCAAGGGCTGCCTTCCAGGCCACCGCAGATTCCACGGTGTCGGCCGGACGCCAGGTGCTCATGTTCGGGGTGGTGCGCAGGCTGGCCAGCTGTTCGACCGGCTGGTGCGTGGGGCCGTCCTCACCCAGGCCAATGGAGTCGTGGGTGAAGACAAAGATGGAACGCTGCTTCATCAGCGCCGCCATGCGGACCGCATTGCGGCAGTATTCCATGAAGATCAGGAAGGTCGCACCGTAGGGCACGAAACCGCCGTGCAGGGCGATACCGTTCATGATCGCCGCCATGCCGAACTCGCGCACACCGTAGAAGATGTAGTTGCCGCTGGCGTCTTCCTTGGTCAGGCCCTTGCTGCCACTCCAGATGGTGAGGTTGGAGCCGGCCAGGTCGGCCGACCCGCCCATCAGTTCCGGCAGCAGCGGACCGTAGGCATTCAGGGTGTTCTGGGAGGCCTTGCGGCTGGCGATGGTCTCGCCCTTGTCCTGACATTCCTGGATATAGGCCTGGGCCTTCTCCGAGAAATCGGCCGGCAGTTCGCCAGCCATCCGGCGTTTGAACTCTGCCGCCAGCTCCGGCTCGGCCTTTTCGTAGGCCGCGAACTTCTGTTCCCACTCGGACTGGGCCGCGGCGCCTTTCTCGCGCGCGTTCCAGGCCGCCGCAATCTCGGACGGAATCTCGAACGCACCGTGGTCCCAACCCAATTGCTCCCGAGTCAGGGCAATTTCGTCGTCGCCCAGCGGCGCGCCGTGGCAGCTTTCCTTGCCCTGCTTGTTCGGCGAGCCGAAGCCGATGATGGTCTTGCAGCAAATCAGGGTCGGCTGCTCGGTGTTGGCGCGGCCAGCTTCAATCGCCGCGCGGATGGCGTCCGGATCATGCCCGTCAACGGCGGGAATGACCTGCCAGCCGTAGGATTCGAAACGCTGCGGGGTATTGTCGGTGAACCAGCCGTCGACCTCACCGTCAATGGAAATGCCGTTGTCGTCGTAGAAGAAGATCAGTTTGCCGAGGCCCAGGGTACCGGCGAGTGACGACACCTCGTGGGAGATGCCCTCCATCAGGCAACCATCACCGAGGAAAGCGTAGGTGTAGTGATCCACGATCTCGTGGCCAGGGCGGTTGAACTGCGCAGCCATCGCCTTTTCAGCAAGGGCAAAACCGACCGCGTTGGCGATGCCCTGACCCAGCGGACCGGTGGTGGTTTCAACGCCCGGGGTGTAGCCGTATTCCGGGTGACCCGGGGTCTTGGAATGCAACTGGCGGAAATTCTGGAGATCATCAATGGAAACGTCGTACCCGCTCAGGTGCAGCAGTGAATACTGCAGCATGGAGCCATGACCGTTGGACAGCACGAAGCGGTCGCGGTTGGCCCACTGAGGGTTGGCCGGGTTGTGGCTCAGGTAGTCGTTCCACAGTACCTCGGCGATATCCGCCATACCCATGGGCGCACCCGGGTGGCCGGACTTGGCTTTCTGAACCGCATCCATGCTCAGCGCGCGAATGGCGTTGGCGAGATCTTTACGGGACGGCATTGACGTTTCTCCAGTGTTTTTCGGGAAAGATTTCGGACTGTCTAAAAAAGAGGCGCGTATTTTCGCCGATTACTGTGTGCCGGGGCAAATCGGTATGCAGCTATTCGCACAAAGTGGCGCTGCGGATTCCCGAAATGGACTGATTTCAAAGAATGATAAATCTATATCAAAATTTTTTGATATGGCTATTGATTGACCACCGGAACCGACCTACACTTCGCAACCATGACATCCATGAATGCACACGCGAACGACCTGTCCTCCGTGGACGCCCTGGCTCCGATCTTCAAGGCGAGCGGCGATCCGCTACGCCTGGAGATTCTGCGTGTGCTGCGCCGGGACACCTTCGGCGTACTGGAACTGAGCCAGTTATTCGAGATGCGACAGTCGGGCATGAGCCACCACCTGAAGGTGATGCACAAGGCCGGCCTGCTGGAGCCGCAGCGCGAGGGCAACGCCATCTTCTATCGTCGCCCCCTGCACCTGGACAGTGACAAGCTGACGGATCAGACCATCCGTCAGATCTTCGAAACCGTCGACCGGGTGGCGTTGCCCGGCCACCTGCAGGAGAAGATCGAGGCCATCCGGACCCAGCGGGCAGACCAGTCCCAGGTATTCTTTGCCCGCCACGCGGAACAGTTCCGGGAGCAGCAGGAACTGATTGCTGCCTTCGACCTGTACGCCGCACCGGTGGCGGAGTTACTGCGCAAGCGGGCGGCCAAACAGGCCTGGCAAACGACCCTGGAGATCGGGCCGGGCGAAGGAGCCTTCCTCAAGGTGCTGTCTGAGCTGTCCAGCCACGTGGTCGCGCTGGACAACAGCCGGGACATGCTGGCCAAGGCCACCCGGACCTGCATCGACGAGCGGCTGAACAACGTGGACATGATCGAGGGCGTTACCGACACCCTGCTTGCCCGCGGCGATGCGTTCGACCTGGTGGTGGCAAACATGGTTTTGCACCATGTGCCCAGCCCGGCGGACATCTTTCTGGACGCCGCGGCCCTGATGAATAACGGCGGCTGTTTCGTGATCAGCGAACTGTGCAGCCACGATCAGGACTGGGCCAAGGAAAACTGCGGCGATCTCTGGCTCGGCTTTGAACCGGAGGAGCTGACCGCCTGGGCGGCGGAGGCGGGACTTAACGCCGGAGAACAACTGTTTATCGGCCTGCGCAATGGCTTTCAGGTGCAGGTCCGGGAATTCTGGAAGACAACGGGCCAGTCCTGAAACGGAATGGCCAAAAGGGAATATCAAAAAACTTTGATATGGGTGTAAGTAGTTCTACGTATACCCGCAAAACACCAAAAACGCGGTCGCCGGCACCTGTCATTTGTGACACCCACCGGCACGAATTTGAATCGCTCAACGAGGAGCAGCAACTCTATGTCTGACTACAGCATCTTCACTTCCGAGTCGGTTTCCGAGGGCCATCCGGACAAACTCGCGGACCAGATTTCCGACGCGGTTCTGGACGCGATCCTGACCGACGACCCGCACGCCCGCGTAGCCTGCGAAACCATGGTAAAAACCGGCGTTGCCATTGTCGGCGGCGAAATCACCACCAGCGCCTGGGTGGATCTGGAAGATTTGGTGCGTGGTGTTATCAAGGACATCGGCTACACCTCCTCCGAAGTCGGCTACGATGGCGACACCTGCGGTGTGATCAACATCATCGGCAAACAGTCCGTCGACATCGCCCAGGGCGTTGACCGCCAGAAGCCGGAAGATCAGGGTGCTGGCGACCAGGGCCTGATGTTCGGCTATGCCAGCAACGAAACCGACGTACTGATGCCCGCTCCTATCACCTTCTCGCACCGGCTGGTCCAGCGCCAGGCTGAGGCCCGCAAGAGCGGGCTGCTGCCCTGGCTGCGCCCGGATGCCAAGAGTCAGGTCACCTGCCGCTATGAGAACGGCCGCGTTGCCGGTATCGATGCGGTGGTTCTGTCCACCCAGCACGACGAAGACGTGACCCAGGCGGACCTGAAAGAAGCCGTGATGGAACTGATCGTCAAGCACGCTCTGCCGGCAGAACTGTTGCACAAGGACACCCAGTTCCACATCAATCCCACCGGCAAGTTCGTGATCGGTGGCCCCGTGGGCGACTGCGGTCTGACCGGCCGTAAGATCATCGTGGACACCTACGGCGGCATGGCCCGCCACGGCGGTGGTGCCTTCTCCGGGAAGGATCCGTCCAAGGTTGACCGTTCCGCCGCCTACGCTGGCCGTTACGTCGCCAAGAACATCGTGGCTGCCGGCCTGGCCGACAAGTGCGAGATCCAGGTTTCCTACGCTATTGGCGTGGCACAGCCGACCTCCATCTCCCTGAACACCTTCGGCACCGGCAAGATCGGCGACGACAAGATCATCCAGCTGGTGCGTGAGCACTTCGACCTGCGTCCGTACGCGATCACCAACATGCTGGACCTGCTGCACCCGATGTACCGGGCGACGGCTGCCTACGGCCACTTTGGTCGCGAGCCGTTCGAGATGACGGTGGGCGGCAAATCCTTCACCGCCTTCCCATGGGAAAAGACCGACCGCGCAGCGTCACTGAAAGACGCCGCTGGTATCTAAATCTGTTTCGGGCGTATGACAGAAGGCATGCGCCCAAGCCCAAATTACTGACAGGAGAACATCCATGAGCACTCCGGCAGAACAACTGAACAATTTTGACGACTACAAAATCCGCGATATTTCCCTCGCCGGTTGGGGCCGCAAGGAAATCAACATCGCCGAAGGCGAGATGCCGGCCTTGATCAAGCTCCGCGAGAAGTACAAAGCCGAGCAGCCGCTGAAAGGCGCCAATATCATGGGCTGCATCCACATGACCATCCAGACCGCCGTGCTGATCGAAACGCTGATCGAGCTGGGCGCCTCTGTGCGCTGGTCCTCGTGCAACATTTTCTCCACCCAGGACCAGGCCGCTGCGGCGATCGCCGCCCAGGGCATCCCGGTGTTTGCCTGGAAAGGCGAGACCGACGAGGAATACGACTGGTGCCTCGAGCGCACCGTCGGTGCCGACGTCGACGGCTGGGAACCGAACATGATCCTGGACGACGGTGGCGATCTGACCGCGCTGCTCCACGAAAAATACCCGGAGATCCTGGCCAACTGCCACGGCGTCACCGAAGAAACCACCACCGGCGTACACCGCCTGCAGGAAATGCTGCGCGAGGGCACCCTGAAGGTGCCTGCCATCAACGTGAATGACGCCGTCACCAAGTCCAAGAACGACAACAAGTACGGTTGCCGTCACAGCCTGAATGACGCCATCAAGCGCGCCACCGACCACCTGCTCGCCGGCAAGAAGGCGCTGGTGATCGGCTATGGCGACGTCGGCAAGGGCTCAGCTGCGTCCCTGCGCCAGGAAGGCATGATTGTAAAAGTCACCGAAGCCGATCCGATCTGCGCCATGCAGGCGTGCATGGATGGTTTCGAAGTGGTGTCCCCCTATCTTGAGGGTGTGAACACCGGCACCGAGGCGGGCGTCGACCGGGCCCTGCTGCAAAACACCGACCTGCTGGTCACCACCACCGGCAACATGACCGTGTGCGACGCGCACATGCTCAAGGCGCTCAAGAGCGGGGCCGTGGTCTGCAACATCGGGCACTTCGACAACGAGATCGACACCGCCTACATGCGCAAGAACTGGGAGTGGGACGAGGTCAAACCGCAGGTCCACGTGGTCTACCGCGACAAGGCAACGAATGACCACCTGATCCTGCTGTCCGAAGGACGCCTGGTGAACCTGGGTAATGCGACCGGTCACCCGTCACGAATCATGGATGGCTCGTTTGCCAACCAGGTACTGGCTCAGATTTACCTGTTCGAGCGCAAGTTTGCCGATCTTCCGGAAGACGCTCGCGAGAAGGGTGTCTACGTTCAGGTTCTGCCGAAGCACCTGGACGAGGAAGTGGCCCGCGCCATGGTCGAAGGTTTTGGCGGCGTCATCACCAAGATGACCCCGGAGCAGGCCAAATACATCGGTGTACCGGTCGAAGGCCCGTACAAGCCGGAAAGCTACAAGTACTGATCGGACCGTTCCCATGCAAAGTCAGAAACAGTTCAAGCGCCGCTTCAGCTTCGAGTTTTTCCCGCCCAAGACCGATCCGGGCAAGGAAAAGCTGCAGAATGTGCGCAGTCAGCTGGCCGAGGTGAACCCGGACTTTTTCTCGGTCACCTTCGGTGCCGGTGGTTCCACCCGGGACCGCACCATTGAAACCGTGCTCAACCTGCATAAGCAGGGCATTTCCACCGCGCCCCACCTGTCGTGCGTGGGCGGCACCCGCCAGGATATCGGCGAACTGCTGGATCTGTACAAAGAGAACGGGATCAACCGGATCGTTGCCCTTCGGGGCGACATGCCCTCGGGCATGGGAGCGGCCGGCGAGCTCCGCTACGCCAACGAGCTGGTGGAATTCATTCGCGAGCACAGCGGCGACACCTTTAACCTTGAGGTGGCCGCCTATCCGGAGTTTCACCCACAGGCCCGTAACGCCGAAGAGGACCTGCAGAACTTCGCCCGAAAGGTGAAGGCCGGCGCCAACAGCGCTATCACCCAGTACTTCTTCAATGCCGACAGCTATTTCTACTTCATCGACCGTCTGGAAAAAATGGACGTCACCATTCCGGTGGTGCCGGGCATCATGCCCATCGTCAATTTCTCCAATCTGGTGCGGTTCTCCGACATGTGTGGCGCGGAAATCCCCCGCTGGATTCGCAAGCAGTTGGAAGCCTACGGCGATGACACCGACAGCATCCGCAAGTTCGGTGAAGAGGTGGTGACCAATATGTGTGAGAAACTGCTCCGGGCCGGCGCGCCCGGCCTGCACTTCTACACGCTGAACCAGGCGCAGCCCAGCCTCAGGATCTGGGAAAACCTTGGCATCAGCGAGCGGGAGAAGATCTCCTTCTGATCACGCCTGGCCAGGCGGCCCGGTACCGCCCGGGCGTTCTGGCAGCCACAAAAAAGGCGCTGTCCGACACGCACGTGCGTGTTCGGCAGCGCCTTTTTCTTTGCCATCCTGCCAGAAGCGATCCCGACTACCGGCTGATGGATTGGTTATTGATCATCTCACTCAGATTGGTGACCTGCACCGACATACCTTTCTGGCTGGGCGGATATTCCTTGAACGTCTCAACGAACCTGCCAATGCCCTTCCCGGCCTGTCCCAGAATCCAGCTCCGGTTCTCGGCCCACTCGTCATAGCCCCGGGCTTCAATGAAACGCTCGAACGGGTCCAGCTTCAGGTTGATCACGATCGGCGTGGACAGGGGCGTCTGTTCTGCCCGGAACCACTCTTCCTGATCGATGAACAGGAGCTTCCAGTCACCATAGCGCATGCCATGGAAAACCGTCTCGGTGAAGTAGAAGAACTCCTTGCGCTTGCTTTTACCGTTGTTCAGAAGCAGGTCGCTCTGGTCGTAACCGTCCAGGTGGACTTTGAAGTCCTTCCCACCGATCTGCATGCCATCAAGCAGGTCTTCCTTGATGTCATCGTCGCCGACCCAGGCCATCAGTGTGGGCACCCAGTCTTCCATGGTCATGAACTCCCCGGTGTGGGTTGCGGCCGGAATCCTGTCTTTCCACTTCACCAGCATCGGCACGCGGAAACCGCCTTCCCAGCCACCCACGCCCTTCTCGCCGTGGAAGGGATGGTTGCCACCATCGGGCCAGGAATTGGAGGGGGCCCCGTTATCGGTTGAGAACATCACGATGGTGTTATCGTCCACCTCAAGCTCCTGGAGAAGCTCAAGCAGCTCGCCAACGTCGTCATCCAGCTCCATCATGCCGTCCGCGTAGAGCCCGTAACCGCTCTTGCCCTCATACTCCTCGTTGAGGTTGGTGCGGTAATGCATGCGGGTGGTGTTGTGCCAGACGAAGAACGGCTTGTCGTCATCGACTGCCTTTTTGATGAAGCGCTTGGATTCCTCCAGCACGTCCTGGTCAAGATTTCGTTGCACCTCCCGGCCCCACGGGCCAAGGTCCCTGATCTCCTGCGTGCCATCCGGCAATGCCTTGGAGTGGATGATACCCCGTTGCTTGAGCCCGTACTTCTCCAGCACCTTTTCGTCCTTGGGGTAGTCGTACTGCTCTGGGTACTCCCCGGCATTGAGGTGGTAGAGGATGCCGTAGAATTCATCGAAGCCATGGGCGGTAGGAAGATGCTCATCGCGATCGCCCAGGTGGTTCTTGCCAAACTGTCCGGTGGCGTAGCCATGGTCCTTGAGCATCTGCGCGAGGGTCGGATCACTGTCCTGGATCCCCTCCTTGGCCCCCGGGAGCCCGACCGTCGTCAAGCCGGTACGGATTGGGTACTGCCCGGTAATGAAGGCGGCCCGCCCCGCCGTACAGGAGGCCTGGGCATAATGATCCATGAAAATCATTCCTTCAGTGGCAAGGCTGTCGATATTGGGAGTGGAGCCCCCCATCATCCCACGGTGATAGGCGCTGATATTCCACATTCCAACGTCGTCGCCCCAGATTATGAGGATATTGGGCTTATCCGCTGCGGTGGCGGACGTCAGTGAAAGGAACATCAATGCGCACGCCACCAGGGCGATCCGAAACATCTCCATTGCATCAGTCTCCATCAAATCCAGTTTTACAGGAGCGACTCGGACAAAAACCCTGGAACGATCCGCGGCCAACCCCCGCTCGCTGCTTAGTTTAGACCACCCTGCATGGACCGCTAGCCGTTGCGTTTTACAGACATGATCCCCCGCGCATTTGGGCTCTGGCCTGCAAATTGCTGATCATTCAGCTAAACTCCCTGCGATGCAGTTCCATTAACGCTCCCCGGCTTTCACAGTCACCAGCCGTGATTGTCGGCCTGCCTTACCGGGCAGACGGAGCATCATAGAAAGCGAAAGGAGAAAGCATGAGTACAAAATGGCTGAAAACCATTGGCGCCAGCCTCGCACTCACCGTCGCCGCAGGAACCGTCAGCGCAGAGACCCTGCGCGTCGTCACGGACCCGAGTTTCGTTCCGTTTGAAATGATGGATCAGGAAACCGGTGAGATGATCGGTTTCGACATGGAGATCATCCGCGAAGTGGGCAAGCGTGCCGGCTTTGAAATTGACCTCAACACCATGGATTTCAATGGCATCATCCCGGCTCTTCAAACCGGCA
The DNA here is from genome assembly GCF_030238305.1 of Marinobacter albus. Lineage (NCBI taxonomy): Bacteria > Pseudomonadati > Pseudomonadota > Gammaproteobacteria > Pseudomonadales > Marinobacteraceae > Marinobacter > Marinobacter albus. The sequence goes on along the minus strand of NZ_JASSQD010000001.1, from coordinate 882,065 downwards.
ACGTGGACATCGCCATTGCCGGCATCACAATCACCGAAGAGCGTGAGCAGATTGTCGATTTCTCCGACCCGTACTATGACTCCGGTCTGCGCATTCTGGTGCGCGAGGGTGAGGACAGCGTGAAGACGCTGGAAGACCTCGAAGGCAAGAAGATCGGCACCAAGATCGGATCCACCAGTTACGATTACCTGATGAAGACCCTCGATCAGGACGACGGCGTTACCCCGTATCCGGGCAGCTCCGACATGTACATGGCGCTGATGTCACGGGCCATTGATGCGGTCTTCTACGACGCTCCGAACGTTGGTTACTTCGCCCGCACCAAGGGAGAAGGCAAGGTCATGACCGTTGGCAAGCTGTATGAAGGCCAGCAGTACGGCATTGCGCTCAAGGACGGCAGTGAATGGGTTGACGACGTGAATGAGGCCCTCGCTGCCATGAAGGAAGACGGCACCTACAAGACCATTTACGAGAAGTGGTTTGGCCCGATGCCGGAAGGCATGTAAGGGCAGCCGGACCCACAGGGTCTGATTCCCTGCGCCGGGGTGACTCCACCCCGGCTATTCCTGACTGCAAAACCCTTCGGAGATTCTCACTGTGGAATTCCAGTTTCAGTTCGATTGGCAAGCGGCCATCGACTCCATTCCCTTTCTACTCGAGGGGATTCCCTACACCCTGTTGATCTCATTTGGCGGCCTTATTATCGGCTTTGCCCTCGGCATCTTTTTCGGCCTTCTGAGCATCAACAAGAAATGGTTCCTGCGCTGGCCGGCAACCGCGTACATCGAAATCTTCCGCGGCACGCCCATCCTGGTGCAGGTGCTGTTCATCTTTTACGGCCTGCCTGACCTGATCGGCGGCCCCATCGACCCCCTGACTGCAGGCATCGCGGCCATTGCCCTGAACTCCGGCGCCTACATCTCAGAGGTCGTGCGCGGTGGCGTCCAGTCCATCGACAAAGGCCAGACCGAAGCCGGCCTTTCCCTTGGCCTGTCCCGGACCCAGACCTTCTGGTCCATCATCTGGCCCCAGGCGTTCCGCCGGATGATCCCGCCCCTGGGCAACCAGGCCATTGTAAGCATCAAGGACACGTCACTGTTCTCGGTCATTGGTGTCGGCGAGCTGGTCCGCCAGGGTCAGATCTACATCGCCAATACCTTCACCGCGTTCGAGGTGTATTTCGTGGTCGCGATCCTGTATCTCGCCATTACCCTCTCGTTGTCCCTGATCCTCCGCTACGTTGAGCGGCGCGGTCTGGCCTCTGTCTGAAGGAAAGCGACTCATGACTGATATTGTAGAAATGAAGGGCATGAACAAGTACTTCGGCAAGCTGCATGTCCTGAAAGACATTGACCTCACTGTCGCCAAAGGCGAAGTGGTGGTTATCATCGGCGCCAGTGGCTCCGGCAAGTCCACCCTGATCCGCTGCGTCAACGGTCTGGAAGAATTCGAATCCGGCCACCTCACGGTGGATGGCCATCCGCTCGCGCCGAAGAGCGGCAACCCGAAATCCCTGGCCGAGATCCGCAAGGAAGTCGGCATGGTGTTCCAGCAGTTCAATCTGTTCCCGCACCTGACGGTGAAGAAGAACATCATGCTGGCGCCACAGAAGGTCAAGAGCAGCTCGGAGACCGTCGCCAACGCCACCGCCGAACGATTGCTCAATCGGGTGGGCATCGGCAATCAGGCCGACAAGTACCCGAGCCAGCTATCCGGCGGCCAGCAGCAGCGCGTTGCCATCGCCCGCGCTCTGGCCATGGAACCGCGCCTGATGCTGTTCGATGAGCCGACATCAGCGCTCGATCCGGAAATGATCGGTGAAGTGCTGGACGTCATGCGCGAGCTGGCCAAGGAAGGAATGACCATGATGGTCGTCACCCACGAGATGGGCTTCGCCCGTGAAGTGGCCGACCGGGTGATCTATATCCACGAAGGTCAGATCGTCGAGCAGGGCAAACCGGACGAGGTGTTCGATAACCCCCAGAACGAACGTACCCAGGCATTCCTGTCCCGGGTCCTCGCCCACTGATCACTGCCTCAGAGTAACTGGCGGGTGGTTTGATACTCACGCTCAATCTTGGCGTGGGAATCATCCGCCAGGAACCTGGCAATCTTCTTTCCCAGCAACGGCACATCGCACCGGACTATCAGGTTGACCTGATTCGTGCAGGACAGGCTGTCTCCCTGAAGCCTCATCATGCCCTGGATTTTCGCGGGCACGCCCTCAATGCGAACCCGGAATTCACAGTGCCACTCACCTTCGCTCTTAAGAAACCAGTGTTCTTCCTGTCGGACTTCGTTCCACTCCTTGTGGAAACTGGCCAGAATGCCGGGAAATCCACAGCATTGGCCGGCAGGTCAGAGGCCGTTGGCAAGGTGGTCAGCTCGCGCCGTTAACTGTAATATCCGCTCAGGTTAACAGCCAACATTTGAAACTGACAGCCAGACCGGAGATTCACCATGCGCAATGCCGACCTAGTGGCCCGCGGCCTCAAGTCCGTGTGGCACCCCTGCACCCAGATGAAAGACCACGAAACGCTGCCCCTGGTCCCCATCAAACGGGGTGAAGGGGTCTGGCTGGAAGATTTCGAGAACAATCGGTACATCGATGCCGTCAGTTCCTGGTGGGTCAACCTGTTCGGCCATGCCAATCCGCGAATCAACGCGGCCATTCAGGAACAGATCAGCCAACTGGAACACGTCATCCTCGCGGGATTCACCCATGAGCCGGTGGTTAATCTGTCCGAGCGCCTGATTGAAGTCACCCCGGAAGGCCTGAACAAGTGCTTCTACGCCGACAACGGCTCCTCGGCGATTGAAGCCGCTCTCAAAATGAGCTTCCACTACTGGAAGAACCACGGGCGGCCCGGCAAAAAGAACTTCGTGAACCTCAGCAACAGTTATCACGGGGAAACCCTCGGGGCGCTGGCCCTGGGCGACGTGGCGCTGTACAAGGACACCTACCAGCCCCTGCTGATGGAAGTCCTGACCGCGCCCTCCCCTGACGCGTTCAACAAAGAGGCGGGCGAGACCGACGAAGCCTACGCACTGCGTCAGTTCGAAGCCATGGAAAAGCTGCTCGCCGAGAAGCACGACGAAATCTGCGCCGTGGTGGTTGAACCGCTGATCCAGTGCGCCGGCGGCATGCGCATGCACCACCCGATCTACCACACCAAACTGCGCGAAGCCTGTGACCGCTATGGTGTGCACCTGATTGCAGACGAGATTGCCGTCGGTTTTGGCCGCACCGGCACTCTGTTTGCCTGCGAACAGTCCGGCATCACCCCGGACTTCATGTGCCTGTCCAAGGGGCTGACCGCAGGCTATCTGCCATTGTCGGTGGTACTGACCACTGACAGCGTCTACAACGCTTTCTACGACGACTACGAAACCCTGAAAGCCTTCCTGCATTCACACAGCTACACGGGCAACCCGATCGGCTGCGCCGTGGCATTGGCCACCCTGGACATCTTCCGGGACGACAATGTGATAGAAAGCAATCGCCAGCTTTCCGCGTGCATGGCGGATTCCGTGGCCCACCTGGCCGACCATCCCAACGTTGGCGATATTCGCCAGCATGGCATGACCCTGGCCGTGGAGATGGTCAAGGACAAGGCCTCCAAAACGCCCTTCCCCTGGCAGGAACGCCGGGGCATTCGGGTCTACCAGCACTCGCTGACCCGTCAGGCCTTGCTTCGCCCCCTGGGTAATGTGGTTTACTTCATGCCGCCTTACGTCATCACCGAAGACCAGATCCGTCACCTGGCACAGGTCGCGACCGAAGGCATCGAAATCGCCGTCCGGGACTGACCAGGGTACGAAGGCATGCGCATCCCCAGAATTTATACTGACTCGCCGCTGCACAGCGGCGCTACTGCCGAGCTGGACGACAACGCCGCCCAGCACGTCGGGCGGGTGTTGCGTATGCAGCCGGGACAGGCGCTGCGCCTTTTCAACGGCGACGGTCAGGACTATCCGGCCACCATCACCGCCGCCGGCAAGAAACAGGTGGAGGTGTTGGTGGGCGAGCCTGAGACCAATCCGACCGAATCGTCCCTGGAGATTGTCCTTGGCCAGACGCTGTCCAAAGGCGACCGCATGGATTATGCCGTTCAGAAAGCGGTGGAGATGGGCGTCACCCGCATTGTGCCTCTCACCACCGAGCGGTGCGATGTGAAGCTCAAAGGGGACCGGGAAGACAAACGCCTGCGACACTGGCAGTCGGTGGCCGTAAGTGCCGCCGAACAGTGCGGTCGGGCCAGGGTTCCTGAAATCCTGCCCGTAATGACCGTGGCACAATGGCTGGAGCACAGCCGTGACTGCGACATCCGGCTGGTACTCCATCACCGCACGGAACAGTCCCTCACCGCCATGGCAAAGCCCGGCCGCATCGCCCTGATGATTGGTCCGGAGGGCGGGCTTACCGCAGACGAAATTGCCCTCGCCGAGCAAAACGGATTCCTGCCAGTGGCTTTGGGACCTCGCGTGCTCAGGACCGAAACCGCTCCGGTAGCGGCCATGGCCCTGTGCCAGTGGCTGTGGGGAGATCTGGGCGAATCGGCCTAGCGGCCGTAACGCCGTCTCAGACTGGCACCCAAGTCATTGACAGTACACACCTCTACCAACATTATCCCTGACTGCATGACTAATGAGAGTGGCTGCCTGAGCCTGGGCAACGCTGTGGGAAAGCCTCTCCAAAACTGTGCGGAGCCATGGATGGCGTAGCTCAAGCGCCACATGGACGTGCTTGAGCGGGTTTTGGAGAGGCTTTCCCATAGGGTTGCATGCCCCACAGCAACAACAACGGATACTGGCGAGTAGCGGATGACAAACGTTTTCATCACCCCTGAATTCTGGCAGTACCTCAGCATTCCCGTCATTGCTGCCCTGATTGGCTGGACGACCAACTGGCTCGCCATCAAGATGACTTTTTACCCGCTGGAATTCGTGGGAAAACCCCCATTGCTGGGCTGGCAAGGCATCATTCCGTCCAAAGCCCGGAAAATGGCTGCCATCAGCGTCGATGCCACCATTTCCAAGATCGGCACCGTGCGGGAAATCTTCCAGCAGATCGATCCCAAGATTCTCGCTACCCACATTGTTCATTCTGTCGATCCGCGCATTGAGGAATACGTTGATGAAATGATGCTGCGGGAATACCCGACATTCTGGGAAAACCTGCCGTCCTCCGCTCGTAACATGGTGTATGACCGGGTCCGCAAATCCACGCCGCAACTGGTGGATAACCTGGTAGAGGACGTCTCCACGAACATTGAGGACCTGCTCGACATCAAGGGCATGGTGATCGAACGGCTGGCCAGCGACAAACAGCTGCTCAACCGGATCTTCCTCGAATGTGGCCAGGTTGAGTTCCGGTTTATCGTCAACTCCGGGCTGTATTTCGGGTTCCTGTTCGGCCTGATCCAGATGGCTGTCTGGTATTTCTACCAAAGCTGGTGGGTGCTGCCCTTCTTCGGGCTCCTGGTGGGGTGGGCCACCAACTGGATTGCCCTGAACGTGATTTTCCGACCATTGCACGCCAAGAAAGTCGGGCCTTTCCGTATCCAGGGCCTGTTCCTGAAACGCCAGCCAGCAGTTGCCGAATCCTTTTGCCACATCGTTACCCATGAAATCCTCACGGTGGGCAACATCATCAACGCGATTCTCGAAGGCCCGAAAGGGGAACGGGCCCGCAACATGGTGAAAAAGCACATCAAACCCCTGGTGGACGAAACCGCCGGCATGGGCAAAGCGCTCACTCAGATGGCCTTCGGCCCCACCGGGTTTGCCACCCTGAAGCAACAGGTAGGCGAAAAAGCGATCGAAATCTCACAGACGTCGTTCAACAACCCGGTCTTCGAAAAGGATCGCGCCCGGGCGGTCGAATCCATCATGGTGGAACGAATGATCGCCCTCTCCTCCGAAGAGTTTCAGGATCTGCTCCGGCCGTGCTTCCAGGAAGACGAAATCAAACTGATTCTGGTCGGGGCTTTCCTCGGGATGGCCGCGGGCATCTGCCAGTTGGTGTTTGTTTTCGGCCAATCCGTGCTCTAGACAATAGCCTTAATCAATCAGCCCTTTTCTGTGCAACCATTTGGCCGCCGACTATACTCCGCGGTCAGGGATACGTATTTTTTTGCTACTGATTGACCCGGAGGCAACGGATGCCAGGTTTTCTTTCCTGGATTTCAGGCTTTTTTTCGAAACCTCAACCGGTCTCGCCGGCACCAGAGCCGCGACTTTTCAACCCGGCCCAGGACCAATTCACCGACGAAGACACTGAAACCGGTGCCCTGCTCGCCCGTCAACTGGAAGAACACCTGTTCTGCTGGTTGCTTGATGTTGCGCCGTCTGAGCTGGAGGGGGACTTATCGTCCGTCACCGAAGTCATTGATGAACTGCAGCAGCGCCTGAGTGCAGGCCGGTTGGAAGAACTGCCGCGCCAGCCCCTGAGCCTTCCGACGCTGATGCGGGCGCTGTCGGACGACACCACCGACCGCCAAAGCCTGACGGACATCATTCTGGGCGACCCCGCCCTGACCGACCAACTGCTGCAAATGGCCAACAGCCCCTATTTCCGCCACGGGGACCAAACCATCGATTCGGTTGACCAGGCGGTGTTTCTGCTCGGGCTGGACGGTATTCGCAACGTGGTCTCCGCCGCCGTAATGCGCCCCATGATGGCCGCCCGCAACAGCCAGGAGGCCCTTTTCGCCCAACGGGTCTGGCGTTGGGGGCTGACCTGCGCCCGGGCTTCCGAACTCAGCGCACGGGCGCAGAAAGCCGATTCCAGCGCCCATTTCATGGCGGGACTGCTGCCGGCACTGGCCTACATCACCATTCGTCGGGAGTTGCACCGGATCTGCCGGGCGCGCCTGAAAAGCGATCCGACCCCGGCTCTGATCCGGCATTCACTGGTACGGCATCAATGGGCCACCAGCCAATTGCTGGCCAATGAGTGGAATCTTCCGCCCCAGTTCAATGCACTGCTACTCGGCGCGGAGCGTCCGGCACCGCGGCAGACACAGACACCGCTGAACGACGGCATGATCATCGGCACCCGGGAGGTGCTTCGGCACGCGAACCAGCGCAACCTTGCCGAAGAGGACCTTCCGAAGGTCCTCCAGCTGGCACCGGAGCAGATTAATCAGTTGCAGCATTCGTTGACGGCAATGCTTCAGGAAGGTGGACGTTCAACCACCCGGGTGTGAGACCGCCTCCTGCTCCTCCGCTTCGATGGTTTCCTCGACCGTCTTGCCGGATTTCAGGAGTTCCGAAAACGACGTTGATAGCCGTTCCTCTGTTCCGTGCAGGAGATCGAACGGCAGGTAGACCGGCAGGCGATCCGCCACGCGGTCCTCATCACGGCGCACTACCTTCAGCACATCAGCAATGGAGATGCCATCAAGGCTTCGGCCCGGCACCAGTTGATCTCCCTGACGCCCGGCCAACGACAGGAGCCCGGCACGGATGAGCTTGTCGCTCACCCCACGGGTAACCTCACCCGGCACCCGCAGCCGATGTTCGAGCACTTCCTGCTGCGGCGCTGCCTCCCCGTCATTGAAGGGCTTGGCCACCATCCACATCAGCGCCAGGGCTACTTTTTCCTGAAGCTCGGGCGCCAGTTGGACCTGCCGACGCTTGGCCACCGAACCGGGATTCTGGAGATAGAACGCCAGACTGGCGCCGAGAAGGAGAATCATCCAGTTCAGGTAGGTCCAGATCAGCAGAATGATCCCGATCGCAAAGCTCGAGTAGATGGCCGCGTACTTGGCTGAGCCGGCCACGAAAGACGCAAACAGCATACCGCCAGCCTGCCAGGAAACGCCCGCAACCAATCCGCCGATAAAGGCGTAGCGAAGTTTCACCCGGGTGTTCGGCATGAAGATGTAGACGAAGGTGAAAGCGCCGACCACCAGGAAAAAAGGCGTGAATCGGCTGGCCACGAGGATCAGTGAACCTAACGGCTCGATCTTCATCAACGCCTGGACATAGGTCGAGGAGAAGATGGTGGCACTGATGCCTATGGCCGAGACCATCAGCAAGGGACCCACCATAATCACGCTGAGGTAGTTACTGAAGCGCTGGGCCATGGACCGCATGTCCGGCACCCGCCAGATCATGTTGAAGGAACGCTCGATCTTCTGGAGCAGCGAGACCACCGTGTACACCAGCAGGGCGAGGCCGACCGAGCCAAGCACGCCGACTTTCATGTTGTCCACGAAGCCCAGTATTTTCTCCGCCAGCTCGATACCCTGAGGGCCCATCGGCTCAAAGAACTGGAACAGAAACGGCTCCATGCGCTGATGCACGCCCAGGGCCTTGAGCACCGAGAAACTGAGGGCCAGGAGGGGCACGATGCTGAGCAGCGTGGTGTAGACCAGACTCATCGCGTGCAGCGTCAACTGCCCGCTAAGCACGTCCCGGGCCAGCGCATACGCCGAGCGACCGACTTTATAGAGCCAGGTCCAGGGCCAGCTTTGTGGCGGATTGGGGTTTGCCAGGATCCAGTCTTCGGCGGACTGGAGCCGCTCTTTAAATTGGAAGGAAGCCACTCAACACCCTGCTCTATAAAGTTTTATACAAGTTATCAGGTAGATACCTGACACAACAGAGTATGGCCAATTACGTCTCTTTTGCGAGCCCAAACCCAAAAACTATAAACATATCATTTTTAATCACTTCAAATTATAAAAGATTTTCTGTAGAAAGTGTGTCGTAAATGTGACGGTATTATACGAACAGGTGTTCACCTATGCGCTCAAGACTGACAATGGCCGCAGTTCTGGCTCTCATCCCGGCATCCGCGCTGGCAACCAACGGTTATTTCAGCCATGGATACGGTACCGTTAACAAAGGCATGGCCGGCGCCGGAAGCGCCCTGTCCCAGGACAGCATCGCTGCCGCTACCAATCCGGCCGGCATGGCATTCATTGGCGATCGGATGGACGGTGGCATTGAGGTGTTCTCACCGAAACGCCAGTACTCGGTGGACGGCAACCCGACCCAGAACGACATGTTTCCCCTTACACCCGGCACCTATGAAAGCAGCCGCGATGCGTTTGCCATTCCCCATTTCGGCTTCAACCGGTCGCTGTCCGAGAATACTGCGTTCGGCGTATCCGTGTTCGCCAACGGTGGCATGAATACCGACTACCCGGGCGGTAACGGTGGCCCGTTTTATGGCGGCCGTACCAGTGTAAACCTCGAGCAACTGTTCATTGCACCAACCTGGTCCTGGGAGTTTTCCGACAACCAGGCCATCGGTATCTCACCGGTTATCGCCTATCAGCGGTTCGAGGCAGAGGGCCTGCAAGGTTTCGCAGCCTTCTCGTCTGACGGCAGTGCCGTGTCGAACAGGGGGACTGACGATGCCTGGGGCTACGGCTACCAGATCGGCTGGCAAGGTGAGATTACCGACTCGCTCCGTGGCGGCGTGAGCTGGCGCAATATCCTGAAAATGGATGAGTTCGACAAATACCGGGGCCTGTTCGCCGAACAGGGCGATTTCGACATTCCCCAGATGTTCAATGCCGGGGTTGCCTGGTCGGGTATCGAGGATCACTGGTTCCTGCTGGATATACAGCACATCCGCTACAGCGAGATCGACAGTGTGGGCAACCCGCTGCTTCCCAACCTGATGACAGCGCCCTTGGGCTCGGATCAGGGCGCCGGTTTCGGGTGGGATGACATGACCATATTCAAGCTTGGTTGGCAATGGCAGCAGACACGGAACCATGCCTGGCGGGCCGGCGTAAGTTACGGGGAAAACCCGGTCTCCAGCGAGGACGTACTTCTCAACATACTGGCGCCGGGAATCCAGGAGTGGCATTTCACCGGTGGGTTTACCCACAATATCAGCAATCAGCTGGCGCTGTCCGGCATGGCCTTTTTCTCACCCAAAAAAGAAGTATCCGGCCCGAATCCGCTGGCCACTAACCAGACTGTCACCCTGGAAATGTACCAGCTTGGCGCCTCCGCAAGTGTCGGCTGGTCGTTCTGATCAGGTCAAAGCTCATCCAGAAGCCCTGGCCAACGCCGGGGCTTTTTGTTTACTCCCGGGTCAGGCGACCGAGCCAAGGTTCCGGGCGGTAATGTCGACAATACGCTGCCGGGCCTCCTGACTTGCCCAGGCCGAGTGCGGCGTGACGATCAGGTTTGGAATGTCGCCCGACAGCAACGGGTTGCCATTGCGCGGGGGCTCCTCCGTCAGCACATCGAATCCGGCACCGCCTATCTCGCCCGCCCGCAGCGCATCTGCCAGCGCCTGTTCATTCACCAGCCCGCCACGGCTGGTGTTGATCAGCAGGGCGTCGTTTTTCATCATCTTCAATTCCCGGGCCCCAATCAGGTTCCGGGTTTCGTCGGTGAGCAGGCAGTGCAGAGATATGACATCCGCCTTCTGGAGGAACTCGTCGAAAGGCAACCTCGGGTAGCCCTCCACCTCACCGGCCGGCTGTCCGGGCCGGGCGCCCAGAATAACCTTCATGCCGAAGGCCTCGGCGCGCTCAATCACACCCTGCCCCAGATCGCCATAGCCAACCACGCCCAGAGTCCGACCTTCCAGTTCCATAATGGGGTGGTCCATCAGACAGAACATGTCACTCTGACCCCAGCGGCCAGCCCGCACGTCCCGGTCATAATCCAGGAGCCGGGTCGCCAGCGCCAGAATCAGCGCCATGGTGTGCTGGGCGACCGTTGCGCGGCCGTAGTTGGTGACATTAAGCACGCGGACACCGTGCTCTTTTGCCGCTGCCTGATCAATGTTGTTCAGCCCGGTGGCCACCACAGCAATGGTGTCGAGTTCCGGACAGGCCTCGAAATGCTCCCGCGTCAGGACCACCTTGTTGACGATGACCGTATCAAAGCCACGGATGCGCTCGAGCACCTCGGCCGGCGCGGTTTTTCCATGCTTCACCAGACCACCGGTGATACGTTCAATCGGGGTAAGGTCCACATCGTTACCCAATGTGTTGGCATCAAGGAACACGGCTTTCATACTTTTCTCCTGAATCAAGACAGGCAAAGATTAGGGTAGACTGAACCAAACGTCCAAATCAGGGAGTGCAAAACCATGGAACATCAGTTCTGGCACGAACGCTGGGCCAAAAAGGAAATCGGCTTTCACGAGGGCACCGTCAACCAGTACCTCTACGATCACTGGCCGGAACTGGCCGGCAAGGCCACCAGTGCCGTTTTCGTTCCTCTTTGCGGCAAGGCCCATGATATGTGGTGGCTCCATGACCGCGGTCATCCTGTCATTGGCGTTGAACTCAGCGACGTGGCCTGTAAGGATTTCTTCGAGGAAGGCGGCGAAAAAGCCAAGGTGCACCCGGGCGAGCCCTTCACCACGTTCAAGCACGACGATCTTGAACTCTGGTGCGGCGACTTCTTCCAACTGGTTCCGGACGACCTGAAACACATCCGCCTGGTCTACGACCGGGCCGCATTGATCGCCCTACCACCACACATGCGCAAGGGCTACGTGGAACACCTGACGGCAATCATCCCGGACGGCACCAAGATCCTGCTGATCACGCTCGACTACGACACCGAGATCAAAGGCCCCCCGTTCAACGTCAGCGACGACGAAGTCCGGGAACTCTACGGCGAGGACTACGAGATCGAACACGTCCTCACCAACACCCTGGCCAAGGACCACCCGTTCACCAAACGCAAAGGCCTGGCCGGCGCCACCGAAAGCGTATTTCGTCTCACCAAGCGTTAACCTTCAAAGCGCGTTACCGCATGTAGCGCGATCGGATTGTGTGCAGGGTGATTTTGCAACCTCTTGTTTGTCTGAGCAAAGCGAGTTTCAACAAGAGGATGCAAAATCACCCCGCACGCGCTCCAGCCTCCAAGCACCCGCCACCCCGTAACACAATTTAATGAACCTTAACCACTTCCCCACTGTCCAATTTTTCGACCGTGAACTAAGCTCAGAGTATGCAGGCCGCCGCGGCAGCGAGATTGTCGGGCGGCTTGAAAGTATCCATTCCTTCCACCCATAACTAAACAGACCGCCCAGACTGGCGGAACCGATGCAACGGGGACATTGCGTGAACTGAGAGCTGACTATAAGAGAGCAAGCGAGGGGCTATCTATGACCATCATGCAGCACTTTAAAGATAGGTATGAGAGTACCCAGGAGGAAGAATTCAGCCTGGAGGAATACCTGGAGATCTGCAAAAAGGACCCAACGGCCTACGCCACGGCCGCTGAGAGAATGTTAATTGCCATCGGCGAACCAGAACTCATCGATACCTCTCGTGACTCCCGCCTGTCACGCATCTTTTCCAACAAGGTTATCAAGCGCTATCCGGAATTCTCCGAGTTCTACGGCATGGAAGATGCCGTGGAGAACATTGTGTCGTTCTTCCGCCACGCTGCCCAGGGACTGGAAGAAAAGAAACAGATTCTGTATCTGCTTGGCCCGGTGGGCGGCGGTAAATCGTCCCTGGCCGAAAAGCTCAAATCCCTGATGCAGAAAGTGCCGTTCTATGCCATCAAAGGGTCGCCCGTTAACGAGTCCCCGCTGGGGCTCTTTGACCCCGCCGAAGACGCCCAGATTCTGGAAGAGGAATACGGCATCCCGGCCCGGTACCTGAAAAACATCATGTCACCCTGGGCGGTCAAGCGCCTGCACGAGTATGGAGGCGACATCGGCCAGTTCCGTGTCGTGAAGAAATACCCGTCGGTACTCGACCAGATTGGCGTTTCCAAGACCGAGCCGGGCGATGACAACAACCAGGACATCTCGGCCCTGGTGGGCAAGGTCAACATCCGGATGCTGGAAGATTTCTCCCAGGATGATCCCGATGCCTACAGCTTCAGCGGCGGCCTGTGCAAAGCCAATCAGGGGCTGCTGGAATTCGTGGAGATGTTCAAAGCCCCGATCAAAGTGCTGCACCCGCTGCTGACAGCAACCCAGGAAGGCAACTACAACACCACCGAAGGCATGGGCTCAGTGCCCTTCGACGGTGTGATTCTCGCCCACTCCAACGAATCGGAGTGGCAGACCTTCCGCAACAACAAACACAACGAGGCCTTCCTGGACCGGGTATACATCGTGAAGGTGCCCTATTGTGTGCGGGTGACCGAAGAAATCGAGATCTACAAGAAGCTGCTGAAAAACAGCTCCCTGGCCGGTGCGCCCTGTGCCCCCGATACCCTGGATATGCTCGCGCAGTTCTCGGTGCTGTCGCGCATCAAGGAACCGGAGAATTCCAGTATCTTCTCGAAAATGCGGGTTTACGACGGCCAGAACATCAAGGACACCGACCCCAAGGCCAAGTCGATCCAGGAGTACCGGGATGCAGCCGGCGTGAACGAGGGCATGGACGGGCTGTCCACCCGCTTCGCGTTCAAGATCCTCTCCAAGGTGTTCAACTTCGACACCGCGGAAGTGGCGGCCAACCCGGTGCACCTGCTGTATGTGATTGAAAAGCAGATCGAGCAGGAGCAGTACCCGGCCGAGGTTCAGGAGCGCTACCTGCGCTTCATCAAGGAGTTCCTGGCACCGCACTATGTGCAGTTCATCGGCAAGGAAATCCAGACCGCCTACCTGGAAAGCTACAGCGAATACGGTCAGAACCTGTTCGACCGCTACGTCACGTACGCCGACTTCTGGATCCAGGACCAGGAGTACCGGGATCCGGAAACCGGCGAAATTCTCGACCGCTCCTCCATCAACGACGAGCTGGAGAAGATCGAGAAGCCGGCCGGCATCAGCAACCCGAAAGACTTCCGGAACGAGGTGGTCAACTTCGTGCTCCGCGCCCGGGCCAACAATCAGGGGCGCAATCCGTCCTGGCTCAGTTACGAGAAACTGCGCAGCGTGATCGAGAAGAAGATGTTCTCGAACACCGAAGATCTGCTGCCGGTTATTTCCTTCAACCCGAAAGCCAGCCAGGAAGATCAGAAGAAGCACAAGCAGTTCGTCGAGCGCATGGTCGATCGAGGCTACACGGAGAAACAGGTGCGTCTGCTCGCAGAATGGTACCTGAGGGTTCGTAAGTCTCACTAAGTCAGCGACCGAGCGCTGAACTGGAGTAACGTTATGGGTATGACCCACGTAGTCGACCGGCGACTGAACGGGAAAAACAAGAGCGCGGTGAACCGGGAACGGTTCCTGCGCCGCTATCGCCACCACATCAAGAAAGCGGTGGCGGACGCGGTGCAGCGGCGCTCGATTACCGACATCGAGCGGGGCGAAAACGTCAGCATCCCGACCCGCGACATCGAGGAACCGATTTTCCACCATGGCCAGGGTGGTCGCCGCGAGGTGGTGCATCCGGGCAACCAGGAGTTCGTGGCGGGAGACACCATCCCGAAACCGCCCGGGGGCGGTGGCGGCGGCCAGGGACAGGGCAAGGCCAGCCCCGATGGCGAGGGGATGGACGAGTTTGCTTTCCAGATCACTCAGGAGGAATTCCTGGATTTCCTGTTTGACGATCTGGAACTGCCCAACCTCGCCCGCAAGAAGCTGAAGGATACTGACGCGTTCAAATACGTCCGATCCGGTTTCACCACTCAGGGTGTGCCCGCCAAGCTGGATGTGGTGCGGTCACTCCGGGGCGCCCACGCGCGCCGGCTTGGTCTCGGCGGAGCCCGCAAGAAGAAGATCAGGGAGCTGGAGGAACAACTCGCGGACCTGAAATCGGCGCCGGAAGATCTGGATCCCGCCTTCAGCCATGAAGATCAGATTCAGGTGCTGGAGGAAGAAATTGCCCGCCTGAAGGCGAACGTCCGGCGGATTCCGTTCATCGACGAGATTGACCTGCGTTACCGCCAGCACCGGAAGCACCCGCAACCGGCGACCAGCGCCGTCATGTTTTGCCTGATGGACGTGTCCGGGTCCATGACCCAGATGCACAAGGACATCGCAAAGCGCTTTTTCATCCTGCTCTACCTGTTCCTGAAGAAGAACTACAAGAAGATCGACGTGGTGTTCATCCGTCATCACACCAGCGCCAAAGAAGTCGACGAAGAAGAGTTCTTCTACTCCCGGGAAACCGGCGGCACCATCGTGTCGAGTGCGTTGAAGCTGATGAAGAAGATTGTCGAGTCCCGGTACCCACCCTCCGAATGGAACATCTATGCCGCCCAGGCGTCGGATGGTGATAACTGGAACGACGATTCGCCCGTCTGCAGCAAGATTCTGGCCGACAGCATCCTGCCCCTGGTGCAGTACTACGCCTATATCGAGATTACACCCCAGGATCACCAGATGCTCTGGTACGAATACGAAAAGATCATGGAGCGCTTCCCCCAGAGCTTTGCCATGCAACAGATCGCCGACCCGGGTGAAATCTATCCGGTATTCCGCCAGCTGTTCGAGAGGAAAGCCGCATGACCGATATGATGGACCGTCCCGACGTTCCGGAAAACGGGCACGTTGGGGACCGCCAGCCCATCTCGACCAGTTCGGAGTGGACCTTCGATCTGATCAGGAAATACGATGATGAAATCGCCAAGTGCGCCGCCGAGTTCGGCCTGGACACCTATCCGAACCAGATAGAAGTCATCAGCGCCGAGCAGATGATGGACGCCTACAGTTCGGTCGGAATGCCCGTGGGCTATCACCACTGGTCCTTCGGGAAGCAGTTCCTGAGCACGTCCAAAGGGTACCAGCGCGGCCAGATGGGGCTGGCGTACGAAATCGTCATCAACTCCAACCCCTGCATCGCCTACCTGATGGAGGAGAACACCCTGCCGATGCAGGCGCTGGTCATTGCCCACGCCTGCTACGGTCACAACTCCTTCTTCAAGGGCAACTACCTGTTCCGCACCTGGACCGACGCCAGCGCCATCATCGATTACCTGGTGTTCGCCCGCCATTACGTGGCGGAATGCGAAGAACGTCATGGCGTGGATGCCGTGGAACAGATTCTCGACTCCTGCCATGCCCTGATGAATTACGGGGTAGATCGCTACAAGCGCCCGGCCCCCATCTCGGCGGTTGAGGAGCAACGACGGCAGCAGGAGCGTGAGGAGTACCAGCAACGCCGGATCAATGACCTCTGGCGCACCATTCCGCGACTCGACGATGACGAAGACCCGGTCAAACGCCAGCGACGGTTCCCGGAAGAGCCCCAGGAAAACATTCTCTATTTCATCGAGAAGAATGCGCCCCTGCTGGAAACCTGGCAGCGGGAAATTGTCCGTATCGTGCGCAAGCTGGGCCAGTACTTCTACCCCCAACGGCAGACTCAGGTGATGAACGAGGGCTGGGCCACCTTCTGGCATTACACGCTGACGCACAAAATGTATGAGAAGGGCCTGGTCAACGACGGCTTCATGCTGGAGTTCCTGCAGAGCCACACCGCCGTGGTTTACCAGCCCCCGTTCAACAGTCCGTGGTATTCGGGGCTGAACCCCTACACTCTGGGTTTTTCGATCTTCATGGACCTGCGCCGGATATGCGAGAACCCGACCGACGAAGACCGCGAATGGTTCCCGGACATTGCCGGCACTGACTGGCTGGAAACCCTTCATTTCGCCATGAAGAACTTCAAGGACGAGAGCTTTATCCAGCAGTTCCTGTCACCCAAGGTGATGCGCGATATGAAACTGTTCGCCATCCAGAACGACGACCAGGAAGATGTTTACCGGGTTACCGCCATTCACGACGATCCCGGTTACCGGATCCTGCGCGAGAAGCTGGCGCGGCAGTACAACCTCAGTTACCGGGAGCCCAACATTCAGGTGTGGAACGTGAATGTGCGGGGCGATCGGTCACTGACCCTCCGCCATATCCCGGTTGACCGGGTGCCCCTCGGCGACGAGACCGAGGAAGTGCTGCGGCATGTGCACCGCTTGTGGGGCTTTGACGTGCATCTGGAAAGCGTCGACGAAGGCACCATGGTCGAGGAATATCACTGCCCTCCGAGGGAGCTCGAGGAGGACTGACCTGGAACCAACCGGCCCCAAGGGCCGGGATCCCGAAGGGACACCCACCGCCATCCGGCACCTGAACTCCGGCGGCGGGGGTAGGGTTTTTCAGCGTCGCCGGGACGACTGATCAGGCATTGACCGAAGGCAGCCCGGACAATGCCATTGCCAACTCCTGGTCGTCGTATTCGTGGTCGCTCAGTTCACCCGCAAAATAGGAGGTATAGGCCGCCATATCGAAATGGCCATGGCCGCAGAGGTTGAAGAGGATTACCTCGTCCTTGCCTTCCCGCTTGCAACGCAGCGCTTCGTCGATGGCGCCCTTGACCGCATGATTGGCCTCCGGAGCAGGTACGATACCTTCATTCCGGGCGAACAGAACGCCCGCCTCGAAGCATTCGCGCTGGGTGTAGGACACTGCATCAAACAATCCCAGCTCCTTGGCGTGGGATACCAGCGGTGCCATACCATGGTACCGCAGACCACCAGCATGAAAGCCCGGCGGTGTGAAACCGGAGCCCAGGGTGTGCATCTTGGTGAGCGGCGTCATATGGGCGGTATCGCCATAGTCGTAGGCGTATTTGCCGCGTGTCAGGGTGGGACATGCCGAGGGTTCTACAGCAACGATGCGGGATTTCTCACCGCCTCTCAGCGCGTGGCCCATAAACGGGAAGGCAATACCGGCAAAATTGGAGCCCCCACCGGTACAACCGACAATAACGTCCGGCCAGCAGTCCGCCATTTCCATCTGCTGCATGGCTTCCAGGCCGATGACGCTCTGATGGAGCAACACATGATTGAGAACCGAGCCCAGGGCGTACTTGGTGTTCGGATCCTGCACGGCCAGTTCCACCGCTTCGGAAATGGCAATGCCGAGACTCCCGGTGTGGTCCGGGTTTTCTGCCAGCACTTTGCGGCCAAACTCGGTCAGTTCCGAGGGCGAGGCCACACACTTGGCGCCGTATGTTTCCATGACGGCCCGGCGATAAGGTTTCTGGTTGTAAGAGACCCGCACCTGAAACACCGTAACGTCGATATCAAACAGGGACCCGGCGAAGGACAGCGATGTACCCCACTGACCGGCACCGGTTTCGGTGGTGAGGGTGCGAATGCCCGCTTCCCGGTTGTAGAACGCTTGGGGAATGGCGGTGTTGGGCTTGTGGCTACCCGCCGGACTCACGCCTTCGTATTTGTAGAAGATCTTTGCTGGTGTGCCGAGCGCCTTCTCAAGGCGGTGAGCCCGGTACAGGGGCGCCGGCCGCCAGAGGTTGTACACGTCACGTACCGGCTCCGGAATCTCGATTTCCCGCTCAGTGGTCACTTCCTGTTCGATCAGTGCCATCGGAAACAGAGGCTCAAGATCCGAGGGCCCTACCGGTTGCTGGGTGCCCGGGTGCAACACCGCCGGCAACGGCTCAGGCAGATCCGCCTGCAGGTTGTACCAGTACTTCGGCATCTGGCTTTCTTCGAGCAGAAATTTGGTTTGCATTTGTCTGGACTTCCTCTTTTGTTATTTGTTTATTAAACCGGTAGCAGATATTCAATCAGATCAACCAACCAGGGGACCAGCAAGGCCGTTGCGAAGGCCGAAAGCGCCATTGCCAGGCCGGAAAACGCGCCCATCTGAGAGCTTACCTGAAACGCTCTGGCAGTTCCGATACCGTGGGCCGCAACGCCCATCGCAATGCCCTTGGCGGCGTCATCCCGAACCCGAATCCACTCGAACAGTTTGGTTCCCAACACCGCGCCAGTAATGCCCGTGGCGACCACCAGAACCGCCGTCAGAGACGGAAGCCCGCCAATTTTCTCGGAAATGCCCATGGCCACCGGCGCCGTTGCAGACTTCGGTGCCAGGGACATCTGAATCTCCGGAGACCCGCCCAGAAGTCGGGCCAGACCGATGGAGCTACCGGCGGCAATCACAACACCACAGAATAGCGAAATCGTCACCGGCAGCCAGAGCTGTCGAAGCCGGGAAAACTGTTGGTAAAGGGGAACGGCCAGGGCTACCGTCGCCGGCCCCAGCAGGAAATGGACGAACTGCCCGCCCTCGAAATAATCGCTGTAGGACGTTCCCGTCAGCATGAGCAACCCGATCAGCATGGCCACGGACGTCACGACCGGATTCGCCAGGGGATTCGAATCGGTACGCAGGTAAAAGCGATACGCAAGTCCATAAGCGACCAGGGTGATGGTCAGCCCCAGCAAAGGAGAGGTCGAAAGGTAGACCCAGATATCCCGCAACCCCGGCTCATTCATGGCCCTGCTCCTCTGTGGCGGCGACGGGCTTCACCAGCCAGCGAGTGGTCAACTGCATGACCAAAGCTGTCACCACCATGGTGATCACCGTGCTTAGCAGAAGGGCGAATGTGATGGGAATCCACTCATCCGCAATCCGGTCAAAGTGCGCCATCATGCCGACACCGGCCGGGACAAACAGCAGGGACAGGTGGGCAAGGAGAGCCGACGATGCCTGCTCGACGGATTCCGGCGCCTGGCCACGAATCCACAGGGTAATGAACAGCATCACCATCCCCAGCACCGGCCCGGGTATGGGTACCCCGGCAAGGCGCACGGTGACCTCGCCGACCAACTGGTACACCAGCAACAGCGTTATTCCGTTTAGAAACTGCATCGCGAGGGCTCCGCCGACAGATACCGGTTAAAATCAAAGCATAGCCATTAACGGCCGGGGTGAACACTCAACGGAAGTCTGACGGGAGGCCTCCGGGCAAAGGCGTTAAATGTCGCAAAAGACGGAACTTTCCGGGAAGTAACATCGTGAACAAGTCTGGTTATCAGTATACTTGCAGCTAACAAGTAAAAATCCCTTACACCCGTGGAGTACTACAAGGAATGAAACGCCTGGGAACATTGGATGCCTCCTGGCTGGCCGTTGAGTCTGAAGACACCCCGATGCACGTCGGAAACCTGCAGATTTTTTCGCTGCCCGATGGCGCTCCCGACACCTTTTTACGCGACCTCGTCACCCGGATGAAAGAAACCGGCGACGTGGCACCACCCTGGAACCTGAAACTGGCCTGGTCCGGATTCCTTGGACGCCTGGTGGCACCGGCCTGGAAGGTCGACAAGACCATAGACCTGGATTACCACGTACGCCATTCAGCCCTGCCCCGCCCCGGCGGCGAACGGGAGCTGGGCATCCTGGTTTCCCGGTTGCATTCCAATCCGCTGGATTTTGCCCGGCCGCTTTGGGAATGCCACGTCATCGAGGGGCTGGAGAACAATCGCTTCGCCCTCTACACCAAGATGCACCACTCCATGATTGATGGCATCAGCGGGGTTCGTTTGATGCAGCGGGTGCTGACCACCGATCCGGACAAACGCGACATGCCACCGCCCTGGTCCGTCAAACCGGAACGTCGGCGCGGCAGCAAGACCGACTCCGAGGCAAGCATTCCCGCCGCGGTGTCCCAGGCGATGGACGCACTGAAGTTGCAGGCCGATATGGCGCCGCGGCTCTGGCAGGCCGGTAACCGCCTGCTGCACTCGGTACGACACCCGGAGGATGGATTAACAGCGCCATTTATGGGCCCCGTCTCCAAGATCAATCACCGGGTTACCGGACAGCGTCGTTTTGCGACCCAGCACTACCAACTGGATCGCATCAAGAAGCTGGCAACGGAAACCGGGGCGTCCCTGAACGATATTGTGTTGTACCTGTGTGGCACCGCGCTGCGTCGTTTCCTGCTGGAGCAGGACGACCTGCCGGACACCGCGATGACGGCCGGCATTCCGGTCAATATTCGTCCATCCGACGATCAGGGCACAGGCACCCAAATCAGTTTCATGATCGCCTCGCTGGCAACCGATGAGCCGGACCCGCTGAACCGGCTGCAGGAAATCAAGTCCTCCACCCGGCGCGCCAAGGAGCACCTGCAGAAGCTGCCGAAAAGCGCCCTGACCCAATACACCATGCTGCTGATGTCGCCCTACATCCTGCAACTAATGTCCGGGCTCGGCGGCCGGATGCGCCCAGTGTTCAACGTCACCATTTCCAACGTTCCAGGCCCGCAACGCACCCTCTACCTCGAGGGCGCCAAGCTTGAGGCGATGTACCCGGTGTCGCTGATTGCCCACGGCGGCGCTCTGAACATCACATGCCTGAGCTATGACGGTTCGTTGAATTTCGGTTACACCGGTTGCCGGGACACTCTGCCCAGCATGCAGAAACTGGCGGTCTACACGGGAGAGGCGCTGGATGAACTGGAAGCCCTGGTGATTCCGCCCAAACCGAAGAAGGCTGCGAGCACTGCACGCAAGAAGAGTTAGCTCTTGCCGCTTTCCCAGTGAGCGGCACCCACAAAGATCAGTTGAAGGAAGCGGATTGTCCGCTTCCGGATCTGGTCGATCTGGTAGTCGTCGTCCTCGGCAACCCCCAGCAGGTCTGTCAGGCTGAACGCCACGCTGCGGACCACCAGATCACAGGTCATGTCCAGATCCCCGTCGCTGAGGTGGTCAACCAGCCTTAACCGCCGAAGGTCGTTCGCCAGTTCGCTGGCAAAGAATCGCATCTCGCTTCGAATGCCATCCTGTATGGCCCGACTCTCGCCCGCCAGCCCCTGCGCCATGAACAGGAAGAAACTGCGGTTGGCCCGGGCATGGCTGATGAAGATGTCCACCGATTCCTCAATCAGTTTATCCGCCTGTAAAACGTGCCCCCTGGCTTCCCGCATCATGCGGCGCAAGACCAGGCCCAGCTCATCCACCAGCTGCAGCCCGAGATCATCCATGTTCCGGAAGTGGCGATAGAAGGAGGTTGGTACCACGCCCGCCTGCCGGGTCAACTCCCGTATTCCCAGACTGGCGAAGTGCCTTCCCTTGCCGACCAGGGTCAGCGCCGCCCCCATGAGTTTTTCGCGCGTTTCACCCGGCTTTCTGCGTTGTTTTTCCGCCATGGACTGCTCATACCGATTGCTGTTGAACTCCGATGACAAGTGTACACATCCGAAAAAATTAAAGTACCAAATGCTTGTCATTTTATGCCAGATCCACACCCCCCATTGTGATAACAGACCTCTCTGTGTACAGTCGTACACATTAGTGAACAGCTGTACACAAGCGTGCAGATTGCACCATGGAGAAACGCTATGTTAGCGAGAGACAACCAGAGCACGGCACTCCAGTGGCTCGGCAAGCAACTGTTTAATCGAGAAGACCCGGCCGCCTTCTTTGATCCGCTGCTGGAACGCGTCAACCCGATGTGGATACAGGAGTACACACCGGCACGGGTAGAACAGATCCTTCAGGAAACGTCGGACACCAAAACCTTTGTCCTGAAACCGGCGCGCCGCTGGCAGGGTTTCGAGGCGGGGCAACATGTGAACATCTGTATCGAAATTGATGGCATCCGTCGCAACCGAACCTTCAGCCTGTCGAGCTCGCCGATCCTCTGGCAGACCCAGCGGCTGATCTCCCTGACTATCAAGCGCCTGCCCGGCGGACTGGTGACCAACTGGCTGCACGACCACCTGGATGTCGGCGCCGTGTTGGGTCTCGGTGAGGCCTTCGGTGACTTTACTGTGCCCGACCCCGCCAGGCCGGTTCTGTTCATTGCCGGCGGCAGCGGCATTACGCCCGTCCTGAGCCAGCTTGAAACCATGGCGGCGCAGGACTACCGGGCACCGGTCAGCCTGCTTTATTACGTACGCACGTCTGAGGACGTTATTGCCGGAGAAAAGCTTGAGGCACTGGCTGCCCGCTATCCCGCTCTGAGCCTGAGCATTATCCCCACCCATGACGAGGCTTCCCCCCGGTACCTGTCGGACGGGGATCTGGCTAAGGTTCCGGGCCTCAACGGCCGCCAGATTTTCCTGTGCGGCCCGAAAGGTCTGATGGACCTGGCAGGAGAGCTACTCCAGAGCCGCGGCGTCCGGGAGCGCGACATTCACTGCACCTTCTTTTCCGCGCCCCAGGCAAACCTTGAGAATCAAGCCCTGGGCGGACAGGTCCAGTTTGCCCAAAGCAACATCGAGGTGGGGTCAGAGGGCGACGCCAATCTGCTGGAAATCGCCGAAGCCGCCGGTCTGACACCCCGCCACGGCTGCCGGATGGGCATCTGCCACCAGTGCAGTTGCAGAAAGACCAGCGGCACCGTGATCAACCGCCTGACCGGCCAGAAATCCGGCCCCGGCGAGGAGAACGTCCAGCTTTGTGTCTCGGTGCCCCAGGGTCCGGTTTCCATTGACGTTTAACCAATACCGAATGCAACCGCGGTGCGCTGAAGCGCCGCAGGGAGTGAGACCATGAAAAAGATGACCGACGAACAGCTCAGTGAACTTGAACAGGATCTGAATGCGATCCGGGACGCGGTTGTCGCGGATCTCGGCGAGCGGGACGCCCGCTACATCCGCCGCATCATCAGGCTGCATCGCACCCTGGAAGTGGGCGGCCGCGCCATGATGCCGTTCGGTTTTGTACCCCCGGTTCTTATCGCGGCGACCGCCGCCCTCGGCGTATCCAAGATCATCGAGAACATGGAGATCGGCCACAACGTAATGCACGGACAATACGACTGGATGAACGATCCCAGCCTGCACTCCCAGACCTACGAGTGGGATACGGTCTGCACCGGCGAGTCCTGGCGCCGCACCCACAACTATGAACACCACACCTACACCAATATCATTGGCAAGGACCGGGATTACGGCTACGCACTGCTGCGACTGAGTGACGACGATAAGTGGAAGCCACTGCACAGCCTGCAGTTCATTAACTACGTACTGCTGAGTGTGTTCTTTCAGTGGGGGGTCGGCCTGCACGAGCTGGAAAGCGAGAGGATTCGTCGTGGCGAAGTTTCCCTGAACGAGAAGCTTCCGTTCCTGAAAGATTTCTTCCGTAAGGGTGGCCGGCAGGCGTTCAAGGATTACCTGTTCTTCCCGTTGATCACCTTTCCGGTCGCCCCAATCGTGCTGGCCGGGAACATCGGCGCAAACCTGATACGGAACCTGTGGTCATCCACCGTCATCTTCTGTGGCCATTTCACCCAGGACGCCGAGACATTCACGGAAGCGGAGTGTGAAAATGAAAGCAAGGGCCACTGGTACCTGCGCCAATTGACCGGTTCGTCAAACTTCACCGGGGGCAAGTGGGTACACCTGTTAAGCGGCCACCTGAGTTACCAGATCGAACATCATGTGTTTCCCGATATCCCGGCCCATCGTTATCCGGAAATATCGGAACAGGTGCAGGCGGTGTGTCGGAAACATGGTATTCCCTACAACACCGGCAGCTTCGCCCGGCAGTATGGCACGGTGCTCAAACGCATCTTCGCCTTCTCGCTGCCAGACCGGGTTCGCTCAAAAGTGCCTGCCCTGACGATGGGTCAGGCGACCTGAAGCAGCCGCAACAACTGTGGCCGATGCTGATCCTGGATCACGTCGGCCAGGGTGTACTTGTCCAGAACACCGAGAAACGCCTGCAACGCCTCCCCGAACATGGATTTCAGGCCGCAAACCGGCGCTATCCGGCAGGCGTTTTTCGAGGAAAAGCATTCCACCATGTTTAGATCCTGCTCGGTCTCACGCACCAGAATCCCGATACTGATTTCGTTTGCTGGCATGTGAAGACGCATGCCTCCCTTCTTGCCACGAATCGTCTCGATATAGCCCTTCTTGTTGAGCTGATGAACCACCTTCATCAGATGGTTCCTGGAAATGTCATAACTCTCGGCAATTTCCTGAATGGTCGCCAGGCGATCACCCTGCACCGCCAGATAAATCAGCACGCGCAGTGAGTAGTCAGTGTAACGGGTGATGTGCATTCGATACTCCAGTGTTTCAATTCAGATCGATGGCCGCGTCAGCAGGTAACTGGCCGAGCAAGTCATTGCAATGCCAGAAACCACCAACACCAGCGGCGATACCCCCAGGGCCCATAGCGTTACCCAACTCAGGGTCATCATCACGCAGGCAAGCCACTTGGCCCTGGCTGGCACCACTCTGTTGCTGCGCCAGTCCGCGATCAGCGGTCCATAACGCGGGTGCTGATCCAGCCAACGGGCAAAAGCCGGAGACCCCTTGCTAGCAAAAAATGCTGCCAGCAGAACAAACGGCGTGGTTGGTAACACAGGCAGAACCACGCCGGCTGCTCCCAGCGCCAAAGATATATACGCAAGAAACTGAAAACCGGTTCTTCCTGATTGCACGCCCATCAACGGTGCCTCACAGATATTTATTCTGGATGTAGTTTACCGGGATTCAGTGGACGGGTCTTCCGAGACGACTCAGGAACACCAGCCTGGCAACGTACGCGACCTTAATCCCCACCGCGAACAAGAGGGTGCCGATGTGCGCGAGGATCTGCCAGGGCATGGCTATCGCTTCGGCGTACGGATACGCCAGAAGAACGGTCATAACCAACCCCATTGCTGAAGAAATCAGTGCGCCATTCGCAAGCATTAACCAACGTTCCATCTCACCACCTATAACATATATCTTTAATATTTTTTTATAGTATAGGCGGATCAAGAAAACTGCAAACCCCATCACCATGCCGTCAGAACCCAATTAAAGGAACCCCGGACCAACCTTTAACATTTATTTGGTTTACATCTTTAAAGATTAAGAGGTATTATTTTTGAACCTTTCAAGAAGGAGAACACACCATGAACATTACCTCACTGCCCCTAGGCCAGATTGCCCGGGACTTTCCCGGTGCGACGGGCATCCTGCACAAGGCCAAACTGGATTTCTGCTGCGGAGGTGCAGAGACCCTGGCACAGGCCGCCCACACCAGGGGGCTGGATGCCCACCAAATTGCCCGGGACATACAAGCCCACCCGGATCAGCAGAACGGAGAGCCCAACCCGGCTCACCTCCCGACTGAGGCACTGATCGAACACATTCTCAACCGTTATCACGACATCCACAGAGAACAGCTTCCCGAACTGATCCGTTTGGCAAAGCGCGTAGAGCGAGTGCACGGAGGTCATGCGAAGTGCCCTTCGGGCCTGACACGGCTACTCACCGGCATGCAAAAACAGCTGGAAAGTCACATGGACAAAGAGGAGCAACTCCTGTTTCCGATGATCGCCCGCGGCATCAATGGCATGGCCGTGGCGCCTGTTTCCGTCATGCGACAGGAACACGAGGATCACGGGGTTTTTCTGGATCAACTCCAAGACACCACCAACGGGATGAGCCTGCCCCGGGGTGCCTGCAACACCTGGCAGGCGCTTTATCTCGGCCTTGAGACCTTCCAGAACGACCTGAAACAACACATACATCTCGAAAATAACATCCTGTTCAACCGAATTGACGGCCGCATGGGGGGCGCTTCCAATGGCTAACTACCGCAGACTCTGGTTGATCCTGATCGCCATTCTTACCCTGACCTTCGCTCTGCTCGGTTACTTCGGCACTGAAGTCTACCGCTCCGCTCCGCCCATTCCTGACCAGGTCGTCAGCGCCGGCGGTGCCCCCTTGATGACGGAGGAAACTATCCTCGATGGCCAGACCGCCTGGCAATCTGTGGGCGGCATGCAACTGGGGTCCATCTGGGGCCACGGTGCCTACCAGGCGCCTGACTGGACGGCCGACTGGCTGCACCGGGAGTTGCTGGCCTGGCTGGATCTCGCGGCCGAGGAAGAGTTCGGCATGCCCTACGAGGATCTGAACGGCCAACAGCAAAACGCCCTGCAGTACGATCTGAAAACCGAGTACCGCACCAATACCTACAATCCGGAGACAGGCATCCTGACCCTGTCCGAGCGCCGAACCCAAGCCATTGCCGAAACCGCGGACTACTACAGCCGACTGTTCAGCGATGCCCCGGAACTTCGCTCCACCCGGGAAAACTACGCGATGAAGGAAAACACCCTGCCGAGCGCGGAGCGTCGGGAACGGATGACCGAGTTCTTCTTCTGGACCGCGTGGGCTGCCGCTACAGAACGACCCGGCAGCGACGCCACCTATACCAATAACTGGCCCCACGAACCCCTGATCGATAACAAACCCACCCCGGAAAACGTGATCTGGTCCATCGTCAGTGTCGTGTTGCTGATAGCCGGTATCGGTGGCCTGGTCTGGGCCTGGGCATTCCTGCGCAAACACGACGAGGAAGAGCCGGCCGCGCCGGTTCGGGATCCACTGACCAGCTTCGCCCTGACAGCCTCCCAGAGGGGGCTCGGGAAATACCTGTTCCTGGTGGTCGCGCTGTTTGGCTTCCAGGTGATGTTGGGCGGTTTCACCGCGCACTATACCGTCGAGGGCCAGAGCTTCTACGGCATCAATGTTTCCGAGTGGTTCCCCTATTCCCTGGTCCGCACCTGGCACATCCAGGCAGCCCTGTTCTGGATTGCAACCGGCTTTTTGGCTGCCGGCCTGTTCCTGGCACCAATCATCAACGGCGGCCGAGACCCGAAGTTCCAGAAACTCGGCGTCGATGTCCTGTTCTGGGCCCTGGTGATTGTGGTGGCCGGCTCCTTTACCGGCAATTATCTTGCGATTGCCCAAATCATGCCCGAGCACCTGAGCTTCTGGCTGGGCCATCAGGGCTATGAGTTCGTGGATCTTGGCCGTCTCTGGCAGATTGGCAAATTCACTGGCATCGCCTTCTGGCTGGTGCTGATGCTGCGCGGCATCGTTCCGGCATTGAGACAACCCGGCGACAAGAACCTGCTTGCCCTGCTTACCGCCTCCGTGGTGGCAATCGGACTGTTCTACGGTGCCGGTTTCTTCTATGGCGAGCGAACCCACATTTCGATCATGGAGTACTGGCGCTGGTGGATCGTGCATCTGTGGGTCGAAGGCTTCTTTGAGGTATTCGCCACTACCGCCCTGGCGTTCATTTTCTGCAGCATGGGCCTGGTGTCCAGAACCGTGGCCACGTCCGCCAGCCTGGCCTCCGCCAGCCTGTTCATGCTCGGTGGTGTGCCGGGGACCTTCCACCATCTTTACTTCGCCGGCACCACAACGCCAGTGATGGCCGTCGGCGCGACCTTCAGCGCCCTGGAAGTGGTTCCGCTGGTGGTGCTGGGCTATGAGGCCTGGGAAAACTGGCGGCTGAAAGCCAGAGCCTCCTGGATGGAAAATGTCCGCTGGCCACTGGTGTTCTTTGTCGCGGTGGCCTTCTGGAACATGCTGGGAGCCGGAGTGCTGGGCTTCATGATCAATCCGCCCGTCGCGCTCTATTACATTCAAGGGCTCAACACCACCCCAACCCATGCCCATGCCGCGCTGTTTGGCGTCTACGGCTTCCTGGCGCTTGGCTTTACCCTGCTGATCCTGCGCTATTTGCGCCCGCAGGTGGTTTTCAACGACCGCCTGATGAAAGTGGGGTTCTGGGGGCTGAACCTTGGCCTGGTTCTGATGCTGTTCACCAGTCTGTTGCCGATCGGTCTGATCCAGTTCTTCGCCAGCGCAAGCGAGGGCCTCTGGTATGCGCGCAGCGAGGCTTTCATGCAGAGTGACATTCTGCAACTGCTCCGCTGGGTGCGCACCGTTGGCGATGTAGTGTTTATCGTCGGCGCCCTCGCCGTGGGCTGGCAAGTGGTGAAAGCACTGTTTTTCCCCACGCTGATCACCGCCGAGGATGGCGCGATCCCGGAGCAGCAACCCACTCGGGCCTGAACCTGATCTCACCGGGGCCACGGAAGGCTCCGGAGGGTTACTCCTCGCGGGGTATCGGAATCAGTGATCTAATTTGCGATACTGCGTCTATACTTGATCGAAAAGCACGCAGTAACAGGAACCAACCTGATGCCTCAGAGCAATCTGACAGATCGATTTGGCCGCACCGTAAACTACGTGCGTCTGTCCGTCACCGACCGTTGTGATTTTCGCTGCGTGTACTGCATGGCCGAAGACATGACCTTCCTCCCGCGCCAGCAGGTTCTGACTCTGGAAGAAATTGCGCGGGTTGCCCGCAACTTCGTTGCGCTCGGGACCGAGAAAATTCGCCTGACCGGGGGCGAACCGCTGGTTCGCAAAGACATCCTCGAACTGGTCAAAGAGGTCGGAACCTATGGCCTTCGCGATTTTGCCATGACCACCAACGGCAGCCAGTTGTCGACCATGGCGGAGCCGTTACGCAAAGCCGGCATGCATCGGCTCAACATCAGCCTCGACTCGCTGGACGCCGAGAAATTCCGGAACATCACCCGTACCGGAAATCTTAACCGGGTACTCGATGGTATAGATGCGGCCCGAGAGGCTGGCTTCCGGGGCATCAAACTCAACACGGTGGTGATGAAGGGGCGTAATGACGAGGAAATTCCCGAGCTGATTGAGTTCGCTCGCAAGAAACAGGTGGACATCAGCTTCATCGAAGAGATGCCTCTGGGCGAGATTTCCGAGCATGACCGGGGACTGGCCCTGTGCACCAGTGATGAAGTCCAAAGTATCATTCGCCGGCACCATGAACTGGTGCCCGCCACCGAAGACTCCGGAGGCCCGGCCCGCTACTTCCGTATGCCGGACAGCCCGATCCGCGTGGGCTTTATTTCCCCGCACTCCCACAACTTCTGCTCCACCTGCAACCGGGTGCGGGTCACCGTGGAAGGCCGATTGCTGCTTTGCCTTGGCAACGAGCACTCGGTAGACTTGCGTCGTGTTCTGCGGGGCAATCCGGTCACCGACGACAAGCTCCGGCAGACCATTATCAATGCCATGGACCTGAAGCCGGAGCGCCACCACTTCTCCAGTGAGGGCGACGTACAGATCCTGAGATTCATGAACATGACCGGCGGTTGATCCGACCCCGGTTGGTGCCACGGTGCTCCTAACACTCCCCCAGCTCATCCTGTTCGGCGTTATTGCTCAGTTCCTTTTCCTGATTGTGCTTTGCATTGCACCGGCTAGGGGCCAACGAATGCCCCGACGGTTATTGGCTATTATGATTGCCGGTATCACCGGCACCCTGCTGGAAGTATTTCTACACACCACCGGTCTCACCTTTATGTTTCCCGGCATCGCCTTCTCGGGCACCATTCTGGGCATGCTCCAACCCGGCGCCATCTACCTGTATACCAAATCGGTCATGTATCGGGATTTTAAGTTGAAAACCCGGGACCTATCACATCTTTTGCCGGTCCTCGCGGCGGGGCTTATATTCTCGGTCGGCTACTACAGCCTGCCTACAGAAGCACAGGCCAGAATTCTGTCGGATAGCCACTACCCAGGTGTAATGAACTCCATCGCCGTGGCCCTCGCCTTGCACGGGGTAATGCTCGGTTATCTGTTTGCAACGCTTAGGATGATCTCGCGCTTCGGACTTGAACTCCGCAACATCTTTTCCAATCTCGGCAACAAGGAACTGAGCTGGCTCAGAATCCTGCTCCTGGCCTACGCCGCAGCCTGGTCCCTGAGTCTGGTTTACTGCCTGCTCGCCCACGTGATGCGGGTCACAGGCAGCCACGAAGGGCTGACTATTGCCACCACGGTCGTGAGTATTCTTGTTCTGCTACCCATGTCGGTACTGGCATTCCGACAACCTGCCGTCTTTTCCGGAATCCCGGGTCCCGCACTTGCCGAAGTGAAGCCACCTTCAGTAGAGACCGACGGTCCACCGGCTGAAGAACTTGCAGCACGAATCGAACAATTGATGACGCAGCAGCATCCCTACCTGCACTCCAACCTTACCATGAGCCGGCTTGCCCAACAGGCAAAGCTGGCACCGAGGGACCTGTCTCGATTTCTGAACCAGAAAATGGGCATGAACTTTTATGAGTTCGTGAACCGTTACCGCATCGAGCATGCCAGGGGGCGCCTCTCGGATCCCACAGATACCGCGTCCATCACCGACATCCTTTACGAATCCGGCTTCAACTCGAAATCAGTCTTCAACACTCTGTTCAGAAAGACCACAGGCAAGACTCCTTCACAGTACCGACGCTTGAACGTGAACCGGTCATCCGCGTTCGACGGAAAATCCGAACGTTCGGATTCCTGAATCCGGACGCCAGCAGCCTTACTTTCGGTCACCTTGGATTTGCAACGCGCAACATGCGGCGTCGTCCCCATGTTGCCCATCAATCCCGGACACTACCGAGAGGTGCATCATGAACACATCCAGGAAAACCAAACAAATCATCACCCTTGCCCTTTTCAGCGGAACACTACTTTGGAGTTCAGTCAGTTTCGCTCACTGTGATTCTCTGGACGGGCCGGTTATTGAAGACGCAAGAGAAGCCCTTGATGAGCAGTCTCTGAGGCCCGTTCTCAAGTGGGTTGGAACAGAAGATGAAGACCAACTGAAAATCGCCTTCCAGAGCACCATTGAGGTCCGAAACCTTGATCCGAAGGCCCGTGATCTGGCTGACCAGTTCTTCTTCGAGACACTCGTGCGCCTGCACCGGGCAACTGAAGGCGCACCCTACACCGGATTGCAGCCGGCAGGCAGCGCGTCCGTTGCGGCCAAAGCTGCCGACAAGGCGCTTGCCGACGGTGATGTTGATGCCCTGGCACAGAAACTGGGTGACAACGTCACAAAATTTGTTCTGACGCAATTTCACAAGGTCAGGAAAGGCGCTGACGCAGAGACCGTTGCCGAGGGACGCGAATTCGTCGAAAACTACGTACGTTATGTGCACTCAATCGAAGAGCTCCATAACATCATCGCCGATAAACATGTAGGGCACTGAAACATCTTGCGGGGGGAGGAACCGTTCACTGCTCCATCGCTGAAGCGTCCATGTCTCCCATATCGTGCATGTCCCCCTTGGGCATCTCGGTATTGATATGTTCCAGGGTGACTTCCCCGTAGGAAAGCACCTGCCCCCCGTACTTCTTCCTGAACACCTCGGCAGCCGCCTGCTCGGCGAAGGACGCCAGTGTCGGGCCCATGGCGCCATCCCGTTCCGAGTCAACCACGTAGAACGCCTCCCGGGCATTGATCAGGGCAGCGTCATCCGGACTTTGCCAGTCGGTCTGGGCCATATCGTGAACATACAGGGTGTGAGCGCGATTCACGTTTTCCGGCTGGAGCATCCAGGCAAACATATCGCGAGTTGAGCAGAACTTGCGCACGCGCTGGTCTTTCCCGGTAATGGCCTCTCCTTTCGGACCAGGGAATCCTTCGATTACCATGCCACAGACGTGGCATTCGTCGCCGGAGGCAAAGTGCACCGGCTGGGGCTTTGCATCGGCCTGCTCCCCGTTGTTTCCACAGGCGGCAAACAGGAAGGTCGTCAGGATCAGGAATCCCAGGCGCAGATATTGGTTGGTGCAATACATCAATAGAGCTCCAGTCAGATACGGCGATTTCGAAACAGGAATATGGCCCCGGTCAGGGGAACAGTAAACCAGAGCACCAATCCAAACCAGAGCCCGGCGGCCCCGATTGGCAGTTCGGCGCCAAGACTGAGAACTCCGTTCAGTTCGGCGCTATCGCTGAAGGCCACGATATTCAGCAGGCGGTAGATGTCGGTCGGATTGAGCATCAACAGCCATGGCAACAGCTCTGAGCTGAACTGGCCCTGACTCGCCACCAGTGTGCCGAGCAGCGCGAGGTCGAAGACGAGCACGAAGAAAAACCAGATTGCCAGGGCCAGGCCGGCCGCAACCGGTTTCTCGCTGACCCGGACGCTGACAAGGTACGCCAGCGCAATAAAGCCCCATCCCAGCAGGATCGTGGAAGCAATAAACCGGAACATGGCGACCGCCAGACCGGCAATGCGAACATCCTCCACCAGAAGTGCAATGGCGATACCGGCTACTCCGAAGCCAATGAAGGTGGCAAGGGCCAGGGTCAGACCATGGCCGAGAAATTTTCCAAACAGCAACTGGCTGCGACTGAGGGGATAGGTCATCAGCAACAACAGGGTACCGCCCTCTTCTTCACCAACGATGGCGTCGTAGGCCAGTAACAGTGCGATCAGCGGGATCAGGAAAATCCCCAGGCTGGCCAGGCTGGCGATGGTCGCCGGGGTGGACGCGTAGCCAACTTGCCCGGAGGCGGCGGCGCCGAACCAGGCGATGCCCAGGGCCAGCGTCGCAAAAACCAGGGAAATGGCCAGCAGCCAGCGGTTACGCAGACTGTCGCTGAGTTCCTTGCGGGCAATAGTCCAGATGCTGTTCATTGACTGCCTCCGCGGTGGGCCAGGCCGCCAGAGCCGATGAAGTGCACGTAGATATCCTCCAGGCTAGGTTGGTGGATACTGATATCCGCCACTTCCCCGGAGGCCATCACTGCCCGTAAAAGGTGCATTTTCTCGCTCGGTTGCACGTCCACCCGCAAGCGGCCGTGTTCGGTCTTGATCATCAGGCCATTGCTCGAGGAGGCGCCATCAATCACCTTCTCCAGGGCGGAAATGCTGTTCGCCGGATCCAGTGACAGGGTGACCGGCATGTTGGCCTGCCGCCTCAGTGCCGACAGGTCACCGACCGCCTGCAGGGCACCGTCGGTGAGAATGGCTGCGCGGTCGATATAGGGTTCAACACCGGGCAACACGTGGGAGCAGAGCACGATGCCGGTGCCCTCGTCACGCAGCTTCCGCAGCAGCCGGTAAAGGTCTGCCGTTGCCACCGGGTCCAGGCCCACGGTGGGCTCATCGAGCATCAGCAACTTAGGTTTCCCCAGCAGCGCCTGGGCGAGACCGAGTCGCTGGCGCATGCCCTTGGAATAGGTCTTGGTGCGGGCATCCATGGCATCAGCCAGCCCCACCTGGCTGAGCAACTCGGGAACCTGTCCGGGCGAAGCCCCCTTCAGACGGGCAAAGTGGCTGAGGATCTCGCGGCCCGTAAGCTGCGGGTAGAACATGACGTTCTCCGGCAGATAGCCGATGAATTGGGCCACCTCCGGATCCCCCGCATGCCCGTCCAGGACCGAAACGGTCCCCTGGGTCGGCTGCATCAGCCCGAGAATCAGTTTGATGGACGTGGTCTTACCGGCCCCGTTGTGACCAAACAGGCCCAGGATCTCACCCGATTCCAGGCGCAGATCGATACCCTTCAATACCGGTTTTTTATCGTAGCGGAAACTCACATTTTCAAGACGAAAACAGCTCATCAGCTCTCCGGTCGCAAATCGGTGGGGATGCGCATCAAGGGATGGGAATCAGAAACGCCGGCGGACTTTACCACAGGGAAAGCATCCTGAACCCAGCGCAGGGTATCGACCGCCGGGCTGAACATCAGGATCCTGGCTTCCGGGTATTTCCACAGCAACCGGTCAACATTGTCGTTGGGTTCGTAGGGCACATCCCCCACCCCATCCTGATTTCGATCCCAGCCCAGGTAATCGCTCCAATAATTGCCTTCGCCCTCGCGGGACCATTCCTGGGTACGGGTCGCGACATATTTGACCTGCTGTTGGTTGTTCACAAAGGCATTACCAAACACCTGGTTGTCTTCCGAACCGGCGGTCAGGTGAATGCCGATGTTGCTGTCGGCAAATACATTGCCTGCAAAGGTGTTGTACAGGGAGTTGTAGATGAACACGGCCTTGCCCTCGGCACCACCGATCGCAACACCGGCGGTCTGCCCCTGGGACACCCCGGTCACCACGTTCCCGCGCAGCTCTGACTGGGTAATGAAGTTCATCAGGATACCGTAGTTCTCGTCGTTCTCGGACCGGTTGTTGAGCACCCGCAGGCGCTTGCTCTGCATCAGGGCATAGCCGGTCCGGGTTCCCCGGGTGACATTGCCCTCAATCAGGTTGTCCATGGAATACATGTAGTGAATGCCATAACGGAGATCCGCCATAACGTTGTTGCGGATGGCGTTGTGATTGGCGGTCTCGATATAGATGGCATCCCGGGTCTGGCGGATGTCGTTATCCTCTACCAGCGCACCGGTGGTATTGAACAGATGGATCCCATTGCCGCGATCGTTCGGCCGCATGCTGGCGTCGCCGCGAATGGTGTTGTTGCGCACCGTCACGTCCGGTGTGGCATCCAGCCAGACGCCAAAGGCCGGGCCCTGCAACCGGTTACCCTGCACCACCGCGCCACGGGCCTCCCGCGCCACAAAAATCCCGGCATCCAGTTCGTTGAGGTTGTCGCCCCAGTTGCGCACCAGGCACCCGCGGAACGTCACGCCCTCGGCCTGGATTTCCACCGCATTTCCCTGCCGCTCTCCGTCAATCACGGTCTCGGGCGCACAGGTCACGGTCACCCCGGGCACCTTGATAGTCAGCGGCGACAGGTGCTCGGGAGGAAGCTCGAAGGTCGCGCCCGGGGCCAGGGCATCGAGACGTTGCTGCAGGTCGGCACTGGCGGTCAACGACAGTAAGGCGATTGCCAGGGCCACCCCGTAACGCAAAAGTCGGTACATCAATCGGGTCTCAAAGAGGAAAACCGGAACCCCACGACGGGGTT
This sequence comes from Marinobacter albus, assembly GCF_030238305.1. Taxonomy (NCBI): domain Bacteria; kingdom Pseudomonadati; phylum Pseudomonadota; class Gammaproteobacteria; order Pseudomonadales; family Marinobacteraceae; genus Marinobacter; species Marinobacter albus. Next base: position 846,895 of record NZ_JASSQD010000001.1, on the reverse strand, counting down.
CCGGCGCGACAAGGATCAGGCCTTCTCGACAATCATACGGCCCCGCATCTCCATATGCAGCGCATGACAGAACCAGTTGCAGTAGTACCAGTGAACCCCGGGACGGTCCGCCACAAAGGTCACCGAGGAGGTCTGCTGGGGACTGATCTCCATACTGACGCCATGGTTCACCATACAGAATCCGTGGGTCACATCCTCGATGGTATCCAGGTTGGTCACGTAAACCGTCACCTCGTCGCCCTGTTTGACCTTGAACTCGGTCATGCCGTATTGCGGCGCAATCGAGGTCATGTATACACGCACCTTGTTCCCATCGCGGATGACCTTGTTGTCGGCCTCCAGGGTAACGCCATCCTTTTCCGCCTGCTCCCGGGCCGAGGCAAAGAACGGATCGTCGCGGCCGTAGATCTTCTTGGTCTTGATCTGGTCCCGGCGCACCAGGATGCAGTCGTGGGGCTCGGCAAAGGTCGGGCCGTCGTGCACCAGTTTCATTTCCTCGCCGGAAATATCGATCAGCTGATCGTTCTCCGGGTGTAAAGGCCCGACCGGCAGGAAACGGTCCTTGGAGAACTTCGACAACACCACCAGCCACTTGCCATCCGCATCACGGGACTCGGTCAGCGAGGCGTGGTTGTGGCCGGGCTGGTAATGCACATCGAGCTTCTGGCGGATGTAATTCACCTTCTCACCATTGTAGTGCTTGATGGCATCGGCAATGTTCCACTTGCAGATCTGGCTGTCGATGAACAGGGTGGTGTAGGCATTGCCACGACCATCGTAGGTGGTGTGCAGGGGCCCGAGACCCAGTTCCGGCTCCGCAACCACCACGTCACGTTCTTCTTTGAGTTCACCGGCGAAAAGGGCATCCAGCTTGTCGATAGCAATCACCGTGCAGGTGGGTGACAGCTTGCCGTTGGCAATGAAATACTTGCCGTCAGGTGACGTATTCAGACCGTGCGGGTTCTTCGGCACCGGGATGTAGCGGGTCAATTCCGAGCCCGCGCGACCGTCCACCACCGGGACACTGGAATCCCCCAGCGTCTTGTAGTCGCCGTTTTCGACGGCTTTTTCGATTCGCTCGATGTTGAACACCACCGCCCAGTCGCGGTCGTTGCGCATAGTGCCTGCAAGATCCAGCGCCTTCTCGGAGTTATAGCAGGTCGAGCAGGCGTATTTGCCGGTGTAATCCGCATCGGTATTGTCCAAGTTGCCATCGACAATCACCTGGAAGGCCACTTCCATGGTCTCGGCATCCAAGGCGTTGAACATGGTAAAACTGCTCTCCAGGCTGGTATCACTGCCATCGTTGGGATGCGGGATCACATACTCGGCATTGCAGAATACGTACTTGGTCTTGGGCACCTTCTGCAGTCGCAGACCGTGGATCGCCTGCACATTGGGAATGGTGGTGATCTTGTCACACTTCATTATGTCCAGGCGGATCCGGGCTACCCGGGTGTTGGCCTTGTCGTTGATGAACAGGTACTTGCCGTCGTACCGGCCATCGGTCATGGAAATGTGCGGGTGGTGGGCGTCGCCATTCAGGTGGGTGTTGTCATGCCCCAGAACGTCCTTGCTTTCATTGGAGATGCCCCAGCCCGTGGCTGAATCAACGTTGAACACCGGAATTCGCATCAGCTCCCGCATCGAGGGCACACCCAGAACCCGCACCTCACCGGAATGGCCGCCACTCCAGAAGCCGTAATACTCGTCCAGCTCACCGGGATGCACCACGAAGTTGTTGCGGGCCTCCTCGGCGGCTGCCGCAAACGCCTCCCGGGACATGACAGCCGTACCCAGCCCCGTTGCTCCGGCTACGCCCGCAAGCGCAGCGGCCCCCATGAAACGCCGGCGACTGAGGCCGCTCTCTGCGGTTTCGGAAGCATCCTTGATTAGCTCATCTCTCTTTTTCATCGCGTCCAACTCCGTTATTGGTAATGGCGGTTTGCTTCTGGTTTGGTGGTTAGTTTTTTCACTGCTCATGGCACCTGCACCACCGGAATCTCGTCCGGGTGGCCTGGCGCGTTGTGACCACGGCGTTTGCCACGACGTTTGACGATCAGTGGCGGGCACTTTTGGTCGTTGAAATAGGTCACCTGGCAATCCAGGCAGTAATGACACTCCATGTAATTGATGTGGCCGTCAGGATGAATGGCCTGGACCTCGCATTCGTGGTCACACAGCCGGCAAGGATTGCCGCACTCCTTCCGGCGCTTGAGCCAGTCGAACACCCGCAATTTGCTCGGCAATGCCAGGGCCGCGCCGAGCGGGCACATGTACCGGCAAAACACCTTACGGGTAAACAGGTTGACCACCAGCAGCAGGACGGCGTAGGTGACGAAGGGCCAGCTGCGATCGAACTTCAGGGTGATGGCGGTTTTGAACGGCTCCACCTCGGCCAGCCGCTCGGCAGTGGCCATGGACTCGAGGGAGACCCCGAACAGCACCAGCAGAATGATGTACTTGATGGCCCACAACCGCTCATGCCAGGCGAAGGGGACGGTGTACTGGGGCACCTTGAGCCTGCGGGCAATCTCGTTCAGCAGCTCCTGCAGGGCCCCGAACGGGCACAGCCAGCCACAGTAAACCGCGCGCCCCCACAGCAGTATGATCGCGGCCACGACCGCCCAGAGAATGAACAGCATTGGATCGATCAGGAAGGTTTCCCAACTGAAGCCACGGATGACGCTGTTCACGAAGGTCAGCACGTTGACGATGGAAAGCTGCCCCAGGGCATACCAGCCGATGAAAAACAGGGTGTAGACCAGGAAGCCGTGACGGATCCACCGGAAGATGGTCGGCTTCTGCACCAGCCAGTCCTGAAAGAACAGGATGAACATCAGCACACCGATACCCAGACTGAGGACCACGATCTGGAATTCGCGTTGGTACCACACCTGCACCCACATAGGCTGGTCCGCCAGCATTTCCTCTTCGGTCAGCACCGGCTCCGGACGGGTGTAGTACTGGTCCGGCAACTGATAAGTGAGCGGGAAGACCTGAAACTCACTGTCCAGCGGGCCGGTCTGGCGTTTGACGGTCAGCTCGAGGGTCCATTCCGTGCCCGGGTCGAAGTTGTACTGTTGCCTGACAACGAAGATAGCCATTTCATCGAAATCGGGCATGCCTTCGGCGTAAACGTCGCTCAGACGGTAATAATCGAGGTCGCGAAAATTGAAGGTGTCACCGTACTGACGAATCTGGATGCGGTCGAAGATGCCACCACGGACATAGCCGGAACCCTTGAAGGAATAGTCGCCCTTGGCCAGCACGGCAATGGCGTGTTCGCCTTCCTTGAGTTCCGAGCTCAGCCACTGGTACTGGCTCTCACCCAACAGATTCCGGCCGATGGCAGGGACATTCAGGTAAGCGGCGTAGAGATCAATCAGGGGGTCGTCCCGTTCTTCCGGCGCGGCCTTGTCCACCTCCGCGGCAGCCGTGCCCTCGAAGGCCTCATCAACCTGACCGCGGGTCAACAGCAGCCGGCGCACAGAGCCCTCACCGGTCAGCTCCTGCCAGGTCCGGGGCACGAAGGGCCCGATTTCCAGTTCCGACATGGGCGGCCGGCTGTCACCGGCACCTGCCACCAGCCCCAGCTCGGCACCAACCCTGTGGGCCGAGCGCATGATCACTTCGTTGATCACCATCACCGTGACGGTGGCCCCGGACAGACCGTCCACAGCAACCTTGCGCTCGCTGGAGGTGCCGCCAACGGTCACCCGCTGGTCGGCTTTCAGACCGATGTACTGATCGGTAAAGTCGTGCATCTTGCTTTCGGGGATGCCGACCAGCAGGATCGGCTCGTGGTGCTCGATGACCCGGTTCTGGACGATCTGGCCATCGGTGTCCAGCACTACCACCACGTTGATCGGTTTGCCCGAATAGGCCGGTGTCTGGACGAAATCGAGGCTCTGATAGACATAGCCCTTGAGCTCGTCGCCGGCGTACAGCTCCTGTATTGCCCGGTTGCCTTCCCGGGGACGCACCTCCGTTACTGAAGGAAACGCTTTCTGAATCACCTGACGGGCGGCCACCGGCTCGTACTCGTTCACGACCTCGGCGCGGGCGGCTGGCGCCAGCACGCCGACCGCAAAAATGGCGGCGAAAAAAAGACCGGTGGCGGTGCGTAACAGTGCGCTCAAGTCAGTCTCCCGAAGAACCCGACTAAGAATTAGTCTAGATCCAATTAACAAAAATCACATACCACTCACGAGATAGGCCGCAGCGCGCTTCGGCCGTCTGGATTACTGCAGCGAGACGGCTTCGCCCCGGGTATTAAGCGGCAAGTAGTTGGAGATATGCCCCAGTCGAATCGACTCCACCATCATCGTCAGGGGCTGCTTGGCTTCGTCGGAAGAGGGCTCCATGCCGCCACGACCCGACATTGCTGCGACAAAGACCATGTCCCAGTCCTGACCGGTACTGCGGGACTCTTCCACGAGGGTCGCGAAATCCGGCGCCTCCTCCGGGGTCTTGTCGACGCAGATCACCGGAGTCAGGGCACCGCCCTCGCCTCGCTGGAAGGCGTCCTTCTCTTCGGCGGAGGCGTCTTCGGGCAACTCGGCCCGGCAAAAAACGAAAAGGAACCGCTGGGCATCGACCTGGGCGAGGCTTGTTTGCACCAAATCGCTGTAGTTACTGATCATGTGACAATTTCCTGAATAAAATGAGGCAAAGCGGATCACCCCTGCCGGGCGATTAGCTGCGGATTATCCCGACGGTCCAGGACCTGCTCGCAGACGTCACGAACAGCTTCCTCTCCATAGCTCTGGCCATAACGTTTCCTGAAGCCGGATTCGTACAACCGGACGTGCTCATCCGGTGTCACCCCTACGTTCTCAAGGCAGCTCAGGGCGCAATGCAGCGGGCAACCGTCAATCACGGTGATCGGGCGACCGGACCGGGCGGTTTTCACCAGCGCCGGCACGTGCCCGCCGACGCCGGAAATGCAGGACATTTCAAACTCTCCGGCGTGATCCAACCTGACGGCGACGTTGTTCGCCAACTGCGCCACATCGGAGCAGCCGGAACAGGCATAGATAAGCGGGCGTTGCTTTCTTGATGTCACACAGCCTCCTGCGAAAAGAACCTGGAGGAATTGGGGCCAGGGCTCACTGGCTGATTTCGACCAGCCGCTGCGGGTCGGATATAAACAGCTTGCTCCGATTGACCCGGACCAGGCCGTTGGCTTTCAGGTCGGCCAGGATCCTGGAGAAGGTCTCCGGCTGCATGGCCAGACGCGAGGCCACCAGGCATTTGGGCAGCGGCAACTCCACTTCCCCGGCCTGCTCAACGCCATTGGGAAGCAGGTCGATCAGGTAGCGAATCAGTCGGTCGCGGGCATTCTGGACGGTCATGATCTCCAGTTCATGGAATCGGGAGACCGCCCGCTTGGCGTAATGGCGAAGTGCGGCCTGGGCATACTCCGGGTGTCGATCAATCAATTCCCGGTAGGCTTTGACGGGGATCATCAGCACTTCGCTGGATTTCAGGGCTTCGGCGTAGCAGGCGTACCGGGGAGGATCGGCGTAAATCATGACTTCAGCGAAGCAATCGCCCGGCGCGATGCTGTCGAGAGTGCGATCGATGCCGGAGGAGTCCAGTCGGTACAGACGCAGGCGGCCGGAGATCACAAAGAAGAAATGATGGGCCGGCATATCCTGCCGATACAGCAACTGGTGGTGACCGAGGCGGAGGCGCCGAGACTGTTGAACGAGCTGTTCGAGATCTTTACCTGCAAGGCTGCGGAACAGCTCGTGGCGGCGCAGGTTCCCCAGACCGTCTTCATCGTCGAATGGTTTGTTTACAGCGATCAGCACCGGTTTGGCGTAGCGGGTTTCGGCTGTTTGCATCACCGCCATGGCGTGCCCTCCTGCATATTCATGCATTGAAAATCATATTTTAAATACTAGAAGGACACGGCTTGAAAATCGCTCCCCCGTTGGGGGTAGTCCCGGTGCTATTCCGGAGTAATTGAGTTCGATCGGAGAGGTCAGGTGCTATTGCATTAACGGCGAATCCGGCAATTCCAGGTCTACGCCTTCCACCCCGGTTTCCGCAGCCAGCACCTGCAGGTACTGACGGAATGCCCGTCTGGTCACGCTCTCGCTCAGGTACTGTCGGATCTGCGGCTTGACGTGCTCGTAGGGCAACTGTTCGCCGTCGATGCGCTGATCGACACGAACGATGTGCCAGCCGTAACGGGTTTCGATCAGTTCCGGGCTGAGCCCTTCCTCCATACTGAGCACCGGGCGCTCGAATTCTTCGACCGTCTGGCCCTTGCTGATCTGGCCAAGGCTGCCGTCCTGGTGTCGGGACTCACACGCGGAGTACTGCCTGGCCAGGTCGGTGAAACGGGAGCGTCCATCAAGCAGAGCAGCCAGCAGCTGGCGACCGACCTCTTCCTGCCGAATTCGCTCCTGCACATCGTCCGGGGCCGCCGCCAGCAGAATGTGGCTGACTGCCATGAGTGTGGGGCTGCGGAACCGGCTGGGGTTCGCCGCATAGAAGCGTTCGCAGTCCTGCTCAACGGGGTCGGGAACGTTGAGTTCCAGCTCCAGCACCCGGGCGATTCGATCTTCCTCGTCCGTGATCTCGTCCAGCTTCAGGCGGCTTGCCTGCTTCAGGAGCAGTTCTCGGAGCACGAGACTCCTGGCGGCTTCGTGCCAGGCTTCGGAGACTTCCTGGGCCGGGTGGTGCTGCATTTCCCGGGCAATGTCGTCCTCGGTGATCAGGGTGTCACCCACGTACACCGGCGGGAACTGGTTTCTGGGCTTTTCGGCGTCGCCGACGGGGATGAGTTGCATGGTAGTCGCCTCGGTAATGTCGGGGCCGGTGAACATGTTCACCGGCCCCCTGTTTTGCTTTATGCGCGCTTGCGCACCACCTGGTATTTCCGGCCAAAATACTCCACCGGTACGCTGAGCATGTGTACCAGGCGGGTGAACGGAAACAGCACGAAGATGGTCAGTCCCAGAAAGATGTGGGTCTTGTAGATCCAGTGCACGTCGGCAATGTAGTCCGCTACGCCGCCCTGCAGGGTGAAGATCCCCTGGGCCCAGGCAGAGAACTTGAGCATGGTGCCGCCATCCAGATGGCCCAGGGTGGGCAGAATGGTGAGCAGGCCCAGTGCCAGCTGGATGACCAGGATCACAATGATCATGTTGTCAGCGAAGGTGCTACTGGCCTTCACGCGCGGGTCGGTCAGCCGGCGCCAGGCAAGCATTCCGCCACCCACAATCGCCATCACGCCCGCAATGCCGCCGACGACGATCGCCATCACCTGCTTGGTGCCCGGGGTCATGAACGGCTCGTAGAGCGCGTGCGGGGTCAGCAGGCCAACCAGGTGGCCGAAGAAGATCACCAGCACGCCAACATGGAACAGCCCACTGGCCATCACCATGTTTTTCTTGCGCAGCATCTGGCTGGAATGTGCTTTCCAAGTGAACTGCCCCTGGTCGTAACGCGCCCAGGTTCCGAGTACGAGCACGGCGATGGCCACGTACGGGTAGATTCCAAATAGCAGTGTATTCAGGTAAGACATTGTCATTTCCTCCTGCGCCCTCAGGCGCGCCCTGACCGACGGGGTGTGGCATCCGTCATCAGTTGATCACTCAGGTGAATGGTCTGGGTCTGCTCCAGTTCCCGGCGGCGCTGGCCTACCACGCCACCGGTACTGCAGGAACCGCCCTGATCGTCGACAAACTTCACCATTTCCTCTTCCCAGACTTTATCCAGGGCCTCCGGGGTGTCATCGCGCTCTTCCGAGGCCACGATCCGGGCCAGCTCCTGGCGATTCACCGTGCGCCCGGACAGCACCAGCAACGAATCCATCACCACGTGATAGAAGCTCTCACGCTGGTAAAGGCGCTCGCCGAGCAGGCCCAGGATGTGGTGGATATCCTCCAGCCAGTTGCGGATTTCATCCCATGGGCGGGTAGAGAGGTATTCCAGGAACAACGGCAGGTAGTCCGGCAGCTCCTTGGCGTCGATCTCCAGGCCGTTGGCGCGATATTGCTCCATCAGGTCCACCATGGCCTGGCCGCGGTCACGGGATTCCCCGTGCACGTGCTCGAACAGCAACAGGGAGGTTGCCCGGCCTTTGTCAAAGATGGCGACGTAGTTCTCCTGCATGTCCAGCAAGTCGCCGGCGCACACCCTTTCCACGCCACGAAGCAGCTGTTCCTTGTTCTGCCCGGGCAGCCGAGGGTCCTCAAGGACCGCCGCTACCAGGGCATCTTTGGAGGCCTGGAGTTCTTCAGTGGGGTACTCAAGAACCCGTGCCAGTACTTTCAAAAGTTGCATCTCGGCCTCCTTATTCCTGCAGCTGTTTCGGGTCAACCTGCTTCACGGTCGACAGCTTCTGCACCATGCTGGTGGTCTGCTTGCGGCCACCGAACATGTTGAAATCGCTGTCGCCATTGCAGCCATCGCCGAAGCTGAAGCCGCAACCGTTGCGCTCGCCATAGGCGGTGGCATCGGGAAAGGCTTCTTTGGCCAGCTCGCGGTGGCTGGTCGGAATCACGAAGCGGTCCTCGTAATTGGCGATCGCCAGGTAGCGGTACATTTCATCGGCCTGGGCCTTGGTGAGCCCGGCCTCTTCGAGGGCCTGCAGGTCCTCTCTGCCTTCCACGGTTTGGGCGCGCTTGTACAGCCGCATGGCCATGATCCGCTTGAGGGCACGAACGATGGGTTTCTCGTCACCGGCGGTGAGCAGGTTGGCAAGGTACTTGACCGGGATCCGCAGGCTTTCGATCTTCGGCAGCACGCCATCGAACTCGACCTTGCCGGCTTCCGCGGCGGACTGGATCGGGCTCAGGGGTGGCACGTACCACACCATGGGCAGGGTGCGATATTCCGGGTGCAGCGGCAGGGCCAGTTTCCAGTCCACGGCCATCTTGTAGACCGGGCTCTGCTGGGCCGCTTCGATGACGTTCATCGGGATGCCGTCTTTCTTCGCCTGCTCGATCACCTTCGGGTCGAACGGGTCCAGGAAGATTTCCAGCTGCTTTTCATACAGTTCCTGCTCCCCAGGGGCGCTGGCCACTTCCTCGATGCGGTCGGCGTCGTACAGCAGTACACCCAGGTAGCGAATGCGGCCGACACAGGTCTCGGAGCACACGGTCGGCATACCGGCCTCAATGCGCGGGTAGCAGAAGATGCACTTCTCGGACTTGCCGGTTTTCCAGTTGAAGTAGATCTTCTTGTACGGGCAGCCGGAGACGCACATGCGCCAGCCACGGCATTTGTCCTGATCGATCAGGACGATGCCGTCTTCCTCACGCTTGTAGATGGCGCCGCTCGGGCAGCTGGCGACACAGGCCGGGTTCAGGCAGTGCTCGCACAGGCGCGGCAGGTACATCATGAAGGTGTTCTCGAACTGGCCGTAGATGTCCGCCTGCACCTGGTCGAAGTTCTTGTCCTTGCGGCGTTTGGCGAACTCGGTGCCGAGGATTTCTTCCCAGTTCGGGCCCCACTCGATCTTCTGCATGCGCTGGCCGGAGATCAGCGAGCGCGGCCGGGCGACCGGCTGATGCTTGCTGTCGCCGGCGGTGTGCAGGTGCTGGTAATCGAAGTCGAACGGCTCGTAGTAATCGTCGATCTCCGGCAGGTCCGGGTTGGCGAAGATGTTCGCCAGGACCCGGAAACGGCCACCGATCTTCGGACGGATCTTGCCGGAGCTGTCGCGCATCCAGCCGCCCTTCCATTTGTCCTGGTTCTCCCACTCCTTCGGGTAGCCGATACCGGGCTTGGTCTCGACGTTGTTGAACCAGGCGTACTCCATGCCTTCACGGCTGGTCCACACGTTTTTGCAGGTCACTGAACAGGTGTGGCAACCAATGCACTTATCCAGGTTCAGTACCATGCCGACTTGGGAACGGATTTTCATTTTACAGCCTCCTGAACAGTGTCATTGCCTTCGCCATCGAGCCAGTCGACGTTGTGCATCTTGCGCACCACCACGAATTCGTCGCGGTTGGAGCCGACGGTGCCGTAGTAGTTGAACCCGTAGGAATACTGGGCGTAACCGCCGATCATGTGGGTCGGTTTCGGGCAGACCCGGGTGACCGAGTTGTGGATACCACCCCGGGTGCCGGTGATTTCCGATCCGGGCACGTTCACGATCCGCTCCTGGGCGTGGTACATCATCACCATGCCGGGCATTACCCGCTGGCTCACCACGGCCCGGGCCGCAATGGCACCGTTGGCGTTGAACAGCTCGATCCAGTCGTTGTCCTCGATGCCCATGTCCCTGGCATCATCCTCGCTCAGCCACACGATGGGACCACCGCGGGAGAGGGTCAGCATCAGCAGGTTGTCGCTGTAGGTGCTGTGGATGCCCCACTTCTGGTGCGGCGTGATCCAGTTCAGCGCTTTCTCCGGGTTACCGTTGCTGCGCTGGTTGAGCATGCTGCCGACGGCCTTGGTGTTGATAGGCGGCCGGTAAACCAGCAGGCTTTCACCGAAGGCGCGCATCCACTCGTGGTCCTGGTAGAACTGCTGACGGCCGGTCAGGGTGCGCCAGGGAATCAGCTCGTGGACGTTGGTGTATCCGGCGTTGTAGGACACGTGCTCGTCTTCGAGGCCAGACCAGGTCGGGCTGGAGATGATCTTGCGCGGCTGCGCCACAATGTCCCGGAAGCGGATTTTCTCCTCTTCCTTGTTGGTGGCCAGGTGGGTGTGGTCCAGACCGGTCATCTCGGACAGGGCCGCCCAGGCTTTGACCGCCACCTGGCCGTTGGTTTCCGGTGCCAGGGTCAGGATCACTTCCGCCGCATCGATGGCGGACTCGATCTTCGGACGACCCGCGTTGGCACCGTCGATGTGGGTGTAGTTCAGCTCCTTGAGGAAGTTCACTTCCTTCTCGGTGTTCCAGCTGATGCCCTTGCCACCGTTACCCAGCTTGTCCATCAGCGGGCCAAGCGAGCTGAAACGGGCGTAGGTGTTCGGGTAGTCCCGCTCCACGGTGATGAAGCTGGGGGCGGTCTTGCCCGGGATCAGGTCGCACTCGCCCCGCTTCCAGTCCTTCACGTCAAACGGCTGGCCCAGCTCGGCCGGGGCGTCATGCAACAGTGGCAGGGTAACCACGTCTTTCTCGACACCGAGGTGGCCCTCGGCGGCTTTCGAGAAGGACTTGGCGATGCCCTTGTAGATCTCCCAGTCGCTGCGGGCTTCCCAGGCCGGATCGGTGGCGGCGGTCAGCGGGTGAATAAACGGATGCATGTCCGAGGTATTCAGGTCGTTCTTCTCATACCAGGTGGCCGTCGGCAGAACGATGTCGGAATACAGGCAGGTGGTGGACATGCGGAAGTCCAGGGTCACCAGCAGGTCGAGCTTGCCTTCCGGCGCCTCGTCATGCCATTTCACCTCTTCCGGCTTCGCACCACCTTCATGGCCAAGATCCTTGCCCTGCAGGCCATTCGTGGTACCCAGAAGGTACTTCAGCATGTACTCATGGCCCTTGCCGGACGAACCCAGCAGGTTGGAGCGCCAGATGAACAGGTTGCGCGGGTGGTTCTGGGGCGCTTCCGGATCCTCACTGGCGAAGGCCAGGGAACCGTCCTTCATGGACTGCGCCACATAATCCGCCACCTCCATGCCGGCCTTTTCCGCCTCGGCGGCAATGCCCAGCGGGTTACGGTTGAGCTGAGGCGCGGAGGGCAACCAGCCCATGCGCTCGGCACGCACGTTGTAATCAATCAGGCTGCCACCGAATTTGGACTTGTCCGCCAGCGGCGACAGGATTTCGTCCACACCCAGTTTCTCGTAGCGCCACTGACCGGAATGGGCGTAGAAGAAGGAGGTGGAGTTCATGTGCCGCGGCGGACGCTGCCAGTCCAGGCCAAACGCCAGCGGCTGCCAGCCGGTCTGCGGGCGCAGTTTCTCCTGGCCGACATAGTGGCTCCAGCCACCACCGCTCTGGCCAACGCAGCCACACATGATCAGCATATTGATCAGGCCGCGGTAGTTCATGTCCATGTGGTACCAGTGGTTCATACCGGCCCCGACGATGACCATGGAACGGCCCTTGGTCTTGTCGGCGTTATCGGCGAACTCACGGGCGATGCGAATCACTTTCTCGGCCGGAACGCCGGTGATCTTTTCCTGCCAGGCCGGCGTGTACGGTTTCACCTCGTCGTAGGACGTCGCGCCGTCCTCCTCGCCCAGGCCCCGGCTGATGCCGTAGTTGGCGACCATCAGGTCGTAGACCGTCACTACACGACCCTCGGAGCCGTCCGCCAGCTGCACCTTGCGGGTGCCCAGTTTGTGCTTGAGGATGTCCTTGATCTCGACGTGCTGGAAATGGTCATGCTCGATGCCACCGAAATACGGGAAGGCAACATCGACGACCTCGTCGTGCTTCTCGACCATCGACAGCTGCAGATTGACGTCGGAACCCTTGGCGGTTTGCTTCAGGTTCCACTTGCCCTTCTCGCCCCAGCGATAGCCGATGGAGCCATTGGGAGCGGTGAGCTCGCCGGAGGCCTCGTCAATGGCGATGGTTTTCCACTCGGGGTTGTTCTCTTCACCAAGGCCATCCACCAGGTCACTGGCGCGCAGGAACCGGCCCGGCACATAGCTGCCGTCGTCCTTCTCATCGAGCATGACCAGGTACGGCATGTCGGTGTAACGGCGTACGTAGTCGGTGAAATACTCGCTGGGCTTGTCGACATGAAACTCCTTCAGGATCACGTGGCCCATGGCCATGCCCAGCGCGGCGTCGGTGCCCTGCTTCGGGTTCAGCCACTCATCGGACAGCTTGGACACTTCCGCGTAGTCCGGCGTGATGGCGACGGTCTTGGTGCCCTTGTAGCGAACCTCGGTGAAGAAGTGCGCATCCGGGGTCCGGGTCTGGGGCACGTTGGAGCCCCAGGCGATGATGTAGCCGGAGTTGTACCAGTCGGCGGACTCGGGCACGTCGGTCTGCTCGCCCCAGGTTTGCGGCGAGGCCGGAGGCAGGTCGCAGTACCAGTCGTAGAAACTCATGCACACGCCACCGATCAGCGACAGGTAGCGGCTACCGGCGGCGTAGGACACCATCGACATGGCGGGAATCGGGGAGAAACCGATGATGCGGTCCGGACCGTGCTGCTTTGCGGTGTAGACGTTGGACGCACCGATCAGCTCGTTGACTTCGTCCCAGCTGGAACGCACGAAGCCGCCCATGCCACGGCGAGGTTTGTACTCGGCGGTCTTCTTGGGATCTTCGACAATTGAGGCCCAGGCTTCGACCGGATCGTTATGCTGTGCTTTCGCCGCGCGCCAGAGTTTCATCAGGTGCTTGCGCATCAGCGGGTACTTCAGGCGGTTGGCGCTGTACATGTACCAGGAGTAGCTAGCGCCACGAGGACAGCCGCGAGGCTCATGGTTGGGCAGGTCGGCACGGGTACGGGGGTAATCGGTCTGCTGGGTTTCCCAGGTGACCAGACCGTTCTTGACGTAGATTTTCCAGCTGCAGGAACCGGTGCAGTTGACGCCGTGGGTGGAGCGGACAATCTTGTCGTGCTGCCAGCGCTTGCGGTAGCTGTCTTCCCAGTCGCGGGAGACATCGTGGGTTTCACCGTACCCGTTGGCGAACGGCTCGCGCTTCTTCCTGAAGTAGTTCAGCTTGTCGATCAAATGACTCATGGTCTCTCTCCGGATCGTTGTTCCGATTTGAGACCATTGTGTGTGAGAAAATCCCCGAAATCTGCGTGGTTACTACCTCATAACCTGCCCCTACCTCACTGGTGGTAGGGCGCTCATATCCCCCGGTGGAGAAAGGACCGGCGTTCACGATGGCGGCTGTCCCGGGCGAACATCCACAGGCAGCCGGCCAGCAGGGCAAACAGAATCATGAACACCGCGGTGCGGATACCCAGCCAGTGGTTCACGGCGCCGAAAATCACCGGCAGCAGAAAAGCAACGGAGCAAGCGCCAACCAGCAGGAGACCGGCCACCAGGGCCGCGGAGGAAGTGCTGCCCAGAATCGCCAGCCGCTGCAGACTGCCCATGGCACAGCCGAGGGCAAGCCCCAGCGCCACCACGAACAGGGCCTCGACGAACAGGGGTAACGCGAACTCCAGTTCAATGACGGTCTCGCCGCCCCGGATGAACAACGTCATCGGTGGGTAGGAAAGCACAAACAGGGAGATCAGGCAGGCCACCAGCGATCGGCTGATGACGGCAGCCGACCCGTACCGGTCTGACAGCGCGCCGCCCACGATCTGAGCCAGGGCCCCCGGCACCACGAACCACTGCGACAGCCGGGCACCGGTCTGGACGTCCAGTCGGAACTGGGAGGACAAATAGTCGGGCAACCAGAGTGCCAGGGCAAAAAAACTGCCCGCAACCACGCCGAAAAAGGCACAGACCTGCCAGCGGCGATTCAGCGCGATGGTAGCAAACCGCTTGCCCAGCCTGACCGGGGAACCGGCGTCCGCGCCGGCGTCATCCGACGACGTTAACATCACCATCAGGACCAGAATCAGGAGCAGTGCCACCAGGTACGCCAGGGCGACTCCCCGCCAGGAAAAGGCCTCGTGAAACAACGGAACCAGATAGTAATTGAATCCGGCGCCAGTAACGCCACTTCCGAAAATCCCCAGCACAAGCCCCAGACGTGCGGGCCGACAGTGGCCGGTAACAAACTGCAGGCCGGCGCAATAAAAGCCGCCCGCCAGGCCAAGCCCCCCCGCAGCCACCAGGTACCCGACATAACTCCTCGTCACCAGCAAAAGCATCATGCAGAGCGCCAACCCCGCCAGGCATAACAGCATGACCCGGCGCGCTCCGACGTTCTGTGCCGCCAGCCCGGCGGGGATCGCCAGGAAGGCACTGACCGCCATGGGCATCGCCAGCAGGAAGCCAAACTGGAGGCTGGTCAGCGCCAACTCGGCCCGCACGTGCACGCCGGCCACGGCAAACAATGTCCAGCAGCCGGATGCAATAACAAACCCCATCAGCGCAAGCGGAAGGACAACGGCCAGCGAGGTCAGCCGGTCCTCCTCACGTTCCCAATCAGCCGTCATAGATGGCTCTCCCTGCAAAACCCAACTTTCAGTTTCATCTTTTGCCCTGTAAACGGTCAAAGACTATGATGGGCTATCGCCTCTTGGGGTAAGTGACTATTCTCAAGGAGGTAGAAAACACGACCCAATGCCGTCATCAACTACCTTGAAGGCTGATGCTTCCGGCATCGTGTCAGGGCAACCGACAAGACGATTATTGATGAAATCCAGAACATCTCTCGTGAACCGGCTCTCGGTTGTGGTCGGAGCCATTATACTGACCGCTCTGGTGAGCATGGCCGCCACCCTCGCCGTGTCCAAAAGCATCGAAGGCAATGCAACGGCCATAAATCAGGCCGGCGCACTCCGGATGGGGGCCTTTCAGCTGCTGTCGAGGGCGGCTGGCTCCCGCGACCATGAGCGCGATAACGAGGCTTTTCAGGCGCTGACCGAGAAGTACATGGCGCGCCTGGTTAATGTTGGTATTATCCAGGCCATACCCGACAATACCGAGCACCCGTTGGCGCGGCAGTACCAGTCGATCCTGGATACCTGGCAGTCCAACCTGCAACCAGCCCTGAAAAATCATGATCCCGGATCGCTGGTGAGTGCCCAACTGATTTCCGCGACGGACACCTACGTTCGCGAGGTGGACCAGCTGGTCACCATGCTTGAAGAGCGCACGGAAGCCCGGATCGATCTGCTGCACATGATCCAGATCATCAGTCTCGCGTTCTCCATCCTGATTATTCTCGCCCTGTTCATTGACATGAAAAACCGGGTGTTGCGTCCGCTGCGAAAACTCGTCGACATTGCCGACGCTGTCCGGCAACACGACTTTTCTCACAAGGCTCAATTGAGAGGCTCCGATGAGCTGGCCCAGCTTGGCGATGCCTTCGACCAGATGACGAGTGAGCTGGCCCTGACCTATCACGAACTGGAGGAACGCGTCCGGACCAAAACCGATGAGCTGGAAAAGAGCAACGCGGCCTTGCAGCTCCTTCATACCGCCAGTCATGGCCTGTTCGCCAATCACGACCTGTGCGACGGCGCCGTGCCCATGCTCCAGCAACTGGAGCAGTTGCTCGGTATTGGCCCGATCCAGATCTACCTTCATGACCGGGACTCTTCCCAGCCCATTCAGGCCGTCACCACCGCGACCCGGGAGCGCCCCTTCTATTGCCGGGACCACCACTGCAACGCCTGCCTGGTGCAACCCGAGCAGTACGAAGACCTCCCGATTGAAAACAATGACGGCCGCCGCCTGTTGCTGCCCATCCGCACCCCCGGACATCTGCTGGGGACACTGGAAGTCTGGTACCCTGTCCAGATGGAGCTGGCACCGACCGCCCGCCAGCTGCTGGAAATCCTGAGCGATCAGCTGGCCACCGCAATCTTCCTCGAGCGGCAGATTACCGAGGAGCAGCAGCTGACCCTGGCGGAAGAACGCACGGTTATCGCCCGGGAGCTGCACGACTCACTGGCGCAGTCGCTGTCCTACCTGAAGATGCAGGTAGCGCGCCTGCGCAGGCTCAACATCACCGGCGAGCAAGAGGCGACCCACGAGGCCATTCTGGATGAACTCAGCATGGGCCTGAACAGCGCCTACCGGCAACTGCGCGAGTTGCTGACCACGTTCCGGCTGAAGCTGGACACCCCGGATCTGTCTTCCGCGCTCAAACACACCGTTGAAGAATTTTCAGAACGGCTCGGCAAGCCGGTGCAACTGGTCTACAACCTGCCGCCGAATACACTGTCGCCCAATGAGGAAATCCATACCCTCCAGATTGTTCGGGAAGGGCTTGCCAACGCCGTGAAGCATGCCGACGCCAGCGAAGTTGAAGTCGATATAATCTTCGAGTCACCGAAAGTGAAAGCCCGGATCCGTGACAACGGCAGGGGCCTGCCCGAGGGCGACCAGCCCATCAATCATTATGGAATGGTCATCATGCAGGATCGCGCCCGAACACTGGGTGGGCAGGTACGGGTTCAGAACCGGGAGGAAGGCGGTGTGGAAGTGTCATTGTCTTTCATCCCGAAAAGCCGGAACCTTATCCCGACCGAAGTCTCCAGTGCCTGATCCGGACCACACACACGGGCGGCCTCCAAGCACGCCGGAACGCAGAAAAGGAAACCAGAGTAACCATGTCAGATATACCCGCAAGCATTCTGCTGATTGATGATCATCCGCTTCTGCGCCAGGGCATCAAGCAGCTGATCGAAATGGAAGACGATATGGAAGTGGTTGGTGAAGCCAACAACGCTTCAGACGGCATTCGCCTGGCCACGGAAATCGAGCCGGACCTGATCCTGATGGATCTGAACATGCCCGAGATGAACGGCATCGAAGCCCTTGAGAAACTGCGGCAACAGAACATCAGTTCCCGGATCATCATGTTCACTGTCTCCGATCACGAGGATGATGTGGTAGCCGCGCTGCGCGCAGGCGCTGACGGCTACCTGCTCAAGGATATGGAACCGGAGGATATGATCCGGCAGCTGCACCAGGCCGCCGTCGGCAAGATGGTGATCAGCGAGCGCCTTACCACACTGCTGGCCCAGGCCCTGCGCTCCAACAAGCCGCAGCAGGCTTCGCGCCCGGACTTCGACAGCCTGACACCCCGGGAAAAGGATATCCTCCGCCTGATTGCCGAGGGGCTCTCCAACAAGATGATCGGCCGCAAACTGGACATAAGCGATGGCACCGTGAAGGTGCACGTGAAGCACCTGCTGAAAAAGCTGAACCTGCGCTCCCGGGTGGAAGTGGCCGTCTGGGCGGTGGAAGAAGGTCTGCACCGCTGAGGGAAGCCGGCCCAAAGAAGGGGTCAAATGAAAGCCTTCATCTGACCCCAACTTCACCGCCACCCGGGGATCTGAAGAAAGCCTTCTTCTGACCCCACTTTCACCCCCTGAGTTATATCAAAGCCCCCAAACCAGTTTTCCCCTACCCTGCCTCCGTCCCAGATAACGGAGCCGACGATGCACCTTTCGTTACCCAAGCTGACCGCGTTCCCCGCACACCACCCATTACTCGACCAGTCCCTGACGGTACTCCGGGAATACCTTCCGTCCCCCGCCCCGCTGCTTGGCGCTGTCGACCAGCGCATCCCCATGCCGGTCAAACAACTGGCGGCCGAAGCACCCCTGAATCGTCTGTTCGCCCGGGCCATTGCCGAGGGCGAGTTTGATGATTTCGAGGGACGGAAGATCCGCCTGGAATTGAACGAGGGTCACCCGGGTATTACTTTGGGATTCTGGTCGGGCAGGCTGAGGGTGGTTGACGGCTCAGGGGAAGCTATCATCCGCGGCTCCCTGTCAGCATTCCGAACCCTGGCCGAACGGCGTCAGGACCCGGACCAGCTCTTCTTCCAGCGCCGTCTGGTCATTGAGGGGGACACCGAGCTGGGGCTGGCGCTGAAGAACCTGCTGGATGGTCTGGAATGGACGGTCAGCTTTCGGACGACACTGTTCCCAAACTCGTAACCGGGCTTCCCAAGCCCAGTGCCGGGCAGACCTGGCGGCTCAAAGGCATACCTCGGAGAGGGTCCGGCGCATTTGGCTCGCCATAGCTGCCCATTAGCGCTTTTGCTGGTATCCATCCGGTCCGGTCCCGAGCCACTTCCAGGGAAGGAGAACCCGATTCCACGGCAGAACCCGGAAACGACATCAGCCGCCTCACACTCGAAGATTGTTGCAAAAACCATTTCAGGCTTTCAGAATAAAGTAATTAATTACTTTCTTTTGGTATTACCATGTCAACAAAGCCAAAAGGCTCCAAACGCGCCTACCAGAGCACCGAACTGCGCCAGTCTGCCACCATCGAAGCGGTCGTCCAGCTTTGCAGCGAACAGGACCCGGCCACCCTCACCACGGCCCGTATTGCCGATGAAGTGGGGTTGTCGCAGGGCGCCCTGTTCAAACACTTCCCCAACAAGAACCGGCTGTGGGAGTCAGTAGCGGGCTGGGTGTCAGAGCAGCTCACCCGCCAGGTATTCAGTGCCGCCGACCAACACCAGCAGGCAGACCAGGCACTGGAAGCCATGTTCCTGGCCCACGTGGGCTTTATCGCCCGGCACCCGGGTATTCCGCGACTGATGCTGGGGGAATTGCAGAAGCCAGACAACGGCCCCGCCAAAACTATCATCCGCCAGACACTCGCCCGCTACCGCAAGAAGGTGGTCGGGCTGCTGAATCTTGGCATCCAGCAGGGGCGCATCGCCTCCGGTATCGATATCGAGGCTGCGGCGGTGCTGTATCTCGGTGCTATTCAGGGGCTGGTAGTTCAGGCCATGGTCAGTGGCGAGATGCATACCCTTGAGCAGGCGGCACCCCGAATCTTCAAACTATACAGCGCCAGCTTTCAGGAGAAGCCCGATGACCCGGAAAAATAAACTGACTCTGGCTCTGGCTCTGATGGCCGGCATCGTCTTTGTCGCGATCATGATAAAGCTGAAACAACCGCCGGAACGGGCAGAGTCGCAGGTAGCCGCTACCCCGGTGCGCATAATGACAGTCACGCCCCGGGAATTCCGTACCGAAGCCCGGGGCTATGGCCAGGTGCTTCCGGCCCGAAGCTGGAACGCTGTGGCCAATGTTGGCGGGCGGGTTATCTGGAAGCACCCGGAGCTGGAGAGCGGCAACCTGATCGCCGCGGGCACACGGTTGCTTGAGATCGACCCCACCCGTTATGAACTGGCCGAAGCCTCCGCCCAGGCGGATCTGGCAGGCATCGAAGCCGAACTGCGACAACTGGCGCAGGAAGAGCGCAATACGGGTGAGCTGCTGAAGCTGGAAGAACGCCGGCTGACGCTGGCCAGGCGGGAACTGGACCGGGCAAGAACCCTGACCGAGCGGGGCGCCCTCTCTGAAACCCGGTACGACGAGCAACAGCGGGCAACCCTGCAGCAGGAACAGGCGGTCCAGAGCCTCAGAAACCAGCTGAACCTGATTCCTGTCAGGCGGGATACCCTGGAGGCCCGCAAGGCCAGAACGGAATCCGCGCTTGCCAGTGCCCGGGAAGACCTGGAAGACACCCGCTTTGAAGCACTCTGGGACCTGCGGGTCCATCAGGCCGATATCGACATCGGCCAGCATGTCAGCCCCGGCCAGAGCCTGTTCATTGCCGACGACATAACCCGGGCCGAGGCCACAGTGCAGCTGGAAGTAGCAGAACTGCGCCGGGTGTTGTCGCAACTGTCGGACGACAGCCTGCCGGAACCCGGCGCCGGCACAACCAACAACTTCACCGACTTTCATGACCAATTCTCCCTGGGCGATCTGCAGGTCCGGGTAACCCCCACCAACGTGCCGGATGCCCACTGGCCCGGGAAACTTACCCGGGTCACCAGCAGTCTCGACCCGGCCACCCGGACTGTTCAGGCGGTGATCTCGGTGGAAGAACCTTACCGCAACGCCAATCCGCCTGCCCGCCCGCCGCTGGTACGAAACATGTTCGTGCAGACCAGTATTAGCGCCCCCACTCCCCGGCCGGTTATCGTAATCCCGGCCAGCGCTGTTCATCAGGGCGTGGTCTACCTCGCCGATGAAGACAATCGCCTGCAGCGAAGAGAAGTCACGGTCGCCTGGCAGCAGAGGGATCTGGCCGTTATCAGTGAAGGCCTGAAACCGGGAGACCGGCTGGTTCTGGATGATCTGGTACCCGCCATCGACGGAACTCTGCTGGCCTCCCAAGCGGTCGAGGCTGCCGGGGAAATCGGGCAACAACCGGCCTCGGGAGATCAGCCATGATCCGCTGGTTCGGGGGCCATCCCACGGCGGGCAACCTGCTGCTGATTCTGATACTGGCGGCGGGGCTGTTTGCCGCCCCCAGCCTTACCCGGGAAACCTTTCCGGACTATCTGCCGCCGGAAGTGAGTATCACCATGGAGTACCGGGGCGCCACGGCTGCCGATGTGGAGGAAGCACTCTGCCAGCGTCTGAGCGAAGCCCTGCAGCGGGTGAACCATATGCAGGAGGTTACCTGTACCGCCCGGGACAACCAGGCCCAGACTATTGCCAGCATGGAATCCGGCGGCGATATGGGCCGGTTTCTGGACGATATCCGCACCGAAATCAAAGGCCTTACCGACTTGCCGGAAGAAGCTGAAGACCCGATCATCCGGGAGCTCTACCGCACCGACCTGGTGGCCGCCATTGCTGTCACCGGCCCCATGAGTTTCGCCCACCTGGAAAGCTATACCAACCAATTGGAAGACCGCTTGTTTGCCATTGATGGCGTAGCTGATGTGGTGCCGGTGGGCCTGTCCCAGCGCCAATGGCAGGTGGAGATATCACAGAACCTGTTGCGCCAGTACGGCTTGGGCGTGCGGGATGTCGCCCGGGCCATCACTGGTCAGAATGTTGACATGCCCCTGGGCACCCTGGAAACCGACAGCCAGGATATCCAGCTACGTTTCGTGGACGAGCGCCGGTCGTTGCAGACGCTGACCAACCTGCCAGTGCTGGGCGGCCAGGCCGGTGCCGTGCTCACTCTGGGCGATATTGCCACCCTGTCTGAGACTTATGAACGGCAGGAAGAGCGCGCCGAGTTCAACGGCCAGCGGGCGATCATTCTGGAAATCCACAAAAACCGCGGTGAAGATGCCCTGCGGGTGATGGATGCCCTTCAGGCTTTTATTGCCGAGGAAAAGCGCCGGCGGAATGGCACAGTGAACCTTGAGATCACCCAGGATATGACCTCCATCGTCAAGGACCGCCTGCAGATGCTGGTCGGCAATGGCATTACCGGCCTGCTGCTGGTGGGGCTGGTGATGGCCCTGTTCTTCCGGCCCAGGCTGGCCTTCTGGGCACTGTTCGGCCTGCCGGCGGCCTTTGCCGGCGCCTTCGTGATGATGGCCCTGACCGGGCTGTCCCTGAACATGATCACCCTGGTGGCGTTACTGATGGCCATTGGCATCGTGATGGATGATTCGGTGGTCATCACCGAGAACATTGCACGCCATGCCACTGAAGGCGCTACGCCTCTGCAGGCCGCGACCCATGGCACCCTGGAAATCCTGCCGGGCGTGTTGTCGTCGTTTCTGACCACCGTCTCGGTGTTTTTACCCCTGGCATTTCTGGCCGGCGAACTGGGCTCGGTACTGGAAGTCCTGCCGGTGGTGCTGATTGCCGCCCTGGCCGCCTCTTTGATCGAAGCCTTCTGGATTCTGCCCCATCACCTGAAAAGTGGTTTGGGCAAAGGCCGGGACAAACCCGCTTCCCGCTTTCGCGCGCGGTTTGACCGGGGCTTTGAAACAAGCCGGGAAACGTTGGGGCAACTGGCCGATACCGCCATCCGCTTTCGCTACGGGGTGCTGGCCGGCATGCTGATCATTCTGCTGGGGTCTGTCGGCCTTATGGCGGGCGGCCATGTGCGTATGGAGGCCATGCCGGAAATCGACGGTGATGTCCTGGAAGCCCGGGTGCTGATGCCCCAGGGCACCCCCCTGCACCAGACCCGGAAAATCACCAACCGAATTACCGAAGCCATGCTCCGGCTGAACAAGGAATACAGCCCCGAGCAACCGGATGGCCAGGCTCTGGTGCGCAATGTCCAGACCCGCTTCAACCAGCACGCCGGTGCCGGCGAGCAAGGCGCCCATGTGGCCACGGTGATGGCCGACCTGCTCACCGCAGAAAACCGCACCGTTGATCTGGCCACCGTGACCGACCGCTGGTACCAGGAAATCGGCGATATTCCTGGCCTGATTGCCCTGACCATTCAGGAACCGGGATTCGGCCCGGCGGGCATTCCGATCGAGATCCGATTGCAGGGCAGCGACCTGGACCATCTCAAAGAAGCGGCCCGCTACCTGGGCAACGACGTGGCCGACTACACCGGCACCTTCAACGTGCTGGACGACCTCCGCCCCGGCAAACCCCAGCGCACGTTGAAACTCAAAGACAGTGCCCTGGCCCTCGGCCTGACCGCCAGCGATGTCGCCGGCCAGATACGCACCAGGTTGCTGGGCGATATTGTCGATACGGTGCAGATCGGCGACCAGCACATCGAGATTCTGGTCCGCCAGAGCCGCGCCGAGCGCACTACCCGGGCGTTCCTGGAAGACACGGTCATCACCGGCAAGAATGGCCAGATGATCCCGCTGCGGGAGGTGGCCGATATTACCGACGAGCGTCAGTGGGCCCAGGTTACCCGCATTGACGGTCTACGCACCGTCACAGTATCGGCGGATGTGAACGGACGTATGACCAACGCCGATGCCATCGTCACCGATCTTCAGAACCGTGTGTTTCCGGAGCTTCGCGAACGATGGCCGGAAATCACTCTACAGGTGGAAGGCCAGACCGCCCGCTCCCGGGAAACCGGCCAGTCCATCGCCCGGGGCCTGCTGATCGGCCTGCTGGGCATCTTCCTGATCCTGTCGTTCCAGTTCCGCAGCTATCTGGAGCCGATCATCGTGATGCTGTCCATTCCGGTGGCTTTCATGGGGGCGGTCTGGGGCCACCTGCTCATGGGCTATAACCTGTCCATGCCATCATTGATCGGCGCTGCTTCACTGGCCGGCATTGTAGTCAACAATGCCATCCTGCTGGTGCAGTTCATCAAAAGCTATCGGGAACAGGGCATGAGCACCGTCGAAGCCGCTGGCGCCGCCAGCCGGAACCGGTTCCGGGCCATTCTGATCACCACCAGCACCACCGTAGCCGGCCTGCTGCCCTTGCTGGCCGAAACCAACACCCAGGCCATGGCGGTGATTCCGCTGGTGATTTCCGTGGTGTTCGGCCTGCTGGTGTCGACTCTGGTCGTGTTACTGGGTTTGCCGGCGCTCTACGTCATCCTGGAAGATCTGGGGTGGGCCACTTCGTCCAACCCCCATAGCCTTGAGGATTCAACAGACAGCGGACAGTTAACATATCTCAACAGGCAAACTACTCAACACTGATAGCCTGAACGACGCTCAACATTCATCGACAGAGGGGGCATCTTCATGACAAAAACAAACAGTTCGCTTCTGAGCATCCTCATCCTGAGCCTTACTGTGTCATTCGCTGCCACGGCTGCCGAACCGGTCACTCCCAAGCTCACCGGCAAACTGGATCGACTGCTGCGCGAAGAGATGCGATCGATTCAGACGGCGATGGGACAGATCCATTCGGCCATCGTTATGGGTCAGCATGACAAGGTTGCGAAGCAAGCCCGGGATATTTACGACAGTTTCATCCTGCAGCAATCACTCACTGAACAGGATCGTAAAGATCTGATGTCGGCCGTACCAGAAGGCTTTATCAAGCTGGACAAGGAGTTTCATCAACTCGCGGCATCGCTGGCAGAGGCCGGCAGGAATGACGACACGGAGAAGCAACACAAGCTGTTCGGCAAAATGACAGGCAACTGCATCCAGTGTCACAGCACGTATGTGTCTGACCGCTTTCCTGGCGTCAAACCCGTCAGGGACTGATCGGCCTCAGCGGATCAGGTCCATTCCCGGCTTGCCATACCAGTATCCGTTGCAGGGTGGTGCCTCCACCAGGTGCAGCGGGTCGGTGGCAGGCACTTCACCCCGGCGTACCTGATCAAAGCGTTTTACCACTTCCTCCATGCCCTGGTGTTCCGGGCTCAGGCGCACCGTGTTCACGCCCATCCGCTCCATTTCCGGCAGTTCACGCGTGAGGTCGTATCGGGACCCCGAGAGCGTGGAAATACCATTCAGGCGGAACAGTTCCCGGGATTCGCGGGAACGCAACTCCATGCCGTCCGGATGCTGCAAACAACGGAACTCGCAGTTGTCCTTGGACAGGTTGTAATGGCGGGCAGTGAAACAGCGGGACGACCAGGCCAGGGGCAGAAAACCCCAGGCGAACACCTCGGCGGGCAGTTCCAGGCCTTCCTGTTTCAGGCCGTTGATCAGCTGCTCGAGGGTCTCCTTGCCCAGCTCGACCGGCAGGTTCCAGCCTTTCAGTCCCTGCTTCGCCAGCACCTTGAGCGTGGCGACGTTGTAGATGTTCATGGAAGGGCCGCTAATAAACGGAATGTGGTGGCGGCTGGCGACCTGCACCGCACTCTGATCGTTGGCCTCCACCAGGAACTCATTCTGATCGCAGATCCGGCGCAGGCGACGCAGATCCGCTTCCGACTCGATCAGGGTCTGGGTGGAGATCACCACCTCCTTGCCGCAGGCTTTCAGGTCCCGGGCCAGATCAAACCAGTCGTCCGGCTTCAGTTCCCGGCGCCGGGAGCAGACGGCCTCACCCAGGTAGATGGTATCCACCGGCCATTCGGCGGCTTTGGCGTAGAAATCGAACACGGTCTGCTTGGACCAGAACCACAGGATGGGTCCGAGAGAAAGTTTCATCATGATTGGCAGAACCTTATTTCCACTTGCGATGATAGGCGCCCAGGGTGGTCAGGCCGCCTTCGGAGAGCCCGGACAGGGTGTTGCGCCAGTCATTCTCCACGGTGAACATTCCCGGCGTTCTTTCCAGGTTGTCCAGGGCCTGGCGCCAGGTGCGGGCCACGTCGGCAATGTAGGCGGGGCTGCGCTGGCGACCCTCGATCTTCACCGCACTGATGCCCAGCGCCTGCAAGTCAGGTAACAGGTCCAGAGTATTCAGACTGACCGGTTCCTCGATGGCATGGTAGACGCTGCCCTCCACCTCGAACCGGCCTTTGCAGAGGGTCGGGTAACCGGCCGATTCACCCTGGCCGTAACGGTCAATCAGGACATCGTTCAGACGGGACTCCAGCCCCTCCGGCGTCTCGCGCCAACGCACGGCCTTCGCCGGAGAGCAGGCGCCGCGGGTGTTGGGCGATTCGTCCGTCAGGTACGACGACAGGTAACAGCGACCCTCGGCCATAATGCACAAGCTGCCGAAGGCGAACACTTCCAGTTCCACCGGACTGTGTTTGGCGACACCCCGCACCTGATCCAGAGACAGAACCCGGGGCAGCACCGCCCGGCGTATGTCGAAGTTATCTTTGTAGAACGACAGCGCCTCGTAGCTGGTGGCAGAGCCCTGCACCGAGAGGTGGCGCGGAATATTCGGGTAGCGGCTGGCGGCGTAATCGAGCAGGCCCATGTCGGCCAGGATGATGGCATCGACACCCAGGCCTGCAGCACGGTCGACAGCCCTTTTCCACTGCTCCCAGCCCTCCGGCTGCGGGTAGGTGTTGATGGCACAGAAGACCCTGCTGCCTTTGGAATGGGCGTATTCAATGCCCTCAGCGGCGCGCTTGTCATTGAAATTCAGGCCCGCAAACTGGCGGGCGTTGGTGCTGTCGCGGAAGCCGAAGTAGACCGCGTCGGCACCATTATCCACGGCGGTTTTCAGGGCCGGCAGGCTGCCGGCCGGGCACACGAGTTCCATGGGTTTCTCCGCTGGAATGAGGGGTTAGAGGGTAGCGCCCGGGATGGGCGAGTGCCTTGACCTTTGTCAGCGGAGTGAAGGTGCGGTCAGAAGAAAGCCTTCTTCTGACCCCGATTTCAGATTATCCGGGAGAACCGTTGACTGGCGCCTTCCTTCCTATACAGGTCGAAGATCTGGCAGATCGCACGGATCAGCAACCGACCGGCAGGCTGAACCTGGAGCACCTGACCTTCGTCAGACACCAGTTCATCCTTGATCATCGGCCGCAGGCGGTTGAGTTCATCGGCGAAGTAGCGGTCGAAATCCTCGCCCCAGGTGTCGGCAAACTGCTGGCGGTCCAGACGGAACTGGCAGATCAGCTGGCCGATCACCCAACGGCGGATGCGGTCATCGCGGCTCAGGCCCACACCCCGGGTAATCGCCAGTTGGCCAGCGTCGATAGCCGCTTCCCAGGCTGGCAGGTCGTGGTTGTTCTGGAAATAGGCATCGTCGGTCTGGCCGATGGCGGAAACCCCGAGAGACACCAGGTCGCAGTCGGAGTGGGTGGTGTAACCCTGGAAGTTCCGGTGCAGACGCCCCTCCCGCTGGGCCACCGCCAGGCTGTCGTCCGGCTTGGCGAAGTGGTCCATGCCGATGTACTCGTACCCGGCCTCCAGCAGGCGGTTTATGGTGTTGTGCAGGATCGTCAGCTTCTGCTGGGGCGTGGGCAGGGTATCCGACAGAATACGGGTTTGCGGATAGAACCGGTCCGGCAGGTGCGCATAGCTGAACACCGACAGACGGTCGGGTGACATCTCGATCACCGCTTCCAGGGTCTCGGCAAAACTCTCCGGCGTCTGGTACGGCAGGCCGTAGATCAGGTCCAGGTTGATGGACCGGAAACCGATCCGGCGTGCCTCATTCAGTACCGCCTCCGTCATCTCCCTTGGCTGGATGCGGTTTACCGCTTTCTGCACCTTCGGATTCACATCCTGGACACCCAGGCTGATGCGGTTAAAACCCAGCTCCCACAGGGTGGGCAGGGTATCCTGGTCCACCTCACGGGGATCGATTTCCACGCTGTAGTCACGCTCGTCGCCGGTTTGCAGGTTGAAGAGTTCGCCGTAGCCCGCCATCAGGTGCTGCATCACATCCCGCGGCAGGAAGGTTGGCGTGCCGCCGCCCCAGTGCAGCTGTTGCACCGGCCGGTCGGCCCCAAAAAGGCGCGACTGGATCGCGGCCTCCTTCAGCACCCGCTCGACATAGGGCATCGCCTTGTCGCGTTTCTTGGTGATTACCTTGTTGCAGGCGCAGTAATAACAGAGGTGCGCACAGAACGGCAGGTGCGTGTACAGGGACAATGGCCGGCCACTGGCCTTGCTGCGGGCAGCCGCCTGCACCATGTCTTCCACCGTGTAATCGGAGGTGAACTCCACGGCCGTCGGGTACGAGGTGTAACGGGGGCCACTGAGATCATAACGGCGGATCAGGGCATCATCCCAGATGAAAGCCGGAAGATCGTTTGCTGCAGCTGCGACGGCGGTTTCGTAAGCCATAAATATAACTCTGAACGTCGGAATGAATCCGTAAACCGGAAAGTTGGCCCATTATCACGGACGATTGCCCGTCGCCCCTTGATGCGGGTCAGTTGATGATGACTTTCACTTTAACACGCCGACTTTTGAACCACCCTTGTGCCCTTGGCGTATTCAGGCTACCCCCTTTGGGGCATCCTGGAACCTGAGGAGCATCCTGATATGGCCAACCTGATCCTGATCCTCGGCGATCAACTGACCCCCGACATCAGTGCCCTCGTTGATGCCGACCCGACGAGGGACCGGATCGTCATGGCCGAAGTCGGCGAGGAGGCCGGCTACACCAATCACCACAAGAAGAAACTCGTGCTGCTGTTCAGCGCCATGCGGCACTTCGCAGACCGTCTCGAACGGGATGGTTGGCAAGTGCATTACCAGACGTTCCATCCGGACAACGACCTCCAGAGCCTGGAAGCCGTCGTTGCCGACCAGCTGAAAACGCTGGGAGCGGGAAGCGTCATCACCACCGAGTGCGGAGAGTGGCGGCTTCACGAACAGATCAGTCGTTGGCACGAGCGGCTGGGCGTGACAGTGGAGATTCGCCCGGACACCCGTTTCATCGCCAGCAAGCAGGAGTTCTCAGCCTGGGCAGAAGGACGAAAACAGCTGCGAATGGAGTTTTTCTACCGGGAAATGCGCCGAAAAACCGGTTTATTGATGACGGGTGATGGCGAGCCCGAGGGCGGCCAATGGAACTTCGACGCCGACAACCGGAAAAAGTGGACCGGCAAACCGCCTGCGCCTGCTCCGTTCCGCGTCCAACCTGATGCCATCACCCGGGAAGTGATTGAACTGGTGGACAAACATTTTGCCGATCACTTCGGCACCACCGAGGACTTCCACTTCGCAGTCACGCCCGAGGACGCGAAGGCGGCGCTTGAACACTTTATTGATTTCGCCCTGCCCTGTTTCGGCGATTATCAGGATGCCATCTCCGACACCGAGGACTGGCTGTTTCACGCCATTCTCTCCCCCTACATCAACTGCGGCCTGCTGGATCCCCTGACCGTGTGTGAGGCCGCCGCCCAGGCCTGGTACTCGGGCCGGGCACCGATCAACGCGGTGGAGGGTTTTATCCGCCAGATCATCGGCTGGCGCGAGTTCGTCCGGGGGATCTACTGGCTGCACATGCCGGATTACGCCAGGGAGAATCGCCTTGGCAACACCCGCAGCCTGCCCTGGTTCTACTGGACCGGCGAGACCAGGATGCGCTGCATGCACAAGGCCATTGATGCCACCCGACGCAACGCCTACGCCCACCATATCCAGCGCCTGATGGTCACCGGCAACTTTGCCCTGCTCGCCGGCGTTACCCCCGAGGAGATCTGCGACTGGTACCTGGCGGTCTACGCCGACGCCTACGACTGGGTCGAGCTGCCGAACGTGCTGGGCATGGTGATGCACGCCGATGGTGGCTATCTCGGCTCCAAGCCCTACGCCGCCAGTGGCAAATACATCAATCGCATGTCCGACCATTGCAGCAATTGTCACTACAAGGTGAACAAGAGCACGGAAGACGATGCCTGCCCCTTCAATGCCCTGTACTGGCACTTTATCAACCGCCACCGGGACCAATTCGCGGGGAATCCTCGGATGGGCATGATGTATCGCAACTGGGACAAACAAAAGCCGGAGAGACGGGAAGCGCTGCTTAAACGGGGCGATGCGTTACTGGCGACAATTGAGCAGCTGTAGGCCAGATGGATCGAGCAATACCTCCTAAAGTTCAAGAGTGAAGCCCGGCCAGGAATGCTACGCTCAAAGAACAGCAAACACGCGGCGCAACGAGTACGGTCATCATGAACATGCGGCCTTTCATTGCTGGCCTGCTGGGCGCTCTCTTAATCCCGGTATGCCAGGCTCAGACCCGTGAACTCAACCTCTACACGTTCGAGGCGCCACCCTACCAGGTGACTGACGCCATCAGTCCGGACCTCCGACGTCAGGTTGCCGGCGAGACGGTTGAAACGATTGCCTGCGCAGCCGGGCAGGCCGGCTGGTCTGCGAACATCCGGGTGACGCCGCCTAAACGGGCGATCCACTCCCTGCGCCGCAACCGGGTCGATGGCTACTTTGCAATTGATCCCTCGGCGAAGCTCGACACCACCGCACGCCGCAGTGCACCTGTAGCCATGGCTAAATGGTACTTCTTCACCGTCGATCCAGAGCTCGATACACGTCTTGCACGAATCGGCGTGGTGGATGGCAGCAGCGAGGAGTCCTGGCTGATGGCGAATGGCTATGAGATCTTCCTCACTGTAGCCTCGCCGGGGCAGTTACTGGCCCTACTCGAGCGCAACCGGATTGATGCGGCGGTGATGGACGAGCGTGTCATGGCGGGGCTGAAGACCGACAATGATGGTGCCAGGGAAAAGCTGCACAAGCGTTTTCTTCGCCACGCGCCGCTGTACCTGTACCTCAGCAACGGTTTTACCCGCGAAAACCCGGGGTTTCTGTCTCGTTTCAACCGCTACCTGGCCGATTGCAGGGGCGGTCAGATTTCCTGAGGGACGAGAGCACCCTGCACTTTCTCGCGGTTATGGCGGCCCCACCTCACAGGCAAGTACCAGTGCCCAGAACTCCGAAAAATCGTTGACCACGACGTCTGGCTTATCCGGATGCTTGTGAGTGCCCGGAAAGATCCGGCTTAGCCAGGGCAGATCCCACTGGGCACCGTTAAAAAAGACCGAGGTCAGACCCGCACGTTTGGCGGCGATCACATCGGTGGTGCTATCCCCGATGTACCAGACACTGGGGTCCGGCGGGTAATCCAGTTTCTGCACCGCCAGCAACAGCTGGTCAGGGTGCGGTTTGCGCAGGGGCGTGTCATCGCCGCACACGTCCACATCGAACAGGTGGGTCCAGCCGGTGTCCTCCACTGCCGCCAGCTCATGTTCGAAGAACTCTCGGTCGCGATTGGTGATCACACCCACCTGCATATGCAGTCGTCGCAGTCCTTCAAGCACATCCCGCACCCGGGGTTCAAACGCCTTCACCGTGCCGTAATGGGTGCGGTAGTGATAATTGAAGGCCCGGTGGGCAACCTGCTTGGCCTCCTGATCGTCGCCAAACAGCACCTCGAAAATATCGGTCCGGGAAATTTTCCGGTCGGCCTTCACCTTCGGGTGCAGGCGGGCGAACTCCCGGACATAGGCCACCAGCCGCGCATCCTCCGGAGTTTTGCTGTCCTCGGGCGCCATCATGCGGTCCATCAGGTCCAGCTTGTGAAAGTCCGGCAGCATGTCATCCACGGCGTGGTACATAGCATCAAGGGTATCCACCAGGGTGGCGTGCCAGTCGAACAGCACCACCGAGGGGCGGATAAGCTTGACCACCGCGGGATGCCAGTCGGCCTCGACCCGCGGTTCCGGTCGCCGGGGCGGCGGAAAGGGTTTGGGTCGCACTTCGGCCGGTGCCTGACGGAACGCCTCCGGGTGGCTTCGTTCCAGCAGCGCCAGCAGGTCAAGCAGGTCTTCGAAGCTATCGAGAATGGCCGACGGAGCATCGCGAAAGGAAAACCAGCTGTTGATACGGTCGGGTTCCCAGCATGCGCCGTTATAGAATACCCCGGCCACTCCCGCCTTATTCGCCGTCAGCATGTCGACATAGCTGTCCCCCACATACCAGGCGCGATCATCCGCGGGCAGCCCCAGTTTCTCCAGTGTCTTGAGGATGACTTCCGGGTCTGGCTTGTACTCGGTGACGTCGTCGGCACACACGGTCGCATCAAACAGCTGTTGCCAGCGGCCTTCGTCCACGGTCACCAGCTCCCGGTCCAGGAACTCCCGGTTCCGGTTGGTAGAGACCGCCAGCTTAATGCCCATGGCCTTGAGCGCAGACAGGTACTCATAGGCGCCCGGCTGAAAGGGCCGGACCTTGCCGAAGTACCGCCGGTACGCCTCGTTGTAGGCTTTGTGGGCTGTCAGTTTGGCGTCGCGGTCGTCACCGAAAATGGCGTTGAAGATATCGGTCCGGGAGACCCGGCGTTCCGCCAGAATCCGCGGGTGCAGGCGCCGGAAGATGCGGATGTAGCGCACCAGCCTGGCATCGTCTGCCGTCCGGCATTTCTCCTCCGGCAACAACCGCTCGACAAGGTTCAACTCCTCCAGCTGGGGCAGCATGTCTTCCATGGCGCTGAACATGGCGTCGTGGGTGTCCACCAGCGTGCCGTGCCAGTCAAAAATCAGCACCGAAGGCGCCACTATGGAATCGGTGAATCGCGCCATGCACTCTCTCCGTCCGCAAACCTGATTGAACCGGTCTTGAAATCCGCCGCCATGCCGGTAAGACTCGGGGGGCTCTGATAAAAAAGATAAACGCTGTTTCCTGTACTTGCACACAAAGAGTGCTTCCGATGTCTGCTGCCGGCTACCTGCTGCCCTACGATTTTTCACCGCTGACGGTACTCAGTTTCATGGTGGTACTGGGCCTGTACGGGCTGGCGTTACCGCGCCTGCCGGAGAAGGAGCGACCGGGTTCAGGCCGGATTCTGACTTTTGTGGCGGGGGTACTGCTCTGTTACGGCGTGATGCAGACCCGCTTTGATTACTACTCCCAGTACATGTTCTTTGTTCACCGCGGCCAGCACCTCATACTTCATCATCTGGGCCCCATACTGATTGCGCTGTCCAACCCGCTGCCGGTTCTGCGCTTCTGGCACAGGGTGATCGGTCCTCGTGGGCGTCGTCTGCTCAAGCCGCTGGGGCTGTTGTACCGGATGCTTCAGCAGCCGGTGGTGGCCTCGGTACTGTTTGTCGGTCTGATCTACTTCTGGCTCTGGCCACCAATCCATTTCGACGCCATGCTCAGCCGTCAGCTCTACTGGCTCATGAACTGGAGCATGCTGCTGGATGGCCTGTTGTTCTGGTGGCTGATTTTCGATGCCCGATCGCCGGTGCTGACCAACGCTCTGGGCTATGGCAAACGAATTCTGTTGCTGGCCCTGGTGGCGATTCCACAGATGATTCTCGGCGCCTGGATTGTGTTCTCCCGGGGCATGGTTTACGACGTATACGAAGTCTGTGGCCGGGCCTGGCCCATGCCACCGGCAACCGATCAGCTACT
Source organism: Marinobacter albus (assembly GCF_030238305.1). Classification (NCBI taxonomy): domain Bacteria; kingdom Pseudomonadati; phylum Pseudomonadota; class Gammaproteobacteria; order Pseudomonadales; family Marinobacteraceae; genus Marinobacter; species Marinobacter albus. The sequence continues at coordinate 813,942 of NZ_JASSQD010000001.1, read as the reverse complement.
GGGTGGACTGCTGACCTGGATTCCACCGGCGATGATGAGCATCCTCGGCATCCTGATCATCCTTCGCCGCGCCATGCACGAGGACGGCAAGTTCACCCGTTGCGACACCGTAACCGAAGGACCCGCGTCATGATGCCGTTCAGGAAGCCCACCTCCCGATTTCGCCCCTGTGTTGCCGCCCTGCTTGGCCTTGTGCTGACGCTGTCCGGCTGTTCTGACAGCGAGACCTGGCAAGGCAAGGACATCAGCAGCCTGATGCCGGACCTGGAATTCGCGCTGACCGGCTCCGCTGGCGAGCCGGTGACTGAAGCCGATTCCGCCGGGCAGATACGCCTGCTGTTTTTCGGCTTTACCTCCTGCCCGGATGTCTGCCCGACCACCCTGACTGCCCTCAGCAAGGCCATCAACCAGATGCCGGAGACCCTGCAGGACCGGGTGACAACCCTGTTCGTGAGCGTGGACCCGGATCGGGACACGCCGGAACGCATAGCCAGCTATGTGGATTTCTTTGGCGAGAACATCATCGGCCTGACCGGCGGGGAACCGGCGCTGCGAGACCTCACCAAGCGGTACCGCACGACCTTCGGTTACGACGAACCCGACGCCGACGGCAACTACCAGGTATCCCACAGTGCCGCCGTTTATGTGTTCGACGGTGCCGGCAATGCCCGCCTGCTGTTTCGTCCCGGTCTGACACCGAAGATGATGAGCGAGGATCTGACCGCCCTGGCTTCGGAAGGGTGATGGTAGACCCTTGACCCTGTAACGACTACAGGGTTTGCAATGCGACCATTAAACGATCGGGACAGGCTTTTACTCATGCACAGTTACCCTCATGGTCATGGGCACAGTCATGGCCACAGCCACAGTGACCACTTCAACACCCATAACCGGGCCTTTGCCGTTGCCGTTATTCTGAACCTGGCCTTCGTTGCCATCGAAGCCGTGTACGGCGTTCTGGCCGGGCAGAAAGGCGATCTCAACATTCTCGGTGCCTTCCTGCACATGGCAGCAGACACTGCGGTCTCGCTGGGTATCGTGGTCGCCGGACTCGTGATCATCCTGACAGGCATCAGTTGGATTGACCCACTGGTGAGTCTGGTGATCGCAGCGGTGATCTTCTTTGGGACCTGGCAACTGCTGAAAGATTCGGTCACCCTCGCCGTGGACGCCGTGCCCAGGGATATTGATCCCCGCGAGGTGTACGAGAAGCTAAACCGCCTGCCCGGTGTGAGATCGGTCCATCACCTCCATATCTGGGCACTCAGCACCACAGAAAATGCCTTGACGGTGCACCTGGTGAAGCCGGATGCCTCGGACGACGACCGATTGATTGAACAGGCTACCCAGATGCTGGCTCACGACTTCAATATCCGGCACGTCACCATCCAGTGGGAGCGGGCAGAGAGCAACTGTCCAAACGTTGCCTATTGCTGAGCCCGGCCCGGTGTTTGCTGATCCTCACTGGCACCGGTAACGTATTTTTCCGCTACTGACAGGACATACGACCCTTATCGTGCACCAGAAACCGAATCTGCCTTCGAAAACCTGTCCGGTCTGCCACCGCCCTTTTACCTGGCGTAAGAAATGGGCAAAGGACTGGGAAGCCGTTCGTTACTGCAGCGAGCGCTGCCGACGTAACCGGGGTACCCCCTTATGACCAGCGTCGTCTGGTTCAAGCGCGACCTGCGCACTCGCGACCACGCTCCGCTGTCCGCTGCGGCGGACCTCGGGGAGCCCGTGATTCCGCTGTACGTGATCGAGCCGGGGTACTGGCAACTGCCGGACACCTCGAGGCGGCAATGGCAGTTCATCGAGGAGTCGCTGTCGGACCTGCGGAAGCAGCTCCGAGGCAAAGGCAGCAACCTGCTGGTGATGGTCGGCCCCGTGCACGAGGCGCTTGACCGGCTCAAATCCACACACCGCATCAAGCGGGTCTTCTGCCACCAGGAGACCGGTGGCCAGTGGACCTTCGACCGGGACAAAGCCGTGATCGGCTGGTGCCAGGAACAGGGGATCGAATTCCGGGAATGGCAGCAGTTTGGCGTGGTTCGCCGGCTGCCGGACCGGGACCTCTGGGACGAGGCCTGGACGCGAATCATGCGGCAGGAAACCGTCGCTGCCCCGGAGCGCTTGGCAGCGCCCGCCAATCTCGACGACCTGGCGGCCCAGGCCACCACACCAAGCCTGGCCGACGCCACACCTTGCCCCGACCGACAGTCCGGCGGCAGCCAGCGGGGCGAGAAGCTGTTGACCTCCTTTCTGGAACGGCGCTGTGTCGGCTACCAATACAACATTTCCAGCCCGGCCAGTGCGGTGCGCGCCTGTTCCCGACTCAGTCCGCACATTGCCTACGGCACCGTCAGCCTGCGGGAGATCTATCAGGGAGCCAAGTATACCGGCCAACACCCCAACAGCCTGCCCCGGAAAAAGCGCAGCCTGACCAGCTTCCGCTCTCGCCTGCATTGGCACTGCCATTTCATCCAGAAACTGGAAGACGAGCCGGAACTGGAGTTCCGGGCCATGCACCGGGAGCTGGAAGGTTTGAAGTCCGGCCCCGGCGATTCCGAGCGACTGCAACGCTGGCAGGAGGGGCAGACCGGCTGGCCGTTGGTGGACGCCTGCATGCGTTCACTTCGCCAGACCGGCTGGATCAACTTCCGAATGCGTGCCATGTTGATGGCCGTAGCCAGTTACCAGCTCTGGCTGCATTGGCGCGATCCGGCCCTGCACCTGGCTCGCCAATTCACCGATTTCGAGCCCGGCATTCACTATCCGCAGGCGCAGATGCAGTCCGGGCTTACCGGCATTAACGCCCTGCGCATCTACAATCCGGTTCTGCAGAGCCGGAAGCTGGACACCGAAGGGAAATTCATCCGGCAATGGATACCCGAACTGAAAGGCCTGCCGGCGGAGCTGATTCACACGCCCTGGCTGATGACGCCAGCGCAAAAGGAACGGTTCGGTGGTAACACCTACATAAGCCCGGTGTGTGACCACGAACAGGCAGCGCGAGCCGCCCGCAAGGCGATTGGCGAGTTCCGGAAATACAAGGTATCCCGCGAGGAAACCGACCGGGTGCTGCATCGTCATGGCAGCCGAAAGGGCCCCGTGCAACAGCGACCCCGGACGCCGTCAGGGCCTGGGCCAGACAGTCCGCAACTGTCGCTGTTCGATTAGTGTCCCTCACCGTCCTCTTCGGGCGCTTTCAACAGTGCCGGAAGCACCAGTACCGCACAGGGCGCGTTGACGGAGACGTACTCCACCGTTGCACGACGCAGAGGCCACCGCCCGGTAGCACCGCGCGATACCAGGATCATCAGGTCCGCACAGGTAGTACCCGCCAACGCGACCAGTTTCTCGCCCGCGTTGCCCGCCACCACGTGCAAGGTCGCGTTCTGATTCAGCGGTAGATATTTCCTGGCCAACAGGCTGAGCGTGCCCCGTACTTCCGCCTCTTTTTCCTCTGGTGCATCTTCAGTGACGTGGGGAAAGAAACCGGCGCCGCCGGGACTGAAGACGCTGGCGAGGTGCAATTCCCCGGCCTGATCGAGCAGTTTGACGCTCTCTTCAAGAGCCCGCTTGCCCTCACCGTCGTCCTCAGGATCGATGGCAATCAAGATTTTACTGTACATCCTGGTTCTCCTGTTGGGATACCTTAACGGCTTCCACATCCGGGAAGGCACGTCCCTGCACCAGCTCACTGACCGAGTAACCCCGGTAATCCGCTCTCAGGGCCCGGAACAGTGCCACTGCCATGAAGATCAGCAGCACACAGAACGGCAGGCCCAGGGAGGTAATCACATTCTGCAGTGCATCCAGACCGCCAGCCAGCAACAGACTTGCGGCAATTACACCCTGGGCCGCCGCCCAGAAGATGCGCTGACGCACCAGCGATGGCTGGTCGTCCCGACGTGTCAGCATGTCGATAACCAGCGAGGCGGAATCCGACGACGTGGTAAAGAAGATGATAATGATCACTACACTGAGTAACGAGGCCAGGTCGGCGAGGGGAAACGCCTCAAGAAACGCGAAGATTGCCACCGATGGATCCTGCTGGACCTGCTGAGCCAGCGCGACCTTGCCGTTCATCTCCACGTCAATCGCTGCAAGGCCAAAAACGCCAAACCACAGCACAGTGAAAGCCGTCGGCGCAAACAGAACGCCCGCGACGAACTCACGGATGGTTCGGCCACGGGAAATCCGGGCAATGAATATTCCCACGTAGGGTGCCCAGGAAATGGTCCAGGCCCAATAGAACAGTGTCCACTGGCGTTGCCAGTCCGAATCCCTGAAGGTTTCAGTCCAGAAGGCCAGCCACGGCAGGGCATCAAGATAATCTCCGACACTTTGTACGATGCCCTCGGCAATAAAAACGGTCGGCCCAACGGTTATCACAAACAGTATAAGCACTATCGCGAGCACGATATTGAGCTGGGACAGGCGCCGGACCCCCTTGTCCAGCCCGAGGGCCACCGATGTGGCCGCAATGCCGGCGATGATTGCGATCAACAGAACCTGAACCGTTCCCGTGGACGGGATACCAAAAAGGTAAGCCAGGCCGCTGTTCAACTGCAGAGTGCCCAGGCCCAGCGACGTCGCAACCCCGAACAGGGTGCCGAGCACAGCAATGACATCCACCGCCCATCCCCAGGGACCAAAAACCCGGTCCCCCAGAATCGGGTAGAACAGGCTGCTGATGCGCATGGGCAGATTGTGCCGATAGGCAAAGTAGCCGATGGCCAGCCCCGGCATGGCAAAGATGGTCCAGGTGTGCAGGCCGAAGTGGTAAAGCGCGATGGTCATGGCATCACTGGCCGCGCGCTCACTACCCGCTCGGACCCCCTCGAAGGGAGGTTCGGAAAAATGGGAAATCGGCTCGGCTACGCCCCAGAACATCAGGATGGTGCCAATACCCGCTGCGAACAACATGGTGAACCAGGTCAGGTTGGAATAATCCGGGCGGGAATCGTCACTGCCCAGCCGGATAGTGCCATACCGGCTGACGGCAAGAGCCAGAAGGAACAGCAGCAGGGATGTAACCGAGAGGATATAGAACCAACCCAGATGACTGGCCACCCAGCCGGTCAGAATCCCGAACAGCCCGGAGACTTCCTCATCAAAGGGAATGGCAACGATCACAAACATGACCGCCATTCCCGCAGCGGTGAAGAACACCCCGGGTATCGTCTGCAGCCCTAATCGGCGTTGCAGGCGCTCCAGCACAAGAGCCTCCGATTATTTCAGAAAAGAGTCACGAAAGGCCTCACGCTATCACACACTTCCGGCTCAAGAACGACAGAGATCAATTCCGGTTCAGTTGCTGCTGATGCTTGAACATCTGCTCCATCATGATCTGCATCTGGTCCATACGACGGTCCATCATTTCCATGCGCTGCTCATAACCCATGCCGGCAGCTCCCGACCCCTTACCCTGGGCGTTTCCAGACTGCTTTTGTCCCTGATTGTTCATCATGCCCTGGCCATTGTTCATCATGCCCTGGCTATTACCCATCATGCCGGGCCCCATCATGCCCTGGTGCATCAGCTCCATCTGTTCTTCCATCGCCTCCCAGTGTTCCTCCATCAGACGCTGGCGCTCGGCTGGCGAACTGGCTTCGGGAACCTGCTGCATCATGCCGTCCATTCTCGACCAGTTACGGTGCATCTGTTCCATCTGTTCCGGGCTCATCATCATGCCAGGCCCGTGTCCTGAGTAGGGTCCCTCACTGCCATGGGCAAAAGCCCAAACCGGGGCGGCTGCCAGGACACCAACGGCAACGATTTTTTTCATGGAAACCATAGTCAAACTCCTTGCTTAGGATTGTCGGTACTCTTTCACTGTAGTTGCCAAAACTGAACCGAAACTGAATTTTTTGCACAAGCCTGACACGGGGTTGATGTGTGTCATTTTTCCCCGGCAAACACATCGCGCAGGCTGACCGCAGGCCGCTTCCCGGTTTGTTTATTGTCCCGGTCATCACGGAGCGCTATGGTGATAAAGCCATGCGCCTGAATCTGAGAACGTTGACCGGAAACCGCGGACCACAGACCGGAAACACTATGAAAATTGGCGAAATTTCGAAACGGGCCAAGATCCCCGTTGAAACCGTCCGATACTATGAAAAGATCGGTTTGCTTCCGGAACCTGACCGTTCCGCCAGCGGTTACCGGTCCTATCGTCCGGCCCACCTGGATCGCCTGCTGTTCATCAAACGGTGTCGCAACCTGGATATGGCGCAGGACGAAATCCGCGAACTGATTCGCCTTGCCGAGAATCCGGAGGCAGATTGCAGCGGTGTAGACGCCTTGCTGGCAAGGCACCTGCACCACGTTCGCGAGCGTCGGCAGGAGCTGGCGAGTCTGGAAAAGACGCTCGAACACCTTCAGAGAGCCTGCTCGGAGGGCCGGACCGTCCGGGAGTGTGGCATTCTTGACGGCCTCACTACGGAACTGGAAGTCCTCGAAACCTCTGACAAACACAACCATGTACCCGGTACCCACGGCCAGGGCCACAGCTGACTGCCCCGTCCCCTATGCAGCCGGTTGACTCTGTAGCAACTACAGGGTTTTAAATGGCTAAAAACACCATCAGGAGGTTTGTAATGGCGTGCACCTGCTCTGCCCCCGACCCCAAATCACCGGCGCCCGGGTTCCGACGCGCCTTATGGATTGCCCTGTGGGTCAATCTCGCGATGTTTTTGGTGGAAGGAATTGCCAGCATTCAATCCGGCTCGGTCTCGCTGATGGCCGACGCCATCGATTTCTTTGGCGACAGTGCCAACTACATCCTCTCATTGAGCGTCCTCTCCATGGGTATGCTCTGGCGCGGCCGGGCGGCGATGATCAAGGGCCTGACCATGGCCACCTTTGGCCTGGTGGTCTGGGCGCGCGCCATCTGGATCGCCCAAACCGGCATTACTCCCGAGCCTCTGACCATGGGCGCCGTCGGCCTGCTGGCCCTGACCGCTAACGTCAGTGTCGCTGTCATGCTGTTCCGATTCCGGGAGGGCGATTCCGACATGCGTTCGGTGTGGCTGTGTAGCCGGAACGACGCCATCAGCAACATTGCCGTTATGGGGGCGGCGCTTGGGGTCTTCGGTACCGGCAGCGCCTGGCCTGACCTGATGGTTGCGGCCATCATGGGGACTCTCGCGGTCACGGCCGGCGTGAGCGTGGTTCGCCATGCCCGCAAGGACATTGCAGAGGCTCGATCCGAATCCATGCAGCCAGCCGCCAACACCTCGTCATCGGGCTCCCGCTAGAATGCGAGGGAGATCATTACCGGGATGAACGCCAGGGCGAACAGGGTGGTGAGTAGCACCGTGCCCGCCGCCTGCCGTGGGGATGTGTCGAGCAGGGTCGCGATAACCACGGTATTGGCGGCGATCGGAGTGATTGAAATCAGGAACATGGCTTTGTGGACGGCGGGCTCATAAATTCCCAGCACATTGGCATCCAGCCACCAGAACAGGATGGCAACCAACGGCCAGACCACGAATTTGCCGAAGAAAGCCAGGCCGGTGAAGCGGATATTGCCCGCCAATCCCCGAAAACTGGTAATGCTCATGCCAATGATCATCATGCCGAGAATACTGTAGGCGCCCCGCAGATTATCGAACAAGGGAACAAACATGTCCGGAATACGGATGCCGGACAGGTTCAGGAATACGGCGGCCAGAAAAGCATATACCGATGGCAGCTTCGCGACCCGCCAGAGTGCGGCCTTCAGGTCATACCGGCCACGGGCGGCGAGATAGAACCCCACCGAGTTTTCGAACAGGGTGGTGCCGAGCATGCACACAATGTAGAGCCCGAGCCCTTCTTCACCGAAGAGCAACAGGGCCACAGGCACACCAAAATAACCGGTATTCCCGGAGCCTACGCACAAGGGCATGATGCTGGCGCTGCCATCGGTAACGACTTTCCTTGCCAGCTTGAGCTGAACAATACCCAGCACCGAGGCTATTCCGAACGTCAGGAATGGCAGGAAAATGACCTCCGGAGACAGGGGCGCGGCCATCACCCCCGAGAACACCACCGAGGGTGTGACGATGTACAGCATGATGCCGGCGATATGCCTGCCGCTGGCTTCCAGATAACGGCCAGCCACCCAGCCAAGCGCGACGGTCACGTACAGGGGGATCAGCTTGATAAACAATGCCAGCGCAGCGGCCATGAGTACTCCGGGCAGAAGAGAGTCGGGCGGACGAAACCGCAAAGTGTAGCGCGAACCCGGTAGGACGGCCATTTACAGCCCTCCAAAAATTCCGCTTTTTCTTTTCTGATCAGATTCTTACCGGACCACGATGACTTAGATCATTTCGTGCCGCGCCGCTCTGCTACCATAATTGCCAGATCAGTCATTACAGGGTCTACGCCATGAACAGCATCGTCAGGCCGGACATGTCCTCCTCCCCCTGCTTACTCGGGCAAGAGGACGCGGGCATTGTTCGGCAGGAATCGGCTTCGGAGTCGGAGGCACTGCTCCATGGATTGAGTCGAGTGTTCGGTATTCGCCTCAACGACAATCAGGATGACGCGGACACGCGACTATTGACCGATTTGTCGGGGCTTTTCCAGCCCCAGCGTATCGACGCCGAAACCATACTGGAAAAGCACGACCGGCCCTGGGGCCGCGTTTACCTCATCCAGTACGGCATTCTTCGACTGTTCCGGGAGGCCCCGAGCGGAAAGGTGGCGATCCATCACTTCTTCTCCGAGGGCGACATGGTCTGGCCGGTGTTTGGCCGCACCCGCACAGTTCGCAACACCCTGTGCCTGACTTCGGTTACTCCGGCAACGCTGTGGGTTGCGGACTTCTCCCGCTTTCGCTCGACCATTCGTGCCCACGGAGAAGGCCTCTGGCCCCGATTTGCCCTGGCTCTGACCGAAGAGCTGGCAGAACTGACCAGCATGCGTGAATTCCGTAAACACACCCTGCCAGCCCGGGACCGCTATCAGCTGCTGCTGGAAGAATACCCCGAACTCGTCAAGCGGGTGCCGGACAACCAACTGGCCTCGTGGCTGGGAGTCGTACCGGCCACCTTCTCCCGCCTGAAAACCGGAGCCACGAAAAAAACGTTTCGTTGAACAAAAAAAAGCAGCAGGGCCATGCCCTACTGCCTGAAATGCTCAACGCTTTCCGCAATATGTTAATTCGGCAATGAGGTCACGCCGTGCTGGTGCACTGACGTCTCTAACCTGAACTAAACTGATGACAACAAGTTTAACGACGACACCGTCGGGGTGATATCGGAACATTTCAGGCAGGTTGTTCAGATTTTCTGAGCATGATCACAGGATGTTCATCTGGCAGTGTTGCGTACACCTGTACGCTCACGTACCGTACCGGCATGACCAATACAGGTACCGTTACCATGACCACCAACGAAGTTCCGTCGACGTCCATCCACCATCGCATCGAGGAATGGCTGAACAGCGCGACGCATGGAATTGGCGCCATTCTGAGCGTGATTGGAACGATCGCGCTGATCGTTGGGGCAAGCCAGCTGGGGGACACCTGGAAGCTGGTAAGTTTCAGTATCTTCGGCGCGTCGCTGATCCTCCTTTACCTGGCATCAGCCCTCTATCACGGCGCGCGACACCCGGAACTCAAGAGCGCTTTCAAAACCCTCGATCATTGCGCCATCTTCCTACTGATTGCGGGCACCTACACTCCGTTCCTGCTGGTCAACATGCGAGGTACCGTCGGCTGGACCCTGTTTGCCGTGATCTGGTCACTGGCGTTGACCGGCGTCGTACTCAAGATCATCTTCAAAAATCGATTCAAACTGGCCCGGGTGGGTATCTACGTTGCCATGGGGTGGCTGATCACCTTTGCCTCCTCCGACCTGGTTGCCAGCCTGAGCGAGACCGCACTCTACCTGACCATCGCCGGCGGAGTGGTTTATACCGCCGGCGTGATTTTCTACCTGGCTGACCGCATCCCCTACATGCATGCGGTGTGGCACCTGTTTGTCATCGGCGGCAGTGCGCTTCACTTCAGTGCCATCTATTACGGCGTGCTTCCCTACACCGTGTGATCAGAACGCCCACACCATTGCCATCAGGATACCCCAGGCCAGCAGAGACGCCGCCATTATGGTGTAGGTGGCAGACATGGTGACAACATCGTTGTCGGAGCGGTGGCACAGAGACCGGGCGCCCTGGTAAACCAGAGCGCAGGACAGAAACATACCGACAGCGACAGCCACAACGCTTACCGCCAGCACAGGAACCAGCAGCGCCAGGGATGACAACCACAAGGGAATGGGCGCAACTGCGGCCAACAGGTAGGAGTCCTGGTAACTGATTTCCAGTTTGTCCCCCTCAAGAACGGCGCGGATAAGCCACCCCATAACAAAAAACGTCAGCAATTCCGCCAGGAACAGTATGGTGGTTATAAAACGCCACTCCTTGTCGGCAAACCCGGCCAGAAAGGCGTCGCCGTAATGGGTTCCGGCGTAATACAGCAGCACCGGCGGCAGAAATGACAAGGGAACAACCACCGCCCAGGCAAGGAAAGGAATGGAGAAGTTCTGGCGTTGCAGCTCCAACCACACGCCGTTGCCCGAGAAGGGCAAGCGAAACAATTTAGCAATAGACATGATGAACCCCTTTCACCAGTTCTTATATTTTAGTGATAGCCGGGCCAGTCTGTACGGTCAAGAAGCCCCAATGATCTCAGGCAAGACGGCGCCACCGCATCGGTAACAGGCTAATGGCAAAAGCAACGACAAAACCGTTTCACGCTTTCTGGCTGTTTTTTCCGGCGGCAGCTGTATGGGCAGCTCTGGTCGTGCCCTTGTCGATTAATGCGGTGCTGTCAGGTTCCGGGTGGCCCGCGGGGCTTCTGGGCGCCGGACATGGCCATGAGCTGATTTTCGGTTTTGCGTTGGCCCTGATTGCCGGCTATACCCTTGGTCCCCAACCCTGGAAAGTACTGGCCCCCCTGTTTCTGCTTTGGCTGGCGGCCCGCCTGTGCTGGGTGTTGTTGCCCGCCAGCCTGGTATCCCAGCTGCTGAGCCCGGCGTTTGCATTATTGCTTGCCCGTTACGCCGTCCCAAGATTCCAGGCGGCCAAAAAGTGGCGCAACAAGATCGCCGGGCCGCTGATCCTGGTTCTGTGCCTACTGTCAGTCATCTTCTGGATTGCGGCGGCTGCTCCTCCTGATTTCGAGCTTCCAGTACCCGACACACGACGGATCATGATGGCCGCCATTCTTGGTCTGTTATTGCTGATGACATTCATGGGCGGGAGAATTATCGCCCCGGCTGTGGCCGGAACGCTGGAAAAGCGGGGCATTCCAATAGAAGCCAGGGTGCAGCCACGAATTGAAGGTGCGCTTCTGGTGATTCTGCCAGCGGCGTTGATACTGGTGTTCATGCCCCTTGCAGACTCGGTTACCGGCCTTCTTTTAGTATCGTCAGCCGCTCTTATTGTGATCCGTACCGCGCGCTGGAAACTCTCGTATTGCGTGAACCGGCACGACTTGCTGGTGCTTGCTATTGGCTATTTTTGGCTGGCTGGCGGAGCGGGCATAACGGGAGTTAGGCTTTTGCAGGGAATTGATCCCTTACCGGCGTTGCATGTGATTACGATTGGCGCTCTCGGCACCCTGTCTCTCAGTGTGATGCTACGCCTGGCCTGGCAGAGGGCGAGACGGACCTTTCCTCCAGCCTGGCAGGTACACGGCATCGCTTTCGCCATGGCGGTGGCTGTACTGGCTCGGCTGTACGCGGGTGCCACTCCGTTTGCCCATCCAGAGGCGCTCTGGATATCCGCCCTGGCCTGGGCCACGGCTTACGGAATGGTCGCGATCCTGCTTCTCACCCTGTTTCACCACAGCCAACAGCGCCGGAAATGATTGGCTACCTCCACTGAATCCTGCGCCTGCCCGGCTACCACCTTGGGCGTACAACCACCACAACGATATGTTTTTATTGCTTTTTTAGACACGGACACAGTCACTGAAACTGTCATAAAACGCGAGTAAAATTGACCCAACATCTTCCTTGATGTTCATCAAGACCTGGCTTGCTACTTGATTTGCACAATGTCCGCAAAGCCCAAGAAGCCACGGGTGCCGTGGCTCCGGGTTAGCAAACCGAGGAGCAAAATCATGGCTAATAGCACAACAGACGCCGGACCGATGGGCGCCAAAGACAGGACCAATGCCGACATCGAACACTGGGACGTCGAGAACGAGTCTTTCTGGGAGAGTGAAGGCAAGCGCATAGCTACCCGCAACCTCTGGATATCCATTCCCAGCCTGCTGATGGGCTTTGCCGTCTGGCTGATGTGGGGGATGATCACCACCCAGATGAAAAACCTGGGCTTCCCTTTCTCCGTTGAACAACTCTTTACACTAAGCGCCATCGCCGGTCTCTCCGGCGCGACCCTCCGGATTCCGGCCTCCTTCATGATCAAGATTGCCGGTGGCCGCAACACGGTGTTTCTCACCACTTCGCTGCTGATGCTTCCTGCCCTGGGTACCGGCATCGCCCTTATGAATCCGGACACCCCCTTTATTGTGTTCCAGGCTCTGGCTCTGCTCTCCGGTATCGGCGGCGGCAACTTCGCCTGTTCGATGAGTAACATCAGCACCTTCTACCCGAAGAGCAAGCAGGGTTATGGCCTCGGCATGAACGCCGGCCTCGGTAACTTTGGCGTCACCACCATGCAGGTTGTGATCCCCCTGGTCATGACCATTGGCATTTTTGGGGCGCTGGCCGGCGACCCGATGCAACTGCAAAGCCCGAGCGGCACCCTGATTGGTCGCATTGATGCCGGCACCGACACCTGGATCCAGAATGCCGGATTTATCTGGTTGCTGTTCCTGATTCCCCTGGCGTTCGCCAGCTGGTTCGGTATGAACAACCTGAAAGTGGTCACCCCCAACCCGGGCAGCCCTCTTTCCGCCTTCAGCAAGATCCTCGGCCTCTACGGCGTCGGCCTGCTGACTTCCATCGCCGGTGTCTGGGCACTGCAGATGATGAACATGTGGCTGGCACTGCCGGTTACCATTGTGCTGACCGTGGCGCTCTTGCGACTGATCCCTGGCGACATCAAACCGAACATCAAGAACCAGTTCGCGATTTTCAGCAACAAGCACACCTGGTCCATGACCGTGCTGTACATCCTCACCTTCGGCTCATTCATCGGCTTCTCGGCCGCGCTGCCGCTGTCCATCAGCGTCATTTTCGGCAACATGATGGAAGTCGCCGCGGACGGCACCATGACACGCGTTGTTAACCCGGATGCCCCCAGCGCGCTCACCTGGGCCTGGATGGGACCTTTCGTCGGCGCCCTGATCCGGCCAGTCGGCGGCTGGATTTCCGACAAGGTGGGCGGCTCCATCGTCACCCAGATTATCTCGGTGGTGATGGTCGGTGCCTCGGTCGCAACCGGCTATGTGATGATGCTGGCGTACAACAGCACCGATCCGAACACCTATTTCGCGCCCTTCCTGATCCTCTTCATCATCATGTTTGCGGCCAGCGGTATCGGCAATGGGTCTACCTTCCGCAGCATTGGTTTCATCTTTGATCAGCAGCAGAAAGGCCCGGTACTGGGGTGGACATCGGCAGTTGCCGCTTACGGCGCCTTCATTGCGCCACGGGTGATGGGCCAGGAGATCCAGGCCGGCACTCCGGAGGTGGCCATGTACGGTTTTGCGGTTTTCTACGCGGTGTGCCTGCTGGTTAACTGGTGGTTCTATCTGCGCAAGAACGCCTACATCAAGAACCCGTAATTCCCACACCCCCTTCGAGCCCCGGTCCCAGCAATGGCACCGGGGCTTTTCTTTGCCGGGCAAGGCACCGCCTCTCACCGGAATGGTTATGTAACCTTTGGACTGCTACTTTTAAAATATGAGCTATGCCTTCCTATCAAAGACCGGAGGTTGTCATGTCGTTCGATGACATCTTTGACGAAAGCTATGACCGAGTCCTCCTGGAGTCGCCGGATGGTATTGAGTTCTTTGAGGCCTTCTACCGGCGCTTCCTGAAATCCTCGTCGGAAGTTCGCATTCTATTTCGAAATACGGATATGAATGTGCAACGCCGAATGCTGAAAAAATCGTTCTTCAGCCTGGTCGCGTTCTACGCCAGCGGCACCATTGACGATGTGCTTCGAAGAATCGCTTACCTGCACAGCGCCGCCCAGCTGAACATTAAACCCCACCTCTATGACCTTTGGCTCGAGTGCCTGATCGACACGGTCAAGGCCTACGATCCGGACTTCTGCGACGATGTCGAACTGGCCTGGAGGCTGATCCTGAGCCCCGGAATCACCTACATGAAGTTCGGATACGACCACTTCTGACCGCCCCGGCACGGTCTCGCGCGAGGAGCGGGATCGTGGAGTGAGTACCTGGCAGACGGTCGTCGGCCTTCAGCGTGTATGGGGCACCGGAATTCCTTGAATAAAAAAAAACCGCCAGGATTACTCCTGGCGGTTTTGGCCTCCCTTTCGAATATCAGCCCGCAGTTGCAGCGGCCTGGCGGCGACGTTCCTCTTCCTCGATCTGAAGATCCACCGACGACACCTGGTACTCCTCGGCAAAGCCGGATTCCGGCTCCTTCAGCCACATGACACACAGAACCCAGCTGATAAAGGCGCCCGCGGCAATGATGTAGAAGAACTGGGTCGGGGTGACGAAGGTGAAGATGGTCAGGTAAACCACCGCACCCACGTTACCGTAGGCCCCCGCCATGCCGGAAATCTGTCCTGTCAGGCGGCGTTTGATGGAGGGTATGATGCCGAAGGTGGCTCCCTCCGCTCCCTGGACAAAGAAGGAGGTGAACACGGTAATCCCCACCGCAATGATCAGCGGCCAGTTGGAGTTCATCAGCCCCATCAGGGCAAAACCAACGGAAATACCGAGCATGTAGCTGAGCATCACGAAACGGCGGTTCCCCATCCGGTCAGACACCAGCCCACCCATGGGACGGGCGACCAGGTTCACGAAGGCAAACGAGGCGGCGATGAGGCCTGCGGCAGTCGCGCTCAGGCTCCAGGTTTGCTCGAAAAACATCGGCAACATGGAGACCACGGCCAGTTCGGCGCCAAAATTGGCAAAGTAGGTGCTGTTCAGCGCAGCCACGCTGTTGAACGGGTATTTGTCGTCCTCTGGTACGCCTTTTTTCAGGATAGGCACGTTCACCCGGAGGATCTGAATGATCTGGTAGCACACAATCGCGAAGATCACCGCGTAACAGATGGTTGCTCCGGTGGCACTCAGGTACCCCATGTTCCGGATGCGCCAGACCAGGATGCTCAGCACCCCGACCAGGGGAATGGTCCACAGAATCAGCTTGACCATGTCGCCCCAGGAGCTGACTTCCAGCGCCACGGCCTTGCGCGGTTTGCGGTGTACCGTACCGACAGGGCCGTCGGTGATGGCAAACCAGTAGTAGACCCCATAGGCCGCCATCACAATGGCGCTCTGGGCGATGGCCCAGCGCCAGCCGTCTTCACCGCCGTACATGTGCAGGGCAATGGTGGGCAGTGAAATGGCGGCAGCCGCGGAGCCAAAGTTGCCCCAGCCAGCATAGAAACCTTCGGCAAAGCCGATGTCCTTGGGCTTGAACCACATGGCGGTCATGTGAATACCCACCACGAAACTGGCACCGATGGAGCTGAGCACCAGCCGGCTGACCAGCAACTGGGTCATGGTATTACCGAAGGCGAACACCAGCGCCGGGATGGCCATCAACACCATCAGCACCGAGAACACCCGGCGCGGGCCGAAGCGGTCCAGCGCCATGCCCACGATAATCCGGGCAGGAATGGTCAGCGCCACGTTGCAAATGGCGAACAGGCGAATATCGTCGGCGGTCAGCCAATCGACGCTCTTGAGCATGCTCGATGCCAGCGGCGCCATGTTGAACCAGACGTAGAAGGTAATAAAGAATGCGATCCAGGTCAGGTGCAACGCCTTGATCTCGGCGTTCCTGAAGTGGAAGACGTCAGCGACTTTCATGTCAGCCTCCTTGGGCTATCAATCGAAAACTCAAACTGGCCGATTCAACGGCTGGGTAGGATCAGAAGTGGGCACTGAATCCGTCGGGCGAGAAACGAACTCACGCTGCCGAAGGTCATGTAATCCAGTTCATCCACGAAATAGGTGAGAGAGCGGGCGATGAAACCGCCATCCGGTTCATGGCTGTGGCGGGCAATAACCAGCATGTCCGGATGGATTTTTTTCTCGGCGGCATAAAGCAGCATCTTGCGGGGATCCCCCTCCAGCAGCATGGTCTCGGCACCGACGTCTTCGTTACGGCAGACCTCCATGGCTTCGTTCAGGTAGGCCTTGAGCTCCGAGACTTCCTGCTGGAACAGGTCTTCGTTGCCGGCGGTAATGTCCCGAGGGTTTTCGGCAACCGCGACCAGAACGATCTGGGGTTTCAGTTCGCGGAACATGGTGATCGTCTGGGCCAGAGCCAACCTGGCATTCCGCGATCCGTCGTAGGCAATCATTATTTTCATGGGCTTCTCCGATGACAGGCATGCGCCCCGGATACCGGGGCGGCAATTGATATCTGTCAGCCATTAGCCCACACCCCGATGACCTGCTTACTTGACGCAAATCAACGGATTCGGCGGGTACCCCACCAGAGAAATCAATGGCCTATCACCCCTCCGGCGATTGGCCCTACTTTTCTACCACCGCCCCACCCTGCCGGAGGTACCTCCAATGCCCCGCATGAAAAAACCCTGTCTTTGGTATGGTTAAAACATCAACACATGCAGCAACGGAGGGCGGACATGACGACCCCGACACAGCCTCAGCAGTACCGCGCCCTGGGTTTATCGACGTTCTCGTTTACCCTGTGTTTTGCGGTCTGGACCATCTTCTCGATCATCGGCATCCGTATCGCCGAGGACCTCTCGCTCTCGGATACCCAGCTCGGATTGCTGATGGCCACACCGATCCTTACCGGCTCCATCAGCCGTTTGTTCCTCGGCATCTGGACGGACCGTTATGGCGGCCGCTGGGTGTTCGGGATCCTGATGCTTACCACCGCCGCCTGTGTCTACCTGCTGACCTTCGCCACCACCTACCCGATGCTGCTCGTGGGTGCACTCGGTGTTGGCCTGGCGGGGGGCTCGTTCATCGTGGGTGTGGCCTACACCGCCGCCTGGTTTGAACCGGCCCGTCAGGGTACAGCGCTGGGAATTTTTGGTGCCGGTAACGTCGGTTCTGCGGTGACCAACTTCGGCGCGCCGTTCCTACTGGTGGCCCTGGGCTGGGAACAGACTGCGCAGGTCTACGCCACGGTTCTGGCCATCATGGGGGTCCTGTTCATCCTGCTGGCCAAGGAAGATCCTCTGGCGGCCGAGCGCAGGGGCGCGAAAGCGAAATCATTCATCGAACAGATGGAGCCACTGCGGGAGCTGCGGGTGTGGCGCTTTGCCCTGTATTACTTCTTTGTCTTCGGGGCCTTTGTCGCGATGGCGCTGTGGCTGCCGCACTACCTGATCGGCGTGTACGGCCTGGACATCAAGACCGCCGGCATGATCGCCGCCCTGTACACCATCCCGGCCTCGCTGTTCCGTATCCTTGGCGGCTGGCTGTCAGACCGCTTCGGTGCCCGGCGAGTGATGTACTGGACGTTTACCGCCTCGGTCATTTGCAGCTTCCTGCTGAGCTATCCGCCCACCGACTACATTGTCCATGGCATTGAGGGCGATATCCCGTTCACTCTGGACATGAGCCTGCCCATGTTCGTGGTGCTGATCTTCACGCTGGGTTTCTTCATGTCCCTCGGCAAGGCCGCAGTGTACAAGCACATTCCGGTGTATTACCCGATGCACGTGGGCGCGGTCGGCGGCGTCGTGGGCATGATCGGCGGCCTCGGAGGCTTTATCCTGCCCCTGGCATTCGGCGTTCTCAATGACGTGACCGGCATCTGGCAGAGCTGCTTCATGTTGATGTTCGTCATCGTCGCCGCCGCCCTGATCTGGATGCATTACGCGATCCGCAAGGCCGAGCGTGTGGAGTGGGCCGCGCACGAGGAACGCACCGACCTGCCGGAACTGGCGACTCCGCACCTGTTCTACCCGCTGAACCGCCCTCACCGGCCGGAACATCCGTCAGCCATGCCTCCAGGCGTGAAGAACTGATCCAGTCCTCCTACGGCGCGCCGCGCCCAAAACCCTGCGCCCCCGGTTCCGGGGGCGTTTTTGTCGGGTATACTGCGCGAGTCAACCGAGCGAGGTACCCATGGCTAAGTGGCTGGTCAAGACCGAACCTTCCGAGTGCAGTATCAACGATTTCGCCAAGGCACCGGACAAATCTATTCCGTGGGACGGCGTGCGCAATTATCAGGCACGAAATTTCCTGCGAGAGATGGCCGTAGGGGATGAAGTTTTCATCTACCATTCCAGCTGCAAGCGCATTGGCATCGCCGGTATTGTGAAAGTGGTCAGAGGCGCCTACCCGGACCCGACCCAGTTTGACCCCGCCTCGGCCTACCACGATTCCCGGAGCACACCCGCACAGCCCCGCTGGCAGGCCGTGGATATGAAATTCGTGCACAAGCTCCCCCGGCTCGTCCAACTGGATGAGCTCAAAGGCCTGCCGGGTCTTGAAGGTTTGCCCCTGATTCGTCGGGGTAATCGGCTATCGGTAATGCCGGTGAGCGAAGACGAGTGGCAAATCATACTCAGGCTAACGTGATCGGGTTCCATAAACGCTCTGCGATGCTATCCCCGCACGCCTCCTGCCATTAGAATTGCGGCGATCGATTTTACCTGGAGCCCTAACATGTCTTCGGAACTCAGTACCTTTGCCGGTTTCAGTACCCTGCGCCGGATTGAAGCCAGTAAAATTTTTCAGGCCGTCGTCATTGCCATCATCATCCTCTCGGCACTGACGATCGGCGCGAAGACCTATGATTTACCACCATTTGTCGAACAGGGGCTCACGGTCATGGATAACGCCATCACGGTGTTCTTCCTGATCGAAATCCTGTTCAGATTTACCGCCGCCCCGGTGAAACGACGGTTCCTCCTGGACGGCTGGAACCTGTTCGACACGCTGGTGGTTATCGGCAGTCTGATTCCGCTGGATAACTCCGAAGCCGTCCTGCTGGGTCGGCTGCTGAGGGTATTCCGGGTACTGCGTCTGGTGTCGGTAGTGCCGGAACTGCGCTTCCTGATTAACTCCCTGCTCAAGGCCATTCCAAGGATGGGCTATATTGCCCTGTTGATGTTCATCATCTTCTACATCTACGCCGCCATGGGCGCGATGTTCTTTTCCGAGGTCGACAAGGAATTATGGGGCGACGTGGCCATTGCCATGCTGACCCTGTTCCGGGTGGCCACCTTCGAGGACTGGACCGATGTGATGTACGCCACCATGGAGCAGTATCCGCTGAGCTGGCTGTACTACCTCACCTTCATATTCCTGACGGCGTTTGTGTTCCTGAACATGATGATTGGCGCCATTCTGGAGGTGATGAGCGAGGAACAGAATGCACAGCAGGCTCAGAAAGCGCACGACGAGCGGGATGAAATTGCGCGCCAGCTCCGGTTGGTGCAAAGCAAACTGGATGAGCTATCCGAGAAAATAGACCGTTAATACTGCATTACAGCCAGCATCAACTTGCCCAGCGAACCTGTTCGGTCGCCATTACCATGAATCCCCCCCCAATCACCGTGAAATGAAACCTAGCCCTTAGGCGAGTACCAGATGGGGGAAGTATAGGCGCGTTCCTGATGAGTTGGCTCGACGTCCTTGGGTAATTCAGTGCCGAAAAAGGCCGCATCATAGGTCGTCCAGCGTGGCGTCGGAATCTCCAGAACGCGCACGTAATAAAAAGCGCGCTGATTAGGATCAAAGTCAGGATCCTTCCAAAAGGCCATCATCAGCGCATCCCCGATGCTATTGTTGTAAGTCGCCGTCTTTACATCGACGGAATTGCCCACCGGCGTTTTACAACGATGCTGGTCATTTATCACGCGCTCATCCGAACACAGCACGTCATATACCCGTTCATGCAGCTTGCCCGCAGCATCCATCCAGCCCTTTATGACCTCAACTCGGTCCAGGTTTGCTCCGTCTGCATCGCGTAAAGCTCTGATCATAAGGGTCGGCGACTTGCCCTCCGGGGCTTGAGTCAGATCGCCCCCCATGGGTACGCCTCGCAAATACCCTGTCTTGGCGAAGTCCGGTCTCTGCACTTCGGATTCTTCAAAATCCCAGCCGGCGAATACGCGAACCATCAAACGCGTACCCGTGGTGGCATAAACCTCCTTACGCTGCAACGCATCCCAGATCGCTTCCCGGGTATTGTCAGTTGCCCAAACCGCGGCCAATCCAGAAGCCAACGTACTTACGTGACGGATAGTTATGTCCGGACCGTTCGGTTCCTGCATAAAGCCCGTGATCTTCTCTTCGATGCGCTCGGTGCCGGGCGAAGGCTCTGCAGGCGTGGCTTTGCCGAAATAATTGTTCTCTTCGGTTGTCGCCAGTGAGGTGTGACTGTCAGTGGAGCCTATCATGCCGAACTTGAACGGATTTACCCCAAGACGCTCTTCATACTCAAGACCCCGCTTGAAGGCTTCACGGGCGTATTCACGCGGAAGCATGTCTGACGTCTTGGGTTCCGGACCAAAACTGCCCTTGTCCCAGGTTCCGTAATCGGCGAACTCGTCGTTGGGTGACAGTGCCGGGTGTGCCTCGCCGTCTCCCTTGATTTGAGTGACTTCGTAGACCGGTTCCCAACGCATCCGCCGCTCGGCGTAATCCCGATCGACTTCCTTGCCGGAGAGGGTCTCATCGTCAAACATCAGGCCATTGGAAAGGTTGCCGTTGTGTGCAATCGCTAACGCCCGGCCACCGGTCCTTTCCTCGTATGCCTGCATCCAGGCCCACAGATCTTCAGGGTCGGTCGTGTCGTAATTGGACAACGGAATGATCTGGTCGGCTTCGTCCTTACCGTCGCGAAAGATGACATTGCGGTGCAAATTGTTACCGCCGGGGCTTGAGCTCCACTCAAAGCCGATCAGTGCAGTGAACCGGCCCGGCTCGTTGAATCGTTCAGCAGCTTTCGTCACCCGCTCCCACATGGAGCGAATCAGGCCAGTCTCCCCCGCGAGGGGATCCTGTCCCGCACTCATCCCCTGCCCCCAGAGTGCGTAGGCCTGGCCGTAATTTCCATCGTAAACGAGTTGTGAAATCTGCCGGCCAAAATCCGTTGCCAGCAGGTCAGGATTGCGCTCAGCGATCATCGGCGCCAGCCCCAAATTCTCCGCATGATCGGCCACGACAAGAAAATCCAGCGGCCGCTGGAGCCGTGCACGCACGCCGGCGCTGGAGACAACTGTCTCACCTCGGGCGAAGCGGTAGGCTTCCTCCAGCCCCAACCGGTTACCGATCATCCCAGCGTCGGTCGAAAGGGCCGTGTGCAAGTGGGTGTCACCCCAAAAAATGCGCTGGGGATACCCCATATTGAGATAGGGCGAGTACTCCTTTTCGCCGATGTGATCATCAGCTGTAGGTCCCGCTCCGTAGCCGGCGTAGGAATCTGCCGCCCAGGTACAAGGCGCGAAAAAAAGCGTAATGACAGAAATCACGGAAAACTTCATTTTGGTGTTCATGTTTTGCTCCCTCATTTCTTGGCGAAATCCAGGTAGAGAGAAACAACACACGTCTTCGTCTACGGCCTTCGGATGCCTTTATAACTTTTCCGCCTTGGGCGGTGTCCAGGTCTCGAATTTTTTGAGGTCAGGTACGTAGACCCTCAGAACAACGTCAATCCCGTAGTCGCCGCGTTTCAGCGGCAGCCAGTTTTCCTCCGGCACGCCCTCGGGCTTTTCAGCGACGATATAGATTTCGATTCCGCCGTCCTCATTGAGTTGCATGCCTCCATTCTCGCCCACGCTGTACTTCTTACGATCGTTGGGAATGAAGAATCCGTTTTTTGTGTCATAGAGAGTGAGTGACCAGAACGCTTGCGCAGGCGGCAACTCGTCGGCCGTCATCCGGATCACATAATCGTTTTGCGCGTTCATTGGTTCGCCATCGGCTGTGCCAACGGCCGGGTAGACGGCTTCGACCGCAGGCTGGCCAATAGGCCCGTACACCGACTGGAACAGCAGCAGCTCAAGGCCAATGTCACCCTTTGTCTTGAACAGCCCGGTATTGGCAGCCATCTGGCCAGCTTTAGCCATTTCTTCGGCTTCGATTCGTTCTGCAACCTTGCGGACGCGTTCACCGTCGAGCGGCGCGACCTTTTCGGGATTGTAAGTTCGGCCGGGCACCACGCCGAGCGGTTGATAAAGAGCTAGCAGTTCCTGATCCAGCTCATTACCCGAATCGAAAGTCGTATGGTTGAACACGAACTGCATCACCTCCAACAGGTTGTTCTCGAAGATATCCAGATCGGTCTCGCCGACCGCTGGAAAGTCGACGTCATCGATGGATTCCGGCTCTTCGCCGCGCATCTCTGAAAGGGTGAGCAAATCGACCGACTTCATCTGCTTGGTGATGCGATCAAAGCGTTCGGGATCGTTGGAATGGGGCATCACCCGAAACACGGCCGAAAGGAAATCGCCAGTCGCCTCAAAGTACCGGTCGACCCCCTTCACCCGCTCGCCTTTTTCGTAACCTGCGGTCCGCTCGCTGAAGATCAGCATCGTTTCCGGTTGCTGAAAATCGCCCTGCCGGGTCGAGACCGGGATGTTCACATAATGGTCGTAGCCGGTAATCATCAGCGAGACGTATTTGGAATCGAATGCAGGCATTTCCAGGATGACCGGATCCTTTCGCAGATCGAGCATACAGACGATGTAAAGCGAGTCGTTGTTCGGCCGGGCGATAAGTTTGAGCGTGTGGTCTTTCAGCTGGGTGTCTGCAACGCAGGTGTTCCAGCCGCGGTTCTGGATCGCACTTTTGTTATTGACGTTGTACATGGCAACGTATTGGAAGGAACGCTTGACGAGCTCCTCAACCTGCACATCCGACAATGCAATTGCTTCCCTTGGCTGGCCCAACGAGAGGCCGGCTACAATCAGACCAACTGCGAGAGTCAAAAAAATTGCACAGCGCTTGAGTGGTGTGGTGGAACCTTTTCCGGCATGGTCCATTGCCTTTCTCCTCAGAAAAACCCTAGTTGGTCTTCTGGAAGCAGCTAAAAGAACTTATTAACAACGTGCTTACAAAAGCTTGTTATGAAAGCGGCGGGGGTACTAACAATTCCGCGATTCGAATTGTATTGCGAATTCCCTGAGCTTCAGAGAGAAGCACTCGCCTCATCCAAAGTGACTTCCCACCAGAACGCCGGCCCGATGAAATCCTCGTCGCGCCACCAGGACAACGCAGCAAAGTTGATTGGGATCGCGCTCTCCACCTCTTTCAATGGCGGGAACCTTTAACCTCCTCCGTTTCTAAATGTAGCTCAGCTTTTCAACTGCGTTCAGGCCATGGTTGATCCGAATCAAAAAAGTTGTCGGTGACCGCTTCGAGCGGCGCAGTGTTTGAACATGCCTTTCGGAATTTCGCTATGGGGCAGAAACAGGAACGGCGCTGACGCTTCAGCCAAATGCGGGTTTGAAGAGCGCCAGATGAAAGATTCCTGCCACCTGAACCAGAGCCAGCATGGCGGCCACCACCCGGAACGGTTTACTGAGTGTGGGTTTCAGCGCAAAGGCCCCGGCCACGATATAGCCGATCAACAGGATGATCTTGGCCGTGAGCCAGCCATGAACGAAGGGCATCCAGGGCGTCACGACAACGAGCCCTATGGCCGCCGTGAGCAATAGCGTATCGTTAGCATGGGGAATCCAGCGCAATGGCGTCTGGCGCCAACCGGGTCTGCCGACCAGGTCCATCAGCAAACGAACCGCAAACAGAACGACGGTAATCAACGCTGTGGTCACATGCAGGTGTTTCAGGATCAGATACGCGCTCATCAGGCTACCTTTTAAATCAATGCAATAGCGGCATTGTACGCACAAGTACCCGGTAGGGGGTATGGCCATTCCGGGCAAAAACCTACAACATACATTCTATATGAATGTATTAATGGGAGCCCAACCATGAAGGTCATTCCTATCCCTGACGCAACGGAATCCGCCAATATCCGGCAGCTCTTCAGCCACCCGTTCCGCATCTTTTTCCTGTCCATGGTCATCCTGGCTCTGCTCTTCATCCCGGTCTGGGTGCTGCAGGTGACGGGGGCAATCAACCTGCCCCTGGCGTTGCCCGGCTTGTTCTGGCACCAGCATGAGATGCTGTTCGGCTTTCTTTCTGCGGCTATCGCCGGCTTCCTGCTGACCGCCGTTTGCGTCTGGACCCAGACGTCACGTACCCACGGCGGGCGCCTCGTCGTTCTGTGGGGCGTCTGGCTCGCCGGTCGAGTTCTGCTGGCTTTCGGCGCGGGTCTGCCCGACTGGCTGGTGCACACGGTGAACCTCGCATTCCTGCCACTGGTGATGCTGGATGCAGGCTGGCGTATCTGGAGCGCCAGACAAACACGTCAGCTGTTGATCATGGTGGTACTTGGACTCTTGTGGCTGATGCAAGTGGGCTTCGTACTCAGACTCGACATGACCTACAGCTACGGCGCACTGATCATGGCCATGGCGTTGATCAGCATCATCGGCGGGCGCATCACGCCGGCATTTTCTGCGGGCTGGATGCGACAGCAAGGCCTTGAGTCCACAGCAATCAAGGTCGTACCAGCCCTGGACATGGCGTCGCTAGCCTCCATGATCCTTCTGATGGCAACACTTGTCTTGGGCTGGCAAAACACAAGCGGCGTACTCGCCGTTGCCGCCGCAATCCTGATAACGGTCCGGCTGGCCGGCTGGAAAGGCTGGCTTACGCGCAGGGAGCCACTGCTCTGGATGCTGCATCTGTCCATTCTCTGGGTTCCGGTCGCCCTGGTCCTGCTGGCAGGCACCCAGCTCGCCGGTTGGCCGTCCAACGCCTGGAGCCACGCCGCCGGCACCGGAGCGATCAGTTGCCTCATTCTCGGCGTGATTGCCCGGGTATCCCTCGGGCACACGGGGCGCCCGCTGATTCTGCCGCGAGGCATGGTCCTGGCGTTTGTGGCCATTCACCTCGCTGCCGCAATCCGGGTTCTGACGGCGCTTTCCGTTATCCCTTGGCACCCTGGCATTGGCAGCAGCACCTTGTTATGGCTGGTGGCGTTCGGGATTTTTCTTGCCCGTTACACCGGGATTCTTGCCTCACCGAGACCGGACGGAAAGGAGGGGTAGACTACCCGACACCCGTCCGGGATGATCATTGAGCCCTAAATCCGCCCGGTGCACGTAATCATCCACTAATGGTCAATAGCTCCTCGCGAGATACGAGCTACAGTTACAGTAAATCATTCTGTAACAGAGACACGGGCACTATGAATCCAGATCATTTTGAGAAAGAAGACCTCATCAAGTGCGGGCATGGCGAACTTTTCAAGGGGTCCATGCGCTTGCCGATCGATGAAATGCTGATGGTCGACCGCGTTACTCACGTAAGCGCCGACGATGGCGCCTACGGCAAAGGCAGTCTTGTGGCCGAACTCGACATCAACCCGGACCTGTGGTTCTTCAAGGTTCATTTCGTGGACGACCCGGTGATGCCCGGCTGCCTGGGCCTGGACGCCATGTGGCAACTGGTGGGTTTCTACCTGGCCTGGAGTGGCGGCGAAGGCAAAGGGCGCGCACTGGGTGCAGGCGAGGTCAAGTTCTTCGGTCAGGTACTGCCAACTGCCAAGAAAGTGACCTACCGTCTCGATATCAAGAGGCTGATCAAGCGCAAGCTCACCATGGCCATTGCCGACGGCAGCATGGAAGTGGACGGAAGGGAAATCTACACCGCCAAAGACCTCCGGGTTGGCATGTTCACCTCCACCGATGATTTTTAGGAGTTAGAAAGATGCGTCGTGTTGTTATCACCGGCATGGGGATTGTCTCCAGCCTTGGCACCAATCTGAAAGAAGTCACCCAGTCCCTGAAGGAATCCCGCCCCGGCATCGGATTCAGTGAAGAAGCACGGGACAACGGTCTTCGTAGCCACGTCTGCGGCCAGATTAACCTGAACCTGTCGGAGCTGATTGACCGGAAACTCTTTCGGTTCATGTGTCCAGCATCCGGCTACGCGTACCTGGCCACCCGTGAAGCCATTGAACAGTCCGGACTGAGCGAGGAGTACATCAAGGCCAACACCACCGGCGCCATTTTCGGCACCGGCGGCGCCTCGACCGTGGAACTACTGGATGCCATCGACACCCATCGCCAAAAAGGCATTCGCCGGGTCGGACCGTATCGGGTCCCCCGCACTATGGGCAGCTCCATAAACGCCTCGATCTCCACCGCCTTTGGCATCACCGGCGTTAACTACGGCATTACCTCAGCCTGCGCCACCAGTGCCCACGCCATTGGCCACGCAGCTGATCTGATCGCCCTGGGCCGTCAGGACATCATGCTCGCCGGCGGCGGTGAAGACATTCACTGGAGCCTCAGCCTGCTGTTCGATGCCATGGGCGCATTGTCCACCAAGTACAACGAAACCCCGGAACTGGCCTCCCGTACTTACGACAAGGATCGGGATGGGTTCGTTATCTCCGGTGGCGGCGGAACATTGGTACTGGAAGCCCTCGAGCATGCGGAGGCTCGAGGCGCGACCATTCTCGGTGAGCTCGTCGGTTTCGGCGCCACATCCGACGGCGCAGACATGGTCGCGCCCAGTGGCGAAGGCGCTGTCCGCTGCATGCAGCAGGCCATGAAAAATGTCGAAGGTGAGATCAGCTACGTGAACACCCACGGCACCAGCACACCCGCCGGGGACGTCACCGAACTGAAAGCTCTGAAAGATACTTTTGGGGACAGGATCCCACCGCTGAGCTCAACCAAACCGCTGTGCGGCCATGCCCTCGGCGCGGCCGGTGTGCACGAAGCCATTTACAGCCTGATCATGCAGCGCGAAGGCTTTATTGCACCGTCGGCCAATATCCAGAACCTGGACGAAGGGGCCGAGGGCTACCCGATCGTGCGGGAGCGGATGGACAACCAGACCCTGGATCTGGTGATGAGCAACAGCTTCGGCTTCGGCGGAACCAACGCCTCGCTGGTATTCAGGAAAGTCTGACGGAGCGGTATTCAGCCGGGGAGGTTCCCATCCAGCGCTTGAATGCCCGGCTGAATGCGCTCAGTTCCGAGAACCCAAGCTGCTCGGCGATTTCCACCAGCGGCTTGGTCTTATCCTGCATGTAAGTCAGTGCCTGCTTGCGCCGGACATCCTCCAGAAGGCGCGCAAACGTAAGGCCCTCCCGCTTCAACTTCTTATGCAGCGTATAACGACTCATGTGCAGCTGAGACGCAACAGCTTCCACGCCCACTTTACCGCGGGCGAGCTGAACGCTGATCAACGAGCTTACCCGCGCACTCAAGGTAACCCGTGCCATTTCCGGCCTCAGAGGCTCTGATGACATGCAAACTCCTCCCAATACACAATCTGGCCCAATAGGGCACACCATCCAGCGTACACTTGTTAGCTGAAAAGAATCAATACGACCTTTGAGTAGGATCAAGGGAGTTCCGACCGGTTTACGGCAGAATGCCTGCTTTTACCGAAATGACGCATACCGATTCCCCAGACCACCCCGTCGGAGCCAAGATGAATACCCCTGAACTGCTCGCCCCCGCCGGCACCCCGGCACACCTTGAAACCGCCTTCGCCTATGGTGCCGATGCGGTCTATGCCGGACAACCACGCTACTCCCTGAGGGTACGTAACAACAGTTTCAAAGACGTTGCAGCGCTTGGGGCGGGCATCAAGCGAGCTCATTCGCTCGGGAAAAGCTTCTACCTCGTGTCCAACATCGCGCCCCACAATGACAAGGTGCGCACCTACCTGAGGGATCTGGAGCCAGCGCTGGCCCTGCAACCAGACGCCCTGATCATGTCCGACCCCGGACTGATCATGCTGGTGCGGGAAAAATGGCCGGATCAGCCTATACATCTCTCGGTGCAGGCAAACGCCGTCAACTGGGCAACCGTCGAATTCTGGCGCCGACAGGGAATCAGTCGCGTCATCCTGTCCCGTGAACTGGCGCTCGATGAGATTCGCGAAATCCGGGAACGGGTGCCCGGGATGGAACTGGAGGTTTTTGTCCATGGCGCCCTGTGCATGGCCTATTCCGGACGCTGCCTGCTGTCCGGCTATATGAATCACCGGGACGCCAACCAGGGCGCCTGCACCAACGCGTGCCGGTGGAACTACAAAGAAGTCCAGTACAACCACGACCAGACCGGCGACCTGATCGCCACCTCCGCCGGCAACAGCGCCCAGGAAGTGGAGCCCAGGGAAATCCTGCTGGAAGAGCCAAACCGCCCCGGCGGCTTCATCCCCGCCTACGAGGACGAGCATGGCACCTACATCATGAATTCCAAAGACCTTCGCGCGGTCCAGCACGTGTCGGAGCTGGTCAAAATGGGCGTGCACTCCCTGAAAATCGAAGGTCGCACCAAGAGTACCTATTACGTTGCCCGAACCACCCAGGTCTACCGCCGCGCCATCAACGATGCACTGCAGGGCAAGAGCTTTGACATGGGGCTGATGGACCAACTGGAAGCCCTGTCGAACCGGGGCTACACTGAAGGCTTCCTCCGCCGGCATCCGCCGAAGGAGTACCAGTCTTACGAGCAGGGCTCATCGTCGCTCGGCACTCAACAGGTTGTCGGTGCCATCAAGGAAAACGACGGTCGGTGGCTGACCATTGAGGTCAAAAACCGGTTTGCACCGGGCGACCCGCTGGAGCTGATTACCCCGGCGGGAAATATCCGCTTCGCCGCGGCGGCGATGGAGACATTGAACGGGAGCAAAGTGGACTACGCTCCCGGCAGCGGTCACACCGTCCGGATACCCCGGCCTGAAGGAACACCGGCTAATCTGGATTTCAGCTACCTGACGCGACTTTTTCACACGGAGGTCTGACTCGTGCGCCCGACCATTTCATTGCTCACCCTGATCTGGCTGTTAATCGCCAGCTCCGTGACCCTCGCCGAAGTGCTCTCTACCCGCGAGGATATCCGGAAGCAAACCGGTTCGTTCATGGATATGATCGCCAGCGGTCGCATCGTCGCCGCATACAGCAGCCTGCGCCCCTACCTTGGTGTTGACTCAGGAGCCTACGACGATTCGGCCAAGGAAGCGGCCACCTACTTCCAACAGGTTCGGCAACAGGCTGGCGAACCTGTGGGCAGCTCGCACGTGGCAACGGAAATCATCGCCAGCGACTTCACCCGGGAAACCTGGTTGCAGAAGTTCGAGGCCGCCGCCATCGCCTGGCGCTTTACGTATTACCAGCCGGACGTAAGTGGCTGGAAACTGGTGGGCGTCAGTTACTCCACAGAGCTGGGCGACCTGTACCGCACTGCCGAATAGCAATTAGTCGAAGATCACGCCCAACCAATCGGCCCGATAACCACTCCCTTGGTGCCGTCGCCCCTGATTACGGTATAATCACCGCTCGCGCAATTTAATACCTGACTATTTTACTATGGTATTGTATAATCGCTCGCCAGAAGCAGCGGGTTCCGCCGGTTTTTTACGTTTACAAACAACAGCCGGCCAACACAACCCGTCATCCAAAAACCGATTGCAGGGCGTACTCACGGAGTGAGCGATCACTGCAACACCCAAACTGATGACATCCGCCCGGTGGCCAGACAACACAGGCTGCCGGCACACCAAGGGCCAGATGGCCCGAGATGAGAGAATACGGAGCGACGATCATGGCGACCACCGACAAAGAGGTGAACGAGCTGATCAAACGGGAATATGAGCACGGTTTCGTGACCGACATCGAAGCCGATACGTTCGAACCCGGCCTGAATGAAGACGTAATCGCCCGCCTGTCCGGGATCAAGAAAGAACCGGAGTGGATGCTGGAGTGGCGTCTGAAAGCCTATCGTCGCTGGCTCGAGATGGACGAGCCGGACTGGGCGCATGTGGGTTACCCGAAAATCGATTACAACTCGATTTCCTACTATTCCGCGCCGAAGCGCAAGGAAGACATGCCCCAGAGCCTGGATGAAGTGGATCCTGAGCTGCTGAAAACCTATGAGAAGCTCGGTATCCCCCTGCACGAGCGGGAAAAGCTCGCAGGCGTTGCCGTGGATGCGGTCTTCGACTCGGTGTCCGTAGCCACCACCTTCAAGGAGCCTTTGGCCAAGGCTGGCGTCATCTTCTGCTCCATTTCTGAAGCGATTCAGGACTACCCGGAACTGGTCAAGAAGTACCTTGGGTCTGTGGTTCCTGCTGGCGATAACTTCTTCGCCGGTCTGAACTCGGCGGTCTTCTCCGACGGCACGTTCGTGTATGTTCCGAAGGGCGTGCGCTGCCCCATGGAACTGTCCACCTACTTCCGGATCAACGCGGCCAACACGGGCCAGTTTGAGCGCACCCTGATCATCGCCGAAGACAGCAGCTACGTCAGCTACCTTGAGGGCTGTACCGCGCCCATGCGCGACGAGAACCAGCTGCACGCGGCCGTGGTTGAACTGGTGGCGTTGGACGATGCCCAGATCAAGTATTCAACAGTGCAGAACTGGTACCCGGGCGACGAGGAAGGCAAAGGCGGCATCTTCAACTTTGTCACCAAGCGTGGAGCCTGCATCGGCAAGAACTCCAAGATTTCCTGGACCCAGGTGGAAACCGGTT
Organism: Marinobacter albus; assembly: GCF_030238305.1. Lineage (NCBI taxonomy): Bacteria > Pseudomonadati > Pseudomonadota > Gammaproteobacteria > Pseudomonadales > Marinobacteraceae > Marinobacter > Marinobacter albus. Next base: position 783,257 of record NZ_JASSQD010000001.1, on the reverse strand, counting down.
CCGCGGTAACGTGGAAGTACCCGAGCTGCATCCTGCGCGGTGAAAACAGCGTGGGTGAGTTCTACTCGGTGGCGCTGACAAATAATTACCAGCAGGCCGACACCGGCACCAAGATGATTCACCTGGGCAAGAACACGTCCAGCACCATCATCTCCAAGGGCATCTCGGCCGGCAAGAGCTCCAACGCCTACCGCGGCCTGGTCAAGTTTGGCCCCGGGGCGGAAGGTGCGCGCAACTTTACCCAGTGTGACTCGCTGCTGATCGGCGACCGCTGCGGCGCGCACACCTTCCCGTACATCGAAAGCAAGAACAAGTCCGCCATCGTCGAGCACGAAGCCACCACCTCCAAGGTCAGTGACGAGCAGATGTTCCTCTGCCGCCAGCGTGGCATCGAACCGGAGCAGGCCGTGTCCATGATCGTCAACGGTTTCTGCAAAGAGGTATTCAAGGAACTCCCGATGGAGTTCGCGGTGGAAGCCGGCAAGCTGCTCGAGGTGAGCCTGGAAGGCTCCGTCGGTTAAAGTCGGCGATCCCGGACACACAGATAAACGAATTCATACAGATTAACGAAGAGAGAACCCCACAAATGCTGAGCATCAAGAACCTGCACGCATCCGTTGAGGGCAAAGAAATCCTCAAGGGTATCAACCTGGAGATCAAGGCCGGGGAAGTTCATGCCATCATGGGCCCGAACGGCTCGGGTAAGAGTACCCTGTCCCAGGTGCTGGCAGGCAACGAAGCATTTGAAGTCACCAGCGGTGAGGTCACCCTCAACGGCGAAAACCTGCTCGACCTGGAGACCGAAGAACGGGCCCGCGAAGGCATTTTCCTTGCGTTCCAGTATCCGGTAGAAATTCCCGGCGTAAGCAACCTTCAGTTTCTGCGCACCGCGGTCAACGCCATGCGCGCCCACAAGGGCGAACCGGAAATGAACGCAGCCGAATTCATGAAGCTGGCGAAGGAGGTCTCGAAGCAGGTGGATCTTGACCCGGCCTTCCTTAAACGCGGCGTCAACGAAGGTTTCTCCGGCGGCGAGAAGAAGCGTAACGAAATCATGCAGGCACTCCTGTTACAGCCGAAGCTGGCGATTCTGGACGAAACCGACTCCGGCCTCGACATCGACGCCCTGCAGGTCGTATCCAAAGGCGTTAACGCGCTGCGGGCCGAAGATCGCGCCATTCTCATGGTTACGCACTACCAGCGCCTGCTTAACCACATCGTGCCGGACCACGTGCATGTTCTGGCCGGCGGCAAGATTGTCAAATCCGGCGGCCGTGAACTGGCCCTGGAACTGGAAGAGCGCGGCTACGGCTGGCTGGGCATCAAGGATGAAGAAACTGCCGACAGTTCAGCCAACTAAGGAGACCGTGGAATGAAACCCGCACCGACTCTTTCCACCGCGTTTCTGCGCCCGGCCGGACAATCCCTGCCGGAACCTCTGCTGGCCCTGCGCAAGCAACGCGGCACAGCGCTGGTCGACATGCCGCTGCCAACGCGGAAAACGGAAAACTGGAAGTATTCCAGCAAATACCTGAAGTTGACCGACGACATGGCCATTTCCCTGCCAGCCGACGGTAAGGCCGGCAGCAGTCTCGCGGTGCCCGGTTACAAGGTGGTCTTCCTGAACGGCGTGATGATGCCGGAGGCAAGCGAATACCCGGATCTCGACGGCATCTCCATCCAGAGTTTCGGCGACCTTTCCGACGAGGAAGCAACCGAGCTGGCCGACCGTCTGGACAGTACGCTCGACAACAAAGCCGTGCAGATGGCCCGACTGAATTCGGCCCGCTTCGAGGATGGCCTGCTGATCCGCCTGAAACCGGACGCAGTTCTCGACCAGCCGCTGTTTATTGTCCACGAAGTCACCGCAAGCGCGAGCGGCTCGGCGTTCCCCCGGGTTTTTGTGGATGCCGGCCGGAACAGCCAGATCACCCTCGTTGAGGAGTACATCTCCAGCGGTTCGGAAACCGTGATGGTCAACACGGTGACAGAATTCAACGTGGCCGAAGGTGCCAATATCACCAGCGTCCGCCTGAACATGGAAGGCGAGAACGTTCAGCACATCGGCGCCACTGGCGTCCGCCAGCAACGCAGCTCCCGCTTTGAGAGCCACTGCGTTGGTTTTGGCGGCCCCCTGCGCCGCCACGATCTGCAGGTTCGCCTGGAAGGTGAAGGCGCAGAGTGCAAGCTCAACGGAGTGGTGGTTACTCAGGGCAAGCAGCACTATGACAACCACACCAACATCGAGCATGTCGCGGCCCACTGCAACAGCGAAGAGACCTACCGCAATATCGCGGCCGACCAGTCTCACGCGGTCTTCAACGGCCGTATTCACATCCACCAGGACGCCCAGAAGTCCAATGCGGATATGAACAACAAAAACCTGCTGTTGTCTAATGGTGCAGAGATCGATACCAAGCCGGAGCTGGAGATCTACGCGGACGATGTGAAGTGTGCCCACGGTGCCACCATCGGCCAGCTGGACGAAATATCCCTGTTCTACCTGGTCTCCCGCGGTATTGGCCGGCGCGAGGCTAACGTGCTGTTAACCATGGCCTTCATCAATGAGCTGGTCGAACAGATTCCGGTAGAAGCGGTACGTGAGACCGCACAAACCCGGCTGAACCAGTTCTTCGACCAGACCTTCGAGGAGGCGTAACCGGTTATGACGGATCTGTCCGTGGCAAACGCAGCCAACAAACCGGCGTTCGACGTAGACGCCTTACGCCGGGACTTTCCTATCCTGTCACAACAGGTGAACGGGAAGCCGCTGGTGTATCTGGACAATGGCGCCTCGGCCCAGAAGCCGGAGGCAGTTCTGGATGCCATGGACCGTTACTACCGGGAAATGCACTCCAACGTTCACCGGGGCGCGCATACGCTCGGGGACAGGGCGACGGCTGCGTTCGAAGGTGCCCGGGAAACCGTTCGCAGCTTCCTTAACGCCGAAAGCACACGGGAAATCATCTGGACCCGCGGCACCACCGAGGCCATCAACCTGGTGGCGAACGGGCTGGCCGCACGCTTGAAGCCCGGCGATGAGATTCTGGTCAGCCAGATGGAGCATCACGCCAACATTGTGCCCTGGCAGATGATTGCCGAACGTACCGGCGCGAAGGTGGTGCCGATCCAGATCACGCCGGATGGCGAGTTGGACCCGGAATCCTTCACCAGCCTGCTGAACGAGCGCACCCGGATCTTTGCCATCACCCACGTCTCCAACGTTCTGGGCACGGTTAATCCGGTGGCTGCCCTGGTCGAGCAGGCCAAGTCCCTGGGCATTCTTACGTTGGTGGACGGCGCCCAGGCGGTTCCGCACTATCAGCCGGATGTGCAGGCGCTGGGTTGCGACTTTTACGTGTTTTCCTCCCATAAGATGTTTGGCCCGACCGGTATCGGCGTACTCTACGGCAAGGCTCAGCTTCTGGAGGAAATGCCGCCCTATCAGGGCGGTGGCGAAATGATTGAGCGGGTGTCGTTCGAGCGCACCACCTGGAACACCCTGCCCTACAAATTCGAGGCCGGCACCCCCGCCATCGCCGAAGCGGTGGGCCTGGGCGCCGCCATTGACTACCTGAATCGTCTCGACAGACAGGCCATGGAGGCGGCGGAAGCCAACCTGCTTGAGCGAGCCAACCAACTGGTCGAGACCGTGCCGGGTATGGAAATCATTGGTACCGCGAAACAGAAAGTGCCTGTGATGTCCTTTAAAATCGCCGGCCTGCACCCCAGTGATATCGGTACGCTGCTGGATCAGCAGGGCATCGCCATTCGCACCGGCCATCACTGCGCCATGCCCTTGATGGATTTCTATGGAGTTCCCGGTACTGCCCGGGCCTCATTTGCGTTCTACAATACGTTGGACGAGGTGGAACAATTGTTCACCGCCCTGCAGAAAGTCCAGCGCCTGTTTGCCTGATGGAGGTGGAATTATGACAGCCGAAGTCTTCACCCCGACCGTCGCCGTCACCATGACGCCCAGCGCGGTCAAGCACGTGCGCAAACAACTCGACAAAAAGCCGGAGGCCAAGGGCATCCGGCTGGCCATCAGGAAAAGTGGCTGCTCCGGTTTCAAGTACGAGACCCAGTGGGTCGAGGAAGCCGCCGCCGACGACAAGATTTTCCATATTGATGGCGTCGATGTGTTTGTCAAAGAGGAACACTTACCCCTGGTCAACGGGATCGAGATCGATTTCGTGACTGAAGGAGTGAATTCCGTCTTCCAGTTCCGCAATCCGAATGCCACCGCCGAGTGTGGCTGCGGGGAAAGTTTCACCGTCGCCTGAGTCCGGTTGAATCAAGCTCTCGGGCAGACAACAGATAACAGAGAGGCCAGTCTGGGCATGCAAGAACGGGAAGTGGTCCTGACCAAACGCGAGGTGGAAGCCCGCCTTGTTCCCGCCGGAACTGAAATCATGATCCCGGCCGACACCTTTGTGACCATTACACAGTCACTGGGCGGCACTTTCACCGTAGCGGTTAACGGCAACCTTGCCCGCATCGAAGGCCACGACGCCGATGCGCTCGGAAAACAACCCCTGGAAAGCAGCTTCGAGACCCCCGAGGATGGGACCGTCAACGAGAACCAGGTGTGGGAAGCCCTGCGCAACTGCTACGACCCGGAAATCCCGGTAAACGTTGTGGATCTCGGGCTGATCTACGAATGTCAGATCAACAATGGCACCGACGACGGTAACCATGTCTACATCAAGATGACACTGACCGCCGCCGGCTGCGGCATGGGTCCGGTGATCTGTGAAGATGTCCGGTGCAAGGTCGAACACGTTCCCAATGTGGACAAGGTAACCGTGGACCTGACGTTTGATCCGCCGTGGAGCAACGACATGCTCACCGACGAAGCCAAGCTCGAACTGGGAATGCTGTAATGACCGCTAGCGAACAGGACTTCAAGAACAACCCGCTGGGCACCGAAACCACCCTTGACGATGTCACCGATGCGTTCGAGTTTCTCGACGATTGGGAAGAACGTTACGCGTACATCATTGACCTGGGCAAACAACTGCCTGCGTTTCCGGACGAAGCCCGTGTGGAAGAGAATTACGTGCATGGCTGCCAGAGCCAGGTCTGGCTGATCCATTACTTCGACGAAGACAGTGGCAAGCTGTATCTGCTGATCGATTCCGACGCGATGATCGTTCGCGGGCTTGCGGCCATCATCCTGGTGGCGCTGAACGGAAAATCTCCGAGAGAGTTGTTGACCACGGACATCGACGAGCTGTTCGAGAGCCTGGATCTGTTCCGCCACATCTCCCCGACCCGCGGCAACGGCCTGCGCGCCATGGTTGGCAAGATTCGCGACATCGCTGCGGCGGAAGCGGCCTGACCTCACCAGACGATGGCGATGTCGTCCCGCTGGATGTTCACCTGGGTGCCGATAGTCGGCATGCGACCGTTACTGAAATCCGGGTGCACGTTGTTCAGCGTTACCGAAAGCTTTGCATCCCGAAGCTCCGGGGTACCACCCAGGGAATCGAAGTAGCGAGCGCTACGGTACAGATGCAGCTCATCGCCCGGACGCAGGCCCGCCGTTGCTCCCGAGGCGAGAGTCACGGTATGGCCGTCAACGCGGGTAACCCGGGTCATGAACGGCTGACATGCCAGCGCACCGCTGACTTCCCGAACCATCTGATCAAGCACGCCGTTCACTGCCTGACCGTAGGCCGTATGCTGGAACCCCGATGAACCGAATCCGTCCGACGCACCCGGCCCGGCATCCCATTCGGCCGTCGCCGAAAACTGTTGCTGGAAAACCGGCGACCCGCTGAACCCGTCGAAGATCATCAGATCCACCACAAAGCGCCGGTTCTGATCAACCGCACCAATACCTCGCTGCACCCGGTCCAGCACCGAGGTGCCCCAGGCCGAGGGATCGGCAACTCCGAGATCACGTATGACCCCGGTCACCACAAACTGTGCCCCCAATTCGCGAGCGAGCTGAAGCACGTTGGTCAGGCGGTTATCTCCCTGCTGCACCGTGGGGGCATTGAGCAGATCGTCGAACATCCGGGTAGTGGTTGCTCCGAAAACCTGCAGCTCATTGCCCGCGCGCAACCGGTCCTGAAGCTGTTGCGGCAAGACCTCGCCGGCATCATCAATTCGACCGATCCGGGCCTGGTCAGGATACAGCACCGGGAACCCTGTGATTGCCACACGCTTTCTCAAACCGGCCGCCGCACCCACGCCGCAACGACTCCCCTGGCCTTCCGACATCTCCGCGCGCACTGTCACCCTTAGCAGATTTCCGCTCCGGTATTCGTCGACAACACGGGCGTTGCGGGCCCTCGCACTGGCCGCAACCTGCATGTGGGATTCGGTGACCACGCCATTTTCCATCGTGTCCCGGGTACTGACCCGGGCTTCATACTGCAGCGCCAGATCACGCAGGGCTGCCTGACGGGCATCGGCGCGCGCCGATTCCAGGTCGCCATGAACGATGGTACCGTGCCCGACACCCTCCAGTACTATGGCCTGAACAGTGCCAGCGGATACCAGGGTCATCGCCAGCAGAATGCATCGAAGTATCATGAACAAAAGCCTCAAAATGCCCGCGTATCACCGATTCTGACGGGCCCGATTGCCGGTCAGTCCAGATAGTACAGGGAGTCAACCCCCCTGCTCTGCACGTCGCCGATACTGTCGTTATCGCGGGGCATGGGTATCGGGCACAGATCCTGGACCTGATCATCCGCGACCTTTGATACACAGGCACGGAACCTGGGCTCCAGTTTCAGCTCCATAACGGTTTCAACCACGCCGTCACTGTGCTCATTCACCGCCACCATCTTGGCGCCGCGAATATAGCTGTCGACGTAGGTGCGGAAGGTGTCGTTGCGCAGGACAAAATCGTTCACCGTTGAGCTGCCATATATCACGGTTCCGTAGACCCGCTCTGCCAGGTTGCGATAGGCGTCGAGCTGGGATGCCCGCCGGGCCAGCAATCGCTTGCGGGTGTTCAAACGGTCCCTGGAGGCATCCTCATAGGTTCCGAAGCCGCTGACCCGGACGGTGATCGGCTCCAGTTGGGCGTCTCGCTGATCCGCGTCCTGATACCCGCCATTTGACGCACATGCCCCGAGGGCCAGGGCAAGAACGGGAACGGCTATCTTGCGAAGGTTCATTGTCACTCTCCGAAAACATCATTTCGGGGTCGCCATGAAAGATTCGCGCCAGTTTCCATAAGCCACTGATATACCTGAATGGACATCGGTTCAAGCCCTACGCCGGATTCCGGAGCGGCAAAAAACTGCCTCCGTTTACATATCAAAAACAAACCGTTACCGCTTAGGACGTGTTCTGGTCCTGGTTCTACTCTAACCTCCTATTTATCCGCCAATTACCGGAAGTTTTACCCGTTTTTCGCAACAGGATCCCCAATAAATGCACAACAATCGTCTGCCCCAACTCTCTCTGGCCATTGGCCTGTCCGTCGTCTCCGCCTCCGCGCTGGCCAGCCCTCAGCAATTCATGTCGGCCCGTTCCTTCGCGATGGGCGGCACCGGTGTGGCGATCGCCCACCCGGCAGACGCAGCCGCCACCAACCCGGCCATGATGGCGGGCAACCATCACGACTGGTCGGACGATTTCGGCCTGATACTGCCCTCGGTCAACGCCCGGGCCGCGGATGAGGAAGAGACCGTTGACCAGGTCGACGACATCCAGGATGTGATTGGCCAGTTCGAATCGGCGATTTCCGGTTTTGACCCGAACACCGATGCCCCCCAGAGCATTCAGGACAGTGCCGCCGATCTCCGGGATCGTCTGGTGGCCTTTGACAAGGACACCGTCCGGGGCAATGCCGGACTGGGACTGGCCCTGGCAGTGCCCAGCAAAACTGTCTCGGTCGGCTTTTTCACCAACGCCAACCTGACGGCCACGGTTCGTGGTGAGCTCTCCGACAACGACGAAGCGCTGTTGGACGCCGTAGCCACTGCCGCCACGGCACAGGACGTCGACAACGCCCTGGATCTGGTGACCAACCCCGACGGCAGCGTGCAGCTCGACTCCCGGGCACGGATTCTGGCCTCAGCAGTCGGGGAAGCCGGCATCAGTTTTGCCCGCCAGTTTGAGCTGAACAACGGCAACCGGTTCCAACTCGGCCTGTCGCCCAAGTATGTGGAACTTCGCACGTTCCAGTACACCGAAACGGTTTCCGGCTTTGAAGACGACAACTTCGATGCCGATGAGAACCAGACCGACAAGAGCGGCTTCAACGTCGACATCGGCGCCGCCTACCGGTTTGGGGAGGACCGCCAGTGGAACGCCGGACTAACCATCAAGAACCTGATCCCGATGGAACTGGATTCTGCTCAGAGCAAGCCGGCCCTTGAGCAACAGTACACTCTAAAACTCGACCCGATGGTCACCGCGGGTATCGCCCACATCGGCGAATACCACGTCATCACCGCCGAACTCGACCTGACCAAAAAGGAGGCGTTCGGCTACGAGGACGATACCCAGTGGCTGGCTCTCGGCGCGGAATTCGACGTCTACCACTATGCCCAGCTGCGTGTCGGGGTCCGCCAGAATCTCGCCAGCAATGACGATAACGACGGCATCGAGGAAAAAACCCAGTTCACCGCCGGTCTCGGCCTGAACCTGATGGGGGTACGCATGGATCTGGGCGCACTTGTCAGCGACGCGGACGTAGGTGCAGCCCTGGAGTTCGGCACGGCATTCTGACCTCAGACTCCATCTTTACGAAAGCCCGACCGGCTTTGACCGGCCGGGCTTTTTTATGACTGGCATCGCCGGTTTGCCTCGCACTGCCCTGACCCGGATAATCCCCCGAACGACAACGTGAGAGGAAACAGCCCGTTCATGCAAACCTATCTGGTTGGTGGTGCCGTCCGTGATGAACTCCTGGGCCTGGAGGTCAAGGACCGTGACTGGGTTGTGGTTGGCGCCACTCCAGACGACATGCTGAAGCGGGGGTTCAAACAGGTGGGGGCTGACTTCCCGGTCTTTCTCCACCCTGCGTCCCGCGAGGAATATGCCCTGGCCCGCACTGAGCGCAAACAGGGGCACGGCTACCACGGCTTCAGCGTGTACAGCGCCCCCGACGTTACGCTGGAGGACGACCTCAAGCGTCGCGACCTCACCATTAATGCCATGGCCAAAAGCGAACAGGGACAGATCGTCGACCCCTTCCATGGCCAGCAGGATATCGACAGGCGCCTGTTGCGGCATGTCTCCGCCGCATTTACGGAAGACCCGCTGCGCATTCTGAGAACGGCGAGGTTTGCTGCGCGCTTCCGGCCCCTGGGATTCCAGGTGTGCGAAGAAACCATGAGCCTGATGCGCCGGATGGTGGCGGACGGAGAAGTCGAGCATCTGGTGCCCGAGCGGGTATGGCAGGAGGTCCAGCGGGCCCTGCACGAACAGGAGCCCGGCATCTTCTTCGAAGTCCTCCGGGATTGCGGCGCGCTCGCCAGCCTGATGCCGGAACTGACGCCGGACAGCCGGTTTGAACAGGCCATGGCGGCGCTTCGCTGCATCCATCGCGAGCTCGGCTCAACCGAAGAACGCGTCGCCGCCTTGATGTCGCCTCTCCCCAAGCAGGAGTGCGAGCGACGCATGGCCGCGCTGAAGGCACCGAACGACTGCCAGAATCTGGCCCGCCTCGTCGCCGAATTCATCCCGGCGATCGACAACCCGGATGCCACTTCAACAGGCACGATCACGGCCGAGAACCTGCTTTCGTTACTTGACGTCGCCGACCTCTGGCGCCGGCCCGAACGATTCGTGTCGTTGCTGAAGGTGCTGGCGTGCGCGCTGCCCCAACCGGAACGGCCAATTGTCCAGCGGCTGGAACAGGCCGCGGACGCGGCCTCCGGCGTCGAGCCAAAAGCGCTGATGGCCCAGGGGTTCAAGGGTAAGGCACTGGGTGAAGCAATCCGCCATGAGCGCCTGCGTCGTATAGAGCAGGCACTGTCCCACTCTTCAACCTGAGGAACGATCATGGCCGATACCGCTCCCGTTGCCCTGGTGACCGGCGCCGCCCACCGACTGGGCGCCCGCACTGCCAAGACCCTGCATGACCGCGGCTGGAACCTTGTTATCCACTACCGCAGCCGGCGGGAACAGGCCGATGCGCTGGCAGACAGCCTGAACCGGAGTCGCCCCGAGTCAGCCACCGCCCTGCAGGCAGACCTGAGCGACCTCGATCAGGTCCGGAACCTGGGTGAAGCAGGAGCCGCCCGGTGGGGCCGGCTGGACGGGCTGGTAAACAACGCGTCCGTGTTTTATCCAAACGCCACGCCGGAAGCGAAGCCGGAGGACTGGGACACCATCCTCCACACCAACCTGAGGGCACCGTTTTTCCTGCTGCAGGCGTGCCTTCCGGCCCTTCGTGAACGGGGCGGCTGCGTGGTCAATATGATCGACATCTATAGCGAGAAACCGTTGGCCGACCACCCGTTGTATTGCGCAAGCAAAGCCGGGCTCGCCGCGCTGACCCGATCCTGGGCCACAGACCTGGCACCGGCAATCCGTGTCAACGGAGTGTCGCCCGGAGCAATCCTCTGGCCGGAAGGCGATGCCGCAGTGAACGACAGTCATCAGCAGAGAATCCTCGACAAGACGCCGCTGGCGAGGACCGGTCATCCCGATGACATCGCCCGGACCATTGCCTTTCTTATGTGCGATGCGCCGTTTGTCACCGGCCAGATCCTGCCGGTGGATGGCGGCCGCAGTCTCAACATGTAACTGCCGGGGTCGTCTCAGTCCCCTGCTTTGGTCTCTTTGGCCGTCAGGTGGTTTCCGGATACAATGCCCGCAGATTCCCATTCTGTCCGCGCGGTCACCCTCGGGATCCGCGCCCAATAAACCGGAGAACTCCCATGCGTGATGTCGTCATCGTTGCAGCCAAGCGTACCGCCATCGGAACCTTCGGCGGTGGCCTTTCCAGCCTGAGCGCCGACCAGCTTGGCACCGCCGTGATCAAGGCCATCCTGGAAGAGACCGGCGTTGCCGGTGACCAGGTGAATGAGGTGGTTCTCGGCCAGGTACTGACCGCGGGCTGTGGCCAGAACCCCGCCCGCCAATCTTCAATCAACGCAGGCATCCCCGCGTCCGTGCCGGCCATGACCATCAATAAGGTCTGCGGCTCTGGCCTGAAAGCCGTCCATATGGCCGTCCAGGCAATCCGCTGCGGCGACGCCGAACTGATGATTGCCGGCGGCCAGGAGAGCATGAGCCAGGCTCCCCACGTCCTGCCCAACAGCCGCAATGGCCAGCGCATGGGCAACTGGACCATGATCGACACCATGATTACCGATGGCCTTTGGGATGCCTTCAATGATTACCACATGGGCATTACTGCCGAGAACATCGTAGAAAAATACGGCATCAGCCGGGAGGAACAGGACGAGTTTGCCGCCGCCTCCCAGCAAAAAGCCGTCGCCGCCCGGGAAGCTGGCTACTTTGATGGCCAGATCGTTCCGATCCCGGTTCCCCAGCGCAAGGGTGATCCTGTAATCGTGGACAAGGACGAGGGTCCCCGCGCTGGTGTGACGGCCGATAGCCTGGGCAAACTGCGCCCGGCCTTCAAGAAGGATGGCACGGTCACTGCCGCCAATGCGTCGTCCCTGAACGATGGCGCCGCCGCCGTCATGGTCTGCAGCGCCGACAAGGCCAGGGAGCTCGGTCTCACTCCGCTTGTCACCATCAAGGCCCACGCCAATGCCGGCGTTGATCCGACTATCATGGGAACCGGCCCGATTCCGGCCAGCCAGCGTTGTCTGAAACTGGCCGGCTGGAGCGTCGATGATCTGGACCTTGTGGAAGCCAACGAGGCCTTTGCCGCCCAGGCCATCTCCGTTAATCGGGATCTGGGCTGGGACACCAGCAAGGTGAATGTAAATGGCGGTGCCATTGCACTGGGCCACCCGATCGGCGCCTCTGGCTGCCGGATCCTGGTGTCCCTGCTGCATGAAATGGTGCGTCGCGATGCCCACAAGGGCCTCGCCACCCTGTGCATCGGTGGCGGCATGGGCGTTGCCCTGGCTGTCGAGCGCTAGACGCGATGCTGAATGTGGTGCTGTACGAGCCGGAAATACCGCCGAACACCGGCAACATCATTCGGCTCTGCGCCAATACCGGCTGCCGGCTGCACCTGATTGAGCCACTGGGATTCACCCTGGAGGACAAGCAGATGCGCCGCGCCGGTCTCGATTACAGCGAATACGCCACCATCACGGTTCACCAGAGCTACGCAGCCTTTCTGGAGGCCGAACAGCCCCGACGCCTGTTCGGCCTGACGACAAAAGCCAACCGCGGCTATCATGAGGCTACCTATCAGGCCGGCGACTACCTGATGTTTGGCCCGGAGACCCGTGGCTTGCCCGCCGAAGTGCGGGCATCGCTGGCCACCGAACACTGCCTGCGGGTCCCGATGCGACCGGACAGCCGTAGCCTGAACCTGTCCAACACCGCCGCTCTCGTGGTCTATGAAGCCTGGCGGCAACTGGGGTTCGAAGGCGCAGTCTGAGCCCTCGGCACCAGACACAAAAAAACCGGCCAAGGCCGGTTTTTTTGTGCAAGGTCAGGCAGGTTCAGTGCGTCTGCTGCTCTTCCTTGGCCTCACCCGCGGCTTCTTCCTGCTTGCGCTTGAGCGCCTGGGCGTAGATAGCGTCGAAATTCACCGGGGCCAACATCAGGGCCGGGAAGCTACCCTTGCCAACGATGCCATCGATTGCCTCGCGAGCATACGGGAACAGGATGGTCGGGCAGTAGGCGCCCAGCATCTGGCCCAGTTGCGCGCCTTCAATGCCCTGCACCAGGAATACGCCGGCCTGCTGGATCTCTACGATGTAGGCAACCTTCTCACCGACCTTGGCGGTCACCGTCAGGGACAACACCACTTCATACTGGTTGTCGCTCACCTTGTTGTGTGAGGTGTTCAGGTCCATGTTGACCTGTGGCTTCCACTGTTCCTGAAACACCAGCGGAGAATTCGGTGATTCGAAAGACAGGTCCTTCACATAGATGCGCTGAAGGGCAAACTGGGGTTGGGTTTCGTTTTCGCTGCCTGCTGCGGCTTGCTGATTCTCAGCCATGTTCAGTCCTTTCGTTCTCGATCATGGGCCCGGGGCCCGTTGTTAGGAAGCGTGATGCCGGAACATTCTACTGCGTGGCTCCGCCGGCTAATGTGAAACAGTGCGGCAGATTGCGGTTCAGATCAAGGCCCGACCACCACCGTTACTTTTTCACCAGTGGCAGGTTGCTGCTCCTCCAGTCGGCAACGCCGCCATTGAGCCGCACCACATTGGTGAAACCTTCGGCATTGAGCTGCTTCACCGCCATGGCAGAATGCTGACCCATCTTGTCGGCCACGATGATCTGCTTGTCCTTGAACTTGTTCAGTTCGGCCGTGCGGCTCTTGAGGCTGTTCAGGGGAATATTGACCGACCCGGTGATCCGGCCTTCACCAAACTCCTTCCGGTCACGGATATCCACCACCACGGCTTCGTCCTTGTTGATCAGCGTGACAGCCTCCTGCGCGGAGATTTTCGCACCGCCCCGACGGGATTCAAGGAACAGGATGGCAAGCAGGAACGCCACAAACAGCGACACAAGAATGTAGTGATTAACAACGAATTCGAACAAGCGATCCATGAAAGTACCCTGAAAAATAATTTGGCAGGATTATACACACACGGGCGCGGTCACAGAAGGCAGCCGACATGGCTTGTGCGAATGAAAACGGTTAGAATCTGCACTCCCGTTTACCAACATTTCCACCAAACCGGATGAAGTGATGACCGCGACGCGCAAGCCGACTGCTCTGATTATCCTGGATGGCTGGGGCCACCGTGACCCGGCCGAAGACAATGCCATCAGCAATGCCAACACCCCGTTCTGGGACAAGCTCTGGCAGAACCAGCCAAAGACCCTGATCAACACCTCGGGCATGTTCGTAGGGCTGCCTCAGGGCCAGATGGGCAACTCGGAAGTCGGCCACATGAACCTGGGCGCCGGCCGGGTCGTCTACCAGAGCCTGACCCGAATCGACAAAGATCTCGAGGATGGCACCTTCCAGAAGAATAAAGTGCTTTGCGCCGCCATCGACAAGGCGGTCAGCAGCGGCCGTGCGGTTCACCTGATGGGCCTGATGTCGCCCGGAGGCGTCCATAGCCACGAAGACCACATCATCGCCGGCGCCGAACTGGCCGCAGCACGGGGCGCGAAGGAGGTCTATATCCACGCCTTCCTTGATGGCCGGGACATGCCGCCGCGCAGCGCCAAGGCCTCGCTGGAAAAAGCCGCCGCCCGAATGGAAAAACTGGGCGTCGGCCGAGTCGCGTCCATCGTGGGCCGCTATTACGCGATGGACCGGGACAACCGCTGGGACCGAGTTGAGGCTGCCTACAACCTGATGACCCAGGGCACTGCCGAGTATACCGCGGCCGATCCGGTAAACGGCCTTGAGCAGGCATACGAACGGGGCGAAAACGATGAATTCGTGAAACCGACCCGCATTCACGTCGCCGGCGAACCCGACGGTACGATCAATGACGGCGACACCGTCCTGTTCATGAACTTCCGGGCGGACCGGGCCCGGGAAATGACCCGCGCGTTCGTCCAGCAGGATTTCGAGGGCTTCGACCGCCGGAAGCACCCGGAACTGGCCGATTTCGTGATGCTCACCGAGTACGCGGCGGACATCAAGACCAGCTGCGCCTACCCGCCCGAGCAACTCGTTAACGGCCTGGGTGAGTACGTCGCCAAGCAGCACAAGACCCAGTTGCGAATTTCGGAAACCGAGAAGTACGCCCACGTCACCTTCTTCTTCAACGGCGGTCTCGAGACCCCGTTCGAAGGCGAGGACCGCATACTGATTCCTTCCCCGAAAGTGGCGACCTACGACCTGAAGCCGGAAATGAGCGCGCCGGAAGTGACCGACAAGCTCGTCGAGGCCATCAAGAGTGGCAAGTACGACCTGGTCGTGTGCAACTATGCCAATGGCGACATGGTCGGACACACCGGCAAGCTCGACGCCGCCATCAAGGCTGCCGAATGCCTTGACGAATGCGTACGGCGCGTGGTCGAAGCCCTTGACGAGGTCGGCGGTGAAGCTCTGATCACGGCCGACCACGGCAACTGTGAACAGATGACCGACCCGGATTCCGGCCAGGTCCACACGGCCCATACCATTGGCCCGGTGCCGCTGATCTATACCGGACCGCGCAACGCATCCCTTCGGGATGAAGGCAGCCTGAGCGATGTGGCACCGACCCTGCTGACCCTGATGGGGATGGAACAGCCCAAGGAGATGACCGGACACAGCCTGGTCAAGATCGATTGATTGCAGGGCAGGCAGGCGTGTTGCAGTTGCTCTCGGCCCTGGCGCTCGCCCTGCTTCTGGGCGCAGCGCCGGCGTATGCGGATAATGAGGTCACCCCGGCCCAGATCGAAGACCTCAAAGAACGGATTGAGGACATCGACGATTGGCTGGCTGATGCCGAGGAGGATCGCTCAACCCTTGAGCAGCAGCTGGCCTCGACCGAGCGCAAGATCAGCCGGCTGACCCGGGAGCGGCGGTCGCTGCGCCAGCAGGCGGCCCAGCAGCAGCAACGCCTGCGCGCACTGAAAGACGAAGAACAGAGCCTGACCCGCACCCTCGACCGTCAGCGCGAAAGCCTGAAGCGACAGATCCGGGCCGCCTGGATGGAAGGCGATGCCCCGGCGGTCAAGGTATTGCTGAACGAGATTGACCCGGACCGGATTGCCCGGACCATGACTTACTACGAATACCTGAGCCGGGACACGGTCGATCGCCTGGAGGCCTTTCGCAAAAGCCTGCAAGAGCTCAAGGAAACCCGGGCCAACGTCGAGGCCACCCGGGTAGAACTGGCCCGAACCGAAGCGGACGTTACCCAACGCCAGGAAGAACTGGCCCGGTCACGCAAGGCCCGCGAGGAAACCCTGGCCGCCCTGACTGCCGACATCCGGAACCGCCAAAGTGAGCGAGAGGACCTGGAATCGGACCGAAAGCGTCTGGAGAAGCTTCTCAAGGAAGTCCAGCAGGCAATTGCCAGCATTCCCTCACCCAACGAGTCGCAACCCTTTGTTTCATTGCGGGACAAATTGCCCTGGCCCGTGCAAGGCAAGGTGCAAAGCGGCTTCGGTGATCGCTACGCAGACGGCAAGCTTCGCCGCAATGGCCTGTTGATCAGCACCGACGAGGACGCCGAAATCAGGGCCATCCATTACGGGCGTGTTGTGTTCGCCAACCGGCTCCGGGGATTTGGCCTGATCACCATTATTGATCACGGCGACGGCTACATGACACTCTATGGCCATAGCAGCAGCCTGTTCACCAGCCCGGGCGACTGGGTGGCGGCGGGCGAACCGATTGCCCTCGCCGGACGTACCGGCGGCACCGAGAGCCCGGCGCTGTACTTCGAAGTGCGCCACAACGGTAAGCCGGACAACCCCAGACGTTGGCTGGCCAACTGAAGCGTGGCAGGAGGGCTGACAAACGCCCCAGCTAACGCCATACTGTCTGAAATCAGGGAAACCAGTCCAACTATCGGAATAAAAACGGGATAAGTGAATGAAACGGGTCAGAAGTCCACTCCACGTCTTTCCTTTGCGCGCCATTGCTCTCGCCACCTGTTTCAGCACTGCCTCCGGACTGGCACTCGCTCAGGATGAAGCCCAGGGCCAACAGCTGCTCGAAGGCATCCAGGACGGCGAACGCGTCGAGATCACCCTGCCGGATCCGGAAAAACAGCTCCCTCTGGATGACCTGCGTAAATTCACCGAGGTTTTCAGCCGCATCAAGGACGCCTATGTGGAAGAGGTGGATGATCGCCAGCTACTGGAAAGCGCGATAAAGGGCATGCTGTCCGACCTGGACCCCCACTCTACCTACCTCGCCCCCAAGGATTACGAAGAGCTGGAGGAAAGCACCTCCGGTGAGTTCGGCGGTCTCGGCATCGAAGTCGGAATGGAAAACGGCTTCGTTAAAGTAATTGCGCCGATTGATGACACGCCGGCCCAGAAAGCCGGCGTCCAGGCCGGCGACCTGATCATCAAGCTCGATGAAAAACCGGTCAAGGGCATGAGCCTGGAAGAAGCGGTTCAGCTTATGCGCGGCAAACCGGGCACCATCCTCACCCTGACCATCATGCGTGAAAGCGAAAGCGCCCCCATTGAGATCAAGGTGGAGCGCGATGTCATCAAGGTCACCAGTGTAAAATCCCGGATGCTCGACAACGGCTACGGCTACGTCCGCATCACCCAGTTCCAGGCAGACACCGGCAGCCAGTTCCTGAAGGCGCTCGGCTCACTCGAGGATGACCATGGCAGCGGCCTCGACGGTCTGGTCATTGATCTGCGCAACAATCCCGGCGGCGTTCTCCAGGCGGCCGTGGAAACCGCCGATGCCTTGCTCGATGAAGGCCTGATCGTCTACACCGAAGGCCGCATCCAGAGCTCACGCCTGCGCTTCAGCGCCAAGGCCGGCGATGTGATGGCAGACACGCCGATTGTGGTCCTGATCAACGGTGGCTCAGCCTCCGCCTCGGAGATTCTGGCCGGCGCACTCCAGGATCACCAGCGCGCAGTCATCATGGGCATGCAGTCCTTCGGCAAGGGCAGCGTCCAGACCGTGATCCCGCTGGACGAGAACCACGCCATCAAGATGACCACCGCCCGCTATTACACACCGGACGGTCGGTCCATCCAGGCCACGGGCATCAAGCCGGATATCGAGGTTCGTCCGGCAGAGCTGAAGGAACTGGACAGCCAGCCGTTCTTCACCGAAGCGGACCTGAGCGGGCACCTTGAAGGCCAGAATGAGGGCGACCAGCCGGCGAAGGACAATGAGTCCGAGGACTCCACAACGGCTTCACTGACGGACCGGGACTACCAGCTGCGCTCAGCCCTGAACCTGCTCAAGGGTATGCACATCCTTAACCGCAAGAGTAATGGTAAGGCCGCATCAGAGGGACAGGACTCCGCGCAGTGAGGTTGTTGCGTTTTTCCATCCTGGCGGCAGCGCTGACTGCCCTGCCCGTTGCCGGGTCCGAACCGGACAAGGAGACTGCGGGCAGTTCCGTGCTGCCGACCATTGCCATCATTATTGATGACATGGGGCACAACCTTCAGGAAGGCGAGCGCCTGGCCCAGATGGACCAGCCTCTAACCCTGGCGTTCCTGCCGTACCGGCGCTACACGGTTCCACTGGCCAAGCTGGCCCACAGGCGGCACAAGGAAATCATGCTGCACGCGCCCATGGCCAATACCCGAAATTTTGAGCTTGGGCCCGGCGGCCTGACCTCCGACATGGATGAAAAGCGCATCGCTACCACACTGCGGCGGGCACTTCAGTCGATTCCCTACGTTCAGGGCGTAAACAACCACATGGGCAGCCTGATGACCCAGAAGCTTCAAACCATGGACTGGGTCATGCAGGAGCTGAGGCAGTACCCAATCTATTTCGTTGACAGCCGGACCATAGCGTCGTCCGTAGCGGGCGATGTTGCCCGCGCCTACCAGATCCCCAGCCTGAGCCGGGACGTTTTTCTCGACCACGAACAGACTGAGGAATTCGTTGATCGGCAGTTCAAGCTGCTGATCAAACGCGCGCGGGAAAACGGCAGCGCCATCGGCATCGGGCATCCGCATAAAGTGACCGTGGATTACCTGGAGAAGCATCTGCCGGAGCTGGACGCCCAGGGTGTGGCCATAGCGACCGTCAGTGGACTCTGGGCCATTCGCAACGGCAATCGGGAAATGTTCGTGGAAGGGGAAAAGCAGGCCATAAGGCCTGCCTACGCCAGGAAGCCCTAGTCCCGGACTTCGATACCCTGGCTTTTCATGAAAGCCTTGGCTTCGGGGATGGTGTGCTGACCGAAGTGGAAGATGGACGCCGCCAGCACCGCATCGGCCCCCCCTTCGGTAACGCCATCGGCCAGGTGCTGCAGCTCTCCGACGCCGCCGGATGCAATCACCGGAACAATCACCGCATCACTGATGGCACGGGTCAGCCCCAGATCAAAACCGATCTTGGTGCCGTCGCGGTCCATACTCGTCAGTAGCAACTCGCCGGCACCCATCTCGACCATCTTCCGGGCCCATTCCACGGCATCCAGCCCGGTGGGCTTGCGGCCGCCGTGGGTAAAGATTTCCCAGCGTGGCTCTTCACCTTCGGCGCTGACCTGCTTGGCGTCGATGGCCACCACGATGCACTGGCTCCCAAAACGCTCGGCGGCCTCATGCACGAATTCGGGATTGAACACGGCGGCGGTGTTGATGGAGACCTTATCGGCACCGGCATTCAGCAGCTTGCGGATATCATCCACAGTCCGCACACCGCCACCCACGGTCAACGGAATAAAAACCTCCGCTGCCATGCGCTCGACCGTCTCGTAGGTAGTGTCGCGACTCTCGTGACTGGCCGTGATGTCCAGGAAGGTTATCTCGTCGGCGCCCTGCTCGTTGTAGCGGCGCGCCACTTCGACCGGATCGCCGGCGTCCCGGATATCAACGAAGTTGACGCCCTTGACCACGCGGCCTTTGTCGACATCGAGACACGGGATAATGCGTTTTGCCAGACCCATGATTGCTCCCTTACGCTTTGAGGCCGTCGCAGAAGGCCTGCGCTTCAGCAACGTCCAACGTACCTTCGTAGATGGCACGACCGGTAATGGCACCGAGAATGCCCTTGTCCGCGACGGTTGCCAGACGCTTCAGGTCATCCATGTTGGTGACACCGCCGGAGGCGATCACCGGGATGCCGCCCTCTTCGGCCAGCGCGGCGGTGGCTTCGACATTCACGCCCTGCATCATGCCGTCGCGGCTGATGTCGGTGTAAACGATTGACTCGACGCCGTCATTGGCAAAACGTTTCGCCAGGTCGGTCGCCATCACTTCGGACACTTCTGCCCAGCCGTCGGTGGCCACGCGACCATCCTTGGCATCCAGACCCACAATGATGTGGCCGGGGAAGCGCTTGCACATCTCGGTCACGAACTCCGGCTCCTTGACCGCCTTGGTGCCAATGATCACCCACTGCACGCCGGCCTTGAGGTAGGCTTCGATGGTTTCGGCTGAACGGATCCCCCCACCGATCTGGATCGGCAGGTCGGGGTACTTGCGGGCAATGGCCTGCACGATTTCACCGTTAACAGGCTCACCGGCGAAGGCACCATTGAGATCCACCAGATGCAGACGGCGGGCACCGGCTTCCACCCAGCGGGTGGCCATATCAACGGGGTCATCACCGAACACGGTGGAGTCGTCCATCCGGCCCTGACGCAGGCGCACACACTTTCCGTCTTTGAGATCAATGGCAGGGATAATCAGCATAAAGCAATGTCCGTGTTAATCGTTCAGACGCTCCGGCGTTACTTGCCGGACCAGTCAACAAAGTTTTTCAGCAGCTGCAGGCCGGCCCGGGCGCTCTTCTCCGGGTGGAACTGGACCGCAAAAATATTGTCGCGGGCAACGGCCGCCGCAAGGTCCACACCATAGTGGCTGCGCCCGGCAATGTCGGCATTGCCCTCGGCTTCAGCGTAATAGCTGTGAACAAAGTAGAAGCGGTCACCGTCGGGGATGTTGTGCCACATGGGATGATCGACGGTTTGCTGCACCTCGTTCCAGCCCATGTGCGGCACTTTCAGTCGCTCGCCGTTTTCGACAAGGTGGTCGCCGAAATAACGAACCTGCGAAGGGAACAGGTTGATGCAGTCCACCCCGCCGTTTTCCTCGCTGCGGGACATCAGGGCCTGCATGCCCACACAGATTCCGAGAAACGGACGGTCCCGGGAGACTTCCCGCACCAGCGTGTCCACTTCCAGCCGACGGATTTCGTGCATGCAGTCACGGATGGCGCCGACGCCGGGCAGGATGACGTGGTCCGCCTCGCGGATCTGGTCTGCGTTGTCGGTAACCAGCACCCTGACGTCCGGCGCCACGTGCTCCACCGCCTTACGGGCCGAGTGCAGGTTCCCCATGCCGTAATCGATAATGGCAACGGTCTTCATATGGAATTCGGTGTCCTGTTCGGTGACGTGTTACAGGGAGCCTTTGGTGGAGGGCGTGATGCCCGCCATCCGCTCGTCCATTTCGATCGCCATGCGCAGGGCACGACCGAAGGCCTTGAAGACGGTCTCGATCTGGTGGTGGGTGTTCTTGCCCTTCAGGTTATCGATGTGCAGCGTCACCATGGAATGATTCACGAAGCCATGAAAGAACTCTTCGAACAGGTCGACGTCGAAGCCACCGACAGCCCCGCGGGTGTAGGGCACATCCATCATCAGGCCCGGACGGCCAGACAGATCGATGACCACACGCGACAGCGCCTCATCCAGCGGCACATAGGCGTGGCCGTAGCGACGGATGCCTTTCTTGTCACCAACGGCCTGCTTGAACGCCTGCCCCAGGGTAATACCGATGTCTTCCACGGTGTGGTGATCATCGATATGCAGGTCACCTTTGGAAACGATGTTCAGATCCACCAGCCCGTGGCGGGCAATCTGGTCCATCATGTGTTCGAGGAAAGGGACGCCAGTGTCAAAACTGGACTTGCCGGTGCCGTCGAGATCAATCTCAACGGTAATCTGGGTTTCGAGGGTATTTCGTTCTACCCGAGCCTTACGTTCGGCCATGGGGACTCCGTAGCAATTGGGCGGCACGTGACCGCAAACTTTCGATTGGCGGATTATACCTTTTATGCCCGCCGGAGTCCCACAACCGGTTCAACTGACTCGATAGCCTGAAACGGGTCAGACCGCCTTTTTCAGGTTACTCATGTAGGTATCCACGAGGCTGTTGAACTCGTGCTTGATGACCGGACTGATTGCCAGCTTCAGCAGACTGGGCAGCGGCACCGTAAGCTCGGCGCTGGTCTGGAATTTCACGGCGGTCACGTTGTCGCCCTTGGCCTTGATGGTCCAGGAACCTCGCACCACACCATTACCCTCACCTTTCACCGGCTCCCAGGTGATGCGACCGGCTTCCTTGTCTGCGTGGTATTTGCAGGCATAGATGGACTGGATGGCGTGCTTGTCCACGCCGACCTTCTCCATCTCCCAGCGGTAGGCATTGTCTCCCAGGTCGGTCAGCTTGTGGACCTTCGGGAAATGACTGGCAGAGCTTGGCACATCGGCCAATAAATCAAAGACTTCATCGTAGCCACCCGGAATTTCGAGGTCCCGGTTCAGCTCAATCGATACGGTAATAGCCACAGCCAACTCCTTCTTATGTTTATTTGCATCAATGTAGTCGGAATAATAAGGATGTGTATTTTGGCTCAACACTACAGCATTGTCATACTCCCCCGCTGTTAATTTATTAACCCTGCGTTATCCTTGGGCTAATTAGCGTCAGGATTCACTTCGAATCCCAACAAGCTCTCCGGAAAAGGATGCCTCACCCATGAAAGCTGTTCGTTATCTGCTGATCGCGGTTATTGCACTGATACTGCTGGCCGTGGTGGCAGTCGCCGTTGCGATGGCAGTGATCAACCCCAACGATTACAAACCCCAGATTGAGCAGGCTGTCGAAAAACAGACCAACCTCGACCTCGTCCTGGAAGGCGATATCGGATGGTCGTTTATTCCCCTCGGCCTCGAACTGAACAATGTTCAGGCCAACCTGGAGGGCAACCGGTTTGTGGCCCTGGAGCAGATGGTGGCTCAGCTCGATTTCTGGTCCCTGATTTCCATGTCACCCCAGGTCGATACATTTGTCCTGAGCGGACTGGAAGCGAATCTCGAGGTGAATGAACAAGGCCAAGGCAACTGGACCCGGATCATGCCGGAACCTGCTGAAAGCGATGCAGAAGGCGAGTCGCAGACCGCTCAAGCCGAGCTGGAGCAGCAGCCAGAGCCAGCCGGAGAAGAAACCGGCGGAGAGCCACTGAACTTCAATGTTGATAACGTCGAGATTTCCAATGCCCAGGTGCATTACACCGACAAAAGCACCGGCCAGTCCGTCACACTTGAAAACTTCAACGTGAACGCCAGCCAGATTACCCTGGGCTCCGAATTTCCGTTGGACATCAGCTTCCGGGTCGAGACCGCCAAACCCCAATTTGAGGTCGATGGCAGCATCAGTGCCCGGCTCGCCGCTAATGAGGCGCTTAATGACTTTGCCGTCTCCGGCCTGAAAGCGGTGTTCGACATGAACGGCGAACCCTTTGGTGGCAAATCGGTTACCGCGGAACTGACCGGCTCCGCCCAGGCCAACCTTGAGAACGAAACCGCAACCCTGAGCGAGTTCACCGCCAGTTTCGCTAACCTCTCGATGACCACGGATCTGGACGTCAAAGGCTTTGGTGACAAGCCTGCCCTCAGCGGTTCGATCAATGTCGAGGAGTTCTCTCTGAAGGATCTGCTTAACCAGTTGGGGCAACCTGCCGTACCCACCAGCGATCCGGACGTACTCAACGCCCTGGCCTTTTCCACCAAGGTGGGTGGCGAGCCCGGCAAAGTCGCCTTGTCGGACCTGACGCTCATACTCGACGACACCACGTTCGCCGGGACTGGCAGCTACAACCTCACCAACAGCGCCATCGTGTTCAACCTCCAGGGCGACAAGTTGAATGCGGACCGCTATCTGCCCCCGAAATCCGAAGACGATGCCAAAGCGGGCGAAAGCGACGCTGAGTCAGAGGACCAAACAGCATCAGCCAAGGCAGCACAGAGCGCTCCGGAAAGCGACCTGCTGCCGCTTGAAACCCTGCGCACCCTGCTGCTGGATATCGATTTCGGTCTGGCCGAGCTCATTGTCAGTAACCTGACCATCAATGAGATCAAAGCCAGCACAACGGCCAAAGATGGTCTCATCAAGGTCGACGAGTTCAGCGGCAAACTCTACGAGGGCAGCTTCGGTGCCAACGTCTCCCTGGACGCCCGCAGCGATAATCCGAAATGGAAGATCGGCTCCGACGTCAAAAACGTCCAGACCCTGCCGCTGCTCACTGACCTGGCCGAGGTGGACATGCTCTCTGGCGGCGCCAACCTGAAGGTCAATGTGACCACGACAGGCAACCGCGTCTCGGTATTGCGCGAGAAGGCGGATGGGCAGATCAGCTTCAACCTGGCCGAAGGCCAGTTCCGCAATATGAACCTGACCCGCATGGCCTGCCAGGGCATTGCGATCGCCAACCAGGAAGACCTGAGCACGACTGACTGGGGTACAACAACACCCTTCAACGATATGCGCGGCACCCTGGACATCAACGGCAACATCCTGAAGAACACCGACCTTGTGGCTGCGCTCGCCGGCATGAAGCTCGAGGGCGACGGCACCATCGACCTGAAGCAGACCACGCTCGACTACGAGGCGGGCCTGCGGATTGTGGGCGAGATCCACCGCGATGAAGCCTGCCGGGTAACCGAGTACGTTGAGAACGTGGTGATTCCTGTAGAGTGCCGGGGTAATTTCTCCGAGGATCCCGCTGGCTTGTGCTCGTTCGATGGTTCGCGCTTCCGTGACACCCTGAAAACCATCGCCTCCAACGCAGCCAAGGCCAAGGCCAGGGAAGAAGTAGACCGCGCTACCGATAAAGCAGAAAAGAAGATTCAGGAAAAGCTTGAGGAAGAACTTGGCGACAAACTCAAAGGTCTGTTCAAGTAATGGCAGACCGTTTCGCCGACAATCTGCTTGAGTGGTACGACCAGCACGGCAGGCACGACCTGCCGTGGCACACGAACCAGAATGCCTACCGGGTCTGGGTGTCTGAAATTATGCTTCAGCAGACCCAGGTAACCACGGTGATCCCCTACTTCAACGCTTTCATGGAACGATTTCCCGACGTTCGCGCCCTGGCCGATGCGCCGGTGGATGACGTTCTCAGCCACTGGTCTGGCCTTGGCTACTACGCCCGGGCGCGCAACCTGCAGAAAGCCGCCAAAACTGTCGTGGAAGAGTTCGGCGGCGAATTCCCGGACAGCCAGGAGGAACTGGAAACACTGACTGGCGTTGGTCGCTCCACCGCCGCCGCTATCGTGGCGCAAGCCTTTGGCAAACGCGCCGCGATTCTGGACGGTAACGTCAAGCGCGTGCTGGCGCGCTATCACGCGGTGCCGGGCTGGCCGGGGCAGACCGCTGTTCTGAAACAGCTCTGGCAGTACGCCGAAGAACACACGCCTGACGCACGGGTACGGGACTACACCCAGGCGATCATGGATCTGGGGGCCATGGTGTGCACCCGCACCCGTCCCAACTGCGACGCTTGCCCTCTTCAGCAGGGCTGCGCCGCATACCTCAGGGGCGAGGCCACATTGTATCCCGGCTCCAAGCCCAAGAAAGCCAAGCCCGAAAAGACAACCTGGATGCTGATTCTTGAGGACGACGCAGGCCGGATCCTGCTGGAACGCCGGCCGCCCAGCGGAATCTGGGGAGGCCTGTGGAGTCTGCCCGAGCTCGACCCGGCCATAGGGGCGGATGAGCTGCAGGAAGCCTGTGAACGCCGACTGGGGGTGCAATGCAGCGACCCTGACCTGATCAGCGGCTTTCGCCACACCTTCAGCCACTACCATCTGCACATCCAGCCCGCCAGACTGACCGTGTCGGGAGATCAAGGCGTGGCCGATGACGACCGACTTCGCTGGCTGCATCGGGATGAAGCCCTGACTCTGGGCCTGCCGGCCCCCATTCGTACGCTACTGACCGCACCCGAGCAGACTGCCCTGCTCTGAGGCCGATCAGCGCAACCGCCGCGCCCGATCTGTTATCATGCCGCGGGATTCAATTCGCCAACAGGAGCCAACATGAGCCGCACTGTTTTCTGCCGCAAATACCAGAAAGAGCTCGACGGTCTGGATTTCCCCCCCATGCCCGGCAAGAAGGGCCAGGAACTCTTCGACACCATCTCGAAGCAGGCCTGGGAGGAATGGCAGGCACAGCAGACCATGCTGATCAACGAAAAACACCTGAGCCTGATGGACCCGAATACCAGGAAGTACCTGCAGGCGCAAATGGAACATTTCTTCGACAACGAGCCTTTCGACCAAGCCGAAGGCTACGTTCCACCAGAGCAGTAAAGCCCGGCTGATCAAAGCCTGATCAACCCTGAAAAGATTCGGAAAATTTTCCGGCGCAGCCTTGACTCAAAACATCGAAACCGGTTTAATAGCGCCCCGTTGCACAGCAGTAGCGCAACATGCCCGGATAGCTCAGTTGGTAGAGCAGGGGATTGAAAATCCCCGTGTCGGTGGTTCGATTCCGCCTCCGGGCACCAACGAATTCAATGACTTAGCCCGCTTTTTAGCGGGCTTTGTTGTTTCTGGATCACCCCATGGGACACTCATGGGACACCAATTCACAAAACTCCCCATCAAACGACCCATATTCGTTGGCCAATGAGCCTGTAGGCCAAAGCTGCCTCGACACCGCCTGATCCGCCGGTCATCCCCGACAAACGTCACCGAGCACGTCGCATCAACGTCCCCTCTTGCCTTCACGAAAGACTGCGAAGTACGCTAGGACGTAACAGTTTGTAACAACGCAAGCGAGCCAGTCGAACATGGACGTTAAACCGCGGCTCCCCCCAGCACATGACGGCTACACGAGGCCACTCACATGGCAGCCTTTGAAAAGCGCATCAGCAAAGACGGCAAGATCACCCACCGCGTAAAAATCCGCCTGCACGGACGTTCCCCCGTGTCGGCCACCTTCGCCAGGCTTACCGACGCCAAACGTTGGGCCGTTCAAACTGAAGCAGCCATCCGCGAAGGGCGGCATTTCCAATCCTCCGCTGGAAAAGGCAAGACCCTGGGCGAAGCCATTGACCGCTACATCCGTGACATATTGCCAGGCCTCAAGGACCAAGCTCATCGCCACACCCATCTGCAATGGTGGAAAGAAAAAGGTGGTGATACCGCTCTTCTGAATGTTACGGCACCACTGCTAACGGAATGGCGGGACGACCTGAAATCAACACCCTACCTTGCAGGAAAATCACGCAAGCCAAGGTCCGAGGCGACCGTGAACCGTTACCTGGCATCCCTCAGTCCCGTGCTCGAAGCAGCTTCCGAAGAATGGGGCTGGATTCAAGACAACCCATGCAGGAAGATCCGTCGAGGCCGGGAAGCCAAAGGCCGAACCCAGTTCCTGTCAGACAACGAGCGCACACGTTTGCTGGAAGCCTGCACACAGGCGAAGGATACCCCGGAACTACTCATCATTGTTCTTCTCGCCATCACCACGGGCGGGCGAAAAGGTGAAATCGTTGGCTTGCGCTGGCGGGACGTAGACCTAAAACGCCGCCGCATTACGTTTGTGGATACCAAGAACGGAGATTCGCGAACGGTCCCTCTTGCGGGCCCAGCATTCACGGCCCTGCAAGACTGGGCAAAGATCCGCCCCATCGACGATACCTCACTCGTATTTCCCGGCCGTACCGAGAAAACGCAAGACAAGCCTCTGGACTTCCAACGCTCGTGGCAGACAGCCCTTCAGCGCGCCCAACTTAACGACTTCAGATTCCACGACCTCCGCCATACAGCCGCCAGCTACCTGGCCATGAACGGCGCAGGTCTTCGAGAAATAGCCGACCTACTCGGCCACAAAACCTTGGCGATGGTGCAACGCTACAGCCACCTGACCCAAGATCACAAAGCATCGGTTGTTGAACGAATGGCCGATGCCATCTTCGGGACCTCAAGCCAATAAAGGTGCAATTAATGCAGTACCGACTCCTGACGATTGAAGAAGCCTCCGACCGCGCCTCCGAAAAGATGAAAACAGCCTGCTCACCGGCAAGGATTATTGAATGGATATTGCGGGAGCTACTCCCGATATCAGTGCACGTGGTCTATAACGCCCACGCTCGACCTGCCCGCCTCGTGTCACGCGGTAATGCAAAAATATGGCTGGCCCCACTGTGTAAAACTGACGGAGGCCCTCTTTGCTTGCTAACCGACCGCAATCTCAGTCCAGCCACAGCTGCATCCATCAGACAGCAGATCACCGACCAAGGACCATCTCAGATTGACCTGATCAACTTGCCTGGCTGGGAAAAGCCCGAATTCGACGCGACGCTTGCCGCAGCAGACTTTGACGGCCACCTTGTCCCTGAGCTCAACTCAGTTTTGGAATCGAACAAAAGGGACCTACAACAGATCGAGGGTATCTGGGATCTATCCTTGACGGGTGCAGGCCGAAACCTCCTGAAAAACGAACTTCTCCGCATCAACGGGAAGCCAGGCAAGGGCGCACCCGAATCATCTTCCTTGTGGATATCGAATCCAGATTCCAGACAGTGGATGGAGCTTTGTCATAGACCTGAAGGCACACGCTATCCGGGCGACAATCCACGGAGTTACTGCCCGGCAAGCTCGCTTCCAGAGGATGCCCTTCTGGGTATCCGGGAAACGGAGTTGGACCGAGTTGTCGAGCAGAATATGGCGCGACAGTCGATCGAAAAGCACCCTACCCCCCAAGTCGTATCCGGACTGAAAAAGAAAATAGTGTCATTAGAAAAAATGGTCGATGTCGCGGTACAGAAAGCCTATGGCCCCGAGCCCGAAGCAAAGCGAAACCCGGTGACAGGCGGAAACGCAGGTTCCCTTGCCGCCGATATGCAACAAGCCGGCTTAGACATCCATCCCGATACCGTCCGCTCCCATTTAGAAGCCGCGAGGAAACATCGGAAAGCCTAAAGTGAACGCTGGACAGTTAACCTGCTTGGCCTATTCTCTGACCTTAATTGGCCATCAGAGTGGGGACTATTGAGACGACAGCGTTCCAGCAATACTGCGTTTTGCCATGATCTGGTGGTCTGCTTGACGACCAGATTGTGGCAACGTTATCTACTGCGCCCCACTCGGCGTAGCCGTATCGAAAGAGCTCCAATTGGCCTGCCCGGGCTCTTTGCCCTTTCAACCAGCATTGCCTGAATTTCCGCGTTGCTGTGCGTCACGCCCAGAAAACCCTTCCGAACCATGCCTAACCGTTGAAGTAGGAATAGGTAGTCACACAACCACAAGCCCCGTGCCATCCCACAACCACCTACAACCTAACCGAATTCGGTTAAGTCATACCTGACTTCGGCCAAGCCCCTTCATTTCGCTGGTGTACTGCTATCGACGCCTGACAACAGGCAATTACAGAGAGGCAGTAAACATGAAAGAACTCAACGTCCAGCAAGCAGATCATCAATCTAGCGAAATCCGTTCCCATCACAACGCAACTCTCATGAACCTCACGCAGTTGTGCGAGGCCGAACCGGCACTCACCATCGGCGGTGTGCGGCACCTGCTGTTCACCAAGGGGCACGACCTACCCGGGGTTTACCGCTTCGGCCGAAAGCTGCTCTTCGACCGTGCGGAGTTCATGGAGGGCATCAAGCAGGGTTACGCGGCGCAGATCGGCGGGAGGGGCGAAGTATGAACACCTCGGACACTTCCCCACAGGATCAGAGCCTCGATAGCCATCCCTACCTTGTCCGCAAGCAAATTGATCCACAGGCTATGCGGGAACTTGGCTGCTGGGCCGAAAACATCGATCTGCCCATCTATGATGATGACAACCGGGTATGCGCACAGTGGCGTGGAAGCGCCCTGTTCCGACCGTTGTTCGACACCAACGGCGATTCCTGCGGACAGGAACGCATCCTGGCCGAGAAGGTCCGGCAGCGCCCGGACGCAAAACCCAACGACAAGCTGGTCACCAGGGGCGGGAAAGTCGCGGGCACGTTCACGCCAATCGGCTTCAGCATTAGTGAACTCGGTTCACTAACCGGGCGCCTGATTGTGTGTGCCGGCGTGGCCGATGGATACCGCTTGCACGAAGCCACCACACTCCCCGTCGCCTGTGGTGTCGGCGAAGCCAACATCCCCGGAAACGTGCGAGCCATCAGGGAAAAGAACCCGAATCTGAAGCTGGTTGTCGCCGTCGATAACGACACGGCTGGCAAGAGCGCGGGCATTAAGAGCGGATGCTCGTGGACCTGCCCACAAAGCGCAAAGGACTGGAGCGACGTCTACCAAGCAGACGGATCTGAAGCAGTACTTGCTGAATACCAGGAAGGGCTGCTTCCGCCTGAAGAACCACCTTCTTCAGCCCCTGCCCAGGAAGATGACAAGCAGCCCCAGACCGACAAGATCGTCGCCTTTGTCCGGGACAACTCTGAACTGTTCCACGATGACAACAAAACGGCGTATGTCCGGCAAGAAGCCACAGGAGAAGTCAGGGCCCTGGGTGGCAAGGCATTCTGCAACTGGCTGACAGCGGCGTTCTACGCCGAGTTCGGAAAGCCCATCCGGGATCAGGCGCTGCGTGAAGCACGAATGACCCTTGAAGGCATCGCGATGCAGGAGCATCGGCCCGTCTACACCCGGGTAGCGAGCGAGCAGGACAAGCACTGGATTGACCTCGCGGAACCAGGCCAGAACATGGCCGTCTGCCTGCAAGCTGGCGAATGGTCCATCGAAGAAGCCCCGGTTATGTTTTGCCGCTCGGACAGCACGGAGCCACTGCCACGCCCTACCCCTAGTGGCGATATTTCCACGCTTTGGAAAATCGCCAACATCCCACCCGACAAGCATCTTTTGGTGATCTCCTGGCTGATCGAGTGCCTGCGTTCCAGCACCCCGTTCCCGATCCTGGAGCTGATCGGGGAACAGGGCTCCGCCAAATCAACCACCCAGACATCCCTGCGAAGAATCATCGACCCTAACGCCAGTGATTTGCGCGCCCTGCCCAGAAATACCGACGACCTGTTCGTGTCCAGCGCAACGAACCACGTGATCAGCCTGGAGAACGTGAGTTACCTGCCGGACACGCTCCAGGATGCCATGTGCCAGATTTCCACTGGCGCAGGTTACAGCAAGCGCAAGTTATACAGCGACAGCGATGAGGTCGTGCTGAAAATCAAGCGCCCGATCATCCTGAACGGGATTGCGGCCACGGTCACACAACAGGACGCCTTATCACGAGCATTGAGCATTGAACTCCCACTGATCACCAACGCCTGTCTTCATGATGAGCTACACGCCAACTTTGAGCGGAACCGCGCCCAGATCCTTGGCGGACTGTTGGATATCGCAGCGATGGCCCTGCAGTACCTGCCCGATAGCTTTTTACCCCCCGACCAACGCCCCCGCCTGCTCGACTTCGCCTACCTGGGAATGGCAGTCGCCAAAGCCATGGAATTGCCAGAGGAGATGTTCATGGAGCAGTTCAACGCGGCCCGTGAAGATGCACTGGAAAGAACCCTTGATGGAAGCCCCGTGGCGCTGGCGATTCTTGCTTGGATTGAGCTGAACCCAGGACGGGTTCAGGACCTCCCGGCCAAACAGTGGTTCACCATTCTCGAAGATTTTCGCCCGAGGCAAAGCGACGCCTGGCCCCGAACCCCGAAGGGTCTGGGTGACAGCCTGAGACGCACAGCCCCAGCGCTTCGGCAACTGGGAATTGAGTGTAAATGCTTGGGAAAAATCGGATCCAACGTGCAGTGGCGAATAGGCCAAAAAAAGTTATCGGATCCAAGTCGTCCAAGTCTTGAAGTCGTCCGGCGGCTCCGTCACGAAGACGACATCAAGACTTTGGCGACATCACCATCGCAATCTTCTTCGGCTGACGAACCGATCGCAGGTTCACAGGCAGATAAGGTGGTGTTCTGATGGGCGCACTCAACTACCTGACCAAGCAGGGCTTGACTGCCGAGCTGATCATGGGCAGCAAGATCGCCGTTGGACCTGCGGAAGTCATTACTCCTGACCTGGCGGACTGGATTGTTCAGCACAAGCCCGACCTGCTGGAAGAACTGCAGCGGGAACAGGAACCGCAACTGACCCCGTGGACCGTCATGATGGACGGCAAGGAGTTCGCAACTTTGCTAAGCCCCTGCACGGCCGAGGAAGACGTTCTACGCGGCCTAAAGGAGCGCTGGCCGAGAAGATCTCTGACTGCAAACCCATGGACACGGGAGCCGTCATAGGCTCTCCTGGGCCTGTAGCGTTGCCGGTCGACGATACACACCCAGCCCCGCCTTCATGACGTCAGACTGCTGTGTCACGACCCGGAACCTCATGCCGAAGCCTTGGCCTTTCGTGTCCGCTTCGGCTTTACCACCTTCGCCCGCTCGGCCTTGACGCGTTCCAGCAACGCCTCTGCGCTGTTCTCGCCGCTGATCAGATCCGGGTTGTCCTTGCGCCACTGCTCGGTCAGCTCGCCCCGGAAGGCTTTAGCTAGGATGGACTGGGTAAGGTTGTTGACGCGAGCCAGGGCGCTATTGACCTGCTGTTCGATGCGGTCGGCATGGGCGAAGAGTTGGTCTACACGGCGGACGATTTCAGTTTGTTCTTCTACTGGTGGAACCCGCAGCGGATACGTCTTTAGCGCCTTACCAGTGAGATGCTTAATAGTTGTTCCTGTAAAGAGCTGGTCAAGGACCAAACTGTCAGCGTCATGCTTCAGATTCAGGGCAAGCCATTCTGGTATAAGGGCCTTTGAAACCCGGGCGCGATGAAGCGCCTTCTGAAAAACCATCTGCCCTTCAAGGCGAGAATCCCAGATTGCACATCTACCCGGCTCTCCTCCTTCACAAATCAGGACATCGCCGGGCCGAATCGCAAGCTCACTTCGCTCCGTTTCCGATACCAAGATTTCCTGAACGTCAGTTAGATTGAAGTCAAACCATCTTACATTGATATTGCCAAGGTACTTGGTGGGAATACCGGAATTTTTGGCTTTATCGAGCATCTTGCCCAACCGACTCTCAACCAACTCAGGGTAACGTTTCACTTCCCAAGTTACTGGAACCGGTGGCCACTTCCAGTCTTCCGCACTTTCATGACCATACGAATCAGAATTCGACCGCCACTCCTCCGTCAACCGCCCACTCACCGCCGCAGCCAGCACGGACTGGCGGAAGCGCTTCAGGATCTGGGGAATGCGTTCGAGGCGGGTTTTGGTGTTTTCCACCTGGGCCAGCAGGGTGTCGAGTTTGTCAGCGATGACTTCTTGTTCGGCGAGGGGGGGCAACGGTATAAGAAGCTCATTCAAGGTCTTCGACGAAAGGTGCTTGACCGTGGTTGAAGATGTATTCAAATTGACTGCTTCTAAATACCCCGGCAGGACTCGATAGAAAAAACGTTTCTCGTAGTTTCGCGAGATAACATCCAAACGGCAGACACGCTGATTCAGCAGGGCCGGCTTTGATTGCCACCATGCTAAATTAAAATCACCATCCATACCCACAACAATATCGTCGGGATTGACCCAGTAACCGTTGGGGATAGCCCCCGAGTAGTATGTTTTAGTATCACCGGGCAGAACATCTCGAATACGGATTAGCCTTTCACCTTCGCCTTGAACGTTGAAATCAGCCGACTTGAAAGCAAAGCCATTCTTTACATCGGAAATAAGAGACAGAGGGAGCCTCTGCCATGTACTGTGGATTTCAAGAAGGCCGTTGATATTTTGTTCAACAACATGTTGGGGCGTTGAGTTAAAAGCCATTACTTAACCTCACCCATCACTTCCTGCAAAAGCACTCGCGTCCCATCAGCTTCCTCTTCAGCCCCCAACTCCCGCATCAATGCGTCCAGCTCACCCAGCGCCTGAACCAGCTCACCCATGGCCTCACCCGCCAGCACACTTGGCTCCGGCAAGTTGGCCGCATCCACACTGTCACTGTCTTTCAGCCAGGAGATGTCCAGCGAGTCGCCCTTGTGTTCGGCAATCCACTGACGGCTGAAACAACGCCAACGGCTGTGGGCGAGGCGTGGGTCTACACCCTCGTT
The DNA here is from genome assembly GCF_030238305.1 of Marinobacter albus. Lineage (NCBI taxonomy): Bacteria > Pseudomonadati > Pseudomonadota > Gammaproteobacteria > Pseudomonadales > Marinobacteraceae > Marinobacter > Marinobacter albus. The sequence continues at coordinate 749,529 of NZ_JASSQD010000001.1, read as the reverse complement.
CTCGTCGGATTCTTCCGGCAACTCGATGTCTTCGGCGTGGAAACTGTACTCGCCTTCTTCGCGTTCGCTCAGGCCGTTGGGATCATCGCCATAAACAGCTTCAAACGGCTTCAGGTGAGCGTCACCGAAGGGTGTGCGTTTGCCGAAGCTGGGCATGTTGGTGCGCAGGTCGTACACCCAGACGTTCTCGGTGCAGTTCTCTTCCTGGTGCTTGTCCGCAGCGCTGCCCTTGGTGAAAAACAGCACGTTGGTTTTCACGCCCTGGGCGTAGAAGATGCCGGTGGGCAGGCGCAGGATGGTGTGCAGGTTGCATTTGTTCATCAGGTCCCGACGCACATCAGTGCCAACCCCGGCTTCAAACAGTACGTTATCCGGCAGTACCACGGCCGCCCGGCCTCCGGGCTTCAGGTTGCGGTAGATGTGTTGCAGGAACGCCAACTGCTTGTTGCTGGTTCTGTAGGTGAGGTCATCCCGGGTGATGCTGGCGTCACCGCCCTTGCTGGTGCCGAACGGCGGATTGGCTAGGATTACATCCGCTTTGGCCAGGCTCGCACCAGCCTGACCCAGCGCGTTGCCCAGATGCACCACGCCTTCCTCATCGCCTTCCATGCCGTGCAGCAGGCAGTTCATGAGGGCCAAGCGGCGGGTTCCGGGCACCAGCTCAATGCCCACAAAGGCCTTGTTACGCTGAAATGCCTGCTGCTGAGCATTAAGGTCGAACAGATCGTCCGTCTGCTCCTTGATGTACTGGTCGGCCGCAATCAGGAAGCCTGCCGTACCCGCTGCTGGGTCCTGAATCACTTCACCAGGCTGGGGCTTCAGGCAACGCACCATAGAGTTGATCAACGCCCGGGGCGTGAAATACTGACCGGCCCCGGATTTGGTTTCGTTGGCGTTCTTTTCAAGCAGGCCTTCGTACAGATCCCCCAGACCGTCCTGCTGCACACTGAACCAATCGATCTGATCCAGAGCCACGACCATTTGCCGAAGGTGGCTGGGCTCCCGCAGGCGGGTCTGTGCGTCCGCGTAGATGGCACTAATCAAAGGATCTTCGTGGATCACGTTGCCTTCACCGTCCTTGCCCGTGGACAGGGTCAGGAGGATGCGCTTGTAGTCGTTCAGCAGGTTGATGCCATCCTTATCCTTCAAGTCTGCCCAGCGGCAACCTTCCGGCAGCGGATGCTTCTTGAGCGTGCCGGCCTCGGTGCTTTCATGAACCATCTTGATGAACAGCAACAGCACCAGCTCGGTGACGTAATCCGAGTAGTTGATGCCGTCGTCCCGAAGGACATCACAGAGGTTCCAGAGTTTTTGAACGATGTCGTTATTGGTCATGCGTAAACCTTGAAATTAGTCTTGCCCTGCCATTCGAAAGCTGGCTTTATGATGCCGGCAATTGTTATTTCGGACATACAGAGGGGCCAATCATTTTGCATTTTAAAAGGGGCAAACGCGAGGCCGGTTTTCTTTATCCGAAAGACGGGAGGCATGATCGTTCTCCAGCAAGGAATGGGAAAAGTTGAGCAGCTGGTATCTGATCGGTAACGGTGATGGAAGCGCCGCGCCGCGGGCTGGCGACAAAGTCGTCCGCTTTAACCAACAATCAATAAACCCGGCCTGGGACCTGAACATCTGCAACGGCAGAACCGTGGGGGCCAGTAAAAGATTTGTGGTGAGCGGCACGCAGCCCGCGGAAGGGTTTTCTGAGTTGCTGGAGGACACTGCACGGCAACTAAGCCCTGACCTGGTTGCTTGGCCCTCCACAGGGCTGGTCACACTCGTGGCGTTCGTTCAGCTCCGCCTCCCCGTGGAGTTAAGCCGTATGAACCTACTGCCCTCCATTGCTCGACCGAAAAATCTTGGCGCGCGGATTCCACTGGCTTGCACCTATCATAACTGGCTGGGTGAGCGCAGAGTCGCTTTGCCCATCGCACACCCCCTCGACTGGCCCGGTTTCTGGTTGCACGCTCCTGACTCCTCTGGGGATGCATCCATAAATCCTTATCCCTTGCTGGCGTCGCTGACCAGCCTTGATCGCGAAGCTGGTAGACGTGTGGTTTCAGAACTGGACAGAGTTCCAACTGAGCAGTGGTTGAAGCACGCCTGCCCAGAGCGGATTCGGGAAGCGGAGCCCCTCTTCTTCCTGTCTAGGTCGCAAACGACAACCCCGAACTGGTGGCTTTATGACGGATGCGCGTCCCTGTCTATGTCCCGCATTCTTCGTCGACTGGCGTGGGTTCAGCAAGTTCTTTGGCAATCGGATTAGCCAGTATTTCCGGAATCAATTCGGCTTGATGGGCTTTGTGGCTGGCACTGTAGGGTGCCCGCTCATGCCAGTATGCGTAGCCAGTATCCAGGAAGGCTGGGTTCTCAGCCAACTCCGACATTGGGAGCATGGTGGCGTAATCGGTCGCACAGTCAAACCAGTCACCTCCCGGCCTTTTGAAGTACCGCTCCGGCACCTTTTGGAACAGGGACTTTCTGAAACCCCTCAAATGGGCCCAGGTGTTACCTGCCCCCTGCTTACGAGGCTGACGGTAATCGGGTTGGTATAGCTTCAAAGGCTTGTCAGGCCGATACATAGGCATCTGGATAAGATCGCTACCCCGACTCCTCGCAACGAGCAGTTGAGCCACCACGTCGTCCCGCATCAGAAAATCATCCTGATCCAGAACAACGATTAGCGAGTCCGCTCTCGCACAGATCTCGTGGATTGCCAGCAGGAAGTTTGGCATCCGGCCCTTTCGCTGTGCGTGTCGCACCAGGGTATAGCGACCTTCAAAGTCGCTGAGCATCATCGGGTAGTACCACGTTTTCTGAAACCCACTGGCGTCGTCAATAAGAATGACCCCGAAGGACTGGTCGGTTTGTCGAGCCAGAGAATCCAGGCAACGATGCAATTTTTGGGCAGGCGTACAACGGCCCTTGAGCAGGAATATGACCGGCTCTCCCCGCTCCGGGTATTGCCATTCCGGTTCGACAACCAAATCGAATTGCTCTTCCTGATGAGCCGGTAAGATCCCTTGAGCAATCAGGTCCCGGATGACGCCAGAGCGAAGGGCGGGCTTATCAGTATTCTGGGGGTGAACGTAGAACGAGGCGGGATCGCCACCACGAACGCAGGTGCAGCACTCATTGGATCGCTGGTACTGTTGGATGGCGCGATGCCAAGTCAATTTGAAACGGCCATTCTCAACCGGGTTGTTAATGGGCAGGTGCTCCTTGACACCCTGAAGATCTAGCAGACCGAAGCGGACTTCCGGAGCGAACTGACCCGGCTCGCCGAAATACTCCAAAAAAAGATCTGTCCACTTTGGAATGTTGAACCCCACGCCAACAACGTTTTTCGGGCGGATAGCGTCGAGCATGTCGGCGAGGAAATCGTGGTTCCAGCTTTTCCGACCCACAAGAGCATCGCAGTCACACTGCAAAACATAAGGGGTATCGAGCACGGAGAAAGCCCATATCTGAGGATAGAGAGGGGCATTCTTAGTCGTGTGGGTCTGCACCACCTCACGACTGTTGAACCACTGGTCATAGACTTCCTGAATGGTCGTGGTGTCAGCGGGAGGTATGAGGTATCCATCGACTATGCCTGCCTTTTTGAGCTGTTCCGTTTGCTCGATTAATGATGGCAGGTCCGGCTCCGCATACTGCCGTAGGAAAGGACCCGGGTGATCATCAATCAAAACAAGTATTTGTGCGAAGCTAGCAGGGTATGCCAGTTGATGGACAATGTGGGAAACCTGCTCGAAGAAGCCCTGGGCATCTTGCGCACAGGCTTTGATTAACAGCGTAACCTGATCGTATCTTTTCGCTGGCAGCGGCGGGTACTGTCCCACCATGGGCCTGGAGTGCAGGTCCTCCATAAGCTCCCGATAAAAGTCGCTGAAGCCTGGCAATTGCCCCAGTGATTCGTCCTGGGTTCTCCAGGACAGCCTGCGAACCAGCTCCTCGTCGTCATTGCCCAGCACCCCAATGGAGTAGAGCCTGGCGGCCATATCGAGGAAGAGGCTGGTCGACAGCCCACAAATGTCTTTTCCAATATCGATGTAGAGGAGATTGCCTTCGTTATCGAGGCGCAGGTTGTCCCTTTTGATATTGAGGGCACAGATTCGGGACCGGTAAAGACCCTGCAAGAAACTTGAAAGCGTTTCTTTGGGCATGTGCGTACCCACCGGTCGGCTCTCCAGCCTGGGAGTCCGGTACTGCCACACGCCATTGGCCTTGATCCAGGTGACTTCTGGAATTGAACATGGAGCGTTGGCGAGAAGCTGATCCAGACGTTCCACATCTTCATCCGGCATTGCCCAGGGGTAGAACTCCTTCACGAGTTGTTCGCCCTGCCACCAAACAATGCCCTCCATACCATAGCCCACGATATGGAACGGCCCTTTCTTCAGGCGATTCAACCTTTCCAGAAAGTAGGCAAGGCGCTGGCGTTGATCATGCCAGACCCCGGTCGACCGGTTCGCCGAGGTATCCGTTCCCCCGAGTTTATATATGCAGTAGAGCGAATCAGAAACCGCACACACTTTCCCGGGATATTTGATGATCAGATTACACAGCAGCCAGTGATCTTCGGCGCTGCGGGTATTGGGGTAACGCAACCCCAGCCGGTTTTTCAGAACAAGGTTGCAAGACGGCAACTCGCGTTCCTGCTCGCCCGAGGAAAAACGCTTCACATAGGCCGTCAGATGATCGAGATCGAATAATTCTTCTGCATTGGCTCGATTCACCCAAGGCAGGATTTCCTCACCCTGTCGCAGCGCGTTGCTCCCGACAACGGCGACTGCCTCTGGGACTCTCGGTGCCTCAAGAAGGGCTTCAAGGCTGTGGTTATCCACAAACTCGTCGTCTGCATCAAGACGGGCCACCCACTCAATGGAGGGCTGCCTGTCGGCCCAATCGAGCAATTGGTTTCGCGCTCTTGCGGGCGAACCGCATTCCGCAGACAGCTCCGTGACGGCCGGATCAGTGAGCAGGTCACGTACATGGACTTGCCACCGTGCATCGGACTGATCGTCCAAAACGACAACTTGCGCCATTCCCCGTTTGACGAGGCTCTGATTGAGCGCGCTTGATAAGGCTCTGCGCAACTCCCCCGCCTGATTTTTATGGGCGATGGCTATCAGGATGGGGGCAACCCGGTATTGTTCTGAGCAGCGCTTCAACAACCGAAGCATTCGGTCTGAAAGCACTGTTGAATAGCTTGGGGGGGCTGTGGGATGAAAACTATTAGTCAACGGCAAGCCTGTACTTTTCTGCTTCAATGTCGTTTCTGGACCACTGAAAAAGCGTCTCGACGCGGTCGAAAAACGCCTCCCTATCAGCAGGCGACATCCGCTTTTCGTGCAACTGAAGAAACTGCGCACACCCCTTTAGCTTCTGGGCTGATCGGGGTGCCGACAGTGCCGAGGGGTTCCCGTTGCACTGCCAGAACACCGTTGCTGTCCCTGTGAAATTGACCGTGACTGCCGGGCCATCAAGGACGCGAATGGCAAGGTCGCGATCGTTGCAGCTTGTTAGGCCATCAGTAAACCCGCCAACCGATCGTAAGGTTTCGGCTTTGATAAAGGTGTTAGACCCCTGCCAGCCAGGGTTTCCCCGCAAAAAGTCTTGGGCGATCAGACGGGAAGGCACGTTCGTGTATTTGATCTGGCCATCGATGACGACATGAATTCCTGAGACGACAACATCCGCTGCACCATGGTCAGAACATTTCAGACACGTGGCCAAATGGTTTGCCGTCCAGCGGTCATCGTCGTCGATAATCGCCACATAACAGGCTGGAAACAACTGCGAGATTTTTTGTAGGCCGGTATTCCAGGAGCCAGCAGCTCCGGGGCTGTGCGCGTTCTCCAAAAAGACAATGTCGATGCCTGGCAAGTGGGACCGAATAGACTGCCTTTCAGATGCCTCAAGCCTGCGGTTATCCGAAACGATCAATACCATGGAAGGCTGGCATGACTGACGACGAATCGAAGGCAGCGCGAATTGCTCCAGCAAGTCGACCCTGGGGGTTGTTGCAATCAGCGTTATTACAGGCAGCATCTGCTCTACGAAGCCACCTGCGTTGGCCACATGGCCTCGCCCAGCTCCTCCAGCACCGTATCGAGCTGGTCCCCAAGAACTTTATCAAGCCGCTTGGCGCCACCCTGGAAAGCGGGCAGCTGGTTCACCGTTTCACGATCGATGATCACTTCGTGGGTGAGCTGCTTCGCCAGACGGTTAAGCCAGTTACGTTGGGCGGGAGTCCAGTTGTGCTGCGAATAGATGCGATCCATGGCTTCCGCAACACGCTGCTCAAACGGCTTCAGGGGCTCCCCCAGCGCCGCCCGGCGGATATGGCCGATGATGCTGGCGGCGATTTCCTGATTGGTTTGATTACGCACCGCACTTTGCAGCTTGGCTTCCGAGAAGCCGTTGTTGTCCAGCAGCAACTTCACTTCACGCAGCTGCTCCCGGGTAAGGTCGCGGGGTTTATTGACCACAACCGCCAGCGCGGCGGATTGGTTGATCTGCTCTTTGATGAACTGATTGAAGCTGTCCAGGTAGTCTTCAGGGCGCTCGTACTCGCCGTAGGTTTGAGTTCTGTCCCGGATTTCGTCCTCATGCTCGGAGATCACTGGCATGTATTCACTACCCGCCAGTGACTTCACTTCCGACAGCTGGTCCACAAGCCCACCGTGCTGACGAATAAACTCCGCAGCTTTACGCGGCCCCAGCTTGTGAAGGTGGGTGTGAAGGGACTTGGGCTCGTGCCCCCAGGCCTGATGAAGTTCATCCAGCTTTTGTTTCAGGGCTGGCTTCGATTCAGCTTTTTTCTCCGCTTTGCGCAGCACCCGCATCAGCTTTTGACCAAGCTGGCTGAGCACCGCATCCGCCTGGGTTTCGCCTTCTTGCTCACCGGGGGTGTTGAGCGCCTTTTCCAGCTTGTGCTCGTCGGTGATTTCCTCTACCAGCTGCTCCAGGGTGATGCCTGGGTCTTTCACCAGCGGCTTCATGGTATTCACGTCTTGCAGGGCAGCGTAGATGTCCACGGGATCGTAAATACGGAACACGGTCTTACCGATCTCGTCGCAACGGCGGGTGGCGCGGCCAATCATCTGCTCGTACAGGATTCGTGACCGAACCCGGCGCATGAACACCAGATTACATATCTTGGGCACGTCAATACCGGTGGTGAGCAGGTCCACGGTTATCGCGATGTTGGGGTAACGCTCGTTTTTATAACGCCGGATCAACTGACTTACTTTGTCACTTTGGCCGGTGATCTTGGCGACAGCGGCCTGGTTGTAGTCCCCGTTGTAGAGATCTTTGAACGCTTCATCCAGCAGGCGCTTTACCATGTCCGCGTGAAGGTCAGTGGCGCAGAAAATCATGGTTTTCTCGTCGCCGAAGGGATCCAGCTCATGGACCAGTTGTTCACATATCACGCGGTTGAAGTTTTCGCTGATCACCCTGCGGTTGAAAGCATCCACCTCGAACTTCAGTTCGTCTTCCAGCTCTGTGGTATCCACCTCGCCGGTTTGGGTGTTGATCACTTCGACCGGCTTACCCTTCTCAAAGGTGATCCCGTTCTGGGTGAGCAGGGTTTCGTAACGGATAGGTGGTTCGTGGTCGATCAACCAGTCGTCCGCCACCGCTTCCCGGTAGGAGTAGGTGTACACCGGCTTACCGAAGATTTCGGTGGTATGTTTAGCTGGGGTTGCCGTGAGGCCGATTTTCACCGCATCGAAGTAGTCCAGGACCCGGCGATAACTGGAGATGTACTGGCTGGTGTCCCGCGTGGCCAACTCGCCTTCGGTCATCTCCTGATCAAGGGTGTATCCCCGGTGGGCTTCGTCAATGATGATGCAATCAAACTGGTCGATGGGTGGCGGCTCGTCGCTCATAAAGATGCGCTTGACCATGGCCTGTACGGTGGCCACCTGCACCCGCGTTTCCGCCTCGGCGGCCATATCTCCCATTTCAGCGACGTTGTAGGCCGTGCTCAACGTCTGGCTCTGCTCGAGCCGTGCTTCATTAAACGTATCGATGGCCTGCTGGCCCAAAGCAGTACGATCCACTAGAAACAGGATTCGACGGAACCGCTCTTTTTTGAGGAACCGATACATCAGACCGATAACGGTGCGGGTTTTGCCCGTGCCCGTTGCCATAGCCAACAGGGCTGAACGAGCACCCTGCGACAAGACATTTTCAGTCGCGGATATCGCCATTTGCTGGTAATCCCGCAGCTTCAGGTAACCGAAAGGTTCAGCCTTCAACTCTTCGTCGGCCTTGCGCTTGTCGCGGGCAAGTTGATCCAGCAAGCCTTCCGGCGTGTGGAACTCATGCAATGCCCGGCTGGTATTACTGGGTTCGCGCACATCACGGAACCAGGTGCCCGACTGTTCCGCCAACTGCGGCACGTAGGGACGACCGTTGCACGAGTAAACGAAGGGCACCAGGTAATGACCTTCCTCCTCTGACGGCCACGCAACCGTTCGACCAGTGATCTCCCAGGCGCCCACCAGCGGCGCATCTATTTTGAAACCTTTGCTGTAGCGCTCGGCCTGTCCGATTTTCCCGGCAACGTTGGTGTTTTCTTTTTTGGCTTCGACCACTGCGATGGGGGTTAAGCCGGCAAACAACACATAGTCCGCGCGGCCGCCTTCACCGTTGTGCTTGGTCGGCCACTCTGCAATGGCCCGGTTCACCCCTTTTTCCGGGCGTGCGCCCTTCTGGTAGGTGATCTCCTGGCTATCGGCTTGCCAGCCCGCCTCATTCAGCTGCTGGTCGATGAGTATTCGGGTGAGTTCTTCATTCAGAACCAGCTTATCAGTGGCAGCAAGCGCCTTCTTCATTACTTGCTGGCGCTGTTCTTTTATCGCCGGCTCACCTTGCTGATTCAGCTGATCCTGCAGCGCCTTAATTCTTTGTTCATACTCCTGCCGCTGCTGTTCCAGGACCTGCTCATGCCCCCGGGCCTGTTCAGCCAAAGCACGGGACTCTTCATCCATGGCCAGCGCAAGCGCCTCATACTCGGCTTTTTCCTTCTGGATCAGTTCACCCAACTGCTGGCTGCTGTCCAGCTCCATGTTGGCCTGCTGAAGCTCATGACGAAGCTTTTCAATATCAGCGTGAAGTTGCCGCAATTCGGCACTGGGATCTGCTGGCGGGACAAAAGGGCCTGGCCGGAAGTTTGCGCCGGCGTCACCAATCGACCGGTGGAACCAGATGGCCAGCTCACGAGCCAACTTCAGTCCATCCATCGCCTCTTTGTGGCGGGTACGAAACTGGTGTGTGGCCTTATTGCCCTCGATGCGCAGGGTATGGAACAGTTCTCTTACCTGGGGTTCCAGGCGAAGCTCGCGGTTCAGGCGAAAGAGTAGATCTGACTGGCTCGTCTGCTCGTCGAACTCGATCCCAGACAACGCAGCAAGGTGCTGGGCAAGCGCTTCACCAAGCTGGCGGAGCTTGATGAGCGTGGTATTGGGATCGCTGGAAAAAGCCCGTTCTGCGGCAACCGCCAGTTCAACGAAGAGCGGATCGTGCTCTTCAAGAAAGCCGAAGTTCGTTGGGGTTTGCCCTGATCCCTGCACACCTTGCTCCCTAACGCCCGTGATCTTTTATGGTTGTTAATTAATGTCTTGCTGACTTTATCAGCCTTTGATCAGCGGGCCAATTCTCCAGGCCCCGGCGGCAAATGGTCGGACAGGGCTACATGATTAATTCAGTCTGTCGATCGCAGCGAGAAGACCACCCATCGCCTGCTGCTGAAGATGATGCTGCAACGACGTGAGGGTGAAGAACGTCCTATGATGCATACCTTTCGGCTTACCACCGTTGGGGCACAAAATGCCAGCGCGCCACCCCAGCCGCTCACGCACTTTTTCTGCACGCCTGATTGCTCGTTCGGAATCGGTTTCTTTCTGCGAGCGGTAGGACAGATTGAGGCACTTTCGGCACCGGAAGGTTTTGGCTTCGTACAGCAACGCCACTCTCCGCCGACATCCCGGGCAAATGAACCAGGGGCGTTGCCCGCCGAGGTGGCAGGGTGTCCACGTAACCGGAATATCCTGTTCCAATGACTGGGGTTCCGCCCCAGGCACCCGGTAAACGTATTTCAGCGTGACGGATTCATCATCCGCAACGTAGTGGGCGTAGCCCAACGATCGCTCACCGACCCTCCAGCTGACCGTACCCCTTCGCCGATGGATAAACGCCCCTGCCCGATTTAAACTGCGCACATCCACCGAGCGATAATCCTCAATCTCGCCTTTAGCAGATGCAGACCAGGACTTTCCGCTGTTAGGACCACCCATGTGCCGCCCCCCGATTTACCGAAATCAATTGGCAGTTTATCCCGATTTTTGCAGTTGGGTTGGGTGCGGCATGGAAGTGCCGTCAGCCAGAATTTCGTTAATCGAAATAATGCGCCATGGGACACTCATGGGGCACTAAATCACAAAATTTGGCCGCAGAGCACGGATAAGCGCGAAACATAAATCGCGTATTTTGCTGTTTTATATGCGATATTTTTTTAGCTTTTTTTGTCAGATTTTGGATGCTTGGGATTGAAAATCCCCGTGTCGGTGGTTCGATTCCGCCTCCGGGCACCATCAGATTCAATGACTTAGCCCGCCTTTTAGCGGGCTTTGTTGTTTCTGGTACCCAGTGAGCTTCCGCTCAGCCTCCAACCCTATGCGAATGGGTTGCTCTGGGGTCCACTCGCTCCTCCATAATCCCCCTCTCATAGAGCGCTTTCTTCAGTTCCGAGTAATTGGTTGGACTTGGATCCTGGTCATACCGATCCTGAGCCTGTCGAGCCAAATCGCATTTATCCAGCCATTTCTCAATCGTTTCTGTGGTGCCCATATCCAGCTCCTAAGTAAGAAATCACCCAGTCACCATAGACGATTGATAAAGAACCTATCTCGATCCCTTTCTGCATAAATTGTGGCAAAAGATGGCTACGCACGTTGCTGAAATTCAGGCTGCTCCCAATCTTTCATTAACTCGGCAACGCACCTCTTGGGCCTACCTGGAACCCGAAGACTACAGCACCGGGACCCCGGGCGGCTGGAGTTCCTCAGGCAGCTCGGCCTCCACAGTGCCGGTTTCATCCACGACCGGCTCCTCTTCGACCGGGGGTTCCTCCTCAGCTGGAGGCTCTTCCACGACCGGGGGTTCCTCCTCGACTGGAGGCTCTTCCACGACCGGAGGTTCCTCCTCAGCTGGAGGCTCTTCCACGACCGGGGGTTCCTCCTCTACTGGAGGCTCCTCCACTTCGTCATCGTCGTCATCCCTCCCTGGCGGACCTCCTCCACCTGGGCCTCCCCCGGGATTACCTCCACCATTATTCGGTGGATCGTCATCGTCGGGGGGCGGATCATCGTCGACAGGTGGCTCATCGACGGGTTCGTCGGGCTCCGCAGGCGGTTCGGGGGGCGGTGGAGGAGAGCTATCCCCGGTGGATAGATTGATCGAAGCCCCCAGGTCTCTGTTCTGGCAAAGCAGGTTACCCGACCGATCGAACATGCAGGCTTCGAACATCAACTGAAAGTTGTTTGCAGCCAGGGTGGTGAGGCGCTCCTCTCCAGCTATCTGGCAGGTCACTTGTCTGCCCGTATCCAGCAAGCAACTGATCTGGCCCAGGTTATCGCAAGCAAAAGAGCCCCGGGTGCCCGGCTCTGCGCACTTCTGGAAGGCTATTTCCCTTCCTCCGGGATCGGCCGCGCTGACGGCTCGGATCCAGATCGAGTAGCGTTGTTCGGGCCTGACGGCAGCCACGTTCCAACTGACGAGGAAGGTCTGATTCGGTGCCACCGAAGTCAGTTCTGTGCCATCGCTATCTGTGACTGCGACCTGGCGAATACTGATGGACTCGCCATCATTTGCGCCACTGCAGGCCAACAACGATAACGCCATCAGGCCGGCGCTCAGAGGTCGTCCCAACATTTTACCGGCCCCTCATTTTCTGACCCAAAACCCGCGGCCAGCAGGAATTTTCGAAATTCTCGGGATGCCTTTGGCGTTGAGAACGCTGATCACGTCCGGCTGGGTGGAGAAGGCCTCCCAGGTGCCACCGTTGTGAAACCAGACCACGCGGGCATCGGCAAACACCGTCGCCAGGTCGGTAATATCTCGCCCCGTGCCGTAAAGGTTCCAGTCCCCGCGCGCCATGGCCGAAATCGTACCTGGATCAAAGGAACCGGTTTCAATCTGGCAGGACGAGGGATCGCTTTTACAGGCCGATCTCGCCTCTTCAATGGCTTGTGCCACGAACGCGTCCACGTCGACTCCGCAGTCAGTCAGGTCCTCCGCGCAGGCAGCCCTTATCTGATCCTCAACCCTGAGGACCACAGTCTCCGTACCGAGGCTGTTCAACGTGAACGAATAACCGGCCTCGGAACGCTCGCCCTGCGAATCGGTAACGCGGACCCGGATCTGGTGCGCCCCGCCGTTCATGAACACCACGCCGCCGAGGCTGCCTCCCTGGGGCGATACCAGGACGTAGTCCGGCTCTTCATCCGTCCAGAGCTCCGTGCTTACCAGCGAGCGGCCTTCCGCCAGCTCCACGTTGAACGAGAAGCTCAGGCTGTCCAGATTACTGGCGTCAAGGGTCTCCAGAGCGAGACCGGAAACGACCGGTGCCGTCGGGCTGGAACCGTACTCGACCCAACCGATGTCCACATCAGCGCCGGCAATCCGGGGATTCCCGAGGACATCCGTTTCAGCCAGCGCAACCAGCTGAGCCTCGGAGGTACCCGCGTCGACCAGGATTGATCCCTCAAGAGGATGATAACCCGGGTCCAGCCCTGCGTAGGCCTGGTCCAGGATGTTTCCCTGCTGATCAATTTGGGATTCAGGAAGCGGCAACAAGGCAGGCGAAATGTAATTGTTCAGAACCGTTGCCCGAACATTGGCGTCGGCAAACGCCAATGCAGAAGCGTTACCTGCCAGCAGGAGGGAGTTGGCGACAACCAGATTGTCCGCGTTTCCCGACACCATCTTAATCGACGGCGCCCCCGTGTTACGCTCGAACACACTGTTCACTATCCGACAGGCCCGCTCACAGCGAACAGTACCGCTGTCAATGGAGTCCGGCACCTGGTTGAGCTCAAACAGACTGTTCTCGGCATGGAGATCCCGGTCCGCCGACACGATGGAGAGCCGGGATGCCGTGTTGCCCAGGACGACCGAACGCCGGAGTTCAACCGCAGAGCTCATCAACGCACCCGCACTGTCTGCACGGTTGTTCGCCAGGGTCGAATTTTCAAGCAGGACGCGGCCGTCAAAACCCAGTATGGCGCCCCCTTCGCCGGTTGCCTCGTTATTTCGGAACTCGGAACCGGAAATGGTCAGTAACCCGCTGCTGCTACAGATTGCTGCGCCCCTTGCCGCGCGGTTGGAACGGAAGTCCGATCCGGTAACCGAACTGTCCAGGGTGCTGTCTGTGTAGATAACACCGCAGGAATCGCTGCGGTTGCCCACAAACTCACTGTCGGTGACTGCAAAGGAGCCCCCGAAAAGAAAGATGGCCGAACCGTTGGAGCTTGGCGATCCGACATCAACGACGTTGTTCACGAACTGGCTATTGATTATCCGCAGCTCTCCCTGCCCATCGCCGGCGTTCATTAAAACTGCGGAACCGGAATTCGGCCTGTCAGTGGTGTTACCGGCAAACGCAGTCCCGTCCAACAGCAAACCGGCGTTGAGTACAGTGAGTGCTCCGCCGTGCCCCGTCCCGGTCACTCTGCCATTCTGAAACCGGATACCCTTGATAGAAAAGCCTGGAGGAACGTTGGTTGAATCGTGATTCAAGTAAAGTATCTCGGCCCGCGACTGCCCATCCAGTAGCACCTCCCCCGGGGTTTCAGCTTCGATCCGAAGATCATCGCCCTGAGTGCTGTTGTAAACAAACGGCTGGCCGGGAGTGGTGGGTGCGTAAATGCCAGCGGAGAGAACAATGGTGTCGTTCTGGCTGTTAGAAGCGGCGGCCGAGAGCGCGCTCTGAAACTCACGGCTGGTGGAGACTTCGAAAAGTTGAGCATACACGGGCAACGACATAAGGCCCGCAATGGCCGCAGTCACGAGAGAGTGTCTGGTTTTCACGATCTGTCGTCCCTGAACGTATTGGTGTTAAACCAGGACTCCCAACTCCCTCTGGCAGCTTAGATAAACGCCATGTCGCCGTTTTGTACAAATTTTAGACAAGCCTTGCCGAAATTGCACCCTTTCGCCAGTCAAAAAAGAGCCACTCGGCAAACGGCGAGTCGATTTGAAAGCACAGACACAGTCGCTTTTCCCTGCGGATTCAGACACTCATCCCAAACCAAGGGGGCAAGGCCCGCGTCGGCTTTATCGGGGCTGCCCCAGGAGACAGTCAGAGTATGAAATCGTAGCCGTCGTATCCTTGCTGTAGGTGGCCGACCAACCGGTGGAGAAAAATCTCACCACGTCCGTGTCATAGCAGAGTTCACCTTGCGCGGTGATGTCGTAGGGGGTCAGGGATTTTCGTTCCAATCCATCGGAAACGTCATTTTCAGGCAACTCGAACTGGATACGCCCATCGACATTCGCTTCATCCTCACCGATAACTCGCGGGAAAAGCTCGAAGGTAATGCCCGAAAACAACTGTTCAGTACGGATGGCGGGCCCAACGCAGTTGGCATTATCAAAACGCTGGAGGTAATGCCGGACCTCTCCGGTCTCTGCGAAGGAGACTGCCGAGCGGAAGTACAGATCGGTGAACTCTGCCCGGGCGGGATCACAGGATGTCACCCAACAGCCAGGGAGGCCGGGCGATGTGCCAGAACAGACCAACCCGTCAACCGTGTTTGAGGTCCTGCCAGCCTCGTTGCTTTCGACCGTCTGAACCACATCACCACTGCCAGAACCTCCACACCCGGCCACAGCGAACACCACAGCCAGGGACATCCCTTTCAATTTCACGAGAACCAACCTTCCTTTGTGGGAACAACGCCAGACATCAGTTTACTACTCTTCGCTCCTTTCGCCACAGGTCTGGCACTGGCAAGATCAGGAATCTGGAGCCCCCGGAATGACCCAGGCGGGTCAAAGGCGAGGGCGCGTCCGGGACCAGGCAGTTTTTGGCAACTCGGATGGGTGCGCTTTCGAGAATACCTTCCAGTCGAGGATATTGCCGTCGGCATCAAAATGGACGAAACCGGCAAAGTCGTCCTCCTCCTGCCATGTCTTTACATAACCGACCAGTTCCCCCTCTTCGGAGAGCAGCTCAAAGGATGATTGGGACGGGTCCGATTCCGACTCGGAATCTTCCTGGAAATTTGACTGAAGGGTGTAGTTTGGATCGTTCAGCAGGACAAGAGCGAGAAGATTTTCATTCATGTCAGCGTGCTCCGATGGTTACATACGGTTACAGCTTTTGGCCCAACCAATATAGTCGCACACTGAGAAATGAACACCCCTTCAGGTCAATTTTCCCAGCTTTTTCGATCAAAAAACGATCAGTCGATTGACTGGGACTGATGCGCCAGGGCCGCTTGGTGCCGGAGCTATTTTTTTGCCA
The DNA here is from genome assembly GCF_030238305.1 of Marinobacter albus. Classification (NCBI taxonomy): domain Bacteria; kingdom Pseudomonadati; phylum Pseudomonadota; class Gammaproteobacteria; order Pseudomonadales; family Marinobacteraceae; genus Marinobacter; species Marinobacter albus. The sequence goes on along the minus strand of NZ_JASSQD010000001.1, from coordinate 733,988 downwards.
TCTGAGCCATCATCCGGTTCACCGCCTCCAGATGCTCGGGCTCGTTGTGACACATCCCCTGGAAGCAGGCACAGAGATCCAGAAAATCCTTGAGCTCCATGCGCTGGGCCATCTTCATCAGGCGTTTGGTCAGACGTGTTGCCTTGGGTGGCTGGCTGGCCATCCGGTTCGCCAGCTTGAGGGCCTCCGGCATCAGCTCCTCGATCGGAAACACATCCATTACGATCCCTAACTCTTTGGCTTCGCTTGCCTCAACGACTCGGCCAGTGAGGGTCAGTTCGAACGCGCGCTGATAGCCGATGAGGCGCTGCATCAACCAGGCGCCACCGTCACCGGGAATAATGCCGAGATTGAGGAAGGTCTCGCCGAATTTGGCTCGGTCGGAGGCGATTCGAATGTCCGCCATATTGGCCAGATCAAACCCCGCACCAATGGCAGGACCATTGACCGCTGCGATGATCGGTACCTCCACCGCCTGCAGCGCCAGGGGAATCCGCTGGATGCCCTGACGGTACCGGTCGGCACACTCGGCGACATCGCCAGCGAAATCCCCACCCCGCTCGGCCATGTCGCGAATGTTCCCGCCAGCACTGAACGAAGAACCCGCACCAGTGATCACCAGCACGGATACATCTTCACACCGGTTAACCCACTCGGCCGTGGTGACGATGTCGTCTATCAGGTGTGAACCGGTCAGGGCGTTGCGGAGGTCATGCCGATTCAGGGTAAGCACGGCCACACGCTCATCGAGGGTCAGTAAGGCATCTGTCAGTTGCGGCAAATTCGTCATCTTCGTGATTCCCAAGCAGGTGTTATTCGGATTGCCATGGGTAACGTAACGCTGGAGCCAGATACCCCGGTCTGGGCAACTAGCGCAGAATACATTCCCGGCTGTGTTGTTGGCTGATCTTACGTCTCTGGTGACGCAGTGTGTTGCCCTTGTCGTTGCTGTAACCGGACCGGAGCTTCGACTGGATACGATCCAGTTTCCGTCGGTAATTGTCACAGATCTTCTGGAGCTTGGCACGGGATTTGGCGGCGGCGCCGCTGTTTCGAACCGGTCGGTCCGACGTCGACAGCAATCCCCGCACATCGTCACGGATCCCGGAAACACGCTTTCCCTGCCGGAGATTCTCGGACATCGGCACCGTGGACGTCGGCTGGATATCGATTTCCTGATGGGGAATCTTGCCGGGCGGGTAATCCGAGAAATGCGCGATGCCCCGGCTGTCGATCCAGGTATAAACCTCGGCGTGCGCCGATGCATTGAAGATGGCCGAAAAAACGAAGGTTGCCAGAATCCATGGCATAAAAATCCACTCCCTGTGGGTAAGTTATATGCCGCGGCAGTATAACGAACCCCACAGGGAATGCATTGAAACCAGTCCGGTTTTACTGGTCCAGAAGCTCGATCCATTGCTGGAGCGCCAGTTCCACGTAGATATCAACCGACATAATTTTGAGCTATTTATCATTCAGGGCTACCTTATACATTGTTGACTCGCAAAAATGGGAATTCTAAAAGCGTGGTCTGTTTAGCGGGACATTGAACGCCTACCAGGACGTTCTCGTCGAAACGCTGTAATTAATCAATAGATAGGGAATGTCGATGAACAGTAGAATATGGACTTTGATTGGTGCACTCATGATTATCCTTGCTCTATCAGCCTGCGGCGGAGGCGGAGGCAGTGGCACGGCAATCACGAGCGATCCTGCCGGTGGCGACAATCAAGAAGGTGCCCCGGATCCGGTAGATGGAGACTTCTACTTCAGCAGTGAGACTAATAAGGAGTACCAGAATCCTGATGCCGATATTTTCCAGGAGAAATGTTCTTTAAGCGATTATTATTTTGAATCTGCAAACTTCATCGTGTTTTCAAACCTGACAACCCACTCCAACGACGATCTGAGAACCGCGGCGACCAAGGCCCAGAGTGCAATGGATGTCATCTTGCCGCAGTTCGGCTTGAACTGGGACACCTTTTACGCAATGAAGCGAGTGGTAAGCTTCAGGGATCTCAACCAGTTTGCTTCCGAGGTAAGCCAGCTTACCTATCTGGATGGGGGCATTGAAAAACGGGTAACGATCGACCAAATTTCCGACTACTTTGGTGGGGAAATAGAAATGCCAGCTGGATCTGCAGACTGGCAGGATCCAAGCTCCAACCCTGACCTCCAGTATGCCTTCGTTTACAACGCCCTGGTCAACGAGAGAGATCCCAAAAAAGTGCGGGACGTCATGGTGGAAGCTCATGAAGGGTACGACCAATTTTTTGCAGACAACCCCACCTTTGACCCCAGACAGGAAGATTGGAACGACCAATGGGAACCCTTCTTCAAGAAGATTCAGATTTGCGCAACCAGCAACGATCGAATTGGAAGATCATCCACCAGCGGAATCAAGATTTCGCCGGACTTTGCCGAAGAAGAGTACCGACATGAATTAACGCATCTCGTTATTAACCAGGTATCTAAAGTGACTGCGTTCTGGGCGAAAGAGGGCCAAACCCATCTGTTCCTGGGCGAAGACGTCCCCGCGTCCCTGACGGATGTCGCAGTTGTTCGTGACCATATAATTGGCACTGACGAAACCGATCCGGGCCTCGAAAATATCGATAAGTTCAAGAAGGCTTATCTGGAGCTTGTGGCACTAGAAGGCGTAAATGCCCAAAAAGTGCTGGATTGGCATCGGCTCTCAATGAACATCAAGGCGGAGTGGTTCGATCCAGATGGAACCGGGGGAACCATCACTGACGCCGAAAGAGAAGCATGGATAATGGAAGCGTTCGGCGAAGTTATGCCAAAGAGCTACGCCGCATTTTTCAACGACCTCTAGTCTACAGAAACAGAAAAGGCCGGTGGAAAACCACCGGCCTTTAAAGCGCCACCTGCCGGTGGCTCAACCCCGCCTCACTGATCCAGCAATTCAACCCAATGCTGAACCGGCACCTTGGCCTTGGTCTCCAGATGCATCTGGCAACCGATGTTGGCGGTCACGATGCGATCCGGATTGTCCACGGTCAGCGCCTTCAGCTTGTTACCCAGCAACTGCTGACTCAGTTCCGGCTGCAGCACAGAGTAGGTTCCGGCAGAACCACAGCACAGGTGCTTGTCTTTGGTTTCCGCCAGGTTCACCCCGGCCTTGGTAAGTACCTGTTCGACCACGCCGTTCTGCTGCATGGCGTGCTGCAATGTACAGGGGCAATGGAAGGCAACCTTGCCCGGACTCTGGTCGAGCTTGAGCGCCTCCAGATCCTGCTTCAGCAGGAAGGCACCCAGATCCGTGCACAGCTCGCTGACTTTATGGGCCTTGGCCGCATAGACCGGGTCATCTTTCAGCAGGTGACCGTAGTCCTGAACCATGGCACCGCAGCCGGACGCCGTCATGACGATGGCTTCGGCACCGGCCTCAATGGCCGGCCACCAGGCATCGATGTTCTGGCGCATCCGCTCCAGGCCTTTTTCATGCTCGGAAAGATGGTAATTCACTGCGCCACAGCAGCCTGCCTCGGGCGCCTCCACCATGGTGATGCCCAGCTTATCGAGCACCCGAGCAGCCGCCGCGTTGGTATTGGGGGTCGCTGATGGCTGCACGCAGCCTGCGAGCGCAAGCACGATCCGGTTGTGACTGGCGGCGGGCCAGGGGCTGGCCTGCTTTCTCGGGGGCACCTTGGTGCGCAGTTTTTCCGGGAGCACCGGCCTGAACACCTGTCCGAGCCGAAGCAGCACACCAAACAGCTGGCGATGGGGTAGCACCCGAGCCAGGCCCCAGCGCAGCCATTTATCCTTGGGATCGCGCGGCAGCTCCTTTTCCATCAGACCGCGGCTGATGTCGACGAGGCGGCCGTATTTCACGCCGGACGGACACGTGGTCTCGCAACTCCGGCAGGTCAGGCACCGGTCCAGGTGTTCGCGGGTCTTCTCGGTGGCTTCCTCCCCTTCAAGAAACATCTTCATGAGGTAGATGCGGCCCCGTGGGCCGTCGCGCTCGTCATTCAGTTCCTGATAGGTGGGGCAGGTTGCGGTGCAGAAGCCGCAGTGGACACAGGCCCGCAGAATGGATTCGGCCTCCTGCCCTTCCGCTGTGTTGGCAAATTGTTGAACGAGATTAGTTTGCATCGTATTCCTGCTCTTACAACCAGCTGTATAAGCGTCCGGGATTGAAAATATTATCCGGATCGAAGGCGTTCTTGAGGCGGCGCTGGATGCCCTTGAGGGCTTCCGGCTGATGGTGCATGACTTCACCGGAGCGGTCGCCACCACGGAACAGACTCACCTGTCCTCCGGCAGCCTTGGCCAGGGGTTCCATGTCTTTCAGCTCACCGGAACCTCGGTACCAGCGCTGAGCACCGGACCAGTCGATAAACCAGTCACCCTCCAGCTTCGGATTGGCGGCGGTGGAACCGACCGAGAAGCGCCACAGCGGGACATCGTTACCGGCAAAGAACTCGTGCTGCATATCCTGTACGGACTGCCAGAACTTCTCCCCCTGCTCCATCACGTCACCCGACCACTTGTCTGCGGTCGCCTCAACCGCCGATCGGGCACCCGACAGTCTCAGGTAGACCTTGCCGTCGACCCAGCACGCCCCGGTGATGGGCTTGGGCTCGGCGGACCGGCTGTTCATGTAACGGATCACCTCTTCCATCGACATGTCCTGAACCAAAGTCATGGACGCGGCCGGTTTCGGCATTACCTTGAGGCTGATTTCCGTAATCAGACCGAGGCTGCCCATGGCGCCGGCCTGCAGCCGGGAGACATCATAGCCGGCCACGTTTTTCATCACCTGACCGCCGAATCGAAGGTGCTCGCCCTTGCCATTCAGTAACCGGATGCCCAGCACCTGGTCCCGCACGGAGCCGGTCCAGGGCCGCGCCGGGCCGGACAGATTGGCGGCCAGGGTTCCCCCGATGGTGGAGGCCGCGCCCAGCCGGGGCGGTTCGAAATGCAGGGCCTGCCCCTGCTCGGCCAGCGTGGCCTCAATGTCGCTCAGCGGTGTACCGGCGCGAACCGTCAGAACCAGTTCCACCGGGTGGTACTCAACAATACCGGTATGCTCGCCCACGCTGAGGGTACCGGCATCGGGATCGGCTTCCCGGCCCATAAAGGCCTTGGTACCACCGCCGACGATGTTGAGTTTGTGCCCGCCATCGCGAGCGTGGAGCACTTGCTCCTGCAAATGTTGGGAAATATCAGCCATGGGCGGCTTCCGTATGTTCGTGCTTGTGTTGTTTGTGTTCCAGGGAACGATATTCCTGGCAGAATTTGAGCGCGGGCACACCCTTGCCGGGGTTGAGGATGCCGGCGGGATCGAAAGCGGCCTTCACGTCATGGAACTGCTGGAGTTCGTCGTCACTGAACTGAACCGCCATCTGCCGTATCTTCTCGACGCCGACACCGTGTTCACCGGTGATGCATCCACCCACCTCAACACACAGATTGAGTATGCTGCTGCCGAACGCTTCGGTGCGCTCGAACTCACCCGGCACGTTGGCATCAAACAGGATCAGCGGATGCAGGTTGCCATCACCGGCGTGGAAAACGTTGGCGACACGGAGACCGAACTCCTCGGACATTTCCTCCATCCGGAGCAACACATTGGCCAGCTCCCGTCGGGGAATGGTCCCGTCCATGCAGTAATAGTCGGGCGAAATCCGGCCAACCGCAGGGAACGCTGACTTGCGGCCTTTCCAGAGCAGTGCCCGTTCTTCCTCGCTCTGGGAGGTTCGGACCGAGGTTGCACCGAACTTGCGGAACACCTCCTCCGCCTGGGCGATGTGCTCGTCCACTTCCTCTTCCGTGCCATCAACCTCGCACAGCAACAGGGCCTTGGCCTCGCGGGGATACCCGGCCTGGGCAAAGTCGTCGGCCGCCACAATAGCGTGGCCGTCCATCATTTCCAGACCGCCGGGAATGATGCCGTGGGAGATAACGCCTCCGACGGCATCACCGCCATTCTGGACGCTGTCGAAACCGGCCATGACCACGCGAGCCACCTCGGGTTTCGGCAGCAGTTTGACCTTCACTTCCGTGACGACACCCAGCAGGCCCTCCGAGCCGGTCATCAGCGCCAGCAGATCCATGCCACAGGCGTCCAGGCCATCGCAACCGACGGTGACCACATCGCCTTCGGCCGTAACCATTTCAACGCTGTGCAGGTTGTGCACCGTCAAACCGTATTTCAGGCAGTGCACACCCCCCGAGTTTTCGGCCACGTTGCCGCCGATGGTGCAGGCAATCTGGGATGACGGGTCCGGACCGTAGTAAAGCCCGTACTGGGCAGCCTCCTCGCTGATCGCCAGGTTGCGAACGCCCGGCTGCAACCGTGCCGTTCGTGCCAGCGGGTCAATCTCGAGGATACGATTGAACTTGGCCAGCGAGAGCACCACACCCTCCTTGTTGGGCATGGCGCCGGCACTGAGGCCGGTCCCAGCGCCCCGGGCCACCACCGGAACCTGGTTTTCGTTGCAGATGCGCATGACCCGCTGCACCTGCTCAACCGTTTCCGGAAGCACCACCAGCAACGGCATCTCGCAGTACATCGACATGCCGTCGCACTCGTAGGGTTTCATGGTTTCGTTATCGGTGATAACGAAGTTCGGGTCGATAAAAGCCCGGAACTGCTCGGCCAGCTCGGCTTTGCTGACTTTCGGCTTGGTAGTCATAACGTTCTCTGGATTCGTGTCACGTCATTCTCCGCTCTCGGGCGAAGGGGGCAGGCGGACCCGAAGGCCCGCCCGTTCACGTCTGACAGCAATCAACTGCGTTTGGTTTCAAAATGGTCAATGCCCGCCTGGGCACAGTCCATGTCCTGCTGGGGCGTCCCCGAGCTCAGCCCGATTCCGCCGACGACTTCACCGTCGACAATCACGGGAAGACCACCACCGACTGAACTCAAACGACCACCGACCTCGGTGTGAATGCCAAACGCCAGGCTGCCCGGAACGTTGGCCTTGTTGTAGTCGTGGGTAGCTTTCTTGGCGGCTGCCGCCGTGAACGCCTTGTCCTGGGCAATGGTCACACTGGTGATCTTGCCACCGTCCATGCGCTCAAAGGCGATCAGATTGCCGGATTCGTCAACGATCGCAATGCACATGGGCACTCCGATCTCCCGGGCCTTTTCCGCCGCGCCCTCAATCAGAATGCGGGCATCGGCCAGATCCAGCCTGTTAATAGTCAACATAGTGCGTTACTCCTTGAGTGTATTAGCCGTAAACCAGCCCCGGCAGCCAGGTTACGATGCCGGGAATCAGGATACACATGAACAGACCCAGCGCCTGAATCGCCAGGAACACCAGGGACGACTTGAAAATCGTGGCCATGGATATTTCAGGCGGGCATACGCCGCGGAGGTAGAACAATGCGTAACCGAATGGCGGACTGAGGAATGACATCTGCATATTGACCAGATACAGCACACCAAACCAGAGTACAACGTCATCACCTGACACCGGCGGGAAGCCCAGCAGACCCGGGAACTCCAGCGCTTTGACGATGGGAATGAAGATGGGAACTGCCAGCAGCAGAATACCCACCCAGTCCAGGAACATACCCAGAACCACCAGCAGGAACATCAGCAGGAACAGAATGCCGTAAGGCGACATGCCCGTACCCAGGATGGCATCCGTCACAAATTGCTGGCCACCCTGAAGGATGTAGAAGCCAACAAAGACCGAGGCACCGAACATGATCCACAGCACCATGGCGGATGCCTTGGTAGTGGTTACGGATGCTTCACGCAGTCCGGCAATGGAGAACCTGCCGTGCATCATGGCCACCACGATGGCGCCAAAGGAGCCGATACCGGCCGCTTCCACGGGCGTTGCAATGCCACCGAACAGGAGACCCAGCACCAGAAACACCAGAATCAGCGGAGCAATCAGGTTTTTCGTGAGAAGGAGCTTTTCCTTCAGGCTAATCCGCTCTTCCACCGGTACCGGCGGCCCCAACTTCGGGTTAATCCAGCTGCGGATCAGTACATAGGCAATGTACAGGGAAGACAGCATCAGGCCCGGGATCACGGAGCCGAGATAAAGCTCACCGACCGATTGCTGCGCAACAACCGCGTAGAGAATGGCCAGGATTGAGGGAGGTATCAATATGCCCAGAGTACCACCCGCCATAATCGAGCCCAGCGCGATCTTCTGATCGTAACCGCGTTTGAGCATCGCCGGCAGAGCGATGATGCCCATGGTGACAACAGCGGCACCAATAACCCCCACCATGGCTGCAAGCAGGGTTGAGGCCAGAATGGTTGCTGTCGCCAGACCACCGCTCAGGCCACCCATCCACTTGTAGACCACACTGAACATTTCCTCAATCAAGCCAGCCCGCTCGAGCATCGAGGCCATGAAGATAAACAGCGGTATCGCCGCCAGGTCAGAGTTGGTCATCATCGGGAAGATGCGTCCCGGCACGAGGTTGAGCATCATTGCGTCGCCCACCAGGTAGATGAACAGCACACCCAGACCACCGGTCACGAAAGCCAGCGGCAGCCCCATCATCAGAGCTACGGCCAGGGAACCGAACATCAGATAGGTCAGAGGCCCGACCTTGACGTCAGAAAGGCTACCGGAGAGCCTGAACAGGAATTTCTCGTCGCTCCACGGATCGTAGAAAAGAATGTTGATCATTTCGACGCAGATGACAAACGCCAGTGCCACTGTGGCGATAATCATCAGCCAGGTACTCAGTTTCCCGACAAGGTTACTGCCCGGCGCAGTTGTTGTATTTGTAGTCATGCGTTGCGCTCCCGGCCAAGGCGGACAAACAGGACAATATCCTTGATCAGCTTGGAGATGCCTGCGAGTAAAAGAAGTGATGAACCCAGTACCATCATGCCTTTAGCCGGCCAGTGCTGAATGCCCCAGGTCTCAACCGTGGTTTCGTTCATGGCGTAGGAATCCTGGAAGAAGGTCCAGGAGGTAACCAGCAGAATCAGGGCAAAAATGAAGAAGAACATCGAAGTGAAGATGTCCAGGCCAATTCTTCCCCGCGCTGGCAGCATGTTGTACATCACATCCACACGCACATGGGCACCATGAAGCATGGCAAAGGCCCCGGCCAGCATATACTGCATACCCAACAGCAGGAAGCTGGCTTCATGGACCCAGATGGAGGGTGTGTTAAAGACGTAGCGCATGATCACGCCAAAGAAATAGAACACAACGGCATTGATCGTCCAGAACGAAACGAACAGACCGGATTTGTCGCAGACCCAGTCCACTACCTTGGTAAACCAGTTCCCTTCGAACTGGAGATAAATAAGCGGATCATCCTCTTCCGCCTGTAATTCACCTGGTGTCAATTCCGGCTCAGCACTACCGCCTCCGTGACCAGTGCTCCATTTGTCCCAGGCCATCATGATCAGCGGCATGACCGCAAGCCAGCCCCAGTAGAACCAGTGCGGCATTACGAATCCGAAACCTTCGAGATCAGACATGTTGTTACTTCCTCAGCCACAAAACGGGGAAGGCGGAACTCCTCATTCGGAGTCGTCCCTGACCTTCCCCTTGTTTCTTATTTGTTAGTCCAGGAAGGTGTTACCGGCCCGGTACGCCTTCAAGATCAGCCTCATCGATATAGCCGACGGTATCGTTCATCATATACTCGATCTGCATATCGAAGATCTCACGGGCACTCTCGTCCTTGTTCGCCCACTTGTACCAGATCGGGATGGCTTTGCGGCGCCACTCATCCACGTCATCCTGGCTCAGACGGCTCACGGTGTCACCCGCATCCTTGAACTTCTTCATGGCCTCAACGTTGCGCTTCTGAATGGTCAGGTAGTGCTTCTGGGAGTAGATGCGCACTTCGTCCTCAACCAGTTCCTGCAGTTTCGGATCCAGAGCGTTCCAGGCGCGCAGGTTGACGGTCAGATCCATCAGGTCTACCGGCTGGTAGATCGACATAACGCCTGGAGGTCCGAACAGGATGTAATCAGTCACCTGGGAAAAGCCCAGTTCCCAGTTCACCGCCGGGCCCACGTAATCGGCCGCATCGATGGTGCCTTTTTCCAGGGCCGGGAAAATATCAGAACCAGGAAGGCTCACAGTCGAAGCCCCGAACGCCTGAAATACCTCGGCGACCATACCGCCGGGAACCCGGAGCTTCATGCCTTTAAAGTCTTCGAGGCTGTTTACCGGATTCTTGGAGTGGATGATGTTTGCGTCGTGCTGGATCGGGCCCACGTAGAACAGCCCGAACTTCTTGTAGATTTCCCGGGTTTTCTCCAGCATCCCCAGTGAGTAGAACATGGTGTCCCACTGGTGAGGCTGATCGGGGCCACCTGGATAGGACGACAGGAAAACCGAAGCGGGAATCTTGCCGGACCAGTACAGAGTGAATGGGTTCATGCCCTGAAGAACACCACTGCGAACCGAATCGAACAGTGAGTTGCTATCGGCGGCGACGGCCTTGGCAGGGAAACACTTGAAAATCAGTTCACCGCCGGATTTCTCTTCCATTCCATTACACCAGTCTTCGAACAGGTCATAGCCGACCGTGCCGGCGTCCCAGACTGACTGGATTTTCCAGGTCGTTGCGGCCTGGGCCTGGCCTGCGCCCATCAGCATCGCGCCTGCGAAGGCCGCGCCCACCGCGGCCGTTTTCAGAAAACTTCTCCGAGGTGGAGCCTCGGCCGTGTCACCGTGAATACGGATGTTTTTGTTCGAGTTCATCGACACATCTCCGTTAGCGTTGTTTTTCTCAGCGTCTGATCAACGCCGGTACGATGCAGTACAACGACCGGCATTAGAAAGATATTCGTAGCCAATCGGTGTTTAGTCCAGCCATCCTGACACTGGTCAGACCAGTTTTTCCTGCATTACAAATGGACGAACTGGACGGAATCGTCCATATTTACAGGGCTTGGGAGCATACTGGTTGAAGGACTAATCACTTACAATTACAACAGTCACTGGTCAGACCAGCGGGCACAAACAGGCATCTGCATGGCTATATCCCAGGAAATTTCGTACCGACTCGAGCGACTTATTCTTGATGGTGGGCTGGCGCCGGAACAAAAAATTCCGTCGGAACGCCAGCTGGCCGCCCGCCTTGGCGTGTCCCGGGCAATCATCCGTGAGGCACTGCATGAGCTTCAGGGCCGCGGTGTCATCGAGACCCGGCACGGCAAGGGTTCCTTTGTCGCCAGCATGGTGCCCGGCTCCAACAGGATCGATGACCAGAGCCCGCTCATGCACCTGTTCGAGGGCCACCCCCGCACACTTTACGATCTCCTGGAAGTCCGCGAACAACTGGAGGGTCAGGCGGCATTCCTCGCTGCCCAACGGGCAACCAGCCTGGACCGGCACCGCATCACCAAGGCCTTCCGGGCCTTGGAAGAGACAGACCCGTTGAGCAACGCACGCGCGGACCACAGCTTTCACCTCGCCATCGTGGAAGCCTCCCACAATCCGGTTCTGGTCCATGTCCTGAATAGCCTGAAGAATATGATGCTGATGACGGTGCAGGCCTCCGTCGCCAACCTGAACCCACGGCAGGAAATGCGAAAAAAAATCGTCCGGCAGCACCGCCAGCTCTACGATGCCGTGACCTCGGGCAAACCCGGCGCCGCCCAAAAAGCCGCCACCGCCCATGTTCGATTCGTCAGCGATGCCATGCGGGATTTGGAGAAAGAAGGCAGTGAAGTGATCCGGATGCCGGTCCCACCGGAGTCGCCGGCACGACATTCGCAAACAAGACTGTGATGCCGGCAGACTGCCACGGCATTTCAGATACTTTGATACACAGCGACATGCAACGTATTGTGGGGAAGAGCGGCAAAACCCTAAGTAATGGGTATTGATTTCCGCAGCCACAGTCCGTAAAACATGCGCCTTTGACTGACAGCCTCGGGAGCGACAGATGGCGGACCAAGCGCCTTTGATCTGCAGGGATATTCACAAGACCTTCGACAAACTGGAAGTGCTCAAGGGCATTTCCCTGGAAACTCGCAAAGGCGATGTTGTTTCCCTGATCGGCAGTTCCGGCTCTGGCAAAAGTACTTTCCTGCGCTGCATCAACCTGCTTGAAACCCCCACATCCGGCGACATTATCGTGCACGGTGACCCAATCCGGTTCACAACCAACCGCAAGGGTGAACGAATTCCGGCCGATAACAAGCAGGTCGAACTGATCCGGGCCAAGCTGTCCATGGTGTTCCAGAGCTTCAATCTCTGGTCCCACATGACCGTGCTGGAAAACATCATTGAAGCGCCGGTAAACGTATTGAAGGTGCCCAAGAAGGAGGCCATCGAACGCGCCGAGGCCTACCTGCAGAAAGTCGGTATCTACGAGCGCAAGGATTACTACCCGGCCCAGATGTCCGGCGGCCAGCAACAACGGGCCGCGATTGCCCGAGCGCTCGCTATGGAGCCGGAAGTCATGCTGTTCGATGAGCCGACGTCGGCCCTGGATCCGGAGCTCGTTGGCGAGGTTTTAAAGGTCATGCAGAGTTTGGCCGAGGAAGGCCGGACCATGATCGTGGTGACTCACGAGATGGCTTTTGCAAGGGATGTGTCAACTCAGGTCCTGTTTTTGCATCAGGGCGTGATCGAAGAGCAAGGTACCCCCGAAAAAGTGTTTGATCATCCGGAATCGGAACGCATGAAACAGTTCCTGGCTCCCAACTTCTGACACTCGGTGCTATCTTGAGTTCGTACTGGATGCAAAGCTTCCATAAAAAATAAGCCGAAAAGGCAAACCACTGGAGAAGTGACACATGAAGAAACTTATTGTTGCAGCGAGTTGTGCCCTGGCCCTGGCGGCCGGCACGGTCCAGGCCAAAGACTGGAAAGAAATCCGTATCGCATTCGACGTGCCTTACGAGCCGTTCGAATACAAGGACGAAAATGGTGAACTGACCGGTTTCGAAGTCGAGCTGGCCGAAGCCATGTGCGAACAAATGAAAGCAGACTGCGAATTCGTTATCCAGGCATGGGACGGCATGATTCCGGGCCTGCTGGCTCGAAAGTTCGACGCCATCATGTCCTCCATGTCCATCACCCCGGAGCGGGCCGAACGCGTCCTGTTCTCCGAGCCGTACTACAACACACCCGGCGGCTGGTTCGCTCGTGAAGGTTTCGACACCGACGTGACCGACATGAAGGCGATGGAAGGCAAGGTTGTCGGCGTTCAGCGCGGCACCACCATGGACACTTACGTCACCGAGAACATGGGCGGCATTGTCACCATCAAGCGCTACACCACCGCTGACGACATGGTTCTGGACCTCGAGGGTCAGCGCCTGGATGTTGCCTTCGTAGACTACCCGGTGGGCGAGCAGACCATCCTGAGCAAAGAAGGCTTCCAGGAAGTGGGCGAGCAAGTGAAACTGGGCCAGGGTGTAGGCGTTGCCATGCGTCAGCGTGACAAGGATCTCGCCGGCAAAGTCAATGCGGCTCTGAAGAAACTGAAGAATGATGGCACCTACGACACCATCATGCAGAAGTACTTCAACTACGACATCAAGATGTAAAACCGCAGGGGTGGCCACACCGGCCACCCCTGACCACCGGACTTTTCCATGCTCGATCTGAAAGGCTATGGCCCGGAACTACTCGACGGGGCAGTCATAACCATTGAACTGGCCTTCCTCTCTCTGGCCGTGTCCGTCACTCTCGGACTGATTGGCGCCTCCTCCAAACTATCCAGCAACCGTCTGGCCAGAGGTGTCGCGACAGCCTATACCACGCTGATTCGCGGAGTCCCGGACCTGGTTATGATGCTGCTGTTCTACTACGGTGGCCAGGTGGCCGTGAATAACCTCTCCGATCTGCTGTGGGAGGCTTACGAAATCGACTTTTTCTTCCAGTTCGACCCGTTCATTTCTGGTGTCGTCACCATCGGACTGATCTTTGGCGCCTACATGACCGAAACCTTTCGCGGCGCCTTCCTGGCGGTCGAAACGGGGCAGATTGAAGCTGCCCGGGCCTACGGATTTACCCGCTGGCACACGTTCCGCCGGATTATTTTCCCGCAAATGCTTCGCCACGCGCTTCCCGGCATCGGCAACAACTGGCAGGTTCTGCTCAAGACCACGGCGCTGGTTTCCATCATCGGCCTGACGGACATGGTCCGGGTTGCCGAGGAGGCCGCCAAGGCCGAGCGGATGCCATTTCACTTCTTCATACCGGTAGCGTTCGTGTATCTGGCACTGACCGCCGGCTCCGAGCTGTTCATCAAGTGGCTCGACAAACGCGCCAATGTTGGCGTGGTTCAGGGGGGATAAACGATGCCAGACTTTATCACCCAGTGGCTGAACCAGAACGAAATCTTTACCGCCATGACCATCCTGGAATACTGGAATGGTCTGGTGAACACCGTTCAACTGGTTTTCCTCTCTCTCGTCATCGGCCTGGTCTGTGCCGTTCCCCTGGCGATCATGCGAACCAGCAGGAATCCGTTCGTTTCCGGCCCGGTATGGCTCTACACATACCTGTTCCGGGGTACGCCCCTGCTGATCCAGCTGTACATCATCTACTACGGTATTGCCCAGATTCCGGGTATTCAGGAAACCTTCTGGTGGGAAGTCTTCCGGGAACCGTTCTACCCGGCACTATTGGCCTTTGCCCTCAATACCGCGGCCTACACCACCGAGATTATCCGGGGCGCGATTGTCGCAACGCCCCACGGCGAGATCGAAGCCGCCAAGGCCTACGGCATGAACTGGTTCATGCGCATCCGGCGCATCGTATTGCCCAGTGCGGCCCGTCGTGCGGTGCAAGCCTATTCCAACGAAGTCATCTTCATGCTGCATTCCAGTGCGATCGCCAGCGTGGTGACCATTGTGGATCTGACCGGCGCGGCCCGGAACATTTACTCCCGGTTCTATGCGCCGTTCGATGCGTTCATCTTTGTGGCGCTGATCTACATGATGTTGACCTTTATTCTGGTGTTCGCTTTCCGCAAGCTTGAGAATCATCTTTTGCGGCATCAGCGGCCTATCAGCAACTGAGGTTCCCCGCTTTCGAACATTGATGCCCGGGCTGGCAGGGTGTTGCCTCCCGGGAGACGCACACGCCCGTCCATGGGCGCTTGAGTGAAGCCGTCCATGGCTTCACACACTCCCGGGAGGCAACACCCTGCCAGCCCCCAAGACTTATTCGGGGATTCGAATGACGGCACACCTTAACCTGTTTTCCGGTTCCGCAGACTGGCTTACCCACACGCTGACCAATGCCTCCTCGGATCTACCCGCCTCCGAAGCGATGCTGGCTGACGACACTCGCGTAGTCCGAAGAGCAGTGGGAATTCTCGAACTGACGCCTCCCGCTGAGCGTTCAAATCCCAACAACGAAGCCCTGATTATCTCCGCCGGTGTCCACGGGAATGAAACCGCGCCCATTGAGGTTTTGAATGGCCTGGTCGGCGAACTGCTGGGCGGTGATTGGCAATTGGCCTGCCCGCTGTTGCTGATTCTGGGCAACCCGCCTGCCATGGTGGCCGGTGAACGGTTTCTGGACGTGAACATGAACCGTCTGTTCCACGGTGCCCACAACAAGCCCGAGTACAGTGATCTGCCCGAGGCATCGAGAGCACGGCTGATCGAGAGGCTCTGCCTGCAATTCTCGGAGACCCACGATGCGGTCGCGCTTTCCCACTACGATCTGCACACGGCGATCCGGCCGTCGCGGCGGGAGAAATTTGCCCTGTATCCGTTCGTGGAAGGTCGACAGGTGCCGGCTGATCAGTGTGATTTCCTGCTGGAGGCCGACGTGGAGACCCTGCTGCTTCAGCATAAGTCGGGAACGACCTTCTCCTCCTTTTCATCGTCGCAGCTGGGCGCCGAAAGCTTTACGGTGGAATTGGGGAAGGTGCGACCATTCGGGCAAAACGATCTGAGCCGGTTCAGAGGCATCCGGGATGCCTTGCGCCGACGGTTTCGCGGCGCCCCTGCCCCCGGAATGGCGCGGGGCTCGTCAGCCGGGTTGACGGTGTTTGAAGTGGTTCACGAGATCCTGAACACCGGGCCCAGCTTCGAGTTTCATGTGCCCGATAATGTGGCCAACTTTACCGAATACGAGCCCGGCACGGTGATCTGGGAGGACGAGAGCACCTGTTACCGGGTAGGCAGCATCCCGGAATCCATCGTGTTCCCGAACCGGGATGTGCCGGTGGGCCAGCGCGTCGGTTTGCTGATCAGGGCCCGGCATCGCACCGGAGCCTGACCGGTCCGGGAGTCAGGCCGGGGCATTCTCTGGTTCGGGCACCGGGGTTTTGATCAGCTGCGTGCAGACGGCCGGAATCACCAGCAGGGTCAGGACCGTGGACGCCAGCAGGCCGGAGATTATTGCCCAGGCCATTGGCGGCCAGAGCGTTGAGCTTGAGAAAGCCAGGGGCAACAGCCCAGCCACGGTGGTGGCCGTGGTCAACAGAATCGGACGGGTGCGTTTCTCGACTGCCTGGCGCACGGCGTCACGGATGCCCGCACCCGCCTCCAACCGCCGGTCCATGACATCCAGCAACACAATTGCGTTGTTCACCACAATGCCCACCAGAGCAATTACCCCCAGCAGCGACTGAAAGCCAAACGGGGAATTCGATAGCACCAGACCGGGGAATATCCCCACCGTAGCCAGAGGAACCGTCAACAGGATAATGCCCACGCGACGGAACGAATTGAACTGCAGCAACAGGAAAAACAGCAGCAGCAACACGCCGATGGGCGCCGCGGTCAGTAATGCGCCGTTGGCATCACCCGATCCTTCCGCATCACCGCCCATTTCGATGCGGGTTCCGGCCGGCAGGGGGTTGGCTTCAAGCGCACGATACATGCCATCCAGGGCCTTGCTGAACCCATACCCGGGGAGCAGGTTTGCGGTAACCGTGTTCATCCTCACACCGTCCCGGAGATATCGCACAGCCGGCTCCCAGCTGGTTTCAACACTGGCGACCGCCGATAGCGGTATGGCGTCGCCCTGATTGTTGTAGATGTTGACGGACAGCAGTCGGGACAGCGGCAGAGACGTGCCCTCCCGGGATCTCAGAACCAGGGGAATCGGGTCCTCCTCCTGGCGATAGCGTTCGGCCACCACGCCGAAACTCTGGCCATAGAGACTCTGGGCCACATCTGCCCGGGTCAGCCCGTATCGTGCAGCAGTGGCATCGTCGACATTGATGGCGATGCTGGGAACGCCAATGTCGAGGTCATGGCGAACATCGACGGTGCCCTCGATACCCCGAAGAACACCAAAGATCTGCTCCACGGCCTCTGTGCGGGTTTCATCATTGGCATGATAGACCCGGACTTCCACCGGTGCCGCCCTGGGCGGCCCCTGCCCGAGAATACCAACGGTGACATCCAGCTCCGGCATTGCTTCGCTCACATGGGCCCGCACCCAGTGAATCATCTCGGTGGTATCTGCCAGGGTCGGCGTGCGAATCACCAGCCGGGCCCGATTGGGTGCCTGCGGAGCCCGTTGCAGGTTGTAATAGAAGCTTGGGCCGGTAAAGCCGACAAACCGGTGAATTTCCAGGGCATCGGGCCGGGTACGGATCATCTGTTCCAGGTCCGCTGCAGCTTGCGCAGTACGCGCCTGATCGGTGCCTTCGGGCATGTACAGCTCGACGATCACCCGGGGCCGGTCGGCATTCGGGAAAAACTGCTGGGCCATGAACGGCGTCATCGCCACACTGAGGGCCACCAGCAGGCTGCCGGCGGCAATAAGACGGCCGGGGAAACGAAACACCAGGTCACCCAAAAACCGGGCGAGCCCCGACAGCCGGTCCTTGCCAAGGTTGCGCCGGGGCTTCAGGAATCTGGCGGCCAGCAGCGGCACAGCCGAAATCGCCAGCAGGTAACTTACCGACAGGGTGAGCATGATCATCACCGGTACGCCGCGGGTAAAATCGGCGGCGCCACCCTTGGATAGCAACAGCGGAGCGAATGCCGCCAGCGTCGTTCCCGTAGAGGCGCCCAGAGGACCCGCCAACTCGGCAACGGCCTTACGTAAGGCATCAAGGCGCCGCATGCCCTCATCAAGAAGCCCCTGGATGTTTTCCACGATTACAATGGCGTTGTCGATCAGAATGCCTAGGGAAATGACCATGCCGATGACGGCAATCTGGTGCAGCACGCCACCTCCGAGGTCATAGAGGCCGACACTGATCAGCGCCACCATGGGCAGGATCGAGGCCACCAGCAGGCCCATGCGGATACCCATACCGGTGAACACGACGGCAACAATGATCAGGACCGACAACACCAGACTCCAGGCCAGGTTATCCAGCCGGTCCCCCACCTTGTCGGGCTGGAAAAACATTTCCCGGATCTCGTAGGGCTCGAATTCTGTCCGGATCTCGTTCACCCGCTCCCGCACCCGTTGGCCGAAACGGATCGCGTCGGTTGTGCCCTCCTCCATAATGATGGAAACCAGCACAACCCGTTCGCCGTCAAACCAGGTTTCCGGCTGCCTCGGCTCAACCGGCCCTCGCCAGACATCGGCGGCCGCCGCAAGAGGGACCTGAGAACCGTCCGGCAGCTCAATCGGCGTCGCCCGGATAGCATCAATGTCCGCAAATTCGCTGTTTGGCAGTACCGACAGGCGCCGCCCGTTTACCACCACAAAACCACCGGGAATGGTTTGGTTGCGGCGGGCCAGCGTGTCCATGACCCGAGCCGGGGAAATACCCAGCCGGTACAGCGCGGCATCATCGAGAGCCAGGGTAATCTGCTCATCGGCATCGCCCTCCAGGTCAATACGCGACACCCCGTTGATGTCCGAAAGATTCTGTTTCAGACGTTCGGCGACGTCTGTCAGGCTGGTTACCGAAGGGCCACCGGAAACCGCCAGAACGATCGCCGGTATATCTATCAACCGGTCATCAAGCGCCATTTGTCCGACGTCATCCGGAAAATCCTTCCGGGCCCGTTCCATGGCAAGCCGGACCCGATCCCAGGCGGGATCCGTTTCATAAATGGTGTCATTCAGCCGCAGTTTCACCAACGCAACGCCGGTTCGCGCCGTACCCTGGGTAAACTCCACTTCCTCAACCTGGCGCAGTTCATCGACCAGAGGCCGGAGCACAAGCCGTTCGACGGCGTCAGCACTGGCGCCGGGGTAATTGACGTTGATCATCCCGGCACGGTAGGGAAACGAGGGGTCTTCCTGGCGCGGCATGGTGCTATAAGCCGCTATACCCAGCAGACACAACATGGTGACCACCATGCCGAGCAGGCGTTGGCAGTTCAGTAGCCGGCGAGTCATCAGCGCACCTCCACTGCATCGCCGTCGGTCAGGCGCGTCATACCCGCGTACACCACCTGGTCTCCGGGAGCGAGTGCGTCGGAACGGACCACGACACGCTCACCGATC
Source organism: Marinobacter albus (assembly GCF_030238305.1). NCBI lineage: Bacteria > Pseudomonadati > Pseudomonadota > Gammaproteobacteria > Pseudomonadales > Marinobacteraceae > Marinobacter > Marinobacter albus. The sequence continues at coordinate 714,669 of NZ_JASSQD010000001.1, read as the reverse complement.
ACCCGCTCAACGGTCACCGGGATACGCCTCGCTTCCCCGCCACGCACCCGGAACACACCGGTACCCTCGGCCATCCGGATCACCGACAGCAGCGGCACCGTGGTTGCCGAGGTTCTTACCGGCGTAATCCCGACCTCGACCGGTTCACCCGGCTCCAGGGTATTCACCGGCACGCTGACCAGGACCGGATGCAGTTCGCCGCGCACCGCCCCCGCCTGTGCGATTTCGACCACCGATCCAGTCTGCTGGGGACGGCTTCGGTCCTGCACCGACCAGACCGGCAACTCCTGCTCCAGTGCCACATGATCCAGCAGGTATGCGGGAACACGGACCTCCACTTCCCGCCCCTGTGGCGAGGACAGACGCATCACCGGCTGGCCGGCAGCAACAAATTCGTCCGGTTCGACCAGCAGGGCCTCAACCCGTCCGGCAAAAGGCGCACGCAATGTGCTCTCGTTCAGGAGCTGCGTGGCTTCGGCAAGGGCGGCTTCAGCGGTGGCCACGCTGGCCCGGAGCGAATCCCTTCTGGCTGCAATCTGTTCCAGACTCTGCTCGGACACCACCCCGCGTTCATGCAGCCGGCTCGAACGATCCCATTCGCGCCGGGCCTGCTCATACCGGGTATTCAGTTCCTCCAGCTTGGCCCGGGCCGAATCCCGTGCCGGCGCCAGCGCGGGATTGTAGACGCGGGCCAGCAAATCACCCGCAGCCACCCGCTGGCCCAGCTCCACCGCACGCTCCTTCAGGGTACCGCTCACCTGAAACGTCAGTGTTGCCCGCTGTGTCGCCCGAACAATCCCGGAAAAACGCAGGGGAACACCCTCCACCTGGCCCCCAGTCACCTCGGCGACACGCACCGATACCTTTGGTTCCTTGCTCTCGGATGACACATCACCGGCCTTGCATCCGGCCAGCACCATTGAAAATACAACGAGGGAAACAGCGGCAAATGACTGGGTAAATGGCTTCATGATCAGTCCTTTCGTCCATATTCATGTTGGTGGTAGGTACCCGCTCCGTCGGAAACCCAAAAGATGCATATGGACATAATGTCATTCTTTGACATTTTGTCAATAATCAGCTTTTATCCACTTTCAGGTATGATGCCCCTGCAGTCGCAGACAAATGGAAGACGCCATGAGTGAACCGCTTAAGACCCGTCGAGAACGGGAGAAACAGGCCCGATACGATGCCATTCTTGATGCCGCCGAACTGGTATTTTCAGAGAAAGGCTACGAGCGAACCTCAATGGACGACATCGCCCGCACCGCCAGCCTCAGCCGGGCGCTGCTGTATGTGTACTTCAAGGACAAGGCGGCCATTCAACGAGGCATCATGCTGCGGGCGGGCCAAAGCCTGACTGCGCACTTTCAGGACGCGAAAGCAACCGCCGATACCGGTCTGGAGCAGATTTCAGCCATGGGCGAGGCGTATTACCGGTTTTATCAGGAGGAGCCGGATTACTTTTCCGCACTGACCCAGGCGTCAACGGCTATGGCGGAAGCCGACGAAAGTCAGGCCGAGGAAATGTATTGCTCGAAGGCCGAGCTGATGGAACTGATGATTGGCGCCATCCGCCAGGGACTTGAGGATGGCACCATGAGCCGGGAGAGGATCACGGACCCGGTGCAGACGGCACTCTACCTGCGCGGGGCCCTGCACGGGGTCATACTGCTGTGCCAGTCGGAGCTGAGAGACAGCGAAACCTTCTCCGCCGATGCCCTGATTCGCCACACCATGGACATGCTGACGTCTTCGATCGCGGCCTAGAGCTGAAAATCGTAGATCGATCCGAGGCCGAGGATACCGGTCAACTCGTCGAGGGCCTTGCGCACTTCCTGGAGCAGCATCGGATCCGCCAGGTCTTCCTGTGAGAGCCGGTCCCGATAGTGGGCTTTCACCCAGGTCGTCAGGCGCTCATACAAGGCATCGGTCAGCAGAACCCCGCGATGCATGGCCTGCAGCTCATCATCGGACAGCACCACCCGCAATCGCAGGCAGGCCGGTCCGCCTCCATTACGCATGGACTGTTTCACATCAAACACTTCCACCGAGGTAATCGGGCCGCCGGAGTTAACCAGCTCGTCCAGGTACCGACTGACCGACGTCACTTCCCGACATTCCCCCGGCACCGCCAGTAACATGCCATCCTGAGTATTCAACAACTGGCTGTTGAACAGGTAGGAGGCCACCGCATCCTCAATGGGCACCTCGGCACTGGTGACCCGAACGGCTTCCAGCTCGGTCCCGGTCAGCCGGGAACGAATACCCGCGAGCACCTGCTCTTCCTCGAGAAAAGCCATCTCGTGGTAGAACAACGTGTTGCCATTGCCCACGGCAATCACGTCGTTGTGGAACACGCCGGCGTCGATGGCTTCCGGGTTCTGCTGGCCAAAAACAACATTCTGATCCTTAAGCCCATGCAGTCGGGCAATGGCTTGCGAGGCTTCCAGGGTCTGGCGGGCGGGAAATTTCTTTGGCGCCGGCGCCTGTTCATTGAAGGCGATCTGGCCGTAAACGAAGAGTTCAACCCCGGGCTCTCCGTAACGACCGCACAGCCGGGTATGGTTGGCCGCCCCTTCATCCCCAAACTGCCCGACTGACGGCAGCGCCGGATGATGTGCGAAATAGCCTTCGTCCGCGAAGATTGACTTCAGCGACCGCCCGGTGACCACATGTTCAATAGAACGGTGAAACTTCGCGCTCAGGTTTGCCGGGGTAAAATGAACCCGATGGTCGCGGGTATCAGCACTCGGAGAAACCGTCGCGGCGTTGGCGGTCCACATGGTCGAGGCGGACGAAACCGCGGCCAGAATTGATGGACTGGCCTTGGCCACGCTTTCAAGGATTTGGCTGTCGGTGCCTTCGAAGCCAAGCTTCCTGAGAGTCGGAATGTGCGGGCGCTCGTGTGGAGGCAGAACTCCCTGCACATAACCCCGATCTGCCAGGCGCTTCATTTTTGCCAGGCCCTGGAGCGCTGCCTCTTTCGGATTGGACTCTGCTCGCACATTCGATTTTGAGGCAACGTTACCCCAGGAAAGCCCCGCGTAGTTGTGGGTGGGGCCGACCAGACCGTCGAAATTTGCTTCTACCGCGTGCTTCACCATCGCTGTCGGTTCCGTTCTTATTTGTCGAAATTGAGGCCGGGCGCAAGACTGTCCGGCACCTCACTCTTGCGAGCTTCCAGCGAGGCCATTGGCCACGCGCAGTAGTCCGCCGCGTAATAAGCACTGGGGCGATGGTTACCGCTGGCACCCACGCCACCGAACGGCGCGGCACTGCTGGCACCGGTCAACGGCCGGTTCCAGTTCACGATGCCAGCGCGCACCTCTTCCGCGAGCCGTTCATACAGTTTCCGATCGTCAGTCAGGATACCGGCAGACAGCCCGTAACGGGTGTCGTTGGCCAGCTCCAGGGCCCCATCGAAACTCTTGTAACGATAGACCGTCAGCAACGGTCCGAAAAATTCATCATCGCTCAGGTCCAGGCCGGTCGCATCCACGATACCCGGCGTCAGCAGCCCGGTATCCGGCTTGACCTGTTTCATTTCCAGCAGGGATTTCGCGCCCTTCTCCAGCATGCTGGCCTGGGCCGCCAGAAGTTTCTCCGCGGCCTCGGGGGAAATGACCGAGCCCATGAACGGCTGAGGATCAGCGTCAAATTCACCAACCTGGATCCGGCCACACAACTCCGCCAGTCGGTTCAGGAATTCGTCTCCCTTCTTCCCTTTCGGTACCAACAGGCGGCGGGCACAGGTGCACCGCTGGCCAGCAGAGAGAAACGCCGATTGCAGCGCGTGGTGCGCCGCCCCGTCGATGTCCGAAACGTCCTGAACGATGAGAGGGTTATTGCCCCCCATTTCCAGCGCCAGGATTTTTTCCGGCTGGCCGCCAAACTGTTCGTGCAGCAGGTGCCCGACGGTGGAACTGCCGGTGAAGAACAGACCGTCGATCATGGGATGGCCGGCCAGGGATTTCCCGGTATCCGACGCCCCCTGCACGAGGTTAACCACACCATCGGGTATACCGGCCTTTTCCCACAGCTTGACCGTCATTTCCGCGACGCCGGGCGTCAGCTCGCTGGGCTTGAAGACCACGGTGTTACCCGCCAGCAAGGCAGGCACAATGTGCCCGTTCGGCAGGTGCCCGGGGAAGTTGTAGGGGCCGAACACCGCGACCACACCGTGAGGACGGTGGCGCAAAACGGCCTGGCCGCCGGCCACCTCGGATTCGGAATGCCCGGTGCGATCATTGTAGGCCTTCACGGATATGGCGATCTTGCCGATCATGGCGGCAACTTCCGTACGGGATTCCCAAAGCGGCTTACCGGTCTCGAGACCGATCTGATGTGCCAGTTCCTCCTTGTGGGCCTCAAGCTGGGCACCGAACGCCTCGACCACTGCCTGGCGTTCCGCAAAGCTTTTCCGCCGCCATTTCAGAAACGCGTTCCTGGCCTCACGGACAGCGGCATCAACATCCTCCAGGTTGGCACCATTGCCATCCCATACGGTTTCTCCGGTAACGGGCTGAATCGACTCAAACGAGGCACCATGACCCTGAAGCCATAATCCATCTATGAAAAGTTCGCCTGTCAGGTTTGCCATATCAAAGCACCTCCCGGTACTGGAATTCTGTAGATTGGAAATGCGGCGACGAGCTGCGCCTCAGCTCTTCGAGGAACGGCTGCGATGTTCCCGAACCCTGTCGTCCGCTTTGTCTTGCCCTCTGTAAGTATTAATGGGCAGAGGACCATTGTCTTTCAACGGTGCCAGTCGGACCGGATCACCGGACTCCACTTGCAGCGCCTCGGCCACCGCCGGAGGCATCTTGACGGTATCGGGGCCAATGCAGCTGGCCGGTATCGTGGTCACACGAAAATCCCTGAACGAGCGGTTGGACACCATCACCCGCTCACGGGCAGGCACATCCAGGTCAACGGGGTTTTGTGTGATCATCGCGTACCGGTTCACGGAATCCCTTACCGTCCGGACGTTATGCACGAACGCCTCGACCACCGGCCCACCATCGAAGATATCCACCATGCCGTTGAAGTTGAAACCTTCCGCCTGGAGCATCCTGAGCGCCGGTGCGGTATTCTCATGCACGCGACCAACCACGGCGCGGGCAGAGTCCGGCAGCATCGGCAGGTAGATTGGGTACTTGGGCATGAGTTCGGCGATGAAGGCCTTATTACCAAGCCCCGAGAGCATATCGGCCTCGCTGAACTCCATGTCAAAGAACTTGCTGCCCAAGGCATCCCACAGGGGACTGCGGCCATGCTGGTCGGATACCCCACGCATCTCGGCAAAAACCTTCTCGGAGAAATGCTTGCGGAACTCGTCCAGGTACATGAACCGGCAACGCGACAGCAGAAGACCGCAGCCTCCGCCCTTGTATTCATCGGACAACAGCAGCGAGCAGATTTCGCTGGTATCGGTCATGTCGTTGGAAAGATGCAGAGTGGGCGTCCGCACGTGAACCCCCAATTCTCTGGAGGCGTTCACCGTTACGCTCAGCCGGTAATTATAGAACACCTCGTCCAGCCCGACCCTCGCCTGAATACCGCTGATACCCACGGCTTTCTTCTTCTCGGTATCTTCCAGCGCAAACAGGTACAGGCCGGCTTCCGGCGCACAGCGCTGATTGAACGTTTCCCGGGCATGGGCAATCTTTTTCTGCAGCAGTTCGCGATCTGCTGGCAGGGTAGTCAGCCCCTTCCCGGCGTTCTGCGCCATGGTGTAAAGATCATCAAGATCGTTTTCCTGGAGCGGGCGAATCACCAGCATGTAACGCCCTCCTTCCGGGTTGGTGTCGTCATAAAGGCGCAATCCTTACCGCGTCGCCGGCAGTCTTGCCCAGCAACGTCCAGGTTTTCACTGACACCTTGAGTTCGTCGTCCAGGGTTTCTTCCACGTGCGTTAATGCGCACCGGAAGTCTGAAGCTTCGCCGGCGGCAATGAGGCAGAGGTCTCCGGCTTCGTCATGCCGGCCATGCAGGGTTTTGCGATGGCTGGTCACCAGGGTGCGAAGCGAATCCGTACGGGCCTCCAGCACCGGCCCGGCGTCGAAAATATCGAGGTAGCAACCGGCATGAAAGCCCTCGCGCTGCAACAACTCGAAATTCGGCGCCGTCAAAGTATGGGCCTGTCCCAGAGCCGACTGGGCCTCTTCGGTCAGTAAGGTTACGTAGATCGGATTGGGCGGCATCAGTTCGGCAATAAAGGTCTTGCTCAACACGGCCGAGTACTGATCCGCGGTCTCAAAATCCATGTTGAAGAAGTGCCGGGCGAGGCTGTCCCAGAATGGCACACTGCCATCGTCTGCCTGCACACCCTGAATCTCAACGACCACCCGCGATGAAAACCAGTCCCGATGCTCGGCAATGAACAGTATCCGGGCACGTGACAACAGCTCGAATGCGTCGGTGTTGCGAAGTTCCGGGCGGATGGAGAAGGAGCAGAGCAGGGTCTGATCGGTCAGGGAGTGGGAAGGATACAGCACCTCAACACGGCGCGACACACCCAGCTCGTGGGAAGCGTGAATCAGGGCATCGCGCCGATAGTTGTAGAACGGCTGGCCGTTGCCTGCACGGGCATCAATGCCAGCCGTGCCGTCCACGGACCCGGTGACCGTATTCTCGAGAACGAAAAGAAATCTCGGCGCCTCGCTGGCCGGAACCTTGCCGGCAAACGACGCCAGGGAGTGCTCTATTTTCTGCGCAAGGGCCTCCGACTGTTTGGGCAGGGTCGAGGAAAGGCGGGCACCCTGGGTGCCCGCGATCTCGAGTATCTGTTCCAAATCAGCCGGTTGCGCCGGACGTACAAGCCACATATTGACTCCTTACGCCGTCAGCTTCTTCACCGCCGTCTCAAAGCGCTCAAGCGCATCTTCAATGTCGGATTCCGGAATGATCAGCGAAGGCGCCAGACGGACAACGTTCGGGCCAGCCACCAGTACCATCACCCCTTCATCAAGACCCGCGTTGAGGAAATCCTTGGCCTTGCCCTTCCACGCTTCGGTCAGCACACAACCCAGCAGCAGGCCCGCACCACGAACCTCGCTGAACACGCCATAGCGTTCCCCGATGTCCATCATGCCCTTGCGCAGGCGATCCGACCGGGCCTTCACGCCCTTCAGAATATCTGGCTGACTGACCGTGTCGACGACTTTCTGCGCGACGGCACAGGCCAACGCGTTGCCGCCATAAGTGCTGCCGTGGGTGCCCACACCGAGGCTGGCCGCCACCTTGGCGGTGGTCAACATGGCAGCAACCGGGAAGCCACCGCCCAATCCTTTGGCACTGGACAGGATATCGGGGACCACGCCATACATTTCGTAGGCGTACAGATGCCCGGTCCGGCCCACACCGGACTGGACTTCATCGAAAACCAGGAGGGCGTTGTTATCGTCACACAGTCGGCGCAGCCCCTTCAGGAATTCCGGATCCGCGGGCATGACTCCGCCCTCACCCTGAATCGGCTCGACCACCACAGCACAGGTCTTCTCTTTAGAGATCAGCTTCTTCACAGATTCCAGATCATTGAAATCAGCGTGGTGAATGCCACCGGGTGCCGGCTCGAAACCTTCGAGATACTTGGGCTGCCCACCGACACTGACGGTGAACAGGGTGCGACCGTGGAAAGCATTCTTGAAGGAAATAATCTCGTTCTTTTCGGGCCCGTAATGCTCCCAGGCATAGCGACGGGCCAGCTTGAATGCCGCCTCGTTGGCTTCGCCGCCCGAGTTTGCAAAGAACACACGCTCGGCGAAGGTGAGGTCGCACAGCGTCTTGGCAAGACGCAGCGCCGGCTCGTTAGTCATAACATTGGACAGGTGCCAGAGTTTTTCTGCCTGGTCCTGCAATGCCCCGAGAAGACCCGGATGGGTATGCCCAAGACAGGTTACCGCGATGCCGCCCTGGAGATCGACGAATTCCCGACCCTCCTGATCCCAGATGCGGGAGCCTTCGCCTCGAACCGGAATGATTGAACCGGGGGCGTAATTGGGGACCATGACTTCATTGAAAAGTTCGCGAGTGACGGGCTCTCTGTTCATAAATCTCTCTCGGGAATCGCGGTTGGACGCACTACGATAGTAAAGTTACCGCACCGGGCAAGTAAGTACGTATGCGGATGCATCTTTTATGATACGCCACTCAGGGCATAAGAACATCCGGTTCACCGACCGCCGGCAATTCAATAATTTTCCGATCCCTGCCATCCCGCCCCATCAACGCCTTGATGAGAAGCTTGTAGGAATCCAGGTCAAACGTGACCGCCTGGCCTCGCAGGGACAGTTCATGGGCATCACTCTCCTCATGCACCGTTGCGACATGCATCCAGTTATAGACCACCAGGATGTCGGTTCGCCCGGCCAACCGGTCGCGCTCGACCACGCCTACCGGCCCTTTCCATGGCCAGGTCTGCAAACGCAAACTGTGGAACGCGATCTGGGTTCGAAGATTATAACGGGTCACATCCTCCTGCCCTTCACAGGCCCCCTTGCAGCGCCCGAGTGCCCGCTGGAAACAGGCGCCAGCATGATCAGGCTCCAGCCCCAGCAGGCGGTTGCACAAGTCATTTTTCGTGGCGATGCCGCTTAGCGCACGTTCGGCGTCACGTTTGCTTCGGAACAAACCGAAATAGTCACCCAACCGGTGCGGCTCGATCTCCCGAACCAGACGCGCCTGTAGGAAACCTTCGTCGTTTTCGCTCAACTCGATACTCACCAGGTTTTTGGCAGCGCGGGACCGACGGTTGAACATCGGCTTCAAAGTCTTGATCTGTTTGAGCTCCAACAGCAGCGCGCCCAATTCTCCGGCGGTTTCGGTCCAGTCCACCCTGCGGAGGCTCTCGGACATCCGTACACCGCGACTGGTGTTGTGATCTCCGGAAAAATGGGAAGCGACCCGCTGGGCGATGCTGGTGCTTTTGCCAACATAGAGCAGCACATCATTCTCACCGTAAAACCGGTACACACCGGGCCCCACCGGCAGGTCCTTAAGCGTATCCAGGGGCAGGTGCGAGGGAATGCTTGGGCGCTGGAGCAGGTCCCCGATTGCCTGCTCCAGTCGCCCATCGCCTTTGTCCATCCGGGCATGGAGGAAAAACGACAGCATCGCCTCGACATCCCCCATGGCCCGGTGACGCTGCACCCGGGCCAGCCCATGGCGCTCAATCAGGGCATCCATGTTGTGCCGGTGAAATTCCGGGTAAAGCCGGCGGGACAACTTTACCGTGCACAGCACCCTGGCCGAGAATACGCGCCCCAGCCTGCGAAACTCGGATTTGATAAAGCCGTAGTCAAAACGGGCGTTGTGAGCAACGAACACCGTGCCCTCGAGTTGCGCCTCCAGGTCGTCGGCAACATCTGCGAACAACGGGGCGTCCGATACCATCTCATTGGAAATGCCCGTAAAGTTCTCTATAAACCGGGAGATACGAGTCTCGGGATTCAACAGGGTCTGCCACTCCCCAACCGCTTCTCCGGCACGCCAGAAACGAATACCAATCTCGGTAATCCGGTCACGCGAAGAGTTGCCTCCCGTCGTTTCGATGTCGAGAAACGCGAAAGTGGTGTCTTGCAGATATGTACTTTCGGAGGTCATGGAACGATTGTACGCCAATTAATCAACCGCAGATGTCTGTCAAACAAGGAAAAGCGGCTATAGACATTCGTCTAAATAATGTGTGAATTCATTTGAATTGTCACAAATTCGTAACTACCTTGTTTCTGGGTCCAACAACAATAATGTGTGGAGACAACAACGATGCAAAGCAACAAATTAAGAACGGCAATTCGTGCGACGGCAGCAGCAGCAGTATTGGGCGTGGCTGGACAAGCCGGCGCCGTCAGCTTCACCGCTGGCGATTACGACATGGCCGTTTATGGTTACGCGCGCCTGAACGCCAGTTACGATATCGACAGTAACCAGGCGCTCAGTACCCGTTCGGGCTCCTACGCTGGTCTCGCAGGTAACGACAACGCGGCCGAAGGTCACTTCGGCGCTGACGCTTTCCAGAGCCGGATCGGCGTTAAGGCCACCAGCCCCGAAGGCGTAATGGTCAACGTGGAAGGTGACTTCCGTGGTGGTGGCGGCGGCAGCCTCCGTCTGCGTCACGCTTACGGCTCCTACATGAACGTTCTGGCCGGTCAGACCTGGTCGAACTACACCAGTTTCGTCGGCAACACCTCAACCCTCGACTTCGACTCGCTTCCGGGCGTAGCAGGCTACCAGAGCCGCATCCCCCAGGTTCGTTACACCACTGGTCCGCTGTCACTCTCCCTTGAGGATCCGCGCTCCAGCTTCGTAACAGATGCAGCCAACGGCATTCAGAAGCAGTCCATGCCGTCGCTGACGGCTCGCCTGGAAGATTCCGCCGGCGGCCTGTCGTACTCCGCAGCCGTCCTGGCACATCAGGTGGGCTATGACGACGGCACCAACGATGAATCGTCCTTCGGTTTCGCGACCTTCGTCGCAGGTAAGATCGCGCTGACCGATATGTTCACCATCCAGGGCAGCCTGTCCTACACTGACGGCGCGAACAGCTACCTGTACCGCTCTGGTGAGAACTTCGGTGCCGCCAGCGCCTATGTTGACCCAGCCTCTGGTGATGTCGAAACCATCACCGGCTACGGCGGCACCATTGGCACCGGCATCAGCCTGGGCGGCGGTCGCAGCATCAACGTCGGCTACGGCATGGTCACCGTTGACTGGGACGACGCGGAAGCCGATGGCGTTGCAGTCGCTGACCAGAGTGAAACCAACTCTGCGATCATGGCCAACTACCAGTGGACACCAGTCAAGAACGTCATGATGGGTGTCGAATACGCACTGCTGGACCGTGAAAACGTTGATGGCACCGACGGCGATGCGAGCCGCATCCTGTTTGCCGCGCAGTACAACTTCTAAGCTCCTTTAGAAGTTAACTCAGGGAAGGCCCCGGCATTTGCCGGGGCTTTTTCGTTCCATCCCGGTGCAAACGGCACCGTCTTGAACCATACCACCCTCGCACCCTACGCTACGCCAAACTTCATACTAATAAATTCAGAAACTTAGCAGCTGGACCTTTTTGGCATGGCTGATGCTTTAAATACCTTGCAAGGAATGCGACGGAGACACTCCGCCCTGTTCAGCTTATTAACCAATGAGGTGACACGATGAAAAAAGCCAAAGACCAGAACCTGCTGTTTGAACTGACCCAGCCTTACGAAGCGGCAACCATGCAGGACCTGCACGATTACTTTGACTGGATGTTCTTCGCCAACTGAATTCCGACCACACAAAAAAAGCCGGGAGGGCGTCATGCCCTCCCGGCTTTTTCACTTCCGGAAAATGCCGGAGCCCATCGCCTGTTACAGTAACAGGGACCGGATATCCCCCAGCAACTGGCTCAGCAACGTCGTGAAACGCGCCGCGTCCGCCCCGTTCACCGCACGGTGATCGTAGGACAGCGACAACGGCAGCATCAACCGGGGCTGGAAGGCCTTGCCATCCCAAACCGGCTTCATGGCTGCCTTGGAAACGCCCAGGATCGCCACTTCCGGCGTATTCACGATCGGTGTGAACGCGGTGCCACCAATACCACCGAGACTGGTGATTGTGAAACAGGCACCCTGCATTTCCGCAGGTTTGAGCTGCTTGTCACGGGCTTTTTGAGCCAGATCGGCACTCTCCGCCGCGAGCTCCCAGAGCCCTTTCTTGTCCACATCACGAATTACCGGAACCATCAGCCCGTTAGGCGTGTCCACGGCAATGCCAATGTGGATGTACTTCTTGCGGATCACTTCCTTCCTGTCCATGTCCAGGGAGACATTGAACTGTGGCAACGCCGCCAGCGCGGTAGCGCAGGCTTTCAGCAGGAAAGGAAGGGGCGTCATCTTCACGCCTTTTTTCTCGCCGGCCGCCTTCTGCGCCTTGCGGAAATCCTCCATGTCGGTGATATCCGCATCTTCGAACTGGGTAACGTGAGGCACGTTCAGCCAGCTTCGCTGCATGTTGGTGGCTGTCGCCGCCATCATGCGGGACATCGCTTCCTTCTCGATATCGCCGAACTGGCTGAAATCAGGCAGCTTCACGCCCGGAATTCCAGAACCGGCGCCTACCGCACCGCCCTGCTGAGCCTGCCGCAACTGGCTTTTCACGTAGGCCTGAACGTCGTCCTTGAGGATCCGGCTCTTGGGCCCTGAGCCCTTGACGCGGGTCAGATCCGCACCCAGCTCTCGGGCCAGTTTACGGACGGCCGGGCCGGCGTGAACCTTCGTGCCCGGCGCCGGCGGTTCATAGGTCGCGCCCTGGGGCTGCGGCGCCTCCTCCTGCTTCCTGGGCTTGTCCTCAGACTTGCCCTGGTCTTTGGACGCTGGCTGCTCCGCCTCTGATTCGACCTCGCCTTCGGACTCTCCTCCCTCATCCTCGACGGTCATCTCAATCAGATCATCGCCCTCGGAGAGCTTGTCGCCGTCGGACACCAGGATCTTGCCAACCTTGCCGGCAAAGGGCGAAGGGATCTCCATGGTCGCCTTGTCGGACTCGACAGTCACCAGCGGATCGTCGGCATCAATGGAATCACCCTCGGCGACATTGATCTCGATAACCGGCACGTTATCGAACCCGTCGAGCGCCGGAACCTTGACGGTTTCCTTCCGGGACCCACCGGACTTTTTCGGTGCCGGTTTGCTTTTTTCAGACTCGTCCTCGGACTTGGCCTCAGGCGCTTCCTCGGACTTCTCGTCGGGCTTGTCCTCGGCCTCTTCGTCCAAGCCCGAGTCACCGCTGTCGGCCTCCATGGTCCCGACGACATCGCCTTCCTTAACCTTGTCGCCAACCTTCACCGTAATGCTGGTGATTTTGCCGGCGCCCGGGGACGGCAGTTCGACCGACGCCTTGTCGGACTCTACCGTCAGGATGGGATCCTCTTCCTCAACCGAATCCCCCTTGCTGACGATGATCTCGATAACCTCGACCTCGTCCGCACCGCCGAGATCCGGAACCTTGATTTCCTGCTCACTCATGGCGGTCTCCTTAGCTCAGCACCGGGTTCGTTTTATTGCGATCGATTCCGTACTTCCGCATGGCTTCGAGAACCACGTCATTCTTGACCTCTCCATCCCGTGCCAGAGCGGTCAGTGCGGTGACCGCCACATGATAGCGGTCCACCTCAAAGTGGCTGCGCAGCTTCTCACGGGTATCACTCCGGCCGAAACCGTCGGTGCCCAGGGTCAGGTAGGTCTTGGGAATGTAGGCGCGCACCTGCTCGGACAACAGCTTGATGTAGTCGGTGGAGGACACCACCGGCCCCTGCTGCTTCTCCAGGCACTCTGTGATGTAGGCCTTCTTCGGCGAATCATCCGGGTGCAGTCGATTCCAGCGCTCAACGTGCAGGCCATCACGGGCCAGTTCATTGAAGCTGGTGACGCTCCAGACGTCGCTGGCAACACCGAAGTCCTCTTGCAGCAGCTCCGCTGCAGCCCGGACCTCGTTCAGAATGGCACCGGAACCCAGCAACTGGACCCGCGGCGTCTTCTTGCGACCCTTGGTTTCGATCGAGTCCAGCAGGTACATGCCCTTGATGATACCGTCCTCAACTTTCTTGCCCTTGGGCATCGCCGGCTGCTGGTAGTTTTCGTTTTCGATGGTCAAGTAGTAGAAGACGTTCTGGTTGTCTTCAAACATTTCCTTGATGCCATGCTGCACAACTATCGCCATCTCATAGCCATACGCGGGATCGTAGGCCTTACAACTGGGGATGGTCTGGGCCAGGATATGGCTGTGACCATCCTGGTGCTGCAAGCCCTCACCGTTGAGCGTGGTACGACCGGCTGTGCCGCCGATCAGGAAGCCACGCGCCTGGATGTCACCGGAGGCCCAAGCCAGGTCACCGACCCGCTGGAAACCGAACATGGAGTAGAAGATGTAAAACGGCACCAGCGGGAAATTGTTAGTGCTGTAGGACGTGGCCGCTGCCATCCAGGCCGCCATGGAGCCATCCTCGTTGATCCCCTCCTCGAGGATCTGGCCCTTTTTATCTTCCTTGTAGTACATGATCTGGTCACGGTCTTCCGGCACATACTTCTGGCCTTCGGAGGTGTAGATCCCCAACTGACGGAACATCCCCTCCATACCAAAGGTTCGCGCCTCATCGGGCACAATCGGAACGACGCGCTTGCCAATCCGCTTGTCCTTGGTCAGTGCCGTCAACATGCGAACGAAGGCCATCGTGGTCGAAATCTCACGCTCACCGGAGCCTTCCAGCAGGGCCTTGAAGGTGTCCTGGGGCGGCGTTTCCAGGCGCTGGCAATCCTTGCGACGCTTCGGGTAGAAGCCCCCCAGTTCCTGCCGGCGCTTTTTCATGTATACCATTTCCGGGCTGTCCGGGGCAGGACGGTAATACGGAACTTCCTCGAGTTCCTCGTCCTTCAACGGCACCCCGAACCGGTCACGGAACGCCTTGAGCTGATCCAGATCCAGTTTCTTCAGGGAGTGCGCAGTGTTCTGGGCCTCACCGGCGGTACCGAAACCGTACCCCTTGATGGTATGGGCCAGGATAACGGTCGGCCGGTTACCGTGATCGTGCACGGCCTTGTGATAGGCCGCGTAGATCTTGTACGGGTCGTGCCCGCCGCGGTTGAGTTTGTTGATGTCTTCGTCCGACAGATTCTCCACCAGCTTGGACAGCTCAGGGTACTTGCCGAAGAAGTTCTTGCGGGTATACGCCGGGCCGTTGCTCTTGAAGTTCTGCAGATCGCCGTCGACGGCTTCGTCCATCACGCGCTGCATCAGTCCGTCTTTGTCTTTCTCGAACAGCGGATCCCACATCCGGCCCCAGACAACCTTGAGCACGTTCCAACCGGCACCCCGGAAGATACCCTCCAACTCCTGGATAATCTTGCCATTGCCCCGTACCGGGCCGTCCAGCCGCTGCAGATTGCAGTTAACAACAAAGATCAGGTTGCTCAGGTTTTCCCGGCCCGCCATGGAAATGGAGCCCAGGGTTTCCGGCTCATCGCATTCACCATCACCGACAAAGCACCACACCTTGCGCTCGCCCATGTCAATCAGCTCGCGGCTGTGCAGGTACTTCATGACGTGGGCCTGGTAAATGGCCTGAATGGGGCCGAGGCCCATGGAAACGGTCGGGAACTGCCAGTAGTCCGGCATCAGCCACGGATGCGGGTACGAGGAAAGGCCTGTGCCGTCCACCTCTTCCCGGTATTTATCCAGCTGCTCCTCTTCAAACCGGCCCTCCAGATAGGACCGGGCGTAGATGCCGGGGGAAGAGTGGCCCTGGAAATAGACCAGATCCGATTCCCGCTTTTCGTCACCGCCGTGGAAGAAATAGTTGAATCCGACGTCGTAGAGCGTGGCCGCAGAGGAGAAGGAGGAGACGTGCCCGCCCAGTTCGCCAGGACGCTGATTGGCTCGAAGCACCATCGCCATGGCATTCCAGCGAATGAGCGACCGGATACGACGCTCCATAAACAGGTCGCCCGGCATCCTCGCTTCCTGAGTCACCGGAATGCTGTTACGGAACGGCGTGGTAATGGAGTAAGGCAGCTCGGTGCCATCTCGGCTTGCCCGCTCGGACAGCCTCTCGAGAATATACTTGGCCCGGTCAACGCCTTCCTGCTCGATCAGAGACTCGAGCGCGTCCAGCCATTCACTGGTTTCAATGGGATCATCGTCCTGGTACATCAAACCCTCCCCTTGGCATCAAAGAGTGCAGCGCGGGCCACGATCAGCAGCCAGGCGCGTGCGGTGTCGATTAGCTGCGATAGATTGCAGAGTATTGTTATGGGTGTATCCGCGTGACATTGTTATGGGTGTATCCGCGTGACAGTGGCGCCGCAAGACAGCGCGCAGAACCTCCATCAAGCATAGAACAGCTTTCCCACTTTTCCTGTCCGATTCACGCCCGATCACCCTGTAAGTTAACGGCTTTTGGCCCTGGGCACCCGGTCTCGTCCGGAACTGAGGGATCCCCGCCTTTACGTAGTATTTTTACTACATTATCGTTAGCACGCTCAACTAAACAGGCATTCCAATCCCTTGAAATGAAATAACTTGCGATTACTTACGGAATAATGACTGTATTTAGACCATCAAACAACCATATTCAGACCAAGGTCGTAGTATTCCTACCAAAGAGCATTTAGTTCACACACTAAAAATTGCTCACCCGCACCTATCACGACTTTTAGCGATATTTAGCCGATTTTCTGCACTTTTTCGCTTACAAGATGCCGATAACCCTCGAGTCGCACACGGTTTTTTAATTAGACCTGAAAAGAAAGACCAACTTATGTATACTCCCCTGCCCGTTTTTTAACCAGCGGAGTGATGGTAATCCCACGCTCCTGTCTATTGGCACTCAACTCAGAGGGCGATCTATGAATTCCATCGTCACCTTTCCGAATCGGATTCCCACAACCGAATTCGAAGAACGGCGCTTCAAGGTCTACACCGACCGACAGCTCGACAAGATCGAGATCATCCAGAACCTCCCCGAAGAAACCCTGTTCGAAATGAAGGTCGTGGCCAGCGTGCTGCCCTTCCGGGTAAATGAGTACGTGATCAACGAGCTGATCAACTGGGACAAGGTTCCCAACGACCCGATTTACCAACTGGTCTTTCCGCAGAAAGGCATGCTGAAAGACGAGCATTACGAGCGAATGGCCGAGATGCACCGGAGCGGTGCCGACAAGAAGGACATCCAGGCGGTGGCCAAGGAAATCCGCGACGAACTGAACCCGCATCCGGCCGGGCAGATGGAAATGAACATGCCGGAGCTTGATGGCGAAGTACTGGACGGCGTTCAGCACAAGTACCGGGAAACCGTCCTGTTCTTCCCGGCCCAGGGCCAGACTTGCCACTCCTACTGCACCTTCTGCTTCCGCTGGGCGCAGTTCGTCGGCGATAAAGACCTGAAGATGGCCAGCACCGAAGCCGAAAAGCTGCACGGCTACCTGCAGGAACACACCGAAGTGACGGATCTGCTGGTCACCGGTGGCGATCCGATGGTGATGAAGACCAAGAACCTGGTCCAGTACCTCGAACCCCTGCTTGAACCGGAATTCGACCACATCCAGACCATCCGCATCGGCACCAAGGCGCTGACCTTCTGGCCCTATCGCTTCGTGACCGACAAGGATGCAGACGAGCTGATCGATCTGTTTGCCAAACTCGTGGATGCGGGCAAGCACGTCGCCATCATGGCCCATTACAACCACTGGCAGGAAATCACCACCGACATTGCCGAAGAGGCGATTCGCCGCATTCGCGCGACCGGTGCTGAAATCCGTGCCCAGGGCCCGCTGATCAAGCACGTCAATGACGATGCCGAGGCATGGGCCAAGCTGTGGAAGAAGGAAGTCCAGCTCGGCATCATTCCCTACTACATGTTTGTGGAGCGGGACACCGGCGCCAAGAACTACTTCGAAGTGCCTCTGGCCGAGGCGTTCCAGATCTACCGCGAGGCCATGAAGAGCGTCAGCGGTCTGGCACGCACCGCCCGCGGGCCGTCCATGAGCGCAGGCCCGGGCAAGGTTGAGATCCAGGGCATCGCGGAAATCGCCGGCGAGAAGGTCTTCGTCCTGCGCTTCCTTCAGGGCCGAAACCCCGACTGGGTGCAACGCCCGTTCTTCGCCAAGTACAGCGAAACCGCCACCTGGCTGCACGAGCTGGAGCCGGCGTTCGGGGAAGAGAAGTTTTTCTTTGAGGAAGAGTATGAGGAGATGAAGAAAGGGAACGGCTAACCCTGCCCCGTCTTAACCTGAAAAGCCGGGCGAAGCCCGGCTTTTTTAGTAACTGCGAAATCTGGACGCGAAGCCTGTTCGGTTACCGAATTCAAGGTTGCTCGTGTTTGGGCTGATAATCGCTCATTTCGAGCCTTGGCCTTTCCGGGTCGGCTTCAGCAAGGGGCGCGCACTCTTCGACAGTCTCGAGGCAGCGCGTCGTAAGCCTTTGGTACTCCTCGGTCCCTTTCCGCTTCCAGGCAATCTCTTTGTCACTCAGGGTCCGCAGCACCTTGGCTGGAGAGCCTACAATCAGGGAACCGGGATCGCATGAAAATCCAGCCTTCACAAAAGCACACGCACCGACGATGGATCGGGGTGCAATAACCGCCTCATCCATCACCACAGCATTCATCCCTACCATGGCATCCTCGCCAACCGTGCATCCGTGAAGGATGGCGCCATGCCCCACATGACCGTTTACCTCGACAACCACATCCTTGCCGGGAAAGGCATGAGTTACGCAAGTATCCTGAATGTTCGCTCCTTCCTTTAAGACGATACGCCCAAAATCACCCCGTAGAGAGGCGGCCGGACCCACATAGCAGTTCGGGCCCACCCAGACATCGCCAATAAGAATCGCTGTCGGGTGGACGTAAGCGGACGGATGAACAACAGGCTTTACACCTTCTATACTGAAACTGGGCATTTCCCCTCCCTCTTTCTGGCTGTGGCGAGCAAATCAATCACAATTCCTGATTCACTTTCTGGATAACTTTATAGTTTTTCGCGGCATTTTTCACAGAACCAGGATTCATGAAGCCGCTTTTAGTTAGGTCAATTCGCCCTTAAACCTGGCTCAAAACGTATTTTTCATCGATTTATCAGACACTAACAAAACCACGCAGCCCTCCTTCCAATGTGATACAAAAGTTAGACCCATGCATTCTTGACGAGTATCAATTAAAAGATATACTTATTTTCCCAATCGGCCACTTCGTCAATCGAACATCGCCTGGTGGCAACTCTGATTCCGAGTAGCTCAGATCTGCTGCCAACAAAAACAAAGCCACACCGGATTGCTTATGCCAAACAACCTGCTCGTCGACGGACCCGCGGACGGGGTTCGCGTCTTCACCCTGAATCGTCCCGATGCGCTCAATGCCCTCAATACTGAACTTCTGGGCAACTTGTCCAGGGCGCTGGATGACGCCGAGGCCGACCCTGACACTCGGGCCGTGGTGATTACCGGAAGCCAAAAGGCATTCGCGGCCGGCGCCGATATCAATGAAATGGCCGCACGAGACCTCGTCGGCATCCTGGAAGATCCCAGAGTCGCGCACTGGCAGCGCATAGACCGCTTCTCCAAACCGATCATCGCGGCCGTCAATGGCTTTGCGCTTGGCGGGGGCTGCGAATTGGCCATGCATGCCGACATTCTCATTGCCGGCGAAAATGCCCGCTTCGGCCAGCCGGAAATCAATCTCGGCATTATGCCGGGTGCGGGTGGCACCCAGCGGCTTGTGCGCAAAGTAGGCGAATCCCTGGCCATGCACATGGCACTTACCGGCGAGCCCATCAGCGCAACTCGTGCCCTTCAGGCCGGCCTGGTCAGTGAAATCTGCCAACCCGAACTAACCTTGGAGAGGGCCGTCCAGATCGGACAGTCCATTGCCCGGAAAGCCCCCATTGCCGTTCGCCTCACCAAGGAATCTGTGCGCAAGGCCAATGATATGAATCTTGCCGAAGGCCTGCGTTTTGAACGCCATGCCTTCACGGTACTCGCTGGCACGGAAGACCGGCAGGAGGGCCTCGACGCCTTCCGGGAAAAACGTAAACCCCGCTTTACGGGCCGCTAAACCGTGCCCCCGAAAGTCACCCTTTACTATATTGATAGGACAACGCCATGACTCAGCCGAGCATTCTTCTCGAAATCGATCAGGGTGTGGCCCTGCTTACCCTCAACCGCCCCGACAACCTGAACAGCTTTAACGTCGAGATGCACGAGCAGATGCGGGACGCTGTCAGCAAGGTACGCAAGGACAGCTCAGTTCGCGTACTGGTGATTACTGGCGCCGGCCGCGGTTTCTGTGCCGGTCAGGATCTGTCTGATCGGAGTGTTGCCCCGGGCCAGGAAGCTCCCGACCTCGGCGAGTCCCTCGAAAAATATTACAACCCGCTCCTGCGCAGCCTGAGAGACTTGCCCATGCCGGTCCTGTGCGCGGTAAATGGCGTTGCTGCCGGCGCCGGCGCGAACATTGCGCTCGCCTGTGACATAACGCTCGCGTCGCGCTCCGCCAGTTTCGTACAGGCATTCTGCAAGCTCGGCCTGGTCCCCGATTCGGGCGGCACCTGGACCTTACCCCGGGTCGCTGGCATGGCACGAGCCAAGGGCATGGCCCTGCTGGGCGACAAGATCGGCGCCGAACAGGCCGAGAGCTGGGGCATGATCTGGCGCTGTGTTGATAACGAGGCGCTGATGGAAGAGACCATGAAACTGGCAAGGCACTTTGCCACCCAGCCCACCAAGGGTCTGGCCCTGATCAAGCGCGCTCTGCACGCCAGTGCCAGCAACACGTTTGAAGAGCAGCTCAACCTTGAGCGAGATCTCCAGCGAATGGCTGGCCGGTCCGAGGATTACCGTGAAGGCGTTGCCGCCTTCATGGAGAAACGCACGCCGACCTTCAAGGGGAAGTAAATGACTCAGGCACTTGATACCCAGACCGCGATCGCCGTCATCGGTGCCGGCGCCATGGGCTCTGGCATTGCCCAGGTTGCCGCCCAGGCAGGTCACAAGGTCTACCTTCACGATCAGCGCGAGGGCGCTGCCGAAGCCGGCCGGGCGGGCGTCGCAAAACAACTGCAGCGCCGGGTGGACAAGGGCAAGTTGGAGCAGCAAACCTTCGACGCCATTGTAGGCCGCATTCATCCGGTCAGTGCGCTGTCGGAAATCGCCGACAGCGGGCTGGTCATTGAAGCCATCGTCGAAGATCTCGAGATCAAACGCACGCTTCTGGCGGACCTCGAAGAGCTGTGCAACGAAGAAACCATCCTTGCCACCAACACCTCCTCCATCTCGGTCACCGCACTTGGCGCCAAACTCCGCCACCCGGAGCGCCTGGTAGGTATGCACTTTTTCAATCCAGCACCGCTGATGGCACTGGTGGAAGTGGTAAAAGGCCTGGCGACGGATAATGCCGTGGCAGAGATTGTCCACGCCACCGCGACAAACTGGGGCAAGAAACCGGTGTTCGCCACTTCTACACCCGGCTTTATCGTTAACCGGGTTGCCCGCCCGTTCTACGCTGAGAGCCTTCGACTGCTCCAGGAAGGGGCGGCGGACCCGGCGACCCTGGACGCCATCCTTCGGGAAGCGGGCAATTTCCGGATGGGGCCGTTTGAGTTGACCGATCTGATTGGACACGACGTCAACTATGCCGTGACCAATTCGGTCTTCAACTCCTATTACCAGGACACCCGTTTTCTTCCCTCACTGATTCAGAAGGAACTGGTTGAGGCGGGTCGTCTCGGCCGCAAGAGCGGCCAGGGTTTCTACCGCTACACTGAAGACAGTGAGCGCCCGGAACCTGGCACCGAGCCCGCTTGCCAGAGCGATGACACACGACTGATCGTTGAGGGCGAGACGGGACCTGCCGCCCAACTGGTTGAGCGCTTCCGTGAGGCCGGCCTCGAAATTGTTGAGCGGGACGGGCCCGGGCAACTCCGGTTCGGAGAAGCGGTACTGGCTCTTACCGACGGCCGCATGGCGACCGAGCGCGCCCGACTGGAAGGCACGCCCAACCTGACGCTGTTCGACCTGGCGTTTGACTTCGGCAAGGCCACCAGGCTGGCCGTTAGTGTCGCTGACCAGGCCACAGACAAGGCCCGAGCCGATGCCTGTGCCCTGCTTCAAAAAGCGGGCATCTCCGTGAGCGTGATCGAAGATCGCCCAGGCCTTGTGGTCATGCGCACGGTGGCCATGCTGGCGAACGAGGCAGCCGATGCAGAGCTGCACGGGGTGGCAACCAAAGAGGATATCGACCTGGCCATGAAAGCCGGACTGAACTATCCGGAAGGACCGCTGAGCTGGAGCGACCGGCTTGGCAACGGCCGGGTATTTCAGGTTCTCACCAACATCCAGAACAGCTACGGCGAAGACCGCTATCGGCCGGCCTTGCTGCTCCGGAAAAACCATCATGCTGACAAGGGGTTTTACGCATGACCGATACCAACCCGCAACAACTGGCCGAACGCTGTGCGGAAGCCATGTTTGCCCGGGATCGGGCAAGTCAGAACCTGGGCATGAAAATCGAATCCATCGCCCCCGGCCGGGCCGTTCTGAGCATGACCGTGACCGACGACATGATTCAGGGACATGGCTCCTGCCACGGGGGCTACCTGTTCACCCTCGCCGATTCCGCCTTTGCCTTTAGCTGCAACACCTATGACAAGGCCACCGTCGCCTCCGGATGCAGCATCGACTACATGTATGGCGCCAAGGTCGGCGACGTATTGACTGCAACAGCCGAAGAACAATCCCGCGGTGGCCGAACAGGCGTCTACGACATCACCGTAACCAATCAGGACGGCCGTACTGTTGCCCTGTTCCGGGGAAAATCCTACCAGGTCCGCGGCCCTGTTATTAATTCGGAGGAAAACTCATGAGCGCAGATACTCGCTTGCAAGACGCCTACATCGTTGATGCCATTCGCACCCCGGTCGGCCGCTATGGTGGTGCCCTGGCGTCCGTTCGGGCCGATGACCTCGGAGCCATTCCGATGAAAGCCCTGATGGAACGGAACCCGGGCGTGGACTGGTCAAAGATTGATGATGTCCTGTATGGCTGTGCCAACCAGGCTGGCGAAGACAATCGCGATGTTGCCCGCATGTCATTGCTGCTTGCTGGCTTTCCGGTCGACGTTCCCGGGAGCACGATCAACCGCCTGTGCGGCTCTGGCATGGACGCAGTCGGAAGCGCAGCGCGCGCCATCCGTACCGGCGAAGCTAGCCTGATGCTTGCAGGGGGTGTGGAGTCCATGTCCCGGGCGCCGTTCGTCATGGGCAAGTCAGATACTCCGTTTAGCCGTAAGGCAGAAATTTTCGATACCACCATCGGCTGGCGCTTCGTCAACCCGGTACTGAAAAAGCAGTACGGCATCGATTCCATGCCCGAAACCGCCGAGAACGTTGCCGCTGATTTTGGCATCTCCCGGGAAGATCAGGACGCGTTTGCCCTGCGCAGCCAACAGCGGACAGCCGCTGCTCAGGCTGCAGGCCGCCTGACGAATGAGATCACACCCGTCAGTGTGCCCCGACGCAAACAGGATCCACTGATTGTTGACACCGACGAGCATCCCCGGAAAACCAGTCTTGAGAAACTGGCCTCCCTGCCAACCCCGTTCCGCGACGATGGCACAGTGACCGCCGGCAATGCTTCCGGCGTCAATGACGGCGCCTGCGCCCTGCTGTTGGCCAATAGCGATGCGATGCAGCAGTACAATCTGAAACCGCGGGCCCGCGTGGTCGCCATGGCGACCGTCGGGGTTGAGCCACGCATTATGGGCTTCGGTCCAGCGCCGGCTACTCGCAAGGTACTAAAAACCGCTGGCCTGGAACTGGCCGATATGGACGTCATCGAACTGAACGAAGCGTTTGCCGCCCAGGCGCTGGCTGTCACTCGGGACCTCGGCCTGCCGGACGACGCAGAACACGTTAACCCGAACGGCGGCGCTATCGCCCTGGGGCATCCTCTTGGCATGAGCGGCGCTCGTCTGGTGACCACGGCTCTGAATGAACTCGAGCGCCGCCACAAAGAAGGCCTGAAGGCACGTTACGCACTTTGCACCATGTGCATTGGTGTCGGGCAGGGTATCGCATTGATTATTGAACGGGTCGACAGCGTTGGCTGATCCCTCGGATGCAACGCTCCCGTTAAGCACAAAAACAAGCAGGACAGACTTATGAGCTTACCATCACAAAAACTTGGCAAACTTGACCGCATGGAGACCGCCAGCATCGACGAGCTCCGCCACGAACAGCTTCAGCGTCTGCGCTGGAGCGTCGTCCATGCCTACACCAACGTGCCTTTCTATCGAAACGCATTTGATGAAATCGGCCTGAAGCCGATGGACATCAACTCGCTGGACGATCTGGCCAAGATTCCATTCACCACCAAAGCCGACCTGCGGGATAACTATCCGTTCGGCATGTTTGCCACTCCGATGGACCAGGTTGTCCGTGTTCACGCCTCCAGCGGCACAACCGGCAAGCCGACCGTGGTGGGTTATACCCAGGGTGATATCAGTACCTGGGCCGACGTCGTTGCCCGCTCCATTCGGGCTGGCGGCGGCTCCCGGGGCGACAAGGTTCACGTGTCCTACGGCTACGGCCTGTTCACCGGCGGTCTTGGGGCTCACTACGGCGCCGAACGCCTTGGCTGCACGGTGATCCCCATGTCAGGTGGCCAGACCGAGAAACAGGTTCAGCTGATTACCGATTTCCAGCCTGACATCATCATGGTGACCCCGTCCTACATGCTCAATATTGCGGACGAAATGGAACGCCAGGGCATCGATCCCCACAAGCTGCCACTGCGCCTTGGAATCTTCGGCGCCGAGCCGTGGACCAATGCCATGCGCACCGAAATCGAGGAACGGCTCGGCATCCAGGCACTGGACATCTATGGGCTGTCCGAAGTGATGGGCCCCGGCGTCGGCATGGAATGCATTGAGACCAAAGACGGCCCCACCATCTGGGAAGACCATTTCTATCCAGAAATCATCAACCCGGAAACCGGCGAAGTTCTGCCCGACGGGGAATACGGTGAACTGGTATTCACCTCCCTGACCAAGGTGGCCCTGCCGATCCTGCGCTATCGCACCCGTGATCTGACCCGCCTGCTTCCGGGAACAGCTCGCCCGATGCGCCGTATCGACAAAATCACCGGCCGCAGCGATGACATGCTGATCATCCGCGGGGTCAATGTGTTCCCGAGCCAGATCGAGGAGCAGGTTCTCAAGTGTGAAGCGCTGGCGCCTCACTACGAGATCGAGGTTTACAAAGACGGGAATCTGGACTGTGTCGACATCCGCGCAGAACTGAAACCGAACGCCTCCGACAGTGAGGAGACCCGCGCGGGTGCAGCCAAAGAACTGGCTCACCACATCAAGTCCTACATCGGCATCAGCACCCGGATCGAGATCGTTGAAGCCAACCGTCTTGCCCGCTCTGAAGGCAAGGCAAAACGGGTCCACGACCGCCGTAAATCATAACGGCCCACCTCTCCAGCGCTCGGCCGGGTGACGCCCCGGCCGAGCCAGCCTTCCCAGCTCTAACCAATTAGTTTTATTTTTTGACTTCCTTATTTCCAGCAACTTTAAAAATCACTCGACAAAAACAAATTATTCTTTTCTTTCAAAATTATACGGACCTTAAATCGTCACGCCAAAGCCGATATGACACACAAAAACATTTCTTGATATTTATTCAGTATCATATAATATTAGGCTAAGGTTCCACAGTATTCACAGGGATAGGACTGTTCACGGAGCAACAGAACAAAAAGCCCGATTCGGAGGTAATGTATGTACGCCCAGCTCGTTGAAACCGGCAGCAAGCGCCTTAAAACCTTGGAAGAGATGTCGCCCGAAGAGCGCGCGTTCCAGGAAAAGGTCGATGCGGAAACGAAAATTGAACCGAAAAACTGGATGCCGGAAGGGTACCGTAAGACCCTGATCCGCCAGATTTCCCAGCACGCCCACTCGGAAGTGGTCGGCATGCTGCCGGAAGGCAACTGGGTAACCCGGGCTCCCACTCTCAAGCGCAAGCTTCAGCTGATGGCCAAGATCCAGGATGAAGCCGGACATGGCCTGTACCTTTACAGCGCCATGGAGACTCTGGGCGCTGACCGCGACGAAGAAATCGAGAAACTGCACCAGGGCAAGGCCAAGTACTCCAGCATCTTCAACTACCCGACCCTGAACTGGGCCGATATGGGTGCGGTTGGCTGGCTGGTCGACGGCGCCGCCATCGTTAACCAGGTGGTGCTGCAGCGCACCTCTTATGGCCCCTACTCCCGCGCCATGATTCGCATCTGTAAGGAAGAGAGTTTCCACCAGCGTCAGGGCTACCAGATCCTGCTGGACATGATGCGCGAAGGCACCGAAGAACAGAAAGCCATGGTTCAGGACGCGATTAACCGTCTGTGGTGGCCGGCACTGATGATGTTTGGCCCGCATGACGACGAATCCCCCAACTCGCAGCAGTCCATGGCCTGGAAAATCAAGCGTAAGAGCAACGACGAACTGCGCCAGATGTTCATCGACCAGACCGTGCCGCAGCTTGAGTTCCTGGGATGCACCGCGCCTGACCCGGACCTGAAATGGAACGAAGAAACCGGCCACTACGATTTCGGTGAAATCAACTGGCAGGAATTCTACGACGTTCTGAAGGGTAACGGCCCGTGCAACCGCGAGCGTATCAGCACTCGCAAGAAAGCAATCGACGAAGGCGCCTGGGTTCGCGAAGCCGCCGTCGCCTATGCCAAAAAACAAAAGCAGCGCGCAGAAGCCGCTTGATATCGGAGGAATCTATTATGTCTGAATGGCGCCTATACGAAGTCTTTGTTCGCAGCAAGCATGGTCTCAATCACAAGCACGTTGGCAGCGTGCACGCTTCCGATGCAGAAATGGCCATGGAAAATGCCCGCGATCTCTACACACGCCGTAGTGAGGGTGTGAGCATCTGGGTTGTGCCTTCCGAAACGATCACCGCGTCTGCGTCCGACGAAAAAGAGGTCCTTTTCGATCCCTCTGAAGACAAAATCTACAGGCACGCCTCTTTCTACGAGCTGCCTGACGAAGTCGGACACATGTAAGGAGCGTTGGCATGACACAATCTGAAGCACTCAAAGAATACCTGCTTCGCCTGGCAGACTCCGACATGATTCTTGGCCAGCGCCTTAGCGAGCTGTGTGGCAAGGCGCCCGCGCTCGAGGAAGAGATGGCACTGATGAACGTTGCACTCGACCTCGTCGGCCAGGCCCGCAACTGGTACGAGTATGCCGCTGAGCTGATTGACGATGGCCGGGATGCCGACAAGCTGGCCTTCCGCCGGGATGCCCATGACTATCGCAACTTGCTCCTGACCGAGCAGCCGAACGAAGACTATGCGGTCACCATGGGCCGGCAGTTCTTTTTCGATGTCTGGCACTACTTCACCCTCAAGAGCCTGAGCGAAGCCAATGACGAGCGGATTGCCGGCGTTGCAGCCAAGGCGCTCAAGGAAGCCACCTACCACCTCCGCCGGTCATCCGAGTGGGTGAAACGCCTGGGTGATGGCACCGAAGAAAGCCATCGCCGCATGCAGGATGCGATCGATATCCTGTGGCGCTTCACCGGCGAGTTGATCACCCCGGACGAAACCGATGAGCTGATGGCGAAGGCCGGCATTGGCCCGGACCCTGAGCAGCTTAAGAACGACTGGCATGGTCTGGTCAGTGAAGTTCTCGCTCAGGCCACCCTGACTCCCGGCGCCGAAGATGCCTGGATGTATATGGGCGGAAAACACGGCGAACACACCGAACATCTTGGTTTCATTCTGGCAGAAATGCAGTTTCTGCAGAGGGCCTATCCCGATGCCAAAACATGGTGATTCCGACGCAAGGTCAGCGGTAGATATCCTGATCGCCAGCGACCGGGTACCGGCCAACGCTCGCCCCGATCTGCTGACCGAGAAAGATATCTGGGCCCTTCTGGAAGAGGTTAAGGACCCCGAGGTGCCGGCGGTAAGCGTCGTGGAACTCGGTATTGTCCGGGCGGTTCGATGGGACGGGAAAGAACTGTCCGTCGATGTCACGCCAACCTATTCCGGCTGCCCGGCCACTGAGCTGATTGAAGAACTGATTTCGGAGGCCCTGCGCGCGGCGGGGTTCCGGAATCCGAAGATCAATCAGGTGCTGACCCCCGCCTGGACCACCGACTGGATCACAGACGAAGGCAAAGAGAAGCTAAGAGCGTTCGGAATCGCACCGCCCCAGGGCAGCTCCAGCAAAATGAGCCTGCTCGGCGAACCCGAGGTCATCACCTGCCCCCGTTGCGGCAGCCACGAGACCGAGCGGGTGAGCGAATTTGGATCGACCGCCTGCAAGGCGCTTTATCGTTGCAGGGAATGTCTCGAACCCTTCGACTATTTCAAATGCATCTAGAGCCGATACGATCATGAATAAATTCTACCCACTGACCCTCAAAGAGGTCAGACCTGAAACAAGAAACGCCGTATCACTGTCTTTCGATCTGCCAAATGACCTGGCAGACAAGTTTGCCTACAAGCAAGGCCAGCATCTGGTGGTCAGAACAAAAATGAACGGCGAGGAAGTCCGCCGCTCATACTCTATCTGCACCAGCGTTAATGATCAGAATCTCCGGATTGCCATCAAAAAGGTTCCCGGTGGCGTGTTTTCCACGTTTGCCAATGAGCAGCTCAAGCCCGGAGAAACCCTGGAAGTCATGCCACCACAGGGGCATTTTTCCGTGGATCTGGACCCCGAGCGTGAAGGCAACTATCTCGCGGTTGCAGCCGGTAGTGGCATCACGCCCATCCTGTCCATCATCAAGACCACCCTTGAGACCGAGCCCAAGAGTGAAGTCACTCTCTTCTACGGCAACAAGGCGACCAGCAGTACTATGTTCCGGGACGAGCTTCAGGACCTGAAGAACGAGTACATGGCGCGCTTCAACCTGGTCTATATCTTCACCCGCGAAGAGCAGGACATCGACCTGTACAACGGCCGCATCGACCACGAGAAGTGTGATGCGCTGTTCGACCACTGGATCAATGCCAAGGACCTGACCGCGGCGTTCATTTGCGGCCCCCAGCTGATGACCGAGACAGTGCGCGACTCTCTGCTCCACCATGGCATGGACAAGAGCAAGGTCCATTTCGAGCTGTTTACCCCGGCTGGTGGGGCGCCCCAGGCTCGCAAGGACCGTGCAGACATCAAGGTCGATCCACAGTCCATCAGTGAAGTCACCGTGATCGCCGACGGTCGGTCACTGACCTTCCCGCTGGTGCGCGACACCAAGAGCATTCTCGACGCCGGCAACGAGGAAGGCGCAGACCTGCCCTTCTCCTGCAAAGCCGGCGTTTGCTCAACCTGCCGCGCCAAGGTGGTGGAAGGCGAAGTGGAAATGGACCAGAACTTCGCACTGGAGGATTACGAAGTCGAAGCAGGCTACGTACTCTCCTGCCAATGCTACCCGGTCTCCGACAAGGTTGTTCTCGACTACGACGAAATGTAAGTCGTTTTTCGACAACTGCCCATCAAGACCCGACAAAGGCAAGTCCTGTATGACAGGACTTGCCTTCACGTTTTCAGAAATGAACGGAGTTTCCAATGTCAGTCCTGAAAAGTTTCATCGCCGGCCAGTGGGTCGGCGAGCAGGCCGCCAAGGCTCTGCCCAGCGCCGTGAATGGCGAGATCGTGGCCCACACCCACGACGATACCCTTGATTTCAAAGATGCCGTTGAATATGGCCGTAAGGTTGGCGGCAAGAACCTGATGGCGATGGATTTCCAGGAGCGTGCCCTGGCCCTGAAGGCTATGGCCATGTACCTGCAGGAGCACAAGAAGGAACTGTACGCACTGTCGATGCACACTGGCGCCAGCAAGGGCGACAACGGTATCGATATTGATGGTGGCTTCGGTACCCTGTTTTCCTACGCCAGCATGGGCCGACGCGAGCTACCCTCAGGCAACGTCCTCCACGAGGGACCGGTGGTGCCACTGGGCAAGAACAACCACTTTGCCGGCACCCACATCATGGTACCCCGCGGTGGTGTTGCCGTACACATTGATGCCTACAACTTCCCGGTCTGGGGCATGCTGGAGAAATTCGCACCCACGTTCCTGGCAGGCATGCCGTCCATCGTGAAGCCGGCCACGTCTACCTGCTACGTCACCGAACTGGCGGTTCGCCTGATGCAGGAATCCGGCGCCCTGCCCGAAGGCAGCCTGCAGTTAATCATCGGCAGCACCGGCGACCTGTTCGAGCACCTGGAAGAGCAGGACGTAGTGACCTTTACCGGTTCCGCAGCCACCGCACGCAAGTTGCGCAATCACCCGAATATCATCAATCGCTCCATCCCCTTCAATGCCGAAGCGGATTCCCTGAACAGCGCCATTCTGGCTCCGGACGTCACCCCAGAGCACGAGGAATTCGACATTTTCGTGAAGGAAGTCGGCCGTGAAATGACCGCCAAAGCCGGCCAGAAGTGTACGGCGATTCGTCGTGTCATGGTGCCCCGCGATCAGGTTGAGGCAGTCTGTGACAAGCTCAAGGAGCGCCTGTCCAAGGTCACTGTGGGCGACCCCTCCGTAGAAGGCGTCCGGATGGGGGCACTGGCCTCCATTGACCAGCTGGAGGATGTCAAAGCCAATATCCAGGAACTGCTGAAGACCAGCGAGCTGGTAGTTGGTGGCGATGACAACTTCAAGCCAACTGGCGAAGGCACCGAAAACGGCGCATTCATCGAGCCGCACCTGCTGTTGTGCCGCAATCCCGAAAGCGGCTGTGGAGCCCACGATATCGAGGCGTTTGGCCCGGTCGCCACGGTTATTCCCTACGACACCATTGAGGATGCTCTGGCGCTTTCTGCCAAGGGCCGTGGCTCCCTGGTCACCACGCTGACCACTCGTGATCCGGCCATCGCTGGCAAGATCGTTCCAGCCTTGGCGGCCTACCACGGACGCCTGCACCTGTTGAACGCGGAAGCTGCCAAGGAATCCACCGGCCATGGTTCGCCACTGCCCATGCTCAAGCATGGCGGGCCGGGCCGAGCCGGTGGTGGTGAGGAGCTGGGCGGTATCCGTGCAGTTCACCATTACCTGCAGCGCACCTCGATCCAGGGCTCGCCCACGATGCTGGCCGCCGTGACCGGCGAATACGTTCGTGGTGCCGAACTGATTGAATACGACGTTCACCCGTTCCGTCGGCACTTCGAGGATCTGCAGATCAACGAATCCCTGCTGACCCACCGCCGCACTGTCACCGAAGCGGACATCGTCAACTTCGGCTGCCTGTCCGGTGATCATTTCTACATGCACTTTGATGAACTGGCCGCAAGGGAATCCCAGTTCGGCAAGCGCATCGCCCACGGTTACTTTGTGCTGTCCGCGGCGGCCGGCCTGTTCGTTTCTCCCGGCGAAGGCCCGGTTCTGGCGAACTACGGCCTGGACACCCTCCGCTTTATCGAGCCGGTTGCACCGGGAGACACCATCCGGGCACGGCTGACCTGCAAGCGCAAAATCGATCAGGGTCGGACATCGCCGGACGGGCACCCACAGGGTGTCGTGGTCTGGGATGTACAGGTTCACAACCAGAACGACGAAATGGTTGCGAGCTACGATATCCTGACACTGGTTGCCAAGAAGCCCGAGTAAAACCGGGCTGCCAGATTTTCTCCCTGTCTTGGACCCCAGGGAGAAAGTCACAGGCAAATAAAAGGGGGACAGGTTTAGCGACCTGTCCCCCTTTTATTTGTGCTTCAAAAACGAGCTGGCGTTACATGCCCAGGTAGGCCTCACGGACTTTCTCGTTGCTCAGCAGTTCCTTGCCGGTGCCCTCAATCACCACGCGGCCGGTTTCGAGGACGTAGCCCCTATCGGCCAGAGCCAGCGCCTGGGAGGCATTCTGCTCAACCAGGAAGATGGTGATACCTTCCTTTTTCAGCTCCTTGACGATGTTGAAGATCTCTTCGATGATCAGCGGCGCCAGGCCCATGCTTGGTTCATCAAGCAGCAACAGCCGGGGGCGGGCCATCAGTGCGCGCCCCATGGCCAGCATCTGTTGCTGACCGCCGGAAAGCTCCCCGGCCAGGTTGTGACGCTTCTGCCGGAGAATCGGAAACTTGCCGTACATTCGCTCGAGATCCTCGGCGACTTCCGGGGTCCGGCCACGGGTGTAGGCCCCCAATAACAGGTTGTCATGGACACTCAGATCCTTGAATACCTGGCGTCCTTCCGGCACCTGAACGATGCCCTGACTGACCCTCTGATCGGTACCTACCTTGCCCAGATCCTTGCCCTCAAACAGCACACTGCCACGATCGACCGGTTGCAGACCGGAAATGGTCATCAACAAGGTTGATTTGCCGGCACCATTGGCCCCGACCAGCGACACGATCTCGCCACTGTTGATCTTGATATCGACGTCATGGAGGACTTCGATCTGGCCATAGGAGGTCACCAGGCCTTTGACGGACAGCAGTTCCTCCTTCTCGTGGGGGGCCGTCATACGCTCTTCGTGCTTCAGGCCAAGACCACCGAAACGCTCAGGCGTATAGCTGACAATCTGGTGGCGAAGCTCCCGGAACTCATCACGGACCCGTTCGCCGAACAGGGGATCGTTCTCCACGTCCCGGGCTTCAATGATTTGTTCCCAGTCCCCCTCGCTGAACAGATCGCGAGCTCTGGGGATCACCACGCCCTCTTCCTTGCGGATGTGTTTGCGCAGGGCTTCACTAAAGCGGGCCAGCGCATGACTGAACTGTTCACGCCCCTCCGGCCACTTTTCCATGCAGGCCTTGAGCAGCTGACGCAGCTCATTCACTTTCACATCGCCAATCTCATAGCCTTTGGAGAGCTTTTCCAGAAGCGGCACGGACTCCGGAGACTTTTCTCCGAGCAGCCGGTACAGCACAATCTCAGTGGGCTGACTGTGCACCCGACGGGCAAAGTGCTGAATGTAATCGAAAATGGTGGTCAACAGCTTTTCGTCCGGACGCTGTTGATTGATGTTCATGTCGTGCAGAAGCTGATCAAGAAGATCAAGCGTGCGCCAGAGCGCCTGGTGCTCCCGCACAATGGTCCCAATCGCCTGCTCACCACGTGACTGGGCAGGCGCAATTCCCGTGTTTTGCTGTGTCATTCGAATTGCCTCCTTACTCAGCCACCCAGATAGGCAGCGATAACATCCGGATTCTGGCGGATTTCTGCCGGGGTACCTTCGGCCAATACGCGGCCATAGTTGAGAACCAGAAGCCGGTCGGAAATACCCATCACCAGTTTCATGTCGTGTTCAACCAGCATCACCGTCGTACCCTCGTCGGCAATCTTCCGGATCAGCTGTTCCAGCGCCGCCGTCTCGGTTGCATTCAGGCCGGCCGCCGGCTCGTCAAGGAGAATGATCCGCGGCTCGGCGGCCAGTGCCCGGGCAATCTCGAGGCGTTTGAGCGCACCGTAGGACATGGCCGACGCCTCGGTCTCGAGATACTCCCCGCAGCCTACATATTCCATAAGCTCCGCAGCCCGCGCACGCGCGGCCGCCTCATCCCGGCGCAATGCCGGCAGACGGAACAACGTGGTGAACAGGTTACTCTTGAGCTTCAGATGACGACCGAGCATGACGTTTTCAATGGCGGTCATGTTCATACAGATCTGCATCTGCTGGAATGTCCGGCACATGCCCCGCTCGGCGAGCTCGTTGGGCTCGAGATCAGTCGTGCTCTCGCCATTCAACCGAATTTCGCCGCCCGTCGGCGTATACAGTCCAGTGATCAGATTGAACAGGGTGGTCTTGCCAGCGCCATTCGGACCAATCACCGAAAAGACCTGCCCGGCTTCTACCGCAAAGCTGACATCCTCAACCGCATGAACGCCACCGAAGGCCTTGTCCAGCCCCTTTACTTCAACCAGTGCACTCATGCGGCACCTCCGGCTTTTTTCTTACCCAGTTTCGTGGAAACGACTGCGGTCAAGGTAGGCAGAAGGCCTTTCGGCATGAAAATCATGGTCAGCATGAGAATCAGACCAAACATCACGGTCTCCAGCTCCTGGAAATCGGCCAGAACCTGAGGCAAGAGCTTCAACACGACGGCGCCCAGAATGACACCGAACGTCGACCCCATGCCGCCCAGCACGACCATGGTGATGAACAGAATGGAGAACTCGAAGCTTGCGACTGCCGGCGTGATGAAGCCCTGAAAGTGGGCATAGAGACTACCCATCAGGCTGGCGTAAACGGCAGAAATGACAAACACCAGGCTTTTGTATTTGGCGGTATTCACACCCACGACGCGGGCAGCAACTTCCGACCCGTGTACCGAGCGCAAGGCACGGCCAATCGGCGATTCAATCAGGTTCAGCGCGAACCAGACAGCCACCAGCAGGACCACACTGGCGAAGATGTACCAGGCCTGGAAGCCTTCAATCTGAAGACCAAACAGGGAGTACTGGCCAAACGTGCTCAATTCCCAGCCGAACACCTCAAACGCCGGAACCGGCATACCGTCTGGGCCGCCAGTAAGAGCACGCTCGTTGTTCAGGATAATGGCAATGATAAAACCGACGGCGAGGGTCGCCATGGACAGATAATGCCCCTTCAGCCTCAGGATCGGTCGCCCGACCACCCAGGCAATGATACCCACAACAACGGCACCAACCAGCAGCGCCGGCACTGACGGCCATCCGTAGGTCCCGGTTGCGATACCGGTGAAATAGGCCCCGAGGCCAAAGAAACCGGCGTGACCCAGACTGATCTGACCGGCGTAGCCTACCAGAAGGTTCAGGCCCACCACGGTGGCCGCAATAATTGCCATCTGGGTAACCAGCTCATAGTGAAACGGGTTACCGAGAAAGGCAGGAAGAATAATCAGAATCAGCGCGAGGACCATTACTCCCCGGAGGCGTGACTGCATAAGACGATTCAACATCAGACACGCTCCACTACTTTGGCACCAAACAATCCGCGGGGGAGGAAGAACAGCACCAGCAGGATCATGGAGAATGCAACGGCATCCTTGTAGTCGGAGGACAGGTAACCAGCCGACATTGCCTCGACCACGCCGAGCAGAAGCCCGCCGACAACCGCACCCAGACCACTGCCCAGACCGCCAATCGCCGCAGCAACGAAGCCCTTCAGGCCGAGGATGATGCCAATGTCATAAGAGGTGAACGTAATCGGGGCCACCACAATGCCGGCGACCGAGCCAAGCAGCGCAGATACCATGAACGCCAGCATCAGCACCATCTGTGTCCGGATGCCCACCAGGCGCGCCGCTTCCTTGTTCATGGACGTGGCCAGGATCGCTTTACCGATCAGCGTCCTGGTGAAGAACAGTACGAGCGCCACGACGAGCACGGCGCCAATGCCCAAAACCCATAGGCTCTGACTGTTCAGGACAGCGCCAAACACCTGAATCGGCTCGTCACTCGTGAAATTCTGCATCACGTGGTATTCCTTACCCCATACAATCTGGGCAATACCGCGGATAAAGATCGAGGCGCCGATGGTGATGATAATGAGAGTTACCACGTCTGCCTGCTTTGCCGGAGCAATGGCAAACCGCTGCAAAAGAATACCCAGAATTCCGGCCAGTACAACGGCAAGAACCACCGCAAGGATCATGGGCACGCCCATGGCGGTGAGGGACACGGTCGCCATACCGCCGATCATCAGGAACTCGCCCTGGGCGAAGTTGATCACGTGGCTGGCGTTATAGATGAGGGTAAAGCCAAGGGCGATCAATGCATAGGTTGCACCGATAGTAACCCCGGTAAAGAGATACTGTAAGAATTCCGAGAACATAGCCTAGATTCCGGTCGAACACCGGCTGACTGACTGCCCGCACCCTCTCGGGAACGGGCAGTCATCAGTCAGCGGAAAGACAAGTTACAGATAGGATCAGTCGATCAGCTTCCAGTCGCCATTCTGGACTTCCAGAATCCGGAACGAATCGGCATCAAGACCGTTGTGATCCTCAGGAGACATATTGAACTCGCCAGTCACACCAACGTAGCCACTGATGCTTTCCAGAGCGTCGCGAACGGCTTCCGGATCAGTGCTTCCTGCCTCTTCGATCGCGCGGACAGCCAGCATCAGGCCGTCGTATGCGTAGG
This sequence comes from Marinobacter albus, assembly GCF_030238305.1. NCBI lineage: Bacteria > Pseudomonadati > Pseudomonadota > Gammaproteobacteria > Pseudomonadales > Marinobacteraceae > Marinobacter > Marinobacter albus. The sequence continues at coordinate 679,047 of NZ_JASSQD010000001.1, read as the reverse complement.
CACCGAAGGTCGATACCTTGGAATCCCAGCGCGCTTCGTATTCCGACTTGTAGTTCTGAACCACCTCTTTCTGGGGATCAGATTCCGGCAGGGAATCCGGCACCAGAAGAGGTGAGGCGGGAAGACGAAGACCCTCGGCTGCATCACCGGCAAGCTCGAGGAAGCTATCGGATGCCACACCGTGAGACTGGTAGAACGGAAGTTCGATGCCCAGTTGGTTGTAGTTACGAGTAACAATGGCCGGGCCCTGCCCGAAACCGAAGTTCAATACAGCTTGAACACCGTCGGTATTCCGGATGTTGGTCAGCTGCGCGGTCATGTCGGTATCGGATCCACTGTAGGTCTCGTCGGCCACAATTTCGACACCCATCATCTCGGCGACTTCGAGCGTCTGGGCACGGCCAGAGCTACCAAAACCGCCGGTTCCGGAAATCAGACCCACTTTCGTCAGGCCACGCTCTTTCATATCACCCAGAACACGCTCGGCGGCCATACGGTCAGTTTGCGGCGTCTTGAAAACCCATTTCTTCACCGGTGTTGTAATAACCACTGCGCCAGCGAGTGAAATGAAAGGAACACCCGCTTGTTCCACCAGAGGAACAGCGGCCATTGTGGCACCGGTGGTACTCCCGCCTACGATAATATCAACCCGGTCAGAGCGAAGCAGACGGCTCGCAAAGTTACGGGCTGAGGAGGCATTACCTACGTCATCGTAATGAATCAGTTCGAGTTGACGCCCCAGGACACCACCATCTTCGTTGATCTTCTCGACGTACATCTCAAGCGTTTTCAGCTCGGGGTCACCGAGAAAGGAGGCTGGCCCTGTCACTGAGAGGAAGGACCCGATTTTGATTGGTTCGGCTGCCTGGGCGCTCATCATCATGAGACCAGCGGCAGCGACTGCTGCGCATTTACCCGCGCGACGCATCATTGTGCTAAGCATTGTTTTTGTTCTCCCGAATTGTGTGGGGGCTGAGCCACCCCGCTCTCGTATCTCAGAAATAAGACGGTGGCCTGACATTTTCGCTCCACTTTCGTGTCACGAATCACGGACCACCACCCCGCTTCAAACCGGCCCTTGCCTCACAGAACCAGACCAGAAAGACTCAGAACCTTCACCACCGGCAAAAAACTCGATACCGTTGACGAATATCAAACGAAGTTATTGTATCATAATTCCAGTGTCAACCGGTTTTGGTTTCATCCGGAAGCACTGTTGAGAGTAAAGTCGACCTTCGGCAAAGCCGCCAGTCTGGGCGCGGGTGAAGGGTGCGCTTTACCTCAACGGCAAGAACCGCATAATAGCGACACGACAAAGTTTCTTAATTTTATGAATTCGATACCAAAATCATGTCAGCCAAGACTCAGCTAGAAAACCTTGTAAAAGATTTTCAGAAAAAGCGCCCTCTCAGAGCGGGCTCACTCATCATTACCGTTTACGGTGACGCGATTGCGCCGAGGGGTGGCACAGTGTGGCTGGGCAGCCTTATGAAGCTGCTGGAACCCATAGGCATCAGCCAACGACTGATCAGAACGTCGGTCTATCGCTTGGTTCAGGAAACCTGGCTCCAGACCGAGCGGATCGGGCGATGCAGTTACTACAGCCTGACGGGCCCCGGACTCCGTCGATTCCAACAGGCTTTTCAACATGTCTACAGCATTACCAATGAGGAATGGAGCGGGAGCTGGTGCCTGGTCTTCCTGAACCAGCTGGATTCTGAGACGAAGCAGAAAGTCCGGGATGAGCTGAAGTGGCTCAGCTTTGGAAACATTGCACCCGGCGTCATGGAGCATCCCCGCTATACCCGCCACCAACTGATTCCGATGCTGCAGGAGTGGGGAGCACTGGACGACACTATTGTCATGCAGACCCAGCCTCTGGAACAGAAAAGCCCCAGAGCCCTCAGACTGCAAGTCCGGGAGAGTTGGAATCTGGACGAGCTGGCATACCGCTATCGCCACTTTCTCGAACAATTCAGACCGCTTTGGCGGGAATTGCAGTCAAATGACAACCTGACACCCCAGGAATGCCTGCTCGCCAGGATTCTGCTGATTCATGAGTACCGGAAAATTCTTCTGAGAGATCCGCAGCTGCCCGATGAGCTGCTTCCCGGAGACTGGGAGGGCCGAAGCGCTAAGCAACTGTGCCGGAACCTGTACCGGAAAATCTATGCCCGCGCCGAGCAATGGCTGGATGAACATCTTGAGAACGCCTCTGGCCCTCTGCCCCGTCCGAATGAGGCCTTTTACAAACGTTTCGGCGGCCTCAGGGAGACAGCCCAACCAATTGCCGAATAGCAAGACAGGCAATCAACCCGTTTGGATCATGCGTTAACGGAGCGACCGGAAGTACCGCTCAAGCAGGTAAGGATCATCAAAATGCCTGCGTCCGACAAATAATACCGCGTGGTGTCCCCACTGTCGCATTCCCCCGGCGGACGGGACCCCCGTTGGCCATAACAGAAAGCGTTCCGGTCGCTCGGTTCCGTCGATAAGCCCATCCCCACCGTACAGGCGCCCCCCTTGAAGAGACCGCCCCCTGAGCCCATCCAGGGGCTCCAGGCGGTAAGACCTCACTGCCCCTTCGGTGGCCACCCCACCCGCGGCGACGTTCACCAGCTGGTGTTCGCTCGCCGATAATGACAGAAGTGGCGCTTTGTCATCGCTCGACACCGAGCCGAGTAGCCACAGTCGCGCGGCCTCAAAATCAACGCCCTCCTTCAGCACCAGGCCACCGTCAACCAGCAGCCACTGATGATAGCAGCCACAGGGGTGGATGGTGTCGTACACCAGTGGTTGGCCGTCTTCACCGACGGTTACCCGCCAGACAAACCCGTCCAGCGCACCGGCGTAGATATCCAGCCCGTCCTCCGCTGGCCGGGCTGCAAACCAGAGAACATAAACCAGTTGCGGCAGGATAACCCCGTCCTGATAGACATAATTGAGGTGCGTATACACCACGGGCTCAGGCCGGAAATGCAAGTCTCCACTCTCATCTCGACCGGGCACGCCCGGGACGTCGTTGCGATCCCGGGTCTCTATCCGCCAGCCTGGCGCGTGCCGCTGAAATAGCCCTCTGAGGGTTTCATCCTTTAACACCGGCACACCCAGCGAGTCCCGCTTGTAGGAAGCTGGCCAGCTGCGATCACCTTCCGGAAATGTGACAGGGAGATAGGTCCTCCAGGGGGCTTGTGCATCGTACTGGGCAAACTGTTCGGCCAGGTCCGTCATGGTAACGGTGGCGCGCCAACGCACGACCGGGGCAACCAGCGGGTACACGCCAAGGACTCGGGCGGTGGTGCTGTAACTGTCCGGCACTTCCGCGACGTCGGCCAGCCCGGGCCATAAGTCAGGCTCCGACATAAGGGTAGAAATGGCCTGACTGGCACACTCCTGCAACCCGGCCAGCCATTGGGAAGCTGCGACCGGCCCACCCTGCATTTCATAGCGCCATGCGGTAAGAGCCTTGCCATGCGCCCGCCTCAACCAGTCCCGGCGTTGCACCGGAGACAATTCGGCCAACTCAAAGCTGGCGAGAAAGCGGTCGACTCGCAGATAGGGAAAGCCCGGCGGCGACCAGTCCTGTGCATCGAAGCGACCATCGACGGCTACCTGGTCCTGCCAGCGCAGAAACTGCTGCCTACATTCCCCGGAAACAGCCACCGCGGGCGCTTCGGAATATTGGTGGGTAGCGCAGCCTGCGACCGCTCCGAGCAAAAGCACCACCCCGAGAAAGCGCCAACCGTAATGCCCCATGATGAGTCTCCGCTCGTCGTGCCTCATCATTTGAAACCGAAACACTCCGAATGGTTCCCCTCGGGCATGGCAATGCTCCCGGGCTGGCCGCGGCGCCCGGTGGCTGGTTCAATCAGTGCATGAGGGTGTAGAGCTTTCGGCGGTAGGTACGGACATCCGGGTTGTTGTTACCCAGTTTATCGAAGAGCTCGATCAACGTCGTTTTGGCCGCCTCGTCCTTGTACTTGCTGTCGACCTGCATGAGTCGGATCAGCAACTCCATGGCATCCGCATTGTTTTCCAGGAGAACGTGGTGCAACGCCAGCTGGTGCAGCGCATTCGGATCTTTCGGATCCTGCTCCAGGGCCATTTCCAGATCTTTGATCGGTGGCAACTCGGCGGACTGCTTCAAGAACTTCACACGGGCCGCCAGCTGCCTGGTCTGATGCTGCATCTTCTCTTCCGGCGGCAGGCTCTCAAGCACTTGCTCTGCGGTTTCCAGATCGCCCATTTCCGCTTTCAGCTGGGCCAGGTCAATCAACACCTTCAGATTTTCGGGATCCTTGCGGTTGAGCTCAGACAGAATGGCCAGAGCACCATCGACGTCCCCCCCCTCCCAAAGACGATGGGCCTTGTCATAAGGATCTTCTTCCGGCGCTTCGACATGTTTGTCCAGCACCTTGCGGATTTCACCCTCCGGCAGGGCGCCATTAAAGCCATCCACCGCCTGACCGTTCTTGACCAGAATGATGGTCGGCAGGCTTCGAACGCCCAGACTGGAGGTCAGATCCTGCTGCTCGTCCGCGTTCACCTTCGCGAGCAGAAAGCCACCCTGATAGTCATTCGCCAGTTTTTCCAGAACCGGCGTCAGCTGTTTGCAGGGCGCGCACCACTCGGCCCAGACATCCACCAGGATCGGCGTAGTGGCGGAAGCGTCCATCACCTGCTGCTGGAAGTTTTCCATGGTGGCTTCAAAAATATACGGAGAATCGCTCATCCATTGCACCTGCATAGTCGGAAGAATCATCGTAACTGCCAGAGGACATGGGGCCAGAGCGCCAAAAATCAAGCATCTGCCACCACAAGGCCAAATCCTTGAAATAGCCGTAACTGCCGTTACATAAGCTAGTAGATATGATTCCCCCAACTTTTCCCCATGGATACTTCACGGCATGAATGACGAAAATCGCACAGAGTCGCTTGAGGAATTCGAAGAAGACCTGACTGAGTACATCGGAAAGGATGAGCACAGCAAGAGCCTTGCGCTGCCACAGCAGATGATGCCAACGCGCATGTACGTGCTGCCGGTTTCCAACCGGCCCTTCTTCCCGGCCCAGGTCCAGCCGATCATGGTCAATCAGGATCCCTGGCAGGAAACTCTCAAGCGCGTGGGCGAAACCGACCACCGGGTACTCGGCATCTGCTTTGTGGAGGAGCACGATGCCGAGCAGGGCATTCCCGCCAGCGAACAACTGGAAACCATGGGCTGTGCGGTCCGCGTGCACCAGGCCCAGAGTGAAGGCGGCAAGGTTCAGTTTATCGCACAGGGTCTGCAGCGCTTTCGCATTGTGCAGTGGCTCCGACGTAAACCGCCCTACCTGGTTGAAGTGGAATATCCACGGGAACCGAAAGAGGAACCCGACGAGCTTAAGGCTTACACCCTCGCCATCATCAGCACCATCAAGGAGTTGCTGCGCACCAACCCGCTCTACGGTGAAGACGTCAAACAGTACCTGTCCCGGTTTGGGCCGGACGACAGTTCACCGCTGGCTGATTTTGGCGCGTCCATGACCAGCGCACCGGGCAACGAACTCCAGGATGTGCTCGACACGGTTCCCCTGCTCCGGCGCATGGAGAAGGTACTGCTGCTGATGCGCAAGGAGCAGGAAGTGGCCCGCCTGCAGTCGGAAATCAGCGAGGAGGTAAACGCCAAGGTCCAGAAACACCAGCGTGAATTCTTCCTGAAGGAGCAGCTCAAGGTCATCCAGCGCGAGCTGGGCATGGCCAAGGACGACAAAACGGCGGACGTTGAACGCTTCGAAGAACGCATAGCCAGCCTGAATCCGCCCGAAGCCGTGCAGGAACGTTTCAGGGACGAAGTCCAGAAGCTGCAGGTGCTCGAACAGGGTTCTCCGGAATACGGTGTTACCCGCAACTACCTCGACTGGCTGACCCAGGTACCCTGGGGCATCCACTCCGATGACCACTTTGACCTTGCCGAGGCCCGGCGCATCCTGGATCGGGACCACGATGGGCTCGACGACGTCAAAGACCGGATTGTCGAGTTCCTGGCAGAAGGCACGTTCAAGGGCGAAGTCAGCGGCTCCATCCTGTTGCTGGTCGGTCCTCCGGGCGTCGGCAAGACCTCGATTGGCCATTCCGTCGCCGATGCGCTTGGCCGAAAATTCTACCGCTTCAGTGTCGGCGGCATGCGGGACGAGGCTGAAATCAAGGGGCACCGGCGCACCTATATCGGTGCCATGCCCGGTAAGTTCGTTCAGGCGCTCAAGGACTCAAAGGTCGCCAACCCGGTGATCATGCTCGATGAAATCGACAAGATCGGGGCCTCGTTCCAGGGGGATCCGGCCTCGGCACTTCTGGAGACCCTGGATCCTGAACAGAACCGGGAATTCCTCGACCACTACCTGGACGTGCGGATGGACCTGTCCAAGGTGCTGTTCATCTGCACCGCCAACCAGCTGGACACCATCCCCCGGCCCTTACTGGACCGCATGGATGTGATCCGCCTGTCCGGCTACATTGCCGAGGAAAAACTCGCCATTGCCAAGCATTATCTGCTGCCCCGTCTGCTCAAGCGGGCAGGTCTTCTGAAGAAGCAGCTCAACATTACCGATGCCGCCATCAAGCAGGTCATTGAAGGGTACGCCCGGGAAGCCGGGGTCCGGAATCTCGAAAAGCTGCTGCACAAAATCATTCGCAAGGGCATCGTGAAATTGCTGGAAACCCCGGACATCCCGGTCAAGGTCGGCGTCTCCGACCTCGCGGATTATCTGGGGCAACCGGCTTTCCGCAAGGAAAAATCCCTGAAAGGCATTGGCGTTGTCACCGGCTTGGCCTGGACGGCCATGGGTGGCGCAACCCTCAGCATCGAGGCATCGCGGATTCACACCAGCCAGCGCGGCTTCCGGTTGACCGGCCAACTTGGCGACGTCATGAAGGAGTCGGCGGAGATCGCCTACAGTTACGTTTCCTCGAACCTGAAACGCTTCAAGGGGGATCCAACCTTCTTTGACAAGTCCTTCGTGCACCTGCACGTCCCGGAGGGCGCAACGCCCAAGGACGGTCCGAGCGCCGGCGTCACCATGGCCACGGCCCTGCTGTCCATCGCCCGCAAGGAATCGCCGCAACAGAACATCGCCATGACGGGGGAACTGACCCTCACCGGCCAGGTACTGCCCGTCGGCGGTATTCGGGAGAAGGTCATTGCGGCGCGCCGTCAGAAAATCGGCAACCTGATCCTTCCGGAAGCAAACCGCGGAGACTACGAGGAACTGCCGGACTACCTCAAAGAAGGTCTTACCGTGAATTTTGCCAAGCATTACAATGATGTATTTCAGGTCTGCTTCGGCAACAAACCCCGTTCGGGAGCTCGTGTGCACTAGAAACCGGCGCGGCCTGTGAGCGCTCGCCTTGACGCTCACGGGGCTGCCGTCTTTACTCCTTTGAGACGGGCGTGGAAACCGGAGAACCGAAGTCTTCCGGCCAATTCGCCACGCCACGCTCGGCCAGGGAGGGGGGCCATGAATAAAATCGCCTCTGCATTCTGCATGGCCGCGAGTATTGCTGCGCTCCACCCTTTAGCACTTGCCCAGCCAAATGACACCCTAAAAGCACTCGCGAAATCCCAAACCGGATTTAAAATCATCGAGCAACAGGGCGAGCAGGCGCGGGCCATCCAAGGCATCCTGAAAAACATCTCCTTACCCGATGGCTTTGCCATCACACTCTATGCACTGGCCCCTCGTGCCCGCCATATGGCCGTCGGCCCACGGGGCATGGTCACCTTCGTGGGCACCCTGAAATCTGAAGTCTGGGCCATCATCGATCATGACCGGAATGGCATCGCGGACGAGGTCAGGAACTTTGCTCCCTTCATCGAAAAGTCCATGCCTAACGGCCCGTGCTTTGCCCCGGACGGAGTACTTTACATCGCAGAACAAAACCGGGTGTTGGCGTATCCGAGGGCGGAAATCCAAATTCAAGACGCCAACCCCGAAACCTTGGAGGTCATACCGGCGGGTGCGCTGATTCCTGAAAAGTTTGTCAGCTCCAACCACACCGCTCGGGTCTGCGACGTGGGCCCGGACAACAGGCTCTACATTTCACTTGGCCAGCCATACAACGTAACCCAAAGGGAATACCTGAACACCTTCGGTGAAATCGGCATCGGCGGCATTATCCGGATCAGTCGAGACGGGACCGATCGCGAAGTCTATGCTCTGGGCATTCGAAATTCGGTTGGCCAGGATTTTCATCCAACCACCGGCGACCTGTGGTTTACCGACAATCAGGTTGATGGCATGGGTGACGACATTCCACCCGGGGAAATCAATCAACAGACCGCCATGGGCCAGCATTTTGGCTTTCCCTGGTTCGGTGGCGGACATGTTCGAACCAATGAATACAAAGATGAGGAAGTTCCGGGTGGGGTGGTGTTCCCGGTCTCCGAAACCGTGGCCCACGCCGCGGACCTTGGCATGCTGTTCTATCAGGGCGACATGTTTCCGGATCACTATCGCGGCGGGATTTTTTCGGCCCAGCATGGCTCCTGGAACCGGAGCGTGCCCATTGGTGCCCGGATAATGTTCACTCCGGTTGATGCGCAAGGCAGGATCGCAGGCGACACCGAACCCTTTGCTGAAGGCTGGCTGGATGAAAACGGCAAGTATCTGGGCCGCCCGGTCGACGTTGCCCAACTCAAGGATGGCTCACTACTGGTTTCTGACGACCTCACCGGCGCTGTTTACCGCATCACGTACGCCGTCCCGGGCTCCTGAGCCTGGGCGAACGCTCGTCAAGACTTAGCATCCGCCTTCCAACCGTCCTCGCGCAGCACGGGCCCGACGTGCAGCACCGGCGATGCGTCGATATCGTCCGCGTCCATCATGTTGGCCACCCGCTGGAGCGAAGCCAGAATCATGGTCTGCTCCCATTCATCCAGGCTCTGGAACTTCTTGATGAAGTCTTCCTGCAGGGGGTTCGGTGCTCGGGCCAGGATCTCGGCGCCTTCATCAGTCAGGTGCGCGTGCACTTTGCGCTTGTCCTGGGTACTGCGGACCCGGTACACCAGCTTACGATGCTCAAGCCGGTCCAGAATGGTGGTAACCGTCGCCTGACTGAGACTGACCTTGTCGGCAATGGTACCGATCGTGACCTGCCCCAGGTCCCGGATGGTCCGCATGATGAGCAACTGCGGGCCTGTCAGCCCGGCATGTTTGCTGAGGCGCTTGGAATGAAGGTCCGTCGCGCGGATAACGCGCCGCAACGCTACAAGTACCTGCTCATAGTTATTCACAGCACTGCTCCGATCGGGGGGCTGGATACCCTGCTGATTTGAATCGGTGGCGTCGAGCGGTTTCAGATACGCGCGCTTGTCACTCGCCATCGGCTAAAGCCTCACTCCAATGAAGTCCCGTAAGGGTCTGAGTCAATGAAAACGACCAACTTATTTATACCACTAACTATTAGAGGTCGTTAGACCAGAAAATGCAAGTCGACAAATTTACCTAACGGGGTTCCTACCTGACTGTCTCGAACCCCGGGGCATTTTTTCCCCCGGCCACTATGCTAAGGTCTGCAACTTTCCGAAACCTTGCAAAGCGGAAGCAGTTCAATGATCAGCCGACACCTAGACCGGTTTTTGTCCCTGAATCCCGTGTTCCGTCGTCATCGCGCCGACCGCCGGAGCCAGCTCACCACCATCCTGCGAACCATTGCGGGCATGCTGATGCTCGCCCTGGCCCTGGGCGGGCAAGCACAGGCGCAGAGCGAAGACTCGCCCCCCCCCGGTCGCAAAGACGTCACCTCGGATGACGTGGCAGCAGCGCTCTCTGATCTGGAAGAGCCCATGTACACTCCGTTTATTGAGCTGTACCTGCTGGAGGAAAGCAAAGCCCTGCGCAAGGAAATGCAGAACACCCGCGCCGAACTGATTGAAAAGGTGGTCGACAAGGAGCTGTCGGTGGCCGACAAGACCATGTCATACGCCACGGACACCGTGACCTACTTCTTCTACCTGATCGCCGGCGCCACCTCCATTCTTGTTGTGATCGGCTGGAACTCCATCCGTGACATGCGCAACCAGCTCACCAGTCTGGCGGAAAAACGGGTAAACGAACTGGTGGTGGAATACGAGAAGCGTCTCGAGGCCATTGAGGAGCAGCTGAAGCAGAAGTCCGACATCATCCATCAAAACCAGGCGGAAATTGAACGCACTAATGAAGTGCACTCGCTCTGGCTTAAAGCAAGCCAGGAGACCTCGCAGCAAAACAAGATTGCCGCCTACGATCAGATTCTGGACCTGCGTCCGGACGATGTGGAGGCACTGAGTTACAAGGCTGACGCCGTACTCGAGATCCAGGAACCCCTGTGGGCGATCAGCCTTTGCCAGCGCGCGCTCAAGCTGGCCCCGGACAATGGCCACGCCCACTACCAGCTGGCCTGTGCCTACGCAGAGATCGGGCGCTGGGAGGATTCGGTCGCGACGTTACAAAAAGCAATAGACATTTCAGAGGCCTATCGGGACGATGCCTCTGTCGATCTCAGTTTCGAGCAATTGCGCGAGCACGAAAGCTTCCGCGCACTGGTGTTTACCGACCAGGATGACAGCACGGACGCGTGACGCCTCTTAGAGCGGCACAGGCTTTGCTAGCAAGCTTCATGATCGGAAGCTACCTGCTTTCACGATGGCAAGCTTTCAGAGCCCTGTGTTCCCGAGCAAACTATGCCCGGTCTGCTTGACAAGCAGGGGGGTGTGGTGTTTGTTTGAGTCTCTGAGAACACAAGAATAACCCTGAACCAAACAGGACAGACCTAATGAAAACCTCAGTGAAAAAACTCGCAACCGCTGTTAGCACCTCCATTGCCCTGATGGGCGCCGGCCACGCCGCCGCCGCAATCCAGATCGGCATTGCCGGCCCGATGACGGGCCCCGTCGCCCAGTATGGCGACATGCAATTTTCCGGTGCCCGCATGGCCATCGAACAGATCAACGCCAATGGCGGTGTCATGGGTGAGGAACTCGTGGCAGTCGAATACGACGATGTGTGCGACCCGAAGCAGGCCGTCACCGTTGCCAACAACCTGGTCAACGATGGTGTCCGTTACGTGATCGGTCACCTGTGCTCCAGCTCTTCGCAGCCCGCCTCCGATATCTACGAGGATGAGGGCATCCTGATGGTCACACCGGCATCCACCAGCCCGGAAATTACCGAGCGTGGCTACGAGCTGGTTTTCCGCACCATCGGTCTGGACAGCATGCAGGGGCCCGTCGCGGCGAACTACCTCGCCAGCCTGAATCCTGAGCGTGTTGCCATCGTTCACGACAAGCAGCAGTACGGTGAAGGTATTGCCACCGCCGTTCGCGACACCCTGAAGAACAAAGGCGTCGAGATCGCCATGTTCGAAGGCATCACCGCCGGCGACAAGGACTTCTCTTCCCTGGTGACCAAGCTGAAGCAGGCTGACGTCGACTACGTCTACTACGGTGGCTACCACCCGGAACTGGGCCTGATCCTGCGCCAGGCGCGCCAGGCTAATCTGGATGCCACCTTTATGGGTCCCGAAGGCGTTGGTAACAAAGACATCAACACCATTGCCGGCGAAGCGGCCGAGGGCCTCCTGGTAACGCTGCCGCCCAGCTTCGACAAGAAAGCGGAAAACCAGGAGCTGGTCGCCGCCTTCCAGGATAAGGGCGAAGATCCCTCCGGCCCGTTCGTGCTGACTTCCTACACAGCTGTTCAGCTGGTTGCCCATGGCATCAAACAAGCCGACTCCACCGATCCGTTCGAGGTGGCAGAGGCCCTGCGTAGCGGCTCTTTCCAGACCCCGATCGGTACGGTCGAATACGACGAGGCCGGCGATATGAAATCGTTTGAGTTCGTTGTCTACGAATGGCATTCAGATGGAAGCAAAACTCCGGTAAACTAAGCCAAAATCGTTAACAAACGGTAATTTTTAGAGCACCTTCTCACCGCGATCCGGGAGAAGGTGTTTTTCTAGGCTCCTGTTGAACCTCCCCCACTCCTGTTCCGGATATCCCGGGGCGGACGTGCGGCAGCGGAGGGAGCAGGCTTTCGGAGTTTTCCACTAATGCAAGATCTCCTGTATTTCTCTCAGCAGCTCATTAACGGGCTGACGATCGGGAGCACCTACGCCCTGATCGCCATCGGCTATACGATGGTTTACGGCATCATCGGCATGATCAACTTTGCCCATGGTGAAATCTATATGATTGGCGCCTACACGGCGCTGATTGCCATTACCGGCCTGGCCTCCCTCGGCGTTGCCTGGTTGCCGCTCATTCTGATTGTCGCGCTGGTCTGCGCCATGATCGTTTCCAGCGCAATGGGCTGGGCTGTGGAGCGGGTTGCCTACCGGCCGGTTCGCGGACGGCATCGCCTGATCCCGCTGATCTCCGCAATCGGCATGTCGATTTTCCTGCAGAACTATGTGCACCTTGCCCAGGGTTCCCGCAACATCGGTTTCCCGGCGTTGATTGAGGGAGGCTTCCAGTTCGGATCCGACGGCGCCTTCCAGATGTCCCTGTCCTACATGCAGATCACGATTTTCGTGACCACACTTATCTGCATGACTGCGCTGTCGCTGTTCATCGCCCGCTCACGCACTGGGCGCGCCTGTCGCGCCGTGTCCCAGGACCTTGGCATGGCCAACCTGCTGGGCATCGACACCAACCGAATCATCTCAGCCACCTTCGTGATCGGTGCCGCACTGGCAGCCGTAGCCGGGCTTCTGTTGGGCATGTACTACGGTTCGGTCGATCCGCTGTTCGGCTTCATTGCGGGACTCAAGGCGTTTACCGCAGCGGTGCTTGGCGGTATTGGCAGCATCCCGGGCGCCATGCTGGGCGGATTGATCCTGGGCGTGTCTGAAAGCATGACCTCCGGCTACCTCAGCGGAGAATACAAGGATGTGGTCTCCTTCGGCCTGCTGATCCTCATTCTGCTGTTCAAACCCACCGGCCTGCTTGGCAAACCGGAGGTTGAGAAGATCTGATGGCTGCTCAAAATATTAAACACGCACTTTTCTGTGCCGTTATCACCCTGATTATTTCCTACCCCATCCTTGGGTTTAACCTTGAGGCCCAGGGCATCAACGTCACCATTGTGGGAGCCAACGCCACCACGATTATGGGCGTATTCCTGGCGGCGCTCGTGGTGTTTGTCTTCCAGCTGTTCCGCGACAGCATCATGGGTAAACTGGGCAACCTGTCCAGCCTCAGCTCGGGCACGCACAAAGAACCAATGGCCGAGAACAAGCGGGTCAAAATTGAATCCTGGGTCCTGACCGGGATCGTGGTGCTCGCCCTGTTCTGGCCGTTCTTTATGTCCAGGGGTGCGGTTGACCTGGCGACGCTGGTGCTGATTTACATCATGCTGGCCCTCGGCCTCAACGTGGTGGTTGGCCTTGCCGGCCTGCTCGACCTGGGTTACGTGGCCTTCTACGCCGTGGGGGCTTACACCTTCGCCCTGCTGTCCCAGTATCTGGGTGTATCCTTCTGGTTCGCGCTGCCTATCGGTGCACTTCTGGCTGCGACCTTCGGTCTGGTACTCGGTTTTCCGGTGCTGAGGCTGAGGGGCGACTATCTGGCAATCGTGACGCTTGGCTTTGGTGAAATTATCCGCATCCTGCTTAACAACTGGACCAGCCTGACCGGAGGCCCGAACGGCATCGGCGGCATTCCCGACCCGACCCTGTTCGGGATGGAATTCGGTCGCCGCGTCAAAGGTGAAGGCAACACATCCTTCCACGAGACCTTCAACATCGCCTACAGCGGTGAACACAAGGTGATCTTCCTCTACCTGATTGCGCTGGTTCTGGCGGTAATCACCGCCCTGGTCATTCGTCGCTTCATGCGTATGCCGGTGGGGCGCGCCTGGGAGGCGCTGCGGGAAGATGAGATCGCTGCCCGCTCCCTCGGTCTGAGCCGGACCGCGGTGAAGCTCTCGGCCTTTACCATCGGCGCGTTCTTCGCAGGCTTCGCCGGCACCGTGTTCGCCTCCAAGCAAGGCTTTATCAGTCCTGAATCATTCGTATTCCTGGAATCCGCCATCATCCTGGCCATCGTGGTACTCGGTGGCATGGGCTCGCAGATTGGCGTTGTGTTGGCCGCGATTGCCGTGACCATCCTGCCCGAGCTTGCCCGGGAATTTTCCGAATACCGCATGCTGATCTTCGGTGCCGCCATGGTATTGATGATGGTCTGGCGTCCGCAGGGGCTCATGCCCATGCGCCGTATTCACATTGAACTGAAAAAGCAGGAGTGACGGACGATGCTTGAAGTACAGAATCTGTCCATGCGCTTTGGCGGCCTGCTGGCGGTAGACCAGGTGTCACTGGACGTTCAGGAACGCGAAATCGTTTCCATCATCGGCCCTAACGGTGCCGGTAAGACCACCGTGTTCAACTGCATGAGCGGCTTTTACACGCCGACGGGTGGCAAGATCCTTTTCGAAGGGAGTGAAGTCCAGGGCAAGCCGGACTACAAAATCTCCCGGCTGGGCATGGTAAGAACCTTCCAGCACGTGCGCCTGTTCAACCAGATGACCGTGGTGGAAAACCTGCTGGTCGCCCAGCACCGGCACCTGAACACCAACCTGGTGGCCGGGCTGCTGAAAACCCCGAATTACCGTGAACGGGAGCAGAAGTCGCTGGATCGAGCTGCCTACTGGCTGGAACGTGTGGGACTTATGGACCTGGCCAACCGGGAAGCCGGCAACCTGGCGTATGGCCAGCAGCGCCGCCTGGAAATTGCCCGCTGCATGGTGACCGAGCCCAAGCTGCTGATGTTGGACGAACCGGCAGCTGGCCTCAACCCGGCGGAAACCAAGGATCTCAATCAGCTGATTGTCAGCCTGAAAGAGGATTACTGTGTTTCCGTGGTGCTGATTGAGCACGACATGAGCCTGGTTATGGACATCTCAGACCGGATCAACGTCATCAACCAGGGACGCCCCCTGGCCAGTGGCACACCGGAAGAGATCCGCCAGAACGACGACGTGATCAAAGCCTACCTGGGCGAGGCCTGAGGAAAAACCATGCTTGTACTAGAAGATGTCCACACCCATTACGGCAAGATCGAGGCACTGCACGGTGTCTCTGTCGAGGTCAAGAAAGGCGAAATCGTGTCCCTGATCGGCGCCAACGGAGCAGGCAAGACGACGCTGCTGATGACGGTTTGTGGCAACCCACAGGCCAGTTCCGGACGCGTTATCCTTGAGGGCCGCGACATTACCCGGGAGCCGACGGCGCAAATCATGCGCTCCGGCATTGCCATTGTTCCGGAAGGGCGCAGGAT
Source organism: Marinobacter albus (assembly GCF_030238305.1). NCBI lineage: Bacteria > Pseudomonadati > Pseudomonadota > Gammaproteobacteria > Pseudomonadales > Marinobacteraceae > Marinobacter > Marinobacter albus. Next base: position 663,755 of record NZ_JASSQD010000001.1, on the reverse strand, counting down.
CTTTTCTGGCCTGACGGTGGAAGAGAACCTGCACATGGGCGGGTTCTTCAATACCAAAGGCGAGATCCGCAAAAGCCAGGAACACGTCTACGAACTCTTCCCCCGGCTGAAAGAGCGTGAGAACCAGCGTGCCGGTACCATGTCGGGCGGCGAGCAGCAGATGCTCGCCATCGGCCGCGCCCTCATGAGCAAGCCCAATATGATCATCCTGGACGAGCCTTCATTGGGCCTGGCACCGCTGGTGATCAAACAGATCTTTGAGATCATCGGGCACCTCCGGGAGGAAGGCATTACCGTGTTTCTGGTCGAACAGAACGCCCACCAGGCGCTGAACCTGGCAGACCGGGGCTACGTGCTGGAGACGGGCAAAATCCGCCTCCAGGACACCGGCAAGAACCTGCTGGCCAATCCGGACGTGCAGAACGCCTACCTTGGCGGCTGACGAGCCAAACGCAAGAAGGCAAACAGAGCCGGCACCGGTACCTCCAGTGCCGGCTTTTTCATATCCAGGCCCTGCGCGGTTTCGCATTTTGAGAAATTTCACGGCTAAATCAATTACTCACATAACTTTACGCTTGCGATTTCAGGATTTGCACTATACTCAGTGGAACGGTCATCCTGTCTCCACAGAAACCAGTCAGGGCCGTTCCCGCATTACCGCCAGTTCACCCAGCTGGTGGTGCGGTATGCGACGACAGCTAAACCATACAAAGGAGTGGATAATGAAAAAACTGATCGCAGGTGCAATTCTTCTCGGTGCTTCTTCCTTGGCCTTCGCACAGCCTGGCTGTGGCATTGGCGCAATGGTCTGGAAGGGGCAGTCCGGTATTGCCCCTCACGTCCTCGCCGCCACAACCAACGGCACCTTTGGTAACCAGACCTTCGGTATGACCACCGGTACCCTGGGTTGCCAAACCAACCAGGCGGTCCAGTCCATGGCCATGTACATGGATAGCAACATTGACAAGGTGGCCCGTGACATGTCGCGCGGCACTGGCGAAAACCTCGACACCCTGGCGGTTTTGCTGGGCGTTGATTCAGCTGACCGTGACGCCTTCCGCAAGGTGCTGCAGGATAACTTTGCCACCATCTTCCCGAGCTCTGATACCACCTCTGGCGAAGCGGTCGACGCCATCGTTGCCCTCCTGGAGCAGAACGACTCTCTGAGCAAATACGTCGCAGCCTAAAACCTGCCTCGTACAGGGATGCTCATGCGCCAGGGACGGTGCGCTATCCTGACCCATTCGCTCTCAGATCCGGACGCTTCAAACACCCATGGGCTATTTGCTTCGCCTCGGACCAGCCTTGCTCTGGCTGGCCCTCACCGCGCCTGTGCAGGCAGACACACCCCGAAACACCCAGACTCTCTCTCAGGATCCGGCCTGGCTGACACTGGGCCATTACCAAACGGACACCCTCGGCACCGGCTTTACCAGTCAGGCCGATGATCCCGATTTTTTCCTGAGCGACAACGGCAAACACTCCCCCCAATCCGAACTGGAGGCGACGCTCGCCTCGATCCAGCGCCCCGGCGATGGGGACGGGCATGCCCAGTGCCGTTTCCCAGCGCGAACGACTTGGCTCCGGAAGAAACTTGAACTCTCGTTACCCGACGTGAACTGTCCTGCCTACGAGGAATGGACCGAGACCCTCAATACCGAGACCGTCACGTTGGTGTTTGCCGCCTCGTACCTGAACAGCCCGTCTTCCATGTTTGGACATACCTTCCTGAGACTCGATCCGCCTCAGGAAGACGCGGAAACCAACCTGCTTCTGGCCAACACCATTTCCTATGCAGCGGATGCTGCTGCACACGACAGCGAAATACTGTTTGCCTACAAGGGCATCTTCGGGGGTTACCCCGGCATTACCACGGTGCAGCCCTATTACGAAAAGATCCGTCTTTATTCGGACATCGAACATCGGGATCTCTGGGAGTACAAGCTCAACCTGACACAGCCCGAAGTCGACCTGATGCTGGCGCATGCCTGGGAAATCCGGGACCATAACTTCGATTACTATTTCTTTGACGAGAACTGCGCCTACCGCCTGCTGGCACTGATTGATGTGGCGCGACCGGGCACCGACCTCCTGGATGAGGTGAGCACCCACGCCATTCCCTCGGATACCGTTCGCTGGGTTGTCGACAAGGACCTGGTCGCCGGGGTTTATTACCGCCCATCCGCGGCCACCTCGGTGGCCTACAGCCTTGAGACCCTGCCGGACGATCAGCAGACCCTGGCTGCTGCAGTAGCCAACGGCTACCTCGCCCCGGGAGCGGAAGAAGTCCGAGCGCTCAGCCCCGAGGAGCGGGCCCATGTGCTGGATGCCACCTACGACTATGTTCGCTATCAGAGCGAGGCGGAGAGCTGGCCTCGTGAATTCGCCGCGCCGCTGTCCCACGAGCTTCTGACGGAGCGCAGCAAAATCGACAACGCCGCGGCGCCGGCACCACCTCCCGAGCCTGACATCCGGGACGACCAGGGACATGACACGTTCCGGGCCAGTATCGGGGCTGGGCAGCTGGCTCACCGGGAGTTCACCCAGTTGACCCTCCGACCCGCCTATCACGACGTTCTGGACCCGCCGGCCGGTTACCGTGCCGGAGCGCAACTCCAGTTCCTGCGGCTCGATGCGCGCTATTACACGGATAACGACGAACTGCAACTGGAGCAGCTGATCGGCGTGGAGATCCGGTCCCTGAGCCCCAGAGACCAGTTCTTCTCGCCACTGTCCTGGCAGGTCGGCTTTGGCGGCCGGCGCACCGACACGGGGAATAAGCGGGTTCTGACGCCTTATCTCGAAGGCGGCGCCGGCGGCAGTTGGATGCTTGGCAAACAGATCCAGGTTTTTGCCATTGCCACGGCCGTCCTTGAGATCGACGACGACCTTGATCGCGGCTACGACGCCGCTCCGGGTGCCGACCTCGGACTGCTGCACCAGAACAACCGGTTCAGCCTGATTGCCGGCGCCAGGACCAAGGCCTGGATTGCCAGCAGCCAGCATCGACAGGATCAGGTTTACGCCCGCGGCAACTGGCACCTCGGCCGGGACTTCAGCGTGTTTGCAGAATTCACCCGGGAAGACCACTACGACAGGTACCAGAGCACATGGCAAGCCGGACTGCACGCGTACTTTTAACGGCAACAAGAATCAAGTCCGGCGCTCTTGTGCTGGGACTGTTAACGGCCACCCTGCTGCAGAGCGGCTGCAGCAGCGTATTCTTTTTTCCGGACAAGGTGACCTACATCACTCCGGACCGCCTGAACCTGGCGTACGAGGACATCTACCTCGACACCGCCGACGGTGAGACCCTGCATGGCTGGTGGCTCCCGGCCGCGACCGACAAGGATGATACGAAGGGCACCGTCTATTTCCTCCATGGTAACGCCCAGAACGTCAGCAGCCACATCCTCAACGTGGCCTGGCTACCGGGTGAAGGTTACAACGTCTTCGCCATCGACTACCGCGGTTATGGTAAGTCCACCGGGGCACCGGACATCGAAGGCGCCCTCCATGATGTGGAAACGGGCATGCGCTGGCTGGCAGCAAAACCGGAGACTCAGGACACCCCGGTATTTCTCCTGGGCCAAAGCCTGGGCGGGGCACTCGGCATCCCGCTGGCCAGCGAATGGGTGAAGCGGGCCGAGGAGCCTGAAATCCAGGGCGTGGTACTGGATGGCACCTTCTCAGGCTTTCGCGGCATTGCCAGGGAAAAACTGGACAGCTTCTGGCTGACCTGGTTGTTCCAGATACCCCTAAGCTGGGCCATTCCGGCCGAGTACGAGGGCGTCGATCGCATCGACGGCATCAGCCCTGTGCCCACGCTGGTTATCCACAGTGTCCGCGATGGCATCATCCCCTTCCACCACGGCAAGAAACTTTACGCGGCAGCGGAAGAACCGAAAGAATTTCTGCAAACCGACACCCCGCACGCTTCAACGTTCGTGATCCCGGCCTACAAGCAAATTGTTCTGGATTTCCTCTCCAGGGCCACTGGCCGGTTTTAAGAATCTGTTGAGGACTGGGGACGGCCCGAAACAAGCCCCCCAAACGAGAAAAACCCGCCAATCTGAAGGAGAGGCGGGTTTCCATAGACCGTCTAGCGGTTAGCTATCAGGCGGAGAAGTCGGTCGGCTGCTCGCCTTCCTGAACTTCCTTCATGGACAGCTTAACGCGGCCACGGTTATCCACATCCAGTACCTTGACCAGAACTTCCTGACCTTCGCTCAGCTCGTCAGTCACGTTCTCGATACGGCGCTCGGAAATCTGGGAGATGTGCACCAGACCGTCCTTGCCGGGCAGGATATTGACGAAGGCGCCAAAGTCGACAATACGCTCGACACGCCCCTTGTAGATTGCGCCCACTTCGATTTCCGCGGTGATTTCCTTAACCCGGTTGACCGCAGCCTGGGCCGCTTCCTGGTTGTCCGCGTAAATCTTCACGTTGCCATCGTCGTCCAGATCAATAGACGCTCCGGTCTCGTCACAGATCGAGCGAATGGTGGCACCGCCCTTACCAATGACGTCGCGGATCTTGTCCGGGTTGATCTTGATGGTGGTGATGCTCGGCGCGCGCGCAGACAGCTCGGGACGCGACTCCGCAATAACCTTGTTCATCTCGCCGAGGATGTGCAGACGTGCTTCGTGAGCCTGCTCCAGGGCCAGCTCCATGATCTCGTCGGTGATGCCGTTGATCTTGATGTCCATCTGCAGGGCAGTGACACCGTCTTTGGTACCGGCAACCTTGAAGTCCATGTCACCCAGGTGATCCTCGTCACCCAGAATGTCGGTCAGGACCGCGAACTTGTCGCCTTCCTTGACCAGACCCATGGCGATACCGGCGACCGGGGCCTTGAGCGGAACACCCGCGTCCATCAGGGCCAGGCTGGAGCCACATACGGAGGCCATGGAGCTGGAACCGTTGGACTCGGTGATCTCGGAAACCGCACGGATGGTGTACGGGAACTCTTCAATAGTCGGCATGACCGCGGCAACACCACGCTTGGCCAGACGGCCGTGACCGATCTCACGACGACCCGGGCTGCCCATACGGCCTGCTTCGCCTACGGAGTACGGAGGGAAGTTGTAGTGGAACAGGAACGGATCCTTGCGCTCACCTTCGAGGGCATCAATGATCTGCATGTCGCGGGCGGTACCCAGCGTCGCAGTCACGATGGCCTGGGTTTCACCACGGGTAAACAGTGCAGAACCGTGAGTGCTTGGCAGAACGCCCACTTCGATCTCAATCGGACGAACGGTCTTGTTATCACGGCCGTCGATGCGCGGCTTGCCATCGATAACCTGCTGGCGAACCACGGTCTTCTCAATCTTGCCAAAGTACTTCTTGACCACTTCCGAGGTCGGCTGACCTTCCTCTTCGCCGGCAAACTTCTCGACCGCAGCCGTCTTGATCTCACCCAGACGGGCATAGCGCTCCATCTTGTCACGGATACTGTAGGCTTCTTCGATGGACGAGGTGAACTCGCCCTTGATGGCGTTCAGAAGCTCGGTATTCTCGATCTCTGGCTGCCATTCCCAGCGCGGCTTGCCGATTTCAGCGGCAAATTCCTTGATGGCGCTGACCGCAACCTGCATTTCCTGGTGCGCGAACAGTACGCCGCCCAGCATCTGGTCTTCGGTCAGGCCCTTGGCTTCGGATTCAACCATCAGCACCGCGTCTTCGGTACCGGCAACCACCATGTCCAGCAAGGAGGTTTCCAGCTCTTCAAAGGTCGGGTTCAGGAAGTAACCACGCTCATTGGTGAAGGCCACCCGGGAGGCGCCGATGGGGCCATCAAACGGAATACCGGAGATGGACAGGGCGGCAGACGCGGCCAGCATGGCGGCAATGTCCGGATCCTGGGTCTTGTTGGCCGACATCACGGTCAGCACAACCTGAACTTCGTTCATGTAGCCATTCGGAAACAACGGACGAATCGGACGGTCGATCAGGCGGGAGGTCAGGGTTTCCTTCTCGGAAGGACGACCTTCCCGCTTGAAGAAGCCACCCGGGATCTTGCCGACGGCGTAGGTTTTTTCGGTGTAGTTAACGGTCAGCGGGAAAAAGCCCTGACCCGGCTTCGGCTCCTTGGCACCAACTACCGTACCCAGTACGGATACGTCATCGATGGTCACGAGAACGGCCCCGGTAGCCTGACGGGCGATGCGACCGGTTTCCAGAGTGACGGTCTTGCCGCCAAGCTCAAATGTCTTTTTGACAGGTTTCAGATCCACAAAAAACTCCTGATAACTCTATTCCAGATTGATTCAATCGACACACCCATGCGTGCGATCGTTGGCCGCCAGTGTTGGTCATGTGATCCGAAAGGCAACCCGTCTGAAAGCTAACAGGCTGTTGCAAAACCCCGGTAAGACGGTGGACGACCAAGAGGAAGTCCGCCCGGGCTTTTCAACAACCTGCTATCGATTTCGGCTTTCCATTACGACAGGGAATCCTTCGACATCACCGACACTTCCACTGCGGTATTGCTGGTGAGAAAAGCACAACCGGCAGAACCCGAAACGGTTCCACCGGTTGCCGGCGTGCTCCGGCCATGCCGGAAGCAGCCTTCAGGTCGAAAAGACCGGATTAGCGACGCAGGCCCAGACGCTGGATCAGTTCCAGGTAACGGTCGGCGTTCTTGCGCTTCAGGTAGTCCAGCAGCTTACGACGCTGGTTTACCATCCGGATCAGACCACGGCGGGAATGATGATCCTGCTTGTTGGTCTTGAAGTGATCCTGCAGCTTGTTGATGTTGGCGCTCAGCAGTGCAACCTGAACTTCAGGAGAACCGGTATCGCCATCACCTTGCTGAAAATCCTTAACGATCTGTGACTTCTCACTGGCAGAAAGTGCCATATTTCACCTCATTGTTTGCGATGCTCTCGAATACGGCCGAACCGCGCATCTCTACAGCCCGGCTAACCAGCGACACGTCTAGCGTTGATCGCTGTTCTTCACCAATCGGCGCGGGACCAGTTTGACCCCCTCGCCTTCGGTGATTGCTTCCGCCAACCCCACGAAGCCCTCGTTGCCATAGACGCGCACGAAACCTTGTTGGGATTGACCGGTTATTCTAACCGGTTGTCCGTTCAATATCGATACCAGCGATGGCCCCGCCAGCTTCACTTCCGGGAACATCGACAAGGCCGCGTCCGGAGCAACCAGAAGTCCATCCAGGCTCTCGCCGCGCTCTCGCATGGCCTCAAGTTCCGGAACCTTATGGGCACTGTCCAGGGTAAAGCCGGACGCCATGGTCCGGCGCAATGCCGTGACATGGGCACCACAACCCAGGACAGCCCCGATATCCTCCACCAGTGAGCGAATATACGTACCCTTGGTGCAGCTGACGGCAATGTCGAGTTCGTTGTCCCGAACCGCCAGCAGGGTCAGCTCATAAATCGTCACCGGCCGGGCAGGACGCTCAACCTCAATGCCCTCACGGGCGTATTCATAGAGAGGACGCCCCTTGTGCTTGAGGGCGGAGTACATGGAAGGAACCTGCTGGATGTTGCCGCGAAAACCGTCCAAGACGGATTCCAGGTGATCGGCCGACAGATCCACCTCCACCGGCTTCTCCTCCACAACCGCCCCTTCGCTGTCGCCGGTTTCGGTCCGGACGCCCAGGCGGGCGGTTGCGATGTAGGCCTTGTCGCTGTCCAGCATCATCTGGGAGAACTTGGTGGCCTCTCCGAAACACAGCGGCAGCACACCGGTTGCCAGCGGATCGAGCGCGCCGGTATGGCCGGCCTTGGCGGCCCCATACAGGCGCTTGACCTGCTGCAGAATGCCGTTGGAGGTCACCCCCTGAGGCTTGTCGATCACCAGAATGCCGTTAACCTCACGACCCTTGCGTCTGCGGCTCAAGCGTTCTGCTCCGGATCATCCTGGCGGTCGTCCTCATCGCGGTCGACCGCCGGCTTATCGCCAACGGCCTTCCGAATGAGGCTGTCCATCTTACGGCTGTAGCCCTGCAGGGTGTCGAAGTGGAAGCGAAGCTGGGGCACAACCCGCAGTTTCATGGCCCGACCGACCTGCCCTCGCAGAAACCCTGACGCCTTGGCCAGTACCTTGAGGGAGTCCTGCACCTCGGCCGAGTCCTCGGTCAGTTCCTCGGTGGACAACAGCGACACGTAGACATCGGCGTAACCGAGGTCACGACTCACTTTCACGGCGTTGACCGACACCAGACCGACCCGCGGATCCTTAACCTCCCGCTGGATCAGCTGGGCCAGTTCACGCTGCATCTGGTCGCCGATGCGATCAATACGACTGAACTCTCTTGGCATCAGGCCCCCGTGGATTCGAGCTTGCGCTCAACCCGAACGCGGTCGAAGACTTCGATCTGGTCACCAACCTTCACGTCGTAGCCCTTAACACCGATACCACATTCCATGCCATTGCGGACCTCGGGCACGTCGTCCTTGAAACGACGCAGGGATTCCAGTTCGCCTTCAAAGATCACCACGTTATCCCGCAGGACGCGGATCGGCTTGTTACGGTAAACAGTACCTTCGGTCACCATGCAACCCGCAACCTGGCCAAACTTCGGCGAACGGAACACGTCGCGCACATCGGCAATACCGACGATGTCCTCGCGGAACTCCGGTGCCAGCATGCCGGTCAGAGCCGCTTTCACGTCATCGATCAGGTTATAGATGATGCTGTAGTAGCGCAGATCCAGGCCTTCCTGCTCGACCAGGCGCTTGGACGCCGCATCGGCACGTACGTTGAAACCGAAGATAACCGCGTTGGTCGCCATCGCCAGGCTGATGTCGGTCTCGGCAATACCGCCTACGCCCGAAGACACGATCTTGACCTGAACTTCGTCGTTGCCCAGATCTTGCAGCGCCTTGGTAATGGCTTCGAGAGAACCTCGCACGTCTGTCTTGAGCACTACATTGAGGGTTTTGACCTCGTCCTTGCCCATATTCTCGAACAGGTTCTCAAGCTTGGCCGCCTGTTGACGCTGGAGACGCTGCTCGCGCTCACGGGTCTGACGGAATTCGGCCAGTTCCTTCGCCTTCTTCTCGTCGGCTACGGCGAAGAACTCGTCACCGGCATCCGGGGTACCGTTGAGACCCAGGATCTCTACCGGAATGGAGGGTCCTGCTTCCTTGGTTTGCTTGCCGGCTTCATCGGTCATCGCCCGGACCTTACCGAAGTAAGAACCGGCTACGACCATGTCGCCCTGACGCAAGGTACCGTTCTGGACGAGAACGGTAGCTACAGAACCACGGCCGCGCTCGAGACTGGACTCGACCACAACACCCTTGGCCGGGGCATCCGGAGAGGCTTCCAGCTCAAGAATTTCCGACTGCAGCAAGACCGCTTCCAGCAGTGCCTCGATACCATCACCCGTGTGTGCGGAAACGGGGACGAACTGAACATCGCCGCCCCAGTCTTCCGGAACAACTTCCAGGGCCGCCAGCTCACTCTTGATCCGATCCGGATCAGCGCCTTCCTTGTCCATCTTGTTGATGGCTACGACAATCGGGACGCCTGCAGAGCGCGCATGCTGTACGGCTTCTTTGGTCTGCGGCATGACGCCGTCATCCGCTGCAACAACCAGGATAACGATGTCGGTGCACTGGGCGCCGCGAGCACGCATGGCGGTGAACGCCGCGTGACCCGGGGTATCCAGGAAAGACACCATGCCGTGGTCGGTTTCGACGTGGTAAGCACCGATGTGCTGGGTAATGCCACCGGACTCGCCCGAGGCAACCTTGGTACGGCGGATGTAATCCAGCAATGACGTCTTACCGTGGTCAACGTGACCCATAACACTCACAACCGGGGCACGCTTGGTCTTCTCGCCACCTTCAAAGGAGAACTCGCTCAGCACTTCCTCTTCGAACGCGTCTTCGCTGACGGTCTTCGCCTTGTGACCCAACTCTTCGGTCACCAGAACAGCGGTTTCCTGATCAAGTGCCTGGTTGATGGTGGTCATCACGCCCATGCCCATCAGGGTTTTGATCACGTCTGCGGCCTTGACCGCCATACGCTGGGCAAGGTCACCTACGGTGATCGTTTCGGGAATCTCTACTTCTCTGACCATTGGTTTGGTCGGCCTCTCGAAGCCATGACGCTTCTCTTTGGGTTTCTTTTTCGCACGCAGCGGTTTCCGCAGGGTGGTATCTTCTTCGTCCTCGGAAATCACCAGAGGCTCGTCCACCGGTCGGCTGCGCGGACCACGATGGCCCGCCGATTTCTTCTTCGGCTTGCCTTCTTCAATCTCATCGCCGCGCTCTCGAGCTTTTTCCTTTTTCTTCTTCGGCTTTCTGTCTTTCCCTTCGCCTTCAGGCGGCGGAATCGGCATATCTTCCGGCGCAGGAATCGGCTCGGGTTCGGCCGCCTTCTTGGGCTTCTCCTCGGCAACCGGCTCGGACGCTTCCGGAGCAGGCTCATCACTCGGTTTCGCAGCAGCTTCAGCCTCGGCCTTCGGTGCCGGCTCTGCGGCCGCGCTCGGCGTTTCCGCCACCGGTGCGGGCTCCTGCTTACGCTCCTCTTCTACCACTTCCGGCTGCGGCGCTTCGGCCTCCGGTTGCAGTTCGGCGCGCTTGATATAGGTACGGCGCTTACGAACTTCCACGTTGACGGTCTTGGCCTTGCCGGCCTTGAGCGTGGTTGTGGTTTTGCGCTTCAAGGTGATCTTGCGGGGTTCTGAATCCGCCTCACCGTGGTTTTTTCTCAAATAGGCCAGCAACTGCTGCTTCTCATCGCTGGACACAGAATCATTTTCAGAACGGGCTTTCAGGCCCGCTTCCACGATCTGCTTCAGCAAACGATCCACGGGAGCGCCTACGTCATCGGCCAGTTGTTTTACCGTTACTTCAGCCATACTGGTCCTCCTCCCGAATTAAGCCTGGTCTTCAAACCAGGGGGCACGTGCAGTCATGATCAGCTGACCGGCACGCTCTTCATCCATACCTTCAATCTCGAGCAGATCACCTACCGACTGCTCCGCGAGATCTTCCATAGTGCGCACGCCCATACCAGCCAGCTTGAACGCCAGGCTGCGGTCCATGCCTTCCATCGCCAGAAGATCTTCTGCCGGTTCGGCACCCTCGAGTGCTTCCTCGCTTGCCAAGGCCTGGTTCAGCAGAACGTCCTTGGCGCGGCGACGGAGCTCAGTGACGGTGTCTTCGTCAAAGCCTTCGATCGCCAGCATCTCTTCCATCGGCACATAGGCCACTTCTTCGATGGATGTAAAACCTTCATCAATCAGGATACCGGCGAATTCATCGTCCACATCCAGATTGCTCGTAAAGTGATCCACCAGACGATTGTACTCCTGTTCCTGACGTTCACCGGCCTCTTCTTCGGTCATCACGTTCAGGGTCCAGCCCGTCAACTCTGTGGCCAACCGGACGTTCTGTCCGTTACGACCGATCGCCTGCGCCAGGTTATCTTCCCCGACCGCGACCTCCATGGTATGACGGTCTTCGTCCATAACAATGGAAGCAACTTCCGCCGGCGCCATGGCGTTGATCACCAACTGAGCGGGGTTATCATCCCAAAGCACGATATCAACACGCTCACCGCCCAGCTCGTTGGACACCGCCTGCACACGCGAACCGCGCATACCGACGCAGGCGCCCACCGGATCGATCCGGCGGTCATTGGTTTTTACTGCAATCTTGGCGCGGGAGCCCGGATCACGGGCGGCACCGCGAATCTCGATCAGATCCTCGGCGATCTCCGGCACTTCGATGCGGAACAGCTCGATCAGCATCTGCGGGGCGGTCCGGCTCAGAATCAACTGAGGGCCGCGATGATCGGTGCGAATCTCCAACAGGAGTGAGCGAACCCGATCCCCCATCCGGAAGGTTTCCCGGGGAATGAGATTTTCCCGGGGCAACAGCGCCTCGGCGTTTGCGCCCAGATCGACAATCACGTTGTCGCGGGTAACCTTCTTGACGGTGCCGGAGACCAGCTCACCGACACGATCCCGGTAACTGTCGACAATCTTGGTGCGCTCCGCTTCCCGAACCTTCTGGAAAATGATCTGCTTGGCCGCCTGAGCACCAATCCGGCCAAAGGCCACGGATTCGGTTTTCTCCTCGTAGATATCCCCAGGCTTCAGATTGCCGTCGATCTCTTCTGCTTCCTGCAAGGTCAGCTCGGTTCCCAGGGCCGGGACCGCATCGTTGTCCACGACCAGCCAGCGACGGAACGTTTCATATTCACCGGTGCGACGATCAATGGAAACCCGGATATCGGCCTCTTCGTCCTCGTACCGTTTTTTGGCAGCGGTGGCGAGCGCAAGCTCGATCGCCTCAAAAATCACATCCTTCTCGACTCCCTTCTCGTTCGAGACGGATTCAACCACCAGCAAGATCTCTTTACTCATTCGATTGCCCTGCCCTCAAGATAAACTGTGCGTCCACTGACATTTGTTCAGATGTGTTCATTCAAACACCGGGATGATGTTGGCCCGCTCGATGCTGTCGAACGGCAACAGATATTCGTGGTCATCAACCACCACAATCACATCATCACCCTCAATGCCTTTGATCAGACCCTGGAACTTGCGACGGCCTTCAAACGCCATCCGCAACCGGATCTGGACCTGATGGCCTGCAAAGGCTTCATACTGTTCCAGACGAAACAGCGGCCGATCCATTCCGGGCGAGGAAACCTCCAACGTATATTCCGACTGGATGGGATCTTCCACGTCCATCACACCGCTGATCTGGCGACTGACTTTTTCGCAGTCTTCAACCGAAATGCCATTCTCGGCATCATCGATAAACACCCGCAGCTTCGAATGGTGCCCCTGCGAGCGATATTCAATCCCCCAGAACTCATAGCCCAGGCCTTCGACCACCGGCCGAAGGATGTCTTCCAGTTGCTTAAGCTTGGCTGACAAGTTATGCCGTCTCCGTTCTCAAATTTACCGGCCCCAAAAACAAAAAAAGGGCTGTTGATCAGCCCTTTTTATGCACCAGGACCTGATGCGCCAGGCCCCTTAATCAAAAAGCCCCTGAAAATGGGGCCCTTTGTTGCAAGAACTCACAGGAAGCAAACCGGTGAACCGCTTCCTGCTGACAGACACCTGGCCTGCCAGAAACCTGCGCGCTTACGCCCGCTGGCTCCAATATCCGCCGGAGTATAGAGACGCCGGAGGAACTGGTCAAGGACTGACCAAAAAAAACGGCCTGGAGATTCCAAGCCGTTTTTCTTCTAATATGGTGCCCGGGGCCGGACTCGAACCGGCACGGCTTTCGCCACTACCCCCTCAAGATAGCGTGTCTACCAGTTCCACCACCCGGGCAACACTCTTACTCGAGCTCAGGGAGATCAGACTCCCCGTTCTCGGCTCCGCTGTCCGGCGCTGCATCACCTTCCGCAGCCTGCTCAGCCGGTGCCGCTTCCTTGGATTCCTCAACAACCGGAATACCAGCTTCACCCGCCACTTCGGCACGCTGCTTGGCGAAGACCGCCAGCGAAAAACTTGTCACAAAAAAGACGATTGCAAGAATCGTGGTCAGGCGGGTCAGAAAGCTTCCGCTACCCTGACTGCCGAATACCGTCTGGGACGCACCGCCACCAAAAGCGGCGCCGGCATCTGCGCCCTTGCCCTGCTGGATCAGAACAAGACCCACCAGTGCCACCGCGATCACCACGTGCACAACGACTACCAGTGTTTCCATCCAATCCATATCGACTCTCGCGAACCTTTAACTTTTGGTACCTGCCGGAACAGACCGGCAAATACTCACAAAATCTTCTGCTACCAGAGACGCCCCGCCGATCAAACCGCCGTCAATATCCGGCTCGGCAAAAAGCGCCGCTGCATTATCCGCTTTTACACTGCCGCCGTAAAGCAGGGAAATGCTTTCGGCTGGCGCCCCGATCTCTGAAAGCACCCCGCGGATTGAAGCGTGCATTGCCTGGGCATCTTCTGCAGTGGCGGTCTTACCCGTACCGATCGCCCAGACCGGCTCGTACGCCACAACAATTCTGTCCCATTGGTCGGCTGCCACATTGGCCAACCCTTCCTTGACCTGCCTGGCTACGACAGCTTCTGCCTGGCCGGCCTCACGTTCGTCGAGGGTTTCACCGACACAAACCACTGCCGTAAGACCACAGGACGTCAATCGCTCAACTTTGGCGGCCACCACTTCGTCGCTTTCGCCAAACAACTGGCGCCGCTCCGAATGACCAACCAGGGCGTAGCGACACCCCTGATCCTTCGCCATGTCCGCAGATATCTCTCCGGTGTAGGCTCCCGACTGCCACTGGCCGACGTTCTGGATCCCGACAGCCAAATCACCGCCGGACTGCTTTGCGACATCATTGACATAAATCGCGGGAGGGATAATAACAACCTCCACGCCATTATCAAGAGAACCGACCTCTGACTGGACATGGCCAACAAGCTTCTTGGCAAGGTCTTTCGACCCATTCATTTTCCAGTTTCCGGCTACAATCTTGCGACGCATAACAGTTCCCAAATTCGAGGGAGGGCGAACTATACAGCAGTCCCTCCCGACAGACAACCGCCTGAAAATACAAAATTATGCGGTAGAACTCTTCACCACCGCAGCCAGCTCCTGGGCTATACGGTCAATCTCCGCAGCATCCTGCCCCTCGGTCATCACACGGATGAGCGGCTCAGTGCCGGAGGCCCGCAGCAGCACCCGACCGGCCTCGCCAAGTTTGGATTCAGCCTTTCTGACAGCGGCGGCAATGTCGTCCCGTGCAAGGGGATCGAAACGCTTCGCAACCCTGACATTCACCATCGTCTGGGGCAGCTTGCTCATTCCCTGGCGCAACTCGGCCAGCGTCTTTCCGGATTTGCTGATCGCGAGCAAGACCTGGAGCGCCGAGACAATGCCATCACCCGTGCTGGTGCAGTCCCGGATCACCATGTGCCCCGACCCCTCACCTCCGAGCATCCAGTTGTTGGCCACCAGCCGCTCCATCACGTACCGGTCACCGACCTTGGCCCGTTCGAATTCAATACCCTGCTCCCGCAAGGCAAGCTCGACACCCAGGTTGGTCATCAGCGTACCGACCACACCACCCTTGAGACGGCCCTCCGCAAAACGCTGGGACGCAATGACATACAACAACTCGTCACCGTCCACTTCAGAGCCATCCCGGTCGACCATCAATACCCGATCGCCGTCCCCATCAAAGGCAATGCCGAGATCCGCCCCTTGCTCAACCACCGCCCGCTTGAGTCCGTCGAGGTAGGTGGACCCGACATTGAGGTTGATGTTGAGGCCATCCGGCTCGCCACCGATCACCGACACTGTTGCCCCCAGCTCACGGAACACCTTCGGTGCCACGTGATAAGTTGCGCCATGAGCACAATCGAGGACGATCTTCATGTCGTCGAGGGCGAACTCGTTGGGCACCGTACTCTTGCAGAATTCCACATACCGGCCCGGGGCGTCATCCACGCGGGAGGCCTTACCCAGCTCTTCGGAAGCGCACACTTCCAGGGGCTTATCGAGCCAACGCTCAATTTCTTCTTCCAGAGCATCGTCGAGCTTGGTCCCGGCGGGCGAGAAAAACTTGATGCCATTGTCATGGTGCGGATTGTGGGAGGCACTGATCACAATGCCCGCGGACGCCCGGAACGTCCGGGTCAGGTAGGCAATGGCGGGGGTTGGCATTGGCCCGAGCAGCTTGACGTCGACGCCTGCAGCCGCGAGGCCCGCCTCCAGTGCTGATTCAAACATGTAACCCGAGATGCGGGTGTCCTTGCCGATCAACACGCTATTGCGCTGACCATCACGCTTGAAAGCCTGGCCGGCGGCCCAGCCCAGGCGCAGCATGAATTCCGGTGTAATAGGTGATTCGCCGACCCGGCCCCGAATCCCGTCGGTGCCGAAATACTTTCTATCGGACATTAACGCCCCTCCTTCATGGCCGCCACTACCTTGACGGCATCCACTGTTTCGCGGACATCATGCACCCGGACGATGCTGGCCCCTTTCATGGCTGATATTGTCGCGGCGGCGAGGCTTGCGGGCAACCGTTCATTTACATCCCGCCCAGTAATTGCACCCAGCATGGACTTTCGGGACATACCCACGAGCAGAGGGTGACCCAGCACGTGCAACTGCTCCAGTGCGGCGAGCAGCCGGAAATTGTGCTCTACCGTTTTCCCGAACCCGAACCCCGGGTCCAGGATGATGTTTTCGGGCCGCACGCCTGCCAGTTCCGCCACCCGCATTCGCTCCGTCAGAAAGGAACTGACGTCCCGACAGACATTCCGGTACTCCGGACGATCCTGCATGGTGTCCGGCTCACCCTGAATATGCATGATGCAGACAGGAACATTGGCCTTTGCCGCAGCCTCAGGGGCCCCCTCACGCTGCAGCGCCCGGACATCATTGATGAGCCCGGCACCCAGGCGCGCGGTCTCGGCCATCACTTCCGGCGCGCTGGTATCCACCGACACCACCACGTCCAGCTCCCCGACAATCGCCTCGATTACCGGGCAGACCCGATCAAGCTCTTCCTGGACCGAGACTGGCGTGGCGCCAGGCCTGGTGGATTCGCCACCAACGTCAATAAATGCTGCGCCATCTGCGACCATTTGCCGGGCTCTCGCCATCGCCGCCTCCGGGCGATTGAATTGACCACCATCGGAAAAAGAGTCAGGCGTGACATTCAGGATGCCCATTACATGACAACGGGACATATCCAACGCC
Organism: Marinobacter albus; assembly: GCF_030238305.1. Classification (NCBI taxonomy): domain Bacteria; kingdom Pseudomonadati; phylum Pseudomonadota; class Gammaproteobacteria; order Pseudomonadales; family Marinobacteraceae; genus Marinobacter; species Marinobacter albus. Next base: position 647,078 of record NZ_JASSQD010000001.1, on the reverse strand, counting down.
CGCCCGGCAAAATTCATTTCCATAGCAAACCTTTTTTTCTGAAGAACAAAAACAAACGCCGCCCGGATTCCGGGCGGCGCAGAGGTATCACCTACAGGTCGCTGGTGGTGTCAGTGCTCGCCGGCAGGCCGACCGACACCGGGCTGACGACCGTCATCGGAGCCCTTGGACTCGGGCGCCGGTTCGGGCTCATCAACCTTGGCACCACCGGTCGGACCACTGTCGCCCCAACCTTTTGGTGGGCGTGGAACCCGGCCTTCCATGATGTCGTCGATCTGGAAGCGGTCGATGGTTTCGTACTTCATCAACGCATCCGCCATCAGATCGAGCTTGTCGCGATTGTCGATCAACAGCTGACGCGCCTTCTCGTAGCATTCATCAATGATGTTGCGAACTTCTTCATCAATGCGCTGCGCGGTTTCCGGAGAATAGACCGTCTGCGCCTGACCGGCAGAACGCCCCAGGAACGGCTCTTCGCTGTCGGTGTCGTACTGCAGCGGACCCAGTTTTTCGGACAGTCCCCAGCGCGTCACCATATTGCGGGCCAGACTCGTGGCCCGCTCGATGTCGTTGGAGGCACCGGTGGTAACACCATCGAAACCGAGGGTCAGTTCTTCCGCGATACGTCCGCCAAACAGGCTGCAGATGGAACTGATCAGGAACCGCTTGCTGTGACTGTACTTGTCTTCCTCCGGAAGGAACATCGTGACACCCAGGGCACGGCCCCGGGGGATGATGCTGACCTTGTAGACCGGATCGTGTTCGGGCATCAGACGACCAACAATAGCGTGACCGGACTCGTGGTACGCCGTGTTCCGCTTTTCCTTCTCGCTCATCACCATGGACTTGCGTTCCGCGCCCATCATGATCTTGTCCTTGGCGAGTTCGAACTCCTCCATGGACACCAGTCGCTGGTTACGGCGGGCCGCAAACAGGGCCGCTTCGTTCACCAGGTTGGCGAGGTCCGCACCGGAGAATCCGGGGGTACCGCGGGCAATCAGGACCGGCTCAACGCCATCCGCCAGGGGCACTTTCTTCATGTGTACCTTGAGGATCTGTTCACGACCGATGATGTCCGGCAAACCAACCACAACCTGGCGGTCGAAACGTCCCGGACGCAGGAGCGCCGGATCGAGTACGTCAGGGCGGTTGGTGGCGGCGATGACGATGACACCCTCGTTGCCTTCAAAGCCGTCCATTTCAACCAGCAACTGGTTCAGGGTCTGCTCGCGCTCGTCGTGACCGCCACCCATGCCAGCGCCACGATGGCGACCGACCGCATCAATCTCATCAATGAAGATGATGCACGGGCTCTGTTTCTTGGCCTGCTCGAACATGTCACGTACCCGGGAGGCACCGACACCCACGAACATTTCGACGAAATCCGAGCCGGAAATGGAGAAGAACGGCACCTTCGCCTCGCCGGCGATCGCCTTGGCAAGCAGGGTCTTACCGGTACCCGGCTGACCGACCATCAAGACACCTTTGGGGATGCTGCCACCAAGACGCTGGAATTTGCTGGGATCCCGAAGGAAATCCACAAGCTCCTTCACGTCTTCCTTGGCTTCGTCCACACCAGCGACGTCGCCAAACGTCGTCTTGATCTGATCTTCACTCATCAGACGCGCTTTGCTCTTGCCGAACGACATCGGGCCTTTGCCGCCACCACCGCCTTGCATCTGTCGCATAAAGAACACGAACAACGCGATAATGATCAATATCGGGAACGCGGCCACCAGCAACTGCGTCCACAGGCTCTGGCTCTCGGGCTCCTTACCGATAACTTCAACGCTGTTGGCCAGCAGGTCATCCATCAGTTTGTTGTCGGAAACCTGCGGCCGGATGGTCTGGAACTGGGACCCGTCACCACGGGTACCCTGGATTTCCAGGCCATCGATCGTCACCTTGCTGACCTGGCCCTGCTGGACCATTTCAACGAATTGGGAGTAATTGACTTGCTGACCGCTGGGGGTGGGAGAGAAATTCTGAAACACCATCAGCAGTACGGCGGCTATTATTAGCCAGAGAACCAGATTTTTTGCCATATCGTTCAAGGATCATCACCTGTGAATTGAAGAGCTGTCCTCGCGGGAACCACCCTTTTCTGACACCTTACACCAATTGTACGCCCGTCCACCAGAAACGGCCTATCCGTATCGACCACAGACGGGCGACCCTCGGGGCGGCCCTGACAGCCCATGCAATCCTGAAAAATTGCGGCCATAACCCACATATTGGGCGCCAAATCTGAAATTACAACGCCCGGACGACTCATTTGACCCAGCCACCCCTGAAATGTTCCGGCAATCGGCCATTCCCCACCGTAAGTGTTAACGGCCATTTCTACCGGGAAGTGATCTGTTACAATCCGCGGATTATACGATGTTGCCAGCGCATGCACCGCTGACGTTTTGTTAATTGCACCCATAAAGAGATTACATCATGAGTCTTTCACCGGAACAGCGCCGGGAATACCGGGCTATCGCCCACAATCTGAAGCCAGTCATCATTGTTGGTGACAAAGGCCTGTCCGAAGGACTTCAGGAAGAACTGGAGCGCGCCCTGAACGACCACGAACTCATCAAGGTAAAGGTTGCCAGCCAGGATCGGGACGCCCGCCAGGAAGCGGTAAATGCCCTGTGTGAGGCATCCGGGGCAGAGCTGGTCCAGTCCATCGGCAAGATCGCCGTCATCCTGCGTCGAGCCAAGAAGCCCAACCCGAAACTGTCCAACCTGCTGCGCCACAAGAACTGAAACCGGGCGCCGATCAGGCATAAAAAAGCCGGCTGGGGGAATCCCGAGCCGGCTTTTTTTGTGGCCGCACTTCCGTGTCAGACGTACTCAACCTCTTCGATTTCGTATTCGACCGTGCCAGAGGGCACCCGAATGGCCACCACATCCCCTTCGTTTTTGCCTACGAGAGCACGCGCAATGGGTGAAGAGATGGAAATCTTGCCAGCCTTGATGTCGGCCTCATCCTCTCCCACGATCTGGTAGACCACCTGCTCGTCCGTATCCATGTTCAGAAGATGAACCGTAGTGCCGAAAATCACCTTGCCGTGGTTGTCCATGGTGGTGACGTCAATCACCTGGGCCGCGGACAACTTGCCTTCGATTTCCTGAATACGACCCTCAATAAAACTCTGCTGTTCACGGGCCGCATGGTATTCGGCATTTTCTTTAAGATCGCCATGCTCACGGGCATCGGAAATAGCTGCAATCACTCGCGGGCGATCTTCGGACTTCAGCTTTTGAAGCTCAGCGCGGAGGCTGCTCTCGCCTCCCTTAGTCATCGGTACTCTGTCAGCCATAGTCTCACTTTCCTGCGTGAAGATCCTGGAGGCGACGTACAGTGCGCTCCGGGCCGAATTTGATGGCCCGACAGAAGGCTTCGCCACCTGCCAGAGTCGTTGTGTAAGTCACCTTGGCCTGCAGGGCGGACTGGCGAATCTGCGCCGAATCCGAAATCGCCTTGCGACCTTCAGTGGTGTTGATAATCAGCTGAACCTGACCATTCTTGATGGCATCCACAATGTGCGGACGCCCCTCGCGGACCTTGTTCACCCGCTCCACCTCGATACCAGCCTCTTTCAGGGCCTTGGCGGTTCCGGTGGTGGCAATAAGCTTGAACCCGGCGTCCACCAGATCCCGCGCTACCTTGGCAGCACCCGCTTTATCCACATCCCGGACCGACATAAAGGCGGTACCCTTGACCGGCAGGCTTTCACCAACCGCCAGTGCGGCCTTGGCAAAGGCTTCGTCGAAGCTGTCGCCCAACCCCATGACCTCACCGGTCGATTTCATCTCCGGCCCGAGGATTGGATCCACCGCCGGGAACTTGTTGAACGGGAACACCGATTCCTTCACCGCGTAATAGGTCGGGATAATTTCCTTGGTGAACCCCTGATCGGCCAGTGACACACCTGCCATGGCACGTGCCGCAACCTTGGCCAGGGAGACCCCGATAGCCTTGGACACGAACGGTACCGTACGGGACGCACGCGGGTTAACCTCGATGACGTAGATCTCGTCATCCTGCCACGCCAGCTGCACGTTCATCAGGCCGACCACATCCAGCTCGATTGCCATCTTTTTCACGGCGTCGCGCATCTCATCCTGAACCTGCTGGGACAGGGTGTAGGGCGGCAACGAACAGGCGGAGTCACCGGAATGCACGCCGGCCTGCTCAATGTGCTGCATGATACCGCCAATCACCACGTCCTTGCCGTCACAGATGGCGTCAATGTCCACCTCGATGGCGGCATTCAGGAAGTGGTCGAGCAGGACCGGACTGTCATTGGATACCAGCACGGCGTTCCGCATGTACCGCACCAGCTCGTCTTCATCGTAGACGATCTCCATGGCGCGCCCACCCAGAACATAGGAGGGACGAACCACCAGGGGGTAGCCAATCTCCCGGGCCGCCAGAATGCCTTCCTCGTGACTGCGCACGGTGGCATTTTCAGGCTGCTTCAGCCCCAGACGGGTAATCATCTGCTGGAACCGCTCACGGTCTTCAGCCCGGTCGATGGCGTCCGGGCTGGTCCCGATGATGGGTACGCCGGCGGCTTCCAGGCCACGCGCCAGTTTCAGCGGAGTCTGACCGCCGTACTGGACAATCACGCCCTTGGGCTTCTCGACGTGGATGATTTCCAGCACATCCTCAAGGGTGATCGGCTCGAAATACAACCGGTCGGAGGTGTCATAGTCGGTGGACACAGTCTCCGGGTTGCAGTTGATCATGATGGTTTCGTAACCGTCTTCACGCATGGCCAATGCCGCGTGTACACAGCAGTAGTCGAACTCGATACCCTGGCCAATTCGGTTCGGACCACCTCCGATCACCACGATCTTCTCGCGATCGCTGGCGTCGGCCTCGCACTCTTCCTCATAGGTGGAGTACATGTAGGCGGTATCGGAGGCAAACTCTGCGGCGCAGGTGTCGACCCGCTTGTAGACCGGACGGATACCCAGATCGTGACGCAGTTTGCGCAGGCTCACTTCCGAGATGCCCAGCAGCTTGGCCAGACGCGCATCCGAGAAGCCCTTTCGCTTCAGGCGGAACAGCGTGGCCTGATCAATGTCGGCCTTGCCGGCGGATTTCAGGGCCTGCTCTTCCCGGATCAGATCTTCAATCTGCACCAGGTACCAGGGGTCCACGTGGGTATGCTGGAACACATCGTCGACGCTCATGCCAGCACGGAAGGCATCGCCGATGTACCAGACGCGCTCCGCCCCGGGCACGTTGAGCTCGCTGATCAGAGTTTCCTGGGAATCCTCGGAGCTAAGGTGCTCCAGCTTCTCATCAAACCCTTCGGAGCCGACTTCCAAGCCTCGCAGGGCCTTCTGGAGGGACTCCTGGAACGTGCGACCGATCGCCATCACCTCACCCACAGACTTCATCTGGGTGGTCAGTCGGGCGTCAGCCTGCGGGAATTTCTCAAAGGTAAACCGCGGAATCTTGGTGACTACGTAGTCGATGCTGGGCTCGAACGAGGCCGGAGTGACACCACCGGTGATCTCGTTGCGGAGTTCATCCAGGGTGTAACCCACCGCCAACTTGGCCGCGACCTTGGCAATCGGGAACCCCGTGGCCTTGGATGCCAGCGCGGACGAACGGGACACCCTCGGGTTCATCTCGATGACCACCATCCGGCCGGTCTCGGGATTGATGCCGAACTGTACATTGGAGCCGCCGGTTTCCACACCGATCTCACGCAGGACCGCCAGGGAGGCGTTCCGCATGATCTGGTATTCCTTGTCCGTCAGCGTCTGGGCCGGGGCCACGGTAATCGAGTCACCGGTGTGCACGCCCATGGCGTCGAAGTTCTCGATGGCGCAGACGATGATGCAGTTGTCCGCCTTGTCGCGGACCACTTCCATCTCGTATTCCTTCCAGCCGATCAGCGATTCGTCGATCAACAGTTCATTGGTCGGGGACAGGTCCAGGCCACGGGTACAGATCTCTTCGAATTCGTCCCGGTTGTAGGCAATCCCCCCACCGGAGCCACCCATGGTAAACGAGGGGCGGATAATGCATGGAAAACCGATATCGTCGGCGACTTTCCAGGCCTCTTCCATGGTATGGGCGATGGTGGCACGGGGGCACTCGAGACCGATCTTCTTCATGGCCTTGTCGAAGCGATCCCGGTCTTCCGCCTTGTCGATGGTGTCCGCATTGGCACCGATCATTTCAACGCCGTGCTCCTGCAGCACACCGTGCTTTTCCAGATCCAGGGCACAGTTCAGCGCGGTTTGCCCGCCCATGGTCGGCAGCAGGGCATCCGGCTTTTCCTTTTCAATGATCTTGGCGACGGTTTTCCAGGTGATCGGCTCAATGTAGGTGGCATCGGCCATCACCGGATCGGTCATGATAGTCGCCGGGTTGGAGTTGACCAGAATGACCCGGTAACCCTCCTCTCGCAGGGCCTTGCAGGCCTGGGCTCCGGAGTAGTCAAACTCGCACGCCTGCCCGATCACGATGGGGCCCGCGCCCAGGATCAGGATGCTTTGGATGTCAGTACGTTTTGGCATGTCGTGGTAAACCTGTCAGCAACGTTAAAATTCTTGCAGCGCAAAACGCGGCGCGTATCGCTTCCGGACGTCAGCCCGGAAGCACTGCCCTCAGGCAGACCGGGCTTTCATCAGCCGGATAAATTCGTCGAACAGTGGCGCCACGTCGTGGGGGCCCGGACTGGCTTCCGGGTGCCCCTGGAAGCTGAACGCCGGCTTGTCGGTGCGCCGGATACCCTGCAAGGTGCCATCGAACAGCGACTTGTGCGTCGCCTCCAACGTGCCTGGCAGGGAAGTCTCGTCCACTGCGAAGCCGTGGTTCTGGCTGGTAATCATCACCGTGCCGTCAGCGATGTTCTGCACCGGGTGATTGGCGCCGTGGTGACCGTGGCCCATCTTCATGGATTTTGCACCGCTGGCGAGGGCCAGCAGCTGATGCCCAAGACAGATACCGAAGACCGGGATCTCGGTTTCCAGCACTTCCCGGATCGCCTTGATCGCGTAATCACACGGTTCGGGATCGCCAGGACCGTTGGACAGGAACACACCATCCGGATTCATGGCCAGAACGTCCGCAGCCGGAGTCTGGGCCGGCACCACGGTGATGTCACAACCGCGGGAAGCCAGCATCCGCAGGATGTTGAACTTGACCCCGTAATCCCAGGCCACCACCTTGAACCGGGCCTCGCCGCGCTCGCCGTAGCCGTCGTTCAGGGTCCACTCGCTCTGGGTCCAGCTCCAGACCTTTTCCGAGGTCACTTCCTTCGCAAGATCCATGCCTTTCAGGCCAGGGAACGCCTTGGCCAACTCCAGGGCACGCTCAGCCGTGGCGTCGGCGCCGGCAACAACGGCTCCGTTCTGGGAGCCCTTGTCGCGCAGAATGCGCGTCAGGCGACGGGTGTCGATATCGGCAATACCAACAATGTTGTTGCTTCGCAGGTACTCGTCCAGCGTGCCCGTGCTGCGCCAGTTGCTGGCTATCAGCGGCAGATCGCGGATGATCAGGCCAGCAGCCTGGATGCGATCCGACTCGACATCCTCTTCGTTAACACCGGTATTACCGATGTGGGGATAAGTCAGGGTGACAATCTGGCGGGAGTAGGACGGATCGGTGAGAATTTCCTGGTAGCCGGTCATGGCGGTGTTGAACACCACCTCACCACTGGTTTCTCCGTCAGCGCCAATGGCGGTGCCGTAGAACAGGCTTCCGTCTGCGAGTGCAAGGATTGCAGGTGTGCTCAAGGCTTGTATCCTCATCGAGTGGCGTATCGGTTCGTCACGAACAGGAACGCAAGCGCAAATTCAGGTCGCAAAAAAGCGAGAGGGAGTCAAAACTCCGTCCCGCTTTTTGTTGTCCGGGAACCCTATTGGTTCCCTGGGCGTTTTCAAAGCTACGCTTGGTGCAGTTAAACCGCCTTATTGTAAAAAATAAGCGGCTTTCTGTCCATGTATAATCACCCGCGAAGCTCTATTTCAGCGACAATACGTCCTGCATGTCGTACAGCCCGGCCGGCTTGTCCTTGAGCCACAGGGCCGCGCGCATGGCGCCCTTGGCAAAGGTCATGCGACTGCTCGCCTTGTGGGTGACTTCAATCCGCTCACCCTCGGCGGCAAACAACACCGTATGATCGCCCACGACATCGCCGGCACGAATGGTTTCAAAACCGATTTCCTTACGAGTTCGCTCGCCAGTAAAGCCCTCGCGGCCATAGACCGCGCACTCTTTCAAATCGCGACCCAGCGCGTCGGCAACCACTTCACCCATGCGCAGCGCAGTGCCGGAGGGCGCGTCTTTCTTGTGGCGGTGATGGGCCTCAATGATCTCAACGTCGTAATCGTCGCCAAGAGCCTGGGCGGCGGTACGCAACAGATTGAGCACCACGTTGACCCCCACACTCATGTTGGGCGCAAACACCACCGGCGTGGACTCCGCCGCCAGGGCGAGCTGCTCTTTCTCGGCTTCGGACATTCCCGTGGTTCCGATTACCAGCATTTTGCCGTTGGCCTTGCAGAATTCCGCGTTCGCCAGGGTGAGGTCCGGAAAGGTGAAATCGATGAGTACGTCAAAATCATCTTTCACCGCATCCAGACCACCGGCCATCTTGATACCGGTTTTGCCGATGCCGGTCATTTCCCCGGCGTCGGCCCCGACCAGGCTGCTGCCCGGCTCGACGACGGCCGCGCCCAGCTCCAGACCTTCGGTACCGTCAACCGCCTCAATCAACACCTTGCCCATGCGCCCGGCGGCGCCGATGATTGCTACCCTCATATTCGCACTTCCCTTTAATCGGCCGCTCAGAATTTCATTTCATCGAAGAAGCTTTTCACACCCTCGAACCAGGAGGTCTTCTTCGGAGCATGCTCGGTACCGTTGCCGCCGTCCAGAGTTTGCTGGAATTCATCCAGCAGTTCCTTCTGGCGCTTGGTCAGGTTGACCGGCGTTTCAACAATCACACGGCACAGCAGGTCACCGGCCGGACCACCACGCACCGGGCTCACACCCTTGTTACGCAGGCGGAACAGCTTGCCGGTCTGGGTCTCGGGCGGGATTTTCAGCTTCACCCGGCCATCGAGGGTCGGCACTTCCAGCTCACCACCGAGGGCGGCATCAACAATACTGATGGGGACTTCGCAATACAGATTGCGGCCGTCCCGGGTGAAGAGGGAATGCTCACGCACGGCGATTTGTACGTACAGGTCGCCCGGCGGCCCGCCATCAACGCCCATTTCACCTTCGCCGGAGAGACGGATACGATCACCGGTATCCACGCCCGGCGGCACTTTCACCGACAGCGTCTTCTCTTCCTGAACCCGGCCCTGACCATGGCAGGCCTTACATGGATTCTTGATGATCTGACCAGAACCACGGCACGTCGGACACGCCTGCTGCACGGTGAAGAAACCCTGCTGCATCCGCACCTGACCCATACCCTTACAGGTACCACAGGTTTCCGGTGTCGAACCTTTCTCCGCACCGCTGCCATCACAGACTTCGCACTCCCGATGACCGGGAATCTTGATCTGAACGTTCTTGCCCTTCACCGCCTCTTCGAGATCCAGCTCCAGGGTGTAGCGCAAATCCGCACCACGGGTATTGCGGCCTCGTCCGCCACCGCCACCAAAGATGTCACCAAAGACATCGCCGAAGATGTCGGAGAAGCTGGCGCCGCCACCTCCGAAGCCACCACCGGCCTGACCATCAACGCCGGCGTGACCGAACTGGTCATAGGCGGCCCGCTTGGAGTCGTCCGCCAGAATCTCGTAGGCTTCGCTGGCCTCCTTAAACTTGTTCTCGGCGTCGGTGTCGTCCGGGTTACGGTCGGGGTGATACTTCATTGCAAGCTTGCGGTAGGCTCGCTTGACTTCCTTCTCGTCCGCATCCCGGGAAATCCCGAGAATGTCGTAATAATCGCGCTTGGCCATGCTTTAAAACCCTGTTTTTAAACGCGGAAAACGCGGGGAACTCCCCGCGTTTTCCAACTACCTGATGTACGTCAGAATTACCGCTTGTCGTCGTCTTTGACTTCCTCAAACTCGGCGTCAACGGCGTCGTCAGCCTGCTGGGCCTGGGCGTCTTCCTGCCCACCAGCCTGCTGGGCCTGCGCACCCTCTTCTGCATACATCTTCTGAGCCAGCTCCGAAGAGACTTCTGTCAGCTTCTGGGTCTTGGCTTCAATATCGTCCTTGTCCGATCCTTCCAGAGCGGTCTCGAGCTCCTTGATGGAAGCCTCGATAGACTCTTTCTCACTGTCACTGACCTTGTCGCCAGCTTCAGTCAGAGTTTTGCGAACGGCGTGAACCATCGCATCACCCTGGTTGCGGACCTGAACCAGCTCCTCGAACTTGCGATCTTCCTCGGCGTTCGCCTCGGCGTCCCGCACCATCTTCTCGATTTCGTCGTCGTTCAGGCCGGAAGAGGCCTTGATCACGATGGACTGCTCTTTGCCGGTCGCCTTGTCTTTTGCAGACACGTTCAGGATACCGTTCGCGTCGATGTCAAAGGTCACTTCGATCTGCGGAACCCCTCGCGCCGCCGGCGGGATATCAGCCAGGTCGAAACGGCCAAGCGACTTGTTCTGAGCGGCCTGCTTACGCTCACCCTGAACCACGTGGATGGTGACCGCGGTCTGGTTGTCATCCGCTGTGGAGAACGTCTGCGACTTCTTGGTCGGAATCGTGGTGTTCTTGTCGATCAGCGGAGTCGCCACGCCACCCATGGTTTCGATACCCAAGGTCAGCGGTGTTACGTCCAACAGCAACACGTCTTTCACGTCGCCAGACAGAACGGCTGCCTGAATCGCGGCACCCATAGCGACCGCCTCATCGGGGTTCACGTCCTTACGGGCTTCTTTGCCGAAGAAATCTTTAACTTTTTCCTGCACCAGCGGCATACGGGTCTGCCCACCGACCAGGATAACTTCGTCGATTTCACCTGCCTTCATGCCCGCATCCTGCAAGGCAACCTTACACGGCTCCAGGCTGCGCTGGACCAGGTCTTCGACCAGCGACTCAAGCTTGGCACGGGTCAGCTTGACGTTCATGTGCTTCGGACCGCTGGCATCGGCCGTGATGTACGGCAGATTCACATCGGTCTGCTGGCTGCTGGAAAGCTCAATCTTCGCCTTCTCGCCCGCTTCCTTCAGACGCTGCATCGCCAGAGAGTCACCGCGCAGGTCAATGCCGCTGTCTTTCTTGAACTGGTCGGCCAGGAACTCGATGATCTTCAGGTCGAAGTCTTCACCACCCAGGAAGGTGTCACCGTTGGTGGCCAGTACTTCGAACTGGTGCTCGCCATCAACATCGGCAATTTCAATGATGGACAGGTCAAAGGTACCACCACCGAGGTCATAAACCGCCACGGTGCGATCACCGCTCTTCTTGTCCAGTCCGTAGGCCAGGGCCGCCGCAGTTGGCTCGTTGATGATGCGCTTCACTTCCAGACCGGCGATCTTGCCTGCGTCCTTGGTGGCCTGACGCTGGCTGTCGTTGAAGTAGGCCGGTACGGTAATAACCGCCTCGGTTACCTTCTCGCCCAGGTAGTCTTCTGCAGTCTTCTTCATCTTCTTCAGAACTTCTGCAGACACCTGCGGCGGAGCCATCTTCTCGCCCTTCACCTCAACCCAGGCATCACCATTGTCCGCCTTGGTGATTTTGTAGGGCACCATCTTGATGTCTTTCTGGACCACGTCGTCCTCGAAGCGGCGACCGATCAGACGCTTGATGGCGTACAGGGTGTTGTTCGGGTTGGTCACGGCCTGACGCTTTGCAGACTGACCTACCAAGGTTTCACCGTCGTCGGTGTACGCGATGATCGACGGCGTAGTACGATCACCCTCGGCGTTTTCAATAACCTTAACCTTGTCACCATCCATGATGGCAACACAGGAGTTTGTGGTTCCCAGGTCGATACCGATAATCTTGCTCATTGAGTCACTCCAATTCTTCTGAATGCTTTCCCGGAGAAAATTGCCCCGGCTCTCGCCATTTACTGGCTATATTGGCGCTTTAATCGACTTTTCAAGCCTGCTCATCAATTTTTGGCGATTCCTCTGCCTTGGCGACAACCACCATGGCCGGACGCACAACACGACCATTCAGCAGGTAGCCCTTTTGCACCACAGCCACAACACTGTTCGGCTCGGCATCGGGCGCCGGCACCATGGACATGGCTTCGTGCTGCTGCGGATCGAACGGCTCACCCACCGGGTTGAGCTGCTCAACGTTGAACTTCTCGAGGCTGTTCATGAACAGACTGAGAGTCATTTCCACACCCTCGCGAATGGAAGCGACCAGCTCACCGGTGTTCTCGTTGGCTTCAGTACTTTCGACAGCCTTCTCCAGGCTGTCCGCAACGGGCAGCAATTCCTTGACGAACTTCTCAAGGGCGAACTTGTGCGCTTTTTCGACGTCAATCTCGGCGCGCCGACGGACATTCTGCATTTCGGCCTGGGAGCGCAACATCTGCTCCTGGGCTTCCTTGACCTGAGCCCGCAGCGCCTCAACCTCGGAGTCTTCGCTCTCAACCACCTCATCGTCCGCCTGGGCTTCCTCGGCGGCCGCTTCGGTTGCTTCTTTCAACTCGTCTTCTACCTGTTCGTTGCGGTTTTCGTCAGTGCTCATGACCACTCCTGCTAACTATCCGGCGGCCGATGTCTGTACGGCCGATTCAACGTGACTTCCGACCGCGGCGAGCCGGAAAACTGTAGTTGCGAACGGATATGGGGCCCAGCTTGCAGGTTTCAACCACCCCAGCCATTAATCCGGCACAAATTCACGCCCGGGAATTTGCAAACCACAAAAAGCCTGTATATATTCACAGTCACTGTATGAAATCACAGTATTCGGCCAGATCCCGTACCGGGACGGTCAGCGCTGCATTTCGAAGGACGCGGAGGTTTTCTGCATGCTCACACAGCTTACGGTTTCCAACTACGCCATTGCCGAACGGGTGGAACTCCAGTTCAACAAAGGCATGACGGCTCTCACCGGTGAAACCGGTGCCGGCAAATCCATTGTCCTGGATGCCCTTGGTCTGGCCATGGGCGGCCGAGCCGACGCCGGTGCCGTTCGCCATGGCGCCAAGCGCGCAGACATTACCGCCACCTTCGATGTATCCGACATTCCCGAGGCCGGCCAGTGGCTGGAAAATCACGAACTGGATGACGACAGCGACTGCATCCTGCGCCGCGTGATCAGCAAGGATGGCCGCTCCCGAGCCTACATCAACGGCCAACCCTGTCCGCTGGCCCACCTGAAAGACCTGGGTGGCCTGCTGATGGACATTCACAGCCAGCATCAGCACCAGTCACTGCTGCGCAAGGAAACCCACCGCAAACTGCTGGACGAGTTTGCCGGCGTCGAAAACCTGGCCGCCGACACCCATGCCGCCTGGAAGACCTGGCACCAGACCCGCCAGCGCCTGACCGAGCGCCAGCAGAATGCCGACGAAACCGAAGCCAAGCTGCAACTGATGCGCTACCAGGTGGAAGAGCTGGATCGGCTGAATCTGGAAGATGGCGAGCAGGAACAGCTGGAACAGGAACAGGCGCAACTGAGTCAGGCCGATTCGGTACTGCACAGCAGCCATCAGGCCGCACTGCTCTGTACCGAAGAGGAAACCAGTGCCGCAGACATGGTCCGCCAGGCGCTTCAGCAACTGGAGCAACTTCCCGTAGAGGTTCCCGCGCTCGCAGACACCATCCAGATGCTGAACGAAGCCCAGATTCAGATCAGTGAGGCCGGCGACAACCTGCGACGTTTTGTGGATGACTACGAAGCGGACCCGGAACGACTGGCGGAAGTGGAAGAACGACTCAGCGCCATTTATCAGATGGCTCGCAAGCACCGGATTACACCAGAGGAACTGCCGGAACTACATCAGCGACTGTCCGCGGAACTGGCCGAACTCGATGGCGGTGCCGGCAGTCTGGAACAACTGGAAGCGGAACTGGAAAAACAGCGAGCGGCATTCGACCAACTCGCCAGCCAGCTGACGGAAGCCCGGGAACAGGCGGCCGTGGAGCTCGACCAGCGCATTGCCGAAGAACTGGCCCAGCTGAGCATGCCTGCGATGCAATTCGTGACACACCTGAGCCGCAACGCCAAGGATGAACCCGCCCCCCACGGCGAGCAGGACATTGAGTTCCTGGTTAGCGCCAACCCGGGCCAGCCGGCTCGCCCCCTGGCCAAGGTCGCTTCTGGCGGTGAACTTTCCCGGATCAGCCTCGCCATCCAGGTCGTGGTTGCCCAGACGTCAACCACACCGACCCTGGTCTTTGACGAAGTGGATGTGGGTATTGGCGGCGGTACCGCAGAAGTGGTCGGACGCCTGCTACGAACCCTGGGCGGGAACGGTCAGGTGCTGTGCGTGACTCATCTCCCGCAAGTGGCGGCGCAATGCCACCAGCACCTGTTTGTCAGCAAGTTCACCGAAAGCGATGCAACGTTCTCGAAGATTGAAACATTGGACGATCAGGGACGGATCAGCGAAGTGGCACGCATGTTGGGCGGCGTTGACATGACTGAGCACACCATTGCACACGCTCAGGAAATGTTTTCCAAGGGACAGGCCACCCATCACTGAGGCTGCCCCTGAACCTCTACCCCTCTCGATCCTGAGAGCTGTTGGGCGGGTGATTCACCCGCCCTTTTTTTGCCTTACGATTTCACCGGCTTCACATAGAGGATCAGGCTGTGATCGACGATCTCGTAGCCGCGCTCCTCAGCAATCTTTTTCTGCCGTTCTTCGATGACTTCGTCAACGAACTCGATGACCTCGCCGGTCTGCGTGCAGACCATGTGATCGTGATGATCATCGCCAGCCATCTCAAAGACCGCATGGCCACCCTCGAAGTTGTGGCGCAGGACCAGCCCAGCCGCTTCGAACTGGGTCAGCACCCGGTACACAGTCGCCAGCCCCACGTCATCCCCCTGCTCCAACAACTTCTTGTAAACGTCTTCGGCACTCAAATGGTGCTCGTCGGCATTCTCAAGAATATTGAAGATCTTGACTCTCGGCAGAGTAACTTTAAGACCGACTTTTCGTAATTCGGCGTTTTCAGATGACATGTTACTATTCGCTCTTTGGTGTGCTTCACGGCTTCCGGTATGATGAAGCCGCCATTAAACGGTTACCCCGTGCCACACCTGCCTCAGGCAGGCGATTTCAAGATAGAGGATTTCCCCCGGCGATGCAAAAGCTCACAGCTCTGATTCTCACTCTCATTCTGACCGGATGTGGCTTCCCGGGCGTGTACAAGATCAACGTCCAGCAAGGCAACATCGTGACCGATCAAGAGCTGACCGCACTCACCGAGGGAATGCCCCGTAGCCAGGTGCACGCAGTGATGGGGACACCCATGATGCTGAACCCGGTTGACGCCTCCCGGGAATACTATATCTACACCTTCCAGCGCGGTGGCGGGGACATCCGGGAACAACGCATCATCGTCTACTACGACAACGACCGTTTCTCCCATTACGAAGCCCAGCTGCTGGAAGAAACGCCGGCCTACTGACCGCGATCTACCCCTTCTTCTTGGCCCGGTTCAGGCGCGCCTGTTTCGGGTCAATCTTGAGTGGCCGATAGAGCTCCACCCGATCGCCTTCGCGCAGCTCATGGGCAGCGGGATCCTTGATCACCTTACCGAAGATACCCATGTCGATGGCGTCCGGATCAACCTCCGGGAAGATTCCAACGATACCCGAGAGCTTGACCGCCTCCAGCGCGGTGGTGCCCTCTGGCACTGTCACCGGCACGATTTCCTGCTTGTCCGGTCGGGCGTAAGCAACCTCCACATGTGGCATCACAGACCTCCCGAATAGAGTTCATCCGCGCGCTTACAAAACGCATCCACCATGGTGTTGGCGGCCTGACTGAACACGGTGCCGAACGCCATGCGCGAGAGCGAGCCGGCAAATTCGAACTCCAGCGTCAGAATCACCTTGCACGCATTGTGATCCAGGGACTTGAAGTGCCAGCGGCCCCGGAGGTTCCGGAACGGGCCATCCACCAGACTCATCTCGATGGCCTCCGGCATCTGCAGTTGGTTGCGGGTCGTCAGGGTGTGCCTTACTCCACCCTTGGCAATTTCCATGGAAGCGGTGAGCTCCCCGTCATTCTGCTCATGGATCTCGGTGTTGGCGCACCACGGCAGAAATTCCGGGTAGCGGGCGACATCATTCACCAAGTGAAACATCCGCTCCGCGGAGTGCATGACAAGGGCTGTTTTATCAATCTGATGGGGCATCGGAACCGGTCGACCTGCTAATGAACGCGCTGTACAAAACAAAGAGGTGCGTGCAAAGACACGCTTGATCAGACGCTATGATAAAGGATATCACCGTCTTTGGGGGCATTTTCACCCGGTGCCGACTCCCCGGCCGGCTCTTTGCTTACCGGCGGGGTTTCCGCTGGCGCCTCGGATTGACCATCGCCCTGCTTCGATGGCGTTTGGGTGGCTGGACCTTCCACCGCCACAGCGTCATCGTCCATTTCGGACATGACGGTTGCCGGCTGGCCGCACCAGATACCATCACTACCGGAATCGCATAGGTTGGTCAGGGAAAACGCGGTGTACTGGACACCGATGTAGGCAACCACCACCGGCAACACCAATCGCATCACCCAGAACCAGATCCCGGCGAAGAAAGCCGGTGCCTGCCCCAGGATACGGTGTGACAGGCTCCGGGTGAGCCGCCAGCCAGTGAAGACGGAAATCAGAATGGCGGCGGCCGGAATCAGCAGCCCGCCAGTGATGAGCTCCAGCCAGCGGAACACCGTCGCTCCCGCAAAGCGGTCGTCGGCCCAGAGGTTAAAAGAGAGCAGAGAAGCCAGACCCGCGAGCCAGACTCCCAACCCAACAATCAATGCGGACCAGCCACGGGGCGCACCCATCCATTCCCGAAACCAACCGACGACCGGCTCCATCAGGGCCAGCGAGGTGGTCCAGACGATCATCACCACCATCAGGAACACCGCCGCAACCACAAACTGGCTGGCCGGCAACTGCCCGAGGGTAACAGGCAGGGATACGAACAACAGGCCGAAGCCGCGTTCGCCGTCAAAACTGCTGCCATCGGTGGCCACCGCGAAAATCATCAGACCCGCGACCATGGCCACCAATGTGTCCATCAGCACCACGGCAAGAATGGAGCGTTTCAATCGCGTGCCGGGTGCCGTATACGCCCCGAAAATAGCCCACACCCCCATGCCAAGACCAAGAGTAAAGAAAGCATGAAACAGGGCTGCTTTGACGCTCCCCAGAGTCACGTCCTCAGGGTGCATTTCAAGGAGGTGACTGACCGCACCGTCAATCCGACCGTGCCACGCTGCCAGCGCGAAAAGCCCCAGCATCAATAACAAGGTCCCCGGCACCACCACTCTCAGCGTGCGCTCAAGACCTTTGACCACGCCCTGGATGGACACCCAGATCACCAGTATCAGAAACAGGGCATGCCACCCCATGAACAGGCGATACTCCCGTGGGTCCGACACCAACCCGGAGAGAATTTCGGTAGCCCCGCGCTGGTCTACCCCCGAAAACTTCCCCATGGCACCGAAGAACACGTAGGCCAGGGCAATGGCACCGAACACCACCGTAAAGGAGAGCACCAGAAACGCCGCCAGAATTCCCAGACGTCCCGCCAGCATCCACCAACGGGAGACCTTGGCGCTCCGGATGAAGCCGTCCATCGCCAATACGATGCCATGACGCGAATATCGCCCCAGAGTCGCTTCGGTCACCATTAACGGCAGCGTCACCAACAACAGACACGCAAGGTAGAGCAGGATAAACAGCCCTCCGCCGTGCAGGCTGGCGAGGGAGGGGAACTGCCACAGATTCGCGAGGCCGACCGTCGCGCCGACGGCAGCCCAGAAAAACGTGGTTGGGCGGGTGAAGGACCCGATAGGTGTCTGATACGGCGTAGGCATTCGCGTCCCTGATAGGTTCTGGCCACATATTGTAGCCGATGGACTCGCAGACGCACGAGCGCACGGCCCGGATAACGGCGATTTCGTGACCGGTCTGGCACTCCTGAGCTACAATGCGCGTTTTGCCGGTGAAGCTCCGGCAGACTCGTTCATTCGTCCGAACCCGGATTACCTGATTCATGAGCAAGAAAAAGCCCGGAACTCCGAGCAGTACCATCGCCCTCAACAAGAAGGCGAAACACGAGTATCACATCGAGGAACGCTTCGAGGCGGGCCTTGCCCTGTTAGGGTGGGAGGTAAAGTCCCTGCGTGCCGGCAAGGCCCAGCTGGTGGATGCCTATGTGTTGCTGAAAGACGGTGAGGCCTGGCTGCTTGGTTCCCACATCACACCTCTGAACACGGCCTCCACGCACGTGATTGCAGACCCCACCCGCACCCGGAAACTGCTGCTTCACGCCAAGGAAATAGCCAAGATCATGGGGAAAGTGCACCAGGCAGGCCACACCTGCATCCCCCTTGCCCTGTACTGGAAGAAGAACAAGGTAAAGTGTGAGATCGCCCTGGTGAAAGGCAAGAAGGAATACGACAAGCGGGCGACCGAAAAAGAACGCGACTGGAACCGCCAGAAGCAGCGCATCATGCGCGAAGCCAACGCCTGAGATTCTTTCTCTCTACCCTACTGAAACCTGACTTTCGTCAAGTGCGACACAGCCAAATGTGTCGCATACTTATCCTCTTTGCGCAAAATTTCATCAAGCCTATACTCGGGTGTCCTGATTGCTTGCAAAGGGAATGCATATGTCACCAACTCGTACTCCGATGTCTGCAGTAGATCGCGCATGGTTGCGCATGGACACACCAGAAAATCCGATGATGATCTGCGGTGTGCTGGCGCTGGATCGACAGATTTCGGTCAGTCATCTGCGGCGCATTCTGGAAGAGCGTTTCCTTCGTTTCCGGCGGTTTCGCCAACGGGTGGTGGATAAAGGTGACCGCGCCTACTGGCAGGAAGACCCCTTGTTCGATCTGGACAATCACCTGCACCAGGTAGCCCTCCCCGGTAATGCCGATAAGGCCCAACTCCAGCAACTGGTCGGCGACCTGAACAGTACCGCCCTCGATTTCCGCCGCCCCCTCTGGCAAATGCACTACATCGACAATTACCAGGGCGGCAGCGCCTTACTGATCCGCATTCACCACTGCATCGCTGACGGCATATCCCTGGTTCGAGTGATGCTCTCACTCACCGACCGGACGCCGGAGCCGAAGCTGAAAAAAGTGGCATCTGCCTCACCCGTGCCCGCCCGGAAACAATCGTGGCTCCAGAGCGCTCTCAGCCGGGCCGTGGACAATGTGCAGATGGCGAACTACCAGACCCGGCTGTTTATCCAATCGGTTCGCGAAGAACCGAATTACCCGGTCAAGCTGGCCTCCACGGCGGGAGAGGTAGCCCTGGACCTGCTCAAACTCGGGCTGGCCCCCTTTGAACCCAAGACCGGACTGAGACAGCCCCTGAGCGGTCGCAAACAGGTGGCCTGGGCAGAACCGCTGGACCTGGCCGAAGTGAAAGCCTGCGCCAAGGCACTGGGCGGCACGGTGAACGATATCCTGATGTGCACTGCCACCGGCGCCCTGCAACGACACTTTGCCGCAAACAAGGAAGCCATTCCGGAGTGCGGCCTGCGCGTCGCCGTGCCCTTCAACCTGCGCCCGCTGGACCAACCCATCGAGACCCTCGGCAACCGGTTTGGCCTGGTCCTGGTGCCGCTTCCCGTGGAAGTGCAGGATCCGGTAATGTGCTTCCGCCAGGTCCAGGAGAACATGAACCGGCTGAAACGTTCCTACCAGGCCCAGGTTACCTACAGCCTCCTTGATTTGTTCGGACGTGGCCCCGACATTCTGGAACGGCGGGCACTGAGCCTGCTGAGCAACAAGGCTTCGGCCGTCCTGACCAACGTGCCGGGCCCCAAAGAGCCGCTATATCTCGCCGGCGCAAAGGTCACCCAGCCGATGTTCTGGGTACCCCAGAGCGGATCCATTGGCATTGGCATGAGTATTTTCAGTTACGCCGGCACCGTGCAGTTCGGCATTACCATGGACAAAAATATCCAGGCCGACCCGAATGCCCTCATAGGGTACTTCCAGGAAAGCTTCCAGGCCCTGAGCCACGTGGCTCTGGCCGGCCGACAGAGCGAACTGGAGCGCAAGGCGGGATAGCCGGGGTAGGTACAAGTAGCAGGCCTGATTGGCCGTAAAACAGAAACAAGCCTTGAAGTCCGGCAAACCGGACACATATACTGAGCATAAGGGGACGACATGGCTTCGACGCTGGTGGCGAACCCTTGAGTGCATGTCGAGATGGCAGCGAATCTCGTTAATCCAAAGCTGCAACGCAATAGTCGCAAACGACGAAAACTACGCACTAGCAGCGTAAGCTGCTAGTCGTCCTGACTGGGTCGCCCGTAGCCCAGAGCAACATCTCAGGACGTCATCGCTTACGGGATGCTCCGTTAGCCAGAGCTCACTGACTAACGGCTAAGATTTAAAGAGATCGCTTCTTGCACCCTGACCTTCGGGTCGCTTGAAGTTAAATCAATAGAAGGACGCTAAGCATGTAGATCCTCAAGGTTGAGTACTGGCGGACGCGGGTTCAATTCCCGCCGTCTCCACCAACTACCCAGAAAAAAGCCCCTGATTTCAGGGGCTTTTTTTTTGTTTATACATCCTGATCAGACAAGGACCAGTCCACACAATGTCCACAGATGTAACGGACCAAGCGTTCGCTCTATTGAAACACCGGTCGGAAGCTTACTGGTGACATCCAAATCGTCGCAGCGAGATCGCGCTGTGCTGTAGTTTGCTAAATTGTCCACGGCGCTGTGTTGTTGTGCGGTTCTATGTGGGCCTCAATTAACGGAACTCTCTGGATTTTCAGGAACTGTGGTTTTCAGTGTTGCGTTGAAGCGCTGCGGCATCGGGTTCAATATCCGCACCTTGAATAATTGGCTTCACTGAGTTCGAATGACATCACTCAACCCTTCAATTGCCAGTGAGGATAAGAATTGACGCGCCTCTGTCTGCAAAAAACGGGCGTATGAGGCTGTCAGGTGTAAGTGATCCCTGTAGACGATGTTTGTTCCTTGAAGGGGCTTGCATAGACCGTTCGGGCAGATCACCGAATTGAAATCCATGAAATAGGCATTGGGGATGTCTTCAATTGAGTCCTTGAGCACTTCATCAATTGGGTTTTGGGAAGACAGTGAGACCGAACAATCATTGGCAAAAGCCTCTGACAAAGCAGAGTAGCGAGCCAAACAGCGTGGACCAGACGACCCTAATAGCGGGGTGGGAGCAATTACCACTAGATTTGTAGAAGTTTCCGACAGTTCTTGTTGGATTCGCCCGCCAGCATCTCTCCAGTCATCTTTACTAAAAGGGTAAGTTCGGCTAGAGGAAGTCAACACAAGATCCGGTGACACCCCCTTCAAATATTTCAATGCCTTACGCCTCCAAGATGCACACTCGGTATACTCACGTTTTATTCGATAATAAACATGGTTCTGATCAACCATCGGACAGGCGGATTTAGTAATGACAAGGAAACGCCAGCCAGCGTCGGTGAAGATTGATTCAAACGTTGGAAACCATTGAGCGGCAACACTATCTCCCAACAAAACAGCCGTTTTTTCAGCTTGCTGAGTTCCGAAACTGCAAACTTCAACTTCATCTGATTGAACCGGGGGATCGCACTCCATCGCATAAATTTTGGGTAAATCGCCAAGCGACTTTTCGAATTCAACTATGGTTCCGGAGTCGCGCCACTCAGAAATCACAACTCCCCACACTCCTCCAAGCGTCAAAAAGGCCAGAAGGAATACAGTACTGCCGGCTAGCACCTCGCGATTTTTGGAAGACAAGCGCTCATGGTATCTAATAGGGTTTTCCACCAGAAAATGTGAGGCTAAGGCTAACAACCCTGCCAAAAGCAATAATGCTAAAAGGTAAGCGGCACCCCCACCAGGAAAAATCAGTTTACCGATAACAAGAACAGGCCAGTGCCAGAGATAGAGAGAATAAGAAATGTCTCCCACAAATTGGACGGGGCGATATCGCAACCAGCAATCAATAGGATGACTCTTTAAGAGTGCCAATGAGAAAAGAAGAAAGGCCGATCCAAGAGTTGGGAACAACGCCCACCAACCTGGATAAGTTTTACTCTGATCGATTACTCCGAAGCTGCAGATTAGTAGAAAGAAACCACACCACGCCACGCTACTAAGGAGTAATCGTTTTTGAGCTCTCATTTCGTGCGGGAAATACCGCTGCCCATTGGCGACTCCAACGAAGGCCACACCGCCCGCCGCAAACTGCCACACACGAGAAATAGGAAGGTAAAAACCCCATTCTGGATGAAGAAAAGTGACAACAGCGGAGAAGCAAAACCCAAAAATAGCTGTCAGTACCAAAACGATAAATAGGCGTCTCTTGCTTCTATTACCCTCCTTCCCCGCCCAGAATCCGCCAATAGCGAACATAACCCAAAAAGGCCAAAACAAATAAAACTGTTCCTCCACGCCCAGTGACCAGGTGTGAAGGAAGACATTTTCTTCTTGATTCGGTGAAAAATAATTACTTGAAGAAAACGCGAAGTATAGATTGCTGACCCAGGCAATAGCGCTGAGGGCGGCACCATGCTGCTCGGCTTGATACAAAGGGCTCATGAAAGTCAAAAGGAATGCACTGACGACTAAAATCATGAGGGCTAGCGCAGGAAATAAACGCTTCAGCCTTCTCGCGTAAAATCCGAGAAAATCTATAGATCCTGTTTTGTCTATTTCCCTGACCAGAAGACCAGTTATCAAGTAGCCGGATAGGACAAAGAAAATGTCGACACCAATAAAGCCCGCCTCAAAAAACTCAAATCCGGCATGAGCTAAAACAACGGCGATTATGGCAACCCCTCTCAACCCCTGGATATAAGGAACGAGCTGAGTTTTTTGCGTTCGGTGCACGATACGGTTTTCCTAACTTAGACTATTTTGAATACTCTCGGATCATTTGGTCTCCGAACTGGGAGGATAAATCGAGAGAGCAAGGCAAATTAGCCACGCCAAAAGCTCCCGAGGGGGTGCCAAGAGAAATTCACTAAGCTTTAATCCAGCTTTGAACCGAGAGCGTACCGTCACGTCGATCAATAATAAAGGAAGTAGGTAAAAGGAACACCGACGACTCCACAAATTTTCCCCTCGAACTCCGCGCCTTTGAAAACTGATAACGCTAAACAAAGTTTGTTCAACTACTCCCTTGGTCGATACTGTCGAATAGCAGTGTGAGCTCATCTATACTGACCTGAATCTCAGCAACTTCTTATGGGTAAATAGATAGCAGCCTACAGTTCTCCCGTTCCGCCATCCGCTTCTGTCAGGTGTCAACAAAGTGTCAACGGGGTTGTGCTGATGTGTGGTTATCAGTGGGAATGGATTTTTATAAGTAGCTGTTCCAAAGGTAATTGTGGTTTTCTGTGTTGCTTTGAAACCCTGAAACATCGGGTTCAATTCCCGCCGTCTCCACCAAACACCCATAGAAAAGCCCCTGATTTCAGGGCCTTTTCCGTTTACGCCCCCATAAAGTCAGCATGCAAACCGCAACCATCACCCCCCGACCAGCTTCAACACCCTCTCCAGCATCGGATCCCTGCCCTCCTCGCGCCCCTTTCGGCCAAGGTAGTGCAGACGGATATGGGGAGGAATTCCCACGTCTTCGTAAACCTGGCCATCGGAGGCCCGGTAGATTTCGTTGGATAAGGTCAGGTGCCAGCCGTTTGGCAAATGGCGCTCCAGGGTGTCAGAAAGGATGCCGTGAGTAGGCTCACCAATCAGGGTGAGGCGGGGGTGCTGAAGCAAAGAGAGTACGAAGATTTCCGCGGCACTGGCCGTCAGCTCGCTGGTCAGCACAAACAGGTTGCCACTGTAGGTTTCCGAGGCAGGGTTAACATAGATGGCCTGTTTGCCGGTAAAACCGTTGCCATGGCGGGCTGACTTGGTGAAAGCGAGCCGTTTTCGATCCATCAGGTAGGCGGCAAACCGCAGGGCAACGCCATCGTAGCCCCCGCCGTTATTGCGGAGATCGACAACCAGATTGGGGAGTTCGCCGACATCGGCGAGTACCGCCTTCATCACGCCGTCAATAGCATTCAGATCAGCTGCGGGTTCGCCGGTCTTACCACTCTGGCCAGCCATGGCACGGATATTCAGATAGCCGATACCATCACTGAGGCGGCCCCACTCCACCAAGCGGTTGCCGCCGTGATTAACTCCGTTGACGAGATAATCCTCATGGATGAGGCCGTGGAGCCATTCTTTCAGATCACCCAGGTAGCTGGTGAGTTCGCGGTCATCACTGGCGTCTTCCAGTTCCCGTGTCAGCCGCTGATAAAGTGCGGGGTGGGCGCCGGCATTGTAATGGCCCGAGGGCGTGTGCAATCGGATATGTCCGTCCTTAAGCGGCCTCAGCATGGCAGCCATGGTGGCAAACAGCGTTTCCCGTGAGCTGCCGGAATGAATTTGCCGGCGATAGGTGTGGTATGCCTGGTCCCACGCCACGCCTTTCAGTTCAAACAGCGCGTACTGCTCGTCGAAGGTCCGCCAAAATATTTCGAAATTGTACTCCGGGTCCGCCGGGTCCTGTTTCGGGGTGTCATCGGCGTGGGCGGGTAAGGCGGCCAGGCGGCGAAAGCCAATGCGCGCCACACCACTCACCCGGTGGGCACTGAACGCCTGACCGGCCGGAGACACTGCCAGATCCTCGTAATGATGTCCGAGTTCTTCAAGAGTGCCCCTGTAAAGCGGTAGGCAGCTGATGGCCGTTTCCTCAAACAAGGTGTACCGATCACCCTCTATGGCCAGTATTTTGCCGTAACCTTGCGAACGCCAGACCCCCTGCAGGTCTGTAAAATGCGGCACAGAACGGGAATGGTTGCGCCCTTGGCGAGGTTTCATAGAGACCTCCAGATTCGTTTTGGCGACGCTTGCGGGCCAGGCCAAGGGGCATCGCATCGAAGGGATCGTGATTCCTAAAGCGTAGCCAATTATGGGCCAGTGGGTGACCTATCCGGCCTAATGACTTCCCGGTTCCGGTCGATAACCTCTGAAAGGCCCGGTCACCATTTGCAACAAAGCTGTTGAATATTGCTTCAGGACATGGCTGCTACTATGGCGACACACCTGAGGCACGTCGGCTTACTTTCGTTTCTCCGGGCTATCCTTAATCGTTATGCCAGCAGGCCCCCGAGCCCGGGGGCTTTTTTTTGAAAGGATCCAGCCGTATGTCCAGCAAAACGAAACAGGCCCAGAAACTCCTGCTGTTTCGGCTGTCCGGTGCCCGCCTGTTCGGGATCGGCACACTGAAAATTCGCGAAATTCTTCCGTTCATGCGGCTGAGCAAGCTGCCCCACAGCCACCCTGCGGTGATTGGCACGGCCACCTTCCGGGGCTCCGCCGTGCCGGTGATTGATATGGCCGCGGCGGTGGGCAATCCTCCGCTCACTGCGGAGGAGCAGCAGAAAGCGTCGATCATCATCACCGACATTCAGCGTCAGGAGATCGGCTTCCTAGTGCGGGGTGTGCACGAGATCATCGAAGCGGACTGGAAGCATGTGATGCCGCCCCCCAAGGCACTGGGGGACCGGGCGTTCATCACCGGCCTACTGGACGTGGATGGGGACATCATCCAGTTGCTGGATGTCGAGCTGTTGCTGGCCAAGGTGTATCCGGAATCACTGGTGACCCGGGATGTAACGCTCACCGACGTTGAGAGCGAAACCCTGAAGGCCCTGAACATTCTGCTGGTGGACGACTCCCAGGTGGCCCGCAAACAGTTGTCGGACGTTCTGGACAGCAAGGACATTTCCTATCAGGTCACCTCCAACGGTGACGAGGCGCTGCAGATTCTGCTGAAGAACAACGAACTGGGCAGGCCCATCGACATCCTGGTCAGCGACATTGAGATGCCCGGGCTGGACGGCTACGAACTCACGTTCAACGTACGAGACAACCCGGCCCTGAAACCGCCCTACGTGATTCTTCACACCTCACTGAACAGCGAGATGAGCCTGAGTTACGCGAACCAGGTCGGCGCCAATGAGGCGCTGACCAAGTTCGATGCCGAAGAGCTGTTGCAGGCTATGTTGCGGGGCGCCAGGGAATCCGGCTAGAACCCGAACCAGTTTTGCTTGATGGTTTCGTATTCCTCTCTGGAGATCATTCCCTCCTCGGATAACCGGCGCATTTCCGCTACCGCCAGGGGAATGCGTCGCTTGCCTGGCGGTAATTGGGCCTGGCCCCGGGCAATTCCGGCACGAACCCCCTCGATAAAGCTGGTCAGGCGGGCTTCGTCGGACACCATGGCATCCAAACGAAACAGCACCACATCACTGTTTAACGCCACAAATTCGTAGCAGTGCCTGCGCAGGCGCAGGGCCAGCGCCATCAGCCCCAGCGCCACAACTGCCGGCGCCAGGAGCCAAAGTGGCGCAGCCGGCAGAAACGAATAGATGGCCGCTGGCACGGTCAGCAGGCAAATCGCCACGAACCAGAGTTTGTACCGGTTGTCCTTCACTTCCCTCGGCGCTGGGTCAACAAAGGTCAGGTCCAGCACCTGCTCCGGCAACTCCTTCTTACGGCGGTGGGTGGTAATCGACAAATAGTGCTGATTAAACCGCTTGAACAGTGTGCTGGTTTTGGCACGCACGTTGGTCTGGCGGAATTTGCTGTTTACCTGCCACGACTCCCGGGGTGGAAGTTCCCACCCCGGGCGTTGTAACTCAAGATTCGGGGCGGCCCAGTTGTCCAGGTCTATGATGTCGCTCTGGCTTACTGCAACTGTCACGTTTCTTATCCTTCTTATGGTGTCGGGAACTCAAATTTTTCCGGGTCGTTGTACAGGTGGGCACCACTGTCGAGCCACTCGGCAATCAGGCGAAGCTCCGCGTCGGTGAGCATGCCCATGTGGGATTGCCTGATGGCCGCGGTCCCCGTGGTTTCCACCTGGTACAGGTCATCATCGGGGTCGTCATCGAACAGGCTGAAGAAGCGGGCGCTGGCGATCGCGCCGCGCGCACTCATCAACCGCCGTGCAAAGCAGACCCCCGGGTCCGGCAACACGGTCAGGTCACCCTGAACCCCTTCAGGGCAGGCACCATCGACTGTTGGATCCACTTCAACCCACTCGCCGTTCTCCTGCTTCAGATAGTAATCCGGCTCGAACAGCTCGACATAGGATTCAAGCTGGCGGCCATCCCAGGAGGCATTGCCGTTGCCCAGCAACAGGTTGGTGCTGGCACCGCCGCCACCGCCGCCCTCGGCACAGGATTTGTTCTCCGCCGCCCGGTGACAGTTCTGACACGATGTAACGGAATCGGTGTTCGGGTCGACCCGACAGCTGTTCCAGATCGGCTGGATATGTTCCTTATAATTGATGGTGGCCTTGCAGTCGCTGGTCCAGTTGGTCAGGCAGGACACGTCGGTAACCGGCGCAGGCGTGTTCAGGTCGGCGTAGGGAATCTCGAAGGCCAGGGAATCGTCCGGCGGATTGCTCCAGTAGTCCTCGTAGCGAACGGTGTCCGCCCAGGTAGTGGTCAACTGACCCAGCGAGTTCAGCAGGGCCTCGGCCATGGTGTCTTTCCAGTTCGAGGCAATGATCGTGGGATTCGCGTTCGGGAATGGCATGGCATCGCCCGGTGCGCCGGGGTTGGCCGAGGCAAGCTCGATGTCCGTGCGGGCGTGGGGAATGTCCACTTCCGGATCGTGGCAGCCGTAACACTTCAGCAACTGCCCATCCTCCAGCAGCAGCGACTGCGGGTGCTGGGTCAGGTAGTTGTAGTTGTAATCCTCAGCGGCAATCAAATCGACCCGTTTGCCGTATTTGTTCACCACCTCGAACGTAAAGCTGGTTTCGGCCGGTACTTTCACCATCGCGGAACCGTCCGGCTCCACCATCGCGTAGGACAGTACATCGTAGAGCGCCCGGTTACCGGAGCCCACCAGCGGCGTCAGGCCCAGCGGAGGCTGCGGTCCATCAGCGGGGTTGAGAACTGGATCGGTCAGGATGGCCTGCTCAAGCTCCGGCGGGATGTCGCGCTTGCCCAGCACGCGGATAAACCGTTCAGACCGGTCGTCCGGGCGCGTAAGCGAGGGATCGCGACGGGTTTCAATACCGCCGTCGTACAATTCCGCCATGTCGGCCCCGTCCATGTCGTAGACGCTGCGAATGTGGAACAGGGCGGTGTTTTCTTCCAGGTTCAGGGTGTGCTGATCGCCGGTGTAGGGCTGGGCCAGCTCGTTGGCATCGGCGATGACGATATCGGTATAGAGCGCACGCTTGTGGCCCTGAACGACGGGCAGCCGCGTATTCTGCTGCGGGTCCACCATCCAGATGCCGTACTGGGGATCGCTCAGATTGTCGACAGTCGAGGAGCCTTCACAAACCCCCGTGATTTCCGCCTCCGAGGTCAGGCACTGGGCCCAACTGGCCAGCAGTCGGCCGGACCCGTCGCCATAGGGAGCAACGGCGCTGTACCAGCCCGCGGGCGACACCTGGTTGGGGTAGAAGTTCACCAGCCCCGGCGTCATGGATTCTTCCGCCTCACCAATGACGCTCTCGTCCACGGGCTTGCCCACGGCGAAGAAGTTCTGGCTGTTGACCATGACCACATCGCCACCGTAAACCGGGTTGTAGACGTGGCGCATGATGGTCAACAGGTTGCCATCATCGAGCGGGATCGGATCCATGTAGTGGATGAAGGAGGCGTCGGAGAATTCCTCACTGAGGCTGCCGAAGTAGCGGTGTACGTTGCCGCCACTGGGCGTGATGCGGTACATGCTGAGCACGTCCTCGACGAACACGCGCTCGCCTTCCACCTGGCCGGCCAACGAGGCGCCGCACTTGTCTTCAACGGTCCATTCCTTGGGTTCTTCGAGGCCGGACGGGAATTTGCTGCCGTTACCCTGACCGTACCCACCGCCATGGGGCTGCTGGTTGAAGTTGGGGTTATCAATGTTTTCCAGGGTGCAGTCCTGGAGCGTTTCATAAAGGCGGCCAAAGCGAATGAAGACGACCTGGCCGTCGTTCATGGTGCTCGGCTCGATGTCGTGGAACTGGCCGAAGGTAATCTGGGCAAGCTCGGTTCCGTCCGGGTTCACCGAATGCAGGAGCGATGCCGGCTCATTGAAGTCTTCCAGATACTCGCGCAGATCCAGCAGTCGCCAGTCACCGCGACCATGCTGCCGCGACGACGAGAAGATAATCTTGCCTTCGTTGGTGTAGGTCGGGTTGGTGTCCTCACCGGCGTTGGCCAGATCGTCCTCCGCCAGGACACGGCGAATCTTGCCGGTCGCGAAGGTGTATTCGTAGATGTTCCAGGTGTTGTGGGAGCCATTGCCCGCAGGACCATGAGCCGCAAAGACCATGCGTTCGCCGTCCGGCGAGACGTCCAGATCCTTGACGTCGTATCCGGTACTACCGAAGTAGTCATCAAGGATGCTGCGTTCGCTGGAACTCAGGGCTATTCGATCACGCACCATCAGCTTCGCCCCCGGCCTGAACGCATAGGGCGCACGTGGATCCAGGGGCGGTCGAATATTGAGTGACGACGTATCCCCCATATCCGGATAATCCCGGACCACGTAAGCAAAGGGCTGGTCAGAGAGGATGTTCTGATCGTTTTCGCTCAGTTCCCCCTCAAAGCAACCGCTCAGCCCGACTGCGGCCAGACCAGCCAGCATGAGGCCGCGGGCCTTCCTTTGAAATGTATGCATGATCCTACTCCCCTGCCTGAACATCCGAGGACAATCAGACTCCGACCGGGAATGGCCGGAGCCCCTTGACCTTTAACCAGGCATAAAATCGAACTTGTAATTGACCGGTGTGGCTGCGACATCCTCCGGTCCGAAGGAAATCATCTGAATCCGGGCCAGAAGCTTGAGTTCCAGCTTCTGATCCTCCAGCTGACTGTCCACCAGATTGATGCTGGAGATGCTGCCATCCGGCTCGATCACGATATGGAACACAAACTTGCCCTTGAGCCCCGGATCGCTTCGCAGCGCCCGGTTATACAAGGCGTAGATAGCGCCCTTGTGCTGTTCGAAAACCCGGCGGATGGATTCCATGTCACGACCACCGTCAACGCTTGAGCGATGGGAACCGCCGCCGCTGCTGCCACTGCCGCCACCTCCGGTGCCACTGCCAATCGGGCTATCAACCGAAGTGGACGAGTGCGCCGCCAGCTGTGTTCCGCTGCCGGAATCGTTCATCACCGAACTGTTCACGCCGCCACTGGTCTTGGTCGCGGAGGTCGCGCCCAGTACCGAGCGGGCGGCCTTGGCCGCAGCACCGGTTTTCACGTTGGTGTTCCGGGCCTGGAGCTTCGCCACGTCCAGAGAACTGCGCAGTGAAGACAGCTCCTTGGAAAAGGCAGCCACACCCATCTTGGAGACCTTTTCCCGGGCCTTCTTCACTTCCTTGGCCGGCGCCGGTTCCGGAGCGGCTTTCTTCTCGACCGTTTCAGTCTTCTCTTCCTGTTTGACCGGCTCCGGCGGGGGTGGCGGCGGTGCTATTTTGCGCTGTTCGATCAGAACCTTGGCCAGGCTGGGTGGCACCCGCTCCTTTTCCTCCCGCTCGATTTCCGGCAGTGGCAGCCAGGGAAAGACCACGGCCAGCAACAGCAGCAACAGCAACAGTCGTTTCAGAATGCGTTTGAAGCGGCTGTCTTCGTCACCACTGGCGTCCCAGGGCAGAGCGAATTCGTAGGGTGTTGTTGTCATTGCAGTCATCGATTCCCTCCGTTAGGCGCCGCTGTTGCTGGAAACGCGGGAAACGGCCATGGAAAGATCCCGATAATCCGCCTTGGCACAGGTCAACATCACCCGCTTCAGGAGTTCGTAGGGAATTTCCTGGTCACCCAGAATGGTTACCGCCCGTCCCAGGGTTTTCTCGCGCTCGGTCAGCTCCGTGCGCTTGGTGGCCTGGAACCGAAGCTCCTCCATCAGCCCGTCAATCAGGCCATTGGACGTGATCACTTCGTTGATGGTGGCAACGGGGCGGCCGTCCACGAGGATGTCCTCCTCGGTGATGGTCACCACGGTGGTCTCCTTGGGGCGCTCTTCCG
Organism: Marinobacter albus; assembly: GCF_030238305.1. Classification (NCBI taxonomy): domain Bacteria; kingdom Pseudomonadati; phylum Pseudomonadota; class Gammaproteobacteria; order Pseudomonadales; family Marinobacteraceae; genus Marinobacter; species Marinobacter albus. Next base: position 615,969 of record NZ_JASSQD010000001.1, on the reverse strand, counting down.
CAGTGGAATCCGGAAGGACAACATCGTTGACCTTGAGGATTTCATTGCTGCCGGAGTTGAGCAGCAGGAAGAAGACCAGAATGGTGAAGATGTCCATCAGGGACACCAGGTTCAGCTTGGCCGGCTTCATGAATGCCTTGGCGCTGCCCTGGAGGCCGAAGGAAGTCAGTTTTTCATTCATGACTTCCCTCCTTTCTTCGTCGGTGCATCACCCAGGGAGATGTCCGGGAACAGCTCCACATCCACGGCTTCGGCAACCACAACGGTCTTGGCCGAGCGCAGCGTATCCATGGTCGAGACCAGCGACTGATAGGTCACCCCCGGCTCCGACAGCAACAGGGCATCTTTCTTGGCGATGTTCTTCGCCGCCAGCCGGCGCTTGATCTCCTGCAGGACATCTGACAGGGCGCGGAAATCGTGATGCGCCTCCTTGCCATCGTCCGTGGCCTCGACCCGGTCAATGGTCTTCACCAGGTTGCCGCTGGGGTAGTAGACCTCGATCGCGGACTCCCGCACCACCACCTCAAGCTGCCGGTTTTCCTCGGCACTGGCGGTCTGGGAACCGGTCAGATCGGGCAGGTTGAGCTCGAGAATTGAGATGTGGTTGAACACCATGCTCATCAGCAGCACCGGCACCAGAACGATCATGAGATTCATGAACGCGGTGATATCAATGTCTGCTTCTTCAGGTTCTCTGCGTTTTACAAACATAACGAATTACCTGCTGCGATCAGGCGTCGGATTCACGCGTATTAACAGACCGACGGTTGCTGCGAACGATGGTATTCAGGGCCTTAACACCGGCCATCTCGATGCTCTCGACGATTTCCAGCGTCTTGTTCTGGAGCAGGGAATGGATCAGCAGCAACGGGATCGCCGCGATCAGACCGAATGCGGTGGTGTTCATGGCAACAGAGATGGACTGCGACAGCAGGGTGGCCTTGTCCGCCGGGTCGGCGTTGGCCACTGCGGTAAACGCCGCGATCAGACCGATGATGGTGCCCAGCAGGCCCAGCAGGGTGGAGACGTTGGCCAGAATGGACAGGTAGTTGGTGCGCTTGGACAGGCGTGGAATGCTTTCCATCACACCTTCCTGCATGGCGGCGTGGATGTCGTCACGACGCGGCGAAGCGCGCATGGTGTCCAGCGCCACGGCGACCAGACGACCAATGGCAGAGCCGTTGTCCTGGGCCACTTTCTCGGCCTCGTCGAACTTGTTTTCATTCATCAGAGGCAGCAGCTCACCGTAGGCGTGCTTGTTGGAATGGAAGGCACGCTTCAGGAACAGCCAGCGCTCAACGGCAATAGCCAGGCCGACCATCAGCACCAGCGCAATCGGGAACATGAAGGCGCCGCCTTCCTGGAAGAATGAAACAATGCTTGAGTAAAAGTTCATGATGGGTACTCCACACGTCGCTAATCGAATAGATCGGTTTTGGTTGTTGCTTTACTCGGACGTGCCCGCGGGCGCTTCCAGAGAAAGTTCGTCGTAGAACTGCATGGTTCTTGAGTGAATATCCCGGTCCACCACTTCAAACACCTTGCCGGACACAGAGGTGATTGACCGGTAAAGCTGATCGGGCCCTTCCGGTGGTTTCCAGGGAATGAAGTAACTGACCGAGGGCTGCTCCTTGTCACCGACGAAGGTGCTTTCCAGGTCAATCTTGTCCTGCCCCGAGGCGCCTGGCGCCAGGGTCAGTGACGCGAGGGCGGCGATAACGGCGAGGTGCGCTCTGGTTTTCAGCATGGCGATCTCCTAGCCTTTCTCTTCAGTGTTTTCGGCTTCCGGGCTCTTCTCCGCCGCCATGGGCTCCGCGGAAACGGTCTCCTCCGGCTTCTTCGGCGGCGGATTGTCGATAAAGCTGGTCTCGATGCCGGTGCGGCGCCGGATCTCGATCAGCCAGTCGGCCACCTGCGGGTTGTCGCCGTTCGTCAGGAAGTCGTAGGCCTCGAAATGCGGCTGAGCCAACGCCGGCTGGTTCATGTACAGGTCGTACAGGATCGCCAGGTTCAGGTGGGCCTCGGGAAAGTCCTTCCAGAGTTCCAGCGCTGAAACATAGGTGTCGCGGGCGGCTTCAAAATCGCCACTGCGCCGCTGGAACATGGCCAGGGCGAGGTAGGCGTTTACATTCTCCGGATTGACCGCCAGCGCCTTCCGGTAGGATTTCTCCGCCCGCTCCATGCGCTCACCGATTTCCGCCAGTTCACCCAGCTTGAGCCAGGGCCCGGACAGATCCGGATAGTCCCGGGTAATGGCTTCGAACGCCTTTCGGGCATCCCGGTATTGTTCGTCGGCCATCAGGCCGTTTGCGGTACGGAACCGGGTGACGGCCTCGGGCGGCACCGGGGCCGAGGCACTGGTATAGGGGTTCGGGGCCGGCACGTACGCCACCTTCTTGCCCTGCGCATCGTACGCCTGTTTGGGCAGGTAGCGCTGGCTGGCCGCATCGTCCTTCGGCTTCGCCGGCTTGCTCTCCACCACTTTTTTGGCCGGGGCTTCCGGGGCGTTATCCACACCACCGACAGTGCCCAGTCCGGCGCAACCGGAGAGCAGAACCGCGGTCATGAATGCGCCCGCGCGCCAGGGCTTAACGGATACCATCGCCATACGCCACCTGTACTTCCTGTTTGTCGAATCGAGCCGGGTTCAGCTTCGCCATTGCGTCGAAGCTCTTTGCGATCCAGGGGTTGAACATGCCGCCCCAGGACCGTTCGATGTTGGCCTGGTGTACCTCAATCGCGAGGTCTTCGAACGGAATCGCCTGTTCTTCGAGCACCAGTTCGTATTGCATGGCTTCAAGCTGGCTGAGGCCACTCGGTCGCGGGGCGTCCATCAGCTCGCGGGCGAACTGGCCGTAGAGATCGGCAATATTGAACGTGGCCCGGGTGGTCTGCCCGGCCATCTCGTAGCCAACCGCTTTCTGGTACCGGTCCAGGGCGTTCTTGAGCTTCTCGTTCTTGCGGGGAATGCTCTTGTTCAGAGGATGACGGAGCCGGACCCGGTCAAACTCGATGCGCCAGTAGTCGCCGTATTCGTTGTTGGCCCAGGCCGCCAGCCACGCCGACCGGTCACTCTGCCAGTTGGCCGGAGCCTTGTTGTGGCCGTCGATCACCCGGCGCAACCAGTAAAGATGGCGGTTCAGGTCATCCATCCGCTTGTACAGGTAGGCCACGTGGTAGCGCGCTTCCATGCGGGTGTCGAAGGGTTCTTCGTAATCGAAGGCCCACTTCTTGAAGTACGTGAGCGCCTGCTGGTCCTCGCCCGCCTTTTCATACAGCTCGGCGGACAGGAACAGCGCATCCCGGCGCACGTCGGCCTTGGCGTTGCTGCGGTATATGTCTTCATACTCGCGTGCGGCCTTCAGCCACTGCTCGTCCTGCTCGTAGGCCCAGGCAATCTTCTGGGGCAGGTCCGCGGCCAGCTTGTGGTTGGGGAAGAGCCGGCGCAGCTCGTTCATTTCCGCCAGGGCCGGGTCCCAGTTTTCCAGGGTCATCAGGTGGGTGGCGGCGTCAAACTGAGCGATCACCCGCACGTCGGTTCTTGGCGCCACCACCTTGATGCGCAGGAACTGATCCACGGCACCGGCCAGGTCATCCGCCTCGAGAGCAAGCTCACCCTGCTTGTAGATGGTGACGGCCATGCGCTCGGTGACTTCGGCGAACTGCGGGTCGCTGCCATCGATGTAGCGCAGCTGGCTGCGATAACCGGCTTCGGCTTCCGGGAACCGGCCCAGCTCATACTGGCTGTGGGCGATGACACCCCAGGCCGTGCGGTTCAACTCCCGGTCGACATCCCCTTCGCGGCTGACAATGCTGGTGGCCACTTCCAGGGCGCGTTCATAGCGACCCAGGGCGAACAGTTCCTCGGAGGTCTTGGCGAGTACCGAACCGGAACGCTCGTCATCCCGGTAGGCCTGGACAAACCGCAGCTGGCTGTCGACGCCCTTGCTGCGCCAGGCGGTGACCTTCTCCGACCCCTTGCCACCGGCATCGATCAGGCGTTCCAGTTCTTTCTGGTAGGCAATGATCGCGGCATAGCCGGCGTCCGGACCATACTTCGGATGTTTGAATTCGTAGGCGCTGCGCTCGTAATGGGTGATGGCAGTCGGGTAATCGCCACCGTCGAAGGCTGCTTCGGCGCGCATGTACACCATTTCCGGGATACGGGGATCGTTCGGGAAGGTCTGCTCGTATTCGCCGTAGAACTCGGCCGCCTTCAGGAAACTGGTGCGCTGTTCCGAGACACTGGCTACCTTGGCGGCAGCGGCCACGGAGCCCTCCGCCAGCTCACGCTTCAGGCGCTGACCGGTGGCGTGGTAATGCCGCGCCAGCTCGTCGATGTAAGTCTTGAGGTTGGAAATAACCTTGGCCTTGATGTCCGCGGACTTGGTTTTCCAGAATTCAGACCGGATACCGTAGTTGCGAACGTAGCTTTCTTTTTCCGGCAGCACCTGCTGGGAAAATTCGCCATCCACATAGGCGCGGATCATGTCAGCGTGCATTTCCGGCGCGCGGTCGGAGTCCGGGTTCTGCATGACGAAGGCCCGGAAGGATGAGGCCGAATCCTCGTACCGTTCCTTCTCAAGGTAATGCTTGCCGAGGCTGGAATAGAGAATCCAGGTGTACTTGGCGCTCTCCGGCCGATTGGCGAACATGCTGTCGATTTTCGAGGCGCCGCCGGCGTAGGCCAGGCCGACACTCATGATACGCAAGGTGTCATCGACCAGGGAGCGGTTGACGTTATCCAGCTTCTCGACCTTGCCGTCTTCCGGTACCAGCCGGTCCAGAACCTGGGAGAAGGCCATCAGGCTGTTGTCATAATCCGACAGCTTGTACTGGGACCAGCCCAACAGGTAATAGGAGTTGTTCAGGAAGGCCGAATCCCCGCCCAGGGCGATTACCGCCTTGTACGCCTGTTCCGCCTGCTCGTACTCCTCATGCCGGAAATGGATATCGCCCTTGCGGAAATAGACCTCGGCCAGTCGCCCGGAGTGCGGATGGTCCTGGATGAACTGCTTCAGTACGGTTCGCGCGTCCTGGTCCCGACCATCCAGGTCGTAGGCCTTGGCGAGCTGATACATGGCCTCGGCGTTCTCCTCGGAATCCGGGTACTTCTGCAGCAGTTCCTGGTAGGCATCGATGGCGTCGGGGAAATAGCCGTTGTCGCCCGGCAGCACACCACGCAACTGGTTGTAGTCTCCTTCCAGCATGTAAACACTGGCAATACGGCGCTCGATCTGTTCCTTGAGCTTCCGGTCCTCAATGGTTTTCAGCAGTTCCCGGTACTCGCGGCGAACGTCTTCATGCATCACCCGCGGCAGGGGAATATCCGCCAACGGCTGATGGTTTTCCTGAATCCGGCCAATGGTGGGGCCGCCATCGAAGTTGGCGCAGCCGCCAATAAACAGGGTCAGCAGCAGAATCCTAGATCGCATGATCGCCTCCTTCCGCCTGTTCTGCGGGGGCCGCAGCGGACTCCGGCGACTGTCCGTCCTCTTCGATGACTTCCAGATCCTTCAGCGAACGGTCCAGGATCCGGACCTTCGCCAGCTGAGCCTCGACCTGGTACTGCTGCAGGCGCTGTTCGTGAATATCCAGTTCGGTCGCCACCAGGGTGCGCATGACGTCTTCAAGACGAGTGATCAGACCTTCCGTGCGCACCATCTGGTCATCGACCTGCGCCATCATCCGGACCACCGCCTGACTGAACTGACCTCCCCCGGAAATGGTGTGGGCACCGCTGAGCGCCTCGAGCATGTTCTCGCTCCGGGTAATATCAAAGGCGAGGTCCTCGAGCTGCCACTTCAGACGTTCCTGCGCATCCGGCGCGAGGCTGTCCATCCGGCCGGCCAACGCCTGATAGCGTTGGCGACTCTCGCTCACCTGGCGAGCAAGCCGGGACAGGCCCTGGCGATGGCTTTCACCGTCAATGCTGCCGGCGCGGGCGGCCAGAATGACGTCGAAATCGTCCCGTCGCGCCTGCCAGTTTTCGAGGTTGTTGCGAATCGCATAGAGGTCTCTCAGATCCTTGAGCACGGACTGGAAGCTGTGATCCGACATCAACTCGACCAGGAACGGCGAGAGATGGTTGACGGAGACCGACGGCGCAGCACCGAACCAGTCGCTTTCCCCCAGGACCTGATCAAGGTTCTGGACAAACAGCTCCATCACATCCGCGTGCTCCAGTGACTGCCTGGCCTTCTGGAGCCAGTCCAGGGCGTCCCGGAACTTGTGATCAGCGTCGATAAAGCCTTGGGCCGCCCGACCGTTCAGCCCCATCTGCTCATAGACATGGGGCTGAAGAAGAATCGCTTCCTGGACTTCCGGCAGCGCAATGGAGCGAGTGGTCAGCACATCCAGCGGGCCGAGGGCATCGCGGAAAGCGCCTTCGTTAATGGCCATCCAGCTGGCGCCCAGAAGGCCGCGATTGGAATAGGCGCCGGTACTGCTGATCCGGGACAGCTGCAGTGCCGCATTGGCCTGATCGTCCCGGCCGGCGTAGAGGAAGGAAAGCGCCATACGGGCGCGGTCGGCCAGACGGCGAAGCTCCTCACTGCCGTCGTCCAGATCAATGACCTTTTCCAGCGCCGCGATCGCGCGGCCGGAATTCTCCTGGGCGCCATAGGCGATGGCCAGGTTGAAGTAGAAATACGGAGCAAACGGGCTGTCATCGTCAATACTGTCGGCAACGGCCTCACCGGCGGAGAAGTAGCCCAGCTTAACGTTCACCAGAGCGGCCAGGTAACGGTACTCGGCATCCACCGCTTCCGGCAGTGGGCCCTGGATATTGCTCAGATTGCGGGCGGCAACGCTGGTGTCGCCCCGCAGGTACTGCATCTTGCCCAGGTAGAACCAGGCCCGGTTACGCACTTCCTCGGTCAGGTTGGCCTGGGCAACGCGGGTAAAGATATCCTCGGCCTGGGTATCCAGGCCGTAGGACAGGCTGATACCGCCCTTCAACAGCTCCGGGTAGGTGCCGTGGTTCTGCACACCCCCCTTATCCTCGGCCCAGGCATACTCCACCAGCGCTTCAAAATAATTCTGCTGGTAAAACTCGAACAGGATCGCACCGTATTTAAGATCGTGAACCTCGGACATCGGCCGAGCGGCGCCGGCTGGCAGACACAGAGTCCCCAGGGCCAGCCCGGCCAGGGCGCCTCTGAGCGTTCGATGGGCAGCGCGCGCGAGCATCATGGCTTACCACTCCCGAACGGTAAATTCAGGCTGTTGCCGCGCTTCGGAGTCGGCAATGCTCAGCTCGACATACTTGGGTCCCTGCGCCTTGGTGAAGCGAAGGCTGCTGCCACGCTTGTATTCCCGGCCATTGGGCCCCTGCCCGATAAAGAAGGCCGACAGGGTATGCTCGCCGGCACTGACGTTACCCAGATGCAGGCGATGCATGCCGCCCTTGGCCAGCGCCACGCGCTCCTCTTCGCTGTACAGGTAGGAGGCAATGGTTTCGTTATCCAGCCGCAACTCAACCCCTTCGAGGTGGAAGAACTCCCCCACGTTCAACGACAGGAACACGTGAAAACGGGTGTTCGCCGGGAACAGCAGGTCTTCCTCCAGCACCCGGAGATCCTTGTTCAGGACCACCACGGACTGTTTGAGGTCCTGGATGTCGCGGGACAATTCATTGACTGCACGCTGCGCCCGCTCGCGACTTTTGCGAACCGACATCGGCGTTTCAATGATCTGGTCGAGCGCAGCCGCGGGTGCACCGACTCCAGCACTGTCCTGATTCTGCGGAGCCGTGTCTTCGCTTGCCACAGCGTGGCTACCCGCAGAAAGCATCAGGGAGAGAAGCCCGACCCGCGCCCAGACTGATTTCGTTGTTGCCGGTCCGTTACCAGACCACGGTTTTTGAGACGTCACCATCCTGCTCCTGTGCCAGATCGCCGGCTTGGCGCTGACAATTCACCGTGAACAATCAGGGGACTGACTTTTGAGTTGACCGACTCTGTCCGGGAAGCTCTTTTTTGGTGGCTCTTGGTTGACCGGACGGTCAGTTTTCTTGGGACATGCTTCATTCGTTAAATTCCGTTAAATAAGCTAGCACAGGTTTTCCAAATAAAACTTAATCATTTGCCTTTCGATTAAGTTTCTGTGATTCCCTTCGCGAAACGACGCATGGACTATTGCTGAACGCCCGAACGCTCGTCAGAGTTCCATCACATATCCATTTTTTTTCAATAAAAACAGTTCTTTACATTAGTTCACATTATTTAACAAACTTGTTGGGCATCGGCATCGAACTTATGAACGCGATCACAGACACCATCACAAGCTTGCCGTCTCCGTTCCCCGGTAATCTCTGCCGGAACGTTTTCCTGTCACTGCTTTTGTTGACCGTGCCGATGGCAGATGCCGACGCACAGACGGCCTTTGACGATGAAAGCGCCGTGCTTGAGGTGGTGGATCCGTTTATTGAACTGCACACGGCACCGGGCCGGGGTTATCCGGTGTTCCATGTGATCGAGAAAGGGGAACAGGTTGAATTGCTGAAGCGCAAGACCAACTGGTACAAGGTACGCTCTGCCTCTGGCGAGGAAGGGTGGACCAAGGCCGCCCAGCTCGGGCGCACCCTGCTGCCGACCGGGCTTCCGGCCGACCTGCCCGAGGTGGGGCATGGCGAATACCTGGCCTCCAGCTGGCGCGTGGGCTTCACCACCGGCCTGTTTGAACAGTCCACCAGCTTCAGCCTGGCGGTCGGTTACCGGCCCCTCACCTGGCTGGGCGCGGAACTGGAGGCGGGCAAGATCTACAACCGCTCGGTCACCAGTGACTATTACAGCGCCAACCTGATCATCGAGCCTTTCCACCGCTGGGACCTGACCCCCTATGCCCTGGCCGGGGTTTCCCGCTTTTCGTTCGACGCCCGCCAGAAGGTTCTGTTGAGCGACCTTGGCGATGCGGACGCGTTCAACGTCGGCGGCGGCCTGAGTTATTACATCGGTCGCAATTTTCTTGTTCGTGCCGAGTACCGCGTGTATTCGGTTTCCTCCAATTCAGACAGCACAGGTTTAAGTGAATGGAAAATCGGTCTGAACACCTTCTTCTGAGGTCAGGAATCTCTGACTACGGGACCGGCAAGGCACTGCTACTGGCGTGCTCGCTGGCCATTCCACAATGGGCGACTGCACAGGAAACGGGGGACAGTGAAAAACCGGCGCCGGTGCAGGTGATCTCACCTGAGGTCAAACCCCGCAGTATCGAGGAGGCGGATATCGATGCGGAGTTTTTCGAGATTGGCGCCTTTGCCGGCATGATGACGATCGACAACTTCAGCAGCGAACCGTTGCTGGGTGTCAGTGCGGCATTCCATGCCACCGAGGACTTCTTCCTGCAGTTTAATTACGGGTTTACCGAGGCGGGTCTGACGTCGTTCGAGGAACTCAGTGGCGATAACGTAAGGCTACTGAGCGATTCCGATCGGGACTACAGCTACTACGACTTCCTTGTCGGCTATAACATTTTTCCGGGCGAAGTGTTTTTCAGTGACTCGCTGACCTTCAACTCCGCCTTCTACGTGGTCGGCGGTGTCGGCAATACCGAGTTTGGCGGTGAGAGCAATTTCACCACCACTCTGGGCACCGGGTTCCGGGTGGTCTTGCTGGACTGGCTGACCGTTCACGTGGATTTCCGGGATCACATGTTCACCAGCGATCTCATTCGCGAGTCACAGCTGACCCACAACATCGAGCTGTCTTCCGGCTTTACGCTGTTCTTCTGATGGCGTGGCCCAGGAATGACTGCCGGGCCGTTAACCCTGCCCGGCAGTCATCTCTTCCATCAGGTCGGAGAGATCCTCTTCGATCTCCTCGATCCATTCCTGCCAGTCATCCTGATAGTCCTCGAAACGCGCCTGATCTACTTCTGCCAGCCGGAACCGGGTCTGGGTAACCGCCCGACTGCTCTCTGCGAAAGCCCGAAGGTCCGGTTCATCCAGACGCTCACCCTGCGTACTCAGGTCCTGCCGGGAAGCCTCCAGCAGCTCACGGTCCCGGGGGCTGGCATCAGGCCTGTCCTTCAATGCCTCTTCGATGGACTCCGTCAGTTCCTCAATGTGCTTCTGGAGTTTTTCACCGTACTCCTCAAGCGCTTCCCGTGAGCGTTTTTCCGCTTCCGCCGACAGCGCTTCCAGCTCCCTGGCCATCTCGTCCAGACGGTCACCCATGCTGTCCGACGACCTGTTAATGCTATCGCTCAGGCGGTCCCTCAGGTCATTAAGCGTTCCAATAACGCCGTCGAACATTGAGCGTTCGGTGACCACCCGGTGCGTGCGCTCATAGTCGACTCGCCATTCGTCGTCCCTGCGCTCGAGAAACGTCAGGACTTTGCGACCCGCTTCCTCGCCATCACCGGCGCTGAGAAAGCGTGTTTCCACGGTTGCGCTGGAACCATCGATGACCACCCTGCCCCAGCCAATGGAAACCCCCTGCCAATCCATTCCAAACCCGTCGAATTGCGCGGCATCGGCCAGCGTCGAGAATTCGGCAACGTCATCGGCGTCGTTCTCGACGACCGACTGCCAGAAAGCCTCGGCGACTTCCTGGGGCGTTTCAGGATTACTACAGCCCGCCAGGAGCGCGAGCATTAATGCGGCGGCGAGGCCTCGCAACTGCGAACGGATCATGCCAGGGGTTCCTCTATTTCAAAATCGGGGTAGGCATCATACACCGCCTAGAGCCGGCAGGTCAGGTCCGCCAGCTCTTCATCGAACACCCGGCGGTTTTCGCTGTAATCCACCGGGATGTCCACCAGATGAACCCCGCCTTCGGCCAGCGCCCGCTCCAGGGTTGGACGCAGGTCTTCGGTACGCGCTATCCGGTGGCCGGTCGCGCCATAGGACTCAGCGTACTTCACGAAATCCGGATTCCGGTAGTCCAGCCCGAAGTCTTCGAAGCCCTCCTGCCTCTGTTTCCACTTGATCATGCCATAGGCGCTGTCGTCGATGACCAGCACCACCAAGTTGAGGTTCAGGCGCACGGCAGTTTCCATTTCCTGACTGTTCATCATGAACCCGCCATCACCGCACACCGCCATCACTTTCAGATGCGGGTACAGCATCGCTGACATCATGGCGCTGGGCAGGCCTGCCCCCATGGAAGCAAGGGCATTGTCCAGCAGCACGGTGTTGTTGTCGTAGGCCGGGTAATTGCGGGCAAACCAGAGTTTGTACATGCCGTTGTCCAGGGCAATGATGCCGTCCTCCGGCATCACCCGGCGTACATCGCTGACGATGCGCTGGGGAATCACCGGGAAACGGTCGTCGTCCGACCGGTCCTTCAGATGCCGGTCCACTGCTGCCTTGACGTCCATGAACCAGGAGAAATCGTGGCTGGCGCAATGGCCGCAGTGCTCCGCCATGTACTCCACGCTGTTGGCTATGTCCCCCACCACCTCGTGTTGAGGGAAGTAAACCGGATCGACGTCGGCACCACTGAAATTCACATGGATGACCTGCTTGCCGCCGGCCTTCATGAAAAACGGAGGTTTCTCGACCACGTCGTGACCCACATTGATAACCAGGTCGGCGTGGTCGATGGCGCAGTGGACAAAATCTCCTGCCGACAGGGCTGCATTGCCCAGATACCTTGGGTGACGTTCGTCAACCACGCCCTTGCCCATCTGGGTGGTGAAAAAAGGAATACCGGTGACGTTGACCAGATGGATCAGGGCCTGGGACACGCGTTTTCGGTTCGCACCCGCACCGATCATGATCAGCGGATGCCGGGCCTTGCGTAGCATGTCGCACGCCATCTCCAGGCTTTTCTCACTGGCGGACGGGCGCCGCGCATCACTGGGTTCAAAGATATGAGTATCCGGTTCCGGGTGCTCAGACGCTATGTCTTCCGGCAGCTCCAGGTGCACGGCACCGGGACGTTCCTCGGACGCCAGACGGAAGGCTTCACGCACCTTCGCGGGAATCGTGTTGGCGTTACTGATCTGACGCGTGTATTTGGTGAGGGGACGCATCAGGTCGACCACATCCAGAATCTGGAACAGCCCCTGCTTTGAGGATTTAATCGGCTTCTGCCCGGAAATCATCATCATTGGCATACCGCCAAGCTGGGCGTAGGCGGCTGCGGTCACCAGATTGGTCGCGCCCGGCCCCAATGTTGACAGGCATACCCCCACCCGCCCGGTCAAGCGGCCATAGGTCGCGGCCATAAAACCGGCGGCCTGTTCGTGTCGATTCAGCACCAGCTGGATGCTGGACGTGCGCAGGGCCTCCAACAGATCCAGATTCTCTTCGCCCGGCACGGCGAAGATGTACCTCACCCCTTCATTCTCGAGGGCTTTGACGAACAGCTCGGCCCCGGTCTGGGCCCTGGCGGGTAGTTCACTTGCCATGATTGTCCCCTGTGCAGCTGGATGTGTGTCCGAGCATAGCATTCTTCAGCCATGACTCCTCTCCCTGACGAGCTTTACGTTGAGTCAGGGCATCGGATGTCAAAGAAGGGGAAAATCGGCGAACAGATCAGGCTGGTCCGCCGTCAGCTGGAGACCGGCGGTTCTGCCTGCAGGGCTTCGGCTGGCACACGGCCTTCACCCCAACTCCGGTATACACCATCAACCACGCGTTTCAGCTCATCCTCGCCGACATCGGCAGGTTCGCCGCGTTCAAGCGGATCGAAATGGAAAATGTACAGTCGGGACGTGAACTGCTCAAACGGAAGCGAGGATTCGCCAAACCGCTCACCGTTGCCGGAAGTACTTACACGCACGTCGTCACCCCAGTTCTGGCCACTGTCGTTGTTGGGGTTGAAGAAGTACACCCGCATCTCGCCCTCGGGATCCAGCGCCACCCGCAGCACCGTAATCGCGTGCCAGCCGATAAATCGGGCAGCGCTGTCAGTGACGGCCACGCCCGCAGGCTGGGGATGGATCAGCGGCTGGTTGCCGTTATAGTACGGGTGGTAACTGGCATAGAAATGGCGGATAAAGCCCTCCAGATCGTCGAGCTTTCCGGTGGCAACGTCCACGTTGATGGCAAAGCCACGACCGGCAGACCAGCCGTGAAATTCCGGGTTCACCCACTGGTGCGGGTCGCCCTTCCGACCGGCTACAAGCCGGCCCATTTCGGCGTAAATGCGGTCCAGGTGAGGCACGACCACCAGCGACACCGGGTCGAGGTCAAGGGTCACTTCCGAAGCCACACCGCCCACGCTGCGGGCCGACGACACCGGCTTACCCTCAAAATGCATGATGATTTCGTTGTCACGGGCCGCCCAGGCTACCATCTGCAGGAGGTAGTCCGGATCGTTGTAGGCCCACATGGACAGGGCCCGGGCAGACTGGCATGTGGGGTTGTTGCCCTGCCCCACGCCAAGTGGCTGCCCCAGCATACTGAGCACACCCTGAATCAACCAGGCTCCGGGTTGAGGCTGGTATCCATAGGCCAGTTGCAGGCGTTCACGGGCGCACGGACTCAGGGACAGGCGCGCCTGGCGCCAGAGAGCCGGCGCGACCGGCGGCTGGTAGAGGATGCCCCGCTCCAGCATCAGCGCCAGGCCATAAATGCCCTGGGCAGTTTCGGGATACACGCCTTCCTGAATCAGGGTACAGACCAGCTCGCGATAACACAGCAGGCAATCGCGCCCGGTGCTCGACAACCCCAGAGCTTCGCTCAGGAGCGCGTCCTGATCCTCCAGGATAAACCGAACAAAACAGGCGTGATAGGGCGACACCAGCCCCGTGTCGTGCATGGAGCGGGCGAAACCAGTGGCTTCGTTCTGCAGAGCCTGGGCGTCCATGGACTCCAGACGCTGTTCGTAGACCACGGCCCCGGGATCCTCACTGCAGGCTCGGGTGGGCCCGTACAGGCTGGAAATCAGACGGTCGGCGCCACGGCCGGCACCACCGAGGTCCGCTTGGGGATCGGCGCGGCAAAGGGCAATCTGGGTAATCATCCGACGCACGTCGGTGACCTGAATCGGCCGCTGCTGAAGTATCCGCCAGATTTCCTCGATGAGGCTGTCGATGACGTGTTCGTAGCCAATGTGTTCAGCGATATACTGAACCACGGCCTGGCTGATGTTGGCTAACCTGCCCTGCTCACGCTCCGCCTCGCCGGTCATGCCGAACAGCAGGCCGAGATTAATGGCAAGCACCTGGGTCAGGTAGTGATGAGCCTGCTCCGCCGAAACCGACGGATGCAGGTAGAATCCGCGAGCCACCGCCAGAAGGCGGAGCTCACTGAAGGCTTCGATTACCACCGTGTCTGCGTTCTTGCTCTGCAGGGAGTGGGTGGTGAGAGCGGGCAGAAGAATGCCGGGATCGGCCCAATCAGTGCCGATATACACGCCGGCGAGCTCAAGCCGCTCGGCGCGCTCCTCTATGACCCGGCATCCCTCCGGTTGCTGCAGGACCCGTCGGGCAATGTCGAACACGCGCGGAAGCTTGCCGGCCTTGGCAAATGGCCGGCTTTCCTCCAAAACCTGGATTGACTCATCCAGTCGTTGCACCAGCTTGTCGAAATTGACTGCCGGTACTGCGCTGCCCGGTTGGTGATCGTTCAAACGATTATCCTCAGGGCCTGCACCAAACCCGTCTGTTATTAAAGCTTCTCCTGATTATACATAGAAATCGAGTTCTTCCTGATGTTTCAGGAGATCCCGCATGACGTACGGATCGTCGCCGAAGAAATAGATCAGTCCCCAATGCGTACCGAAGGCGGTCCGTTTGGTCACGGTTTCCTCCAGCGGCGGGGTCAGTTCGTGAGACTCGAAATACTCGTGGTTCTCGGTCTCCTCCGGAATCTCAAGCTTGCTGACCACCCGGCGACGCGGATAGACACCGAAGCATCCGGCGTAACCCTTGGCATCCACTACCTCTTTCGGGAAGAAGTTTTTCACTTCCTCGGCGGTAGTCTTGGGATCGAAGGTCAGGATCATGCCCTGATAGGCGTTGAAACCATAGGCACGCTCCAGCAGCTCGAATACCTTGAATCCCGGTGGACGGTAAGCCACCTCGCCAAAGTACATGGTGCTGTCGCTGGTCACGAAGTATTCCGGATGAATAAAGCCGAAATCGATGTCGAAGGTCTTGATCAGCTTTTCGATCTCGCCCCGGATCTGGTCTCGATACTTTTCAAGGTCCGGCGTCGCGGGCACGAACACGGAATAGCCCAGGGTCACGTACTCGGAGATATTGAGGAACGCGATCTTGCCATTATGGATCCAGGCCTCCACCGCGAACTCCCAACCATCAAGGTGGGACTCCATGAGTACGGGAAACTCTTCTTCCGGGATGGTATCGACTTCATCGGGCGTACGGATCACCCGGTGGCCCAGGCACCCGGCCTTGTCGAAGGCTTTCAGGTGAATCGGGTCATTCGGGTCACCGTCCAGTTTCAGCAGTGTCTGGTTGACGCGTTTCAGGAAACGGATGACGTCGCCCTTATCGTGCGCCTCCTCGAAGATCCCGACCCGAATACCACCGAGCTGGGCACGACGCTTCATCAATGCCTTGTCGCGCAGCAGCATGGCCTGACCAAACAGGCGCGGCTTGTCCATCAGGACCGAGTTAATAGCCCCTGCCCACTCCACGGTTTCCTCAAACAGCGGAATGGCCACATCCACGCCCATATCTTTGAGGGTCTGGGCGATTTCGACGGATCGGTCGTTGAGGCGTTCGAAGTTCCAGGGCACGTAGGGAATGTCGTGCTCTTTGCAGTAGGCTTCTGCCCAGTCCGGAGCGACCACCACATAACGACGGTCGAATTTGTCTGCGGCTTCTATAGCGTTCAAGCTCCAACCAAGGAGTGCAATGTACCCCTTGTCCGGATTGTACTTATGCTCGCTCATAGGCTCTCTCCTTTGCGTGGGGTGTCTATTAACCCTACGCGTTACTTGAGAAATCGCAAATCTGACTGGCCCCAAAACAAAAAAAGCACTGTAAGTGCGGGTTTTTAAAACCTGCACTTACAGTGCTTCAGAGCCACATATACCGATTTGGAATATCAGCCCAACTTGAGCGTTGAGAGCGTTCTTTCACGCACTTTTGTAAGTAATGCCTCGTCCTCAACCAGCGATTGGCCGTAGGAAGGAACCAGGTGTTTCAGGCGTTCCTGCCATTCAGCGTTCTTGAGGCTTTCCGGGAAACAGCGCTCCAGGACATCAAGCATGGCATTGGCGGCTGTCGAGGCTCCCGGTGACGCGCCCAACAGGGCTGCCAGCGTTCCATCCTTGGCGGCCACGATTTCGGTACCGAACTCGAGTTTCCCGCCACCGCCGTCCAGTTGCTTGATGATCTGTACCCGCTGACCGGCCATCTTCAGCTCCCAGTCTTCCTCGCGGGCATCCGGGAAGAAGTTGCGCAGGGATGCGACCCGGTCGCTGTGGGACTGGAATACCTCACCAATGAGGTAGCGGGTCAGGTCCATGTTGCTCTTGCTCACGGACAGCATCGGCCGCAGGTTAGTGGGCTTGACCGACCCGAACAGATCAAAGATCGACCCCTGCTTCAGGAATCGGGTGGTGAAGCCCGCAAACGGCCCGAACAGCAGGGCCGGCTCGCCATTGATGATCCGCGTGTCCAGATGCGGCACGGACATCGGGGGCGCCCCAATCGGAGCCTTCCCGTAAACCTTGGAATGGTGCTGCTCGACAATCTCAGGCTTGCGACACACCAGCCACTGACCACTGACCGGAAAACCGCCATAGCCCTTCGCCTCTTCAATACCGGACTTCTGCAACATCGGCAAGGCGCCGCCACCAGCACCCAGGAATACAAAGCCCGTCTCCAGCTTGGTGAGCTCGCCAGTCTTCTGGTTCCGGACCCGGACTTTCCAGCGCCCGTTGTCGCGCTGGTCGATGTAGTGCACGGGGCTGCTCAGCATCAGCTCGAAATTGGGCTGGCTTTCGAGGTATTTCACCATGCTGCGGGTCAGCGAGCCGAAATCCACGTCGGCGCCGTGTTTGATCCGGGTGGCGGCCACTCTCTGCATCGGGTCACGATCCTTGACCACCAGCGGCATCCACTCTTCCAGATCCTCCGGGGATTCGGTGTATTCCATTTCCCGGAACAGGTGATGGGCACTCAGACGCTCGAAACGGCGCTTCAGGAAGGCCACGTCCTTTTCGCCCCAGACAAAACTCTGGTGGGGCGTGCGATTGATGAAGGTCTTGGGGTCGGGCAACATGCCCTGCTCCACCAGGTAGGACCAGAACTGGAGTGACACTTCGAACTGGGCATTGATCTGGAGTGCCCGATCGATGGCTACGTCACCATCCTCGGTCTCCGGCGTGTAATTGAGTTCACAGTATCCGGCGTGGCCGGTACCTGCGTTGTTCCATCCGTCGGTGCTTTCATGGGCAACGTGGTCGAGACGTTCCACCATGACGATGTCCAGGGACGGATCGAGCTGCCTGAGCATCATGCCGAGGGTGGCGCTCATGACGCCACCGCCGACCAGCACTACGTCTGCCTGTCTAACGGCCATTGGTCTATACCCTAGCTAGTATTAAGCCTGTGTACTCCCCCACGATCAGCAGGGGAGCCTGTCGAAAGCCGGTCAAGCGCAAGGTAAAGGGCGCTGCCGTTCGCTTCCGGTCTGAATGTGGGCGCAATTATCCCGATTTTCGCCGAAATAATAAATTGCGATTGTCAATCGATTCGCATTGCGCATGACTCTTAGCCAACGTTTGCCACCACATGGGTCAACTACGAACAGTGGTTTGCTTCAGGTCAAAGGTCTAAAATCCCGCCCCATTAACTTTTCCGGGCCCCTGAAACGGCCCTCCAACTGCAATCTGGACGGGGTTCCCCAATGTCTGCCCTAGAAGCTGTTCTGATCGCTCTTGCTGTTCTGGCGCTGCTTGGCGTCATTTTCGAGGAAGTCATTCACATCAACAAAGCCAAGGTGACGCTGTTCTTTGGCACCCTGAGCTGGATTCTTCTGTTTCTTGCCAGCGGAAGTGAGGGCGAAACCGCTGCTATCTCGACCGGCCTGTCTGAAAGCATTGCCGAGATAGCGGGTCTTTGGTTGTTCCTGGTCGCAGCTATGACCTTCGTTGCTTACCTGAACAAGAAAGGGATGATCGAGAACCTGATTTACCTGATCATGCCGAAGCAGGTAAGCGAACGAAAGCTGCTGTTTCTGACCGGACTTTTCTGTTTCATTTTCTCGTCTTTGGCAGACAATATCACCGCTACGTTAGTCTCATGCTCACTGATCCTGTCGCTGGATCTGGACCTGAAAAAACGCCTTCAGTTTGTCACCCTGGTGGTCTTCGCGGTGAATTCCGGAGGCGTCTCACTGATTACCGGCGACGTCACCACGCTGATGATATTCCTCGCGGACAAGGTGGAAATACTGACATTGCTCACCCTTGCCATCCCCGCGTCCATCACCGTATTTGTGCTCGCAGTTTTCCTGTCACGGGGTCTGACCGGTATCGTCACCCTGCGTTCCACGCGCAATGAAATCCGACCGGTCGATGCCGTCATCAGCGGACTGTTTTTGTTAACAATCCTGGGCACAATCAGCGGCAACGCTCTGTTTGGCGTACCGCCGGTACTGACCTTCCTGTTCGGACTTTCGGTCATGTTCCTGGTATCCCGATTCATGAGCGATGATTCCGACCTGGACCCGATCCTCGAATACATTCGTATCATTGAGTTCGAGACGTTGCTGTTCTTCCTTGGCATCCTGCTTCTGGTTGGCATGCTCAAGGAAATCCATGCGCTCGATTCTTTAGTTGCCATTTACGATGTATTGCCGCCGCTGTACGCCAATTACCTGATGGGCATTTTCTCGGCAGTGATCGATAACGTGCCGTTGACCGCGGCCCTGCTCAAAGCCGGCATTACCATGAGCCCGGGCGAGTGGATGGGGCTGACCTACGCGGTCGGCGTCGGAGGTTCACTGCTCCTCATCGGCTCCGCCGCCGGCATCGTGGCAATGAGCAAAATCCCGGGGCTGACCTTTGGTGCCTACATGCGGTATCTTGCCCACCTTCTGGTGGCCTACACGCTGGGCTATGCCGGGGTGTTCATGCTCGGACGTTTCATCAACTGAGGTTTTTCTATGCTAATGGCTGTGGGCGCAATCATTGCCGGACTGATTTTGCTGGTCTGGAGTGCCGATAAATTCGTCGAGGGTGCTGCCGCGACCGCCAAGCACCTGGGCATGCCCTCGCTGCTGATTGGCATGGTGATCATCGGCTTCGGCACCTCCGCCCCGGAACTTGCGGTATCCGCGATGGCAGCGGCCGACGGCAACCCCGGCCTGGCCCTGGGTAACGGCTACGGTTCGAACATCACCAACATCGCCCTGATCGTTGGCCTGACTGCGATCATCGCCCCCATCGCCGTGCACTCCCAGGTGATCCGCAAAGAACTGCCCTTGCTGGTGGTACTGACGCTGATTGCCGGCGCCCAACTGATAGACGGTGAGCTCTCGCGCCTTGATGGCTGGGTACTGCTCGCGGTGTTTGCGGCCGTCATGGGCTGGTCCATTTTCCAGGGCCTGCGCGGCAAGGACGATACTCTCGCTGGCGAGGCGGAGGCGCAAGTGATCGCTCACCCCATGCCTCTGAAAACGGCCATTGTCTGGCTGGTGGTCGGGCTGATTCTGCTGATCGTGAGTTCACGGCTTCTGGTCTGGGGCGCGGTGACCATTGCCCAGGCGCTCGGCGTGAGTGATCTGATTATTGGTCTGACTATCGTCGCCATCGGTACCTCGCTGCCGGAACTGGCCTCGGCCCTCGCCGCCGTCAAGAAGAACGAACACGACCTGATCCTGGGCAACATACTCGGCTCCGGAATCTTCAACACCCTGGCGGTCGTAGGCCTGGCCGCAGCCATTGAACCATTGAGGGTCGACCCGGAAGTCCTGTATCGGGACTGGACCCTTATGCTGGCCCTGACGGTAGGACTGCTGTTGATGGGCTCTGGCCTCACGGGCTGGCGACGACTCGTGAGTCGCGCGGACGGCGCCGTCCTCCTTGTCGTCTACGTGGCCTACACCGGCTACCTGTTTTCCACTGTGGTATCCGCGTCCACGGCGTGACCCCCCCCGCAACGGCGGTCAGTTACTCTGCCTCGCCGTTGCCCAGTAACTCTTCAAGCCTGCCCCGCACGTCGGTCATGACCTCCTCGAGATCCGCCTTGGTCTTGCCGGCCGTGTCCAGGGGGGTGCCGACACGAACATCGACCGGCTGACCCAGATTGATCTGCCAGGTCCGCGCCGGCAGCACACGATGAATCCCGCGGATGGCGACGGGTACGATCACGGCCTCGGTATCCAGGGCGAGATGGAAACAGCCTTTCTTGAAGGACAGCAGTTTGCCGTCTGGCGAACGCGTGCCTTCCGGTGCCGCCCATAACACAATGCCGCTTTCCATCATGGCGCGGGCGCGGTTGAGGTCTTCCACGGCACGCTGGCGGTTGGACCGATCCACGGAGGGAAATTCTCCAGCCCGCATGGCGTGACCGAGCAGAGGAATGCTGAACAGTTCTTTCTTCGCCAACATCCTGATGGAGCCGGGGAGCGAGACGAAGGTCACCGGAATGTCGTAGTGGCTGGCGTGGGTGCACATGATGATGTAGCGGCGGCCGTCCCCGAAATCCGGAACCGCCCCCCGCACCGCCAGACTAGCCCGCACCAGTCGCAACAGCGCCGCCGACCATTCCCGGCAATACTGATCCACAATAGGTCGGTTCAGTCTGCCAAACAGCGCCCTCAGCAGGATCAGCAGCGAATACAGGGCCGTTAAGCCCACCGAGCCCAGCACCACCCCGGCGCGCCGGAGCAGCGTGGCAGACTCCGTCAGCGGGTTCATTTTCAGTCGAATCATCAGCACACCACCGTTCCAGATATCCCCGGGTCCTTCGCGTCCGCCGCGGATTATAGCGACTCGCGGCGGCTCTGAATAACCACCCCCCGGATTGATCATTAAGTGATCAGGCACTATAAGTAATAAAGATATTCTTTGCTTCAGGTAGCGCCTCAGCGAAGAGTCAACCGTAAAATAACAAGACCGAGGGAGACGGATCATGAAACAGGGAACCAGCATTCAGCGGGGTGCAAATGACCCCGGGCTTATCAACCAGGGGCGACGCCAGATTCTGTTGGGCAGCGCCGGCGCCATGGCCGCCGTTAGCCTGCTGGGATTCGCGCCACTGGCGAAAGCGGAAGAACCCAAGACCCTGCCTGACTACGCCGCCTGGAAGGAACGGAACGCGCTCATCGTCCACAGCACCAACACCATGGAAACCCGACGGGATGCCATTGGCCAGGGTGTCGTCACACCGAGCGACCGGCTGTTCGTCCGCAACAACCTGCCGACCCCTCCCGAGTCCATCGTCGCCGACAGGGACGCCTGGGAGGTCCGGATTGAGGGCGTGAAGAACCCGAAAACGATGACCATCGGCGAGCTCAAGGACATCGGCGTCACAACCACAGCGTCGGTGCTGCAGTGCTCAGGGAATGGCCGCGCCTTCTTTCCACATGGCGCCGGAGGAACCCAGTGGTCGGTTGGTGCGGCCGGCTGCGTGATGTGGACCGGTGTCCCCCTGAAGGATGTAGTGGCAGCCCTTGGTGGCATGGCCGACGGTATGGAATACATCACCAGTACCGGCGGCGAGGAGCTGCCGGATGGGCTGGATCCGAAACAGGTGACAGTGGAGCGTTCGGTGCCGACCCGGGCCCTGGAAAACGCCCTGCTGGCCTGGGAGATGAACGACGAACCTCTGCCCCTGACTCACGGCGGCCCGCTGCGGATGGTGGTGCCGGGATTCTACGGCGTCAATAACGTCAAATACGTCAAACAGGTCGCCTTTACCGAGAACCAGACCGACGTGAAGATCCAGGCCTCCAGCTACCGCATCCGCGATGTTGGCGAGAAGGGATCGCCGGACCAGCCGTCCATGTGGGAGATGAACGTGAAGTCCTGGGTCACTTCCCCCCTCGAAACCGGGACCAGCGGACGCAACATGATTTACGGCGTGGCGCTGGGTGGCACAGTTCCCCTGGACAAAGTCGAGGTCTCGATCGATGGCGGCAAGTCCTGGAAGGCCGCACGTTTTCTCGGGCCGGACCTGGGCCCCTTCGCCTGGCGGCCATTCGTGATGGCCACCGACCTGTCGCCGGGCGAATATCGGATCGTCAGCAAGGCGACCGATGTCGAGGGCAATAGCCAGCCGGAGGGGCGGATCGACAATGAGCGAGGTTATGGCCACAACGGCTGGAGCGACCATGGCGTGACCGTTGCCGTCAGTTAAAGCCAAATGGGGGGCGGTGCGCAGCCTGGGCCGCCCCTGTCATCGCCTTTCTGGATCGAAGCCATGATCAAGCATTCAGCACTGAGCCTTGCCTGGGTTTTATTGGCCACCAACGCCACCGCGGACGAACTGGTCGAACAGGGCAAGAAAGTCTTTATGGAACTGGCCCAGCCGTCCTGCACCATCTGCCACACTCTCTCGGATGCCGGCTCTGCGGGTGAAATCGGTCCGAACCTCGATGAACTGGCCCCCTCGGAGACCCAGGTCCAGAATGCTGTGAAAGGCGGAGTGGGCCTCATGCCGGCATTCAGTGATTCGCTCTCGGAGGAGCAGATCCGTGCGGTCGCCCACTACGTGGCCTCGGTGACGGGGAACAGCCCATAAAAAACGGGGCTTTCGCCCCGTTTCCTGTTACCCGTTTTCCTTGAACACCATGGCAACGGAGTTCAGGCAGTAACGCTGACCGGTCGGCGGCGGACCGTCAGGGAAGACGTGCCCCAGGTGGCTATCGCACCGCGGGCAGCGAATCTCAGTACGCGCCATACCCAGACTGGTATCTTCCAGATACCGGATGTGCTCCGGATCGTAAGGCTGAAAAAAGCTGGGCCAGCCGGTGCCGGAATCGAATTTCGAATCCGAACTGAACAATGGCAGATCACACAGTCGGCAGTGATAAGCTCCGCTCTTCTTGTTGTCCAGCAGGGTGCCGCAGAACGGGTGCTCGGTGCCGTGATCAAGCAGCACCTGGCGCTCTTCGGGCGTCAGGTCGGCTGCCCTCTCATCGATTTGCGCTTTGGTCAGCGGTGTCAGGTCGTAACCCGTAGCAGAAACACTCATCGTTTACCTCTTCAGGCCGTGTTGTTGTCAGAGTCGTTATCGACGTACTCCGGTTTCAGGCGATCGCCGTAGTTGTCCACCAGTTTTTCCATTTTCGGGGCAGCCACCGCCATGATGTACGGCTGATAGGGATTGCGCGCCGCAAAATTCTGATGGTAGGCCTCAGCCGGATGGAACGCTTCCAGCGGCTCGAGCGTTGTTACTATGGGCGCCGGATAAACGCCGGCTGCATCCAGTTGTTGGATGTAGGCTTCGGCAATCTGTTTCTGGTCCGGCGTTTCGTAGAATACCGCCGAGCGGTACTGGGTACCCCGGTCGTTACCCTGGCGGTTCAGTTGGGTCGGGTCGTGCGCCACGGAGAAGAATACCTTAAGCAGCGCCCCGAAACTGACTTTCGACGGGTCATAGTGGATATCCACGACTTCGGCGTGGCCGGTTGTTCCGGTGCAGACGGCTTCATAATTGGCGGTTTCGGCGCTGCCTCCGGCATAGCCTGATTCCACTTTGTTGACACCGTCCATGGCGAGAAATACCGCTTCAACGCACCAGAAGCAGCCGCCACCCAGGACAAGACGGGCTTCAGTGTCAGTCTGCGGCAGATCCTGCTCCGGGTCGGGGAAACGGCTTCGGGGCACATTCAGCCCTGGAATATCGCACGATGTCACCATGATGTCCTCGATTCTCAAATGCGGTTGATTGGGGGCGTTCAATGTTCAAGATTGTGGCTGTTACGGTGTAATTTTACCAATGGCTCAGTCGGGGCGTCCGAACATGAACATTGCGTTCGTTTGGTTGCATACCCCGGAGCGCCAACCATACTGACAGGCAGGGTTTGCCACTATGCGATCTGACAATCGCCCGTTCGGCACATCAAGGACAGAAAGATGACGGCAAGGGCTCGCACACCTCAAAATCAGGATGAGTTGCTGGAGTATCGCCTCAGCCTCAGGCTGGGACCGGTCCACGCGCGCCAGAGACTCAACATCGAACGGGAAGCCGAGGCCCTCGTGTTCGGCCGCCGGGGATCCTCCTTCCACCTGGAAAACGTCGCCAACGCGCCTGGCTTCATACGTTTCTGCCTGAAACTGGTCGGTCTCTTCGGTCGCGGACAGGATAACAGCCGACGCATCGACACCGTCTACAACCGTTTTCGCCTGCCTGATCTTCCGGCAGCCTTCGAGGGCTTCCGCATCCTTCATCTGACCGACCTGCATGTGGACATGGACGAGGCCAATCTGAAGGCCGTGATTCGCCAGATTGAGCCCCTGGACTATGATCTCTGCGTACTCACGGGCGACTATCGACGCCTGACCTGGGGCCCGGTGGACGAGGCCCTGGAGGGTATGTTGCAGCTGCGTGATGCCATTCGCGGCAAGGCCTATGCCGTGCTGGGCAATCACGACAGCGTCCGCATGGTGCCTGGCCTTGAGGACATGGGCTATTCACTGTTGATGAACGAAATGCTGCCCATCGAGCACAACGGCGCGCAGATCTATCTTGCTGGCGTGGACGACGCCCATTTCTACAAGGTGCACAACCTGCATCGGGCGGGGGACGACATTCCCCTTAACGGCACCAGCATCCTGCTGAGCCACACCCCGGAAATCTGGCGGGAAGCCGCGCACGCCGGCTACGACGTATTCCTCTGCGGTCACACCCACGGCGGTCAGATCTGCCTGCCGGGCGGCATACCGGTGACACTGGATTCGGACTGCCCGCGCCACCTCGGCCGAGGGTACTGGCAGGCCAATGGCATGCAGGGCTATACGTCTCCGGGCTCGGGCACTTCGGTCGTCAATGTCCGGCTGAACTGTCCCCCGGAGGTGACGGTCCATACCCTCACCCGAGGTCCCCAGTGACCAGCTAAAGGTCAGTGGGGGTGGCGACGGATGCCCAGCCGGTATAGCAGTGGCGAAAACAGTATGTTTGAGGCGGTGAACAGGGCCACGATCAACAACGCGCTCCACCAGCTAACTGGCAGCCAGATCGCCGCCAATGCCATTGGCAGCGCCGATTCCGGAATCTGATCCAGACCCAGGGCCCTTGCGCTCGAGTCCAGCCCGAGCCGGCGCTTGGTGAAGCTGCTGACAAGATCGCCCATCAGCCCCAGCAGACCGAACAGCAGACCAAAGGCAAAACCAAGGCCGGCCCACAGGGAAAACAGGGCGCAACTAAGGGAACCGGAGATCAGGCCGCGCCAGGTTTTGCTGGTACCCAGGATCGGGCGACCGTCCCGCCACCGCCGGCCGCCATCAATTGGTGCCGCCCAGTGCCGCTTGAGGACACGGGCCACAACCACCGGTACGCCATTGGCGAGCACCAGCATCACAAACAACTCCAGTGATATCAGCAAGTACTCGAACTCCTTCTCGGCCTGATCCTCACCAATCCATCAGCGGTGCCGCAGATTCAGGCGATGCCGCCGCGCGTCAGCTTCAATGGGTCCATCAACTGCTCCAGTCGCGTGCGACTGAGCCCGCTGCGCTCCTCCGCCACATCGATCACCGGGCGCCCGGTTCGATACGCCTCTTTGGCAATGTCAGCGGCCAGGCTGTAACCAATCTCCGGGTTCAGCGCAGTCACCAGAACCGGGTTGCGCCCCACACCGGCATCCAGGTTCTCGGCATTGACGCTGAAGTCCCGGATAGCCTTGTCAGCCAGCATGTTGGCCGAGTTGCTGAGCAGGTCCAGCATATCCAGCAGATTCCCTGCGACCAGTGGCAGCATCACGTTCAACTGGAAGTTCCCGGACTGACCGGCAATGGCGACAGCGCTGTCGAGCCCCATCACCTGGGCACCGACCATGGCGACCGACTCCGGGATAACCGGGTTCACCTTGCCAGGCATGATGCTGCTGCCGGGCTGCAGGGCCGGCAGGCTGATCTCGGAGAGGCCATGAATCGGACCACTGTTCATCCAGCGCAGGTCGTTGGCGATCTTGGTCAGTACGATGGCAGTGCCCCGCAGCTGGGAAGACAGCGCAACCGGCGCATCGACCGCACTCTGTCCCAGGAACTTGTGGTCCAGGGAGCGGAAACCGTGGCCGGTGTTGGCTTTCAGGAACTTGATGAACTGCTCGGCGAATTCCGGCGCCGCATTGACCCCGGTGCCGACAGCCGTGCCGCCCTGCGGTACCGACAAAAGCTCGTCCGCGGCAGCCTCAACCCGCTTTTCAGTGGCCAGCAACTGCTCCCGCCAGGTCCGAAGCTCCTGCCCCAACGTGACGGGCATGGCATCCATCAGATGCGTACGCCCGGTTTTGACCTGCTCCGAAAACTCTGCCTCGCGTTCGTAAATCATCCCGCGCAGATGAGTCAATGCCGGAATCAGCTTCTGCTTCACCGCCATGACGGCGCTGACATGAATCGCCGTCGGAATCACGTCGTTGGAGCTCTGGCTCATGTTGACGTGATCGTTGGGATGCACTTCCACCCCCTGTTTTCCGGCAATTGCCGCAATCACTTCATTGGCGTTCATGTTGGTACTGGTGCCAGAGCCGGTCTGATAGCGGTCGACCGGAAACTGATCCGAAAACTCACCCTGCACCAGTGCCTCGCAGGCGGAAACGATGGCGTCCCGGAGGTCGTTCTCCAGCAGCCCCAGGCTGGCGTTCGCCTCTGCTGCGGCCCACTTGATGTAAGCAACGGCCGCAATAAAGGCCGGAGGCAGTGGCTGGCCACTGACCGGAAAGTTCTCCACCGCCCGCTGGGTCTGGGCTCCCCAAAGCGCTTCGGCGGGCACATGGACTTCACCAAGGCTGTCCCGTTCGGTTCGATACTCGCTCATATTCCCTCCTGTCTATCCATTTACACACGGGATTGTCAGCGTCTACGGCACTCCGGCTATTTTGTATCAGCCGGAATTCGATCGGAGCCGGACATGATCACAAATGCCCGTCACCTGCTCAAAATTCACAATCAGGGTATGCACCGTGTTGGTGTAGGTGTCGTGAAGGTGAAACTTGAACCGGTGCTGCTTTTCGCCCTGAAGAAAGGCATCGTATTCCCGCACAAGTTCCCTTACGTCTCCGCCCTCGTTCTTTGTCCAGGTTGCATTGAACGGCCCGAGAACAGCACCGCCAGCGAGGCAGATGGTCACTTCATGGTTAGTCAGTCCGGATTCCTGGGCACTCATGGTTGCTCCCCCTGTAGTTGAACAACGGATCATCCTTACATGAGTGTAGTCGTTCCCCGCCCCACCGTTTCAAGTGGTTGAGAGCAGACTCGTCAGCAGTGCGCGCAGCCGGTTCGGCTTGACCGGCTTGTTCAGGATAGGCAGATTCTGGGCACGCATCAGGCGCCGGGTGTCGTCACTGCGGTCGGCGGTAATCACGGCCGCGGGAATGTCGCGCCCCAGTTTGCGGCGCACGGCATGGATCGCTTCACAACCGGTCAACTCATCATCGAGGTGATAGTCGGCCAGAATCACCGCGGGCGCGGCGTCCGTTCCAAGCCGCTCCAGGAGCGCCAGCGCACCGGCTTCACCGGGGGCCGCCAGCACCGCACAGTTCCACTGTTCCAGTAATAAACGCATGCTCTCAAGCACGGCCGGCTCGTTGTCGATCACCAGGATCCGGGCGCCGTTAAAACCGCTGTCGAAGGCCTGAAGGCTTTGGGGTTGCGCTACCGACTGGCGTTGAAGGGTGTGTTCCACCGGCAGGCTGACCATAAACCGGGAGCCTTTTCCCGGTCGTGACGCCACGTCGATGTCGTAGCCCAGAACCCGAACCATCCGTTCGACGATGGCCAACCCCAGCCCGACGCCCTGACGACCGCCGGTGCCCTGCGGCAACAACTGATGGAACTCGGTGAAGATATCCCGCAGTTTACCGGCCTCGATACCAACGCCGGTGTCCCAGATTTCAATCCGGAACTGATCGCCACGGCGGCGGAGTCCCAACAGGACACCACCGCTGCGGGTGTAGCGAAAGGCATTGCTCAACAGGTTACGCACAATGCGAGTAAGCATGCGCTGATCGGTTCTGACCAGCGCCGCCCGGGTATGGACCCGGAAATCCAAGCCAGCGTTGGTGGCGACCGCATCGAACTCCTCGCCCAACCCCTTGAGCAGGGCCCCCAGATCGGTGATCACGAGGTCCGGCTGCATCGCCTGCTGGTCCAGCTTGGATATGTCCAGCAGGTCCGCCAGCAGGTCCTCGGCGCCTTCCAGGGCCCGATGCACCTGGTGCACCATCCGGCTTTCCTGCTGCGGCAGTCGGCTATCCTGCAAAGCGGAGATCATCAACCGGGCGGCATTCAGCGGCTGCAGCAAGTCATGACTGGCCGCGGCCAGGTATTTGTCTTTGCTGCGGTTGGCCTCTCGGGCTGCCTCCATGGCGAGCACCAGTTCGCGTTCGACCTTTTCCCGTTCCTCGATCTGGTACCGCAGGCCCACATTGGCGTTCTGCAGGGCCTCCGTGCGCTCCTCGACCCGCCGTTCAAGATCGAGATTCAGCTGCTCCAGCTTCTGCCGCGCCTGGACCCGTTCGGTAATATCTGCGACGAAGGCCTCGACCACTTCCGGCCCCAGGTCGGGCCGGCGCAACAGGGTCAGCGCCACATGCACCGGGGTCTGATCCGCCCTCCGCAACCGGGTTTCCCTGGCACTGAGACGCCCCTCATCGAGCAGTTCCTGGCGAACGGCATCAAACTCCGCGGAGCTGCAGAACAGCTGTTCCCGCAGCCGGATCACCCGCTGCTTCAGCTCGTCGGCGTTCGGGTACCCGCAGATGCGGGCCATGGCCGGGTTACAGTCGAGGAAACCACCGCGGAGGTTGGCCCGGAAGATGCCGTGCAGGGCGTTCTCAAACAGCCACTTGTATCGGTTTCGCTCCTGCTCCAGCTCGTCGATCCGGTCCTGGAGCGCCGGGTAATAGTTCTTGCGCACGGACTGGCTTCCCAGCCCGAGCAGATCGCCAATTCCGTAGCCACTATCCTGGTCGTCAGAGGGCTTCTTCATAGACAACCTGAACATCCCGCAACGACGATTTGCGGGGATTGGTAAGAATGCAGGGATCCTGCAGGGCGAAGCCCGACAGGTAGGGTATGTCCGAGACCGAGACGCCGAGTTTCGCCAGGCTCGTTTCGAGCCCCACCCGCTTCTTCAGCTCAATGATGCGCTGCATCAGGCGCAGCTTGATTTGCGCCCGGCCCATGCCCCGGGTATCGATATCCATGGCCTCCGCGACCCTGCGGAACCGGTCTTCGGCAGAACTGTAGTTATACGCCACCACGTGCTCCAGCAAGAGCGCGTTGCAGAGACCGTGGGGCAGATCCAGATAGCCGCCGAGACTGTGTGACATGGCATGCACCGCACCGAGAATGGCGTTGGAGAAGGCCAGTCCTGCCTGCATGGAAGCGAGCATGATCTGTTCCCGCAGGAACGGATCGGACGTGTTGCTGATCAGCGGTTCCAGGTTGCGGTTGATCAGGCGAATCGCCTCAAGGGCGTGGGTGTCCGTCAACGGCCCGCTGCCGGTCGACACAAACGCCTCGATCGCATGCACCAGGGCATCAACACCGGTGCAGGCGGTGAGGTAGGTATCCATGGTTTCCGTGACTTCCGGATCAATCAGGGACACATCCGGGACAACCGCCTTGCTGATGATCGAAAACTTGAACCGGCGATCCGGGTCGGAAATGATCGCAAACTGGGACACATCGGCGGAGGTACCGGCGGTGGTCGGAATCAGGATCAGCGGCGGGGACGGGTTCGAGATGGTGTCCACTCCCTCGAACTCCAGGATATTTCGGCCATGGGTGGCAACAATGCCAATCCCCTTGGCGCAATCCATCGGGCTGCCGCCGCCAATGGCGACAATCACGTCGCACTCACTGGACTTGTAGAGTTCGGCCCCCTCCATCACCTCGGCGACCTTGGGGTTGGGTGACACGCCGGTAAACACAGTGGTGCGGATGCCGGCGTCGGTCAGCAGGGTGACAATTTCCTGGACCCAACCGGCGGCCGCCACCCCGGGATCGGACACCAGCAACACGTGCCTGGCGCCAAAGTTGCTGGCGAAGTTGGCAACGGATTTTCGTGACCCGGCACCAAAAACGATTTCCGGGGAAACGAACTTGCGCAGAGCAGATATGTCGTGACTCATCGGGCGCTCTCGACAGTTTGTTGTTATAGGAATACCCGAGAGTTTAACTCAAGTTATCGGCCCGGACATCGGCATTTCTGCCATGTTTCCGGTAAAAACTGCAGAGCCATTCCATGGCGCCGGCCTGGCTGCTCTGCTGGCGAAAGCCGTGTCCCTCGCCGTCAAACCAGTGCAGCTCCGGCGCTCCGCCCGTCGCCCGGATCGCTCCGACCATGGCGCGGGTCTGTTCGGGCACCACCACCTGGTCCAGTCCGCCCTGGAAGAACACCACCGGAGCGTTGATGCTGGCGGCGCGGTTCAGGGGGGTGCGATCCTGCCAGCGCTCCGGGAAAGCCTCGGGCGGGCCCAGCAACCAGTCCAGGTAACCGGATTCGAACCGGTGGGTCGCGGCCCGCAGCCGCAACGGGTCGGTCACCCCGTACAGGCTCGCACCGCCGGCGAACCGGTCGCTGAGCACCAGCGCCATGAGCGCGGTGTAGCCGCCGGAACTGCGGCCCTGAATGAAGACCCGATCACCGTCTACCAGACCGAGATGCGCCAGATGGTTGGCTGCACGCCCCATATCCTCGACATCGGCCTCCCCCCAGCGACCGGCGAGGGCCATCCGGAAGGCGCGGCCAAACCCGGTACTGCCCCGGTAGTTGATTTCCGCCACCGCAAAACCCCGCTGACACCAGAACTGAATCTGGGGATTGAACACCGGATAAGCGGCCGATGTCGGCCCACCGTGGGCGATCAGGATAAGCGGCGGCAGCTCATCGGCCATCGGCTCGGGGCGGTACAGGAATCCCTGAACGGGCAGTCTCCCACCGCTATCCGCCGGAACGAAGACATTCTGCGGGCGCACCACCGGCCAGGTCTCCCAGGGCACCTCGCCTCCGGCCAAAACCTGGAGCTCTCCGGTCGTTGCGGAAATTTTCAGCACGGCATCCAGCGTGACATCGGATCGGGCAACGCAATAAACGTGGTCGCCAACACTTTGAACGCAGCGAAAATCGGTGAAATGACAGGCTCGCCGCTCCGGAGCTCCCGTTGCCAGCCGCTGCAGCCACAGCTCGGCGACGCCCTGCCGATAACGGACCCGCGCCCAGCCTCCCCCGGGCAAACCGCAATGGTGCCGTTCACCCAGCTGCCAGGGGGCGTTGGCATGATCCAGGGTCGGCGCATCCGTGGGCGACCAGACGCCCACTCTGTCCTGGTTCAGGAACCGGTAGGGCTGCCACCAGCCCTCATGATCCGAGAGCAACCATAAATCCTCGCCGTAAAACACCGGCTGTTGAACGCTGGCCTCGACCGGTGGTGCCCAGGCCCGGGTGTTGTAGAGGGAGCCGTCGTCGTTGATCTCCGCGGTCCAGAGTGTCGACTGAATCCAGGGCATGTCCGGCAGTTGCCAGCTGACCCAGGCCAATTTGCGGCCATCCGGTGACAGCGCCGGAGCGCTGTAGAAATCCTGCCCCTGGTGAAGAATCGACAGGTGCCCCGCGTCGTCCATGGCGACCAACTGCTGGCAGGCATTCCCCTCCCGCACCGCCAGCACCCGCGAGCGACCGGTATCGGCCACCAGACCGCCAAAGGCTCCGGATTCAGTCGTCAACAGGACCCGTTGACTGCAGTCATCGAGACCAACGCGCACCACCTGCTGCTGTTCCGATACCGCGTACAGGCAACCGGCACCGGCACACAGGGCGCCGCCACCATAGCCATTGACCCGGCTGCGTACCTGCAGGGAGCCGGCGGGCCTGGTGATGCCTCGGTCCGACAGGCCCACAATCACGGCACCACCGAGGGCCGGATCGAACTCCAGCCAGAAAACGCCCGAGTCGGAGACCGCCAGGTCGCCCCGCTGTGTGAGCGCAGCGGCGGCTTGCCAGGCACTGAGGGGCGGTCGAGTGTTATTCGCACTCGCGAAGGCGTTATCGGATTCGGCGCATTCAGCCCCGAAAGAAAAGCCGTGAATTGTTCGCATTTCGGAAGGTTAACTCCTCGATGCCGGCCGTGGCGTGATCCGCGGCTCTCCTGGCCGCAAGAATCCGATCGTGATGGGATGACTTGCTACAGACCGGGTCGGCGTTGTCGGCGTTTCCGGTCAGCAGGTAGGCCTGGCAGCGGCAACCGCCGAAGTCTTTGCCTTTCTCGTCGCAGGAGCGGCAGGGCTCCGGCATCCAGCTGTCGCCTCGGTAGTGATTGAAACCGGGGCTGTCGTACCAGATGGTTCGCAATTCCGTGTCCCGCACGTTGGGGAATTCGATGGGCAGCAACCGGGCGCTGTGGCACGGCAGTGCGGTGCCATCCGGGGCTACCGTCAGGAACAGGCTGCCCCAGCCGTTCATGCAGGCTTTGGGGCGTTCTTCGTAATAGTCGGGCGTCACGAAGATCAGTTTCATGGCCGACCCATCCGCCTCCAGCCGGCGACGGTAAGCGTTCACTTCCGCCTCAGCCTTCTCCAGCTGGGCCCTGGACGGCATCAGGCCCTCCCGGTTCTCGAACGCCCAGCCGTAATACTGGCAGGTGGCCAGCTCGACATAGTCCGCGCCCAGCCGGTCACACAGATCGATAATGTCGGTCATCTGGTGAATGTTGTGGCGGTGAATCACGAAGTTCAGCACCATCGGGTAACCGGCTTCCTTCACCGCCCGCGCCATCGCCAGCTTCTGGTCGAACGCCTTGCGCGAGCCGGCAACCGCGTTGTTCAGCTCCGGATCGGAGGCCTGGAAACTGACCTGGATATGATCCAGTCCGGCGTCGGCAAATGCCGCCACCTTGGCCTCATTCAGGCCCAGTCCGGAGGTGATCAGATTGGTGTAGTACCCAAGGTGCCGGGCCTCGGCGATCAACTCGGGCAAATCCGGTCGCACCAGCGGTTCACCACCGGAAAAGCCAAGCTGGGCCGCGCCCATGGCGCGCCCCTGACGCAGCACACTGACCCACTGCTCGGTGCTCAGCTCCTGCTCGGTCTGGGCAAAGTCGAGCGGATTGGAACAGTAGGGACACTGCAGCGGACAGCGATAGGTCAACTCCGCCAGCAGCCAGAGTGGCGGGCCCACAGAGGGCGAACCCTGAGCAGTTTTAACGGCCATCATGTCAGTTCGATCCAGTGTTTTTGCTTGGCATCCTGCAGGAATTCGGTGACGTCCTTACCGAGGCTGCCGGCGTCCGGGAACTGTCGTTCCAGTGACGCCACGATCTCGGCCACGCTGCGCTCGCCGTCGACCTCATTGAGGATGGCGCCGGCGCTGCCATTGAGTTTGACCATGCCCTCCGGATACAGCAGCACATAGGACTCCTGGGCCGGCTCCCACTGGAAGCGGAAGCCCCGGCGAAATTTCGGGGTCCGGGCCATCACGTCATCCATCACAGCCCCCGGTGCCATACCTGCTGATCGGTGACGCTGTGGTACGGCGGCGTCTGATGCATGTAAGCCATAGTCAGCGCATCCAACATAGACCATAAGATATCCAGCTTGAATTGAAGTATGTCGAGGGCCCGGGCCTGATCGGCCTGCGACGTGAAATGATCCAGCGTGATCGTGAGCCCGTGTTCCACATCGCGCCGGGCCTCGGACAGACGCTTGCGGAAATAGCTGTAGCCGGTTTCCTCGATCCAGGGATAATGCTGGGGCCAGCTGTCCAGGCGTGACTGGTGGATTTCCGGAGCGAACAGCTCAGTCAGTGAGGAACAGGCCGCTTCCTGCCAGGTCGCGCGCCGGGCAAAATTCAGATAGGCGTCGACGGCAAACCGGACACCGGGCAAGACATGGCGCTGGTCAATGACCTCGTCGCGGGTGAGCCCCACCGCTTCCGCCAGACACAGCCAGGCTTCGATTCCCCCCTCGTCACCGTCGTGGCCGTCGTGATCCAGGATCCGTTGCAGCCACATCCGCCGCACACCGGCATCCGGACAATTGGCCATGATCGCGGCATCTTTCCGGGGAATGTTGATCTGGTAATAGTAGCGGTTGGCGACCCAGCCACGGATCTGTTCCGGTGTGCACTGACCGCCGTACATAGCTTTGTGGTAGGGATGATGGATGTGGTAGAAGCGTCCCTTGTCCCGCAGGGCATGCTCGAAATCCTGGCGGTTCATGGCGGTGGTGGCGATGGCGTTCATGGCTTCCCCGACAGATCGATGTGCATCCCGTCCCAGGCGACTTCGATACCGTGTTGCGCCAGTTCGGCACGCTCAAGCGAGTCTTCGTTCAGGATCGGGTTGGTGTTGTTGATGTGAATGAGAATCTTGCGTCGGGCCGGCATTGTATCCAGCACCTCGATCATCCCGCCCGGACCACTCTGGGCAAGATGCCCCATGGCCTGTCCGGTCTTGGTGCCCACCTCCTGGCGAATCATCTCATCGTCGTGCCACACGGTCCCGTCAACCAGCATCACATCCGCTTTGTCCATCCAGTCCAGGATGCGCTGGTCCGGCTCGCCCAGGCCGGGGGCATAGAGCACCGTTTTGCCGGTGCGGGTGTCTTCCAGAAAGATCCCGATGTTATCGCCGGGATGCGGCTTATCCCGGCGTGGCGAATAGGGTGGTGCGTTGCTGAGCAAGGGGATGGCCGTCAACCGAATGGACGGGGCGCAAGGAATGGTAAACGTCTCCTGCTCCGAGGCCTTGACCGGTCGCCAGTTCAGGCCACCGTTCCAGTGTTGCAGCATGCGAAACAGCGGAAAGCCACCACTCAGGTCCTCGTGTACCTGCTCGGTGCACCAGACATCCATGGGCAGACCCTCTCGCAGAGACAGCAATCCGGTGGTGTGATCAACCTGACTGTCCATCAGCAGGATGGCTTCAATGCCGGTATCGCGAAGGGCTCGTGCCGGCTGCATGGCCGCAAACGAGGCCAGTTGGGCACGTATGTCCGGGGAGGCATTGAACAGGATCCAGTACTCACCATCTTCACTCACAGCGATGGAGGACTGGGTACGGGCACGAGCGTTAAGATTGCCTTTGCGGAAGCCGTCGCAGTTGGCGCAATTGCAATTCCACTGGGGGAAGCCACCGCCGGCGGCGGAGCCGAGGACATGAATCTGCATGAACGGAACTCCGGAACGAAAACGGCCAGCGTGTGAGAGCTGGCCGTCGTCTCGTTTCAGCGATTGGCGAAGTACATGGTGACTTCGAAACCGATGCGCAGATCTTCGTAAGCTGGTTTGGTCCACATAATGCTCACCTCTTGTCTTGTCGTCGTTGTTAGGCGTTGATGCTGCATTATCAGTCTAGCCGATAACTCACTAACCATCGTAGCGGCGGCAAACCAGCCCCCATATGCTACTTTGGCACTGTTTTTCGGGGTTCAAAAGGCGCATTTTCCACCGCGCCGATGACCGGTCCCGGGGTACAAAAAAGGCCCTGGGAAGGGCCAAAAGAAAGCGACAGAAAACCCAAAACTTCCGCAGAAGCGCTCCTGGCCAGACGCCGGGAGCAGGAAGGTGCACATCCGCTGTGCTGACTCACCCACGGGCCCGTGTGGAAGGGCCCGTTTACCGCAGTGATCGATCAGAAGAAACCCAGCGGATTGGTGTCGTAGCTCACCAGCATGTTCTTGGTCTGCTGGTAGTGCTCAAGCGCCATCTTATGGGTTTCACGGCCGACACCGGACTTCTTGTAGCCGCCGAAGGCGGCGTGGGCCGGATAGGCGTGGTAGCAGTTCATCCAGACCCGACCGGCCTGAATGGCGCGGCCCATCCGATAGGCACGATTGGTATCGCGGGTCCACAAGCCGGCACCCAGTCCGAACTCGGTGTCGTTGGCGATGGCCAGGGCTTCTTCCTCGGTCTTGAAGGTGGTTACACCCACCACCGGCCCGAAGATTTCTTCCTGGAAAACGCGCATCTTGTTGTCGCCCTTGAACAGGGTCGGCTGGATGTAGAAGCCGTTGTTGAACTCCTCGCCCATCTCCTCGCGATCACCCCCGGTCAGCACCACGGCGCCCTCTTCCTTACCAATGGCCAGGTAGGACATGATCTTGTCGAACTGCTCCTTGCTGGCCTGAGCGCCCACCTGCACATCGGTATCCAGGGGGTTACCGCGTTTGATCGACTTGGTACGTTCAACCACTTTCTGCATGAACTCTTCAAACATGTCTTCCTGCACCAGGGCCCGGGACGGACAGGTGCAGACTTCGCCCTGGTTGAAAAACGCCAGCACCAGGCCTTCCACACACTTGTCGATGAACTCGGGCTCGCCCTTCATCACATCGGAAAAGTAGATGTTGGGCGACTTGCCCCCCAGCTCCACGGTGGAGGGAATGATGTTCTCGGCCGCGCACTTGAGGATATGCGAGCCAACCGGGGTGGAGCCGGTGAACGCAATCTTGGCGATGCGCTTGCTGCTGGCCAGGGCCTGACCGGCCTCGATGCCGTAGCCGTTGACGATGTTGAGCACGCCCGGCGGCAGCAGGTCACCGATGATCTCCATCAGCACCAGGATGCTGGCCGGTGTTTGTTCCGCGGGTTTGAGTATGGTGCAGTTACCGGCCGCCAGGCAGGGGCCCAGCTTCCACGCCGCCATCAGCAGCGGGAAGTTCCAGGGAATGATCTGGCCCACCACGCCCAGGGGCTCGTGGAAATGGTATGCCACGGTGTTGGCGTCGATTTCACCCAGATGGCCTTCCTGCGCACGCAGGCAGCCGGCAAAGTAACGGAAGTGATCGGCCGCCAGGGGAATGTCCGCATTCAGGGTCTCGCGGACCGCCTTGCCGTTGTCCCAGGTTTCCGCGACCGCCAGTTTCTCCACATTCGCCTCAATGCGATCGGCGATCTTCAGGAGAATGTTGGAACGCTCCTGGACAGAGGTTTTACCCCAGGCCGGCGCGGCCTTGTGGGCAGCGTCCAGCGCCACTTCAATGTCTTCGGCGGTGGAACGGGGAATCTCGCAGATCACATCACCGGTCACCGGGGTGATGTTCTCGAAATACTGACCTTTTACCGGGGCAACCCACTCGCCACCGATGTAGTTTTCGTAACGGGATTTGAAAGAAACGACGGAGCCATCCTTTCCTGGTTGTGCGTAGATCATGGTCTCGACCTCTTGTTGTGTTTGTCGCTGGCAACGCGGCCTGTCGCGCTTACTCATTCAATGTAGACCCCAACCGGGATAAGGTGAATGATTCGATGGGGGCGAAAAACTCATCCCTTGGTAGTAGTTGCCGGGATTGATGCCCGACCGGCCCCCTCCATTGCCACCCCAAACCGCCTTCCCACGCGTGCACCGTAAGGGTGCGGACGCCCCTAAAAAATGCACATTCCCTCGATCAAATACCCTGAAAGGGCTTGAAAACAGCAGCCTGGGAGATTGGCACAGACACTGCAGAGGTCCCTCTACGCAGCGAGAAGTCGGTTACTGAAACCACAATCAAAGCGCGACAATCTGACAAATGGTCAACTAGGGTTCCGGCCTGCTCTTTCCCAAACGGGAATCGCAGGCGACTGGTCCGAGAGTTGACGGCCTTTTCCAAGGCTACACGGCGGGACAAAAGCCCGGGAGGATCGTTCAGTTACTGACGCCTCTCGTTTTTTTAAACGCCCTAGCCAGGAGGAAAAGGCCATGTTGCAGACAGCAGCCCCCCTCTACGACGATCTGATTCCCGGCGGATCCCACTGGTCCTTCATCATGCGCCGCGGCCACGTGCTGCGCCTGATCGACGAAACCGGCGGTGCCAATGTCGGCATGTTGATGTACAACCCCGAGAACCCGCTCGAGCGGTACAACATGCCGGACACCCTGAAGAACCAGCACACCTTCCTGCTGACCCGGGGCCATGTCCTGTTATCCGACATGGGCCGGGTTTTTGCCTCCATCATTCGTGACGATCTGGGCTGGCACGATACCGTCAGCGGTACCTGCAACGCCGACCTGGTGGCGCAGCGCTGGGGCCGGAAAACCTATCAGGACGCCCACAACCACTACCACCGCAACGGGTTTTCCAGCTTCCTGAACGAACTGGCCAAATACGGTCTGGGCAAGAAGGACCTCACCGCCAACCTGAACTGGTTCAGCAAGGTCAAAACCGACGACGACGGCAACATGGCGTACGTCAGCGATCATTCCCACGCCGGCGCTACCGTGGACCTGCGGTTCGAGATGGACACCATTGTGGTGCTGCACACCTGCCCGCATCCGCTCAACACCGCCGCCGAGTACCCCAGCCATCCCCTGCGTTACCAGCTCTTCAGGGCCGCCCCGGTGACCGATGCCGATCCCTGCAAGATTTCGTCGCCGGAGGCCACCCGCGCCTTCGCCAACACCGCCCTGTATCACCTGATGCAGCCCTGATCGCGAGGAGGCCGGACATGATTAAAGAGAGCGAACTGCATCCCGAGAATGCCAATTTCCGCGAGACCGTACCGGCGGGTGAGTACTTCCTGAAAGTGGTCAAGGCCGGAGAAACCGTCCGCATCCTGGACCTGGAAGGCAACCAGGCTGCCGACACCCTGTTCTACAACGCCCACAACCCGACCGAACGCTACAGTGCGGTGGACACCATCCGCGAGCAGGGCAATGTCTACCTGACCGCGGGCTCGAAGCTGATGTCTTCGGAAAACAACGTGATGCTGGAAATCACGGCCGACACCTGCGGCCGTCACGACACCCTAGGCGGCGCCTGTGCCGCCGAAAGCAATACCACCCGCTATGCCCTGGAGAAGAAATGCATGCATGCCTGCCGCGACAGCTGGCTGGTGGCGGTCACCGAGCACGAGGAGCTGGGCATGACCAAGCGGGACATTACCCACAACATCAACTTCTTCATGAACGTGCCGGTCACCGCCGACGGCGGGCTGACCTTTGCCGACGGCATTTCCGACGCCGGCAAATACGTCGAGCTGCGGGCTGAGATGGATGTGCTGGTGATGATTTCCAACTGCCCGCAGTTGAACAACCCCTGCAACGCCTACAACCCGACACCGATCGAGGTGCTGGTATGGAGCTGAACCGACAGGTCGACAAGGTGCTGATTGCCAACCGGGGCGCCATTGCCTGCCGGATCATCCGGACCCTGCGCGAGATGGGCATGACCTCGGTTGCGGTGTACGCCGAGGCCGATGCCGACTCGCTTCATGTGCGTCAGGCCGATGAGGCCTGGCCACTGGGGGAAGGGTCGGCGGTAGCCACCTACCTGGATCAGGACAAACTGTTTGAGGTCCTGGCGGCGAGCGGTGCCGGCGCCATCCATCCGGGTTATGGCTTTCTCAGTGAAAACGCCGAGTTCGCCCGCCGCTGTGAGGCCGGGGGCGTGGTGTTCCTGGGGCCCACCCCCGAACAGATGGAACAATTCGGCCTGAAACACACCGCCCGTGCCCTGGCAGAAGCGGCTTGTGTGCCGCTGTTGCCCGGTACCGACTTGCTCTCGAACCTGGACGACGCCCTGGCCGCTGCCGAGCAGATTGGCTACCCGGTGATGCTCAAGAGCACCGCCGGTGGTGGCGGTATCGGCATGTCCCGCTGCTACGGCGCAGAGGACCTGCGCAACAGCTTCGAATCGGTCCAGCGTCTGAGCCAGAACAATTTCAGCAACAGCGGCGTGTTCCTGGAGAAATTCGTCGAACACGCCCGCCACATTGAGGTACAGCTGTTCGGTGACGGCGAGGGCCGGGTCGTTGCCCTGGGCGAGCGCGATTGCTCGGCCCAGCGCCGCAACCAGAAGGTGATTGAAGAAGCCCCGGCGCCGGGGCTGACCGATACCGTCCGTGAGCGCATGCACACCACCGCCCGCCAGCTGGGCGAGCGCATCGCCTATCGCAGCGCCGGCACAGTGGAATTCATCTATGACCCGGACACCGCCGAGTTCTACTTCCTCGAGGTCAACACTCGCTTGCAGGTGGAACACGGGGTCACGGAACAGGTCTATGGGGTCGATATCGTGCGCTGGATGGTGCAACTGGGTATGGGCACCCTGCCGGACCTGTCGAAACTGGCCAGCAAGCTGACACCGGATGGCCACGCCATACAGGTGCGACTCTACGCCGAGGCCCCCAACAAGGACTTCCAGCCCAGCGCCGGCCTGCTGACCAACGTCCGCTGGCCTGAAGACGACAGCCTGCGGATCGACCACTGGATACAACCGGGTACCGAAGTATCGCCCCTGTTCGACCCGATGCTGGCCAAGGTGATTGTCCATGACCGGGATCGCGAAACCGCCCGCCAGCACCTGATCAGCGCACTGGACGACAGCCAGCTTTACGGCATCGAAACCAACCTCAACTACGTGCGTCAGGTCCTGGACGACCCGCGCTTCATCGAGGGCCGCCTGTTCACCCGCACGCTCAATGAGTTCGATTACCGCCCAACCACCGTCGACGTCGTCAACGGCGGGACCCTGACGACCGTTCAGGATTACCCCGGCCGGATCGGTTACTGGGAAGTCGGCGTGCCACCCTCGGGGCCGTTCGACAGCTACTCGTTCCGCCTCGGCAACCGGTTGCTGGGTAACGATGAGGGCGTCCCCGGTCTGGAAATCACCCTGAAGGGCCCGACCCTGGTCTTTAACCGACCGACCCAGATTGTCCTGACCGGCGCCGAACTCGGCGCCAGCCTGGACGATGAACCGGTTGGTTTCTGGCAGGTCGTCGATGTGCCTGCAGGCGCCACCCTGAAACTGGGTGCCACCACCGCGGACGGCGCCCGGGCCTATGTCCTGTTCCGGGGAGGGCTGACCTGCCCGGAATATCTGACCTCCTGCAGTACCTTCACCCTGGGCCAGTTCGGCGGCCATTGCGGTCGGGCCCTGCGCGCCGGGGATGTACTCACCCTGCCGGATGCCGAACCGGTCGCCGCGGCCACCTTGCCGACGCACCTGAAACCGGCGATCGGGAAGACCTGGCAATTGCACGTGACCTACGGTCCCCATGGCGCGCCGGACTATTTCACCGAGCGGGACATCGACACTTTTTTCGACAGCGACTGGGAGATTCACTACAACTCCAGCCGCACCGGCGTGCGCCTGATCGGACCGAAACCCGAATGGGCCCGCAGCGACGGTGGCGAAGCCGGCATGCACCCGTCCAACATTCACGACAACGCCTACGCGGTGGGCACGGTGGATTTCACCGGGGACATGCCAGTGATCCTGGGCCCGGACGGGCCCAGCCTCGGCGGATTCGTCTGCCCGGTCACGGTCATCAGCGCGGATCTCTGGAAACTGGGGCAGCTCAAGGCCGGCGACAAGGTCCGGTTTGTGCCGGTCAGCCAGGACCAGGCGGTGGATCTGCGCCGTGCCCAGGACGAATCCGTGGCCGGACTCTCCGCAGACACCGCAGTTGCCCTGGACATTACGCCCACCCGGCCAGAGACGCCGGTTTTGGCGGCACTGAACACCGACCAGCACGAAACCGGCGTGGTCTATCGCGCCGCTGGCGACAACTACGTGCTGGTGGAATACGGCCCCATGGAACTGGATATCCGCCTGCGCTTCCGGGCCCACGCGCTGATGCTCTGGCTCCGGGACCGCAATCACCCGGCCATTCTGGAGCTGACGCCGGGCATTCGCTCCCTGCAGGTGCATTACGACAGCCGCAAGCTGGACCAGCACACATTGCTGGACCTTCTGATCGGCGCCGAAAAGGAACTGGAGCAGCAGCCGGAATGGGATGTTCCCGCCCGCATTGTGCACCTGCCCCTGTCCTGGGATGACGAGGCCTGCCACACCGCCATTGCCAAATACATGCAGTCGGTGCGCAAGGACGCCCCCTGGTGCCCCAGCAACCTGGAATTCATCCGGCGCATCAATGGCCTGGAGAGCATCGAACAGGTCAAGAAAACCCTGTTTGAGGCCAGCTACCTGGTGATGGGACTGGGCGACGTCTACCTCGGCGCGCCGGTGGCGACGCCACTGGATCCCCGACATCGGCTGGTCACCACCAAGT
Source organism: Marinobacter albus (assembly GCF_030238305.1). Taxonomy (NCBI): domain Bacteria; kingdom Pseudomonadati; phylum Pseudomonadota; class Gammaproteobacteria; order Pseudomonadales; family Marinobacteraceae; genus Marinobacter; species Marinobacter albus. The sequence continues at coordinate 573,933 of NZ_JASSQD010000001.1, read as the reverse complement.
ACAACCCGGCCCGGACCTGGACCGCGGAGAACTCTGTCGGCATCGGCGGCGCCTACCTGTGCATCTACGGGATGGAGGGCCCCGGCGGCTACCAGTTCGTGGGGCGCACCCTGCAGATGTGGAACCGCTATCGCACCACCGAATTCTTCGAAGAGGGCAAGCCATGGCTGCTCCGGTTCTTCGACCAAGTGCGTTTTTACGAAGTCAGCGCCGCCGAGCTTCAACGGATCCGGCGCGACTTTCCCAACGGCGATTATCCGATCCGGGTCGAGGAGACCCGCTTCAACCTCAGGGACTATGAACAGTTCCTCGCAGACAACCACGACGACGTCCGTGACTTCACCAGCCGGCGCCAACAGGCCTTCGATGAGGAACTGCAACGCTGGATCAGGTCCGGCCAGATCAACTTCAGTTCCGAAGCGCCGCTGGAAGACACCGGCGAGGATGACATCGCCAACCTCCCGAAGGGCCAACACGCGGTGGAAAGCCACGTGGCCGGCAACCTGTGGGAGTGCCTGGTGCAGGCCGGCGACACCATCGAAGCCCAGCGGCCCGTGGCGATCATCGAGTCCATGAAAATGGAAATCGAACTGCTGAGCCCCGTTAGCGGTCGCGTGGTCGATGTCCGCCGGGAAGCGGGTCAGGCGGTTTCACCGGGCACCCCGGTGGTGATCGTGGAAGAGGCCAGCGAATGACATGCCGACAACCCCAGCAACCAATGACAACAACCCTGGAACACCAACCCTGGAAAAACGGGCAAGGCCCGAGGAGAGACACCATGAAAAAACGTGACTTCAGCAAGCGTCTTGCGGCCGGTCTGGTAACGGCCTCCCTGTCCCTGGGCGCACTCGCCCAGGAAAAAGAGTCCTTCAGCATCGCCTGGACCATCTACGCCGGCTGGGTGCCCTGGCAGTACGCCGAGGACTACGGAATCATGAAAAAGTGGGCCGACAAGTACGACATCGACGTCGACATCGTGCAGGTCAACGACTACATCGAATCCATCAACCAGTTCACCGCCGGCCAGTTTGACGGCGTGGTGGCCACCAGCATGGACGGGCTCTCCATTCCCGCCGCCTCGGGTGTCGACACCACCGCGCTGATCGTGGGCGACTACTCCAACGGCAACGACGGTCTGGTGTCCAAGGACGCCACGTCCATTGCCGAGCTGGAAGGCGAAACCGTGCACCTGGTGGAGCTGTCCGTATCCCACTACCTGCTGGTCCGGGCCTTGAACACCGTTGGCCTGGAAGAGCGCGACATCAGCGTGGTGAACATTTCCGATGCCGATCTGGTGTCGGCGTTCCAGACCGACGACGTTCGCCACGTGGCGACCTGGAACCCGCTGCTGGCAGAAGTGGAAGCCTACCCCGGTGCGACCAAGCTGTTCGATTCCAGCGAGATCCCGGGCCACATCAAGGACCTGACCCTGGTGAACACCGAGACCCTGGCGGACAACCCGAAGCTGGGCAAAGCGCTGGTCGGTGCCTGGTATGAAACCATGAGCATCCTGTCGTCCGACAGCGAGGAAGGCCAGGAAGCCCGCGCGTTCCTGGGCGAGCTGTCCGGTACCGACCAGGCCGGGTACGAAGCCCAGCTGGCTGGCATGAGGATGTTCTGGGAGCCGCAGATGTCGGTGGATTTCATCAACAGCGACGAAGCCCACGAGGCGATGGACAGCGTCCGTCAGTTCTCCTTCGACAAGGGCCTGCTGGGCCAGGGTGCCATGAGCCCGGACTTCGTCGGCATCGAGTTCCCGGACGGTTCGGTCATGGGTGACGAGGGCAACGTGAAGCTGCGCTTCAACGATGACTACATGGAGATGGCGGCGGACGGCGAGCTTTAAGCTCATACGGACTTGCCTGATCAACCGCCGAAGGGCACGATATTCGTGCCCTTTTTTTGTGGCTTCCGGAGGGGGTTGGTGTGGGGAGGTCCTGCCAAAACACGCTCCTTGCGGCACATCCATGTGACGCTTGAGCTTCGCCATCCATGGCTCCGCACAGTTTTGGCAGGACCTCCCCACACCAACCTGCAGGCTGCACAGATAACTGGAGAAAGACACTACCGATGCGCCGTACCAAGGAAGACGCCGAAAAAACCCGCCAGACAGTGCTGGACGCCGCGCTGACGCTGTTCAGTCGGGACGGGTATTCGCTGACCACGCTAAGCCGAATTGCGAAGGAAGCCGGCTGCAGTCGGGGGCCGATCTACTGGCACTTCCAGACCAAGGACGATCTGTACGAGGCGGTGCTGGCCTACTCCCAGGAACCGCTGGAGGCTCTGGTCGCCGAATGCCGGGCCATGAACGACACCCCGATCGATGGCTTGAATCACTTCATTGAACGCTGGCTGGGCTTGCTCGCGAATGACCGGAAGTACCGGCAGTCGTTCGAGATACTGCTGAACAAGACCGAACTGACGGAGGCCATGAACCGGACCCTGAAACGGGAACGGCAGTTGACCCGATCGATCATTGCCCTGTTTCAGGCTCTGGTGGAGCGGGCCCAGAGGGACGGGCGGATAACATCGGAGGAAGCGCCGGAAGACCTCGGGCTGCTGGGCTACACCTATCTTATGGGCATCACCCAGACCTGGCTGTTCTCCCCCCGGCTGTTCTCACTGAAGCATCAGGCGCCGTTCTTCCAGCGCCAGTTCTGGCGGTTACTGGGGAGCGGGCACTAACCTGCGCCCCATGGCGATCAGGATGCAGCCAAAACCATACATCAACACGCTGTAGACCACGGCCGGGATCGACATTTCGCTGGACTCTAGCAGGGTCAGAGCCACCATCAGCGCAATGGTGCCGTTCTTGATACCCAACTCCACGGCGATCGCCAGGGATTCCCGCTGGGACAGGCCCGCCAGGCGACTGACCCCCAGCCCAATGGCCACACCGATCAGGTTGAGCAGGAAGGCCGCCGGCCCCGCCTGGGAGAGCAGCTCGGGCAACCGCTCCCGGGAACCCCACAGCAGGGCGATGATCAGCAACAGCAGCACAATGCCGCCGAAAATGCTGACAATGCCTTCGGCTTTTTGTGCCGTTGCCGGCGCCCGGGTTCGGATGATCATGCCGATGGAGACCGGAAGCAGGACAATCACCACCAGCATAGCGATGGTCTTGCCCACCGGCAGGGAAATGTTGGCAGCCTCACCGAAGTACATCTGCAACGCGTAGTTGGTGAAAAAGGGCAAGGTCACGATTGTTATCAGGCTGGCCGAAACGGTCAGCAGGATGGACAGGGCAATGTGGCCCCGGGCCAGCAGCACAAAGAGATTGGAGGTGGTGCCACCGGGGCAGGCGGCAATGATCACCAGGCCAACCGCGAGCGCCGGCGCTAGCCCCAGCGTGCCGGCGATCGCGAAGGCCACCAGGGGCATCAGCAGGATCTGGGCAATGGTGCCCACCACAATGCTGCGAGGATTGCGGGTGACCTGGCCAAAATCGCGGAGCGTCAGGGTCAGACCGATGCCAACCATGATGATAAACAGAGAGATTGGCAGACCAATCGAGATCAGCGGACTCGACTCCACGTTGGGAACTCCTCGTTATTGTTGTGTTTTGGAACCGGGCCTGAGCCCGGTAAGCAACGAAATCGCGACTTGATGTTTATCATGCCCAGCGGCGAAAACCCAGCACTCTAGTCGAAAGACGGGACACAGAATGTAAACGATTTGACAGTCTTTAAGGCGGAATTCTGCTGGGGCGACGACAGTCGCCCCAGTGGATAGTAGAGAGGAAGGATCAGAACATTTTCAGGTAGCGCTCGAGCTCCCAGGAAGACACGTGGTTCTGGTAGCTTTCCCACTCGGCCTGCTTGTACTCGATGAAGCTGTTGAACAGCGTCTCGCCAAACACTTCTTTGGCCAGCGGGTCCGCCTCGAAAGCCTCGACCGCTTCTCCCAGGTTGCGCGGCAGGTACTCGATGCCCTGCTCGGCAATATCCGCATCGCTGTAGTTGTACATATTCTCGTGATGAGGCTCGCCCGCATCCAGTCCCTCGCGAATGCCCTCCAGGCCGGCGGCCAGAATCAGGGCGCCGCCCAGGTAGGGGTTGCAGGCGATATCCGCTGCCCGACATTCGATCCGCCCGCCCATGCCCGGAATCCGGATCATGTTGGTGCGGTTGTTGGAGCCGTAGCACATGAACACCGGCGCCCAGGTGGAGCCGGACATGCTGCCCTGGCGTACCAGACGCTTGTAGCTGTTCACGGTCGGGGCAATCACCGCACTGATGGCGGCGCCGTGTTTGAGGACTCCGGCAATGAAGTGGTAGGCGATCTTGCTGATGCCGCAGTTGTGCAGATCGTCGCCCTGGGGCTCAAACAGGTTTTCTCCGGTTTTGAGGTCAGCCAGGGACATGTTGTAGTGCGCCCCGCTTCCGGTCCGGTCGGCGAAGGGCTTGGGCATGAAGCTGGCAAAGGCGCCGTGCTTGCGGGCAATTTCGTTGGCCATCATCCGGAAGAACACCAGGCGGTCGGCCATGGTCAGGCCGTCGGCGTACTTGAAGTCGGTTTCGAACTGGCCGTTGGCGTCCTCGTGGTCGAACGAATAGACGTCCCATCCCAGCTCATTCATGGCATCCACCAGTTCGTCCATGATCGGCAGATTGTCCATCAGGGTGCGCGGGTCGTAACAGGGTTTGCCCAGGTTGTCGCGGTCACTGAGCGGCGCAAAGCCGCCGTCTTCGGTGTCCCGGAACAGGAAGAACTCGGTCTCGATGCCCAGGTTGAACCGATAGCCCATGTCCTCGGCGGCACTCAGCTGACGCCGGAAGACGTTGCGGGAGCAAGCCTCGAACGGTGCGCCATTCAGGTACAGGTTGCCCGGGAACCAGGCCAGTTGGCGATTCCAGGGGCAGACCGCGACGCCACTGGCATCCGGCATGGACGCCACCTCATCGTCGGAGATGTCCTGGGGCACGCCGTCCAGCGCTGCGCCCGTGTAGAGCTCGGAGCCTTCCATCATCTGTCCAAGGTGGGCAATGGGCACAAACTTGCCCTTGGTCACGCCATGGATGTCCACGTAGCTGGCAATGGCGTACTTCACGCCCGCGTCGGCCAGCGACTGTTGCAGGGCTTTGGTGTCGGTCAGGTCAGTCATGGTATTCCTCGTGTGGCTCCGGCATTTCGGGCCGATCAATGGATTTCTGGCACGTTTCTTTCTAAGGATTCCCCATTCAACTTACATGCCACCATGTATGTAAATTAGACCTGAAAGGAGACCAGGGCATCCCACACCAGGGTCCGGGAACTAGGAACAAATGACAGAAAAACAATGGATTATCGAGGATTTCGAAGCAGGTGACCTTGCCCTTTCGAGCGGCGAGACGCTGTTCTCGGCACAACTGCACTACCACCTGATCGGTGAACTGAACGCACCAAAAGACAACCTGATCCTGTTGCCCACGTACTACGGTGGTGCGGCCGCCGGCAATCATCCCTGGGTCGGCGCCGACAGCCCCCTGGATCCGGACCAGTACTGCATCGTCATTCCGTCGCTGCTCGGGGCCGGCGAATCCTCGTCCCCCTCCAATACCTTCGGGGCACAGGGTGGACACCGGTTTCCCCGGGTCAGCCTGTTCGACAACGTACAGCTTCAGAAACGGCTGGTTGACGAGGTATTCGGCGGCGCCCGCCTGGCCCTGGTGATGGGCTGGTCCATGGGCGGCATGCAGGCACTGCAGTGGGGCAGCCTGTTCCCGGACCAGGTCGGGGCGGTCCTCGCCACCTGCTGCACGGCCCGATGCCATCCCCACAACCGCGTCTTCCTGGAAGGCGTGAAAGCGGCCCTGACCTGTGACCGGGACTTCCAGGACGGTCACTACCGGACACCGCCGGTTCGGGGGCTCCGGGCCTTTGCCCGGGTGTATGCCGGCTGGGCGTACTCGCAGGCGTTCTTTCGTCACGAACATTGGCGAGGGGTCGGCTTTGAATCCATTGAGCACCTGCTGCAATGCTGGGAACAGGACCACCTGACCCAGGACGCCAACAACCTGCTCACGGTTCTGGACACCTGGCAACAGGGCAACCTTGCCGACAACCCGGTCTTTGCGGGCAACTACGGGGAGGCGCTGTCGGCCATCACCATGCCCGCCTGCCTGATGCCTTCGGCGACTGACCTCTATTTCACCGAAGAGGACGCCCGGGGCGATGCCCGGAACATGCCCGGAGCGCAGGTGCAGACGTTGCAGACCGACTGGGGCCACATCGCCGGTGGCGCCGGCCGGGAAGCGGCAAGTCACCGCCAGATCCTGTCGGCGGCCGCCGCACTGCTGGCCCGGCGGGAGCGGTAACGGTGCACAGCCACTCTCAGCGCCCCGTATTGGTGCCCTGTTTGGATCGGCCCGTTTGCGAAGGGCTCCGGATGATGCGGTTCGTGGAGGCTTGGCACGCAGTCTGCAGTGAAAGCAGTGACGGTTTACCAAACCCTTATCCGTGCACAGCAGCCATTCACAGAACACCGCAGACGGTGCGGCCAAGACAACGGACACAATGGGTGACTAGGGTTCCGATCCGGGCAGGGATACATCTCCAGCCGGGGTGGCTGGTCCGAGAGTTACCGACCTCTGGGAGGTTACACGGCGGGACAAAAGCCCGGGAGACAGAATCGCACGCACTTGCTTTATCTGCGATGACCACGCCGTGTTGTGTGACCAGAGGAGAGAACACATGCGATTGATCAACCGCCGCCCCGGGCGGATCTCGGCCACCCTCTTGGGCCTGCTCCCCTTCCTGCTCATCATGCTGGTCTACAGCCTCGCCTCCCAGGAGCGACTGGCAGACAACCCGAACGACAAACTGCTGCCCGGCCTGGAACAGATGACCGCCGCGGTCGACCGTATGGCGTTCCAGGAGGACCGTCGCAGCGGCGATATCCTGATGTGGCAGGACACCACCGCCAGCCTTGCCCGTCTGGGCATGGGGGTTGGCATTGCCGCCCTGCTGGCGCTTTTCGTCGGCCTTCTCAATGGCGTGCTGCCGCTGGTTCGGGCCAACCTGGCCCCCTTGGTCTCGGCCCTGTCCATGGTGCCGCCGCTCGCGATCTTGCCGATTCTGTTCATCGTGTTCGGCTTGGGTGAACTGTCAAAGGTGATGCTGATCGTCATCGGCACCGCTCCGATCATGATGCGCGATGTCGCCCAGCGGGTGCGCGAGCTGCCCGGCGAACAGCTGATCAAGATCCAGACCCTGGGGGCGAATTCCTGGCAGGTCATCACCCGGATGGCCCTGCCCCAGGTGCTGCCCCGGCTGATCGATGCCGTACGTCTGAGCCTGGGGCCGGCCTGGCTGTTCCTGATTGCCGCCGAGGCCATCGCCTCCACCGAAGGCCTCGGTTACCGGATCTTCCTGGTCCGCCGTTACCTGGCCATGGATGTGATCCTGCCCTACGTCATCTGGATAACCATTCTCGCCATCGTCATCGACCAGTGCCTGCGCCTCGCCAACCGCAGGTTGTTCCCGTGGTACAACGCAGGAGGCCACTGATGAGCTTCATTACCGTCAACAAGCTTTGGAAAGAATACGGTGACCAGGTGGTTCTGGAAAATCTGAACCTGGCCGTCAAACAGGGGGAATTCTGCACGCTGGTCGGCGCCTCCGGTTGCGGCAAGTCCACCTTCCTGAAGATGCTGCTGGGCCAGGAGACTGCCAGCCGTGGCGAACTGCTGCTGGACGGCGAGGCGTTTCCGGGCGAGCCGGACCGCAACCGGGGCATCGTGTTCCAGCGCTACTCGGTGTTTCCGCATCTCACCGTGCGCCAGAATGTGCTGATGGGCCTGGAGCTGGAACAGAAACCCTGGCTCGGCAAACTGTTCGGTGCCGCTCGCCGGGAGGCGCTGGAAAATGTGGACGACATGCTGGAGTCGGTGGGGCTGACTCCGTCCGCCCACAAATGGCCCCACGAACTGTCCGGCGGCATGCAGCAGCGGCTGGCCATTGCCCAGTCCCTGATCATGCGGCCCCGGGTGCTGCTGCTGGACGAACCCTTTGGCGCCCTCGATCCCGGGATTCGCGGTGACATGCACGACCTGCTGCTGAAGCTCTGGCAGGAGACCGGCACCACCATTTTCATGGTGACCCATGATCTCCAGGAAGGCTTCTACCTCGGTACCCGGCTGCTGGTCTTCGACAAGGTCCGTAACGACCCCCACGACCCGCAGGCATTCGGTGCTACCATCACCTACGACCTGCCCATCGGCCGGACCGACCGCAAGCTGCTGGACGACATCAACCAGTCAGTCGCCGAAACGGCAAGGCATCAGGCGGCCTGAACGCCCGCCCCCTACCAGAGAACCACCAAGGCCCACTTTCCGTCCGGGAAAGCGGGCTCTTGCCGTGGGTAATTCACGGAAGCCCTAACAAAATACCGGCCGTCGGACGTTAGCCAGAATTACGTTTCTGGAGGGTTGCTGTGAGATCGGACATTCTCTATATTGAAATTACAAAAATAGGTATTGCATTGCGGAACATCAACATATCCCAGTACCGCAATGCGAAACTTGGTTGAGTGGTCTCGGCGTTTGCCAAACAACTCATCTTCATTTTTGTAGTGTCATCCATCACCCGCGCGCTTTGCGGAGTGTTGTCGGTTTTCCGCCGGCCGCCACCTTACTCTGCTTTCCTGGCAGACAAGGGGCGCGGCCGGACAAAAACACAGGACAAAGAACGATGCATAAAATCAACAAAAGCCTGCTCGTCGGTGTACTGAGTGCCGCACCACTATTCGCCCACAGTGCAGAAAACGTAGAACTGCCTGGAACTCTTGCCATGACCGCATATGGGACTGGCTCAGCGGGTTACACCCAGATGGTCTCCATCGGCAACCTGCTAAAAAACGAATATGACACCTCGGTCCGCATTCTCCCGGGTGAAAATGACGTATCCCGGATGACGCCGCTACGCATGGGCCGGGTTCCACTCTGCGCCTGCGGTATTGCCAGTTACTATGGATCGGAAGGCGTATTGCTGTTCGCAGACCCCGACTGGGGCCCACAGCCCATTCGCCTGATCAGTACATCCACGGCCAGCTTTGGCCTGGGTGTTGCCGTCGCCGGTGATACCAACGTAAAAACACCAGCGGACCTGAAAGGAAAGCGGGTGGCCTACATCCGTGGTGACGATGCCCTGAATGTCGGAACTGAGGCCTTCCTGGCCTTTGGAGGCCTGACCTGGGATGACGTCGAACGGGTGGAATTTCCGGGTTATGGCCGCGCCTTCGAAGGCATTGTAGCCAACCAAGTCGACGCTGCGTTTACCATGAGTGTGGCTCCGCCAGCGCAACAACTGGCTGCCAGCCCCAGGGGAATCGTATGGCCAGAGCTGGACCCTGCCGATAAAGAGGGCTGGAAGCGACTCCAGAACGTAGCGCCGTATTTCCAGCCCCACAAGGCCACGTCCGCCGCCGGTGAGGCCTATGGCAAAGACAGCCCCTGGATCGGCGCCAGCTATCCATATCCGATTCTCGTCGGTAACAAAAGCCTGGATGACAAAACCGCCAGCAGTCTTATCCGTGTACTGATCGAGGATCATGACAAGTACAAGGACGCCGCCCCCGGTAATGCGGGTTACGCTCTTGAGAATCAGAATATGCAGTGGGTGATTCCCTACCACGATGCAGTCGTCGAGTATTATAAAGAAATCGGGCACTGGACCGATGCCATGCAAGCGCATCAGGATAAGCTGATCAAACGTCAGGAAATCCTGCAGACCACCTGGAAATCGTTCCTGGATTCCAACCCGCCAGAAGACGAAGATGCGTTCCGCAGCAGTTGGATGAAAGTCCGTGCCGAAGCACTTCAGGCAGAGGGTATGGCTCCGGTTTTCCGTTAAAGCCTGCCCCACTGAGCCGGAGTTCCGTTGCCGAGATTGCAGCGGTGCTCCGGCGTTTCCCATTTTTTTCTTTATCGCACCGAAGGCTCTGACCCTATGAGCTCGCCTCAGCAACAGCCCGTCAATACGGGTGAAATCTCCGGTATCCGCAGGCTGGAGGGATTCTGGCTCTGGGTGCCCCGTGTGGCAACCATGGCGTTGGCACTGCTGGCTATCGATTACCTGTTCAATCTTGGCATGTTCACCATCGTGACATCGGTTGAAAGCCAGTTCTTCTATACGGTGGTGGCGCTGATGCTGCCTCTGGTTTTTCTGCTCTGGCCAGCCGCAGGCAGAGCTTCACGGTCAACAGTGCCCTGGTACGACGTTTTGCTTTTCCTGTTTGCGACCGCGGTGTGCTGCTTTTTCGTGGTTAACGCGGAACGGATTCTGGACAGCGGGTGGGAGTACGACGCACCAGGCTACGCCATTGTGATGAGCTTCTTGTTGTGGGGCGTGATCCTTGAAGCAGCGCGACGAGCCGGCGGCTGGCCAATCGGTATCATCGTCGGGATTGCGAGCCTTTATCCGATATTCGCCGATGTGGTGCCGGGGCCGATTCAGGGGTTCCCATCCTCACCCGCCCAAACTGCCATCTACCACGCCATGAGCCGTGAGAGCGTCATGGGGATCCCGTTGCAGGCATTTGCCAATCTGGTCATCGGGTTTTTGCTGTTCGGCGTGGCATTGCAGCAAACCGGTGGCGGCAAGTTCTTTATCAACCTGGCGTTTGCCCTGCTGGGCCATGTCCGGGGTGGCCCGGCCAAGGTTGCGATATTCTCAAGCGGCCTGATGGGATCCATGAGCGGCAGTGTGATCACCAACGTGCTCACCACCGGTGTGTTGTCCATTCCGGCTATGCGAAGAGTAGGTTTCGGGCGCTCATATGCAGCTGGCGTCGAGGCCTGCGCGTCTACCGGTGGTGTTTTGATGCCGCCGGTTATGGGCGCGACCGCTTTTATCATGGCCAGCTTCCTGAATATTCCTTACGGTACGATTGCGCTGGCGGCCGTCGTGCCATCCATCCTGTACTTCCTGGGACTGTTTATCCAGATTGACGCCTACGCGGCACGTCATGACCTCAAAGGTTTGCCGGCAGTCGAGCTGCCAACCCTTCGTCAGACTTTGAAGGAAGGCTGGTACTTTATCTTCGTGTTCGTGCTGTTGATCTGGCTACTGTTCTTCCTTCGACGGGAGGCGACCGCACCGTTCTATGCCACGGCCCTGCTGTTGGTAATCAATCAGGTCCTGCCCTACCATCGGTGGCACTGGAAGGAAGTGAAAGACTTCTTCTCCAGTGCCGGCAAGCTGTTCGCAGAGCTCATAGCGATTCTGGCTGGCGTCGGTTTGCTGGTGGGGGCGCTGTCGGTTACCGGAATGTCAGGCACCATCGCCAACGACCTCATCTTCCTGGCCGGCGGCAATACCCTGGTGCTGTTGCTCATGGGAGCGGCGACCAGTTTCATTCTGGGCATTGGCATGACCGTTACGGCTGCCTACATTTTCCTGGCTGTGGCACTGGCCCCGGCGCTGATCAACGGCGGCGGCATGGACCCGTTGGCTGTTCACCTGTTCATCCTGTACTGGGGGATGCTGAGCTTCATTACTCCGCCAGTCGCCCTGGGCGCTTTTGCCGCTGCGTCAGTCGCGGGTGCGCGGGCCATGGAAACCGGATTCCAGGCCATGAAACTGGGCAGCGTGATTTATTTTATTCCATTCCTGTTCGTACTGAATCCGGCGCTGATCCTTCAGGGGGCCTGGGAAGAAATTCTGGTCGTGCTGACCCAGGCCATCCTGGGTGTCGCGTTGATCGCTGGCGGGATGCAAGGTTACCTGCTGGGTATCGGCAACCTGTCACTTTATCCAAGGCTCCAGTGGCCCATCCGCTTGTCGTTGATCGCTGGCGGGATGCTGTTGGCGATCCCGGGAGGTGGCCCGGTCCCCCTCAGCAACCTGCAACTGACGATGGTCAGCGCGGTCTTGATCACACCAGTGCTGGCACTGGTGTGGTGGTCCAACCGGAACGAGAACAAGGCCATGGTCTAGGGGGTGCTGCATTGAAACCGATGGCGCTTCGAAACAAAAAGAGGGCAGTCCGAAGACTGCCCTCTTTGCAATAAACATCACAGTGATGTGATGGCTGGATCAGTTGCTGGCAACCCGATCCTTCGGCAGTTTGAAGGTCCAGACCATACCGCCCTGGTTGAACTCCTTCACCACCTTGGCGACTTCGCCACCCCAGAGTGGTACGGCACCGCCCCAGCCAGAAGCTACGGAGACATACTGCTCGCCGTCCATTTCCCAGGTAACCGGCGTGCCCACGACCCCGGAACCGGTGTTGAACTTGTACAGCTCCTCGCCGGTCTTGGCATCAAAGGCTTTCAGGTAGCCTTCGGGCGTACCGGTGAACACCAGGTCTCCCGCGGTAGTCATGACACCACCCCACAGAGGCGCGGTGTTCTCGTAACGCCAGACTTCCTTGCCGGTTTTCGGATCCATCGCCCGCAGCACGCCGATGTAATCGTCATTGGCCGGCTTGATGGTGAATCCGGCGCCCAGGAAGGCAGCACCCTTCTTGTAGGAAACCGGCTCGTTCCAGATGTCCATGGACCACTCGTTGGACGGCACGTAGAACAGGCCGGTGTTCTGGCTGTAGGCCATGGGCATCCAGTTCTTGCCGCCCAGGAAGGCCGGTTGGGCCACGACCGGATTACCCTTGGTGCCGTTGGTGGCATTGGGGTCACCCGGACGGCCATCTTCTGTAAAGATCGGACGACCGGTCTTGGGGTCGAGCCCCTTGGCCCAGGTGATCTTGTCCACAAACGGGAAGCCGCGGATGAAATCGCCGTTCTCACGGTTCAGGACGTACATGAAGCCGTTACGGTCGGCCGTGGCGGCCGCCTTGACGGTCTTGCCGTTCTCCTTGTAATCGAACGAAATCAGCTCGTTGACGCCATCGTAGTCCCAGCCGTCGTGGGGCGTGGTCTGGAAGTGCCACTTGATGCTGCCATCCTCGGGATCGATGGCCACACGGGAGGATGAGAACAGGTTGTCCCCGGGACGCAGATGCGAGTTCCAGGGTGCCGGGTTACCGGTGCCGAAGAACAGGGAATCGGTATCCGGATCGTAGGTGCCGCCCAGCCAGGTCGCCGCGCCGCCGTTCTTCCACATGTCACCCGGCCAGGTGACGCCGGCCTTGCCGCCGGAAATGCCGTTCTCGATGGCCTTGCCGTCTTTGTAGACGTAACCCATGTGGCCCTCGACAGTCGGGCGGGTCCAGAGCTTTTCGCCGGTGTTGGGGTCGTAGGCTTCCACCTTGCCGACGATACCGAACTCACCACCGGAGACGCCGGTGATCAGCTTGCCCTTGACCACCAGCGGTGCGGCGGTAATGGCGTAACCGGCCTGGTAATCGGCCACTTTCTTGATCCACATCGGCTTGCCGGTGTCCTTGTTCAGGGCCACCAGCTTGGCGTCCAGGGTACCGAAAATCACCTTGTCGTCGTACAGCGCCACACCCCGGTTGACCACGTCACAGCACGGCATGATGCCGTCGGGCAGACGGGCGTCGTACTGCCAGATTTCCTCACCGGTCCTGGCATCAATGGCGTACACCCGGGAATAGGAGGCGGTCACATACATCACGCCATCCTTGATCATCGGCTGGGACTCCTGGCCGCGCATCTTCTCGCTGCCGAATGAGAAGGCCCATACCGGTTGCAGGTACTTGATGTTGCTGGCGTTCAGGTCATCGATGGTGCTGAACCGCTGACCCTGGGTGCCCATGCCATAGCTGACAATGTCTTCAGGGGTGTTGGCATCGTTCATGATGTCTTCGTCGGTAACCGCCTGGGCCCCGTACGACACTGCCAGTGCCAGTGCGCTGGCAGCAATGCGAATCCCGAACTTGTTCGATCTCATGGTTGCGCTCTCCAATTCTCTTGTTTTCGGTTTTTCGGTGAACCGGGAAAGTTTCCCGCCTCTGTACTGATTCTTGGCTTTGAACGAAAAACCAACAATTACTCGCCGGCACTGGTTTTCTCATCACTTGGTAGTACTACTTCCCAAAAGAAAGCCCGCGACGGGGCGCGGGCTTCGATACACGATGTTGTTCCGGGCGGTCACTGGGGACCCTGGGGCTTACCCTCCGCCCTCGCGATCGCCTCCTCACTGAGAAACTCCCGGTAGTACTGGGGCACGCTGAACTGCAGATCGAGGTTGGCGAACACTGTATCCAGCTCGCCGGTCTTCACCAGGTTGCCGATGATTTCCTCCAGGGCGTAACCCAGCTGGCGATGGGTATGCTTGATGGCCATGCCCACATCCCACACCTGCTTGCCGATACCGGGAAAGCCGTTACTGGCAGGCTCGAACGCAGCGTTCTCGGGTTTGGCCAGTTCATGGTCGATCTCCGCCCGCATGCCCATGACGGCACTGACCTCCCCTGCCCGCATCGCTTCGAAGGCGGATGTCACATTGGGGTAATGGCGCACCTTCTCCCGCATGCGCCCCTGCAGACCGGAGGTCAGGTAAAAGTCCGGCAGGGTGTCGATCTCGACACCGATGGGGTGATACTGGAAAACCGCGACCGTCGCCACCGAGTCCAGCTTTTCCGGATCAAAGGCAATCTGCCAGGTTTCCTGCTGGTAGGGTCCGAACAGCACCACCTGCTCATTGATGTACTCACCGGTGGAGTCCTGCATGTAGGCGTATTCCTTGTCATAGGGTACGCGCATCATCACGTCGGCGAGCCGGCGCTTGGCCAGGTAGTGGCCTTTCCAAACGTTGTTGCGCAGGTCGTCACCCAGATTCTCGTCCGGCACGATCCAGTGGACCCTGAATTCCACGCCCAGTTCACGGGCAATGCGCTTGCCGATTTCAACGTCGATCCCTCGAGGTTCGCCGTTGACCTGATAGGAATAGGGAGGGAAATTTTCGTAGACGCCGACCTTGAGGTAGCCGGATTCAATGATAATGTCGTAGGTCCGGTCGGCCGGACGGTTGAGCAGAGGGTCCCCGTCGTCCACTTCCCGGGCGAAGGCCAACTGGAAGACCAGAAGCAGGATGATAACGCCAGACAGTGCTTTCATTGTTTTTCCTCAACGCCATCAGGCCGGCACATGGCCGGCCCGGAAACAGACCTTCAGATCACCTGAGCCGACCGTTCACTCAGGCTTGGGCAGAGACTCCACGTAGGTCTTGATGGCCCACATGGCGTTCTGGTCCAGCGTCTTCTTCCAGGACGGCATACCCCGGTCGGTGCCGTTACGCACCCGGGTGATGTAATACTCGTCGTCCCACTCCGTCAGCTCCCGCAGGTCCGGAGTCAGGCCGCCGGACATGGCACGGATACCGTGACAACCGGCGCAGTTACCGGCGTAGGCGCTCTCTCCGATCTCCACCGCCTGGCCGTTCATATCGCCGTGCTGATTGCCTTCGCGGAACGGGTTCTGGGCCAGGACTTCCTCACCCAGCGTCGGAAGGTTTCCGGTGTCAACCTCTTGGGGAGTGACATTGCCATGGGCCACTACCAGTCCGGCCGCTCCGAGCAGGGCCGTCGTGATCAGGGTTTTGAGTGAAAAGGACATTGCCATTGCTGCTACCTCTGTGTTGATTCCCCGTGCACTGGCTGTTGGATTTGTCAGTTGCCAGCTTTCTGACCTTTAGTCTAGGAATCCCGCTCGCCAATCCGAATGCCACTTTGGAGGATTTGGCGTAGTTCCTTGGTAGTAGATGGGAGGTCTGTGGTGAGCTTTCTCATCCTTTAGTACTGCCGGATTGCGACTTTCTGAATATATCCGCCCCCGTCCGGGTTCTCTAAGCTCGTGGGAAAGACAACAAGAATCAGGAGCGCCTATGTACCGCAGGTATTTGCGGAGTTTCGCCGTGGGGGCCTTTATCGCCCTGTCCACCGCGTCACTGGCCGCGCAGCCCGTTGACGTCTCCATCGGCTACGTCCAGTGGATTCCGGATCAGGGCCCCGTTCTGTCCAACGTGACCCCGGAACCCGACGATGCGGGGCTCAGGGGGGCCGAACTGGCGTTGGAGGACAACAGCACCACTGGCAGGTTTCTGGGCCACACCTACGCCCTGACGAGCCAGGTAACCGACTCGGAAGAGGCTGCAGTCGCGGCGTTCGACAGCCTGCAGCAAAGTGGCATTGAACTGTTTGTGGTGAACGTGCCGGCGAGCACGATCCGGACATTCATGGCCAGGGCCGGCGCACAGACCCTGGTGTTCAACGCCGGTGCCGAAGACGATCCACTGCGGACGGCAGACTGTCCGGCCAACCTC
This sequence comes from Marinobacter albus, assembly GCF_030238305.1. Taxonomy (NCBI): domain Bacteria; kingdom Pseudomonadati; phylum Pseudomonadota; class Gammaproteobacteria; order Pseudomonadales; family Marinobacteraceae; genus Marinobacter; species Marinobacter albus. The sequence continues at coordinate 557,769 of NZ_JASSQD010000001.1, read as the reverse complement.
GTTCACACCATCCCCAGCCATGCCATGCTCACCGATGCCCTTGGCCAATGGCTGAACCAGCGGCGCTGGAACAAGCTGTTCCTGATCACCGGCCCGACTGAGGCCGATATTGCCTGGGCCAGCGCGTTCCGCCGGTCCGCCCGGCGTTTTGGTCTGGACATCGTGGAAGACAAGCCATGGACCTTCGACGCCGACCTCCGGCGTACCGCCTCGAAGGAGCTGCCGCTGTTTACCCAGGCGGATGACTATGACGCGGTGGTGGTCGCCGACGTCCGCGGGGATTTTGGCGAATACGTACCATTCAACACCTGGCTTCCGCGCCCGGTGGTGGGCACCCAGGGCATGTCACCCGTGGCCTGGCACCGGGTCGTGGAGAGCTGGGGTGCGGCCCAGTTGCAGAACCGGTTCCGGGACCTGGCCAAGCGCCAGATGAACGGAGCTGACTACGCGGCGTGGGCCGCCGTTCGCTCCATTGGCACCTCCGTCACCGAGCTCGGGACAGCGGACCCCCGAGCCATCCGGGAATTTCTCTTTAGCGACCGGTTCCAGCTCGCCGCCTTCAAGGGCCGGAAGCTGACCTATCGCGACTGGAATGGCCAACTGCGCCAGCCCATCCCGCTGGTTCACCCCCGCGGGCTGGTCGCTCGGGCGCCGTTCGAGGGTTACCTGCACCCCAATACGGACATGGACACCCTCGGCTTCGACAAACCCGAGAGCAAATGCCGCATCAACAACTGACCTTCATACCGAGTCCCGAGACCAAGGAGCCCCAATGAAAGCACTGCTCAAACACACCGCACTGGCCGCTTTGATCGGTCTGTCGGCACCGTCGCTGGCAAGCCTGGCCTATGTCTCGAACGAAAAAGACGACACCATTTCCATCATTGACACCGAAACCCGGGAGGTGGTGGAGACCATTGATGTCGGGGCACGCCCGCGGGGCATACTGCTCTCAAAGGATCACACCCGGCTGTATATCTGTGCCAGTGACGACGACACCGTACAGGTGCTGGACCTGGCCACGCGCACGATTATCGACACCCTGCCTTCTGGCGAAGACCCGGAGCAGTTCGCACTGCACCCCAACAACAAGCACCTGTACATCTCCAACGAGGACGACGCCATCGTGACCGTGGTGGACGTCAGCAGCAAGGAGGTGCTGGCGCAAATCGACGTGGGCATCGAGCCTGAAGGCATGGCGGTCAGCCCCGACGGCAGATGGGCCGTCAACACCAGCGAAACCACCAGCATGCTGCACTGGATCAATACCGAAACTTTCAGGATCGAGAAAAACATTGTGGTGGGCCAGCGCCCTCGGCACGTGGAATTCAGCAAGGACAGCAAGATCGCCTGGGCCTCCGCCGAAATTGGCGGCACCGTGCACATCATCGATGTCGACAAGCTGGAACAGATCCACGAGATGACCTTCAAGGTGCCCGGGGTCAACCAGGACCGGGTGCAACCGGTGGGTATCGAGCTGACCTCCGATGGCAAATACGCGTTCGTGGCCCTAGGCCCCTCCAATCACGTGGCGGTGGTCGATGCCAAAACCTATGAGGTGCTGGACTACCTGCTGGTCGGCGCCCGGGTCTGGCAACTGGATCTGGATAAAGACGAGAAACACCTCTATACCACTAATGGGGTCTCCGGCGATGTCTCGATCATCGACGTGGACGACTTGAAAGTCATCAAATCCATCAAGGTAGGCCGCTACCCCTGGGGTGTGGTAATCGATCCGACGACATGACCATAGAAGCCCGCAACCTCAGCTTCCGCTACGGCGACAAGCCGGTCCTCAAGGAGGTCAGCTTTGCCCTGACCCCCGGTCACTTCCATGCCCTGCTGGGCCCCAACGGCGCGGGCAAGTCGACGCTGTTTGGTTTGCTGACCCGGCTGCTGGCGCTGCAGCAGGGAGACGTCCTGATGGCCGGGCAGTCCCTGAAACGGCAACCATCGGAGGCCATGCGCAAGATCGGCGTGGTGTTCCAGCAGAATGCCCTGGATCTGGACCTGACAGTACGGCAAAACCTGATGTACCACGGCGCCCTGCACGGCCTGTCCCGAAAGCTGGCCCGTGCCCGTGGTGACCGCGAGCTGGAACGTTTCGGCTTGCTGGACCGGGCGGATGACCCGGTGCGCAAGCTCAACGGCGGCCACCGGCGCCGGGTGGAAATTGCCCGCGCCCTACTCCACCAGCCGTCTCTGCTCCTGCTGGACGAACCCACCGTTGGCCTGGACGTCGCCAGCCGGCGGGCCCTTAATGACCATGTCCGAACGCTGTGCGAGGAAGACGGCCTGACCGTGCTCTGGGCAACCCATCTGATAGAAGAAGTGCGACCGGATGACCACGTGCTGATCCTGCATCAGGGCCAGTTGCTGGCCAATGGTTCCGGCCGTGCGATCTGCGAGGCCGAGGGCGCCCGGGACCTGGCCGAAACCTTCGAAGCTCTGACAGGAGCAGCACCATGAGCCCGGCCCAGTACTGGCATTGTTTTGTCGGCATCCAGACCCGGGAATGGCTGCGTTTCTGGCAACAGCGCACCCGCTTTGCCAGTGCCCTGGTGCGTCCGCTGTTGTGGCTGGTAGTCTTTGCCGCCGGCTTCCGGGCGGTGCTGGGTATCTCCATCATTCCGCCCTACGACACCTACATTACCTACGAAACCTACATCGCCCCCGGGCTGTGCGGCATGATCATCCTGTTCAACAGCATGCAGGGGGCACTCTCGATGGTGTACGACCGCGAGCTGGGCAGCATGCGCGTGCTGCTGATGAGCCCCCTGCCCCGGCCCTTCCTGCTGGTGACCAAGCTGCTGGCCATGGGCGTGGTGTCGGTGGGCCAGGTGTATGTGTTCCTGGTCCTGGCCCTGTTGGTGGACGTGGAACCACCACTCTGGGGCTACCTGGCGGTCCTGCCCGCGCTGGTACTGACCAGCCTGATGCTCGGAGCCCTGGGATTGCTGATTGCCACCTGGATCAAGCAGTTGGAGAACTTTGCCGGGGTGATGAACTTCGTCATCTTCCCGATGTTTTTCATGTCTTCGGCGCTGTACCCACTGTGGCGGATGAACGAGGCCAGCCCCTGGCTGTACTGGATCTGCCAGTTCAACCCATTCACCCATGCGGTGGAGGCAATCCGCTTTTCCCTTTACCTGGAATGGAATCCGATGGCCTACGGCATCACCGCTGCGATCACCGTGGTGCTGACCTTGTTGGCGACGGCCGGGTTCCGGCCCCAGCGAACCAGGATTCTTGGGACCAAGCCCGCGTGAACGGAGCAAGTGGGCGATGGGGTAGCCGTTAGGAACCCGCTAAATCCAGATTGCGTAGTTTGCCCAGTAATTCTTTTATCGATCTGGGCTCGCCCACGGCGTCGTCCCATTGCAGTCGTGCCGGCGAGCCAGCCAGGTACCACAGCCGATTGGCCAGGATCTCCGCATCAGCACCGTCGTGGGTCACACAAATCATCGCCATGTCGGGGTGGGCATCCAGAATCCCCACTATCCGTTTTTTCAGTTCCCCCGCCATCACCGGGTCCAGCGAGGCAAACGGCTCATCCAGTAACAGCAGATTCGGCTCGACGGCCAGGCACCTTGCCAGGGCCGCCCGTCTGGCCATGCCCAGGGAAAGCTGGTCAGGAAGGTAGTGACCGTACCCGGTCAGGCCAACCTGGCCCAGCAGGTCGTCGGCCTGCTGACTGCTGGCGCCAACCAGCCGGAGATTGGCGCTCAGGGTCCGCCAGGGCAACAGGCGGTGCTCCTGGAACAGGTAACCCACCCGCACCTTGTCACGTCCGAGGACGGCCTCTTTGGGAACGGATTGATCGATCCCTGAGATCGCATTCAACAGGGTTGTCTTGCCGATACCGGACGGACCCAGCAGACAGATCCGGTCACCGCGCTCTACCGTGGCGAAGATTTCGCCGAGCACCGGCTGACCGAAATCGCGGCCTGCAATCCGGAGTTCAAGCATGGGCCGCCTCCGGCTGGCGCCAACGGCTGGAGCGCCGTTCCAATGGCTGCAGGATGCCCAGCTCGATGAGCTGGACCACAGCGATAAACGCCAGACTGTAAGCGAGGATGGCGGCCACGTCGAAAACCTGAAACGCCATGTGCAACTGGAAACCGACGCCGCTTGAGCGGCCCAGCAACTCCACCACCAGAACAATCTTCCAGATCAGGGCCAGCCCCCCGCGGGTCGCCGCCATCAGGTAGGGGAACAGCTGGGGCACCCAAACCTCCCGGAACCGCTGCCAGCGGGAGAACCGGTACACGGTGGCCATCTGTTCAAGCCTGAAATCCAGACTCCGGGCACCTTCACGCACGGTAACCGCAACGTTGGGGACCTTGTTGATAACCACGGCCATTACCGCAGCCACTTCCACCAGTCCGAACCAGACGTACATCAGGATGATGGTGACCAACGCTGGCAGATTGAGGAGCAGCACCAGCAAGGGGTCGAACAGTGCGTTGGTCAGGGCAGAACGGCCCATGGCGATACCGATCAGGGCGCCCAACGTCATGGCCAGCGCAAACGCCAACACGACCCGCCGCAGGGTGGCGCCTAGATGGTGCCACAGCTCTCCGGAGCCCGCCTCCCGAACAAGGGTGTCGAGCACCTCGGCTGGAGCGGGCAACAGGGGCGACTGGATCAGCCCGGCTACCACGGCCCACAACACCATAATCGCCGGCAAAACCACCCAATAGCTCCAGACCGGAGGCCGGCTGCGGCGCAGGGGTCCGGTCCCGGGCGTCATGGCTGGCCCCGGTAAAACAGGGTGTCCGGCATCAGCGTATTCGACTCCACCCCGGTCAGCACCAGCAGCTCCCGCAGATCGGCGATGCGCTGGTCGGTCAGGGGTTGGGGATTACCGGCGATAAACCCGGCCCGCAGTGCTTCAAACACACCCTTGTCCGCCGTCCGCATCAACGGCCGCAAACGTCGCCAATAAACGGGCTGTTCCGCTAGTTCGGCTTTCGCCTCGGCAACAGACCTCGCGAAGCTTTCAAGCAACTGCGGATTATCCCGGACCCAGGGTTCCGGGAAGACGTAGCCGAGGACGGGCAGGTCGCTGGCCAGTTCCATGTCAGTGAGCAGGTCCGCCATTCCAAACGCCGAACGCCAGCCGCCCTCGCCCTTGAGTCGGGCGGCGAAATGCCAATAGGTGACGATGGCATCGATCTGCCCACGCCTGAGCGCCTGGCTGAGCAACGGTGGCGCAGCGTATTGCACCTCGGCGACCTTGATCAGATTGATACCCTGTTGTGCCGCCACTTTCTGCAACAGGATCCAGCCCTTGCTGTCGGGGCCGCCGGCCACCCCGATGCGCAATCCCTCAAGGTCGCTGACCGTTCTGACCGGCGACTCCTCGGCCACAACAATGTCGCCGATACTGGACGAGAAGGGCACGTACAGGAAGGCGCTGCCCGCCTGATACCGCGACTGCGCCCAGAGCAGATCCGCGACCGCACCGTTGACCGTGCCACTGGTCACGGCGAGGTGCGACGCCGGCAGGTTCGCCACCGGCCTGAGCGCCAGCGTGTACCCGTGCCGGCGATCCAGTTGTCGATCGACAATGTGGTTCAGCTCCCAGTGCGCGGTGCCAAACTGCAGCACGCTCACAGACACCGTTGGCAAGCCGTCGCCCTGATCGGCAACGACCAACGGTTGCCACGACAGGAACAGAATCAGCAGGGTGTCAATCGAGAGCCTGCACAACCCGTATTTTTGTTGGTATCGGTTCATCCCTCCACGATACGAACCCCGTCGCCGGGCAAGAATAGTACTTTGGTGCCTGTTTTTTGGTGCGATGGTCGCATTCACCCGGCGGCCGGTATCGCGTGTAATGAAACCATCACAAAAATAACCAGAGGTCAGGCGAGACCACGCCGTCCCTTACGCACTGGAGGCCGCCATGCTGAACGAGCCCGATGCCGCACTCTCATCCGAAACCCGCTATCATGAGTCGGAAACACACCTCGATAATGACAACAAACAGGTAGATGTAGTTATGGATCCGGCTTACAAGATCCTGATTGCCGACGACCACCCTCTATTTCGCGAAGCCATCAGCAGTGTCATTGCGTCCGGATTCGCAGGCAGTGAGATCGTCGAGACCGATGATCTCGACAGCGCCCTGGCCATCACCCGGGAGAACGATGACCTGGACCTGATCCTGCTGGACCTGAACATGCCGGGCATGCACGGCCTGAACGGCCTGATCACGCTGCGCAACGAAGCGCCCACCATTCCGGTGGTCATCGTCTCGGCGGAGGAAGACAAACAGGTGGTGTTGCAGGCCATTACCTATGGCGCGGTGGGTTTCATCACCAAATCATCGCCCCGGGCCCAGATGACCGAGGCCATCCAGCAGATTCTCAACGGCAATGTGTACCTGCCGTCGGACATCATCCGGACCGGCAAGGAAAGCAGTAGCCGCCGTCACCGCAACGACGACAACCCGATATCACCGGAGCTGCTGAATTCCCTGACGCGACGCCAACTTCTGGTGTTGGAACGCATGTCCAAGGGCGAATCCAACAAGCAGATTGCGTACAACCTCAACATTGCCGAAACCACGGTCAAAGCCCATGTCTCGGCGATACTCCGGAAACTGGGCGTGCACAACCGGGTCCAGGCCATCCTGTCCGCCAGCGATGTGGACTTCAGCCAGTACCTGAAGCGCTGATGAGATGATTGAGGGTGCTGCGGAGCTTGAGCGGCTTCACCGGTTTGTTCATGAGTAGGTGACCCAGCCCGCGAATGTGCTGTTTCAGCTCGTTGGTGTAGTTGGCTGTGATCATGACCACCGGCGCAGGGCGGGCCCGACGCCCGTTGATACTCGCCACCACATCGACCCCCGTCTCCTCATTATCCAGGTGATAATCCGCCAGGATCAGATCCACGGGACTGGTGGCCGGGTCGAGCTGGCGCTCAAGATCCACCAGCGACACCGCCGTGATGACCTGGCAATCCCAATTTTCAAGCAGGGTCTGCATGCCCTCGCAAATTGCATGATCGTTGTCGATCACCCAGATACGGGCGCCGCCCAGACCGGTGTCCGGCACGGCGATAAGGCTGTCATCGCCGGACGGTCGCCGTGGCAGTAGCCGGCCCAGCGGAACCCGGACGCTGAACACCGATCCCCGCCCCTCAACCGACGATACCCGAACCTCATGGCCCAGCATCCGGGAGATTTTATCGACAATGGCCAGCCCGAGCCCCAGCCCCTTATCCGCCTGGGACCCGGATGGACGAATGCGCTTGAACTCCTGGAAGATCTCCGTGAGCTTGTCTTCGGGAATCCCGGGGCCGGTATCCCAGACCTGCAACAGAACATGATCACCACGGCGACGGCAGCCCAGAAGGATGCGCCCGGAGCCGGTGTATCGAATGGCGTTGGTCAGGAAGTTACGCAGAATCCGGGCCAGCAGCTGGGAATCCGACTCCACCACCGCCGATGACGGCACGAAGTCCAGTTCCAGGCCTTCGGCGACCGCCATCTGGCGGAACTCCCGGGCAATGTTATTGAGCAAATCCCGCAGGTCGAAGGCGGTGACATCCGGCTTGATCACACCGGCATCCAGCTTGGAAATGTCCACCAGGGTACCGAGCAGGTTCTCGACGTCATCAAGCGAGGTGCTGACCGAGCGCACCAGGCTTTCCGCCTTGGGTCCGAAGGACTGCTCCAGCAGCGCACTGGTGAACAGCCGTGCGGCGTTCAGCGGTTGCAGCAGGTCGTGACTGACCGCCGCCAGGAACTTGGTCTTGGACAGGTTCGCCCGCTCCGCCTCCAGTTTGGCATCCCGCAACCGCGCCTCCACCGCCGCGCGCTCGTCTATTTCCTGGCGCAACTGGTTGTTCAGGCCCGTCAACGCCGCCGTCCGTTCCTTGACTCGCCGCTCCAGGTGATCGTAGGCCTGCTCCAGTGCCAAGGCGGTCTTGCGTCGGTCGGTAATATCGCGAATCAGCACGAAAAAGCCGGTAATGACGTTGTCGGCGTCATGATTGGGCACGTAGGAGCGCAGCATGTACCGGACGTCCCCCTGCTCACCGGTTTCCTCGAACTCGAAGGTGATGCTTTTGCCGTCCAGGGCCTGCCGGACCTGTGGCAGCAGGCGCTGGTACAGGTCCGGGGCATGGACCTCGTCCAGCCGCTTGCCTAACGGCGATTCCCCGTTACGGCCGTACCAGGACTCGTAGACCTTGTTGCAGAACTGCACCGTCATATCGGCGCCAACATAGGCTATCAATGCCGGGACATGTTCGGTAACCACTCGAATCCAGCGTTCGCTTTCCTCAAGCGCCTTGATCCGGCGTGCCATTTCGCTGTTCTTGACGTCGGTAATGTCGGAGTAGAGCACCACCAGCCCGCCTTCCCGGGTTGGCCGTTCGGTCATCTGGACCCAGCGGTCGTTGGCCAACAGAAACACCACGCCCTCGGAATCCGGGTGGCTATGTTCCTCCTGGATCAGTCCCGAGGTCAGGGCCTGGGCCTTCACATCGACGATCGAAGTCCCGGCAACGGGCGGCGCCAGGCCGGCCTGGCGCCAATAGCTGCGGAACCGGCTGTTGCTCTGGATGAGCCGATGCTGATGGTCAAACAGCACAAAGCCGTCGGCAATGCTTTCAATGGCATCACTCAGGCGCTGACGGGTGGTTTCCGCCTCCTCCCGTGCCCGATTGAGCGCCTTGTTGCTGCCCTTGAGCTCCTCCATCGCCTGGTTCAGGGCGTCGGTGCGCTCGCGCACCTGTTCCGCCAGCACCACCGAGTGCTCAAACGCGGCGTAGGGCTCGGGTTTGTGGGCCGAGCCCGACTCCACCCGCTCGATCAGGGCATCCCGGATCTTTCGCAGGCGCTCGTTCTCCGCTTCCAGCGCCGCGATGCGGTCGTCCCGGCGCGCGTCGGAGAGGGGCTCAGCGTGGTTCGGAATGGACATCAGGTGCGCCAATGACAACCCCCGTGAAGGTCTGGTTGATGTGCATGCCGTCAAACTGTTCGCCATAGGTGTTGAAGCCGATCACCTTGTGGTGGCGCAGGAATTCCGAGACGGCATCCACCTCTCCGGTCAGCTCTGCCTCCAGGCGACGCAGGAAACAGTCGCAGCCAATGGTCACCAACGGCGGCCCCACCACCCGTTCGGACGCCTCGATCTGGGTACGAACACTGTCCAGCAGCGACTCGGGCTCCATCGCAGTCATCACGATGCCGGTTTCAACGGCACAGTAGAACGTCAGACTCCTGTCGGGGTTTACGCGCTGGACGGATCGCACGAAGTAGTGCCCACCAATCTTCACGCCCATGGGCCGAAGCGCAAACACCTTGCGATCGAGATCATCCACCTCGACGCCAACTGCCCGGGCATAGGCCTCGGCCGCGGGCTCGGCATTCAGCTCAAACACCGTGCGGCTCTCGGCACAGGCGTCGGTTACCACCAGCTTCTGGTTGCGTTCAACCATGTGATGGGTCGAGAACACGCGGAAATCCAGCGGGGTGTTGACCAGCAACACGGTGGCCGCACCGGTGTGGAACTGGCCATCAAAGAACACGTGGGTATTGGCCAGCCGTTCATCGTCGCCGGCAGAACCACCGAACTGCGGTATCGTACCCAGCGCCGCGTTAAGGGTTGCCAGGACCAGTTCTTCCCGAGCGGACAGACCGTCAAGCAACGTGATGGCGAAGGTGTTGCCCTTGATCGGCGCCAGCCGCGCATCCCGGCAGGTGGCCAGAAGTCCGTCGATCACTCCCTGCGCATCCTGCAGCGTGAATTGATCCAACTCCCGAATCAGGGCGCAGTCGATGGCAAAATAGCGACGGTCGAAACCGATAGCGGTAATACAGCCACGGCCATAGCCCTCCGGGGTAATCTCCCCGGCCGAGGTACAGCCACACACGCGAACGTGACGAAACTCGTGCTCAAGGGCAATACCCAGGCGACCGAGATCGTACTCCGCAGAACAGAAGAAAAGCACACAACCCAGGTGCTCGTGTCTGAGCTGGCTGGCGAGGTTGGTGGCTGCCAGCATCGGATCCCGTACGCTGGAACTGGCCACCCGCGCCGCGGGCAGTGTCGTCACTGGTTTCATAAAGGCCGGCTTCGGAAATGAATGAATCCTTTTCGATTCTACGGCATCCGTGAAAGCAGCCAATGCGACTTCAGTGCTTTTAATTGGCGCGCCAAAGTGATCGTAAGCCATTGATTTAAATACCTCCCGAATCAATGCACGGTGGCGCTACAGGTTTGCTTTCCGGCAAACCGGCACTTTAGTCCTAGTCAGGGGTTGCGATGCCGGGCAGAAGAGCCCCGGCATCGGCATCCGATCGTCGTCACGCTCCGGTTCAGAAAGTGACGACGGCACCCAGTGCAATGGTGTCGATCTCGGCCGCATCAGCGCCGGTTGACTTGGTGGTCTGCTCGAACATGTTGTATTCCGCGACCAGCTTGAAGTTGCTGTTGACGTCATGGAACACCGCCACGGAGGTGTTTTCGGTCTCGAAGTCCGCCTGGTCGGAATCCGTTTCGCCGTAGGACAGCACGAACCGGTTGGCGCCCAGTGTGTACGAGCCCTGAACCAGATAGCCGTCGGCATCCTCTTCCGCCAGCGGCGCGGCCGTGTCACTGATCAGCACCGGCACATCGCCTTCAGACGTGAAGCCGGAGGCGGTCAGGGAGAAACCGGCGATGGCGGCACGGACACCGTAGCCAAGTCCGGTCGAATCGACCGAGGTGGTTGCGTTCTCGGACTTCTGGGAACGACCATTGACCCAACCGGTCAGCGCCACGCCACTCAGGTCGGCACTGTAGGTTACCTCGGCCTCGAGCCGCGGCGCAGACTGTTCGGACTGGGCGCCAGGGGTTGTGTTGGCAGGCTCGAAGATACCTGCCGCGACCTTCAGGCCACCCATATCCGGCGTCCGGTAGGTGATCTGTGCGGAAGGGTTCGGGTAGGGGTAGCCCGTGCGGATGTTCCCGAAGGAAACCCCCGTCGGCGCACCCGGAGAGCCAAAGCCCATCAGGATCTCATCCAGGAAGATGTTGGAGCGGGCGTACAGGCCGAAATCCTTACCGATCAATACCTGACCGAAGGAGCCGTCAACCGTGGCGTAGAGCTGACGAACATCGATCGCGGTGTCGGTGGGCGATTGCAGGCTGTCGTTGATGGTCGACCAGAACGAGGAACGGCCGCCCATGGTCAGATCGCCGATTTCCTTGCTGAAGTTAAAGCCGATGGTGTTGGGCAGGAACCCCATTTTGACGTCGGAGTTGCGGGTATCGGCCAGCTTGTCATCACGATTCACATAGAAGGCGTTGAAGTAGCCGTCCACGGAAAAGGACGTGCCGTCCTGGTTGTAGACTTCAACCGCCGCGTGGGCTCCAGCGCTGGCCCCCATGGTCGCGGCCATCGCAATCGCGAGGCCTGACTTTCTGAAATTGTTGTTGTTCATACTTCCCCCGGTTGTTTTTGGAAATCTGGGATCGGGGTACCGGGATATCCGGCAGCCCCAGGCGTGGTCTGTCGCCTGAATTCCATGGTCGGTTAAGGGAAAGTGCGGGGAAATGCGCCAAGGGAGCAGGTTTCCTGCTCAATTGGGAGGCATCAGAAACAGAACTTTGGGATTACGACCAGCCCGGGAAGCGTTGCAGTTCCTGCAGGCAGTCAGCAAGAAAATCCGCCGGGTCGACCATGATGGCCTCATCCGCCACCACGCCGAACTGAATCTGGCCGGCATAGCTGACGATACTGACGCCCAGACCAATGTCTCCGGCCTGGGGTACCCAGAACATCTGCTCGGTGATCCGGCATCCGGCGATGTATCGGGCCTCGGGCGTACCCGGCACGTTTGAAACCACGGCACTGGCCTTGCGGTAGAACACATCGGCCACCGGCTGCCGCCAGGGTTCGGGAATGGCCGAGGCGGTCGCCGCCAGCCCCCAGGCAATGCCCGGCTGCCAGCTCTTTTTCAGGCGCCGGGTTTCATGCTTGATGCGATACAGGCGCTCGAGCGGGCTTTCACCGTCAACCGGCAGGGGCACGAACACCGTCCCGAAGTAGTTGCCCAGGGTTCCGGGCTCCGGCTGGAGTTCGTCCGGGAGCCGGGCGCGGATGTCCACGGGCACAGCCGCATGCAACACCGCATCCTCCAACGCATCGCCAACCATCCCGAGCCGGGAACGCACGGCGGCGGCGACACAACTGAGCAAGACGTCATTGATGGTGACGTTGGTAGCCTTTGCGACCGACCGGAAAAGGTCCAGTGCCACCGGCCGGGACCAGCGACATTGCCGCCGCCCCAGCAGCGGACGTGTCAGGTTGGAGGGGCTGTCTTCCGGCTCGACCAGAAACTCGCTGACTTCATGAACCAGCCTGAGACTGTTCTGGGCCGCCCGCTCCAGCCACCAGCCCGTCGACTGGCCCTGGCCGGCAGGCCCCGGACCGGCTTCCCCGACCGAACCTTCCCGTGCCATCTCAGTCGAAACCAGCTGTTCCAGCCAGACCCTGGCCGCGTCGGTCCAGCGCGACAGTTCGGCGGTCTCCGCCGCACCGTAGATGGCAGGATGCTGCTGCGGCGAGGGTGGACAGAGCCGTTCGAAGATGCCGAGCAGGGACAGACCGTCCGCGTAGCAGTGGTGCATTCGCAGTAGCAGTGCCGCACCGCCCTCGGCATTGGGCGCCAGCCAGAATTTCCAGCGCGGGCGGTAAAGGGCAAGGGGCTGATTCAGGCGGGCCGAAACCCACTCCTGCAGCTCATCCGGAGTGAAACGGTCGATCACCACATCCAGATGGTGCTTGAGATCAAACACCGGGTCCGGTTCCCACCACCAGGCCGGGGCCCGCTTCACTGGCAGGAACCGGAAGCGTTCCCAGGCCATCCAGTACACTCGCAGAAACTCCCGGAAGCGGGGCGCAGTCAGCCCCTCAACCCGCAGCATGACCGTGATGGTCATCGGGTTTTCGGGTCTTTCCAGGGCCAGCCAGGCTGAATCCGCAGGCAGCAGGAGATGCGATTGCTCGTGACTCAAACCTGAACGTCCCCGGGTGGATGGTGAAGATACGTAAAAACCGAACTCCGCATTGTGCCAGACAACCCGCATGGTCTCCATATAAGGTGCCTGTGCACAGCATTACAAAAAGTTACTTGTGAACAACTGTTCAGATCTATACTCCCAGTAAGCCTTGATGCAATGGTTAGCACGGCCCTTGAACTGTCATCGATTGGCCCTGATTCAGCGTAAATAAAGATGTCAGCGCCAATAACTTTCTGACCGGTTTGGGGTAGAAAAGGGTTACCAGCAGGTTCCAACTTCAACAACAGGCCATTGCAGCGCTGGTTAGGAGAGCCAAAATGAAAGCGAGCCACGTTCGCAAACTGATCAAGCCCATCGAGAATGCCTACTCGGAGATGTTCTCCGGTCGGGTATACCGTGTCGGCAAAGGTGCCGTTTCGGTTCGAAATCACAGCGGCGAGGCGGAGCAGACCGTTGTGGGCGTGCATGGCTTTCTGGAAAACCACTGCTACTTTACCCAGGCCTACGAAGGACCAACCACCGAACTGATCCTGCTCACCTGCAGCAACTACCACATTCCGGTCAACGGTGTGACCCCCGAAACACCGTACTGGGAGGTGCCGATCAAGCATCTGGAAGGCACCATCGAGTACGACGCCTGTATCCTGAACCAGGCACTGTCGAACCTGCCCAGCACCCGGAACATCCGGGTTCATGGCCACTCCCGCGGTGGTGCAGTGATCCTGGAAGCGATGCAACAGTGGCCGGAACTCTACGAGGACGTGGAAGTGGTGCTGGAAGCTCCGGTACTGCCCCAGGCGAAACTCCACGCCCTGGTGACAACGCTGCTGGAGCCGGTCAGTCACGGCATGTGGCCCTGGCTGATTCGCCTGATCAACACCGCCCCGTCCTCGGCTTATGGCCAGACCTTCTTTGGCAAGATGAATCCGCGCAAGAAACAGCTGCTCAGCAAACTGTTCTCGGCCACCAAGGACCACCTGACCATCGTCCGTAACATCGAGAACATCATGGACTGGATGGCACGCACGGATACCAGCGTGTACAACAACATCCGCCACGGCACCTTCCTGATCCCGGCGGTGGACCGCATTCTCGACCGGACCGCCATGCTGGCCAGCGCCCGCCAGAGCCCGACCACCATGCGCATTGTCGAAACCGAGGCACCCAGCCACTTCATCACCCTCGACAGCAAGGAATGGGTACCCGGCTTTGAAACCCTGCCGGCCGCCGCCCAAGGCTAGTGTTCTGCCAGCCAACCTCCGTTAAACTACCGGGTCTCTCAACGGGCCCTGCCCCACAGGTTTAACGGAGCCAATCATCATGTACCGTGAGCGCCTTGTCGCCACCGAGGTCTCGTCCGACAGTGCCCGCCGGCTTAAGCGTTTGCTGCTGGAGTACCACGATTTCCGACAGCACAAGGCCGCGCACCCGCTGCTAGACGACACTTTCCGGGTCGCCGACTGGCAGGCCGAGCGGCTGAAAGCCACTCACCGGGACCTGTATGACCATCCCGGTTACCACACCGGCCTCGAATTCCTGTTAACTGACCTGTATGCGCCGACGGCCATGACGCACCGGGACGACAACATCGACCGGGTCTTTCCGAAAATGGTGAAATGGCTCCCGGACCACCTGCTGGGCACCCTTGCCGGTCTGGTGGAGCTGAACCTGATCACCCAGCGACTCGATCTGGAACTGACCGAGCGGATCCACCGCTATCAGGTCGCGGCGGACGCACTGACGGTGGACGACTATTGTCTGGCGTTTCGCGAAAGCGAACAGCTGGCGTTGCGGGAGCGTCAGATTGGCCTGGTGGCCGAGGTTGGCCTGCAACTGGACCGGTACGTACGTAACCGCACCCTGGGCTGGCTGTTATCCATGACCCGAACACCGGCGGAAATGGCCGGTCTGACCGATCTTCACAGCTTCCTGCACCGGGGGTTCAGTGCCTTTCGAAAGATGGATGACGTCGAGCTCCTGATTGACCGGCTGGTCACCCGGGAACGCCAGGTCATGGAAAACATTGTGCGCGGACACCCGGAGCCGTTTCGGCTCCCGGGCGATCTTTGACCCCCTGGGCGGACCGGATCAGGCCTTGATGATCTGATCCAGCTGGGAATGGATTTCCTGCTCGATTCGGGATTTGAAAGGCCGGAGCATCATGCCCAGCTCCAGGTGAATGTGCAGGTCGGCATGACTGAGGTTCAGCTGGCCTTTGACACCGCTGCGCTTGAAGCGGAGCACATCCCCCTCCCATTGGTAGTTCACGTCGAACTGCTGTGACAGGTCTTTCGCCAGGATTTCGGCGGCTTCGCGGGCGTGCTCTTTGTCCAGACTGTGCGGACGGTGTACGTCAATGACAGACATATATCAGCTTTCTCTCAAAAAATGACCGTTTTATAGTTTAGGGTGGTATTAAACTTGTCGCCACCCTTGTAGCAACCCCGCCAGCCGTTAGAATACGGGGTTCAGATTCAGACAGGATTTCTCTCATGAGCGAGCAGCAACCGTCGGCCAATCAGGCCCAGACCAGCCAGGGCCCGGATGACGTCACCCATTTCGGCTTTCGCGACGTGCCCAAGAGCCAGAAGGCGAGCCAGGTGGCCGAGGTGTTCCACAGCGTGGCCGGCAAATACGACCTCATGAACGATCTGATGTCCATGGGCATCCACCGCCTGTGGAAACGGTTCACCATTGAACTGTCGGGAGTGCGCCCGGGCCATCAGGTGCTCGACATCGCCGGCGGCACCGGCGACCTCACCATGAAGTTCTCTGACCTGGTCGGGCCGTCGGGCAAGGTGGTCCTGGCCGATATCAACGCCTCCATGCTGCAGGTCGGTCGCGGACGCCTGATTGACCGTGGCTATGCCGGCAATATCGAGTACGTTCAGGCCGACGCCGAACACCTGCCGTTCCCGGACAACAACTTCAATGCCGTTTCAATCGCCTTTGGCCTGCGCAATGTCACCGACAAGGACCAGGCCCTGCGTGACATGACCCGGACCCTCAAGCCCGGCGGCAAGTTGATGGTGCTGGAGTTCTCCAAGCCCACCAACCCTCTGCTCAGCAAGGCCTACGACACCTACTCGTTTACCGCGCTGCCGCTGATGGGACAACTGATCGCCGGCGACAGCGAAAGCTACAAATACCTGGCCGAGTCCATTCGCATGCACCCGGATCAGGACACCCTGAAGGCAATGATGGAAAACGCCGGCCTGGTGAACTGCAAGTACTACAACATGACCGGCGGCATCGTCGCCCTGCACGTGGGAATCAAGCCCTGATGTTCCCGGGTCCGACGCTGCTTGCTGCCGTTACCGCCATCATCGAGGGTGCGCTGAACCACGCCCTCGAGTTGGATCCGGCGGGCCGGCGGGCCCTGATGGAAGCATTGGAGGGCCCGGTACAGATCAGCCTGATCGCGCCGCTGCCGCTCACCTACTCGCTGCATGGCGCCGGTGACCGGGTCCGGGTCAGTAGCCAGCCTGCGGACGGCCCTGTCCTTGAAATCAGCGGCAAACCCGTGGCCTTTGCCGCTCTGGCCACCGGTGATGACCGGGTATTCAGCGACGGCCGGCTGACGGTCGCGGGCGACACCGCCCTCGCCCACCAGCTGCAACGGGCGCTGAATCAGCTTGAACCGGACTGGGAAGCCGCCATGGCCCGCCACATCGGCGACGTGCCCGCCCACTTCCTGGGCCAACGCATCCGCGGCGCCGTAGAGTGGAGCCGCCAGGCCTTCCATTCCCTGAACGCCAACGTCGAAGAGTATGTGCACGAGGAAAGCCGAACCCTTCCCGGGCGCCGGGAACTGGAAGCAACCTTTGAGGACATCGACGACGTCAGCCTCCGGACCGAACGCCTGGAAGCGCGTATAGCCCGTCTGGATAACCAGGCCACACCTGACGAACGGGAGAATCCGTGACCCGCCTGCAACGCCTGTTCCGAATTGCCTGGGTATTCTGCCGTTACCGGCTGGACACGTTTTTGCCCCTGGCGGAACTGCCTGCGCCTCTCAAGGTGTTCTTCCTGCTGGCCCCCTGGCACCTGTTCCCGAAACCCAAGCTGAGCCGGGGGGATCGGCTGAGGCTGGCCCTGGAAGAGCTGGGGCCGGTATTCGTCAAGTTTGGCCAGATCCTGTCGACCCGTCGCGACCTGTTACCGGACGATATGGCCGAGTCCCTGAAAAACCTCCAGGACCGGGTACCGCCCTTTTCCAGCCATCTGGCCCGGGAGATCATTGAATCTTCCCTGGGCGCGCCGGTGGCCGAGTTGTTCAAGGAGTTCACACCGGACCCCATGGCCTCGGCATCGGTTGCCCAGGTGCATTCGGCCACCCTGCGCAACGGTCAGCAGGTGGTGGTAAAAGTGTTGCGCCCCGGGATCGAACGGGTCATCCGGCAGGATCTTTCGCTCATGTACCTGATGGCAGGACTGCTGGAAAGGTACTGGTCCGAGGGCAAGCGCCTGCACCCGGTCGAGGTGGTGGCAGACTACGACTCCACCATTCACGACGAGCTGGACCTGCAGCGGGAGGCCGCCAACGCCAGTCAGCTGCGCCGCAATTTCGAGAACTCGTCACTGATCTACATCCCCTTTATCGATTGGGACTACACCCGCAAGTCGGTACTGGTCATGGAGCGCATTCACGGCATTCCCATTGCCGATGTACCCGCCCTGCAGGCCGCCGGCGTCAATATGAAGGTGCTGGCCGAAAAGGGGGTGGAGATCTTCTTCACCCAGGTGTTCCGGGACAGCTTTTTCCACGCCGACATGCATCCGGGCAATATTTTTGTCGATGTCTCCAACCCGGCCGATCCGAAGTACATTGCCATCGATTTCGGTATCGTCGGCACCCTGGCCCCGGACGACCAGAGCTATCTGGCCCGCAACCTGCTGGCGTTCTTCCGCCGGGATTACCGGCAGGTCGCCCAGCTGCACATCCAGTCAGGCTGGGTCCCGCCGGATACCCGGGTGAACGAATTCGAGGCTGCAATCCGTACCGTCTGTGAGCCCATCTTCGAGAAACCGCTGAAGGACATCTCCTTCGGCCACTTCCTGTTACGCCTGTTTCAGACCGCCCGCCGTTTCAACATGGAGGTGCAGCCGCAACTGGTACTGCTGCAGAAAACCCTGCTGAACGTCGAAGGCCTCGGGCGCCAGCTGTATCCGGAGCTGGACCTGTGGAGCACAGCCCAGCCATTCCTGGAAAGCTGGATGCGCAGACGCATTGGCCCTTCGGGCCTGTTAAAATCGCTGCAGACCCACCTGCCCTCCTGGCTGGAGCAATCGCCCGAAATGCCGCAGCTGGTGCATGACGCACTCATGCAACTGCGCGAGGCCGGTCCCACCGAGCAACAGAATCAGGCTACACTGGAGCTGCTGCGGGAACAGCAGGTTCGCTCGGATCGTCGCTGGCGGCGCGGGCTGGTGGTCATCATTCTGGTTGCGGCAGCCGTTATCGGCACCCGACCCGAGGCCCAGGCCTGGCTCGAAAACGTGCCCGCCTGGAGCTGGGCACTGCTGGCTGCAGCCGGCGGTCTGGTGCTGCGCGGCAGCCGGTAACCGATTACGAATTCAGGATTCACAGAAATGAAAGACTCATCCGATAACGTCGACAACCCTGACTGGCTGGACGCCATCCGCTGGACCGCCGACGGTCTGGTTCCCGCCATTGCCCAGGATGCCTCTACCGGTGACATCCTGATGATGGCCTGGATGAACCGGGAGTCGCTGCGCCTGACGGCCGAAGAGGGCCACGCAGTGTATTGGTCCCGCTCCCGAGGCACACTCTGGCGTAAAGGTGAAACCTCCGGACACCAACAGGTGGTGAAAGACATCCGCCTGGATTGCGACGAAGATGTGATCCTGCTGAAGGTTGAGCAGAAAGGTGGCATCGCCTGCCACACCGGCCGGCGCAGCTGCTTCTACCGGACCCTGAAAGACGGTCAGTGGGCCAGCGTGGAACCGGTCCTCAAGGACCCCGATGCCATCTATGGCGGCAACTGAGGAGTACCCAAGGTGAGTGACGTACTGAACCAGCTGGCACAGGTACTGGAAGAGCGCAAACAGGCCGATCCGGACAGCTCCTATGTTGCCAGCCTGCATGCCAAAGGGCTGAACAAGATTCTCGAGAAGGTCGGCGAGGAGTGCACCGAAACCCTGCTGGCCGCCAAGGACGCGGAACACTCGGGCGACACCCGGGATGTGATTTACGAGACCGCCGACCTCTGGTTTCACAGCATGGTCATGTTATCCCGACTGGGCCTTGGCCCGGGCGAAGTGATTGATGAGCTGGCGCGTCGATTTGACCTGTCCGGACTGGAAGAAAAAGCTTCGCGGAACAAATAGCCGGCACCTACCCCGTTGGAGGATTACCGCCCGGCCCGTTGGTTAACGTACACTACAACAAAGCAACAACATTAAAACGAGGATCCCGTGATGGGTATAAGTATCTGGCAACTCCTAATCGTACTCGGCATTGTGATTCTGTTATTCGGAACCAAGAAACTGCGCAACATCGGCAGCGATCTGGGCGGCGCCATTCGTGGCTTCAAGAAGTCCATGAGCGATGAAGACAGCAAGGCCGCCGATCAGGAGTCTCTGCAGGAAAAAAACGACGCGCAGAGCCAACAGGCCGAAACCGAAGAAAAGCCACGGGACAAGTCCCACAGCTGAGAGCTGGCTGAATGTTCGATATTGGCTTTCTTGAGCTGCTGATCTGCGGCGTCATTGCATTGCTGGTGCTCGGCCCCGAGCGCCTCCCTACTGCCGCCCGCGCTGCCGGGCGTTGGATTGGTGGTGCCCGGCGCATGGTGGGCCAGTTCACGTCGGAACTGGACCGCCAGCTCAAGGCCGAAGAGCTCCGGGAAGAACTGCGCAAGGCCGGCGACGTCGGGCTTGATGACGTCCAGAAGACCGTGCGCGGGGCGCTGGATGAAGCCAAGCGCTATGAGCACATGATCCTGCCCGACAGCGCCGACCGCAGTTCACGCCCCGCGCCCGCAACCCGCCGTGTCGCGGGCCAGGACACCGGCGACTCAACGAACAGCAGCCCTGATGCACCCCCGGAGCCCGCTGACCCGGCGCCCGAATCAACGAACAGCACCGAGTCCGCAGGCAAGGGACAGCCCGGCTCAGAGCAAGGCCCGTCGGATAACCGTTCATGACTTCAAAGCCAGACGGCAACCACATTCCCCCGGATCAGCAGGAAATGCCCCTGATTGAGCATTTGCTGGAACTGCGCAACCGTCTGTTGAAGATGGTTCTGGCCGTAGTCATCTGCTTCGCCGCCATCTATCCGTTTGCCAATGAGCTGTACCTGTGGCTGTCCGAGCCAATCCGTTCACTGCTGCCGGTCGGACAGACCATGATCGCCACCGACGTCACGTCGCCCTTCTTTGCGCCCCTGAAGCTGGCCCTCGTACTCTCCGTGTTCGTGGCCATACCGGTGATCCTGTACCAGCTCTGGAGCTTTGTCGCACCCGGCCTCTATACCCATGAAAAACGGCTGGCGTTTCCCCTGCTGTTCACCTCGGTCCTGCTGTTCTACGCCGGTGCCGCCTTTGCCTACTACGTGGTCTTCCCGCTGGTGTTTGGCTTCTTCACCGCCATCGGGCCGGAAGGCATCGTGGAGCTGCCGGACATCAGCAGCTACCTGAATTTCGTGCTGAAAATGTTCTTTGCCTTTGGCGTGGCCTTCGAGATTCCCATTGCCACGGTGCTGCTGATCCTTACCGGTGCCACCACCCCGCAGGATCTGGCAGCCAAACGCCCCTATGTGGTGGTCGCCTGCTTCATCATTGGCATGCTGCTGACACCTCCGGACATCATTTCCCAGACACTGCTGGCCGTGCCCATGTGGATCCTGTTTGAGTTCGGGATCATCTTCGGGCGCCTCGCCAAGCGGGAAACCGCCGAACCGGACGCCGACGAGTCTGCCGGCGAATGAATCTGGCGCTCCTGTTCGAGGAAGACTTTATCGGTGGCGACCGGGTGCGACTGACCGGTCGACGCCTGGCCCACCTCCACTCGGTGATCCGGGTCAGCACTGGCGATCGCATCCCCGTCGGCCGCGTCGACGGCGATATAGGCACCGCTGAGGTACTGCACCTGACCGATACCGAAGCCGAATTGCGCGTGTCGTTCCACCTGCCACCACCTGCCGCTCTGCCACTGACCCTGATACTCGCGATGCCCCGGCCCAAGATGCTCCGCCGGGTACTGCAAACCTGCGCGACGCTGGGTGTCAAGGACATCTGGCTGATCAACAGCTACAAGGTCGAGAAGAGCTTCTGGCAAACGCCTTGGCTGTCTGAGGAAAGTCTGCGGGAAAACCTGACCCTGGGGTTGGAACAGGCCCGGGACACGGTGATGCCGAGGGTCCATATCCGCAAGCTGTTCAAGCCGTTTGTGGAAGATGAGCTGCCGGCCCTGCTGGCGGGCAAGCGAGCCCTGGTGGCCCACCCCGGTACCGACACCCCCTGCCCCACGCACCTGAACCAACCCACTGCCCTGTGTATCGGACCCGAGGGAGGGTTTACCCCGTATGAGGTTGGCAAGCTTGAAGAAGCCGGCTGCGGCGCCGTGCACCTGGGGGCACGTATCCTGCGAGTGGAGACGGCCGTCCCGGTTCTGGTCAGCCGTCTCTTTGACGCCTGCCTCTGAGTCAGGCCGAGCGCGCCGCCCAGAGCTTCTGCAAGGGTGTGACGACCGCGACCAGGACAGCTCCAGCCACCACGCCAAACAATCCGTTCGCCAGGGTCGGGATAAGCGCCTCGGCGAGGCCAACACCACCGAAGCCCTCGGCAAAGTGATGAATGGCATCATAGATCGGGGGCAGGCCGTGGGTAAGAATGCCACCGCCAACCAGGAACATGGCGATGGTGCCGAGAATTGACAGGGTTTTCATCATGTAGGGCGCGAGCCAGAGTATCCCCCGCCCGATCTTCTGTGACACCTCGCTGTCCCTCTGGCTCAGGTACAGGCCACCGTCGTCCAGTTTTACAATGCCGGCAACGAGGCCATAAACACCCACGGTAATCATGATCGCCACCACGGTGAGCACCAGGAACTGCATTCCAATGCTCTGGTCGGTCACGGTGCCCAGGGTAATGGCGATGATCTCCGCCGACAGGATAAAGTCGGTCCGAATGGCGCCCTTGATCTTTTCCTTCTCCAGCGCCTTCATATCGACGTCGGGATTCTTCAGAGCCTCGTGCAGTTCGCTCTTGTGGGCCTCATCCTCCTGCCGGTGCAGGAACTTGTGAACCAGCTTCTCAAAGCCCTCGAAACACAGAAAGGCACCGCCCAGCATGAGCAGCGGGGTGACCAGCCAGGGCACGAAGAAACTGATGGCCAGGGCAGCCGGAACCAGAATCGCCTTGTTCAGCAGTGACCCCTTGGCCACCGCCCACACCACCGGAAGTTCCCGGGCAGGCTTTACCCCGGTGACCTGCTGGGCGTTGAGGGCAAGATCGTCTCCCAGTACGCCTGCGGTTTTCTTGGTGGCGGTTTTCGTCATCAGCGAGACATCATCGAGAATGGTGGCGATGTCATCGATGAGGGCGAGCAGGCTACTTCCAGCCATGGTCTGGTTTCCTTAATGTGTGAATGGGAGCATCGGCCTTCAGCGGTTCAGACCCATGGCTTCAGCGGCAAGCCGATGCTTGACCGGGCCGAGGCCATCGAGCCATCTCATGCCGGTATTTCTCAACCATCGCAGCGGCAATTCATCCCGCGCGAACAGCTGTTTGAACCCCTCCATTGCCGCCATCATGGCCAGATTCTCGGCCTTTCGGCGGCGCTGGTAACGGGCCAGAACCAGCGGCTCGGCCGGGCTCAGGCCTGCGCCTCGGGCCCGGGACAGTTCATCCAGTAAGGCCCGGACATCCCCATAACCGAGGTTCGCGCCCTGGCCCGCCAACGGGTGTATCGTGTGTGCCGCGTCCCCCACCAGCGCAAAACCGCGCGCAACATAGTCCTTGGCATGGCGCTGGCGCAGCGGGAAGGCAAAGCGGCGGGAGACGGACACCACGGCGCCCATTTCCCGTTCGATGGCCGCCTCCAGTTCGGCGACAAATCGGGCTTCATCCAGCGCCATCAGGCGCCTGGCCTCTTCAGTGTCCTGGGACCAGACAATGGAACAGAAATGCTCGTCGCCCGATTCCGACAGCAGCGGAAGAAACGCCAGTGGGCCAGTCGGTGAAAACCGCTGCCAGGCCGTAAATCGGTGACTCTGGGCAGTCTGTACGGTGCAGACAATCGCCTGCTGATCGTAATCCCATTCCCGGGTCGGCAGGCCCACCCACTGACGCAGGCGCGAGTTCGCACCATCGGCGGCCACGACCAGTCGGGCACCCAGGCTGTGGCCATCCGCCAGTTCAATGCCTTGTTGGTCGCCATCCTGCCACCAGCCCGTCACTTTGACTCCGTCAATCAGCTCGACCTCACTGACTTCCAGCGCCTCAAACAGGGCCCGGACTATTGCACGGTTTTCCACGATCGTACCTAAGGCCCCTGCCTGCAGCTCGGCGGCGTCAAAGTGAATGCGACCGGTGCCATCCCCATCCCAGACGGTCATTTTCTGGTAGGGGCAATGGCGGCCGGCAACCACCTCCTGCCAGACGCCCAGCTCCTGCAGCAACTGCTGGCTGGCGACGGAGATGGCACTGACCCGTGGTTCAAAATCCGCCACTCCGTCGGCCGGGGGCATTCGACTGACCAGTGGCGCACGATCACTGCCCTCAACCAGACCGACCCGCCAGCCCTGCCGGGACAGCCCCAGAGCAAGGGCGGCCCCGATCATGCCACCGCCTACCACCAGAACATCGAACGTCCCGATCTTACTCATGCCCTGCCGGCTCCCTGCGTGCAACCCCTGGCTTGCTGATGACCGCCCGGCGCCCGCCAAGGCCCATGGCTTTGCGGGCAAACCAGCGTTTTGCCCCGGGCAGCAAATCCAGCCCGACCAGTCCGGCATCGCGGGCCGCCGCTACGGGTGCCGGAGCATCGCCGAATATGCGGATCAGGGAGTCGGAGAACTGCACGGTCTGCTGCCAGTCCTGGCGATGCAGACGTTGATAACGGCCCAGAACCTGAAGATCACCCAGCGACTGCCCCTGCTCGACCGCCTGCCGGAGCTGTTCCACCAGAGTCATCAGCCCCCGCAGTGCCAGGTTGAAACCCTGGCCAGCCACCGGGTGCAGGGCATGGGCAGCGTTGCCGACCAATGCCACGCCCGGCCGAACGGCCTCATCCACGGTGGTCAGTTTCAGCGGGTAGTGACTGCATTCGCCAATACGCGTGAAGCGACCGAGCCGCCAGCCAAACCGCTCCTGCAGACGCTGGCACTTCTGTGGGTCGGATAACGCAAGCACCTCGTCGAGGGCCTCGTCGGTCAAGGTCCAGACCAGCGCCGATTGATGACCGGCCCGGGTTGTCGTGCCGTGGGGAAGAAGGGCCATGGGGCCGGCGTCAGTGAACCGTTCAAACGCTGTGAATCGGTGGCTCTCGCCGGTCGAGACATTCGCGATCAGCGCGTTCTGACCGTAGCTGTGGTTGCGGGTCTGGAATCCGAGTGCCTCCCGCAGTCCGGACCGGCCACCGTCAGCAACAACCAGACACTGGGCGCTCAGGCTCCAGGTTTCGGTTCCGCGTTTCAGGGCGACGCGGACGCCTTCGGTCTCGGGGGTCATATCGACGACCTCCGCCGGCGCCTGCCACTGCACCCCGGTTTCCAGCAGTTCCCGCATCAGGCAGAGACCCATCCAGCGGTTGTCTGCCACGTAACCAAGGGCCTCTTGACCATGGTCCCCGGCGTTCAGACGAGTGGCGCCGAAATGCCCCCGATCCGATACGTGAATCTGGCGGATCGGCGTGGCGTGTTCCGACAATCTTGGCCACAACCCCAGCTCCTCAAAAATCAGCCGCGAGCCCCAGGCCAGCGCGGTCGAGCGGGCGTCATAACTGGGCTGGTAGTGTTCCGGGAGGGCATCCGCCGACAGGGGGAAGGTCTCGACCACCGTGACCCGCAGGGAAGGCACCACGCGGGCGAGGGCCAGCGCCAGCGTGGCTCCTGCCAGGCCGCCACCGGCAATGATCAGATCGGTATCGAAGCGGTTCACGGGGTCAGTCCGCCATCAACGCTTCGATGTCTGGGATGGTCTTGGGCACACCATCGGTCAGTACCCGGCACCCCTCTTTGGTCACGACCACATCGTCCTCGATGCGGATACCGATACCGCGCCACTTTTCATCGACGCTGGTATTGTCGAGGGCAATGTACAGGCCCGGTTCCACGGTCAGCGCCATGCCCGGCTCCAGCAGGCGCCAGGCATCGCCGACCTTGTAGTCGCCGACGTCATGGACATCCAGGCCCAGCCAGTGGCCGGTCCGGTGCATGAAGAAGGGCTTGTAGGCTTCGTTGGCGATGGCGTCCTCCACGGTTCCCGACAGCAGGCCGAGATCAATCAGACCCTGTGTAAGCACCCGCAGCGCCGCCTCGTGGGGGTGGTTCCAATGGTTGCCCGGCCGCACCGCATCAATGGCCGCGTATTGGGCCGACAGCACAACCTCATAGAGCGCCCGCTGCTCAGGGCTGAATTTGCCGCTCACCGGGAAGGTCCGGGTGATATCCGACGCGTAACATTCGTATTCGCAGCCGGCGTCGATCAGGACCAGGTCGCCGTCTTTCAACGGCGCACTGTTCTCGATGTAATGCAGGATGCAGCCATTGGCACCACCACCCACGATCGATGGATAGGCCGTCGACCGGGCACCGTGATCCATGAAGGTGTGGATCAGTTCGGCCTCCAGGTTGTATTCGCTGCCACCCTTGCGCGCGCGCTTCATGGCCCGACAATGGGCCTCGGCGCTGATCTCGCCCGCCTTCGCCATGACCTTGATCTCGTTGGCACTCTTGAACAGACGCAGGTCGTGCAGGAAGTGCTCCAGCGAGACAAATTCTCCGGGGGGGTGAGCGCCGGTCCGCACCTTGCTGCGGATGGTCTTGACCCAGCCCATCACCTTGCTGTCGAACTGCTGATCCTTGCCCAGGGGGTAGTACACCCGACTGCGGCCCTCGATCATGCCGGGCAGGATGTCGTCGATGTCGGAGATCGGGAAAGCGTCGTCGAGACCGAAGCGTTCAATGGCGCCTTCAGGCCCGACCAGGAAACCGTCCCAGAGTTCTTTTTCAGGATTGCGTTCCTTGCAGAACAGCACGGATTCGCCGTGTTCGCGGCCCGGAATCAGTGCCAGCACCGCCTCGGGCTCACCAAAACCACTCAGGTACTGAAAATCGCTGTCCTGACGGAACGGGTGCAGCACGTCACGGTTGCGCACGCGTTCCGGCGCCGCCGGGATAATGGCAATGCTGTCGGGCGCCATGCGCTCCATCAGCTTTCGACGGCGCTCGGCGAATTCCTTAACGGGTATCATGGACGACATAAACTCTCCCGCAGTGTCGACCTTGCTCAGTGCAGGGTCGGGGATTGAGAAGCCGGCTTCTCCGGGGCGTTAAACTCGGTAAAGACCGCCAGTGCCCCCAGCCGGACGTATTCGGTGATTTCCAGTAACTGCTGCTCGCTCTCGTCATCGGCTTCTTCATCGGCCGAAAGCTGGCTGATTGCCACCAGATCTTCGATCAGTTCGCGGATCTCATCGGGCGCCTGCCCGAGCGATTCACCGGCCGACAACGCCATGCCTTCGAGAAAGCCGCGCACCCAGGCCACCAGGGCCTCCAGACGCTGCTCGATGGCATAGTCATCATCCGGCAATAAAGGATGGAAACTCATGTCGGCCGATTTCAAGAGCGCCAGGGTCTGTTCATACGCCTTATTCATGAACGGCGCCAGATCGCCGGACTCCTCGGCCGCACTTTCGGGCAATCCCATATGCTCACAGACCATATCCAGCCATTCCGGCTCTTCAATACGGGAGCCGGCGGCCAATCGACCACAAAGAACTCCGTGCAATTCGGAGGGGTGGCTAAACGCCTTGTGGGCAGTAAAAACGTTGGCCCAGCGCTCGAATTCAGCGGCTCGGGCAGCTCCGGTTGTGTCGGTCTCGGACATGAACCAGGACATTCCTGTGTTATTGAATGGAGCTTCTATCCTAGCATTCAGGCGCTTTCAAGACACGACCCGGTTGCTTTTCAGGCAGCAAAACCGGAAAATGTTATAACATATCACTTTCAATCTCGGGACTTGATCATGATTTCAGGCCGATGCCTGCCCCTTCTGGTTGCACCATTGGTCATCACGGGGGTCACTGTCGCAGCCGATAACCCTGGCTCTCACCAGCACGGTCATGCAGAACTGCAGCTGGCCATTTCCGGGCAGAAGGTAGACCTGCACTTCCAGTCGCCGGCTCAGAACCTGCTCGGATTCGAGCACCGAGCCCACACCCCGGACCAGCAGGAAACGATCGATTCGGTGGTCGAATGGCTCAGCGAGACGCCGCTGATTAACACGTCCTCAATCACTTGCATTCTCGAAAGCGTCGCCATTGAATCCGAATTTGCCGGTAACGCCAGCAAGCCCGAACACGGCCAGCACGCCGATTTCGAGATCAGCCAGCTGCTGGATTGCCCCGGCCTCCAAAGTGCGGAAGCGTTGACCACACCGCTGACCGAACGCTTCCCCGGACTGGAACACCTCGACGTTGCCTGGACCGGGCCGGATGGCCAGGGCGCCGTCGTACTTGAGGGGGACGGCAACCGATTCAGTCTTCGGCCCTGAATCTACTCCTGATAAGGCGACACGGCGTCCGCAACCATGGAGTAGGAGGATGTGCCGAGATCGCTTTCGGTCCGTTCGATAATCAGCGTCCCCTCGATCCAGACCGGATCGTAGAGCGCTTCCAGCTTGAACCCTTCGCGGTATTTCACGTGGATAATCTGGTTGGGCGGTGGTGGAGGCACGTGGATACAGGCGCCGTAGTATGGCACCAGAAAGAACTCCAGAATCCGCATGTCCTGAGTGGTTTTCAGGGGGACTACGAAGCCGGGAATCCGGCCTTGGACATTGCCCATGTCCGACACCACTCGGCCGGTCATGATTTCGTCAGGCAGCAGGGGCGCACCATCGCCCTCGTGCACAACTTCTGGCATATTTTCCAACAGTGCCAGATCTTCAGCCGGCATAAGTTCCAGCCAGTCGATTTCCCGGGGTTCGGCATAGGCCGACAGCGAATGCCCCAGCGTGAGCGTCAGCAAAGCCGACAGGAGCCATGGCACTTGCAGGCCAAAAACAGAATGGGACATCAGCACGGGTTCTCCATTGGATCGAGGAATCTGATTTTCGGCAATCATACACCGGACAAATAGCAATCAACATGACCCCCACGACAGAATCTGCGCCTCACCGCGCCCCGGGCCCCGCCCCTGCGATCGAAACTACTGGCCTGAGCCATTGCTGGGACAGCGAGCACTCACCGATTACCTTTCCGGACCTGACCCTACCTGCCGGTGAGCACCTGTTTCTCCATGGCCCCAGCGGCAGTGGCAAGAGTACGTTCCTGAGCCTGCTGTCCGGGATGCTATCACCCTCGACTGGTGGCATCGGGATCCTTGGCACCCCGATACATCAGCTCAATGCCGGTGACCGGGACCGATTCAGAGCAGACCACATCGGCGTCATTTTCCAGCAGTTCAATCTGGTGCCCTACCTGAGCGCCGAGGCTAACGTCACCTTGCCATGCCGGCTATCGGCGTCAAGGCGTGACGCCACCGACCCGGAT
This sequence comes from Marinobacter albus, assembly GCF_030238305.1. NCBI lineage: Bacteria > Pseudomonadati > Pseudomonadota > Gammaproteobacteria > Pseudomonadales > Marinobacteraceae > Marinobacter > Marinobacter albus. The sequence goes on along the minus strand of NZ_JASSQD010000001.1, from coordinate 529,003 downwards.
CCGACCCGGGAAGCACACCGGTTACTGACAGCGCTCGCGATTCCGAAGGACTGCTGGCCACGCAGCGTCACCCGCCTGAGCATTGGCCAGCAACAACGTATTGCCGCCGCCAGGGCCCTGATCGGCGGCCCGGAAATCATTCTGGCGGACGAGCCCACGTCTGCGCTGGACAGCGACAACCGCGACCGTTTCCTCGATCTCCTGCTTACCCTGGCCGAAGAACGAAACACATCCGTACTGTTTGTCAGCCACGATCGCAGCCTGGCACAGCACTTCACCCACCAGGTCCGACTGACGGAGCCGGAGCTATGAGAGCGCAGCTGGCATTCTCCCTCGCCGCCGCCAGCCTCTGGTATCGACGGCGGGTCCTCGGACTGGTCTGCCTGACCCTGACCCTCAGCGTTACCCTGTTGCTTGGCATCCAGTATTTCCGTACCGAGGTCAAACACTCGTTCACCAGCACCATCAGCGACACCGACCTCATCATTGGCGCCCGGAGTGGCCAGCTGAACCTCCTGCTCTACACGGTGTTCCACATGGGCGATGCCACCAACAACATCCGCTGGTCGACCTTTCAGGAGCTGCGCAAGGACGCTCGCATTGACTGGCTGATACCGATTTCGCTGGGGGACAGCTATCGGGGCTTTCGGGTTGTAGGCACCGACGACGCCTTTCTGGAGCATTTCCGCTTTGGCCAGGGTCAGCCCCTGGAACTGGCCGATGGCCGCTGGTTCGATAAGGTGTTTGACGTCGTCCTCGGCGCCGGTGTCGCCCGCGAACAGGGACACGGTGTGGGTGACAGTATCGTGCTGTCCCACGGCGGCGGCCGCACCAGTTTCTCCAATCATGACGACACGCCCTTTCGCGTTACGGGGGTCCTCGCAAACACCGGCACCCCGGTTGACCGGGCGGTCTATATCAGCTTGGCAGGCATTGAAGCGATGCACGTCGGCTGGGAATCCGGGGTCGCCATTCCCGGCCGGACACTGACGCCCGAACAGGCCGAGGGTCGGGACTTCACCCCGGACGCCATCACCGCCGCCTTCGCCGGCCTCAAGCGCAAGCTTTTGACCTTCCGGGTCCAGCGCGAACTAAATCAGTACGCCGGGGAGCCCCTTTCGGCCATTCTGCCCGGTGTCGCCCTCAGCGAACTGTGGCGTCTCATGAGCCAGTTTGAACGCGCCCTGCTGGGCATCACGGGATTTGTGGTCGTTACCAGCCTGATCGGTCTGATTGCGGTTCTGCTGACCCTGCAGGCCCAACGCACCCACGAAATTTCGATCCTTCGGGCTACCGGCGCGTCTCCCGGCCTGATAGCCGCCCTGTACCTGATCGAATGTGTGGCCTTGGCCCTGGTGGCCTGCCTCCTGGCGGTGGCCCTCGGTGCTGTCGCGGTTTCTGCTCTCAGTCCATGGCTTCAGGAAGCCTACGGCCTGCAAACCCGCCTGCGGCCCCTCAATACCGTTGAATGGAGCCTGCTTGGGGCCGTGCCACTGGCCGCTCTCCTGGTTGCACTGCTGCCCGCGGCCAGCGCCTGGCGCAAGAGTCGTGCCCTGGGACTGGGCGACAGTGGCGAGGAGTGACAGGCGTCACGCGGGCACCGTAATGACAACCCTGTAAATTGACCAACTTAGCGTCCAGACTTATAGTTGATTGCAACCACAACAACCGATGTTGGGCACGTGATGGAACAGTCCGAAGTACAGGCATTAGCGGACAAGCTGGATAAGCTGATCGAGCACTGTGAAAAACTGGAGCGGGATAACGCTACCTTGCGGGACCTGCAGGATGACTGGAACCGTGAGCGGGCCCAGTTGATGCACAAGAATGATCTTGCCAAAAACAAGATCGAAGCCATGATTGGCCGCCTGAGGGCGCTGGAGCACCACTGATGTCTCAGCAATCCACCACCGTAGAGGTGAAGATTCTCGACAAGGAATACCTGGTCGCCTGCCCGGAGGAGGAACGCGAAGCCCTGTTGCGCGCGGCCCGGCATCTGGACGACAAGATGCGTGAAATCCGCTCCAGCGGCAAGGTATTCGGCACCGAGCGTATAGCGGTCATGGCCGCCCTCAACATCACACATGAACTGCTGGAACGGGACACCATGTCTGATGCCACCAGCTCACTTCTGCAGGCCATGGGAAGCAAGCTGGACAACGCCCTGGGCGAGCCCTCCGGCCAGTAGGCATTCTTAACTCTCGGCAAGGGTTACAGAATCGGTGTTGCAATCGGCCCCGGCTGTGCCCGTATAATGAAGTCAACTTCCTGGGCTGTTCGCGATAGTCGGATACGTCCTCGAGCCGATGCGCATTACCCAGGTGGCTACTTCAGGGCATTGTGAGCACGTCCCCGACAGGGGAAAGCCTAATATGTCACAGCGGCCACCGACCTTGAACTTTGGGTTCAAGGGCAACATCCGATAACGGCAGCCCGGGAAGCTTTATTTTGAGCCAGTTTATCGATCCCCAACCTTTCGATTCCCAGTCCGATACGTTTTCGCGCAGCGAACTCCGCAAGCACTTGCGCCAGCAGCGCCGCTCCCTGTCGTACGAACAACAGCAACAGGCATCCGAACACCTCGCCCTGAATCTGCTGAATAACCCCGATCTGCACCGGGCCCGACACATTGCCATCTACTTGCCGAATGACGGCGAGATTGACCCACGACTGTATATGGATCTGGGTCGACGCAAAGGTATCCGATTCTATCTGCCGGTTCTCCACCCGATTCATCCGGGAAGACTGGCCTTCAGCCCTTACTCCGACGACGTCGAGTTACGCCCCAACCGCTTTGGCATACCGGAGCCTGCATTCAGCGACGGACTCAGGCGCCCGGCCTGGGCATTGGATGCGGTACTGTTTCCGCTGGTGGGATTTGATGAAGACGGGGGACGACTGGGCATGGGGGGAGGATTTTATGACCGGACCTTCGCCTTCTGCCGGCTTCGGCCGAGGCTGGCCCCCAAATTGATCGGGCTTGCCCACGATTTCCAGAGGGTGCGACAGTTACCCACTGAGCCGTGGGACGTACCGCTGCACGGTGTGGTAACCGACCGGAGGTGTTACCGGTTCAGGCGACCTTCAGCGACCTGAAGCGCTCCAACGGTGACGCCAGCCTCGATGCGGGGTTGATCTTCGGAAGCGTGAATCGACGTGAACCCGGTGATGACAAGGCCGACAGCAAATATCAGCACAACGGCTTTGATAATGTCAGGCTTGCCGCCCATGGTTTTCGCTTCCTTCAAAGTTGGTTATTAAAATGTTTGAAATCAGGTAGCTATTTCTGTTTCCAAGAATTAATCGAAAGATTAACACGCATCCCGCTTTTTACAATTTTTGACAGGTTACTGTTTTGTAATATTTCCGGAATACAACAACCGGCCCGCCTCTGACCGGTCGGACCGTGGCCTGGGCTACCCGCCCTGACTGTTGCCGGCGCCAAGGAACAGCTGGTACGCCTCGTTGTCGGTCATGTTCTCATACCGGAAACCGACTTTGTCGAGCATCTTCTCGAAGTCTTTTACTTCCCCGTCATCCACTTGGGCTCCCAGCAGAACCCGGCTGTAGGCCGCACCGTGGTTGCGGTAATGGAACATTGAAATATTCCAGCGGGTACCGAGGGACATCAGGAATTTCAGGAGCGCACCCGGACGCTCGGGAAACTCGAACTGGAAGACCTTTTCATTGGTGATGCTCGGCGCATGGCCGCCGACCATGTGGCGGATATGCTGCTTGGCGAGGTCGCTGTCGGTCAGGTCAATCACACCGTAGCCGGACTCCCGGAGGTCCCGCACCAGGTCCTCACGGCCGTGGCCACCGGCCTGAATCTGGATACCAACGAAAATCGTCGCCTCTTCGCGATCGGCGAAACGGTAGTTGAATTCCGTGATACTGCGTTTGTGCAGGGCGTTGATAAACGTCTTGAACGCCCCGGGTTTCTCCGGAATGGTCACGGCGAGAATCGCTTCTCGCTGCTCACCGATTTCCGTGCGCTCAGACACGTAACGCAGCCGGTCGAAGTTCATGTTGGCACCACTCAGGGTGGCCACCATGTTTTCGCCTTCGATCTGCTCTCGCTGGATGTATTTCTTGATGCCGGCAACACCCAGCGCCCCCGCAGGCTCAGCAATCGACCGGGTATCCTCGAACACGTCCTTGATGGCGGCGCAGATTTCGTCTGTGGATACTGTGATCACCTCGTCGACATGATCCTTGCAGATTTCCCAGGGGTATTTGCCAATCTGCTTGACCGCCACGCCGTCGGCAAAAATGCCCACCTCATCCAGAACCACCCGCTTGCCCGCCTTCATGGCAGCCTGCAGGCAGTTGGAGTCTTCGGGCTCGACTCCAATGACCTTGATCTCGGGGCGCAGGTACTTGATGTAGGCCGCCATGCCGGCAATAAGGCCACCGCCGCCAACACAGATGAAGATGGCGTGAATGGGCTGACTGAACTGCCACATGATTTCCATGGCCACGGTGCCCTGCCCCGCGATCACGTCAGGATCGTCAAACGGGGGAATGTAGGTGTACCCATGCTTCTGGATCAGTTCCTGCGCATGGGCCGCGGCTTCGTCAAAGGCGTCGCCCCTGAGCACCACCCGGGCGCCATGGTCCCGCACCGAGCGCACCTTGATCTCCGGCGTGGTCTGCGGCATGACGATCACCGCCTTGATCCCCAGTTTTTTGGCCGCCAGCGCCACGCCCTGGGCATGGTTGCCGGCCGAGGCGCAAATCACGCCTTTGGCCTTCTGTTCTTCCGACAGTTGCGCAATCCGGTTGTACGCACCGCGAATCTTGAAAGAAAACACCGGCTGAAGGTCTTCGCGCTTGAGCAGAATGTTATTGCCAAAACGCTTGGACAGACTGCGGGCTTCAGTCAGAGGTGTTTCGATGGCCACGTCATAGACGCGCGCATCGAGAATCTTCTTGATGTAGCGTTGCGGCATAGCGGTTCCGGTCGTTGGTGGTTGGCTGGGAAAAACCAACAGTGTAGAAAGTTTGCACGGCAGCCGTCTATAAGCAGACCGCCCGGAAGCGCTATAATGATGCGAAACTCATCCAGAATTGCACCCGGAGCCCCTCCATGACCCAGGACGAACTCAAAAAAGCCGTGGCAAAAGCCGCCGTCGACTACATCGCACCTCGCCTCGACAGCGACAGCATCATTGGCGTGGGGACTGGAAGCACCGCCAACTTCTTCATCGACATGCTGGCAGATCTGAAAAACGAGTTTGACGGTGCCGTTGCCAGCTCCGAGGCGACTGCCGAACGTCTGAAAAGCCACGGCATTCCGGTGTATGATCTGAACAGTGCCGGCTCGCTGGAATTCTATGTTGACGGCGCCGATGAAGCCAACGAGCGTCTGGAGCTGATCAAAGGCGGGGGCGCTGCGTTAACCCGCGAGAAGATTGTGGCCGCGGTCGCGGAGACCTTTGTCTGCATTGCCGACGAATCGAAGATGGTGGGCGTGCTGGGTAGCTTCCCGTTGCCAGTGGAGGTCATTCCGATGGCGCGCAGCCATGTGGGCCGCGAAATCGTGAAACTGGGTGGTGATCCGGTTTACCGGGAGGGCGTGGTCACCGACAACGGCAACATCATTATTGACGTCCACAACCTCGACATCTCGCGCCCGATCGACGTGGAAGAAAAACTGAACAACATCGTTGGTGTGGTAACCAACGGGCTGTTTGCCCGCCGCCCTGCGGATCTCCTCCTGCTGGGCACAAGCACCGGGGTGAACAGCATTTCCCGCCCGGGTACCTGACCGGCAACGCGCGCGAATTCGAGCTGAAGCTGGCCTCCGGGCCAGCTTTTTTATTGTCCCGATCAACCATAACCAAGCGCTTGCTTGGTAGCCGAAAGTGCGCAACACTGCATCCCATGATTCCAGATCACAGGGAGCCTTACCGTGTCCGATTACTTCAACGACGTCCATGAACAGGCGCGCCTGAGCGCCCGGAAATTCATCAGTGCCCACGTCCTGCCCCATATCGACGACTGGGAAGAAGCCGGCGAATTCCCGCGGGAGCTGTACCGGCTGGCGGGCGACGCGGGCCTACTGGGCATCGGCTTCCCGGAGGAACTCGGCGGCACCGGCGAAGGCGACATTTTCCTGCGCGTGGCCGTTTCGGAAGAGCTTATGCGATCCACCTCCGGCGGCCTAGTGGCCAGCCTCGGCTCTCTCGACATCGGCCTGCCCCCAGTGGCCAAGTGGGCGCGCCCGGAAATCCGGGAACAGATCGTGCCACCGGTCCTGCGGGGCGAAAAAATTGCCGCCCTGGCGGTCACCGAGCCCGGGGGCGGCTCCGACGTCGCTCACCTGAAAACCCGTGCGGTCCGGGACGGCGACCATTACATCGTCAACGGCAGCAAGACCTTCATTACGAGCGGGCTGCGCGCCGATCACTACACGGTGGCGGTGCGCACCGGCGGCGAGGGTCACAGCGGCATCAGCCTGCTGCTGGTCGACCGGGACATGCCAGGCTTTTCGACCGGCAGGAAGCTGCGCAAGATGGGCTGGTGGGCAAGCGACACCGCGGAGCTGTTTTTCGAGGATTGTCGGGTGCCCGCCGACCGCCTGATCGGCGCCGAGAACGCCGGTTTCATCGCCATCATGAGTAATTTCCTGGCAGAACGGCTGAGCCTGTCGATCATGGCGTACATGACCGCCCAACTGGCGTACGAAGCTGCCCTGGAGTATGCCAACCAGCGCGAGGCCTTCGGTCGCAACCTCACCGGCTTTCAGGTTACCCGCCATAAACTGGTGGACATGGCTACCCAGATCGACGTTGCCCGGGAATACACCTACCGCTGTGCCGATCTGATGCAGGCCGGCAAGAACCCGGTGAAACAGGTCGCCATGGCGAAAAACTTTTCGGTGGATGTGTGCGAAAAGGTCACCCGGGAGGCGGTGCAGATCTTCGGGGGCATGGGCTACATGCGGGAGTCGGTGGTCGAACGTCTGTACCGTGACGGCAAGATCCTGTCCATCGGCGGCGGCACCACCGAGATCATGAAGGAGCTGATCAGCAAACAGCTCAAATTCTAGTTCGCCGGGCAAGACCAACGTTTAGTTTCGAACTGCAGGATACTTCCGTATAATTGCGCCCACTTTTTAGCCGCAGTTAAACACACTATCTAAACGCACCCTGGAAGGATCGACTATGCAATTCTCGAACATTCCCTCAGGCAAGAATCCGCCTGAAGACATCTACGTTGCCATCGAAATCCCGGCCAACAGCTCACCGGTCAAGTACGAACTGGACAAGGACATGGGTGCCCTGCTGGTCGACCGTTTCATGGCGACGCCAATGTTCTACCCGGCCAACTACGGGTTCATCCCGCACACTCTGGCCGACGACGGCGATCCACTGGACGTACTGGTCGTGACCCCGTACCCGGTCCAGGCCGGTTCGGTTATCCGCTGCCGCCCGGTGGGTGTGCTGAACATGGAAGACGAAGCCGGCGGTGACGCCAAGCTGGTGGCGGTACCCCACGACAAACTGACCACCACGTACCATGGCGTCAAGGAAATCGACGACCTGCCCGAGCTGCTGCGCGACCAGATCAAGCACTTCTTCGAGAACTACAAGACGCTCGAACCCGGCAAGTGGGTCAAGGTACAGGGTTGGGATAACGCCGCTGCCGCCAAGAAAGCCATCGAAGAGTCGATCAAGGCCTACAAGGGCTGATCAACCCACTTTTGACGCACAAAAAACCGGGCAGAAGCCCGGTTTTTTTTGTTTTCGTGGCCCCCTTAACTAGCCACGGGAGAGCAGATCCCGCATGTCGCTGATCGCTGCGTTGGCCCGGGACAGATAGGCCGCCATGGTGAGGGAGTGATTGGCCAGCACCCCGAAACCGTTGCCGTTGAGCACCACCGGGCTCCACATCGAACCCTGCGCCCCTTCGAGTTCGATAATGACCTGCTTCACGCTGGCCATGGCATTCTTGTCCTGCAGCACCTTGCGAAAATCAACTTCAATGGCGCGGAAGATGTGCAGCAGGGCCCAGGAACTGCCGCGAGCCTCGTAAAACACGTCGTCGATCCGTGTCCAGGGCGTTTTCACATCAATGGAACCGGTTTCCTCGTCCAGCGGATCGTCCTGGTTAACGTTGGCGACCGCATCGGATACCGACGCTTTACCAACGCTTTCCCCGAGAGTCCGGGACAGACTGCCCAGACGGGTCTCCAGGTCAGCCAGCCAGTTGCTCAGGTTATCGGCACGGGCAAAAAACTGGGCATCAGGCTGCTCCGGATCCGACAGGCGGTTGAGATAGCGCTTGAGCCCCCGGATTCCGCGACGGTACTCGGCTTCGGTCGACGGAATCGCCCAGCTGTTGCTGTCAAAATGGAACTGTGGCTCGGCAATGGTGAGGTCCCGATCCTCGGCGGATTGGCTCTGGGACCGGCTAATGTCCTTGCGCATGGCCCGGGACAGATCCCGCAGCTGGACCAGCACGCCGTACTCCCAGTTCGGCGTGTTGTCCAACCACAGGCCCGGCGGAAAAATATCGTTAGAAATGTAGCCACCCGGCTTGTCCAGAAGTGTCTCGGCAATGCGGATCATGGTCACCGTTGTTGCAAACCCGGTGATCGGCTCCCGCTGCATCTCTTTAGCCACCGAACGGGTATGCTCCCTTACCGAGAATTCTTCCGGCTCGCTACTCCAGTACATGCCAAGGACGATGGTCACCAACAGGTACACCACCAACACGATCAGAATGAATTTCCCAATCATACCGCGGCCGCCGGCATAATCCTGAACGTCGTCTTTCTTGTCCCTGAAATACTGTCTGAGTTTGCCTGGCATAGACTCTTATTCCCCTGTCGATTAGTGTTCAGCAGCAAATGGTCGACCAAGATGGTACCCCATGGCCCCGTCAATACCCAGTTTGGTGACCACCGAGTACTCCGCTGACGTTTCCACACCGGTCGCGAACACCTTCACCCCCCGGCTGTGTGCAATGGACACCACGGATTCCAGATAAAAGCGGTTGTCATCGTGAGTGTCTATATCGTGGATGAATGAGTTATCAATACGCAATGCCTGGACGCTCAGATTCCTCAGGTAGCTGAAGGGCACCCCACCCACGCCGAAGCGATCCACCAGCACGGGCACCCCGAGGCGAACCAGGGCCTTGACCAGCAGACCTACCGCGGTCCGGTGGTGGTGGATGGTGTGTTCCGATATGCCAATCCAGAGATTTTCCGCGGGCGAACCGGCCTCCTCCAGCATGGCAAGCATCTCCTTGCGGAAAGACTCACTGGCTACGGACGCACTGCTCAGTGACACCGCCAGCGGTTCGTCCGGGCGTTCGGCCAGCCGCTTCAGAACCCTTTGCATCAACAGCCGGTCAATGTCCGAGATCAGACCAAAGCGCTCGGCCATGGGAATGAAAGCGCCTGCCTTGAGGGGGCCTTCCGGTCCGTCGATGCGGGAAAATACCTGATGGTAGACCGGCTGGGACTGGTGCTCACTGACCATCGGCTGCAACCAGAGTGACAGGTTCTGCTCGCGGATGGCCTGGCTGATAATCACCCGCCAGGTCTCAAGGTTGTGATGCCCCTCCTTTTCCGTTTCCGCAAGGTGGCAACCGGTCTCTTCGTTGGCCTGGGCCAGCCGCAGGGTTTCATCGGCCGCCGCCAGCAACTCGCGTATGCCGCGACCTTCTCCGGTACGTGCCACGCCGGCATGAACGGCGGTTTCCAGTGGCGCCGCAAGGTCAGCGTAGACCCCGTCCAGCTCGGCCACCAGATCCTGGCACCAGATGCCCGCATCCGCCGGCATCGCCCCGGGCACATAGATACAGAATTCGGCACCATTGCGGCGCCCGGCAAACGATCCCATGTGGGCAGCGACAAACCCGTTGACCACCACGGCTGCCCGCAGCAAAAGCCGGTCCGCCTCGCTTCGGCCGTAGGTCTGATTGTAGGCGGAAAAGTCCCAAAGCTGCACCAGAATCAAGGCGCCAGGGGCCGCCTTTTCCTCGGATTCCACCTCAACTTTCAGACGCTGATCAAACGCACTTCGGCTCGCCAGTCCGGTGACCGGGTCCTCGTTATTTACCCGACGCAGATGCTGAATCAGCTTTGCCTGCCCCTCGAAAAGCTGGCCAAGATCGTCGGCCATCTGATTCATGGCAGCCGTGACCTGGTTTACCTCACGGGTGGACTTGACGGTCACCCGCTGACGGAAATCCCGGTTTCCGAGTGCCTGGGCCTGTCGCTCCAGGGCCCGCAGGGGCCGAAGGGTTCGCTTCAGCAGCAGAAACAACGCAAACAGGCCAACGCCGCCGATGATCGCTGTGCTGGCAACAAGACCAATCGTAATTCGCCACAGGTCCGTGTAAGCCCGACCCGGATTACTCACGACCTCCACCTTGCCCAACCGGCTCCAGCCCCGGACGACTTCCGCTTCCGCCACCGTCAGCTCAAGATCCGCAAACGCACGAAACCATGACGGCACCCCACTGTCGGACAACGTCATCGCACGCCCCGCCACCTCGCGCCCCTGATGGTTGAGGTAACGCACGGACAAATAACGCCCGCTGTCGAACACGGCATCGATCAGCGAGGCCGCGGCAACCGGATCCCGGGCATCGATGGCATTGGACAGGGACAATCCGACCGCGGTCGCACCATCCCTCGCGTGTCCGGCCAGTTGCTCTGACACGTAAGTGCGAAAGTAGCCGTAGCTGGTCACGAATCCGACCACCAGAACAAGAACCAGCAGGGAGCCGGTGAACAACAGCAGAATCGTGCGCAGCGTGGCCGCGCCGCACTGGGTTCGATGAATGCAGGTATGCTTCCGTGCCATGGAAGGTTTCTCCGATTGACTGCACGCCAGCCGGTCGGTGGATTGTGACTTGCACCGCAGAGTTGACAAACATTTACATGGAGCAACCTACGCCGACAACACTAAACACTATAGACTCTGGTAAAGAACTGAGGTGGAAAATCGTCCAGATCGGGACGGGCGACCTATAACGAAAAGAGACAGGCCAGAGCACCATGAACGACGAAAGCCAGAAAGAAAAACTCAGGCAGCATTTCGCCCGACGTGTAACAACCCAGGCCCGGGTTGTTCTGGATACCTGGCAGAAAATTCATGAAGACAAAAGTCTTTCCGGCGCCCACCACGGCGAATTTGTCGCCGCCACCGACAAGCTGGTGCGCTACGCACAGCGCTTTGAAATGGCCGGCCACGCCGATGCCGGCAAGAAAATCCTCGGATTACTGGCCGACTGGCCTGCGGACACTCCTCTGGAAGATGCACTGGCGCGACAGATTCAGGATGCCATTGAGGCGCTGTCCCGCAGCACCCTCCGGCGCACCGACCTCGACAACACCGAGGCGCCGCACCAGTTCCGCCGCACCCCGGTGTACATTGCTCTGGCCAATCAGGAAATGGCGGGCCGTCTGATCCGCCAACTGGAATTCTTCGGCTTCCGGGCGTCCGCCTTCAGCTCGGCCGAGGAACTGATTGAGGCCTGCGCCCTGCACAAACCCGAAACCATCCTCATGGATGTAAATTTCGGCGACGCGGTAAATGCCGGCCTCGCCACCATTGAGCAACTGCAGGAACGTCACGACACCCCGATCCCAATCATCTTCATGAGCGACGAGGACGGCTCCATCGAGACCCGCCTGCGGGCTTCCCGGTGTGGCGGCGAGGAATTCTTCTATCCGGCCGTCGACCCGGGACAACTGATAGAAAAAATCGAGACCTACACCCACGGCAACACGGTTGAACCCTACAAGGTACTGGTGCTTGACGATTCCCGGGCCCAGGCCAAGTACATGGAAACGGTGCTGAAAAAGGCCGGCATGACCGCGCACATCATCACCGATCCCATGCAGATCATTCACGCGCTCGAGGAGTTCTCCCCCGAGATCATCATTCTCGACATGTACATGCCCGGCTGCACCGGCATGGAAATCGCGCGGGTGATCCGCCAGCAGGATCGGTTCCACAGTGTGCCCATCATTTACCTGTCCGCCGAAGAGGATGTGAGCAAACAGCTGCACGCCATGAGCCTGGGCGGCGACGACTTCCTGACCAAGCCGATCGACCCCAAGCACCTCGTGGCCACCATCCACAACCGGGGGCGCCGGGCACGCTCGCTATTGGCCCTGATGATTCGAGACAGCCTGACCGGGCTCTACAACCACACTCACACACTGCACCTGCTGGATCAGGAAATTGTCCGGGCACGTCAGAAAGACCAGCCGCTGAGTTTCGCGATGATCGACATCGATTACTTCAAGAAGGTGAACGATACCTTCGGTCACCCGATTGGCGACCGGGTACTGAGAAGCCTCTCGATGTTCCTGAAACAGCGGCTGCGCAAGACCGACCACATCGGGCGCTACGGCGGCGAGGAATTCGCCATCATTCTGCCCAACACGCGCCCCAGCGACGCCCGGAATGTCCTGAACGAGATTCGCGAGCGGTTCTGCGAACTGCACCAGCCCGCGGGTGACCGGGAATTCAATGTAACCTTCAGCTGCGGCGTCGCCGCCTGGCAGGGCGAGTCGTCACAGGCCCTCTGTGAACGGGCCGATCGCGCCCTCTACGACTCCAAGAACGCCGGCCGGAACTGCGTCACCACGTCCTCGGAATAGGTCAGCTCCGGCAATCCCACCCCCCGCCGCAAGGCCACCCCGGTTGGGTCGAGCCTGCCGGTTCGCCTTCGTTAGTATGAAACCAACGTCGTATAGCGCTTGCGGCATCTGTTGACGACAATGATTGTCATCAATGGAAAGCTTCCTTTTCGATGCAGAAGCCGTCTTTTTACGACCAATGGCCAACATGGATGATTGTCAAAAAGTGTTGATCTGATTGAAACAAGCACGCACCATTATGAGAACGTGCTGTTATTTTCGGCGATCCTGTAAAAAAGACAAAAAGGCAGACTGAACCATGTCGACAATTCTCGTGCTCCATGGCCCGAACCTGAACATGCTCGGAACGCGCGAGCCTGAGGTCTACGGGTACGAGACACTGGCCGACATTGATGATCGGCTCCGGCAGACAGCGGCGGAAAAGGGGCACCACCTCCTGCACCTACAGTCCAACGCCGAGTACGAGCTGATCGAGCGGGTTCATGAGGCCAGGGCGGAGGGCGTGGATTACCTCATCATCAATCCGGCAGCCTTCACGCACACCAGCATTGCCCTCCGGGATGCCGTGCTGGCATCCGGCATCCCCTTCATCGAGGTGCATCTTTCCAATGTCCATGCGCGGGAACCCTTCCGCCATCATTCTTATTTTTCCGATATCGCCGAAGGCGTTATCTGTGGGCTGGGTAGCCAGGGGTACGACCTCGCTCTCCGGGCGGCCCTGCAACGCATTCACCGATAGACCAGACATAACGGGACTGGATTAACTATGGATATTCGCAAGATCAAGAAACTTATCGAGCTGCTCGAGGAATCCGATGTCGAGGAGCTGGAGATTCATGAAGGTGATGACTCGGTGCGCATTTCCCGGCGCCGCGAACAGGTCGCCGGTACCCAGTACGTGAGTCACTACCCGGCTCCGGCGCCGCAGTCTGCGCCGGCCCAGGAAGCCCACTCTGCACCGGCAAAGGAAGAGTCAGCACCGGCCGCGCCAAGCGGTCATTCCTTGAAGTCCCCGATGGTCGGCACCTTCTACCGTTCGCCGTCTCCGACTGCCAAGGCATTCGTGGAGGTGGGTCAGTCAGTGAAAGCTGGTGACGTTGTCTGCATCGTGGAAGCGATGAAGATGATGAACCAGATCGAAGCCGACAAGAGCGGCACCGTCACTGAAATTCTGGTCGAGAACGGCCAGCCGGTGGAGTTTGATCAGCCTCTGATCGTCATTTCCTGAACTCGGTGATTGCTACTCATGGCCATGTTAGAAAAAGTTCTGATCGCGAACCGGGGTGAAATTGCCCTCCGGATCTTGCGCGCCTGTAAAGAGCTGGGCATCAAAACAGTGGCAGTGCATTCCCAGGTCGACCGCGACCTGATGCACGTACGACTGGCAGACGAATCCGTCTGCATCGGTCCCAATAACGCGCTGGACAGCTACCTTAACATTCCGACCATCATCAGCGCCGCTGAGGTGACGGATTCCGTCGGCATCCACCCCGGCTACGGCTTTCTCGCCGAGAACGCCGACTTCGCCGAGCAAGTCGAGAAAAGTGGTTTTCACTTCATCGGGCCCCGGGCCGAAACCATTCGCCTGATGGGCAACAAGGTTTCGGCCATCAACGCCATGATCAAGGCTGGCGTTCCGACCGTGCCCGGCTCGGATGGCCCGCTGACCGATGACGATGAGCGTACCCTGCGAATTGCCCGCGAGATCGGTTACCCGGTGATGATCAAGGCCGCCTCTGGTGGCGGTGGTCGCGGCATGCAGGTGGTGCATTCCGAAGCGGCACTGCTGAAGGGCGTCCAGATTACCCAGAGTGAAGCCCGGAATTCATTCGGCGACCCGACCGTGTACCTGGAAAAATTCCTGGAGCGACCGCGTCACGTGGAAGTTCAGGTACTCGCAGACATGCATGGCAACTGCATCCATCTGGGCGATCGCGACTGCTCCATGCAGCGGCGGAACCAGAAAGTCATCGAGGAGGCTCCGGCTCCGAACGTGAACCCCGAAGCAAGGGCCCGCACGCTCAAGGCCTGCGTCGATGCCTGCAAGGAAATCGGCTACGTGGGCGCTGGCACCTTCGAGTTCCTGTACCAGGATGGTGAGTTCTACTTCATCGAAATGAACACGCGCGTGCAGGTGGAACACCCGGTGTCCGAAATGGTCACGGGCGTGGACATCGTGCGCGAGCAGCTGCGCATCGCCAGCGGCCTGCCCCTGCAGTACAGCCAGGAGGACATCCGCATCTCCGGTCATGCCATTGAGTGCCGGATCAACGCGGAGGACCCCAAGACCTTCGCGCCCAGCCCGGGCAAGGTGAAGCATTTCCACGCCCCGGGTGGCAACGGCGTCCGTGTCGACTCTCATCTTTACAGTGGTTACACGGTGCCGCCGTTCTACGATTCCCTGGTGGCCAAGCTGATCACCTGGGGCGACGATCGGGAAATCGCCCGCCGGCGCATGAAAAACGCTCTGGACGAGCTGGTGGTCGAGGGCATCAAGACGAATCAACCCCTGCACGCTAAACTGGTACGCGATGGTGGCTTCAAACAGGTAGACTTCACCATTCATTACCTTGAAAAACTGATGCGGGACTAACGTCCTGCATCACCGCTGCAGGAACGCCTATGCCCTGGATACAACTTCAGATCCCGGCTGATCCGGACAACGCGGATCAGCTCGAGGATCTGCTCATGGAAATGGGCGCCGATGCCGTTTCCATGGAAGATGCCGCCGACCAGCCGCTTTACGAACCGGATCCGGGGACAACCCCCTTGTGGAGCCAGACCACCGTTACCGGCCTGTTCCAGTCCGACCGGGACATCGACCAACTGTGCTCGGACGTCCGGGACGCCTGGCATCAGGCGACCCAGCAGACCCTGGCCGACATCGAGGTCACCCTGGTCGAGGACAAGGACTGGGAACGGGCCTGGATGGACGATTTCCACCCTCTGAAATTCGGCGAACGTCTCTGGATCGTACCGAGCTGGCACGACGCGCCGGACCCGGACGCTGCCAATCTGATGCTGGATCCGGGCCTGGCCTTTGGCACCGGCACTCACCCGACCACAGCGCTGTGCCTGGAGTGGCTGGACGGACACGATGTCCGTAACCGGCAGGTGACCGACTATGGCTGCGGTTCGGGAATCCTAGGCCTGGCCGCCCTGCTGCTTGGCGCCGATCATGTGGTCGGTGTCGACACGGATCCGCAGGCACTGGAAGCCAGCCGCGAAAATGCCCGCCGCAACGGCGTCGACGACAGCCGCCTCGACCTCTATCTGCCGGACAATGAGCCGGACACCAAGGCCGACGTGATGCTGGCCAACATCCTGGCACAGCCACTGATTGGCCTGGCACCACACCTCGCCGCCCGGACCAAACCCGGTGGAGACCTGGTGCTGTCGGGCATCCTGTCGCACCAGGCCCGTGAGGTCATGGCCGCCTACGAGCCCTGGTTCGTGATGGACGAACCCGAACAGCGCGAAGAATGGATCCGCCTCACAGGACGACGCCACGGTGGATGACGAACAAGGCCTTAACGACTAAACTCCGCACTCGTAGCCTAGTCGCTTTCAGGAACGACGCATGACCCAGAGCAGCCTGCAGACCCAATGCCCCAAATGCGAGACCCGTTTTCGGGTAACGGACGAACAGCTTGGCATTGCCAAGGGCAAGGTTCGCTGCGGCAACTGCATGGCGGTGTTCAACGCTATCGATCACCAGGTGCTCCCGCGCACCAGTCGGGCCCAAACGCCCCCAAAACCGGCGTCCAGGGCGCCGGACGCGAGTGCAGGTACTACCACTCCGGCCACGGCCAGTTCCTTCGCCTCCGAAGAAGATTTCGTCTTTGCTGACAACCCCGAGGAAGATGCGGCCGAAGGCCCGTATGCGGGCAGCAAGATGACGTTTTCCGATGATGAGCTCAGCGACAGTTTCCGCACTGCAGATGGCCAGAGCAAATCGGACTTTCACGACGCCGACGACGATTCGCCAAACAACGATATCGACGAGAGCTGGGCTGAGGCCATTCTCGAGGATACCGACAAACCGTCACCAGCGTCCCGGAAGGAAGAAGTTCCGAGAAGGCCAGAACCCCGCCCGGAGCCGACGCCCCGGCCCTCCACCCGGTCGCCAGAGCCTTTTTCCAGACCGGCTCCCGAACCGGAGATGGTTCCCGACTTCGACGAACCCCTCAGACCTGCCAAGACGGGGCCGCAAGGCGACGACTTCCACGACGACTTTGGCACCGAGCCTCTCTTCGAGGCAGACAGCCGGAACGAACGGCTCGGCGAACCCATGGCGGCCACCATCCCGTTCGACGACCTTCGTCGGGAACCAGTATCCGTCCGGGGTGGCGGCACCGGCAAGCTCCGCACATTTGTCTGGACCCTGGTCGTGCTCACTCTGATCGGCGTACTGGTTGCCCAGGTTACCTGGTACCAGTTCGACCGACTGGCCGCCATCCCGGAACTGCGGCCGTTCTATGAAAAAGGCTGCGAGCTGGCTGGCTGCGAACTGGAGCCACTGGTCAATGTGGACGCTATCCAGAGCCGCAAACTGGTGGTCCGGACAGACCCGGAAAACCGGAGCCAGCTGGTGGTGGATGCCGTCATCATCAACCGGGCCGCGTTCGAACAACCTTTCCCGGCCATCGCCCTGACTTTTTCCAACCTGAACGGGGACGTGATCGCCCAGAGCATCTTCACCCCGGACGAATACCTGGCCGGAGACGGACAGGATCTCGATATGATGCCCAAGGATACGCCGGTCCGGATCGCTATCGATATCCGTGACCCCGGCAAAGATGCGGTGAACTACAACCTCAATTTCCGCCCCTACTCGCCCTGAAATGGTAAGCGAGCATTTACTCGACAGTGAACGCCGGCGGCCACCAAACAGAACAAAAGTCAACCAGAAAGCACGAAAAATAATCAGTTTTTTCGTGATCAAGCCCCTTCAATCACGCCGCCCCCGACGGTATCATTAGCGCCCTTCGGACACTGAATCGATTACTTATTGAACAATCGATCGGTACCGTCTCTTGCTTCACCCGCTGTGACACGGACTCAGATCATGCTGCCAACGGCAAAAATCGGGCCGTACACCTTGCCCAACCCGCTTATTGTTGCGCCCATGGCCGGCGTAACGGACCGCCCCTTCCGGCTACTGTGCCGCAGGATGGGAGCCGGCCTCGCGGTATCGGAAATGGTCATAGCGGACAGCAAGCTCTGGCATACGCGAAAATCCCGGACCCGCCTGAATCACGAAGGTGAACCGGAACCCCGTTCGGTACAGATTGCGGGCGGTGATCCCGAGATGCTGGCCGACGCCGCCCGACAGAATGCCGAATTCGGCGCCCAGATCATCGACATCAATATGGGGTGTCCGGCCAAGAAGGTGTGCAACAAGGCGGCGGGATCGGCCCTGATGAAGGATGAGGGTCTGGTCCGCGAGATTCTGAACGCGGTGGTGAGCGCCGTCGATATCCCGGTAACGCTGAAAATGCGTACCGGCTGGGATTCGGACAACCGTAACGCAGCAGTCATTGCCCGGATGGCCGAAGACGCCGGTATCCAGGCGCTGGCCATCCACGGTCGTACCCGGGCGGACAAGTACAATGGCGATGCCGAGTACGACACCATCGCCGACGTCAAATCCCGGGTTCAGATCCCGGTGTTCGCCAATGGCGACATCAGCTCGCCAGAGAAGGCTCAGCAGGTACTCAAACACACGGGCGCCGATGGCCTGCTGATCGGTCGGGGTGCCCAGGGACGGCCGTGGATATTCCGGGAAATCCTCCACTACCTGGAGACCGGAAGGCATCTGCCGGAACCGCCGCTGGATGACGTGGAACAGATCCTGATCGAGCACCTGGCCGCCCTACACAGCTTCTACGGCGAAAAGATGGGCGTGCGTATTGCCAGAAAACACGTGGGCTGGTACCTGCAGTCCCACGACCAGAGCAAACAGTTCCGTAAACGCTTCAACGCGATCGACGATGCGCTGGAGCAGACAGACAGTATTCAACAGTACTTTGCAGGCTTACGAAATGGAGAGGTATTCGCAGCATGACCGCTGAGACTTTGGCAAACGAGAATCTAAGCACCCCGGCCAGCGAGGATATTCACCAGCTTCAGACGGTGAATGGCAATGGCAACAGCGTCACCCTGCGTGACAGCGTCGAGGTTGCCCTGAAAAACTACTTTGCGCAGCTTGATGGCGCGCCGGTCACCGAGGTGTACCAGCTGGTACTGTCCGAGGTGGAGGCACCGCTGCTGGAGCAGGTGATGAAATATACCCGCAACAACCAGACCAAGGCCTCGACCATGCTTGGACTGAATCGCGGCACCCTGCGTAAGAAGCTGAAGCAATACGGTCTGCTATAATCCAGACACCCTGACTTGATGAGGGCCTCCCGGAAACCATTCGCGAGGCCCTTATTCGTTCATCTCCAGCGAAGAAAGTGACTCATGGCAAACCAGGCTAACTCCCCCATCCGTCGCGCGCTGATCAGCGTGAGTGACAAGACCGGCATCGTCGACTTTGGCCGGGCCCTCACCGACCGAGGTATCGAACTGCTTTCCACCGGAGGCACCTTCCGTCTCCTGAAGGAAAACAACATTCCGGTCACTGAAGTATCCGACTACACCGGCTTCCCGGAAATGATGGACGGTCGGGTCAAGACCCTGCACCCGAAAATCCATGGCGGCATTTTGGGCCGGAGAGGCACCGACGATGCCATCATGGGCGAGCACGGCATCAATCCGATCGACATGGTGGTGGTCAACCTCTACCCGTTCGAGGAGACCGTCGCCAACCCTGACTGCGACCTGCCCACGGCGATCGAAAATATCGATATTGGTGGCCCGACCATGGTGCGCGCAGCGGCGAAGAACCACAACGACGTCGCCATCGTGGTTAATGCGGCGGACTACGCCCGGGTCCTGAAGGAACTCAACGACAACGACGGTGAGCTCAGCTACCGCACCCGCTTTGATCTGGCCGTAAAGGCGTTCGAGCATACCGCCGGTTACGACGGTGCCATCGCCAACTACCTGGGTGGTCGTACCCCGGACAACGACAATGCCGACTTCCCCCGAACCTTCAATGCCCAGTTCGTGAAGGTCCAGGACATGCGCTATGGTGAAAACCCGCACCAGCGGGCCGCTTTCTACGCCGAGCGCAATCCCAGGGAAGCCTGCGTAGCGACCGCCAAGCAGCTTCAGGGCAAGGAACTCTCCTACAACAACGTGGCCGATACCGATGCCGCCCTCGAGTGTGTGAAGCCGTTTGCGGATCCCGCCTGCGTCATCGTGAAACACGCCAACCCCTGCGGCGTTGCGATTGGTGCAGACATCCACCAGGCCTACGAACTGGCCTTCGCCACGGACCCGACTTCGGCCTTTGGCGGCATCATCGCCTTTAACCGGGAGCTCGACGCGGAGACCGCCAAGGCGATCATCGATCGCCAGTTCGTGGAAGTCATCATTGCCCCGACCATCGCCCCGGAGGCGGTCGAGCTGGTCTCTGCCAAGAAAAACGTGCGCCTGCTGGCCTGCGGCGAGTTTGACAGTGAGCGCGCCCAGACCATGGACTACAAACGGGTTACCGGCGGTCTCCTGGTGCAGGACCGGGATCTGGGCATGGTGGCCATGTCCGACGTCAAGGTGGTCACCGATCGCCAGCCCTCGGAAGAGGAACTCAACGACCTGCTGTTCGCCTGGGAGGTGGCCAAGTACGTCAAATCCAATGCCATTGTGTACGCCAGGGCCGGTCGCACTATTGGCGTTGGCGCTGGCCAGATGAGCCGGGTTTACAGTGCCAAGATTGCCGGCATCAAGGCGGCCGACGAAAACCTGGAAGTGAAAGGCTCGGTGATGGCCTCAGACGCCTTCTTCCCGTTCCGGGACGGCATCGATGCCGCCGCCAAGGCGGGCATCACCGCTGTGATCCAGCCCGGCGGCTCCATGCGCGACCAGGAAGTGATCGATGCGGCCAACGAGCATGGCATCGCCATGGTGTTCACCGGCATGCGCCACTTCCGCCACTGATTCCGGACCAGCTAAAGGATTCTCACTATGAACATTCTTGTGATCGGCAACGGTGGCCGCGAGCATGCCCTGGCCTGGAAAGCGGCCCAATCCCCGGCGACAGACCGCGTGTTTGTCGCGCCGGGCAACGCAGGGACCGCCCGTGAGCCGGGCCTGGAAAACGTCAACATCGACGTTATGGACCTCGACGGGCTCGCCAACTTTGCCGCCGCCAACAACGTCGGTCTGACCATTGTCGGACCGGAGGCACCGCTGGTTGCCGGTATCGTTGACCGTTTCGAAGAACGTGGTCTGCGGGTCTTCGGTCCCAGTGCCGGTGCCGCCCAACTGGAAGGCTCCAAGGCCTTTACCAAGGATTTCCTGGCGCGGCAGAAAATACCCACCGCCGCCTACGCCAACTTCACCGACGTCGATGAAGCCCTGGCCTATGTCCGCGAACAGGGTGCGCCCATCGTGGTCAAAGCTGACGGCCTGGCCGCAGGCAAAGGCGTGATTGTCGCCATGACCCTGTTCGAGGCTGAAGACGCGATCCGCGACATGCTGGCCGGCAATGCCTTCGGCGATGCCGGCAGCCGCGTGGTGGTGGAAGAGTTCCTGGACGGCGAGGAAGCCAGTTTCATTGTCATGGTCGACGGCGAGCACGTACTGCCGATGGCCACCTCCCAGGATCACAAGCGGGTCGGCGATGGCGATACCGGCCCGAACACCGGCGGCATGGGGGCTTACTCCCCGGCCCCGGTGGTTACCCCGGACGTGCACCAGCGCATCATGGACGAAGTGATCTATCCGACCGTGCGTGGCATGGCCGCCGAAGGGCATCCCTACAAGGGCTTTCTCTATGCCGGCCTGATGATCGACGGTGAGGGAGCGCCCAAGGTCATCGAGTTCAATTGCCGCTTTGGCGACCCGGAAACCCAGCCGATAATGCTGCGCATGCAATCTGACCTGGTTGAACTGTGCCAGGCTGCTATCGACGGCAAACTCGACCAGTGCAGCTCGGACTGGGACGAGCGCCCCGCCGTAGGCATTGTGCTGGCAGCGGGTGGCTATCCCGGAAGCTACAACAAAGGGGATGTCATATCGGGGTTGCCTGAAACAGAAACCGACGGTGAGAAAGTATTCCACGCGGGAACACGACTCAACGGGGATCAGGTTCTTACCAACGGCGGCCGCGTGCTCTGCGCCACAGCCCTTGGACAGTCCGTCACCGAAGCGCAGCAGCGCGCCTACAAGGTTGCTGCAAAGATCCAGTGGAAGGGCGTCTACTTCCGCAAGGATATTGGTTATCGGGCCATTGCCCGGGAAAAATAACACCAAAAAGCCCGGTCTCGCCGGGCTTTTTGGTGGTTGATATCCTGGGAACACATTAGCAAACCAGGATGCGCTCAAGCGCCCCACGAATACTGCCCGGAATCGCAACAGCGTGATTCTTTTCCCGGTCAACAAACACGTGGACGACCTGGCCAAGCGCAGCCGGGTCCATATCGCCGTTCCTGAACAGACCCAGCTCGTAGGTCACCGAGCTGTTGCCGATCCTGATCACCCTGAGCCCGGCCTCCAGTGAGTCCGGATACGCCACCGGTTTTTTGAACTGACAGTTGGAGTTGACCACGTAGCCAACCACCGGTGCATTATTGATATCCAGCCCGCCAACCTCGATCAGGTACCGGTTGATGGTGGTGTCAAAGTAGGAGTAGTAGGTCACGTTGTTCACATGCCCGTAAATATCGTTATCCATCCACCGGGTGGTGATAGGGTAAAAAACACCAAACTCGTCTCGTTCCAAGGATTTCTCCGTTTACCAGTTTTATTGCGTTATGGCCTAATCAAACAGCACAACCTGACGAACGGCCTTACCGGAAGCCAGTTTCTCGAATCCGTCATTAATCTCATCCAGCGTCAGGGTATCACTGAGCAATTTGTCCACCGGCAGCTTACCCTGGCGAAACAGGGTGACATAACGGGCAAGGTCCCGAACCGGTACACAGCTGCCCACATAACTCCCCTTGAGGGTACGCTCCTCTGCCACCAGACTGACCTGCTGGATGGACACTTTCTTTTCGGGGTGGGCCAGGCCACCGGTGACGGTGGTTCCACCACGGCGAGTGATCTGGTAGGCGAATTCCAGGGCTTTTTCAGACCCGGCCATTTCAATAGCACAGTCAACACCGCCGTTGGTCAGTGCCTTGATCCTGTCGACACAACCCTCTTCACCGGAGTTAAAGGCGTGGGTGGCACCGAGTTCTTTGGCCAGTGCCAGTTTGCTGTCGTCGAGATCTATGGCAATCACCTCACCCGCGCCCGCAACCAGAGCCCCCAGCACACTGTTCAGCCCGACACCGCCAAGGCCGATCACAGCGACAGTCTGGCCCGCACTGATATCTGCCGAGTTAATCGCAGCGCCCACACCCGTCAGCACCGCGCAACCAAACAATGCTGCGTGGTGCAGGGGCAGGTCGGCATCTACCTTGACCAGCGAATCCCGCGACACCACCGCGTGGTCGGCAAAGGCGGATACCCCCAGGTGGTGGTTCACCGGGGTGCCGTCCGCCCGATGCAACCGGTGCTCACCGCTGACCAGGGTTCCGGCGTTGTTGGTTTTTGCCGCCGGCTCACACAGCGCCGGGCGGCCTTCTGCACAGGGTGCACAGTGACCGCAACTGGGTACAAATACCGCAACCACATGGTCGCCTTCCTTCAGATCGCGGACACCGTTGCCCACTGCCTTGACGATACCGGCCGCTTCGTGGCCCAGTGCCATGGGCACAGGCCGCGGACGGTTTCCATCAATAACAGAAAGATCCGAATGGCACAGGCCGGCTGCCTTGATCTGGACCAACACTTCATTGTCACCGGGCGGAGACAGTTCCAGCTCTTCGATCATCAGGGGCTTTGTATCCTGATACGGGCGCTCCGCCCCGATGGCTTGCAAAACTGCGGCTCGAATTTTCATGGCGTATTTCCTCAGTCGGTTTCTGTTCTATGGTCAGGCCAACGACGCAGACGGATCCTTTCGGCCAGCGGATACGGATCCGCGCTCAATGCGCCAGGTGGCGTCCACCAGATCAGCGGAGTGGCTATCGTCGGATTCCGCGATCAGTACCGTCAGGCCCTCTGCGCGCAGGTCGGCAATGACCTCGGACAAACGCCTGGCCAGGACCGGTGCGACGCCTTCAAACGGCTCATCCAGCAGAATCAGTTCCCGGCCCGGAATCAGCGCCCGGCCCAAGGCCACCAGTTTCTGCTGGCCGCCGGACAACTGCAGGGCCTTTCGCTCACCGAAGTCGGCAATTTCAGGCATCAGCGAATAGACCCATTTCAGGCGTTCTTCACCATCCTTGATGTTATTGGCCCACGCCGGCATGAGCATGTTCTCCGACACAGTCAGGTCCGGTATCAACCTGCGGTCCTCCGGCATGTAACTGATGCGCAGATTGGCCCGTCGGTGGGACGGCAGTTTGCTGATGTCCTGGCCCTTGAAGGTAATGGATCCCCGGGTCGCAGGCAAAAGACCCATAATGGTGCGAATCAGCGTGGTCTTGCCGGCGCCGTTATGGCCGATCAGACCTGCCATCTGGCCCTGCGGAATGCTCAGGTTAATGTCCCGCAGAATACTGATACCCTCAATGGAAACGTCGAGATTAGCAATTTCAAGGCTCATTTCAGGCGCCTCCTTCGGTTTTAGCCGTCTTCGGCTTGCCGGTCACCAGTTCCTGGACCTTCTCATCCGCCAGCACTTCGTCCACCGGGCCGTCCTTGATCACAATACCACTGGCAAAGGCCAATACCCGCGTAACGTATCGCTGAACAATTTCCATGTCATGCTCAACGAACAATACCGTCAGGCCCCGCTGGCGAACCGCCTCCATCACCGTGTCCATCAAGGTGTATTTCTCTTCCACGCTGACACCGCTGGTGGGCTCATCAAGCAGCAACATCCGGGGACTCCCCAGCATGGCAATGGCAATGTCCAGCAGCTTGCGTGCCCCCTGAGGCATGGCGGTAACCATTTCATTACGGTACTGGGCGATGTTCATCTGGGCCAGAATTTCTTCAGCCGCTTCCAGCCGATCTTTCGTGTGCACCGGCCGAATCATCTGGAACTGTTGATGGTCAGCAGCCGCCAGGGCGATCGCCAGGTTGTCGATCACCGGAAGCTCCAGAAACAATTGCGGAATCTGGAAGGAACGGGTCAATCCCTTTCTCATCAACTTGCGTGGCCCGAGGCCCTTGATGGGTTTGCCCCCGAACTCAATGGTGCCGCTGGACGGAGGCAGGTAACCGGTCACCATGTTGATGAAGGTGGTCTTCCCGGCGCCGTTCGCCCCAATGACCCCGACAATCTCCCCTTCGGTGATGGTTACATTGATGTCTTCAGCGGCTGTCACCGCACCAAAATACCGGGACAAACCGACGGTTTTGAGAATCTCGGTCATGAGGCCACCCCTTTCTTGCGGGTAAACAGGCTCCAGATGCCTTTGGGCAGGAAGAGAATGATCAGCAGTAGCACGATACCCAGGATCATTTGCCAGGCATTGGGCGCCAGTTCAATGGCATAGGTTCTTACCAGGGTGAAGATCAACGCGGCGATAAAGGGGGCCGCCACATGTCCTGTACCGCCGAGGATAGCGATGAACACGAACTCACCGGAAATGGTCCAGTAGGCCATGGTGGGGTCGACATGGCCAGCGGCCAGCGCAGTCATGGAACCGCCAATGGAGCCGACCGCAGCCGCTATCACATAGTTGATATAGAGCACCTGCTTGCGCGATACCCCCATGTACTCAACCCGCACTTCATTTTCCCGGATTGCCTCGCAGGCCAGGCCGAGACTGGAGCGGAAATAACGATTGAGAAACAGGGCAATGCCCAGCGCTAACCCGAGCGCCAGCAGCAGGGCGGTCCTTGAACTGCTCTCACCTGAACCCGGGGAGAAGCCCAGGATAGTCCAGTCCACAACACCGAAGCCGTCTGTGCTTCCCAGCCCATGGCTTTTGACCAGAAGCCCGTACAGAATCATCGAGAACGCCAGGGACAACATAGCGAAGAATATTTCCCGGTAGCGCGTGACAAGCAGCCCCAGAATCATGGCAACGCCAACCGTCACCGCGACACCAAGAACAATCAACAGCAGAGCATCCGTTATGCCCAGATAACGGCCACCCAGACCCACAGCGTAGCCGCCAAGGCAATAGAACAGCCCCTGACCAAACGACACCAGGCCCGCCCGCATAAGCATTACCACCCCCATCACCACCAGAGCAGTGGAAATAGCCAGGGTGGCGGTAAAAACAAGCCAGTTCGGAACCACCAGTGACGCCAGGGCAATGGCGACGGCGGCACCTATCAGGGATATTTCGCTTTTTTCCAGGATCATCAGATTTTCCTCGCAATCACCTGGCCAAACAGGCCATGGGGTCGGAAGATCAACACTCCAGCCATCACGGCATAAATGATGAACAGTTCCAGTTCGGGCATGGTGTGGATAGACGTCGCTCGCGCAAGACC
Source organism: Marinobacter albus (assembly GCF_030238305.1). Lineage (NCBI taxonomy): Bacteria > Pseudomonadati > Pseudomonadota > Gammaproteobacteria > Pseudomonadales > Marinobacteraceae > Marinobacter > Marinobacter albus. The sequence goes on along the minus strand of NZ_JASSQD010000001.1, from coordinate 502,815 downwards.
GACGATGACAGCGCCCACGGCCGCGCCGGTGATGCTTCCCAGGCCGCCGGTTACCACGACTGCAAAGGCCAGTACAATGACCTCAATCCCGAGTCCCGGTACCACGGAGATAATGGGAGCTGTAATACCGCCGGCGAGGGCGCCCAGAGTTGCCCCGATCATGAAGGTGATAGTGAACATGCGGCGCACGTTAACGCCCATGGCTTCGGATACTTCCCGGTCGTGAATGATGGAACGCAGGATCTTGCCGATCTTTGTGCGCTCAAGCCAGAACCACAAGCCCACGCCAATAACCACCGAGACCACCAGCACCAGCAGGTCGTAACGGGATACGGTCAGTACATCAATGTTGATCCGGCCGAGAGCGGCGTATGGTTGGTACGCAAAGTAAGGGGTCGTGCCCCAGATCAGCTTCATTACGTCTTCGAGAATCAACAATACGGCAAACGTAATCAGCAGCATCAGGATCTCATCGCGACCATACATGAGCCTCAGTATGCCTCGCTCAATGGCCAGCCCGGTTAGCGCGCCGATCAATATCGCGGAGGCTGCGATAATGGCAAATGCCATAACCAGATTCTCTCCGCCCCCGGAGTAATACCACCCCAGCGCCGACGCGGCGGCATAGGCCCCCAGGGCGTAGAGGCTTCCGTGGGCCATGTTCAGAATTCTCATAACGCCGTAGATGACGGTCAAACCGGCCGCCACCAGAAACAACCAGGACGCGTAGATGAAACCGTCGATCAATATTGCCCAGACCGTTAGCATCGGTGTGTACTCCTAATATCGGACCACCGGCCGCCTTTCAGCGGCCGGTGGTTGATCAGTGGATCAGTTACAGTCGACTCCCGGAAAGCCTTCCTTGATCCATTGCTGGGCGTTGTAGCCATCCGGAGCAGACACACACTCGCCGGAGTAGGACCGGACATTGCGCAGTTCAGCCTCACCATTCTCAAAATGGTATTCACCGTAGGACATTGGCTGCAGGGCCTGATGACCACCCGCCAGGGCCATGCGCACAGTACCGCTTACGGATTCGAACTCGGCACCTTTGAGTGCTGCGGCCAGTTGCTCAGAACTGGGCACACCCTCGGCGCCAGAACTATCGGCGGCGAACTTCAGAGCCAGGACGGCTTGAGCGGCCTTGGAGGCCGGATAGCTTGGAGGTGTTCCATGCTCAGCAACATAAGTCTGGGTAAACCATTCGCTCAGGTCATTTTCCGGCATGAAGCCGCCGAAGGGCCCGCGACCACCCAGAATCGTGCCATTGGGTGCCTGGCCGTCAAAACGGTGCAAGCCGGATTCACCGGTGGTAAGAATCGCTGTCGCTTGCGACAGCAGGCCACGCACGTTTGCCTGAGCGGTGAAGGACTCCATATCTCCGCCCCACATGGACGAGTGAACAATGTCTGGACGCTCGGTCTGGAGTGCTGAAATCTCAGTACTGTAGCTGCCCTGGAAAAGCTGTGGCGTCTGGTTATTGACGATTTCAGCCTCCGGCATCAGTTGCGCCATGGCCAGGGTAAAATCCTGCCAGGAATCCTGTCCCCAGGCGTAGTTCTGCTGAATACCGGCAATGCGGACAGCGTCCGGACGGGTTTCCGCCAGATACCGTGCCGCCCCCACGTTATCCGCGACTGCGTCGAGACCGGTACGGAACATGTACTGGGGATCTTCAATCTCCTGGAACAGACGGGAGGTACCGCAGTCGAAGGCGATGGTGAACATCTTCATCTCTTCGGCCACCGGCCCGATCGCCAGGCAGTCGCCGGAGGAGATATAACCGATCACTGCATCGACGTCCTGGCGCTGAACCAGATTCCGGTACTCTTCAACCTGCTTGGTAGGACCACCCGCTTCATCGACGACGACAGATTCGAGTGTCAGGCCATTAACGCCTTTGGTGTTATAAGGCGCTGGCAGGCTGCCTTCGTTGATCGCCTTGATCACGATCTCCGCCCCTTGGGCAGCAGGCACCCCAAATGGCCCCGAGGCACCACCAGAAAGGAAGGTCACGAACCCCACTTTGAAGGATTCCTCGGCACTGGCGGTTGCTGCCATACCCATGACACCGACCGATGCCATGGCCACGGACGTTGCGGTACCCAGAAGCGTTTTTTGCCAGATGGGCCGTTGATTGGAATTTTTCATTTTGTTCTCCTTGATTGTTGTTTTCTGTCGTACTTCAGGTTGTGCTTTGTTTTGCCTTCATTGGTTTGAGTAGTGACCAATCGCGGTCAGCCACCGGGTTCACCGCGTCGCTTTTTCACCAAAGCGGGGGACGGTTTCAGGGATTCAGCATCGTAGACAACCCAGTTGCCCAACATGACGCGGGCAGGAGGGTATTGATCGTTGGCCACGGGCGTTCCGATGGCCTGGGCCTGAACTATCTGGTGGGTATCCGGATCGATGTAGGAAACGTAGCCCTCGGGATCTTTAGGCAGGGGTATTTCCAGCCCTTCCAGCGCCTCGATCATGGCGTCGGTATCGGTCACATCGCCGGCAATACGGATCGCCCGGGCTATGGCCAACATGCCAGCGTAGGCGCCCTGGGCGGAATAACTCGGGTAACGGCCGGATAACTCGTGAAAGCGGGTAACGAACCGGCGGTTTCGCTCCGTATCCGGCCAGTTCACGTGATGACGTGCAGACAGAATGAGTCCTTGAGGAGGATCATCCTTCAGGCTTACCAGCGTTTCGTAATCTCCGCCGGCATCAAAATTGGCCACACGCATGCGGCTGAACAATTGCGTGGTACGGGCCTGCTCCAGGAAAGCAATAAAATCACCACCCCAGAGAGAGACCACCAGTACATCCGGCGGGGACTCCAACAGTGACTGGATGTAAAGCGAGTAGTCGGGCTCATACAGTTTTGGCCAGTAGGTGCCGGTTTCCTCGTATGTGGTACCGACCTGATTCATGGCTTGCCTGAGATCGCGCCAGGCAACGCGACCATATTCGTAATCAGGTCCCAGGAAGGCGAGTTTCTGCCAGCCGTTCCTCTCTTGCAATTCTGCCAGGTAGCGGGCACCGGCTGCGTGTGAATACCAGGTGTCACTCGACACCCGGAAATAGTAGCGATGACCTTCCTCAAGGGAAGCTCGTGAAGACGCGTGATCGGTGCCCACCATAATGACCTTGCGCTGTTTCGCCATTCGGCTGACGGCCATACCCACTCCGGAACTGACCATGCCGCAAAGAATGTTTGCGTTGTCGTGCTGAATGAAATCTTCGGCCATCCGCACTGCGAAGGATGCTTTGGAGCGGGAATCGTCCACAATCACCCGCAAACGGGGAGCGTCGGGGTCGGAGGATAGCTCTTCAAGAGCGAGCTGGATGGCAACGATGCTGTCACGGCCAAAACTGGCTGAACGGCCCGTCATCGGATACATGCAGGCAACCGTGGCGTCGGCGTGACGTTCTTCTGCTCCCAGCTCGACCCTGCCCACTGGCGGAACCGATGGCTGGGCCACTGTATCGGCGAGAGGCGCTCCACTGACCAGCAGCGCCATCGCTGCAAACCAGGTGCGCCACGGCCGCGGGTACAGCCAGAAGCAAGGCAACAGGGTCGGCACTGCCTGATACAGGCGGGTGTTCGGTCCCGGCAAGTCAGCCTCCCGAGCCGGTCGTGTCCGGCGTGTGGTTCTGAATTATTTTTGTAAACCAGTTATCAGGATGGTGAGCAAAACCGGGGCCAATGCACCAAAGAAAGGCTGAGAGCGGGCCTGAGAGGTCCCCCAGTTAGCCGCTGCGCGATACATATACGGAATCATGAGCGGTATCCGCTCATTGGCGGCTAAGGTAATGAGCGGAACCCGCTCGCTAGCCCAACCTCAATCTCTGCAAACGGCGTTTGAACGCGTGCCGGGACAACCCCAAATTCTCGGCGGCTTTTCCTTTGCGACCGCCGGTTTTCTCGAGGGCATCCAGCAACAGCTTGCGCTCGGTCTGCTGCAAATGCTGGTCGAAGGACGCACCGGCCTGATCCTGATCTTCCGATGGCGCAGGGTTTGTGGCCAGGAATTCGCCTGGCAGTTGATGGGGGCGGATCAAATGCCCCGGATAGAGAATGGTTAGCCGCTCCACCAGGTTACGCAGCTCCCGTACGTTGCCCGGCCAGCTGTAGGCACTCAGGCAGGCCAGTGTTTCCTGCAGCATGGTGATGGGCCGGCAACCCTCTTCCCGGGCCTGGGATTCAATGAACATTTCCAGCAATTTACTGACATCATCCTCCCGATCCCGCAAGGGTGGAATGGTAAGCTCAATGACGTTCAGCCGGAAATACAGGTCCTCCCTGAAGTGCCCGTTGCGGACCTCCGCTTCCAGCGACCGATTGGTCGCAGCTATCACCCGGACATCCGCGGTAGCATTGGCGCCACCCCCCACGGGTCTATAGTCGCCGTTTTCCAGGAAATGCAGGAACTTGGCCTGCAGGGAGAGCGGTAACTCTCCAATCTCATCCAGAAACAGCGTGCCATTATGCGCCAGAGCCACCAGACCGGGTCGCTTCTGGTGAGCACCCGTATAGGCGCCTTTTTCAGCACCGAAAAGTTCCGCCTCAATTAGCTGCTCAGGCAGAGCCGCGCAGTTGATCTCCACAAAGGCTTCGGTGGCTCGGGGGCTATGTTCGTGAATGGCCCGTGCCACCAGCGCCTTCCCGGTGCCAGACTCGCCCAGTAACAGAATCCGGCCAGCGCTGCTCGCCGATATCCGTTGGACCTTCTGCCAGAGTTCCTGCATGGCGTTGCTGTCGCCCATCAGCCCGGAGGACGAAGCAGCCCTGCTGCGGTGGTAGGCCAACTCATCGCGCATCTGGGTCCGCTCAGCGACTGAATCAACCAGATGAAGCAGTTCATCCAGGGCAAATGGCTTAGTCAGGTAATCTGTGGCGCCGGCTTTTACTGCCTGCACCGCCGCCCGCGTATCACCATGAGCCGAAATCATCACTATCGGCAAATCCGGGTAAAGACGGGCGGTTTCATTCAGAACGTCCATGCCACTCATACCTGGCAGCCGCAAATCCAGCAGCATCAGGTCGGGGAGACCCCGCTCAAGCATTGACAAGGCATCCTCACCGGTATGAGCACAAACGGCGCTATACCCGGCTTCCTGAAGCGCAAAGGTCAAAGACCGTACAAAACTCTTTTCATCATCAACGATCAGAATGTTCAAGCGCATAATGGTTTGCAGGGTCTCGCTTTTTTATTGGTCTGTTGTCAGGTTACCACTCTTGCCGGCAGGTAAGGTGACTAACACCGTTGTTCCCTGGCCGGGCATGCTGCGAATATCCATCTCTCCTCTGTTTAACTCGATAAGCTGACGGCTTATGCTGAGGCCAAGCCCAGTACCGTCGGAGCGTGTTGTGAAGAATGGTTCTGCTACGCGGCTGAGGGTTTCCCCAGACATGCCACTACCGTTATCGGTTATTTCCACGGTCAGACAGTTACCATTGCGATAGGCTCTCAGGTGCACGATCCCACCTGGTTCACAGGCCTGAATTGCATTGGCCACAAGATTGACGAGGCATTGAATGGTCTGGTCCGGACTGGCATGAATGGTAAGGCTTGAATCGCCAGTGGCACTGACGGTCACCTGACGACTGTCCGCCAGCCCGGAAGTAAGTACCCTGGCATGGCGGAAAACTCTGCGAATCTCCACCTGCTGGGCCTCACCCGGTACCGGCCGGCCGTAATCCAGAAGATCCCCGACGACACGATTAAGGCGGTCAATTTCATCCTCAACCGAAATCAGCAACTCCCTGCGCTGTTTGTCAGGCTCGCGCCTCTCCAATGCCTGAACCGTCAACTTTATTGTGGCCAACGGGTTACGAACCTCATGAGCAACACCAGTCGCAAACTCACCCAGCACGGCCATTTTTTCAGCTTGAACGGTGCGCTGTATCATCTCCTGCAGCCGGTCTGCCATTGCGTTGAAGGCGTGGGCCAGGACGTCGATTTCGTCGTTGTCATTTTTGGGGGCCTGCAAGCGAAAGTGCAGGTCGCCGGAGGCAAAGGCTTCCGCCCCTTCCGTCAACCGGGCGACCCGGCGGCGCAGGCTCCTGGCAAGCGCCCAGAACAGAATAACGGTTCCCAGTGCCAGCACACCGGCCAGGGCGTAAAGTCCCAGTTGGGCGTTGCGCAACGGGCTCAGAATCTCACCTGCAGAAACCACATAATCAATGCGCCACCCGGGCAACACTTCCGGGCCGGTACGAAGGCCTTTCGGCACCGTTGCCTGGAGGTTACCCGTGGCATCCAGCAGCTCGCCGTCGGGGGTGCGCAAGTACGGCCGCAACACTCCGGCCAGGTTTTCCGTGCGCATCAGTTCCGTCAGGGATGCCAGCCTCACATGCAGGGCAATCGCGCCCTGCACAGCCTGCTCAGCTCCGGCTCGCAGGGGCTGGCGTATGAGCAACCAGGCCGGGCCGCCGCTGCCCGGTAACGATGGCCCTATGATTTCACTGATACCAAAATCAATGACTGGCAGCCCCGCCAGGGTCCAGCCTTCACGGTTCCAATAGGGGCTTCCGGAGGCAGCCTGGCCCGGAACCACTTCCAGCAGGTTATTGCCACTATCAAAAAACAGGATGCCATACAGATCCGGCGAGTCGGCCTCTACCCGCACCAGCTCTCTCACACCTTCGGGAACCGCCTCACTGTAAGCCAGATACAAAGGCATGGAAGGGTGAGTAGACAACGTTTCCAGTTGATAAACGCGATTTTCAATGAAATTGGTCAGCCGGTTAGCGTTACCGGCAACCTGAGCTTCAAGACGCTCGCCTGCGAGCCGTTCATTAACAGAGTCCGAAACTGCTGTATAGAGCGCACTGAGCACTGCGACAGAGCCAATCATCAGGGTGAGGGAAATGAACGAATAACGGCCAACCAGACTGAATCTGGGCTTCATGACAACCTCATGATGATTGTTATTGGCAAACGCTAAATAGAGTAGATGCTTTGAAAGATTTCACAAACACCCACAAGGGTCCTCAACAGGACGCTGTAATCCCTCGACCCCGTCCTTGACCGGGTCTTTTTTTGGGGTAGTGTAAGCGCTTCCGTAAACGGACGTTTAAAACCCTTCCGCAAGGAGCCTGCCCAATGACAGCCCGACCCATTTTTCCCATGATCGCGTTGCTGATCAGCACTCTGTTGCTCAGTGCCTGTTCCCGCCACAGTCTGTACGACAACGCCATCAGTTGGGAGCGCTCCGGAGCCGGGCTTGAGGCGTCCAGTATTCAGGTGGATGACATGACAATCGCTTACCTGAGCAACGCGGAACCGGTGGACGGAGAAACCATCGTACTTATCCACGGCTTTGCCGCCAACAAGGACAACTGGACCCGGCTGGCACGGGAACTGACCGACGAGTTCAACGTATACGCAATCGACCTGCCCGGCCATGGCGACAGCAGCAAGCCACTTGATCTTGGCTATTCCCTGGAGGAACAGACCGAGCGTCTGGCTGAGATTTTGCAGGCGCTGTCCATCGGCAATACGCACATGATGGGGAATTCCATGGGCGGGGCCATTACGGCGCTCTACGCCGCTAGTTACCCAGGCCGCATCAAGACCGCAGTCCTGTTCGATCCGGCCGGCATTTTTGAGTATGAAAGCGAGCTGGTGGACTTGGTCATGGAGGGCGATAACCCGCTGATTCCCTCGAAGCCCGGCGATCTGGAGCGACTGATGGACTTTGCGCTGGAGCAGAAACCCTTCGTTCCCTGGCCGATCCTGGATGTCATGGAAGAAAAGGCGATTGCCAACCGGCCAGTCAACGAGGTGATTTTCGACGCCATCCGAGATAGCGGCTATGAATCGGCGTTTCGTGCCCGCCTCGCACTGATCCGGGATCCGGTGCTGGTGGTCTGGGGCAAGGAAGACCGGGTCATCAATTACCGCAACGGCGAGCTGTTCGTGGCAGCCATTCCCGATGCCCGCCTCCAGCTGCTGGACGATATTGGCCACGCTCCGATGATTGAGGCACCGGAACGCTCCGCCGAACTCTTTCGCTCATTCCTTGAGTCGGCGCATTGAACCGCCAAGATTTCGAATAAATTCAGCAGATTCCACGTTCATCGACTACACCGGGCCGGTAAAACAGGATAGCCTTGCAGGCATTGCCCAGTGTTGGATGAAAGAAATGTCGCATGCCTGAAGCTCTCTGGATTTCGTTCGCCTTTGCACTTGGCCTGCTGGTCAAGGGTGCCGGATTGCCGCCACTGGTGGGCTATCTGGCCGCAGGCTTCCTGCTCAGCGGCCTGTCCGACGTGTCCGGCCTGACCATCGAAGCCACCGACGCACTGACGCACATTGCCCACCTCGGGGTCCTGCTGCTCCTGTTCACCGTTGGCCTGAAACTGAAACTCAGGTCCATTGTCAGCCGGGAAGTGATTGGCGGCAGCCTGCTGCATTTTGGCATCACCTGCGCGGTCTTCACCCCCGGCCTGTACCTGCTGATGGACCTGCAATGGCAAACCGCCTTTATGCTGGCCATTGCCCTGTCGTTTTCCTCCACCGTTCTGGCGGCCAAGGTACTGGAATCCAAACGCGAACTTCGCGCCTTCCACGGCCGCGTTGCCATCGGCATCCTGATCATGCAGGACCTGATTGCCCTGGCGGTGATGAGCCTTGCCGCCGGCCAGACCCCCTCACAGTGGGCCCTGATCGTTTTCGGCCTGCCGCTGCTGCGCCCGCTGCTGTACCGTCTGCTTGACGCCAGCGGACATGACGAACTGCTGATTCTGCTCGGCCTCCTGGTGGCGTTGGTGCTGGGCGGCTATGGCTTTGAATCCGTTGGCCTGAGCGCGGAGCTTGGCGCCCTGGTGTTCGGTGCCATGTTGTCGAACCACCCCCGCTCCCAGGAGCTGTCCAAGTCCCTGTGGAGCGTGAAAGAGATGTTCCTGGTGGGATTCTTCCTGCAGATTGGCATTGGCGGGCTGCCGGACAGCCAGGCCCTCGCCTTTGCGCTGGTTGCGGCACTGGTTCTGCCCCTGAAGGGCATTCTGTTCTTCTTTCTGTTGCTGGCCTTTCGTCTGCGGGCAAGAAGCAGTTTCCTGAGTGCGCTGGCACTGACCAACTACAGCGAGTTCGGCCTGATTGTCGCCAGTGTTGCTCTGCCGGAATGGCTGGTGCCACTGGCTATTTCGGTCGCGATCTCGTTTGTCATTTCCGCGCCGTTGAACCGCTTCGCCCACGTCATCTACGAGCGTTTCGGATCCGGACTGAGCGACTTCGAAACCCAGAAACACCACCCGGACGAACAGCCCCTGTCCCTAGGCAATACCCGGGTCCTGATCATGGGCATGGGGCGAACGGGCACTGCGGCCTATGACTGGGTATCAAGACAGGAACCGGAATTGATGGGCCTGGATTCTGATCCGGCCAAGGCCAGCAAACACCAGAAGGAAGGCCGCAACGTCGTGTTCGCCGACGCCGAGGATGCCTCATTCTGGAACGGCCTGCACATGCCCGAGGTGCACTCGGTCATTCTTGCCCTGGGCGACATCGAGGGCAAACTCATTGCCGCGCGCATGCTGAGAAAGCTGGGCTTCCGGGGGTATATCGTTGCCCACACCATGTACGACGACGAGGCTCACCAGATCCGGGAGGCAGGCGCCAATGAGGCCTACCTGACCATGAACGAGACCGGTGTTGCTCTCGCGAGCCACATCATCAGCCGGGCCAGCGACCATTCCGAATGAGGCGCCAGGGGCCCTACCGTGCACAGGTCCGGAATCCGGTAAACACGTCATTCCGCTGCGGCAGATACGCCTGGCGATAGGTGCCGCGAATCAGGCAGGAAGACGTGGCGCAACTGCCCCCCCGGGTAACCTTGTGATCGCCGAACTGCAGGGTCGACATAAACGGGTACATGTCGATCCGGAAGCCGTCATAGGGGAAGAATTGACTGCTGGTCCACTCCCAGACCCCACCAATCATCTGCCGACAGCCAAAAGGACTGTCTGATTCCGGGTAATCGTAAACCGGATTCTGGCCCAGGCACCGGCCATCCAGGTCTGCCCGGGTTTCATCAGGCTCCCGGTTACCCCAGGGAAAACGCTGGAAGGGCTGGTCGACCCGGTTACCCAGAGCGGCCACTTCCCATTCGAACTCGGTTGGCAACCTGCGGCCGGCCCAGTTACAGAAGGCTTCAGCCTCCCAGAAACTGACGTGGGTGACCGGAGCATCGGGTGTCAGCGGCTGCCAGCGGTCAAACAGGCGCTCCTGCCACTGATGCTCATGCCAGCGCCAGTACAGGGGATGCTTCGGCACCCGCGGCATGAACTCCTGGCTGCCATGCACCAGGGCAACGTCCACCTCGGTCTCGAGCCACTTTCGGCCGCCGAACGACCAGAGTTCCGGCTTCTGGTAGCCACCGTCGTCGACGAACGCCCGGAATTCCGCATTCGATACCGGCTGGCGGGAAATGGCAAACGAATCCAGCTCGATCTCGAATCTCGGTTTCTCGTTATCGAAGGCGAAATCCGTGGTTGCGTAGGCCGCAGAATCCCCGGGCATGCCGATCATCCAGCGACCGGCCGGGATCACCGCGTCACCGGCGACCGGCTGACCCGGGGTCGGACGACGCTTTACCGCGCCCGGCGGTTGCGGGTAACCCACGGTTTGCCGGCACCAGATCAGGGATTCAATGTGCATATTCTGATGAAAAATGGCGTACCGGTTCAGATAGAGTGTCCGGTCGTCCAGCGGCCGGCTCCGGATGCGTTCGGCGACGCGGCCATAGATGGTGTCGAAATAGCCCAGGGTGTCCTGCCGCCCGGGAAACAGGTCTCGGTTCCAACGGTCCCGGTGCTCGACGTGGAACGAATCCCAGAGATCGTCCATGGCCGGATCAAAACTCGGCGTACCATCCAGGAGATTGAACACAAACACCTCATAGAAAAACGCGGCGTGACCCATTTCCCACAGCGGCGGGTTTACACCCGGGTGGTAGGGCACAGCCAGCTTTTCCTCCGGCAGGGAGGTGATAAGCGCCCGGGTCCGTTGCCGGGTGCGCTCAAGCTCAAGCAACAGGTCGTCCCGCGCGGCCTGAGCCGCATCAATCGATTTCATATCGCCCATAGGTCATTTCATCTTCCGGTTTTTACCTCAGCATAACAGATGGATTCCGGGTCGGGTGACCGGCCAACTGTCGACTACTTTTACAGTTTTACGCGGCGCCTCATTTCCGGATCTCGCAACCATTTGAATGAGTGACTGTTAGGAAATCTGGCATGTATCCTGTATGCCGGATTGAACCGCCAGACCTTCTTTCTGGCTCGTGTGACGGGTCACAGGGCCGTGACCGGGCAACTCATCGTGCCGGCTTACAGGTTGTCCCTACACAACTGGCAGTCCCGTTTTCCCAGGCATCACTCTCATGGAGGTTTGCCATGATGGAAAAGCGACCGCTCGTCTGGTTGTCAGCGGCACACACCAATACCACCGTGCGCAGAGCGCTGGGTTCCCGATGGAATCTCATCGATTTCAACCCGGAGAATCCGGTTCCCATTCAACTGTCGCCCCCGGACGGCTCCAAGGTGGGCGTTCTGGATCTCACTCGCATCCCACCCGACGATCTGCCCTGGCTGGACCAATGGCTGGAGGCCCTCAGTCTCAGTTACTGGGTGGGCATTGTGCCCCATCGCCCAATCACCGGTACCCGGACCGCACAGCTGATTACCCGGTACTGCTCCGATTTCCATACGCTGCCGGTCAATCACGAACGGCTTGATACCGTGCTGGGCCACCTCTGGGGCATGGCAACCATTCGCGAACCCGCCGTCGGCCTGCCCCGGGACGATTATCAATCCCTGGTCCTGGAAGGCACCTCGCTGGCCATTCGCCAGGTTCGCGGGTTGCTCCGGCGCTTCTCGGTGACCCCGGAGCCGGTTCTGATTACCGGCGAAAGTGGCACCGGCAAGGACGCCGCCGCCCATTTCATTCACGAACACTCGACGCGGGCTTCCGGGCCTCTGGTAACGGTTAACTGTGCCGCCCTGCCCGATTCGCTGACCCAGAGTGAGCTGTTCGGCTACGAGAAAGGGGCCTTCACCCATGCTCTAAGTGCCCATCCGGGCCGGCTGGAACTGGCGAATGGAGGCTCCCTGATCCTGTCATCCATTGATGAACTCAATCTGGAACAGCAATCCGCCATCCTGCGCTTTCTGCAGGAGGGGCAGATTGAGCGCATTGGTGGCAGCGAACCCATCCCAATTGACAGCCGGATCATAACCACATCCAGCCAGCCGCTGACCGAGCTGGTCGAATCCGGAAAGTTTCGCAGTGACGTCTATTACCGGCTTGGCGGACTGGAGGTAAAACTGCCGACGCTCAAAGACCGTCGCGAGGACATTCCCGCGCTGGCGGAGGCGCTCCTTGAGGCCTCCAATCGTGGCGGCGAACGGAAACGGCTCAGCGAAACGGCTATCCAGCGCCTGGTCAATCACTCGTGGCCCGGAAACTTCAGGGAACTGCAGAATCGACTGCGGCAGGGATTGCTCCTGTGCGACCGAGAGCTGATCGAGCCCGCCGATCTGGGACTCGAACCCGTCGGCCCCGAAACCGACATGCCCGCCACGTCCAACCTGACCCTGGAGGAATTCCGGGCCCGGGCGGACCGTCAGGCCCTGTCCTGCAGCCTTGCCCTGGCCCATCACAACGTCTCCGCCGCAGCGCGCATCCTCAAGATTTCGAGAGTTTCGTTTTACCGGCTTATGGACAAATACAACGCCAGTCCCCAGTCGGGTCATCACCGACAGGGCTCACACCACAAGGGAGATCCACCATGAGAAAACCGCTACTCTTTCCGCTGCTCGCCAGCGCCTGCCTGATGCCCGCAACGGGGATTGCGTAAACGGACTCTGCCGACGACGTCCCGGCATCCCCCGAAGAAGCTGAAGCGAAGAAAGAGCAGGACACCGACATTGCCTCCATCACCTCCGACCGCGGAATCGTCACCCGGCCGGGGCGACTGACCATTGAACCGGCGTTTTCCCACGCCCACAGCAACGCCACCCGGGTCGCCATCGAGGGCTACACCGTGATTCCGGCCCTGCTTGTGGGCCTGATCAATATCTCCGAGATCCAGCGCGACATCTTCGTTGGCGCCCTGACCTTCAAATACGGCTTCACCAGCCGGTTTGAAGCCGATGTCCGGGTGCCCTGGCTGAGCGTCAACGAGGATCTCAGGGAACGCCAGGCCTTTGAAGGAACCCCCGTCGATACGCTCCGGACAGTCCCAGGCCAAGTGCAATGGCAGTCGCCAGCAGGCGTTGGTTAATAGTCATGGCGTCAATTCCTTTGATTTGATGTTGTTGGCTTCCATGGGATCCATTCCCAATCCGACGACTATCGGAGACAGCAGGGTCCAGACCCGCCGGAGGGCCAAAGCGATTCCCGCGCCAGTTTTTCCCTCACCCCCGGAAAAAGATTGATCTAAGATAATTTTTTAGAAAGTCAGCCGCTACCACAGAGAGTCTGAAAGCTCGACACCTGTTTCAGGGTTGAAACGGTCTTTCTTCTGGTTTCAGGGACACGGGAAGATTTCATCGCGCAATTCATGCAGATAGGAATTTATCCCGGTGTTAAAAATCTAGAATGCAGGTGTCCAGATTCCGTCACAAATGTGTAGCCTAAATGTCGGCTGGCTCACACACCGGTTATGAAATTCTGGTAATGTCATGCATGTTACCGTTCTGCCACAGCACGGACGCACAGACGGGGCCTGGCTCCGTATCGTTAAGCCATACAGTAAGGAAGGCATATGTCGACAGAGCTTTATCAGATTGTGTTTGCCGGTCAGGTCCTGGACGGATTTGACGAACCCCAGGTGAAGGCCAACCTGAAGGATCTTTTCAACGCCACGGAAGAACGCATTGAGCGTCTGTTCTCACCAACCACCGAGGCACCGGCAATCAAGTCCGACCTGAACCATGAAGAGGCGGTGATTTACCACCAGCGCCTGACCGCGGCCGGCGCCGACGTCCGGATTTCGTCGCAGAACAGAGCCGCCCCGGCCCCGGCAAAACCAGCGCCTGCTGCAAAGGCGCCGGCGGGAACGCCGCCGGTCAGCACCACTTTCGAAGACGCCGGCGACCGCAGACGCGCTCCCCTAGAGTTCACTGGGCGGGGCGGCGAGTACTTCGGCATCTGGATCGTCAACATTTTGCTCACCATCGTGACCCTGGGCATCTATTCCGCCTGGGCAACGGTTCGCAACAACCAGTATTTCTATGGCAACACACGGCTGGACGGCGCCAGCTTCCAGTACCTTGCCAGCCCGATCACCATCCTCAAGGGCCGGCTGATTGCGCTCGCGGTTCTGGTCGCCTATGTGGCCCTGTCAGAACTGTTCGTGGAGGCAGCCATCGCTTTCGCCGTGGCGTTTGTGTTCCTCGTGCCCTGGATCATGATTCGTTCACTGCGCTTCAACGCCATCAACAGCGCCTACCGCAACATCCGGTTCGACTTCCAGGGTACCTACGGCCAGGCCTTTATGGTCGCCTTCGTGTGGCCCCTTCTGAACCTGCTCTGCCTATTGTTGCTGACGCCACTGGTACTCAAGAAAACCCACCAGTTTGTCGCCAACGGCAGCCGCTACGGCACCACCAGCTTTGACCTGGCCGCCACCACCAAGGCGTACTACCTGCTGTTCGGCAAGGCCCTGTTGCTGGCACTCGGTTTCGGTGCCGGCGCCTACCTGAGTGCCCGGGCGGGCATTCCGGTCCTGGCCGCCATCATCGGCGGTGTGGGCTACCTGACGATCTTCGGCTTTTTCATGGCCGGTGTGGCCAACCTGTTCCTGAACTCCACCGAACTGGCCGAACACCGCTTCGAGTCTGAACTGGGGCCAGCACAGATGGTCTGGATCTATCTGAGCAACAGCCTGCTCGTCGTGCTTACCCTCGGCCTGTTCACGCCCTGGGCCAAAGTTCGCATGGCGCGCTACCGCGCCGCCTGCACAACCATGCTGATTTCCGGGGATCTGGACCACTTTGTCGCAGCTGAGCAGAACCGCGCCAGCGCCCTGGGTCAGGAACTGGGAGATGCGTTTGATGTCGAATTCGCCGCCATCTGATCTGGCCATTGAAGGACAGTTCTATTCCGGCGACAACTCCCACCGACAGGACGCCCTGCTGCGTTCTGTCGGTGGCGAGCTGATTCTGGTCACCGCATCCCTCAAACAGCACCTGTCCCTGCAGGATCTGAACATCTCGCCCCGGGTGGGCAACACCCCGCGATACCTCTACCTGCCGGATGACGGCGTTTTCGAAACCACCGATAACGATCGCGTGGATCAGCTCGGCCGGGGCAAGTCATCGGGCCGGATGGCGCGCCTGCTGCATCGCCTGGAAAACCATCTTGGGCTGATCCTGACGGCGGTGGTGGCCACGATTGCGGTCACGGCGTTTGCCTTCGTCTATGGCGTCCCCTGGACGGCCAAAGCCGTCGCCCATGCCCTGCCCGACCGCATTGCCGAACAGGTGGGCGAGTCGACGCTGACTTCCCTGGATGGCACCTGGCTCGAACCCTCCGAACTGTCCGAGGCCCGCCAGCAAGCGCTGCAACGCCACTTCGAGCCTTTTCTGGCGCCGGTCGGCGGGCAGGAATTGAAGGTCCTGTTCCGCTCGGCTCCGGCCATCGGGGCCAATGCCCTGGCACTGCCGGACGGGACCCTGATCTTCACCGATGAGCTGGTCGAACTGGCGGAAACCAACGACGAACTGGTGGCCATCCTCGCTCACGAAATTGGCCACGTAGAGCATCGTCATGGCATGCAGGGCATGGTCCAGTCGTCGCTGACCTTCTGGCTGATTGTGATGATGACCGGCGACCTGTCGGCCTTTTCGGACACCACCGTGATGGTGCCGGCTGTGCTGATGAGCCTGTCCTACTCACGCACGATGGAGCGGCAGGCGGACCAATACGCACTGGAAACCCTGCAACGGCATGATCTGGATCCACGGCACTTTGCCAACATCATGAGTCGACTGGCGGCGCTGGAGGATACCGGTCAGGGCGAAGGGGACGAGGAACGGGAAGCGAACAGTCGCTGGAGCCGGCTTGGCGACCTGTTGTCGAGCCACCCGGTTACCGAGGAGCGCATCCAGCGCTTTCGCGACGCAGCGTCCCGGTGACAGCCGATCAACCATAAAAAAGCCCCGCCATTGGCGGGGCTTTTTCGTGCCTCCCGGGCAAGCCCGGGAGCGACAACCAGACCGTTCGATTAGCCGAACTGGTTCATGGTGTTGTCTTTACCACCGGCCTTCAGGGCCGCTTCGCCCGCGAAGAATTCCTTGTGGTCGTCACCGATGTTGGAACCAGCCATGTCCTGGTGCTTAACGGTGGCGATACCCTGACGGATTTCCTTACGCTGTACACCGGCAACATAGGCCAGCATGCCTTCGTCACCGAAGTAACCCTTGGCCAGGTTGTCGGTAGACAGGGCCGCGGTGTGGTAAGTCGGCAGAGTGATCAGGTGGTGGAAGATACCTGCTTCGCGTGAACCATCACGCTGGAAGTTACGACACCACTCGTCGGCCAGCTGACCCAGCTCGGTGTTGTCGTACTCTTCGCTCATCAGCTTGGCGCGATCGTAGGCAGATACGTCCTTGCCTTCTTCCTTCCAGGCGTCGAATACCTGCTGACGGAAGTTCAGGGTCCAGTTGAAGGACGGGCTGTTGTTGTAAACCAGCTTGGCGTCGGGTACCACTTCCTTGATGCGGTTAACCATGGCAGCGATCTGGCCAACGTGCGGCTTCTCGGTCTCGATCCACAGCAGATCAGCACCGTTCTGCAGGCTGGTGATGCAGTCCAGAACCACGCGGTCTTCGCCAGTGCCAGGCTTGAACTGGAACAGGCCGGAAGCCAGACGCTTCGGGCGAACCAGCTGGCCCTTCTGCTTGATCACAACGTCGCCGTTGTTGATGTCTTCTGCCTTCTCGATCACTTCACCGTCGATGAAGCTGTTGTACTGGTCGCCCAGATCGCCCGGCTCGTTGGTCACGGCGATCTTCTGAGTAAGGCCTGCGCCCAGGGAGTCGGTACGGGCAACGATCACACCGTCGTCCACACCCAGCTCGAGAAACGCCAGACGAACCGCGTTGATCTTGGACAGGAAGTCAGCGTGCGGCACGGTTACCTTGCCGTCCTGGTGACCACACTGCTTCTCGTCGGAAACCTGGTTTTCGATCTGGATGCAGCAGGCACCGGCTTCGATCATCTGCTTGGCCAGCAGGTAAGTTGCTTCGGCGTTACCGAAACCAGCGTCGATATCCGCAATGATGGGCACAACGTGAGTTTCGTGGTTGTCGATCTGCTTGATCAGTTCTTCAGCCTTGGCGTTGTCGCCGGCGTTCTCGGCTTCTTCCAGGGCACGGAAGAGGTGGTTCAGTTCCCAGGCATCGGCCTGACGCAGGAAGGTGTACAGCTCTTCGATCAGACCGGAAACGGCGGTCTTCTCGTGCATGGACTGGTCAGGCAGCGGTCCGAACTCGGAACGCAGGGCAGCAACCATCCAGCCAGACAGGTACAGGTAACGACGCTTGGTGGTACCGAAGTGCTTCTTGATGGACAGCATCTTCTGCTGGCCAATGAAACCGTGCCAGCAGCCCAGGGACTGGGTGTACTGGGAGGTGTCATTGTCATAGTTCGCCATGTCTTCGCGCATGATCTTGGCGGTGTACTTGGCGATGTCCAGGCCAGTCTTGAACTTGTTCTGAGCGCGCATGCGAGCGGCGTGCTTCGGGTTGATGGCGTTCCAGGTCGGGTGCTGCTTCAACAGGGAAGCAATCTGGTCAACGTCTTGTGCGTAGGGCATGGTCTCAATCCTTTCTACGTTGGTTTTCTAAGTAGGTGCGGAGAAGCTTACAGCAACGTCCGAAGCCAACAGCCTGCTTATTTTTTGAGCATGGCGCTGACATTGAGGGTTACTTTAGTGCTTTAAAATTTATAATTGAAATTTATATAATCTATTTTCAGCATTTTTTGCATGAATACTGGTAAGCACCCGGCAGACACCCGCCTGAACCGGACCACGAGCACATTGGCAGGGTATCTAGAGGGTGTTACAGAGAACCACCAGCCGGTCGCCGGGCTGAATATCGAGGTATTGCTTGCGCGGGGGGTTAAGCATCAGATGGCGCCCCTTGTCATCGGGACGGGACCGAAACACGCCCAGAGCGATCTCGCCCTCATTGGCGAGAATCTTTTCAAGTAACTGGAAGTCGACGCTGGCCGGTAACGGGTAATTATCGGGATCCCGGAACTGGATTTCGGCACCGCCCACCGTGAACAACTCATCCAGCACCACCCTCAGTTCCCGTCGCAAAGCAACCTGGGCCAACACGTGACTGAGAATCATCGGGCTGATCAGCATTTCACCCTGATGGTCATACAACAGATGCCGGTTATCCGGGTCGCTCAATTCCATGATCAGCTGCGGCCGCTTTGGGCTTTCGGCCAGGATCTCCTCCAGTTGCAGATAGCCGACCATGGCCCGGGCATCGGCCTCCTCACCCGATGCGAGACGGTCACTGCTGAGCAGGATCACGGTGTCGTAGCCTGAAGGCATCAGACGCCGGAGCTCGCCTTCGACCATATAATCCGCCTCAAGATGGTGACAGCGAACCCGGGGAAATTCCCCCACATAACGGAGGATTGCCTGCTCACGCTCCCGGGCAGGGACGACCGAGACCAGGTCCACCTGGAAGTCCAGATTTCCGTAGCTGGCAAACTCGGCCACCAGGCTGGGCACCCGGCGATTCCAGCCCAACACCAGGACACGTTGGTCCCTGACTGTCTCAACCCGACCACTCGGTCGGGCCTCCTTGAGGCTGACAACCGGCAGGGCGGGCAATTTCGGGTTCGGATCGGTTTCCGAATAATCCCGGGCCATCATGATGACCCGGTCCTCGGCGTCGATACGGGTATCCGAAGGGGCGACGAGCCGAACGTCCCAGTCGGTGCCGCGCCGTCGCAGCAACCCGAGGACAATGACGCCCGGCCGAGCCGCCGCCAGCTCACCCAGGGACAGGCCCGCCACCGACTCTCCGCCCCGGACGTAGATTTCGTTATCGGCGCCCGCCGTGAGCAGCTCGTTGTAGATCTCGGACAGACCGGGGTGCAGGATGTTCTGCACCATCAACCGGCTGATGGTGGCGTCCCCGGCAACCACCTCGACAGCACCGGGGTACGCGCGCTCAATAACCGCGTGCTTGCGAACGTCCTGGATTTCCGCGACCACAAACGGAAGGGGGGAGTGAAAATGTCGGGCCTGGGCCGCAATCGACAGCAGTGCCTTCACGGTTTCAACGTCCGACGTCACCAGACTGCCCGCCTCGTGGGTGGCGCTGGGCACAATCACCGCGGCCGCATCCAGACAGGCGACCCGGTGCAGGGCATCGGGCTGGATAGCGGATCCGGAGCGCAGGATGACCTGCCGCGCCCGGCGACCAATGCCCGGCTCACTGCGTAATTCATGCACCTGTTGTGCGGAAGCGTCCTCCGACAACACCACCAGGTTCAGTTTCTGGGTGTCGTGTTTCTCGAGAAACCGCCGCATCCGGCCGGACGAACCGAGTAGCTCGGACAGCAACGGTAAGGTCTGGCTGGTCCAGCCCAGTACCACAACGTGATTTTTCAGGGTGACCGGCGTCAGTCCCCGTTCCAGGTCGGCCATCTTGGCAATCAACCAGCGTGTCAGAATCGCCACCAGGGTACCCATGAACACCACGTAGCCGCTGACCGTAAGCATGGTGGAGACAAACCGCTGCCAGGTCCCGACGTCGTCCCCTAGATAACCGGGGTCGGTGAGCCTGAGAAACGCCCACCAGATTGCCGATCCCACGTTTTCGAACGACGCTCCCAAGGGCACTACGAGCAGCCCGCCAATCAGCGAAATCAGCGCGATGAAAGCCGCCACCACAAGCAGCTGGAACCCGGCGCCCTTCACCAGTTGGCGCTCGACGACGAACTTTATTCGGTCAACAATCCGGAAAGGGAGCATGGGCATCCTGTCTCAAAGCGGTATCGATACCGCCAGCATAGCCGATAATCAACTGATTTCCTGAATATTTCCTGAAATCACCGCCGCCCGACCGAGGCCAGCGCCTTGTCGAGCGACGGGCAGAACCGGCTAACCCCGTCAATGGGCTTTACACCCGCCCGAGCCAGCGCCCTCAATGGCTGGTACTGCAGATCGGCGAGCACCACTTCCGTGCCATCACGCTGACAGGTGCTGATCAGTTTGTTCATCGCCGACAGGCCACCGGCATCCAGGACCGTGACGCCGTCCATGTAGAGAATGAAGCCCCTCGCTTCCTGCGACAGCGACGCCAGCTCCCCGAAAACCCGGTCTGCAGCGGCAAAGAACAACGGCCCGTTGATCTTGAACACCCGCCAGCCTTCGGGCAGACCGGCGCCGCCAATCCGCTTGCTGTTAGTGATATCGGTGACCCGGGTCATTTGCGCCATCTCGCGCATGAACAGTACCGCAGCCAACAGGACACCGGTGGTTATGGCGATGACCATATCCAGGATTACCGTCAGCGAAAAACAGGTCAGAAACACCAGAATATCGCTGCGGGGCGCCGTTTTCAGAAGGTGGACCGCCTTGGGAGCCTCACTCATGTTCCACGCCACAATCACCAGCAGTGCCGCCATGGCCGGCATCGGCAGGTAGGCCAGAACACCGACCAGGGATATCAGCGCCAGCAGAATCACCAGGGAGTGGACCACGGCGGACACCGGGGACTCTGCCCCGGCGCGGTAGTTTGCTGCCGAGCGGGCGATTGCCGCAGTGGCGGTAATACCACCGAAGAACGGAGTGACCAGGTTGCCGATGCCCTGCCCCATGAGTTCGCTGTTGGCACTGTGGCGCCGGCCCGTCATGCCATCAAGCACCACCGCGCACAACAAGGATTCGATGGCTCCCAGCATCGCTATGGCAAATGCGGATGGCAGCAGCTCCCGGACCATCGACCAGGAGAGGCCAAGCGGCTCCCCCCCGGCATCCGGTCGCTGCCAGGGCCAGGCCAGTTCCGGCAGAACCGGCGGGATACCCGCACCGACCGAGCCGTCCGGCAACAGGAAACTGAACCGGGAACCGATCGTGTCGATGGATGCACCCCCGGCGTTGAGCAAGAGCGCCAGCAGGCTACCAACCACCACCGCCGGAAGGTGCGCCGGGATCGGCGTGTTCAGGCGGGGCCAGAGCAACATCACCGCCAGCGTGGTGCCGGCAACCAGCGTACTCATGGCATCCAGCGCCGGCAGCGCCTGCGCCAATGCCGACAGCTTGTCCCAGTAGGGTTCCGGCAGGCCGGCCAGTGGCAAACCAAAAAAATCGGGCACCTGAAGGGTGGCAATAACCACGGCAATGCCACCGGTAAATCCGAGGGTCACTGACTCCGGGATGTATTCAATGAACCGACCCAGTCGCATCAGGGCCATGATGATCAGCAGAACCCCCGACATCAGCGTGGCCAGCAACAGGCCACCCAGGCCGTATTGCTGAGCAACGGGATACAGGATCACCACAAAGGCGGCGGTGGGTCCGGAAATGCTGAAGCGACTGCCACCGGTCAGGGCAATGACACAACCCGCGACAATCGCGGTGTAAAGGCCATACTGCGGTGCAACGCCGCTGGCGATCGCCAGGGCCATGGCCAGGGGGATTGCGATGATGCCGACGGTCAGGCCCGCCAGCACATCCCTCAGCAATCTCCGGCCGCTGTACCGTTCGTCCAGGCAGGCCTCGCGAAACGCATGGGCAAAACGAAGGGAGAACAGATGAGCGCGGTGGGACATGAGCGGATCGCCTAGGATAAACCCGGGATTCTACCCTATATTGCGGGTGAGGTTACGAGATCGGCCGGGCTGGGCACAATCCACAACCAAACGCTCGGACTTTTCGTATACTGCTGGCATGAATTTACAAATGCCCACCCTGTTATTGATCGCACTACTCAGCCTTGGTGGTTGCTCGACCATGACGACAACACTGGAACCACCTGACACCCAGTATGACACCCGCATCGTCGAGGCCACGACCGGCCGGGTTCTGAATGTGGCAGCGCTGGCCCGACAGGTATCTGCAGCCGATGTCGTTGTGGTGGGCGAGTATCATGGTCATCACGGCTCGCATCTTCTCCAGTCTCGGCTTCAGGCCGCACTTTACCGTCAGCGTCCGGATCAGGTGCTGACCATGGAGCAGTTCGAACTGGACCACCAAGCGGAACTGGACGGCTACCTGAGCGGGCAGATTGGCGAAACCGAGCTGATTGAAGACACCGCCGCCTGGGATAACTACCGGGCGTCTTACCGGCCACTGGTGGAATTTGCGCGAACTCGGGCCATTCCCGTGATCGCCGCCAATGCGCCGGCCGACATCGTGCGCTGTGTCGGGCGCAAAGGGGCGGACTACCTCGACACCCTGGCCGAGGAACGTCGCAGCCGGTTACCCCGGGATCCCTTTATCGACACGCCCGCCTACCAGGCGAAATTTGTGGCGGCCATTGCCGGCAGCCACGGGGCCGGCGATCCGACCATGAGCAAACGCATGCAGAATACCTACCGGGCCCAGCTCCTGCGGGACAACACCATGGCCGTGAGCATCCTGGAGGCTCGTGAAGCCTTTCCGGACCATCAGATTCTCCATGTCACCGGCACTTTCCACAGCGAAGAACGACTGGGTACTGTCGCGGTGCTGGAGCAGCGCGCACCGGAACTCTCCGTTGCCGTAATCTCCCCCGTGTTCTGGCCCGACAATCAGACGGCTCCGGCGGTCGAGGAATACCGCCAACGCGGTGACTTCCTGTATTTTATTCAGCCGCTGCCGGTGGAGTTTCGCGATCCTGAACGGGAACGGGCAGCCATGACCGCCCGCTTCAGCCAGTCGGGTTCAACCCGCTGCGACTGAGCGCCGTCCGGAACACCCTGTGGTCCGAATCACTGAACAGCACAAGACGGATAAGCCGGACGGAATTGAGCGTGGGCGCCAACCGGGCGATTGCCTCGAAGGCGACCACGGCCGCCTTGTCCACCGGATAGCCAAACACGCCCGTGGAGATTGCAGGAAACGCCACCGAGCGCAGTTGGTGCTGTTCTGCAAGCATGAGTGCGTTGCGATAACAATCTCCCAGAAGCTGATCAGACGGCTCGTCCACACCGTACACTGGCCCCAGGCAGTGGATAACATACCGGTTTGGCAGCCTGTGCCCGGAACTGATCACGGCCTGACCAGGCGAGATCGGGGCCAGTGCCTGGCATTCCTCAGCAAGCCCCGGGCCGGCAGCACTGTGAATGGCACCGGCAACGCCACTGCCCGGCAGCAGGCGGGCGTTGGCTGCATTGACCACGGCATCCATGTCCGGCTGCGACGCTATGTTGCCCTGCACAAGTTCAACCTTTACCACGGCCACCCCCCTTTTCGCCTCTGTCACAAGGCGCTAACCTTGACCCTGATTCAAGGATAGCAGCACTCCCCGGCCGCTGGGTCTCGCAACACAAGGAAACCGCCATGAAAGTTCTCGTCGCCCTCATCATCGGCATCAGCATCATCCTGTCCGCATCACTGATTGCCGACGGGCTGACCGATCTGCGCACCGGTGACCGTTACGTCACCGTGAAAGGCGTGGCCGAGCGGGAAGTGGACGCGGACCTGGCCCTGTGGCCAATTCGCTTTGTCGCCACCGGCAACACCCTGGCCGAGGCTCAGGACCTTGCCCGAAAGAGCCGGGAAGCCATCATGGCGTTCCTGAAGCTCCAGGCCATCGAGGAAACCAAGGTCGAACTCCAGCGCCTGGATGTCACCGATACCCGGGCCAACCCTTACCAGGGCAACAACGGCGAGCATAAGTTCATCATCAATCAGACATTGATGGTGCGCGCCAACGAGATCGCAAAAATCCAGCGCGCAGCCCAAGGCGTGAGCGAGCTGGTGGATTCCGGGGTGGTGCTGTCGTCAGACTTTGGCCCGGCCGGCCCCACCTACCTGTTCAACGGCCTGAATGACATCAAACCGGACATGATCGCCGAGGCCACAGCCTCAGCACGGGAAGCGGCGGCACAGTTTGCCAAGGACGCCGATGCTGAACTGGGGGGATTGCGCCGGGCCAATCAGGGTGTGTTCCAGATTCTCGCCCGGGATCAGGCCCCGGGCGTCATGGAAGGACAGCAGCCGGTCAAGACGGTTCGGGTGGTTTCCACGGTCGAATACTACCTCCAGTGAGGGTCCGGCCTACTGGGTGGCCACCATCTCATCGGTAACCTGGAATTCCCCCATCAGCCAGCGCAGGATTTCATTGGCCGCCGGATGGTCGAAAGCGTCGTAGGTTCGCAACAGACTTTGGCGCTTTTCATCCCCGATTCGACCCAGCCCCCCATCCTGCAACACCAGCAGGTCGGTGTGGATCTGCTCCGCCAGCTCCCGCCCCAGTATTTCACGGGCTGCGTGACGAAAGGCCTGACCGTACTGGTACTCGGGCCCCAGCCGGTAGGATTCAGCCAGTGTGATGGCCGGAATGGCCGTCAGTGTCGGTTGCAACGCCGGATTGATTCCG
This sequence comes from Marinobacter albus, assembly GCF_030238305.1. NCBI lineage: Bacteria > Pseudomonadati > Pseudomonadota > Gammaproteobacteria > Pseudomonadales > Marinobacteraceae > Marinobacter > Marinobacter albus. The sequence goes on along the minus strand of NZ_JASSQD010000001.1, from coordinate 478,250 downwards.
TGGCCGGTAAGGTGGGCCGCATTCGCCGCCGGTCTCCCGGTAAAGCCACGCAGATGCAGGTGCTGGGACATCCGATCGCCATCATTTACTGGGTAGTTGTCCCACAACACCGGTTTGCGCCCCAGCAAATTCCCGATCCGCTTCAGATGTCCCGGCGAGATCTCCCTCGAGCAGACCTCCTCCCCGGTCCAGAAAATATTCACAGAATGATCGAGCTTGCGCCCCAGGGTCACCAGGTAATCGGACGGCCGCTCTCCGAAGACCCGGTCCAGCACCGGATCGTCCGAATAGTAGCTGGGGCAGATGCTGATCTGGCCAGCCGAGGTTCGCTCCCGGACCCAGTGCACAATATCGGCCTGGGTCTGGGCCAGATCTGGCGCGCCGGAGCGCATGTCGTCAAACAGGATCGCCAGCTCATCGATGCCGATGCGGTCCAGCCAGCTAAGTTTGGCCGCCAGGGCTTCCCGGGCCTGTTCGTTAAAGTTGTTGAAGATTTCGAACGGGCTCAAGCCGATGCCGAATCGCACTCCTTCGGACCGGCAAAAACGACCGAACTCGGCCAACTCGGCCGCAAGTGCCGGCGGATGCGGTTCCTGCCAGCGACGCCGTAGGAAGGCATCGGCCTTGGGCGCATACAGATAGAACCTGTAGCCGTGGGGAGCCAGTGAGCGTACCAGCTGACGGCGCTCCTGCCAGTTCCACAGGGGGCCGTAAAAGCCTTCAATCACGCCGAGTGGGGTAGTCATGACAGCAACTCCTTGCGTTGTCCCGGAGCCGGAGTCCCGGCCCGGCATCTATTAACACATCGTATAGGCGCCGCAAGCAAATGGTAGTTCCAAACCGTATTGCCGCCCGGCAAAGCAGGCTATTATAGCTTCATCCAACGGGAAGCGATTCATGGCCTCATCACCCAGCCGACTAGCCAGCCTTGATGCCCTGCGCGGCCTCGCCGCTCTGGCCGTGGTGCTGTTTCATTACCTGCCATACTACGACAAGCTCTATGGCCACGGGTTTGAACTGCCCGAGGCCGCCACAGCCACTCTGCTCTTCGGCCGTTATGGAGTCCACCTGTTCTTTATTCTGAGCGGCTTTGTGATCTTCATGACCCTGGAGCGCACCAGCAAAGCCAGCTGGTTCGGGCTGGCCCGCGCCTTCCGTTTGCTGCCTGCACTCTGGGCCGCCATTGTCCTTACCTTTTTGTCCGTGCATTGGCTCGGTCCCGAGAGCCGGGCGGTCCCACTCGAAGTTGCCCTTCTGAACACCACCCTGCTGCACGAATACTTCGGCAAGGCCCACGTCGATGGCGCCTACTGGAGCCTGGTGGTGGAAGTCACCTTCTACAGCTGGATGGCGCTCCTGTTCTTTGGCTTGCGCCGTTGGCAGCACCTCCGGCTCGCGCTCGCCGCCTGGGTGATTGTCTCCTATGCCGGGGCGTTGTGGTGGAAACAGATACCACCGGAGCTGGAGTTTCTCGTCAAGGACCTGTTGTTTGTCAAGTATGCGCCCCTGTTCGTCGCCGGCATGCTGATTTACCGTCGGCACCGCTACGGAGGCGGATCGGCGTTCGACAACACCCTTCTGGCCCTGAGTATCGGCCACGGCCTGGTTGCCTATAAACTGCCTTACAGCCTGTTCGTGCTGGGTTGCTTTGCGGTGTTCGCCCTGGCGGTGGCCGGGCGCATGAACTGGCTGTCGAATCGCCCTATGCTCTGGCTGGGCAGCCTGTCCTACAGCCTCTACCTGGTGCACCAGAACATCGGCTACGGGGTGATCGGCTGGAGCTACGAGGCCGGCCTGCCCGGCTGGCTGGGCGTGATACTGGCACTGACAACTGCTCTGGCCCTGGCCAGCGCCATCCACTATTCGGTGGAAAAGCCGTCACTCGCCAGATTCCGGACGTGGCGACGCAAGGCCGAAGCGGTTTACCTGCCGGTTTCGCCCTCCCGGTTTAACAGCACCGTGCCGCTGTCACCCCGACGCGACCCGGCAGATTCTTGACTAGACTGAAAGACAAATCATCAGGAAACGACAAACCCGGCCCAAGGAGTTTGCCATGGAAATCAAAACCTTCGAGGATCTCATCGACTGGACCCGCCAGCTTCACGCCTACCTGGCCGAGTGCCTGCACGAATCGGCCGCCCTGAATACCAATGAGAGGGCCAGTGCGCTGCTCGATTACGTCAGCAGCCACGAAGCCAAGCTGGAGCAGGCCGTCGCCGAGTTTGAAAAACAGGCGGACGCCAAGGCGATGAAAACCCGACTGTACGACTATGCCAGTCACAAGCCGATCAAATCCCATCGCACTTGCGATACCCACTATGCAGATCTGGATTTTGACGGCATCGAACGGGAAATATTTGATTTCCACGACCAGGTCATGGACCTTTACGACGCTCTGATCGGCAAGGCGGAGATACCCGAGGCCAAAACCTTGCTGGAAGATCTCAAGGCGCTCGAAGAACATGAGGCGATGCGGCTCGCGCGCCAGATAGGCCGGATGGATGATGTTTAGCAGGCCCTACGACCTACGTCGTAGTGACCGGGTTTTTCATTCCGTTTCCTAACGATAATTGTTAACTTGAACTACCGTTAAGAGTTGTCCCTTCCCAAAGGAAGGCGCTCTAAATACAAAAATGATAAGAGGATAGAAGAGCAATGAAGATCCGTTCTGTTCTTTCCGCGGCTGTGCTGGCTGTGGCAACTACCTTTGCCGCCTCACAGGCATTCGCACAGGAAACGTTTACTCTCCGTCTCGCAGAAACCTGGGGCCCAAATTTCCCGATCTTTGGTGACGCCACCAAGAACATGGCGGCCATGGCCGAGAAGATGTCCGATGGCCGCCTGCGCATCCGCATCGATTCCGCCAACAAGCACAAGGCACCGTTCGGTGTGTTCGACATGGTCAAAGCCGGCCAGTACGACATGGGCCACTCCGCCTCTTACTACTGGAAAGGCAAGGTACCGAACACCCTGTTCTTTACCAGCATGCCCTTCGGCATGACGGCACTGGAGCAATACGCCTGGTTCTACTACGGCGACGGCATGGACCTGATGCAGGAAGTGTATGAACCGCACAACCTGATGTCCTTCCCGGGCGGCAACACCGGCATCCAGATGGGCGGCTGGTTCCGCAAGGAAATCAAGTCGGTCGACGACCTTCAGGGCCTGAAGATGCGGATTCCCGGCTTCGCTGGCGAGGTTTTCGCCGAGGTCGGTGTCAGCCCCACCAACATCGCCCCGGGCGAGCTGTACACCGCGCTTGAGCGTAACACCATCGATGCGGCTGAGTGGGTAGGTCCGGCTCTGGATCTGCGTCTGGGTTTCCAGCAGATTGCTGACTACTACTACACCGGCTGGCACGAGCCGGCGACCGAGCTGCAGTTCCTGGTCAACAAGAAGGTCTGGGAAAAACTGCCCGCCGACCTGCAGGAAATCCTGCGCATCTCCATGCGTACCGCGGCCTATGACATGCTGATCGAATCCCAGCACGAAAACGCCAAGGCCTGGGCCAGCATCAAGCAAGAGCATCCGGACGTGCAGATCAAGACTTTCCCGAAGGAAGTTTTCCATGCCATGTATGAGGCCAACCAGAAGCTTCTGAACGAAGCCGCTGCAGGTGATGAACTCGCCAGCAAGATCGTTGAGTCTCAGGAAGACTACCTGGAGATGAGCCGCGCTTACACGGACATTTCCGAGCGCGCTTACCTCAACACAATGGCCGAAGTCGAGTAAGATAACGGCCAGTACTGAGCCGGGATCGCTCTCTGAGGGGTCCCGGTTTTGTCGTTTATAGCAGCTGAAAAAGCGCCAACCCGCTTGGCGGAGGATTATCAATGCGGTGGATTATCAAACTGGACGAGGGCCTGACCCGGTTGTCCAACCTCTGTGGCTGGATCGCCTGTATCGCAATGATACTGATGGCAGCCAACGTATTTTACGACGTGGTTTCCCGCTACGCATTCAACGAAGTATCGATTGGCATGCAGGAAATGGAATGGCATCTATATTCCATCGTCTTTCTATTTGGTATCCCTTACGCATTGCGCACGGACGGTCATGTTCGGGTCGACGTCTTCTACACCAACTGGAACAACACGGCGAAAGCCTGGGTCAATATGGTGGGCGCTGTGATCTTTGTCATCCCGTTTGCCTACCTGATCGGGACCTACGGCTACAGTTTCGCGCTGGATTCCTACAACATGGGTGAAGGCAGCGGCGATCCCGGCGGCCTGCCCCATCGCTATCTCATCAAGTCGATCATCCCCATCACCGCGTTCTTTATCGCAACCAGCGGCATTGGCATGATCACTTACGCTATCCGCGTCCTGTCGGGCGAGAAAAGCTACTCAAGCGAGCACAGCGCAGGAGGTCTGGCATGATCGGTATGATTATGTTCGGCGTCGCGATGCTGATGCTGATGCTGGGTTTTCCGGTGGCGTTCACCTTCGGCGGTGTCGCGCTGTTTTTCGGCATCTACTCCGAAGGCATGGATTTGTTCGCATTCATGCCGTTCCGCATCATGAGTGTGATGCAGAATACCGTGCTGATGGCGGTGCCCCTGTTCATTTTCATGGGGGTTGTCCTGCAGCGCACCCGGCTGGCTGAGCAGCTGCTCACCTCCATGGGGCGCCTCTTTGGCGGCTTGCCCGGCGGGCTTGCCATCTCCACCATTCTGGTGGGCGCCCTGCTTGCCGCGTCCACCGGTGTGGTGGGGGCCAGTGTGGTGGCCATGGGCCTGATCTCTCTGCCGGTCATGCTGGCGCACAAGTATGACAAGCGCCTGAGCACCGGCACCATCTGCGCGTCCGGTACCCTGGGCCAGATCGTGCCTCCGTCAATCATCCTGATCATCCTTGGTGATGTCATCGGTCTGCCCGTGGGCGACCTGTTCAAGGCCGCGGTGTGGCCGGGCGTGGTATTGGTTAGCCTTTATATCATCTACATCCTGATCATGACCCGCCTGAAACCGGAGACCGCACCCGCCATGCCGGCCGACCCGACCCGCTCCCGCAAACAGGAGGTCGTGTCCGCACTGCTGGCGATCGTTCCGCCGCTGACATTGATCATTGTAGTGCTGGGCTCCATCTTCAGCGGTATTGCCACCCCGACCGAGTCCTCCGCGCTTGGCGGCGTCGGCGCCGTTGTTCTGGCCATCATCTATCGGCAGTTCTCGTTCCAGATGATCTGGGACAGCTCCAAGGACACCGTGAAGGTCACCGCCATGGTGTTTGCCATCCTGATCGGTGCGACCGCCTTCTCCATGGTGTTCAGTTACACCGGTGGCGACTACCTGCTGGAGGACTGGCTACATGCCCTGCCGGGCAACGAGTGGGGCTTCATCATTCTGTCGATGCTGGTCATCCTGATCCTGGGCTTCTTCATCGACTTCGTGGAGATTTCCTTCATCATCGTGCCAATCCTGGCGCCGGTAGCCGAAGCCATGGGCATCAACATGCTGTGGTTCGCCATCCTGATCGCCATGAACCTGCAGACCAGCTTCCTGACCCCCCCCTTCGGGTTCTCGCTGTTCTACCTGAAAGGGGTGGCGCCGCCGGAGGTGAAAACCATCGATATATACCGCGGCATCATCCCATTCATCCTGATCCAGATACTGGTACTGGCGATGATTGTGATCTTCCCCGAGTGGTTCGGGATGAGCGCCACTTACTGACCTCCGAAAACCGGGCCCCTGAGCCCGGTTTTTCTCCCTCTTCGTGAAAAACCGGCCTTCTTTGCGCGGTTCCCCCCGGAATTTCCCCCGAACCTGACAAACTCTGAACGTTTCCTATACTGAGAACAGCACCGGCGATTCTCAGATCGGTAGTCGGGACAAGCCCTTAGGAAAAGTCGTCATCCGTGACAGTGATGTTGAGAGTAGACAGGAAGGGAGAGAAGGACCCATGACTCAGAGCACTGCCCAAAAAACCGAGCGCACAGATCCCGAACACAAGGCACACGTGCTGACCCTGCCACTGGAAGAAACCCAGACCGATCGGCAACCGCACCATTACGAACGCTGGCTCGTCGCCAAACTGATGCGTATGGCAGGCTCACCGCCCCTCCGGTTCCGGTTGTGGAACGGCGATGTGATCGAACCCGAGGGACAGGAGGCCCGGTTTGTCCTGCGTCTGACTGATCCGAAGGCCCTGTACACGCTGGTGGCCAACCCCAATCTCGCGTTCGGCGACCTTTACAGCGCCGGTCGCCTGGAGGTGGAAGGCGAACTGCCGGATCTGATGGAAACCCTGTACCGGTCGGTCCACGCGGCCCGCCAGAAATGGCCAAGATGGCTCGATGCACTCTGGCGCAACCACAATCCGAGATCCACGGGCATCTCGGAAGCCAGGGAAAACATCCACCACCACTACGATCTTGGCAACGAGTTCTACCAGCTGTGGCTGGATCGCGCTGAAATGCAGTACACCTGCGCCTATTATGAGCAACCGGATCTGACCCTGGAACAGGCCCAACTTGCCAAGCTGGAGCACGTCTGTCGCAAGCTGCGGCTGAAGCCCGGCATGACGGTGGTGGAAGCCGGCTGTGGCTGGGGCGGACTGGCCCGCTACATGGCCCGCCATTATGGGGTGAAGGTGCACTCCTACAACATTTCCCGGGAACAGCTTGCCTATGCCCGCGCAGAAGCCCGTCGGCAGGAGCTGGATCACCTGATTGATTACGTGGAGGACGACTACCGGAATATCGAGGGCCAGTACGACGCCTTCGTCTCAATCGGAATGCTGGAACACGTGGGCAAGGAAAATTACCCGGCACTGGCCGAGCTGATCAAGCGCAGCCTCAAGCCAGGCGGGATGGCGCTGCTTCACAGCATCGGCCGGAATCGCCCCATGCTGATGAATGCATGGATCGAGAAACGGATTTTCCCTGGCGCCTATCCACCGAGCATCGGTGAATTCATAGAGATCTGTGAACAGGGTGACTTCTCGGTCCTGGATGTCGAAAACCTCCGTCTGCACTATGCCCAGACCCTGACGCACTGGATGGAGCGGTTCAACGAGAATCAGGACACCGTATCGGAAATGTACGATGAGCACTTTACCCGTGCCTGGCGGATGTACCTGGCCGGCTCCATTGCCGCATTCCGCGCCGGCTCCCTGCAGCTGTTTCAGGTTGTGTTCACCCACGGCACGAATAATGACCTGCCGCAGAACCGGAAGGACCTTTACACCCGTCCCGCAGCGCCGGAGAACGTCTGATGGAATACTACGATCTGATTATTGTCGGTGCCGGGCCGGCCGGCTCGACTCTTGCCCACAGCCTGCAGGACAGCGGCAAGCGTATTCTGGTCATCGACAAACAGGATTTCCCGAGGGACAAGACCTGCGCCGGCTGGGTGACACCGGCGGTCATGGAAACCCTGCACATTGATAAGGAAGACTATCGCCGGGTTCGAACGCTGCAGCCGATTCGGCGCTTTCGCATCGGCATGATGGGGCAGCCCGCCGTGGAGAACGACCACGGCGAGGTGGTCAGCTACGGTATTCGTCGCTGTGAATTTGACGACTACCTGCTCGATCGGGTGACGGTACGGAAAATTCTGTCCACGCCGGTCAAAAGCATTGTCCGCAAAGCTGGTAACTGGCAGATCAACAATACCTGGGAAGCCCCCCTGGTAGTTGGAGCCGGTGGCCACTTCTGCCCGGTTGCGCGGTTACTGGGCGAGGGCCCCGGAAGCCACGAGACTGTGGTGGCCGCCAAGGAAGTGGAGTTCGAGATGACACCGGAGCAGGCCCAGGCGTGCCAAGCCCGGGGTGACACGCCGGAGCTCTGGTTCTGTCGGGACCTCAAGGGCTACGCCTGGGTGTTCAGGAAGGGCAACTATCTGAACATCGGACTCGGGCGCGAGGACAATCACAAGCTGACCGAGCATTTGGAAAGTTTTGTTCAGGACATGAAAGACTCAGGGCGCATTCCAGAAGACCTGCCGGGGCGGTTCAAAGGCCATGCCTATTTGTTGTACGCCCACGCCGAGCGGCCACTGGTAGACGATGGCGTCCTGCTGATTGGCGACTCCGCTGGACTGGCATACACCCAGAGTGGCGAGGGTATACGGCCTGCGGTTGAGTCGGCGCTGATGGCGGCCGACGTCATACTTCACGCCGCGGACTACTCCGCATCGTCGCTGCAGGTCTACGGCGATGCCATTGCCGAACGCTTTGGCAACCGCGCCACCGATATGGACCAAGGCTGGCAGGTACCGGACTGGGTCAAGATGCCTTTGGCCAGCACACTGATGCGCTCGCAATGGTTTACGCGGAAGGTGGTCACGGAGAAGTGGTTCCTGCACCAACAGGTACCGCCACTGGACGTGCGCTTCGACGACTCCGCTACCGGCTCAATGACCTCGGCGGTCTAGTCCGCAGGGCGTGGCTCGAGTTCGGAAACCCCACAAAAAGGGCGCCATACCGGCGCCCCTTCTGCAGTTGTGTCGGACTTAGTGGCCGAGGTAACTGCGATACATCCAGACGGTTTTCTCCTGCTGGGATATGTAATCGCTCATCAGGGCGACCGTGCCCTCGTCCTCGGCATCGCCGGCAAGGCTTAGCAGTTTGCGCTGCTTGCCAATCAACTTGGCGAAGCTGTCGACGATGTTTTCCATCGCCTCCCGGCCATCAGACACGTCCTTGCGCTCGGGCACTTCCGACTTCTCGATGTAAGTGCTGTAGGCGTGTGCCGGCCGATGCCCGAGCGTCAGCACGCGCTCTGCAATCTCATCGATCTTGAGCAGAAGGTCGTCATACAGTTCCTCGAATTTCACATGTAACTCGAAAAAGTTGTCACCTTTGATGTTCCAGTGGTAACCGCGCACGTTCATGTAGAAAATCTGGTAGTTGGAGAGCAGGTCGTTCAGTGAACCTGCCAGCTGTTCGGTCTTTTCCGTGTCCAGGCCAATAAAGTTCTTGCCCATCGTGAGCCTCCTTAACGGTGGTTGATTACTATGGTGTCCACTGTAAAAGGGCCATCCGGATACAGGAAGTGGAGTTCGCCAATCCCATCGATAGCCTCACGGTATCACTATCTATTTTACGATTCGCATAGCTGATGATTATCAAAGACCCTGACGTTCGCACTCACCCACTTTACCGTGGCCTTTAGCGTCGCCCATTTCTTCCATGAAAGCCTTTGGGCCGCTAGACGCCCGGCCCACACTCGGTGCAGCCTTCAGCCGGCTCAGGGCCAATACTGAGGTTGCGATTCAGCTGTTTCAAGGCGGTGCGCAGGCCTTCTTCGATCACGGGATGGTAGAACGGCATTTCGAGGATCTCACTGACCGCCAGCCGGCGCTGCACCGACCAGGCCAGTAAATGGGCAATGTGCTCGGCGGCAGGGCCGAACATCTCGGCTCCCATCAACAACCCCGTGCCGTGCTCGCCATAGACCCTCAATAGGCCCACATTCTTGCCGATGACCCGGCTCCTGCCCTGATCCTCGAACGAGACCTCGCCGACCGCGAAGCACCCCCGACACCGCTCATCCACCTGATCAATGGTCAGGCCGATCGAGGCAATCTGGGGATCGGTGAATACCACCGACAGCGGCGTCCGCCGCAGACCGGCCCGAACGTCCGGGTAGGTGGCGGCGTTGTCACCGGCAATGCGTCCCTCATCTGCGGCTTCGTGCAACAACGGCAGGGCATTGTTGGCATCGCCGGCAATGAAGATGTGGCTGTCTCCGCACCGGAGGGTATGGGGATCGAACAGGGGCATGCCCTGGTCGTCCAGTTCGATGTCGGCATTCTGGAGGTCCAACCCATCGACATTGGGGCGCCGGCCCGTTGCAGCCAGCAGGTACTCAAAGGTTTCAGTCACGGCACCCCGGTCCGGGTCGCGGAAGCTTATCCTGACACCCTCGCCGGTGCACTCAACCTTCCGGACATCGGCGTCCGGATCGAGCGGAAACTCCCGGTTGAAGGCTTCCAGCGCGTACTGCCGGATCGATTCGTCCTGGATGGACCCTATGGCACCACCGACCCCGAACATCCTGACCCGGACTCCGAGACGACCCAGTGCCTGACCAAGTTCAAGACCGATGACGCCGGGGCCGAATACGGCCACGGATTCCGGCAGATCCTGCCATTCGAACAGATCGTCGTTGACCACCAACCGGTCCTTGGCCTCTTTCAGAAAACCCGGGATATTCGGCCGGGACCCAGTGGCAATGATTATGCGCCCCGCCCGAACTTCCTGCTCTTCACCATTGCCAACCTCGACCATCAACCGGTGCGGACCGGCGAACCGGGCGTGCCCGAACAGGCGATGGGCGTCAGGAAATTTGTCGACCGAGTCCACTACCGAGGCGACGAAGCGGTCCCGCTCCTGACGGACCCGTTTCATGACCGCCCTGCCATCAATCCGGATACTGCCGGCTGAAACACCAAATAAAGGTGCCTTGGCCATCTGATTGGCATTATCGGCGGCCGCGATCAGCAGCTTGCTCGGCATGCACCCGACCCTCGCGCAGGTGGTTCCGTAACGGTTTGCTTCGATCAGCAGGACCCGATCGGTGACTTTCCGAACTCGCTGGTACGCCACCATGCCGGCGGTACCCACTCCGATGATGGCAACGTCGACTTCTCGCTTTTCCATTCTGACATCTCCTTGCAGCCGCCCATCCAGCGTGGCGGGCAGAGGTGGGTCTATAACCATTCAACAGTATAGAAGTATCGACTGCCCGCGGCTGACCGATTGCGGTTGCGCGCACGAGAAATCACCGATGAATTGGCTTAAGCTGTGGCTTCAAGAACCAGAAGATCAGGGGAACAATGACGTGCAAAGCTATTGGCCGGAATTCCTGACCGTGGCCCTCGTGCACCTGTTGGCAGTCGCCAGCCCGGGGCCGGATTTTGCGGTGATGCTCAGGCAGGCACTCAGCCAGAGCCGGAAAAACGCCCTTCTCACCGCCGTCGGCATCGGCCTGGGCATTCTGTTGCATGTGGCCTACTCGTTGCTGGGCATAGGCCTGATCATTCAACAGTCTGTATGGCTGTTCAACATCCTGAAAGTGGTCGGCGCCCTGTACCTGACCTGGATTGCGGTGCAGTGCCTGCGGTCCCGCGCCAATGGCATCTACGTCGACGCTGGCCCCGGAGCGGCACAGTCGAGGATTGCGGCCCTGCGCCTCGGCTTCCTGACCAACGCGCTGAATCCCAAGGCCACGCTGTTCTTCGTGTCACTATTTTCCGTCGTGATCAATCCGGGCACGCCCATTGCGCTGCAGGCCGGTTACGGTCTCTACATGGCCGCCGCCACGGCGCTGTGGTTTGCTCTGGTGGCCGTGTTTTTTACCCTGCCCCGGGTCCGCCGCGGCTTCAATCGGTTCGGACACTGGCTCGACCGCATGATGGGCGGCGTTCTGCTGCTGTTGGCCGGTCAGCTCCTGCTTTCTACAGTGAGCGGATCAGAGCCTCCGTCTGGTCCCACCCCAGGCACGGATCGGTGATGGAGCAACCGTAAACCAGGTCGTCACCGTCATTTTGTCGGCCGGGCTCCAGGAAACTTTCCAGCATCAGACCCCGTACATGGGCATTGCCGGCTTTGCGCTGGGCCATCACCTGCCGGGCAATGTCCAACTGACGCTCAGCCTGCTTGCAGGCGTTGTCGTGACTGCAATCGACCATTATCGCGGACGACAGCCCGGCATCCGACAGGGACCGGATCGCCGCCGCAATGCTGTCCGCATCGTAATTGGTCACGCCCCGACCGCCGCGCAGCACCAGATGGGTATCGGGATTGCCCGCGGTAGTAATCATTACCGGCGCACCGGTGTTGGAAACCCCCATGTGGTGATGGGAGTGGGCGGCGGACTTCATGGCATTCGCCGCCACCCCGATGCTCCCATCGGTTCCGTTTTTGAAGCCGACCGGCATGGGCAGTCCGCTGACCAGCTCCCGGTGAATCTGGGATTCGGTGGTGCGGGCGCCGATGGCCGTCCAGCTAACCAGATCACCCAGGTAGTCCATTGCAAAGGGGCTGAGCGCCTCGGTCGCCAGCGGCAGGCCCATCTCGGAGAGGTTCAGCAGCAACCGGCGGGAGCGCACCAGCCCGGCATTCAGATCGCCGGATCCGGTCCGCTCGGGATCGTAGAGCAGACCTTTCCAGCCTACGGTGGTTCGTGGTTTCTCGAGGTACGCTCGCATCACAATGAGGAACCGGCCGCTCACCGCATCCGACAGGGCTTTGAGTTTTTCACCGTATTCCAACGCCGCCACTTCATCGTGAATGGAACAAGGCCCCATTACGATCAGGGTCCGGTCATCCTCCCCCCGCAGGACCTTGCGGATCGCCTCGCGCTTGCCGGCAATCTGTCTGGCCAGCGAGAGATCAACCGGAAGTTGCTGGCGCAGGGCGGCGGGAGTGGGCAAAGCCACTTCCTGGCGAAGCTCTGGTGCGGCATCGGGCGCGGCCTCGCTCATTGCATCAGTGGCCTCTAGAGCGTCAGTGCTGGGCGGCATGTTCATATCACTGTTCCTGTTTCCCTGTATCAGAATCGAAAAAGCCCCGGCTGGGCTACCAGTCGGGGCTTTTTGAGTCCGGTGGCAGCCTGGGTTTCTGCCGGGCTGCCTTCCTCGTTGTTCGGTCGATGAAGATCTTACGGGCGGCCCGGGCTCTGGCTAAAATAAAAGCCATAACCAAACCACCAAGAAAACACAGTAGCGACTGCCGCCATCGGTTTTTCACCGAAAGCTTGCAGAACATTCAATTGACAGGTCGCGTGTGTCGTCTTCATGCTTTTCAATATATACCCCCGGTTTTCACCTTGGCAACCCCATTGCCCCGACTTTTTGAAGTTCGATGGCAGGGTCAGGAGCAGAAATGACACAACAAACGTCCTCCTACCTCCAATACCGCGCCGGCACCCTGGCTGCGGCGTTGGTGCTGCTTCTGTCCCTTTGTCTGCTTTCGGCGGGCGCCCTGGCGCAATCCGGGGCCCGCGTCTACGAGCTTCATAACCGGCCTGCCGACGATGTCGCCAGCCAGATCCGTGCACTCTATAAAGACTCGGCGCTGACGGTGGTTGCACGGGGACAACAGGTGGTAGTTCGCGGGGAGGCGCAATTGCTCGACGAAATTGGCATGCTGATCGGCACCCTGGATGTGGCCGCCGTGCAGCTGCGTATCACGGTTCGGTCCCGGGAAGACATCGGCGGCAAGCGATCTGGTGCCAGCATCTCGGGCTCGGAGGACCGGGTCAACGTAAATGTCGAGCGCAAGGTCACCAGCACCAACAATGCCCGTCAGCGCAGCCTGGTGGTGCAGGATGGACACTCGGCCCATGTGACCTCGGGCCAGATCAGCACGCTTCCAATCGTTATTCAGGGCGGACGGAATCCCGCAGCCATTCTCGAACAGGTCGAGACCCGGAGCGGTTTCCTGGTGAGCCCACAGGTCATTTCCGACCGCGCCATTGAATTGAATATTGTTTCATTCGAAGAGGACCCGGCGTCGCTGCCCGGGTACGAAACCGAGGCGTTGGTCACCGTTCGCAGGGTAGAACCCGGGCAATGGGTGTCATTGGGCGGCACCTCGACACAGGCGAGCAGCCAGCGGTCCGGCATTACCTACAGTGTCAGCAGCAGTCGGGGAGAAAATCGCAGCTTTGAGGTGAAGGTTGATATCCTGCCCTGAGCGTCAGGCCCGAGAGCGACTCAGCAGGACACTCTTGGCCTCGTTGATCTTGGCGGCAAGGTAATCGTTGCCACCCCGGTCAGGATGCAGTTTCTGGATCAGCCGCCGATGGGCGACGATAATGTCCTCGTCACTGCATCCCGCCTGCACCCCAAGCACCTCACAGGCTTCCTGCTTGGACATATTGCCATGGGATGCCGCTCTGCGATGTTGGCCCTCATCCGCTTCGGCACCGGCACCGGTCCGGAAATTCTGGCGAAACTGGGGAATATACTTCAACGCCGCCGGCAGTTTTCGCAACAGCGGGAGCAGCGCAGCCACAGCCGCGGTCAACACGTGCACGCGCCCCGTCAAAACCATGAATACCAGCAGCGCTCCGCCCGCCACCAGAACAATCTTCCAGATTGCCGATTTCTGCTTCTCGGGCGTCAGGGCGCCCCACTGTTTCAGAATGACAAAGACGGCAGCCGCCAGAGCGAGGCCGAGAATCCACTGCATGCGCTGATCCTTCACTAGAGTCCGTTCGTAATTCTGTCACTTACCTGACCGACAATACCAGCATCCCCTTCACGGTCAGTCCAATGGCGCCAAATTGGCGCAACTGTCTGAATAGGCTACGCAGAAATACTGACAAACCGGTGACAACACCTACCGGACTTTTATAGGATGCTATGTTTTATGACTTACATATAAAGCCCGATTCCCAGGACCCGAACTATGCGTACTGCCTCCCGCTTCGTGATCGTTATCATCTTCCTCGGCGTCGTCCTTGGCGGCATTTTTGGCTACAAGTTTTACCAGTTTGGCCAGATGCAAGAAAAGATGGGGCAGCCGCGTCCGCCCGCACAGATCTCCGCGGTCCAGGCCCAAAAAGAACTCTGGACACCAGCGATCAAGGCCGTTGGCAGTATCGAAGCGGTCAACGGGATTGAGGTTGCCAACGAAGTACCCGGCGTCGTTGAGACCGTCAATTTCGAGTCCGGCGACACCGTCAAAAAAGGTGACGTGCTTATTCGCATCGATTCCGCGATTGATGAAGCGGCACTCCGGACCCGTCGGGCGGAAGCCCAACTCGCCGAACAGGAGTTCAAGCGGGTCTCCAACCTCCTGCCCAAACGCGCCGTCTCCCAGTCCCAGTACGATGAAGCCAAGGCCAACTTCGACGCCGCCCGCGCCCGGGTGAACGAAGCCGAAGCCCAACTGAGCAAAAAGATCATCCGCGCACCGTTTGACGGCCGGCTGGGCATCCGGATGGTCGACCAGGGTGAGTACATTGCCACGGGCACGCCCATTGTCGAGATCAACATGCTGGATCCGATCTACGTCGACTATACCCTGTCGGAAAAGAACCTGCCTAACGTGGCAACCGGCTATCCGGTGCGGGCGACTGTGGCTGCGGTACCGGACCAGATTTTCGAAGGCACGGTCAGCGCGATCAACACCTCCGTCAACCCGGAAACCCGCACCGTACGAATCCGGGCCACCCTCGACAACAAGGAGAACCTGCTTCGGCCCGGCATGTTTGCGACGGTGATGACCAGCCAGCCCAGGGACAACGAAGTGGTGACAGTGCCCCGCACTGCGGTCTCCTACAACACTTACGGTGACTTTGTCTTTGTCGTGGGCAAAAACGACGAGGGTACCCAGGTTGTCACCCGCCGCACCGTCGACACCGGCGAAACCCGCGACACCCGGGTCGCCATTCTGGCCGGACTCGGCGAAGGCGAGACCGTGGTATCGAAGGGCTTGCTGCGCCTGCGGGCCGGTCAGCCGGTCGAGATTCAGGACGAGTCAGGTGAATCGCAGGAGGCGTCTGAATAATGCGATTTACCGATATTTTTATCCACCGTCCGGTATTGGCCACGGTGGTGAGCCTTCTGATCCTGCTGCTCGGCGCCCGGGCTGCGATGGAGATGGAGATCCGTCAGTACCCCGAGCTCGAAAGCACCACGGTCACCGTGACCACCGCTTATCCGGGCGCCAGCTCTGACCTGATCAAGGGGTTCATCACCACACCGCTTCAGCAGGCCATTGCTGAGGCCAGTGGTATCGATTACCTGACCTCCACCAGCTCCCAGGGAACTTCCACCATCGAAGCCAAGATGGTACTCAACTACGACGCCAATGCCGCACTGGCAGAGATTCAGGCCAAGGTAGCCAGTCAGCGCAACGTGCTGCCGGCAGAGGCCCAGGACCCGGTCATCACCTCCACGACCGGCGATTCCACCGCGTTGATGTACATTGCTTTTTACAGCAGCGAAATCGGTGTGCCCCAGATCTCCGATTACCTCACCCGGGTGGTTCAGCCCAAGCTGCAGGCACTTCCGGGTGTCGGCAAGGCCGAGCTGATTGGCCGCAAATTCGCACTCCGGGTCTGGCTGGATCCGGAGCGGCTGGCGGCAGTCGACATGACTCCCCCGGAAGTCGTTGCCAAGCTGCGTGCCAACAATTACCAGGCGGCTGTGGGCAACACCAAGGGTCAGTACACCGAGATCAGCATGACCAGCGACACCGATGTCGCCGATCCGGATCAGTTCCGCAATCTGGTGGTGAAACAGTCTGGTAGCACCCAGATCCGGCTTCAGGACATCGCCCGGGTGGAGCTGGGTTCGGAGTCCTACAACCAGCTTGCGCTCTACAAGGGCGACCCGGCGACCTACGTGGCCATTGAACTGGCACCGGGCGCCAACCCGCTGACCGTGGCCGGCCTGGTGAAAGACTCCCTCCCGGACATCGAAAGCCAGCTGCCCTCCGGCCTGAATGTCCGGCTGGCCTATGACGCCTCGGACTTCATTGAGGATTCCATCAACGAGGTCATCAAGACCCTGCTCGAAGCGCTGGTCATTGTACTGGTGGTGGTGTTCCTGTGCCTGGGCTCAATCCGGGCGTCCATCGTGCCGTCCGTGGCGGTTCCCCTGTCGCTGGTCGGCGGCGCCTTCATCATGTTGATGTTCGGTTTTTCCCTGAACCTCCTGACCCTCCTGTCCATGGTCCTGGCCATCGGCCTGGTGGTCGACGACGCCATCATCGTGGTCGAAAACGTGCACCGCCATATCGAACGGGGCGAGTCCCGGTTTGACGCCGCCATCAAGGGCGCAAGGGAAATGGCGGTGCCAATCATTGCCATGACCACCACACTGGTGGCCGTGTATGCGCCGATTGGCTTCATGGGCGGCCTGGTCGGCTCGCTGTTCACCGAGTTTGCCTTCACCCTGGCCGGTGCAGTGGTGATTTCCGGTGTCGTGGCGCTCACCCTCTCCCCCATGCTGTCGGGCCTGGTACTGAAGCCCCATGGCAACCCCGGCCGGTTCGAGGCGCTGGTGGAACGCAGCTTCAACGGTCTGTCCAACGGCTACAAGAAGGCTCTCAGCTCGCTGATGGAAACCAAGTCCGTGGTCATCTTCTTTGCGGTTGTGGTGCTGGGTTCCATTTACTTCATGGCCATGATGAGCCAGAACGAGTTGGCGCCGACCGAGGATCAGGGCATCCTGTTCTATCAGGGCCTCGGGCCCGAGACCGCCACCCTCGACTACCTGCAGGAGCACGGCGACGAAATCCAGAACCGGATGTCGAACCTGCCCGGGTACAACGAAGACTTCATGATCATCGGCTTTACCGGGCCGAATGCGGTGTTCGGCGGTTTCAAACTGGCGCCCTGGAGCCAGCGGGAGATTACCCAGTTCGAAGTCCAGCCCCAGCTGGATGCCGAGCTCAAGAAGGTCACCGGGCTGCAGACGGCGGTGTTCCCGCGGCCGTCGTTGCCGGGTTCCGGTGGCGGCCTGCCGTTCCAGTTCGTGATCACCACCGGCAACAGCTATGAGCAGCTGGACCAGGTCGCCGACGACTTGCGGGGCAAGGCCATGGGCAGCGGCAACTTCATGTTCCTGCAGAAATCGATCAACTTTGACCGGCCCATCACCCGGATCAACGTGGACCGGGACCGGGTTGCCGACCTTGGCCTGTCCATGCAGGACGTCGG
Organism: Marinobacter albus; assembly: GCF_030238305.1. Taxonomy (NCBI): domain Bacteria; kingdom Pseudomonadati; phylum Pseudomonadota; class Gammaproteobacteria; order Pseudomonadales; family Marinobacteraceae; genus Marinobacter; species Marinobacter albus. Next base: position 460,628 of record NZ_JASSQD010000001.1, on the reverse strand, counting down.
CCAGGCCCTCTCCAGTATGCTGGGCGGGGGCTATATCAACCGGTTCAGCATGGAAGGCCGCTCCTACCAGGTGATTCCCCAGGTGGACCAGCAATTCCGCCTGGACGCTCAAGCGCTGAACGATTACTACATCCGCGCCGATACCGGTGAACTGGTTCCGCTCGAAAGTGTGGTCAGCTTCAGCCGCACTGTTGAGCCGTCCAACCGGACCCAGTTCAATCAGCAGAACTCGCTGACCCTCCAGGGCGTGGTGATGCCGGGTGTGGCGGCCGGTGCGGCCATGGATTACATGGAAAAGACCGCTGACGAGGTGTTCCCGCAGGGCTTCAGCTACGACTACACTGGCCAGAGCCGGCAGCTTGCGACCCAGGGCAGCGCCCTGGTAGTCACCTTCTTCCTGTCATTGCTGGTGATCTACCTGGTACTGGCTGCGCAATTCGAGAGCTGGCGTGACCCGTTCATTATCCTGGTGTCCGTGCCCATGTCGGTAGCCGGTGCGATGGCGTTTATCGTGCTCGGCTTTGCCAGCATGAACATCTACACCCAGGTCGGGCTGATCACCCTGATCGGCGTGGTCTCCAAGAACGGCATCCTGATCGTCGAATTTGCCAATCAGCTGCAGGTGGAACGGGGCCTGGACAAGGTCAAGGCGGTCATCGAGGCGGCGGCCATCCGCCTGCGCCCGATCATCATGACCTCACTGGCGCTGATCTTCGCCATGGTGCCATTGCTGATTGCCATCGGGCCGGGCGCGGAGAGCCGTTTCGCCATCGGCCTGACCATCAGCGCAGGTCTCGGCATCGGCACCCTGTTCACCATCTTCGTGCTGCCGGCGTTCTACATCCTGCTGGCGCGCGATCACAATAAAGCCGGTCACTGACCGGCCCGCAAATCGCCCGGCCACCCAGGGGCAGGCCGGGCACAATTTCCCAAGCCAGCCGATTAGGGTAGTCTGTCACTCCATTTTGCTATTCAACGAAAAAGATCGCCAAACCGTGACTCTGGGAACCCTCTTCTGGCTATTTCTAGCCGCCTTCGCCATCTGGTACTGGTGGCGCGCCAAGGCCATCAAGGACTTCGTGCTCCAGGCGGCCCGCCGCTACTGCAAGAGCATGGACGTCATGCTGCTGGACGATGCCGTCTATCTTCGCGGCATCTGGTTCAAGCGCGACCCCGAGGGGCGGGTGCGGGTCTGGCGCCGATTTCTGTTTGACTTCACCTCCACCGGCGAGGAGCGCTACACCGGCCGCGTGATCATGCTTGGCCAGCGCATTCTGCACATGGAACTGGAACCCCACCGATTCTCCTGATCACCTCCCCCAAATGGGCGATTCCGCGCCCGCGCATTCGCGCGAATAATCGACAACGCATTAATGACCCAAGGCCGCCATGGAAGCGGCCGCTTACAAAAACAACAGGATTCAATCATGCGTATTCGAACTACCGCAGCCATCGCGCTGGGGCTTGTCATGCTGTCAGCCTCGTTCCTTAGCCACGCCAGTTATACCCAGACCCGCTACCCGATTGTTCTGGTTCACGGTGTCACCGGATTCAACACCATCGGTGGTCTGGTCAACTACTTCCACACCATCCCCTGGAACCTGGAACGCAGCGGCGCACGGGTTTATTCCGCCAGCGTTTCCTTCGTCAACAGCAGTGAACAGCGGGGCCAGCAACTGGCCAACTACGTCAACGGCCTCGGTCATTCCAAGGTCAATCTCATGGCCCACAGCCAGGGCGCACCGACGTCCCGGGTCACGGCGTCACTCATTCCCCACAAGATCGCCTCCATCACCTCGATTGATGGCGTCAACAAGGGCTCGAAAGTGGCCGATGTCGTCCGCGGCATCCTCCCGCCGGGCAGTTACGTCGAAGGCGGAGCGCAAACCATCGCCAACGCCCTGGGCGACCTGGTGAACGCTCTGTCCGGCTCGAGCAACCCCCAGGATGGTGTGGCTGCGCTGGAAACCCTGACCACGCGGGGCACCACGGAACTGAACGATGCCCTCGGCTGGAAAGGGGTCAACCGCTCCTCCTGCTCGGGCACCGATGAGAACGTCTGGATCAACGGCAACCGCATCAAGTTCTTTTCCTGGACCGGCCGCGCCGTCTGGACCAACATTCTCGATGTTTCCGATCCGTTCCTGGGCATCACCTCACTGGCGTTCGGCAGCGAGCCCAACGATGGCCTCGTGGGTGTCTGCTCCACAAAAATGGGCAACGTGATCGGGACCCACTACGTCATGAACCATGTGGATGCCATCAATCACCTGTTCGGCGCCCGTTCCCTCTGGACCAACCCGGTATCCCTTTACCGTTCGCAGGCTAACCGCCTGAAAAATCGCGGTCTGTGAGGTCCAGATGAGACATCGTCAGTTCCTGCAACGTCGATGGCTCGCCCCCATCGCGCTGTCGGCCATCGTGGCCGGCGGTGCGATGTGGCTGTACCCGCCCGGTGAAACCACCCGGGCGGGCACTGGCGACCGCGATGCCCCCGACGCTCAGACCGTCGTCCCTGAACTCAGCCTGCAACCTCAGGCTGGCACGGGCACCGGTCCTGACACCTCAGCCGCCGCCGCGATCGCCGCCCGCACACCGGAGACGCTGGGGTCCGCCCCCTTTGCCCGCTCCCTGGAAGGCACCGATATCGACGGTGCCCTGAAGGCCGACGCCAACGGCCGATTGATTGTTGATCTCGGTACCCGGGATTTCTTCGACTATTTCCTGAGTACCGTCGGAGAGGTGTCGCCGGAGATCGCCCTGGAGCGCATCCGGGCACTGGCTTTCGGTCATCTCCCGCACGAGGCCGCCAGGCAGGCCATGGCCCTCCTGGACCAGTATCTCGACTACAAGCAGCAAGCCCTGGCGTTGCAGGCCGCCCCGCTGGATCCGGCGCGCCAGAACGACCCGGCGTACCAACAGCAAATGCTCGAAAAGGCGTTCACGGATCTCCAGCAACTCCGACAGACTGTGTTCAGTCCTGACGCCCACCGGGCCTTCTTTGGCATGGAAGAGGCGTACGGAGAGTACACCCTGGCCACGCTGGATATCGCCCGCCGGACGGACCTGACGGATGGCGCCAAAACGGCGCTGATCGACTGGCATCGCAACCAGCTTCCGGAACCCCTGCTGCAAACCGAACGCCGGCTTCTGGAGACCAACGAGGAGAACCGTCAGCGGATGGAGACCATGAAAACGGCGGATTCCCCCGAGAACGCCGGACAACAGCTGATGGATCTGGGCATGGCTCCGGATGCAGCGGCCGATGTCACGGCCTACCTGCGGGAGCGCGAAGACTTCGATGCCCGGTACCGGCAATACAGTGAAGCCCTGGCCCAGCTGAAGGAATCCGGACTGGCCGACGCCGACGAGGCCGCCCAGCAGGCCCGACTCCTGGACCAGTACTTTCCGGACAACAAACAACACACCTGGGCTCGACTGAAGATGCTGGGCAGCAATCAGCCATAATGTGCGCCCACTCCCGTCTTCTCCGGATACGGAGCATTACACTGCATAGTGCTCCGTAACGGCAGGTGGGCTTGATGGATACGCAGACAATCAGATTGCAGCAATCGGCCGGTTTTCGGCGCCTGCGATTCAGCCCCGATCTTGAACCCGGTTATCGCCAGCTCAGGGCCGCAGCGGTGCGGGAGCGCGCCCGCCTGGTTTCCGCAGCCGGGCTGCTGATCTTCGGCATCTTTGTGCTGCTGGACCTGGTCATGCTGCCACCGGAACTGGCGAAGACCACCACAGCCATCCGGCTGTGGGTCACCTGCCCCGTCATCACCCTGGTGTGGTGGCTGTCGTATTGCCAACGACCGGGGGACCTCGGTTTCGAGGGTCTGTACGCCCTCGCCTATCTGATTGGCGGCCTGAGTGTGGTGGCCATCATCGCCACCGCTCGACTCCGGGACTTCCCCCTGCCCTACGAGGGAATGCTGCTCATGCTGATGTTCGGTTACTTTGCCATGGGCCTGCCCTTTTTCGCCGCATCCATCGCCTCGGCAATCATTATCGTCGCCTATCTGATTGTGGAGTTATCAGTCGGACTGCCGCCGGGCGCGGTCATGGTCAACCTGTTTTTCGTCCTCACGGCGAATACCATCGGGATGATGGGGGCCTGGCTCAGTGAATACCGGCACCGGGCCCACTTCCTCGACCAGCAACTAGTCAATTTTCTGCACCAGAGCGCGGCCGAAGAGAGCGAACGCAAAAGTCATCTCATCACCGTGGCCAGTCACGACCTTCGCCAGCCCCTGAACATCATTGGCCTGACCCTGGAAAACCTGTCGGCAGCGCGGCTGGCCCCGGAGCACCTCAGCCTGGTCCGCCGCCTGCAGGGCACGGTCAGTCACTTTCAGCGCCTGCTGGGCACCGTGCTGGATATTTCACGCATCAACGAGGGGATGATCCAGCCCCAGAACGACGTCATGGACCTGAACGCCCTGCTGGACCAGCTCGTTGACCTCACGGTTGATCATGCAACCCTGCACGACATCCGGCTTTGCCGGGCCACCCCGGAACCGCGGCTTCAGGTCATGGCAGACCCGGAGCTCCTGCTGAGGGCGCTGCAGAACCTGGTGTTCAACGCCATCGACCACAGCGGTGGCAACGAAGTGCGCATTACCGTCGCGCCCCGGGGCGCCATCGTCCGAGTCAGCATCAGCGATAACGGCACGGGTCTCGACAAGCAGCTTCAGGACTCGGTTTTCCAGCCGTTTGTCCGTGGTGCTCAGGGTCGGGACAATCCGGCCGGGCTGGGACTTGGGCTCGCCATTGTCAGAGAGCTGACCGGGATGATCGGAGGGTCCTGCGGGGTCACGTCGGAACCCGGCGCTGGCAGCACCTTCTGGATTGATGTCAGGCTGGCCGCGGATGCCCCCGCCCTTGCAGCCTGCGACCCGCCTCACGCTGATACGCCGGTTACAGCCAGCCCATCTGGCGGGCCTGACTGACGCACTCGGTGCGATTGTGGACCCCGAGATGGGCAAAGATTGCCTTCAGATGGGTCTTGACCGTGTGTTCGGTGAGATTGAGGCTCTGGCAGATCCGTTTGTTGGGAAAGCCCTGCGCCAGCAGTGACAGAACTTCCATCTGCCGGGGTGTCAGTGCCTGGACCTGGGCCGCCGGCTGAGGCCGCCCCGGAAAGTACTCGGCCCCCCGGCTGATGGCCCGGAACATACTGACCAGTGCGGTTCGTCCGGCTGATTTCGGCAGGAATCCCCGCGCGCCCGCTGCGCGGGCTGCCCGAACGGTTGTTTCGTCTTCCGAGCTGGAAATGACCACCACCGGAACCGGCGGCTCCCGGGCAATGATTCGCGGCAACAGCATCAGCCCGGTTTCGCCCTGCAGTGAAACGTCCAGCAACACGAGATCGACATCGTTCGGGCCTGCCAGCAGGGCCGCTGCCTGGTCAACGGAATCGGCCAGATCGACCGATGTGGCCAGCGAAGCCTGTGTCATCAAGCCTGCCAGCCCCTGGGAAAACAGGGGGTGGTCATCAACAATTAAAACCCGGCGCAGCGGCGATCCCGGATCGGGGCGGACGCGGTCACCGCCACTGGCTTGGGCGGAAAGGTGGCTCATGATTGACCCCGCATTTTGTGTTTTTTTGTTACTGCGGAGCACCAACTATAAGTCACAATACGCTGCGGCACCGCGGCCTGCTTAACAGTTTTGGCGAAAAGATCCCTTCGCGCCCGGGCCTGCCAACGGCAACTGAAACATGACTGTCACATTTCTGTCGCATTCTTCGGGCAACGCTAACTAACTGTTGTCACGAGGTTTTAGGATGAAACAAAGCCATCTTCCCATGGCGCGGCACCGCATTTGGGTGTGGTTTCTTGCGCTCACCCTGTGGTTACCCCAGACCCACGCAGAAGACATGGAGATTCACGGGTCCAACACCATCGGAGCCACCCTGGCCCCCATGCTGGTGGAAGGGTTCCTCGCTCGCCAGGGCACTGGCCCGGTGCGTGTCCGCAGCAACGGCAAGGACAACGAAAAAGTACTGACGGGCAAGCACGCCGGCGCCACGGTCCGCGCCCTGGTTGCCGCCCACGGCTCAAGCACCGGGTTCAGGGCGCTCAACAATGGCACGGCCAATATCTGGGCGTCGTCCCGGCCCGCCAAAGCTCAGGAAGTGGCGGAGATGGCCGGGCGGGCAAACCTGAACGACCTCGACAGCGAGCACGTGATTGCCATCGACGGCCTGGCGGTGCTGGTGCACCCGTCCAATCCGGTAAGCCAGCTCAGTATCGAAACCCTGGGCAGGATCTTTGCCGGGGAGATCCGTAACTGGTCCGAGCTGGGGGGCGACAACCAGACCATCCACCTGTACGCCCGGGATGATCGGTCCGGCACCTGGGACACGTTCAGGACGCTGGTGCTGGGCAAGGCCTATACCCTGGCCTCGTCCGCCCGTCGGTACGAATCCAACGACCGGCTCTCTGACGATGTCAGCCGTGATCCGTCGGGCATCGGCTTTGCCGGGCTGGCCTCGGTTCGTGACAGCAAGGTACTCGCGATCTCCGATGGCGACGCGCCGGCGCTCAAACCCAATCAGTTAACGGTCGCCAGCGAGGATTACCCGCTTGCCCGGCGCCTGTTCATGTATACGCCCGGGAAGGCAACGACGCCCCTGGCGGCAAGTTTCATTGACTTCGTATTGGGAGAGGAGGGTCAGGCGATTGTGTCCCGGTCCGGCTTCATTTCCCAGAACCCGATCGCCGTCAAACCGGAACTGGACAACAGCACCCCGCAAACCTTCCGGCGACTGACCGAGAATTATCAGCGGCTGACCGTCAACTTCCGGTTTTCCGAAGGCCGAACCCGGCTGGACAATAAAGCCCGACGGGACCTCAAACGCGTTTCCGATTTTATGAGCCGGAACAACCGCAGCCCCGACGACATAATGCTCATCGGCTTCGCAGACCAGCAGAGCAACGAACTGCGCGCCCAGATGATTTCCGAACTTCGCGCCCTGTCGGTACGCAAGGCGCTCTCGGACCTTGGCGTCGGTGATATCGCCTACACCGGCTACGGACATTACATGCCTGTTGGTATGGCCGGCGGTGACAGCGGCCAGCAACGCAATGGCCGGGTGGAGGTCTGGGTACGTTCCCGCTGAGCGCCCGAAAATACCCGGTAAGTCGGCTAGACTTCAGGTCAAGGGGATGCAGAAACGCGAGCGGAGACCAAACCTATGCTGATCCGGGGCTTTGTCAGCATTCTGATAGTGTGGGCAACCATGCCGGTGTTGTCGGATACCGCCCCGGTCCTGGACGTGGTTACCACTCAGTATCCTCCATTCGAGTATGTCGAGAACGGTACCGTTCGGGGGCAGGACGTCGAGACCGTCCGGACCGTTGTCGAACGAATGGGCTTTGTGCCGAGAATCAGGCTGCTGCCCTGGGCCCGCGCCGAACTGATGGTCCGAAACGGCGACGCCGACCTGCTGTTCTCGCTGACCGCGTCGCCGCAACGCGAGCGCTACTATCTGTTCACCGATCCGATCAGCACTGCCCGGGACGTCTTCTACGCCCGTAAAGGTGCGGATATCTCCTGGACCACCTACAACGACCTAGCCGGCCTGCGCCTGGGCGTATCCGCATCGTACAGTTACAATCAGGAGTTTATGGACTGGCTTGCTAAAGACCTGGCCCGGGTGATGACTATGAGCCAGGAACAGCCCGATCTGGCGGGCCTGCGCATGGTTGCGCTGGACCGGGTGGATCTTTTTATCTGTGAGGAAACCGCCTGCAACTATCTGATTCAAAAATACCGGGCGCGTTATCCGGAACTCTCCCGCGTCATCGCTATCCCTGGAACGGTTGGCGAGGAACGTTATTTCCGGGCGGCGTTTTCCCGGCAAAGACCGGATGCCGAACAACTCCGGTCGGACTTCAACCGGATGCTGAACCAACTCGATTTGGGCGATTCCGACTAAAGTCCCACCCCCGAATTCGGCAATCACCTATCCTGCCTACGGTCACAGGTATGTTTGGGTTTCCTATACTGGCGGTGTCATTTCCAAACCACAGACTGGGCCAATGGACATACAATCCGATCACCGCTATGCGATAAACCTGAACGTTCGAGGCATCCAACCCTCATCCACCCTGCGCATCAATGAGCTGAGCAACCAGCTCAAGGCCGACGGCAAGGACATCATTAAACTGGGACTTGGACAGTCTCCGTTTCCGGTGCCTGACCGTGTGGTTGAGGCGTTGAAGGCGCATGCCCACGAGAAGGACTACCTGCCGGTCAAGGGCCTGAAGGGGTTGCGTGAAAGCATCGCCGGGTACATCAATCGCAGCGAACGCATGCGTTTCACCTGGGAAGACGTGCTCATCGGCCCCGGCTCAAAGGAGCTGTTGTTCCTTCTGCAGCTGGCGTACTACGGAGACCTGCTGATTCCGCGCCCGAGCTGGGTGTCCTACGCACCGCAAGCGCGGATCATCGGCCGGTCGGTGCACTGGCTGCCCACCCACGCCGAAAACAACTGGCAGCTTACCGCCGAGGAACTGGACATCATCTGCCGGGACGACCCCTCCCGGCCGCGCATCCTGATTATGAACTACCCGTCCAACCCGACAGGCTGCACCTACACCGACGATCAGTTGCTGGCGATTGCCAATGTCGCCCGCAAGTACAAACTGATCCTGCTGTCGGACGAGATTTACGGCGAGGTCCACTTCGAGGGCAAGCACAAGTCCATTGCCCGCTACTACCCGGAGGGGACCATCATCAGCACGGGCCTGAGCAAGTGGGCCGGTGCCGGCGGCTGGCGTCTTGGCACGTTCATCTTTCCAACCGAGCTGCGGCCATTGCTGGATGCCATGGCCATCATCGCCAGTGAAACCTTCACCTCCACCAGCGCCCCGATCCAGTACGCGGCGATCTCGGCGTTCAATGGCGGCGACGACATCGATGAATACCTGGTGCAGTCCCGCCGGGTGCTCAAGGTCATCGGCGAGTATGTCCACCGGCGCCTGACCGACATGGGTGCCGTGGCCCAGAAACCCGAAGGGGCGTTCTACCTGTTCCCGGATTTCTCGGCCTTCCGCGACCGGCTTTCGAAACGGGACATCAAGACCAGCCAGGCGTTCTGTACGTCCCTGCTTGAAAACACCGGGGTGGCCATTCTGCCCGCCAGCGACTTCGGCTTCGTACCGGATCATCTGGGCGCTCGCCTCGCGTTTGTCGACTTCGACGGTGCCGAGGCCCTGAAGCTGGCGGGCGGCGACTACGCCGATCACGATCTGGGGGATGGGTTCGTCGAGCAGGCCTGCCCCCGTCTGGTCAAGGCCATGGACAAGATGGAAGCCTGGCTCAGCAGCCTCTGATCGCGACGTGTTAAACTGGCGCCCTCATTCTCCGAGATAGCCATGGGGGCGCCGTGTCCGATACCGTTTCTCTCCAGACGATTACCGACTTTGCCGAACAACTGGCCCGGGAGGCCGGTGAGCTGATCCGGCGGGAGCGGGATGAAAACACCCTGCGGACGGATTACAAGGCGCAATCGGAACTGGTCACCCACGCCGATGTGATGGCCGACAAGTTTATTACCGGTGCGATCCGCGAGCGCTTCCCCGACCACCGCATCCTGTCCGAAGAAACCATGCCGGACCTGAGTCAGGCCGAGCAACTGGATACTCCGTTATGGATCGTGGATCCCATCGATGGCACCGTCAATTACGCCTACGGTCACCCACAGGTTGCAGTCTCCATAGCCTATGCTGAGCAAGGCCGGGTGCGCGCTGGCATTGTCCACGCCCCATTTTCCGACGAAACCTTTCGGGGCACTGAGGGCGAAGGGGCAACCCTCAACGGCAAGGCGATCCGGCACAGCGATGCCCAGGCACCGCGGGATGCCCTGTTCGCCACGGGATTCCCGTACACCAAGGACCACCTGGAACCCCTGGTGGCAAGGCTCGACGCCATGATCCGCCAGTGCCGGGACCTGAGGCGAATTGGCTCCGCCGCCCTCGACATCTGTTGGGTTGCCTGTGGCCGCCTCGATATCTACTACGAAAACGTCAGCCCCTGGGACTTTGCTGCCGGGCGCCTGATTGCCCTGGAAGCCGGCGCTACCGCCGGGCACTTCGGGAGCGTACCGGAAGGCTACCCCGCCGACCTCTACGGTCGCGACATCCTGATTTCGGCACCGGCAATCTGGGCACCGGTTCGTGAGATTCTCCGGAAAGCCTCGGGCTACGATTGACCGTTCAGGCCCAGACACCCTCAGCCACCAGGGACCAGCTCTCTTCAAAGTCGGCCGACGGTAGTCGGGCAAAGGAAGACCGAACGAAACGCTGGACCCGGCCTTCAACGAACACCAGCACGAAATCGGCGCCACGGGCGGCGCTGGTACGAGGGCGAAGGCCCTGGCGGATTTCCCCTTCCTTGAGTGCCTGACGCACCTGGGTTTCCAGGCGCTCGAAGAACTGGGACGCCCGCTTGCGCAGGGCCTCGTTCTCACCCATCAGGGCGTCCCCCGTCAGCACACAGCACAGGCCGGAATTGCGCTCAGCAAACACCAGCACCAGATGCACCAACTGCTGCAGGCGCACCCGGACATCCTCCTGCTCCTGCAGGATCACCTGGCAGCGGGAGAACACCGCCTCCTCGGCAAACTCGATGAGAGCCTCGAACATTTTGCGCTTGCTGGGGAAGTGGCGATAGAGGGCGGCCTCGGTGACGCCGACGGATTTGGCGAGGCCCGCAGTGGTAATGCGGGCCCCCGGGTCTGTTTCCAGGAGCTCCACGAGGGCGTGAAGGATCGCCTCACGGCGACTCGGTTTCTGATCGGTCATGACAGGACTGCAGCGCTCTGTTTTGTCGTTATCGGGGCCGGTCATTTGGCGCCAGCCCTCGTTTATTTGTAATGGGGATTGTGCCCCAGATCAGAAAAAGGTGCCATCAATGGGCGACGATGCACTGGCATACAGCTTCTTGGGCATGCGACCGGCCAGGTAGGCTTCACGGCCAGCCTCAATCGCCAGACGCATGGCGTTGGCCATCTTGATCGGATCCTTTGCCTGGGCAATGGCGGTATTCATCAACACACCGTCGCACCCCAGCTCCATGGCAATGGTGGCGTCGGAGGCGGTGCCCACGCCGGCGTCCACCAGCACGGGGACCTTCGCATTTTCGACAATCAGCCGGATGTTATAGCGGTTCTGGATGCCCAGGCCGGAGCCGATGGGAGCGCCCAGGGGCATGATGGCAACACAGCCCATGTCTTCCAGACGTTTCGCCAGCAGCGGGTCGTCGGAACAATAGACCATCACCTTGAAGCCGTCCTTGATCAGCGTCTCCGCCGCGTCCAGGGTTTCGGTCATGTTCGGGTAAAGGGTTTTCTCCTCCCCAAGCACCTCCAGCTTCACGAGGTCGTGTCCGTCCAGGAGCTCCCGGGCCAGCTTGCAGGTGCGGACCGCGTCTTTGGCGGTGTAGCAACCGGCGGTGTTGGGCAGGATCGTGTAGTGTTCCGGAGAAATGACATCCAGAAGGTTGGGCTCGTCGGGGTTTTGCCCCAGATTGGTCCGGCGCACGGCCACAGTCACGATCTCGGCACCGCTGGCCTCGATGGCATGGCCGGTTTCCATCAGGTCTCGGTACTTCCCGGTGCCCACCAGCAAGCGCGATTGGTAAATCCGGCCCGCAATTTCCAGGGGTTTGTCTTCGGGAAGCAGAATCTCGGGAGTCTCGCTCATAACCTTCCTGCGGTTGTTAAATTGTCATGGAATAAACGATCAGCCACCACCAATCGCGTGGACCACCTCCACCCGATCACCCTCACTGAGAACGAATTCCCCGTGCTGGCTCCGAGGGACAATGTCCTCATTAACCTCTACAGCCAGGCGTTTTCCCGCCAGGGCCATACTCTCGACCAGGGTCAGGACGGTAGCGCCGACCGGCAGCTCCATCGCATCGCCATTCACCTCAACTTGCATAGGCCTTCTTACCTCTGTTCCTTACCCTGCCCCGACCCTGGGCGGCGCAACCCGGCCACCGCCAGCAACGTCCAGGCAACCATGAAACACACACCACCGAGGGGTGTGACAGGACCGATCCAGCGAATATCCGTCAGCACCAGCGTATAAAGACTGCCACTGAACAACAGTATGCCCGCAAGGAAAAACCCGGCCGCCACAGACAGCAGCCTGCGGTTCAACCCGGCCACCGACAGTACCGACAACATCACCAGAGCAATGGCGTGGTACATCTGGTAGGTCACGGCGGTCTGAAACACCTCCAGCCCACGTTCACTGACGATACCACGCAGGCCATGGGCGCCAAAGGCACCGGCCATCACCCCAACCAGGGCGCAGCAGGCGCCGACAACCAGAGGCAGGCGCATGACACCCTGGCACCCCGGATCTACGCGCTCAGCAGTCACAGTGGATCTTTTCCCCGGTGTCCAGATTCATCATGGTCAGCAAACCGCCCCAGACACAGCCCGTATCGAGGCCAATAAACTGGTTGCTGCCGGTCTGGCCCTCAAGCGCCGCCCAGTGTCCAAACACCACCCGGACATCGTCCTCCCGGGAGTACTCAAACCAGGGTTTGTAACCGTTCGGAGCGCTGGCCGCCGCTTCCTTGGTGGCCAGTTCCAGCGTGCCATCCTGGGCGATGAACCGCATGCGGGTAAAGTAGTTGGTGATCACCCGCCAGCGGTCCATACCACGGAGATTTTCGTCCCAGCAGTGCGGCTCGTTGCCATACATGTGGGTAAAGTACTCGCCGGCATCGTCACCGCGAATGATAGCCTCCACTTCCCGGGCATAGGCTTCTGCCTGCCCGGCACTCCAGATGTGGGGCACACCGGCATGGACCATGACCAGATTTCGGGTCCTGTCCCGGACGCACAGGTTCTGCTGTCTCAACCAGGCAACCAACCGATCATGATCCGGCGCTTCCAGGATATCCGCCAGGGTGTCTTTCCGGCGCGGCGGGTGACCACCCAATGCGACCGCCAGCAGGTGCAGGTCGTGATTGCCCAGGACCACCACCGCGGAACTGCCCAGACTCTCAATGTAACGCAGGGTTTCCAGCGAGGAGGGTCCACGATTGATCAGGTCTCCGGCGACCCACAAACGGTCCCGGGACGGTGAAAACGAGACCCGCGCCAGGACATCCCGCAACCGGTCGTAACAGCCCTGAATATCGCCAATGGCGTAGTCAGTCATTACTTACCTCATGGGAATCGCGCCCATCGGCTTTCTCGTCAGCCAACAGGTCTGCTATCAATACGTAATCGGCAAGGCTGAGGTTTTCCGGACGCAGGCCGTCGTTGATCCCCAGACTGTGCAACTGCTCAACGGAAATCATCCCGCCCAGCGCCTTGCGAAGCGTCTTTCGACGCGCATTAAACGCGGTACGGACCACGGCCTGCAGGGTTCCCAGATCCTTGGCCGGGTGTGGCAGGGTATCATGGGGCACAAGCCGCACGATGGCGGAGTCCACTTTCGGTGCCGGCCGGAACGCGCCCGGCCCCACTTCGAACAACGGCTGAACCTTGCAGAAATACTGGGCCATGATCCCCAGCCGGCCATAATTGTTGTCACCCGGAACCGCCGCCAGACGCTGGACCACTTCCTTCTGCAGCATGAAATGCATGTCCTTTACCACGCCCGCCTGCCCAAGCAGATGGAAGATCAAAGGCGTGGAAATGTTGTACGGCAGGTTGCCGATGATGCGCAGTCGGTTACCTCCCTCAACCAGCTGGCTGAAGTCGAACTTCAGCGCATCCGCCTCGTGGATCCGGAATTCCGGGTAATTGAAAAACTTGGTGCGCAGCACCGGAATCAGGTCACGGTCCAGTTCCACCACCTGGAGCCTGGGATTCACCGCGAGGATTTCTTCGGTAATCGCTCCGAGACCCGGCCCGATCTCGACGATGGCATCATCGGGTTTGGGATTGATGGCGCGAACGATCCGCTCGATCACGCCGGGATCGTGCAGGAAATTCTGGCCAAATCGCTTTCTGGCCTGGTGGCCGGGTTTGTTACTCACGAGCGTGTCTCTTGGTTAGCGGCTTTCCGACAGCGGGCCATGTGCGCGCCAACCCGGATAGCCGTTTGCAGGCTACCGGCATCGGCCCGGCCGCTGCCGGCGAGGTCCAGGGCGGTGCCGTGGTCAACGGAGGTGCGAACAATAGGCAACCCCAGGGTAATATTGACCGCGCGGCCGAAGCCCTGGTATTTGAGCACCGGCAGGCCCTGATCATGGTACATGGCCAGCACCGCGTCGGCGTTGTCCAGCCAGTGCGGGGTAAACAGGGTATCGGCCGGAAGGGGGCCGGTCAGATGGATGCCCTCACTCCTGAGCTGCTCCAGAGTCGGCTCGATAATCTCGATCTCCTCCCGGCCGAGATGGCCACCCTCCCCGGCATGGGGATTCAGGCCCGCCACGAGAATGCGGGGGTGCTCAATCCCGAAGAACGCCTTCAGATCAGCGTTGAGAATTCGGGTAACCTGACCCAGTCGCTCCGGCGTGATGGCCGCGGCAACCTCCTTCAGCGGTAAGTGGGTAGTTACCAGCGCCACTCGCAAAGCCTCCGTGGCGAGCATCATGACCACCCGTTCGACTCCACAGAGCTCCTGCAGAAACTCGGTATGGCCGCTGAATGCCATCCCGGCGTCATTGATTACGCCCTTGTGCACCGGGGCGGTCACCATGCCGTCAAAGTCGCCCCGCAGACACCCCTCGGCAGCCGTTCGAAGCGTATCGAGGACATAGGCGCTGTTAGCCGGGTCAAGCACGCCGGCATCGGAACTGGCACAGCCCCCGACCTCGAACACCGACAGATGCCCCGGAGCTGTGACCGGGGTCTGGCCCGGCTGCCAGTCGTGCAGTGTCACCTCACGTCCGAGCAGTTGCGCACGAGCGGCCAGCAGGGCTTTGCTGGCTATCACCACGATGCCGGCCTCCCGGCCTTCCTCTGCCAGTTGCAGGCAAAGTTCCGGGCCAATGCCCGCCGGTTCACCGGCCGTCAGCGCAAGGATCGCCGGAGCACTCATGACTCGCCGTTCGCTTCCGTACCGGTGTCGTCACGGGCGTACTCCCCCTTGAATTCGATAAAGGCCTCGTCCCGGATCTCCCGCAGCCAGTTCTGTAACTCGGTCTCGAACTTGCGACGGTAGATGGCCTGACGGGCTTCGGCATTTTTGACGTCCCCGCTGATATCCTTTTGGCGACGCTCCTCCACCTGCAGGATGTGCCAGCCGAATTGCGAGCGGAACGGTCCCCGGAGTTCACCGAGATTCGCTTCCAGCATGGCCTGCTCGAACGCCGGAACCATCTGACCCCGGCTGACCCAGCCGAGATTGCCGCCATCGGAACCCGAGACCGGGTCATCCGAAAATTCCCGGGCAAGCTCGGCGAAGTCTGCGCCTTCCTGAAGCTGCTGGTAAATGTCGCGGATTCTGGCCTCGGCCTGGGCATCCGTCAATGCCTCCGATGGACGAATCAGGATGTGCCGTACCCGGTGCTGCTGGATGACCTGTTTCTGTCCGCCACCGCGCTTGTCCATCACCATCACCAGGTGGAAACCGCTGTTGTTTTCAAGCACCGGGGAAGGTTCATCAACGGCAAGTTGCGGCACCACCGGCGCTACCAGGGAGGGTAACTGGCTTTCCGTACGCCACCCCATGTCACCGCCTTCCAGAGCGTTGCTGGCATCGGATTCCGCCACCGCCACTTCCCGGAAATCGCGGCCGTCGACAATCTCCTGCCGCAGGCTTTCCGCCTGCTCGCGGGCCACAGCAACCGACGCCTCGCTGGTCGGATCCTCGACCTCAATGAAGATGTAGGCGAGGCGATATTCGGCGGTATCACCGCCGCGGGCCTCAACGGCCTGCAGGTAATTTTCGACCTCACGGTCGGTCACCCGGACCCGGTTGCCCACCTGCCGCTGCTGAACCCGGCTGGTCAGCATTTCATTACGGATCTGTTCCCGCGCCTGGCGGAAACTGACACCCTCGGACGCCAGCTGCTGCTCGAACTGGGCCATGGTCATGCCATTGCGCTCGGCGATGTTATCCATGGTCTCGTTCAGCTCGTTGTCGCTGATCCGCATGCCCATTTTCTCAG
Organism: Marinobacter albus; assembly: GCF_030238305.1. Lineage (NCBI taxonomy): Bacteria > Pseudomonadati > Pseudomonadota > Gammaproteobacteria > Pseudomonadales > Marinobacteraceae > Marinobacter > Marinobacter albus. Next base: position 444,530 of record NZ_JASSQD010000001.1, on the reverse strand, counting down.
CCATCTGAAGCTGGATGGATTCGGTAATCAACTGTTCCAGAACCCGGTCCTCAAGAATGGCCCTGGGCGGCAGGCCGGTACCCTGGGCACTCAGGCGGCCAGTGATGGTATTGATGCGGGCGTCGAGTTCGGTCTGCAGGATGACGTCGTCGTCGACGATCGCAACCACCTGATCGAGCAATTTGCGCTCCGCCTGCACCGTCAGTGACAGGGTGACGGCTGCCATCAACAGCAAAGTCTTTACAGCGTGGCGAAGGGTCGCCTTCATAAACACCTCTTGGTAGTAAGTGAGCTGCGGGCACGATATCCGGGCTTAGTCATCATCTGGCTCAGGGAGTTCCGAACCGGCGACGTTCCCGCTCATCAAATCCGTAAATGGCCTCGGCGATCCGGGTGGATGAGCCACCACTTCCGCCCAGCCCCTTGAGCTGAACCTGGAACAATATCCGACTCTCAAGCTCGCGGTCATCGGTCAGGTAATTCTGATGCACGGCCTGGACGCTCCAGCAACAGTTGTTGTACTCCAGGCCCGCCAGTGATCCCACCGTTCGATCCAGCCGGGAATCATAAACCCAGCGACCGATCAGGCTAACACGATCACTGACCGGGAAAACTGCAGCGACATCCGACTGTTCGATTTCATCCTTGCTGTAAGTATGGCCAAGGCTGGCGAGGTACCGATAGTCCTCGGAGTGAAACACCAACTGACTGCGGCCCTCCTCAGTTTCCCCCGACTCGGGATCCCAGAGCCCGGAGGAGCGGATTTCCAACGAGTCGAGGGGATTCAGGACCACCTCTCCGGCCAGCGGCGAACGACTCCGGGTCCCTGCCCCGGTGCCAAACAGGGTGACCTCCCGATCCTGGAAGTACTGGACCTGGCCGATACTGAACCGGGCCCGCTCCGCCCCGGTGAGCAGGTCATTAAAACGGCTGGTCAGAGCCACGGTCAACTGGTTGGCATCGCCCACCCGGTCACCGCCGGTGAATCGGTCGGGCTGGAACAGCTGGTCAAAACGGAAGGTCTGGATGTCGGTATCGAAATCCGGAATGTCGTTCTGATCCGCATCGGCGTCAGCCCAGGCATAATAGAGCCTCGGCTCGAGCGTCTGGTTGTAAGGCACATCAAAGAGACTGGACTGACGATCGAAATACAACCCGTTGTCCCACTCGGCCACAGGCACGGTCCGGTCGAAGCTGCCGTTACCCAGGGTGTAGTCATCCAGCTCGTAACGGGTGTAATCCACACTGACCGACGGCCGGCTGAACCCCCAGAGTGTTCGCATCGGTACCGCCAGCTCCGGTATCGCCCGCAGTCGCTGGCCATTGGCCCGATCCAGTCCGGTCAGGTTGTCGTTATCCCGGTAAAACACGGTGTACTGACTTTCCAGGCCGGTTTCCAGCCAGCCGTGCTGACGGGTGGTGCCATACAGAACTTCCGGAAGCTGGGCGTAGGGTTTATTGACGTCGGCAATGCGATCGCTGATCGTCTGGTAATCGTTGAGGTAGGTCTCGAAATACTGATGGCGATCCCGGTAACGGAAACCACCGCGGCGCTGCAGGTGGGTCGCCTGGTTAATCTCCAGGCTGCGGTTCAGGTCGCTCAGGTAATCCTCGTCACTGACCACGGAGTAGTCACCGTAGCCGGTCCAACCGCCACCGAACCGGGCCAGCGTGGAGGCGTCCAGAGCCCAACGCTCGCCGCTTTCACCCGGATTTTCCTCCTTGTAGGCGGAGTCATCGCCGATGTACCCCACCTGAAGGACGGTCTGACCCAGCGGGCTGAGGTAACGCCCCTCCACCTCGTTGAACAGGCCCCGGCCATGGATGTACTGGGGCGTCAGCGTGGCATCGTAGTGAGGCGCCAGGTTCAGGTAGTAGGGCACCGAGACAAAGGCACCGCTGCCGGCACTCGAGGAACCGAACTGCGGGTAGAGAAAACCTGTCTTGCGCTGGTCGTCGATCGGGAAGCTTGCCCACGGCCAGTAAAAAACCGGCACATCAAGGACCTCAAGGCGCACGTGCTTGGCGGTGCCAAATCCCTCGGCCTGATCCAGGTGAATGTCTGAAGCCACAATCGCCCAGTCATTCTGCCCGGGGCCACAAGTGGTTAACATGCCGTCGCGGATCTCCACCTGATTGTCCGCCAACCGGGTCAGGCTGCCGGCATTGCCCCGCATTTCCGGGCCATGAATCAGGAAAGTCGCGGTGTTGATGTCAAAGCGCCCGGAGTCAACATTGTACTGGGCATTCTCGCCCGTCAGCAGGAAGCCTTTCCCCCGGCTGACCAGTGGTCCCTGTACCGACACCCGGCTTTCGGCCTGGTTGTAGCGCGCCTCGGAACCGCTTACCTCGAACGCGCCCTGCCTGACCCGAACTTGGCCCTCAAGGTACAGGACGCGGTCAATCTCGTAGCGGGCATTCAGGCCGCTGGCCTCCACTGGCGCCTGCTGCCCGTCACCACCGCTGACCACACTGCCAACACCCTGGCCAGAGCCGGATGGCAGATAGCCGCCCTCACAGAACACCGGCAACTGCGCGCGCGCCGATTCCGGCAACTGCGCCCTCGGCCGCCAATCAATCTCCGCTGCCGTCGGAACCGACTCGGCGCTCGCCTGAGCCGAAGCCAATCCGATGAACACGGCCACCGCACACCCGCCTATCCGGAACGCAGGCATCTGCAGATGGCAATCGGAAATCGGCACAGTGACAGGTTCCTGTTGCTGGTGAATGGTTGGACCGGGGTGGATAACAGGCGCCTAGTTTACACGTGCCCTTGAGGGTTGTTAACGGAAACTCCACTGCAAAACCGTTTTACCCTCTTTATACTCCTCTGCTAACTTTCGCTGTCAGCGATCACCCATTTTTTCAGGATAGCCGTCCGTACCATGGATCCCCGTCTGCAGTTGCTGACCAACTGGGTCAGACAGTTCACCGGCCTGGAACAGGCCGTGGCCGAGCCGGTCTCCGGCGATGCCAGCTTTCGCCGGTATTTCCGGGTTTGGCAGACCAGCGACGCCGGCCCGCCGACCCCGCTGATCGTGATGGATGCGCCGCCCGAACACGAGGACTGCGTACCCTTCCTGGCCATTGCCCGTCACTGGCACCGCCACGGCATTAACGTTCCCGACATCCTGCAAGCCGATCTGGAACAGGGTTTCCTGTTGCTGGAAGATTTCGGTGACAACCTGATGTTGGGGCAACTCAATGACACCACGGCGGATTCGCTCTATCGGGGCGCATTGACCGAACTGGTCGGCATCCAGCAGCTGGCAGCACCGGAGGACTATCAGCTACCGGCCTACGACGCAGCCCTGCTGGACCGGGAAATGGCGCTGTTTCCGGACTGGTTGCTGGAACAACACCTTGGCATGGCACTGGGTAACAGTGAACGCGCCTTGCTGGAGACGACCTTCGCCTTCCTCAGGGAAAGCGCCCTGGCGCAACCGGAAGTGACCGTGCATCGGGACTATCACTCCCGAAATCTGCTGGTGCGTCCGGGCACCAACCGCCCCGGCGTGATCGACTTTCAGGATGCGGTCTCCGGGCCGGTCACCTACGATGCGGTATCGCTGCTGAAGGACTGTTACATCAGCTGGCCGGAACAGACACTCTGCGACTGGCTCGAATTCTTCCGTGAACGCAGCGCCGCGGCCGGCCTGCACCGGGCGGACCGGGAAACCTTTCGCCAGTGGTTTGAGCTGATGGGCATGCAGCGGCACCTGAAGGCAGCGGGCATTTTCGCCCGGCTCGCCATTCGGGATGGCAAACACGGCTATCTGGACGACATTCCCCGAACGGTCAACTACCTCATCACGGCCAGCGCCCGACAGCCGGCCCTACGCTGTTTCCACGAGTGGCTGGCTGACGTGGTCATGCCGGAAATTGAAAGTCGGATCGGGACTGCGCCGGGGCAGGAGCGAAAATCCCAGTGAAGGCGATGATCCTGGCCGCCGGCAAGGGCGAACGCATGCGGCCTCTGACCCTGACCACGCCCAAGCCACTGCTGGAAGCTGGCGGCAAGCCCCTGATCGAGCATCATCTCGACCACCTGCGCCGGGCCGGATTTCGCTCGGTGGTGATCAACCACGCCTGGCTGGGCGAGCAGATTGAGGCCACTCTCGGCTCAGGCGACCGTTTTGGCCTATCGCTGATCTATTCCCGGGAAGGCGAGCCCCTGGAAACCGCGGGCGGAATTGTCCGCGCGCTGCCGATGCTGACCGAGAACGGCTCCGACTGGTTCCTCGTCATCAACGGCGATATCTGGAGTGATTTCGACCTGTCCGGCCTGACGCCACCGGCACAGGCAGATGCCCTGCTGGTACTGACCCGCAATCCGCCTCACCATCCGCACGGCGACTTCCATCTGCAGGCCGATGGCACCGTGACGGAAGACGGAGCCAACAAGCTAACCTTCACCGGCATCAGCCTGCTGCATCGCCGCCTGTTCCAGGGGCTGGACGATCAGTCCGGAAAGCTCGGCCCGGTATTGCGCCAGGCGATGCGTCAGGGACGGGTCCGGGGCGTTGAGCACCCCGGGAAGTGGGTTGATGTTGGCACCCCGGACCGGCTTCGGGAACTGGACCAGACACTGCTGGGCAGGGAGCTCTGACGCCATGGCCGAAAGCACGCGACAGCCGGCGCTACCCAGCCGGGTTGAGGCAGAGTTCGCCAGCCTGCTTCACGAGCTGTCCGCCTGCGGACACCAGACCGCGACACTGCTGGACCGGGCCCAGCTTCCCAACTGGTGCCGCGCGCCGCTGTTCTTCTTCCTCGGGTACATCGCCAAGGCCGAGGGCCGGGTCAGTGAAGCTGACATCCGCTACGCCGAGGCGCTGATCAAGGCGCTCAAACTTTCCCAACGACAACGCCGCCGAGCCATCAACTGGTTCCAGCAGGGAAAGTCCGCGGAACAGCTACCCTCGTTAAAGGGCCTGTCGCTGCGCCTCACCCATCGGATCTGGCCGGGGCCAGCCCTGACGGTGGCGATCTGCCTGTGCCATGCCACGCAATTGAAAGGGCGCCCGACCAAGCCTCGCCGCTACCGCTGCGAAGATGCAATCGACCAGATCGGACTTCCGGTCATCATCAGCGATGACATTTTTGACAGCTACGCCAGCAAGGTCTGGATCCGTCACGCCGAGAACCTGGCCAGACCGGTCAGTTACGAGCAGGCCTGCGAACTGCTTGGGGTGACCCGCCGGGATTCCCTGGACATCATCAAGCGGGCATACAAGAAAAGAGTTTCCGGCTGCCACCCGGACAAGCTGGCCCAGCAACAGGTCAGCACCGAGGAGGAGGCTCTGGCCAAGGAACGCCTGTTGAGCTATCAGCAGGCGTGGGAGCTGGTCAAGCGGCGCCACAGGCCCCCGCGGTGAGCCCGGCAGCTACCGGGATCTGAGCCAGGCATCGATCCGACCTGCGACGGCCGGCGCATCCTGCGCCGACGGTGGCTGCTGCAGGCTGACGGGTTGGCGCTCATAGGCACCGACGCCAGCCCGGCGCAGGTCCGTCCAGCGCCGCGGGACCTCATCATCGGAACCACGACGCGAAGCATAGAGTTCCAGAATACCCGGGCCACCGACCGCCAGATCCTCCGTGAGCGTAGCCGCATCCCGGGGGTAGAACGCCGGCGCCACCCAGATCATCCGCCCGGGATTCGGCAGTGACTGCTGTACGGCCACCAGGTGACCGCTGGCACGACCAACCCCCAGCAGAACTGGCCGGTCATAGCCCCGGCTCGCCAGGATGTCGACCGCGGCTTCCAGGCTCTGCTGCACGCGGCGTCGGTACCTCTGCTCCGGCGACTCCCCGTCCGGAGACGCCATCACGTCAATCATCACCGCTGACACGTCGCCGTCATCGTCTGACGCCGGTTCTCCGTCGTCGGGACTCGCTTCCATCGCTTGTTGCAGCTTCGGGGAGGGCGCCGGCAGCCCAACGGCCAACACCGCCCAACCGCGCTTGATGAGTTGCGCACGCAACCCGCCGACGAGCCCGGAAGCGGCATTGCCCCCCACATCGGCCAGAAGGACCAGCGCACCCTCGGCCGGCGGCTCCCGCTCCGGATAGAACAAGCCCAGCGCCCGATCACCGTCCTCCAGCTCGAGCCAGATCGCTGCACCCGGAAAGCTCTGGCTCAGCTCCATTTCGCCCAGCCCGGTGGTGAACCCGGACCGGTCCGGGGCAGGCGCCGCTGGCGAATCCTCGTCGGCCATGACCAGGGTACCCGCGAGCCACAGCACGATCGGGAGCATAGAAAGCAACTGTTTTAGGACACCACTACCGATTCTAAGCACAGATCCTGACTCTTTGACTGCGAAAAAAACGTTCCGAACTGTTAGACTAGCACTCGTTTTTCACGGGCGGCAGGGACCGCAGGCCACGCCATTATCAGCGTTTTTGCGCGCAAAGTAATTGAGAGAGCCATCATGAACCCATACCTGATTGCCCCATCCATCCTGTCGGCCGACTTTGCCCGCCTGGGGGAAGAAGTCGATAATGTACTGGCCGCCGGTGCGGACGTTGTTCATTTCGACGTGATGGACAATCACTACGTGCCGAACCTGACCATTGGCCCGATGGTCTGTGAAGCCCTGCGCAAGCACGGCGTGACCGCGCCGATTGATGTCCACCTGATGGTGTCGCCGGTGGACGACCTGATCCGCATGTTCATCGATGCCGGAGCCAGCTACATTACCTTCCACCCCGAAGCCAGCAATCACATCGACCGCTCCCTGCAACTGATCCGCGACGGCGGCTGCAAGGCCGGACTGGTCTTCAACCCGGCCACCCCGCTGCACTACATGGACCATGTCATGGACAAGCTCGACATGGTGCTGATGATGTCGGTCAACCCGGGCTTCGGTGGTCAGAAGTTCATTCCGGGCACCCTGGACAAGCTGCGGGAGGCCCGCAGGCGCATCGACGCCAGCAACTTCAACATTCGCCTGGAAATCGACGGTGGCGTGAAAACCGAAAACATCCGGGAGATTGCCGAGGCGGGCGCAGATACGTTTGTCGCCGGCTCCGCCATTTTCAATACCGACGATTACAAGACCACCATCGATGCCATGCGCGAAGAACTTGAGCAGGCGCGCAAGGTGCTTGGCCAATGAGTCTGACGGGACTGTTCAGCCCCCGCTGGCCCGGTGTTGCCCTGTTTGACCTGGACGGCACTCTGGTCGACAGCGCCCCGGACCTCGCAGCCGCCGTGGACCAGATGCTGGAACACCTTGGACGGTCACCGGCGGGCCTTGACCGCGTCCGTGACTGGGTGGGCAACGGCGCCAGCATCCTGGTGCGTCGTGCGTTGGCTGGCCAGAGCGACTGGGAACCGGTTCGACCGAAAGACGACGTCCTGTTCAAGGACGCCCTGGCAATTTTTTATCACGCCTACGGTCAGATCAATGGCCGGCACTCGGTGGTGTACTCAGGGGTAGAAGCCTGCCTTCGGCACCTGAAGCAACACGGCTGCAAGCTCGGCGTGGTGACCAACAAACCGGAGCAGTTTGTCGAACCGCTGCTGAAGCAGATGGGGCTGGGACACTGGTTCGACATCAGCATCGGCGGGGACACCCTGAGTGTTAAGAAACCCAACCCCACACCGTTGCTGCATGCCATGGAAGCCCTTGGCGGCACCCGGGGCACGACGGTAATGGTCGGCGACTCCGCCGCCGACATCGATGCGGCTCTGGCAGCCGGCATGCCCTGCGTGGCGGTCCGTTACGGGTACAATTTTGGCCGGCCGGTTGATGCCCTCGGCGCCGACGCGGTTGTTGATTCACTGGACGAGCTTTTGTAATCTCACAAGGACGTTACGTTGATCATTCCAATTCGGGAGATTCCTGCCGTGCAGGGACTGAATCTGACTGCAACGCGGGGCGTCCTCAGCACCCGCGCGACACGATGGTGGCGATGGCGCACCGGCTGAAAAGGCCCGGCGGCTGACTGGCGTTTAACCGCCCGGCCGCACCCATCTGGCTGGCCCGGTTGTGAATCCGTGCCACCCGAAAGCAGATCAGACTTCAGGAACGAAACATGACACCCGAGCAATTCTCCGAGCTCGCCCAAGCCGGCTTTAACCGTATTCCCGTCTACCGCGAGGTACTCGCGGATCTGGACACACCTCTGAGTACCTATCTGAAACTGGCCAGCGGTCCCTATTCCTACCTCTTCGAGTCCGTCCAGGGCGGCGAGAAATGGGGACGCTACTCCATCATCGGCCTGCCCAGCCATGAAGTAATGAAAGTCTTCGATCACCGGGTCGAGGTGAGCCGCGGCGGCAAACTGGTGGAAACGACCGAGGTCGACGACCCGCTGGCATTCGTGGAGCAGTATCAGGCCCGGTTCAACGCGCCGGACCTGGAAGAGTTGCCACGATTCAACGGCGGCCTTGTGGGCTACTTCGGCTACGACACCGTGCGCTACATCGAGAAGCGCCTGCGTGAGAGCTGCCCGCCCGACAAGATTGGCACACCGGACATTCTGCTGATGGTCTCGGACGAGATCGTCGTCTTCGACAACCTCCGGGGCAAGCTGCACCTGATCGTGCACGTGGATCCAGCGGACGAGGGCGCATACGACAACGCCCAGGCCCGGATTGATGAGCTGGAAAATCAACTGCACCGGAAGACGGCCGACGCGCCTCGTACCCCCGAGCACCTCCGTGGCAAGGCTGTGGACGAAAGCGATTTTGTTTCCGGCTTCAGCCAGGACAAGTTCGAGGCCGCGGTCGGCAAGATCAAGGAATACGTGCTGGACGGCGACGTCATGCAGACCGTTATCTCCCAGCGCATGTCGATCCCCTTCGAGGCGCCGCCGCTGAACCTGTACCGGTCACTGCGAGTGCTCAACCCCTCGCCCTACATGTATTTCCTGGATCTGGACGAATTCCACATCGTCGGCTCCTCGCCGGAAATCCTGGCCCGGGTGGAAGACCAGGAAGTAACCGTGCGTCCGATTGCCGGTACCCGCAAGCGGGGCGCCACCGATGCCGAGGACAAGGCCCTGGAAACCGAGCTGCTGGCCGATCCGAAGGAAATCGCCGAGCACCTCATGCTGATCGACCTTGGCCGCAACGATGCCGGCCGGGTCTCGGAAACCGGCACCGTCCGGCTGACAGACAAGATGATCGTGGAGCGCTATTCCCACGTGATGCACATCGTCTCCAACGTCACCGGGCGCCTGAACCCCGACACCAGTTGCCTGGACGTGCTTCGCGCCACTCTGCCCGCCGGCACCCTCAGCGGCGCGCCCAAGATCCGCGCCATGGAAATCATTGACGAGCTGGAGCCGGTCAAACGCGGCGTCTATGGCGGCGCGGTCGGCTACCTCTCCTTCAACGGCAACATGGACACGGCGATCGCCATCCGGACCGCGGTGATCAAGGACAAGACGCTGCACATCCAGGCTGGCGCCGGTGTGGTGGCGGATTCGGTGCCCCGCCTCGAGTGGAAGGAAACCATGAACAAGGGTCGCGCAATCTTTCGCGCGGTGGCCATGACCTACAACGATTTCGACCACTGAGGCGGAGGAAAGATTATGTTGCTGATGATCGATAACTACGATTCCTTCACCTACAACGTGGTGCAGTATCTGGCAGAACTGGGTGCCGACGTCCAGGTCTATCGGAACGACGAGATCACCGTGGAAGAAATCGAGGCCCTGAAGCCGGAACGGCTGGTGATATCACCGGGCCCGTGCACGCCCAACGAGGCGGGCATTTCCATGGCGGCCATTCGACACTTTGCCGGCAAACTGCCGATCCTTGGCATCTGCCTGGGCCATCAGGCCATCGGTCAGGTCTACGGCGGCGACGTGATCCGCGCCGGGCGCGTGATGCACGGCAAGGTGTCTCCGGTTTACCATCGGGATACGGGTGTTTTCCGGGGCCTGAACAATCCACTCCAGGCCACCCGCTACCACAGCCTGGTCATTGACCAGACCACCCTGCCGGAGTGCCTGGAAGTCACTGCCTGGACCCGCAACGACGACGGTTCGGTGGAAGAAATCATGGGGGTTCGCCACAAGACCCTGCCCATCGAAGGTGTGCAGTTCCATCCCGAGTCTATTATGACCGAACAGGGGCACGAACTGCTGCGCAACTTCCTGCGAAGCTGAATCAGCCAATAACAATCGAGAGGCCGCATAACATGGACATGAAAGAAGCTCTGAACCGGATTGCCTCCAACCTGGACCTGTCCCGGGAAGAGATGAAACAGGTCATGCGCATCGTGATGAATGGCGAGGCCACCGACGCGCAGATCGGGGCTTTCCTCATGGGTCTGCGACTCAAGAGTGAAACCATCGACGAGATCACCGGGGCCACCGAGGTCATGCGCGAGCTGGCCACCGGCGTGACGGTCAAGGCCGAGCCGCTGGTGGACATTGTTGGCACCGGTGGCGACGGCGCCAACCTGTTTAACGTGTCCTCTGCTTCCGCTTTTGTGGTTGCCGCGGCGGGTGGCTACGTGGCCAAGCATGGCAACCGCGGCGTGTCCTCCAAGAGCGGCAGCGCCGACCTGATCGAGAAGGCCGGCATCAACCTCAACATGACACCGGAGCAAGTTGCCCGCTGCATCGAGCAGATCGGTGTCGGTTTCATGTTCGCCCCGGCCCATCACGGCGCGATGAAGCATGCCATCGGTCCGCGCAAGGAGCTCGGTTGCCGCACCATCTTCAACATCCTCGGGCCAATGACCAACCCGGCCGGCGTCAAGCGTCAGTTGCTGGGCGTATTCACCCGGGAGCTATGCCGCCCCGTGGCGGAAGTCCTCCAACGCCTGGGTTCCGAGCACATCATGGTGGTCTGCTCGAAGGATGGCCTGGATGAGATCAGCCTCGCCAGCGCCACCCATGTCGCGGAACTGAAGAATGGCGAGATCACCGAATACGACATCACACCCGAGGATCTGGGCGTGAAGAGCCAGTCCCTCGTCGGCCTGGCCGTGGAATCCTCAGAGGATTCCCTGAAGCTGATCCGCGCCGCCTTCGGCCGTGGCCACGACGAGATGGCGGAAAAGGCCCGCGACCTGATCGCCCTGAATGCAGGAGCGGCCATCTACGTGGCCGGGCTGGCGGACACGCCGAAAGCCGGCGTCGAACTGGCCCTGGACGCCATCGGCTCCGGTCTGGCAGCCGGCAAGATGTCCGAGCTGGCCGACTTTTCCCAGTGCTTCTGAGCGACACCGACAATGACTGACCGACACAACGACCGAACTCCCACCATCCTGCGCAAGATTGTTGAACGGAAATGGGAAGAAATTGCCGAACGCCGGCCCGGCGCACCGCTGGCCGAACTCAAGGCCAGGGCTGGCGACCAGCCACCGGCCCGAGGGTTTGCCGCCGCCATGCGCCAGCGCATCGAACGGCAGCAACCGGCGGTCATTGCCGAAATCAAGAAAGCGTCCCCGAGCAAGGGCATTCTCCGGGATCCGTTCGAGCCGGCCATCATCGCCGAGAGTTACGCAAAAGGTGGGGCCGCCTGCCTGAGCGTGCTGACCGACAGGGACTTTTTCCAGGGCAGCGAAACCTACCTCATCGCCGCCCGAAACGCCTGCAGCCTGCCGGTTATTCGCAAGGATTTCATGGTCGACCCGTATCAGGTCTATGAGAGCCGGGCCATCGGCGCCGACTGCATTCTGCTGATCGCCGCCTGCCTGACCAAAGACCAGATGCAGGAAATGGAGGGCATCGCCCACGAGATCGGGCTGGATGTCCTGGTGGAGGTGCATAACGGCGAGGAGATGGACGACGCGCTGACCCTGACGACCCCTCTGGTCGGCATCAACAACCGCAATCTGCACACCTTCGACGTGTCACTCGACACCACGTTCGACCTGCATCAGCGTATCGGGACAGGCCGACTGACGGTCACCGAAAGCGGCATCATGACCCGGAGTGACGTGGATACCATGACGTCCCGGGGCATTTACGGCTTCCTGGTGGGCGAGTCGTTCATGCGCGCCGATGAGCCCGGCCAGAAGTTACAGGAGCTGTTCTTCCCCGGGGACTAACTCTCTCAAGCTGACTTGCATGCTCCAATCAACTCTCCGGTTCCGCCAGGGCCTCCTGCAGCAATTCCAGCAAGTGCGCCGGCATGCCCTCCGCCAGCTTGAGCGCAGCTTCGTGGGCCCGTGGTGACATCTTGCCCCAGGTCCGACGTACGATTCTCAGCCATTTCTCGCGATCGTAATCCGCTTTCTGCTCGAAGAACTCCGCGAAATACCGCTCCAGGAAAACCATGCAGGCAACATCCTCGAGCAGCTGGGTGTCGGCATCGTGGCGCAGCTCGCGCTTGGTGAGGATGGTTTCCACCTTCTCGCACTCGGACGGATCGTAGCCGCACCCGGCCATGATCTCGGCCGCCCGCTGCCCGTGCATCCGCCCGCAGGCCTGGCGCCACTGGTAATAGGCTTTCCGGCCTTCCGGATAGCCACTCCGGGGCATGGTCCAGCGTTCAATGTGCTGGGCCCGGCAGGCAATCTGCATCCGTTCGGAGGGGGCCGCCTCAAGTGCAAACAGCCAGCGGGTCATGTGCAGACTGTAGGCAAACTCCCTCGGCAGTGATTCGCCATCGACGGTTTCCCGGTTCGGATCGGCGCGATTGGCGCGATCAATAGTCTCCAGTGCACAGGTCAATGGTGCTGAGGCGGTCATGCCTAACTCCTGTCAGTCAAAGAGGGCTCAGGGTACCACCGGCCTTACCGGGTCACCATGGTCTGGGCACTTTTGACCAAATCGTCGGTATTGTCCGGCCGCTCCGGTTTCCGAATGCCGGCCGCGCAGCCTGGGCGCTCATAAAGCTCATCGACCCAGCGCTTCAGGTGATCCAGGCCGTCCACGGACACCCCCGACCAATTGTAGGTACGCACCCACGCCCAGTTGGCGAAATCGGCAATGGTGATCTCGTCGCCGGCCAAATAACGTGACTCCGCCAGGCGACGGTCCAGAACCTCGAACAGCCGGCGGCACTCGTGCTGGTAACGGTCGATGGCCGGCTGGATTTTTTCCGGGAAATACCGGTAGAACACGTTGGCCTGCCCCATCATCGGCCCCACGCCCCCCATCTGGAACATCAGCCACTGCAGGGCCCGGGACCGAACCTTGGGGTCACGGGGGTAAAACCGGTCATACTTTTCGGCCAGGTAGATCATGATGGCGCCGGACTCGAACACGACAAAATCGTCGTTGTCCCGGTCCACGATCACCGGAATCCGGCCGTTGGGATTCATCGCCAGAAACTCCGGCGTTTTCTGCTCTCCCTTGGACAGATCGACGGGGATCAGGTTGTACTCGACCCCCAGCTCTTCGAGCAACACAGAAACCTTATGGCCGTTCGGGGTTGGTGCGGTATAGAGATCTATCAAGGCATTCTCCTGCCGGTAATGGGCAACGGTATTTTGTTAAACCTGGGCCGAGGGGCGGGCCTTGATGCGATCATACCAGGCCTGCAGATTGGTCTGCTCCGGCTTGATCCGGATGTTCACGACCCGGGCAAAGGCAACCGTGGTGAAGGCGTTGATATCCGCGGCAGTGAAGCGGTCGCAGCAGATATACTCCTTGCCCTCCAGGTGCTTGTCGAGAAAGTCCATAAACTTCTCAACCTGCTGGCCGCACTCCTCACCCCACTCCTTGATCGGATTCATCCGGTCCTTGAAGTAGCCGCTGGTGTGCTGGAAACACATGCCGGTGGGCATGAAGAAGAACAGCTCGATCCAGCGTAGCCACTGTTCCAGCTGGGCCTTTTCCAGGGGCGTCTCACCGAGCAGGCTCGGGGTGTCCGGGTAGCTTTCCTCGAAGTAGCGGCAGATGGCCATGGTTTCGGCAATGCAGGTACCGTCGTCCAGCTCCATCACCGGCACCTTCCTCATCGGGTTTCGGGCGGTGTATTCCGGCGTCAGGTTCTCGCCCTTCTCAAGATCGATCTGGACGAATTCGGCCTGATCCAGCAGCCCTTTTTCGGCCATGAACATGCGGACCCGGCGGGGATTGGGGGCGGTTTTGGTCTCGAAGATCTTCATTATTGTTGGCTCCGTTCCGAACAGGTGACAGGTTTATACAACTGAAAGACAAACCGAGAGCCTGCCCCGAACAAAGAGTTGCGTCAAGCAACCAACGTTAACGGACCAGCCACGCCTCCAGCTGCCGCAGAATCCAATCGGGCTCGTCGATGACCAGGTCATGACCGGCGTCATGGTGCACCCTCAGGGTCCACTGCCAGCGTTGCTCAAGCACCGAACTGCACTTCCAGTGGACCAGTCGGTCGCCGAGACTGGCCAATAGCAGGGCATCCGGCAGCGGGCGCTTTCGACCCGGGCGATAGCTGGCAGCGGCAGTCAGTTGTCGGATCGCATTTCGGGTGCTGACCGGTCGCTGTCGCTGTATCCGGTACCACTGCTTGACCAGTTCCAGAGGCACCTGCCGGTTGGAGGTCAACCGCAGGAGATCGCGCTCCCGGTAGAACAGCTCCCGCCGGGTAAGCAGACGCAGCAGGCGCGGCCAAATCCCGGGACGCAGGCGATGCCAGAACGGGCTGAAGCCTGAACTGGTATTGATCAGCACCAGGTTCTGGATTTCCCCCTCCGGTGCATGTTGTGCCCAGTCCAGTGCCACCATTCCCCCCATGGAGAGGGCCAGGATGCTGAAGGGCTTGGGAATATGACGAACCTGTCGACGCACCGCTTCCCGAATACCGGTGATGGTGTCCGGGCTGGATTCGCGAAAATGCACACCGGTGCCGGGTAGGTCCACGGCATGGAAACGCTGATCCGGAAACGCCGCTTGCAGGCGCCGGGGAAAGTCACCCCAGTGGCCCTGTTCCCGGGTCAAACCCCGCAACAGAATCCAGTCCATGTTATTGAGAATCCCGATACCAGTGCATGATGGCTGCCTCTCTAAGCATGGACTCCTCTTCCCGGGCCGGCAACCAGCTTTCGTGGCTGGCTGCCGCGCTCAGCAGAAAGTCCATCCAGGTTAGATGGCTGCGCAAGACCCGCTTGTGTCGGTGGGGCACGAGGGGATTGAAGAAACCGTCCAGCCTGAGCAACTGCCGAGGCCGCTTTCGAATCCAGCGCCAGGACCCCATTTCCAGGGTCAGGGGCAGGAAAACACCCGCGCTGTTACGGTTGACCTGTTTGTAGAAATAGTCCCAGAGATCGCCGTGGGTCAGGTAATGACGGGACTGGGGCTCGAACCGATAATCGTGGTTGGGGTAGGTCTGCTCCCAGATCAGTTTCAACGCCATGACCGACGCAATGCGGCGCATGGGGCGGCGCCGGTAGGCGTAGGGAAACCAGATCTGGTCCTTCCAGCCGAAACCGGAATGGCAGTCCAGGGCGACGCTGAACGGGCGTCCCGGGATCAGTTTGCTGATGACCGCTTCCAGCGCCCGGTTCTCCGGCTCCATACCCTGCTCCGGATCACCGATGTACCAGGGGAGCTTACTCGAAATCCGCTGACCGCCCAGCATGAAGGCACTGCGTTCCTGGGCGACAATTGGCGCATTGCGCATCAGGTCGACGCCATTGGGATTGCTGCGCTGGTTCAGGAACATCCCACCGGGATTGAGGATGGGCAGAATGGTAAGCCGAACAGTCTGGAGCAACTGCCGAAACCGCTCGTCCCAGCGCAATCGCGCCAGCACCGAAGCCAGCCACGCCATGACCACCTGACTGCCAATCCGCTCGAGGCCATGTACGCCACCGACCAGCAGGATGGCGGGCGCGTCGGGCCGCTCACTGCCGAGGTCCACCCGATAGATCGGCAAGGACAGTTCTGCCACGGAGATTCGTTCAACAACATCGGTGGTGACGGTCCGCGGCGCCTCCGCCAGCAGACGTTCCAATTGGACCATTTCCGGCAGGAAGGTTCGCAGCAGTCGGCGCTGACGTCCGTCCCGAGTGGCCTGCTCCGACGGAATGGCAGCGTGAGGTGTCAGTGTCCGCAATTCGGTCATGGCGTGCTCCTCTTAAACGGTTGGAGCCTACTGCCTCAATGCTACAGTTGGTTGACAGGTCCCGGCCGACACCCCGCAAATACGCCGACAAAATAGACGCATTTAGCTAACAGACTTGTAACTCTTCTCAGGATCCTTATCCTAAAAAGGCCAGTTGTTCGAGATCCGACGGTTTGATTGATACCAGCGATACCACAAAGAACAATCCCAATCCGATCTGTAATGGTCGCGACCTCGTAGTTTTGAATCTGTCCCCCACGAACGACCAAATGAATCACCGACCTGAAAAGGAGAAGTGACTATGCGTAAGATTACTTCCGCTATTTTACTGTGCGCTGCCGTCGCGCCGGGGCTCGCCCAGGCGAACGAATGTGGTGAAGTCTCAATTACCGAGATGAACTGGGCGTCCGCCTCTGTTGTGACCAATGTTGCCAAGTTCATCATGGAACAGGGCTACGGCTGTGACGTCAGCGTCGTGCCGTCCGACACCGTTCCAGCCGTTACCTCTGTTGCCGAGAACGGCGAACCCGATATCGTGACCGAGCTGTGGTTGAATTCCGCCGGCGAGGCCTACACGCGCCTGGAAGAAGAAGGCAAGATCGAGCGTCTGGGCAAGGTTCTGACCCCGGGCGGCGTTGAAGGCTGGTGGATTCCGACCTATCTGGTCGAAGCCCATCCCGAGCTGAAGACCATCGAAGGTATTATGGCCAACCCGGAGCTGGTGGAATCCCGGTTCAATAACTGTCCGGACGGCTGGGGCTGCCGGATCGTTAACGACAACCTGATCAAGGCCCTGGATCTGGAAGCGTCCGGTATTGAGGTCTTCAACCATGGCTCTGGTGAAACCCTGGCATCGTCCATGGCCTCTGCAGTCGGCAGCAAAGAGCCCTGGTTCGGCTACTACTGGGGCCCAACCGTGCCACTCGGCAAGTTCGACATGACCCGCGTGGATCTCGGTGAATACGATGAAGCCGCTCACTCGGCCAACCAGAATCAGGACAACGACAATCCGAAGATCTCCGATTTCCCGGCCGCCCCCGTGCTGACCTCCGTCACCACGGCCTTCCGGGATCAGGAGCCTGAAGTAGCCGAGATGCTCAGCGAAATGACCTTCGAAACCGATGTCATGAGCCAGGTGCTGGCCTGGAAGAGCGACAACAACGCCTCCGCAGAAGAGGCCGCCGTCTACTTCCTGAGCAACAACTCAAATACCTGGAAAGACTGGCTCAACGATTCCGCGCGTGAAAAACTCGCGGCGATCCTGAGCAACTAATCAGCTCCCGTTGAGACGGGGCCCCAGTGGCCCCGTCTGCTTACCTCCTCCATAAACCCAACGTCCGTTCACCTGGCGGAAATGCGCGCAGGAACCTGACACATCATGGCTACTTACGACTTTGTTTTTTCATCACTCGGTCTGGATGACTGGTGTTCCGGGGGCAAGAGTGACGCCCCGATGTCCATGGCTCAGCTGCTGTCGAAAACAAAAGGCGAAGAGACCACCGAAACCTCCATCTGGGAGTTGCCGTTCCCTTCGATGGACGCTCTCAACAAAGCATGCCCGGCCTTCCCCCAGTCCCGGGAACTGACCAAGGGACTTGAGGAAGGCTTTCTCTCGATCAAGGACAGCCTCAGCGTCGTCCTTGACCCGATTACCCAGCCCTTGAGCTGGGCACTGGACAGCACGCTTTACGCCATGCTGTCTACCCCCTGGTGGATCGTAATTCCGATCCTGTTGGCGGTGGTATTCGTGGTCAGCAAATCCTGGAAGCTGGTGTCTTTCGTCGCCATCAGTTTCGTTACGCTGGCGTTCATTGATTACTACGAATACGCCATGCAGACCCTCGCCATCATCTTCGTGTGTGCCTTCCTGTGTGTCCTGTTAGGGGTTCCCATAGGCATAGCGATGTCCCGTAGCAACATGATGCAGCGACTGACCATTCCCATCCTGGACATGCTGCAGACCCTGCCGCCGTTCGTGTACCTGATCCCGCTGATCTTCCTGTTCAGCGTGACCGAGTCCAAGCTCTATGGCATTGCCATCATCCTGTACGCGATCGTCCCGGTGATCCGCTTGACCAACCTAGGGATCCGGCTGGTGGACAAGGATGTGATTGAGGCCGCCGACGCTTTCGGGATGACGCCCAAGCAGAAGCTGTTCAAGGTCCAGATTCCGCTGGCGCTGCCCAACATCATGGCGGGCGTCAACCAGACCATCATGATGAGCCTGGCCATGGTCGTCATTGCCTCGCTGGTCTCGGCTCCGGGGCTTGGCGTTCTCGTTCTGAGGGGCATCCGAAATCTGGAACTGGGCGTTGGTCTTGTCGCCGGTCTCGGCATCGTCATCCTGGCCGTTATCCTGGACCGGGTTACCAAGGCTTCTCTGGCACGCATCAATGCCGCCCAAAAGCAGTGAGGACAGAAACGTGGCAAGAGATATCAAGATTTCCATCAAGAATCTGTACAAGATCTTCGGCCCGAATCCAGAAGTCGGACTCGAATACGTCCAGCGTGGCATGGGCAAGGCCGAACTGCTGGAAAAGCAGAATCACGTACTCGGCCTGCGCGACATCAATGTCGATATACGCGATGGCGAGATCACTGTCATCATGGGACTGTCCGGTTCTGGCAAATCCACGCTGATCCGACACCTGAACCGGTTGATTGAGCCGACGGCAGGCCAGATCCTGTTCGACGGTGAAAACGTGCTCAGCTACGACGAAGCCGACCTGCGCAAGCTTCGTCGGGAGCGGATGTCGATGGTGTTCCAGAAATTCGCCCTGCTGCCGCACAAAACAGTGCTGGAGAACGCGGGCATGACCATGGACGTGCGTGGCTACAGCACCTCTGACTTCGAGGGCGAGGCCCGCAAATGGCTGGCCCGGGTGGGACTGGAAGGCAATGAAAACCAGTACCCCCACGAGCTGTCCGGGGGCATGCAGCAGCGGGTGGGCATTGCCCGCGCACTGGTGTCCAACTCCCCCGTCATGCTGATGGACGAAGCCTTCTCGGCGCTCGATCCGCTGATCCGCTCCGACATGCAGGACCTGCTGCTGGAGTTGCAGGAAGAGCTTAAGAAAACCATCGTTTTCATTACCCACGATCTGGACGAGGCCCTGAAGCTGGCCGACCACCTCGTCATACTCAAGGACGGCGAGGTAATCCAGCAGGGCGACCCCCAGGAAATCCTGCTCAACCCGAACGATCCGTACATCATTGATTTCATAAGCGATATCAATCGTGCCCGGGTCCTTCGGGTACGTTCGATCATGACCGAACCGGAACAGGGCAATATCGAGTACGCCGGCGATATCTCCGAAAAGGACAATCTCGAGACGGTACTGTCCCGGTCCCAGGGTGACACGTCGCTGACCTTCCGCGTCGTGCGGGAAGGTGAGCAGGTGGGCACGCTGACCATGAAGGATCTGACCAGGGCACTGGTGCCGACGGCGGCCTCGGCGGAAAGGGACAACAGGGCCAACTAGGGCCTCTTTGGTTACAAAGCTCCAGCTAGGGCGTATTATTCAGGTTAAGTCGTACTGACGGCAGACCATACCACCATGCTGAGAGCGTTACTCCTGAGTTCCCTTGTCTTTCTGGCGGCGTGTTCGCCGTCGGAAGACCCTCCCTCCGTGGTGCCGGAAACCGAATTTTCCGAGGCCGCCGTTTTTCCTGAAGGTCACAAATCCGACCAGTGGCGTACGATAACCATTGCAGCGGACCCGTGGTGCCCGCACAACTGCGAGGCCGGTTCCGAACGCGAAGGCTACATGGTCGAGATCGCAAGGGAGGCGTTCGCGCCTGCGCGGCTCAAGGTCAGGTACGTCAACATGAGCTGGGCCCGGGCACTGGCCCAGGCCAAAGAGGGTTATGTCGACGCTGTTGTTGGGGCTTTCGTCAGCGATGCGCCGAGTTTCGTGTTTCCAGATGAGGCCATCGGCCATGCCAGAACGGTCCTGTTCGCCCACGCCGACAGTGACTGGTCCTACCAGAACATCGATTCCCTGAAACAGCTTAAACTGATCGCCATCAACGGCTACTCCTACTCACCGGAACTCGACGGCTACATCGAGACCAACAAAGGTAACCCTGAGCGAGTGTGGATCATTTCCGGTCCGTCCCCCCTGGACCGGGCCATCGAACTGCTGGGACAGGAACGTACCGATGTGCTGCCCGAGGACTTGCAGGTGATGCAGTGGACCCTGGCACACATGGAGAACCCGCCCGCCCTGCGTCAGGTCGTACAGCTTCAGGAGATGCGGGCCTACATTGCCTTTTCCCCGGCCAATCCCGAGTCGCCAGACCTGGCCGCCCTGCTAAGCGAGGGTGTCCGCAACCTTCGGCAGTCCGGGCGACTCCAGGAGATCCTGGCCCGCTATGGGCTGTCGTGGTCAGACTGAAAGGCCTTGATCGTTTCTCCTTCCGGCGTCGACAACAACAGCTCTCCGTGCTGCCCGATCCGGCCCCGGGACACCCGCCCCATCACGTCAAGAAAACGGTCTTCCTGATTCATCAGCGCCGGCGCACAGGCCATACGTGTGGTCGCCAGTTGGCTGAACGTCAGGCTGCCCTCGCCAGTAAACTCGTAGCGGCCGGTAAAGCGATTGCAGGACGCCCTTCCGGAAACCCGGTTGTCCTCCCGGAACTGCAGGGACATGCGTGAACGGTCAATTATTCCCTTGCCCGTCAGATCATCCACCACCCATTCTGCGCCCTGGAACAGGCGCAGAGGATCGCCGCCACAGCCCTCGAAAACGTCACCGTTGATCGTCAGTCGGGCCTGATAGGGAAACTGGACACCGGACATGGTGTCCTGACACAACTGCGTGGCCACCTTCAGGGTGGCCCGTACGCCGTCGTCTTCACCGATAAATCTCCGACCATCGCGGTCTTCGCTTTTCAAGTCCACAAGGATGCTCATGGTCGCGTCTTGCTCGTGGGGACGGGTCACCTCCAGCATGCCGCCCTGCACCTTGGCACGCCAGAAAGGCTCGTTGCCCAGGGCGATGAATGGCCGCTCCAGCGCTCCGGGCTTCAGGCATTCGGGATAGTTCTGGCCACTGATGGTGAGCATGGCCCGTTCGCCCTTGCTCCAGAACCGGGTGCTGTCGTCCCCCGGAGCCTGATATAACGCGCCAGAGGCAGACTCGGCGGGCTCGAGCTGCAGCCGTTTATCCAAGTAATCGACGCTCAACAGCCGGCTATCCGGGTCGGCGGAGACCTGGATATCGAGTTGGCCACAGGCATAGCTGCCAACCGCCGGGCGTTCCGGCCCCGGGGTTGTGGAACAGGCAGACAACACAAGGCCGGCAACCGCAACGGGCACGGCCAGAATTCGCATGGGGGACATGGTCAGTTTCCTTGGTTACTCAAACCCAGGGCGACAGTGTAAAACCCCGGCGTCCTTTAGGCCATCGAGCCCCGGCATTCAGGCTTCTTATCCGGCCACTTCCTGATTATGCTAGGGGCTCAAACAAGGAGATACATCATGGCTCTCAAGCTCTACCAGTTCGCCATTTCCCACTACTGCGAAAAAATCCGCTGGGCACTGGATTACAAAGGCCTCAATTACGAGACCGCCACCCTGCTTCCCGGCCAGCACATAAAAACCATCCGGAAGCTCACTGGCGGCAAGGACACATCGGTGCCGGTGCTGGACCATGACGGACATATCGTGCAGGGATCAGCCGCGATCATAGACTACCTGGACCAGACCTTCCCGGAGCGGCCGTTGACGCCAGCAGATCCGGAGGTCCGGGCGCAGGCGCTGGCCTGGGAAAAGCGGCTGGATGAAGAAGCCGGCCCGGCGGTTCGCTGTTACTCCTACCACCATTTCCTGCAGCGGCCGAAAGTGGTGGTCCCCATGCTGGCGGCAGGCACCCCCTTCTACAATCGGTTTTTGCTGAGCCTGACCTTCAGCCGGGTCG
The DNA here is from genome assembly GCF_030238305.1 of Marinobacter albus. Taxonomy (NCBI): domain Bacteria; kingdom Pseudomonadati; phylum Pseudomonadota; class Gammaproteobacteria; order Pseudomonadales; family Marinobacteraceae; genus Marinobacter; species Marinobacter albus. The sequence goes on along the minus strand of NZ_JASSQD010000001.1, from coordinate 422,651 downwards.
ATGAGATCATGCGCAAGTGGATGAAGATCAACGAGAAAACCTCAGAAAAGTCACGCCTGGTGATGGAAGAGCTGCTGAAGGATCTGACGGACGCCTATGGCACACGCCCGTACCTCGCCGGCGACGCGTTTTCCCGCGCCGACCTGACCGCAGCCGCGATCTTTGCGCCCATGTTCCAGCCTGCCGAATACCCGGTGCCTTGGCCAAAGCCCGGAAAAATCCCCCGGGATATCAAGGCCTGGCTGGATCAGTGGCAGCCCCAGATCGACGTACTGTCCAGGGTTTACGAAAACCACCGGAAACCCGACTGATCACCGTTGGTGTTGTCGTAAATCGCCAGCCGTTGTGTCGGAAACCGACAACGGCCAGCGCCCGCATTCATGCCAGAATAGACGCTGAATAATAACAACGCTGGCTGACTCGCTATGGCTTTGACTGACATGTTGCTCGCGGTGCTCGAGGAGAGCGGGCTCCGCCCGCTGTGGGAGGCGGTGTCGCCCTGGCTGGCTCTGGACGAACGGCAGCTGATTTTTGTTTTTGCCACCCCGGTATTTATTGGGGTTGCGCTCTGGGAGTACCTGAAAATCCGGCACAATCCCGCGCTGATGGACGCCCGGGAAGCGGTGAGGAACTTTGCCCTGGGTGCGGGCTACCAAACCACGGAGCTGCTGTTCGCCGGGATTATCGCCTTTCCCGCCTATGCCCTGTGTTACCACTATCGTGTCTTCGAACTGGAGCTGACCTGGCTGACCGGGGTCCTCACCTTTCTGGGAGTCGATTTCTGCTTTTACTGGATGCACCGCGCCAGCCACCGCATGCGCTGGTTCTGGGCCGCCCACGTGGTCCATCACTCCTCGGAGCGAATGAACTTTTCCACCGCCATGCGCCAGAACGCCACCAACATCTTCAACGGCATGTGGGTGTTTTACCTGCCCATGGCCCTCCTGGGTTTCAATCCGGTCTGGATCGGGATTGCCTATGCTTTGTCCCTGGTCTATCAGTTCTTCATCCACACCACCCTGGTGGGTCGTCTGCCCGGCTGGATCGAGCTGGTCTTCAACACACCCAGCCATCATCGGGTGCACCACGGCCGCAATCCGGGCTACATCGACCGCAACTACGGCGGCACCCTGATCATCTGGGATCGGCTGTTCGGCTCCTTTGTGGATGAGGATGCCAAGGACCCACCCGACTACGGCATCACCCGTCCGGTAACGTCCAATAACCTGTTCGTACTCTGGACCCACGAATACGTGGACCTGTTCCGCGACATGGCACGGCCAGGCAGCTTATTGTCTCGACTCAAACACCTTTGGAATCCGCCGGAGTGGGAACGTCCGGCATCGTCAGACGCAGGGACCCCGCATGCAAGAACACCCGTTAACACTGACCAGTCGGGATGACCACCTGATCACCGGCACCGTTTTCCGGCCCGAGCATCCAGCCTCGGTCCTGGTGATCGCCCACGGCATGGCCGAACACGCCGGCCGCTATACGGATTTCGCCCGCTGGCTGGGCGCCCGGCAGGTGGCCGTGGTGACCTACGACCACCGCGGGCACGGTCCAGCCTGTCCTGAGTCCCGGCGCGGCCACTACGGCGACCGCGATGGCTGGGACAAGGTCACCGACGACCTATATCGGGTGCTGCGGCATACCCGTGAGCTCTTTCCCGGCCTGCCGCTTACACTTCTGGGCCACAGCATGGGGTCCTTTATTGCCCAGAGCTGCGCGCAACAACACGGCGAGGCCCTGGATGCCCTGATCCTGAGCGCCACCAACCGCATCCATCGGCCGCACCTGCTGGTTTCCGCCCTGGTAATTGCGTTGATCCGCAAGGCATTCGGCGCCCGCCATCGCAGCCCAAGCATTGCCAGGATGACCTTTGGCAAGTTCAACCGCCAGTTCCGCCCCAACCGCACAAGCAGCGACTGGCTCAGTCGTGACGCCGCCCAGGTCGACGCCTACGTTGCCGACCCACTGTGCGGTTTCGAGTGCACTGCCGGCCTCTGGTCCGACTTCATCCGGGGCATGCTGGCGATTTCACCGGCGAACTGGCGCAAGGACCTCCCGGTGCACCTCTTTGCCGGCACCGACGACCCGGTCGGGGAAATGGGCAAGGGCATCACCCGTCACTTCCAGGCCATCCGCAATGAGGGCATTCACCGGGTAACCCTCCGCCTGTTCGATCGCGGCCGCCATGAGATGCTGAATGAAATCAATGCAGAAGAGGTCCGCGACTACATTCTGTCCTTGTGTCGCCCGGTGCCTGACCGGCATGATAAGGCGTCAGCCGGAGACACCCTGCCGGAACCCATTTGATCCACCTCACGACCGGGGAGTTGGCGAGTGCCAGGCCAGAACCAACGATTTGCCGTCATCGCCGGGCTGGCCCTGTGGCTGGCCCTGTGCGGCACAGCCCGGGGCGCGGACGTGCGCCTGGCGGTTGCGGCGAACTTCACCGATACCGGCAATGAACTGATTGCGGCATTCGCCGAAGCCACTGGCCGGCAGGCATCCGCTAGTTACGGTTCCACCGGCAAGCTTTATGCCCAGATCCGCCACGGTGCACCGTTCGACGTTTTCATGGCGGCCGATCGCCGCCGCCCGGAACTGCTTGAGGACAACGGCCTCGGTGTGAAGGGAACCCGGTTTACCTATGCCCGGGGCCAACTGGTGTTGTGGAGCCCTCAATCCGGCCTGCTTGAGGCGCCGGAAACCTGGCTGGCATCGAAAGACTTTACCCGCCTGGCCATCGCCAATCCCAAAACCGCGCCCTACGGGATGGCAGCCAGGGAAGTGCTGATCAGGCTCGACCTCTGGGCGCCCTTGCAACAACGCCTGGTTCGTGGCGACTCCATTGCCCAGACTTTCCAGTTTGTTGCCACCGCCAACGCCCAGGCGGGCTTCGTCGCGCTCTCCCAGATCCGCGCATGGAACGAAAATGAAGGTTCGCTGTGGCGGATCCCGTCGGCCTACTATTCCCCCATCAATCAACAGGCTATCCTTCTGACCCGCGGCGAGCGGAATCCCGCTGCACGTCAGTGGCTCGAATTCCTCCGCAGCGAGACAGCCCGGAGCATCATCGAACGCTATGGCTATGACACCCGCAACTGAGCAGTAACCCGGTCAACAACATGGACACATATTGGGAGCCTGTGTGGCTCACACTGAAACTGGCCAGCCTGACCACCCTGCTTCTCCTGGTGGCCGGGACCCCCATTGCCTGGTGGCTGGCCCGAAGCCGTCACTGGGCGAGACAGCCGGTTGCCGCCATTGTCGCGCTGCCTCTGGTGTTGCCCCCCACGGTCCTCGGGTTTTACCTGCTGATCCTGATGGGACCGGAGGGCATCGTAGGCAAGCTGACCGGGGAGCTTGGGCTGGGGCTCCTGCCTTTCACCTTCGAGGGTCTGGTTGTTGCGTCCATGATCTATTCCCTGCCATTTACCGTGCAGCCGCTCCAGAACGCCTTCCAGGCGGTCAACCAGCAACTGCTGGATGTTGCCGGAACACTCCGGGCTTCACCCATGGACCGCTTTTTCTCGGTGGCGCTTCCCCTGGCCAGGCCGGGATTCCTGACGGCCGGCGTGCTCACGTTTGCCCACACCATCGGCGAGTTCGGCGTGGTGCTGATGATTGGCGGTAATATTCCGGGGGAGACCAAGGTACTCTCTGTCGCCATCTACGATCATGTCGAAGCCCTGGAATACACCCAGGCCCATTGGCTCGCCGCTGGCATGGTTGCCTTCTCCTTCGTGGTTCTGGTGGCGTTGTATTCCCTGAACGGGCGGTTGCAGCCGGGAGTGGTGAAATGACGTCTGGCAAAGGCATTCAGGTGCAATTGCAGTGCCGGCTGGAAGGCTTCGAGCTGGAAGTCGACCTGGACCTGCCCGGGACCGGCCTTACCGCACTTTTTGGACACTCGGGGTGCGGCAAAACCACGCTTTTGCGCTGTATTGCGGGCCTACAGCCCGCCGACGGCAGCGTGATTGTCAACGGTGATCAATGGCAAAGCCGGACTGGCTTGCGCCCGGTTCACCAACGCCCGCTGGCTTACGTATTCCAGGATACGTCCCTGTTCCCACACCTCAACGTACGTCGCAACCTTGGATACGGTTACCGGCGCATACCCGCGGCGCAGCGACGGATCAGCTTTGAGGAGGCGACCGAGTGGCTGGGGCTGTCACACCTGCTGGACCGGATGCCGGAGGGCCTGTCCGGCGGCGAACGCCAGCGGGTGGCCATTGCCCGCGCGCTTCTGACCAGCCCTGAGCTGCTGCTGATGGACGAACCTCTGTCGGCGCTGGACCGACCCAGCAAACAGGACATCATGCCCTACCTCGAAGCCCTGAGGGACAAACTGGCCATCCCCATCCTCTACGTTTCCCATTCCACCGCCGAAGTGGCGCGGCTTGCGGACCACATCGTGATGATGGACCGGGGCCGGATCATTGCCCAGGGCCCTTTGCAGGAAACACTGGCGCGAACCGACCAGCCGTTTGGCCTGGAACAGGACGCCGGGGTCATTATCGATGCCCACATCGGGGCCCGGGACGAGCAATGGCACCTGTGCCGCGCCGACTTCCCGGGTGGACGCCTGTGGCTCCGGGCCGAAGACAACCTGGTTATTGGCCAGGCCATTCGGCTTCAGGTGTTGGCGCGGGATATCAGCCTGGCGCTTGCCGAACAGACCGAGCAGAGCATCCAGAATCTCGTTCCGGCGGTCATTGACGAGGTTGCCTCGGAATTGACTCCGGGCACCACCATGATTCGGCTTCTGGCCGGTCAAACACCTTTCCTGGCCCGCCTGACCAGCCGGGCCGTGCACACCCTCAAACTTGAAACCGGTCAGAGCGTCTGGATGCAGGTCAAGTCCGTGGCCATCGTCGACTGACGCGCCGGACCGGGACAATTATGGGGGCGGTGAGCTGTTCGATCAGTTGGTGCAAGGGAGGGGAAGCTGACGCGGTGCGGGAGCTTGTCAGCTACCACTCGGGAGGTCGGTCGCTGGCCGGGCAACCCAGAACGGAACCCGGCCTTACAGGGCATGCACTCGCCGATCAGCGGGTACCGTAAACCACCATGGTTTTGCCCTTGACCCGCACCAGTCCCTGATCTTCCAGGGTCTTCAGGACCCGGCCCACCATTTCCCGGGAACACCCCACGATGCGACCAATCTCCTGACGGGTGATCTTGATCTGCATGCCGTCCGGATGGGTCATGGCGTCCGGTTCCTTACACAGGTCCAGCAGCGTGCGCGCCACCCGACCGGTCACATCCAGGAACGCCAGATCGCCGACCTTACGCGTGGTCTGACGCAGGCGTGACGCCATCTGTTCGCCAATGAAGTACAGCACCCGGGGATCCTGCTGGGCGATTTCCCGGAACTTGGTGTAGGAGATCTCCGCCACTTCGCACTCGGTCTTGGCCTTCACCCAGGCACTGCGCGAATCCATGTTGTCGAACAGACCCATTTCGCCAAAAAAGTCACCGGCATTGAGGTAGGCCATGATCATTTCCCGGCCGTCATCGTCCTCGATGATGACTGTCACGGAACCCTTGACGATGTAAAACAGGGAGTCGCTCTTGTCACCCGCATAGATAATCGTGCTCTTGGCTGGGTAACGGCGGCGGTGGCACTGCGAAAGGAAATAGTCGAGATGTTTGGTTTTCTGCTCAACCGGCTTGACGATAGTGGCCATAATGCGAGTCGTGCCTCCTCAAAAACTGGCGGGTCCCGATGTTTGTTATGCACCCGGCTTTCCCTGCGGGTTCGTTCATTTTTATTCAAAAACAGCGCAACTTATAACAAGAAGGCCTGATTTGGGCAACCGGAAACCGTCCACAAGTTGTATTCGGTCAATTTCTACCCGGCTGCCCCGAACCTGGGACTATGCTAGCATCCGGCCAACTATACCAACTTTGACTGCCGGGCCGACCGGCACACCAGCCTGATGGAACGGAGAGTACCCGCAATGAAAGCAAGCGTTGACTGGACCGGAAATGCCAGCTTCAAAGTCACCAGTGGCAGCGGCCACAGTGTTCAGCTGGATGGTCCGCCTGATCATGGCGGCGAAAACCTCGGCCCGCGCCCGATGGAAATGCTGCTGATGGGCCTCGGAGGGTGCTCGTCCTTTGACGTCATGAGCATTCTGCAGAAAAGCCGGCAGGATGTGACGGCCTGTCACGCCGAGCTCGACGCCGAGCGCGCTGACGCCGTCCCCGCTGTCTTCACGAAGATCCACCTGCACTTCGTCGTCACCGGGCACGGCCTGAAGGAAAACCTGGTAAAACGCGCCGTCAGCCTGTCCGCTGAAAAGTACTGTTCCGCTTCGATCATGCTCGAGCAGGCCGGTGTTGAAATCACTCACAGTCATGAAATCCGCGAGGCCGAATAACCCGGTTCGGGAATCCCCCTGACCGGCTGCCAGAGGACCGGCCGCGGGCATTGCGCACCGGTCCGGATGCATCGGCAATCACGGATGCTAAAATGATGCACCAAGACTATTCAACGTCACTCGCGGTGTGCATAATACGCACCCTCTCCGCCGGTCTGCGCAAAAGGTATACAACCGGGTCAGTAGTCGGTGGCGGCCTCGGCAGAACGCACTAAAGCATTTCTGCAGTCATTCATCTCCATTCTACGGAGGGGCTGAGCATGGAAACCAAACTCCAGCTGCACGGTTTCAACAACCTGACCAAATCCTTGAGCTTTAACATCTACGATATCTGTTATGCGCAGACCGAAGAACAGCGCGCGGCGTACATAGATTACATCGACGAGATGTACAACGCTGAACGGCTGACCCAGATCCTGACCGACGTCGTCAAGATCATCGGCGCCAATGTGCTCAACATAGCCCGTCAGGACTATGAGCCCCATGGCGCCTCGGTTACCATGCTGATTGCCGAGCACGAGCTGACCAACGGGGAAGAACCGGATAACGAAGAATCGCCCGGTCCGCTGCCGGACGCCATTGTCGCCCACCTGGACAAGAGCCACGTGACGGTGCACACCTACCCGGAGAGTCACCCCCACGATGGCGTGAGCACCTTTCGGGCCGACATCGACGTGTCCACCTGCGGCCTGATTTCCCCGCTCAAGGTGCTGAACTACCTGATCCACAGCTTCGACTCTGACGTGGTCACCGTGGATTACCGGGTTCGCGGCTTTACCCGCGACGTTGATGGCACCAAGCACTACATCGACCATGACATCAACTCGATCCAGAATTATCTGACGGAAGACACCCAGAACGCCTACCAGATGATTGATGTCAACGTGTACCAGGAAAACCTGTTCCACACCAAGATGATGCTCAAGAACTTCAAGCTCGATAACTACGTGTTCGGCGTTAACGCCAGCGATCTTGAGCCAGGAGAAGCGCAATCCATCGAAGACCGGCTGCGCCGGGAAATGCTGGAGATCTTTTACTCCCGGAACGTGGAATAACGCGCCTCATACCGGGCCGGGCGCGCCCTCAAGGGCGCGCGGTCCAATCGTCAAAATTTCTGAACAAACCTTCCAAGATTCTCCGATTTCATCTTTGCCCCCGACGCAGTTCAATACCTCCATACCATTCGGATCACCCTCGGAGGGATTGAACATGAAAAACGTACTTGTCATCACCGCAAGCATCTTCGGCCAGGACGGTCAGTCCTCCCAGCTGGTAGAGCATACTCTGCAACAGCTGAAACAGACCCATGGCGAGATCCGCACCACCCATCGCGATCTGGCCCAAGAGCCGGTTCCGCATCTGGATGCCTCCCGGTTCGGCGCATTCCTGACCGGACAGGACGACCGCAGCGACAACCAGCAGCGGGTGGTCAATTATTCAGATTCACTGATCAATGAGCTCAACCAGGCCGACGTGGTGGTCATGGGGGTGCCCATGTACAACTTCGGCATTCCGTCCGTCCTGAAGGCCTATTTTGATCACATTGCCCGTGCCGGCGTTACCTTCCGCTACACTGAGAATGGCCCGGTTGGTCTGCTTGAGGATCGCCCGGTTTATATCCTGGCAGCCCGCGGTGGCATCTATGCCGGCACGCCGAATGACTCGCAGACGCCTTACCTGCGTTCGTTCCTCGGTTTTCTTGGCCTGAAGGATCTGCACTTTGTTTACGCTGAAGGTCTGAACATGGGCGATGACCAGAAAAAGACGGCCCTGAACCAGGCCAGTCGGGCTATCGAGACCCTGACCGCCTGAACCGGCAACTATTCCATAATCGGAGGAGGTCAGTCATGACTGAACGCACTCTCAGGCAGATCATACCGGGCGCCGAGACATCCGATGGCGCCGGGGTTCGGATCAAGCGCTCACTGGGCCAACAGCCCTCGTTGCGTCTGGATCCCTTCCTGATGCTGGACGAATTCGGATCTGCGGAGGCCGCGGATTACATTGCCGGGTTTCCGTCGCACCCGCACCGCGGCTTCGAAACGGTGACCTACATGATCGAGGGTCACATGCTGCACGAGGACCATCTGGGCAACCGAGGCGATTTGCGCAATGGCGGCGTGCAATGGATGACCGCCGGGCGCGGCATCATCCACTCGGAAATGCCTCAGCAGGAGGAAGGCGTGATGCGCGGCTTCCAGCTCTGGCTGAACCTGCCGGCGTCGGAAAAGATGATCGAAGCCGGCTACCGTGACATCCAGCCCGAGGACATTCCCGACATTGACTTTGACGGTGGCCGACTGAAACTCATTGCCGGAACGATGGAGATTGGAGGTGCCACCCGGCACGGTGCCGTGACAGGGCGAAGCACCCAGCCGGTCTACGCGGACATTCACCTGGATAGCAACGCCCGTGTAACCCTGCCGGTGCCGGCAACCCACAACGGCCTGCTGTACCTTTACGACGGCGAGGCCAGCCTGGGCAGTGAGAGCCTGCAACGCAACGCAGCCAGTGTGCTCGGGGACGGTGACCGGATTTCCATCGCCGGGGGCACACACGGCGCCAGGCTGCTGCTGATTGCCGGTAAGCCCATCGGTGAGCCGGTAGTGCAGTATGGCCCGTTTGTGATGAACACGCGCGAGGAGATCGAACAGGCGCTGCAGGACTTCCGGGACGGCCGACTGACGGCCTGACGAGCCTCAGGCGAAGGGCTTACGGGCCATCAGGCGCTGAACCATGGGTCGCACCAGCAGATCCATGGCCAGCGCCATTTTTGTTCCCGGTATCACCAGGGTGTCGTGACGGGACAGGCTGCTGTTGGCGATGACCTGCAGCAGGTACGGAAAATCCACCTCGGACGGATCCCGGAACCGGATCACCAGCATGCTTTCGTCCTCGGTCGGCACATCCCGCACGACAAAGGGATTGGACGTGTCCACCAGCGGAATCCGCTGGAAGTTGATGTGGGTCTGGGAAAACTGCGGCACGATGTCGTGAACGTAGTCGTCCATCCGGTTGATGATGGTCTCCACCACCGCTTCCTGGCTATAGCCCCGCTTGTTGGTGTCCCGGCGAATCTTCTGGATCCACTCCAGGTTCACAATCGGCACCACGCCAATCAACAGGTCCACGTACTGGGCGATGTTGTAGGCATCGCTGACCACGCCTCCGTGCAACCCCTCGTAGAACAACAGATCGGTGTCGGCGGGCAGCGGCCCCCAGGGAGTGAACGTGCCCGGCTTGTGACCGGCGGCCATCAGCTCCCGGTCTTCATCGTGCACATACTGACGATACCGGCCATTGCCGGTGTGGGCGTAGTCATAAAACAGGGCTTCGAGTTTGTCGATGTGATTGGCCGCCAGCGCGAAGTGGTTGCGCTCGCCAAACTGGCCCTTGGCGGCGAGCCGGGCCATCTGCTCCCGGTTATACCGGTGAAAGCTGTCGCCACTGACCATCGCCGCACTCAGTCCCTCGCTGGCAAACATGCGATTGAAGATCTGGCCGGTTGTGGTGGTTCCGGCACCGGAAGAACCGGTAACAGCAATAATCGGGTGGCGCTTGGACATACAGATTGGGTCCGGAAATCAGATGAGACTGTCGAGCAGACGGGGTTTCTCGACGACGAAGCCCTGAGCGTAATCGACGCCCAGCTGTGCCAGCATATCCAGAATGTCACGGGATTCAACCTGGGAGGCAATAACTTCCCGCTTCATGTAATGCGCCATTTCAACCATCGACTGCACCATCGCCCGATCGGTCTCACTCGAGTTGAGCTGGCCGGTAAAGGTGCTGTCGATCTTGATCAGGTCCACCGGCAGCGAGCGCATGAACTGGAACGAACTCGGGCCACTGCCGAAATTGCCCAGGCAGAAGCGGCACCCCAGCTCCTTCATCTCCAGCATGAAATCCGCCACCGCCTCGACATCGTTGATGGCTGACGCCTCGGTGAGCTCGAACCAGAGCCGCTCGATGGGCGCGTCCTTCTGGCTCAGTTTCTCGTAAATGAACTCCAGCAACGACTGGTCATTGAGGGAGTAGCCGGACAGGTTGATGCAAATCCCTCCCATGTGCCGGGGATCCGGGGCTTTCGCCTGCAACCAGTCCAGCATGTGCCCGACCACCCAGCGATCCACCGCCTGCATGCGGTCATACCGTTCCGCCATGCGCACGAAATCGCGGCCGGTAATCAGGGTGCCGGCATCGTCGTACATGCTGATCAGTACTTCGTACTGGGGCGACATCGACGCCTGGGCATGCAGGGGTATGATCTTCTGGCAGCGCAACAGCATACGCTCCTCGTTGAGATCACTCAGACCCGCCACCTTGGCGGCGATCTGCTCCTGACGGGCCTGATCGCCGGCATCCAGCGAATATTCCGCAACCTTGCCGTGCCCTCCTTGCTTGGCTGCCGCCAGCGCCTGCTCCGACGCCCTCAGCCAGCGCTCGGCGCTGGCCAGTGCAGGCAACTCCGGAACCACACCCGCACTCGCCGACAAACGGTAGGTACGGCCATCAAAGCTGAACTCTGCGGCTTCGATCGAGCTGACCAGGTCACGAGCCATCTGCAAGGCGTTTTCAGCGGGCACCAGAAGGGCGAACTCATTGCCCGCCAGGCGTGCCAGGGGCATACCATCTTCCACGGCCCGCCCCAGGAGATCCGCCACCATTTTCAGGGTCGCGTCGCCCGCCTGATAGCCGGCGGTATCATTGAGCAAACGGAACCGGCGCAGGTCCAGCCGGACCAGCGTCCGCTCGTCTTCCCGCCGGGCCAGTTGCTGATCCAGCATGCGCTCGAACTCGCGGCGCCCCAGCAACCCCGTCAGCTCGTCGTGGGTGGAAGCCCAGGACAGCTGGTCGTAGACCTTGCGCACCATCCGGTCGATGCTTTCATCCACCAGGGGCCGCTCATACTGATTGTCCGGAACGATAATGCCCTTGCGCATCTGGCGGGCCAGCGCGTCCAGTTCCAACTCGACCACGCGCATGCCCTGGTGATTCACAAACACGAAGCGACTGAATCCCCGGGCAATCCACACCAGACGAATGTATTGGGGCTCGTCGGGCTTTTCCTGATCCCGGAGCCAGTCACCGGTGCGTAACTGCTGAGCCCGGTTGACCCAGCGCTGCAGGCTGCGCTGCTCACGCTCTGACAATACCTTTGTGTCTTTCTTATCGGGCTGTACCGGTGGCACCTCCACCAGGTCGGGGACTTTGTCGGGGCTGCGCACCAGAAACTGCTTCAATTCATCCCGAATCTGGGACGACGGCATGTGGTTGCTGGAGATTGACGCCAGCCCGTCCTGGATCACCCGCAACAGCTCCGGGAGGTTGATGGTGCTGCGGGGGTCGACGGCAAAGGCCAGCAGCGAATCGATAACCGACAGATAGTCCTGCCAGAGCTGGCTGTCCGGCCCCTGACGGATCCAGGTCAGTGAAAGCAGGTCGCGCCAGCCGCCGTCCAGTAGGCTGAGGACGGCCTTGGGGACCTTGCGACCGGCCAGTTTCTCGTTCAGCACATCGGCAACGGCCTGTTTTGACTCGGCCACCTTCTGCGCGCCTTCGGCGGCCGCCGTCACCCGTTCGACATTGCGCCTATAGACCAGGTTCTGGCGATCAATGAGGGCATCGAGCTCCTGCATGGTCTGCTCGAACACCCCCGTATCCTGTTCGAAATCCGTGGCGATACGCTGGATCAGCTCATCCACCCTGCGCTGCACGACCGGATTGATCCGGCCACCTTTCACACCGAGTTGTGCCAACCGGTTCATCACGCCCCGGACCGGGCTGTCCTGGTCGTCGAAAAACGCGGGATCCCGCATCACCACCTTGAGTACCGGCACTTCCAGCTGGCGCATGCGTTCCTGGGCGTACTCGCTCAGTTTCGGGCTCTCGACCACCGACCGGAAAAACCGGTCGACCACATCCAGTGTGCCCTGCTGCTCCTCATCAAGCCTGTTGTCGCCACTGGCCCGCACCTTTTCCACCACCCGTTCCTTGAGTGTCACCGTGTCGGCATCGGGAGCGGCGGCCTGCACCTGCAACTGCTGCAGCTCCCGGTGCAGCTCCCCGGTCGAAAGTGGCCGGGCATTCGGCGGAAAGGCCACTGGTTCGGCATCGCCCTGGGCAACCCGGCTGGCGCTCAGGGTATTAAGCAGATTGCGGACTGTGGCAAAGGCGGTCTGCGCCGCCTGGGCGTAGCCGCGGAACTCGCCGCCGGCGCGGGAGGCCTTGGGGCGGATGGAGCCGGGTGTCGGTTTCTTCGGCCGGGACTGCTCCGGGACCTGCACCTTCTGCTTCTGCTCCGGTTTCGGCGCCGGGGCCTCGGCGGGCTTGGACTCCGGCCGGGTGGCGGCTTGGTCGCTCAGGTACTTGCTCAGGTCGAGGTCCGGCAACACACCCTGTCGGATCAGGATATTGTTGAGCTCCTCATACAGGGGTCCCAGTTGCTGCAACACGATTTGCTCAAACACCTTCAGGCAGACCTTCTCCACCTCCCGGGTCGCTTTCAGCTGACTCAGCCCGGCGTGGAACGACTCACAGACCAGCGAGGGCCCGAGCGGATTGTGATGGCCAGTGGCATTGGCAATGCCCAGCTTGTCCAGGCGCAGCTTGAGTTGAAGCAGGTCGCCGCGATACTGGGTGTCGGCCTTGGTCACCATCACCCGGATGGTCAGCCAGTCTTCGAACTCACCCTTGTCCACCACGGATAGCTCGGAACCGGGAAAGCCCTTCGGCGCAGGCTTCAAGGGCGACTCCAGGGTCCGGGCCATCTGGTGCCAAATCACTCGCTGCCGGGCCTGCAGTTGCCCGGAGGCATCCATGAACTCGTTAGCCTGCTGGTCATTCGTAGCTTTCTGGGCCGCCTCCTTGAGTCCGGCCACCATTTGCACGAAACAGTTGTCCATTAGCGGTTCAATGAACTGGATGACCGCCTTGGCCGACTGGTGCAGGACATATTGGACGCGATCACTGGGGGCTCTGAGCGAGGCTCGGTCCTGGTTGCGGGAGCTGCCGCACTGCTGCAGCATGGCATCGACGGCGGCGGGGTTCGAGCGGGTGAAGTTGACGCCCATGGCACCATCGATTCGCCGGACGATACTGACGTGCAGCTCGTGTCGGCGAAGACCGTCGAGACCCCGGAAACGCACGACCAATTCCGGCGGGTTGCCGGACATCAACGCCCGATCAAGCTTGCGGGAGGTATCGCCCGAATAGCGAACGAACAGCCCTTCCGGGCAAAAATCCGCTATCTGACAGGGCCAGGTTTCGCCATTCCCCAGATCAATTTGGGCCGCCAGCTTGATGGGTTTACGGGGACTACTACGACGTTCTCTCGGATCCATGAACTACCTGATCATTCGCAATGGCCATCACTCGCCGGCGCTCGCCGCCACCGAATCAGGCCTTCATCCCTGGACTCAGTGGCAAATGCCACCTGCAACTATGGGAACCATGTCTGTAATATATCGGCTTGGTCCCCCGCAGGTAACCCATGCCACTATAATATCCTGACCCATGAAACAGCTTAGTCAGATATATCTTCTTTTGCTACTGGTGACCGGCGTTACCGGTTGTACGACCATTGGCTACTACAGCCAGGCGGTGAGCGGTCACCTGTCCCTGATGATGAACGGGGATTCGGTGGACGGGCTCATTGCCCGCGGCACCACACCCGATGACCTGAAACAGAAACTGACCACCAGCCAGCAGGCCCGGCGGTTTGCCCGCGATGCCCTTAGCTTGCCGGTGGGCGACGCTTTCACCGACTACGTTGCCCTGGACCGTCCATGGGTGGTGGTTAATCTGGTGGCGGTGCCCGAGTTCTCCCTGGAGCCCCACCGCTGGTGTTATCCGGTGCTTGGATGCCAGGCCTACCGGGGCTATTTCGAGCTCGACGACGCGGTGGCAGAACAGGCCGACTTCAGGGAAACCGGCTACGATACCTTCATCGGCGGGGTGACGGCCTATTCGACCCTGGGCTGGTTCGACGACCCGCTGCATTCCGGCTTTACCCGTATGTCCGACGACCGGATGGTCGCCCTGATGTTCCACGAACTGGCACACCGGGTCGTTTACATCGGTGACGACACCGCCTTTAACGAAAGCTTTGCGACTGCCGTCGAACTCGAGGGTCTGAAGCTGTGGTCTGATCGTCAGGGCAATCCCGACTCGTTCCAGCGGGCATTCGAGCGCTTGCAGCAGCGCAACCAGACCCTGGCGCTGGTGGAAACGACCACCACACGACTGGAGTCACTTTACCAACAGCGGGACCGTCTTCCGGTGGAGACCCTGCGCGAACAAAAAGCCGAGTTGCTGGCACAGCTGCTTCAGGACTATCTGGAATTATCCAGTCAATGGACCCAGCCCGGTCCGTTCGGCGAAAACCCGACCAGCCTGAACAACGCCAACCTCGCGCTGTTCAGGCAATACAATCAGCATGTCCCGGGGTTTCGTCAGTTGCTCAGAGACCAGAACCATGACTTCGAGGCGTTCTATCGGGCGGTGGAAGCGCTGTCCAAGCGCCCGGAAACCGAGCGCTCACGTCGACTGTCCGCGCTGTCAGAGCGGTTTGTAGAAGACTTTTGAGTTGCGCTGGGTGTTGTAGGAGGCCAGCTTGGGTCCCGGCAGGGATTGCACGGTGGATGTCTGAAAACCCCGCTCCCGAAACCAGTGCTCGGTTTGGGTAGTCAGCACGAACAGTTTACGGAGGCCCTGCGTCCTCGCCAGTTTTTCAACCATGGCCAGAATCTCATCACCCCGGCCCGCCCGGCGGTAGGATGGATCCACGGCAAAACAGGACAGCTCTCCGCTCTCTTCCTCAGGGTAGCTGTACAGGGCGGCGCAACCGACGATCGTGCCGTCCCGTTCAGCCACCACAAACCGGTCGATCTCGGTCTCCAGCATTTCCCGGGACCGGCGGACCAGAATGCCCTGCTCCTCCAGCGGCTGAATCAGCTCCAGGATACCGCCGATATCCTCAACCCGGGCCTGCCGGATCTGCTCGTAGTTGTCTCCGCTGACCAGGGTTCCTGAGCCATCCCGGGTGAACATTTCCTCCAGCAGTGCGCCGTCATCAACATAGCTGATGATATGGGCCCGGCGAACACCTTTGACACAGGCATCACAGGCCGCCCGCAACAGCGACGCATCATGACCGGTCACGGCGCCGGCGGCGAGGCGTTCCGATGCCTGCCGTGCCGAAAGTTCGCGGATCAGGGAACCGTCTTCCTCGAGCAGGCCCTGATCGTCGATGAAGACGATCAGCTTTTCGGCCTGCAATGCGGCCGCGACCTGACTGCCCACATCTTCGTAGGACAGGTTGAAAACATCGCCGGTGGGGGAGTAGCCCAGCGGCGGCAGCAGCACGATGTTCCCCAGTTCCAGAAGTTTTTCAATGCCCGCCACGTCGATCCGCCTGACTTTGCCGGTATGGCCGAAATCAATACCGTCGAGCACGCCAACCGGTCGGGCTGCAACGTAGTTGCCACTGCTGACCCGGATCCGGGCGTTGTGCATGGGCGAATTCACCAACCCCATGGACAGCTGGCTCTCCAGATAGGCCCGGAGGCCGCCGATGGCCTCCATCACCATGGGCAAGTGCTGCTCAGGCGTAATCCGCAGCCCCCGTGCGAAGGTCGACTCCACGCCAGCGCCGTCAAGTCGGGCCTGGATCTGGGGACGGGCGCCGAAGGCCACCACCAGTTTCACACCCAGACTGCTCAGCAATACGATGTCATGGATGATGTTGATGAAATTGCCGTGCTCAATGGCATCACCCGGAATGGTCAACACCACCGTCCGACCCCGGTGGGCATTGATGTAGGGCGATGAGTGGCGGAACCCGTGCAGCCAGTCGTTCGATTTCAACCCGCTCTCCAAATCAGTCGTTACAGGCAGTCTAAAGACAGAATTGTCTGATCAGCCCCTTCAGGATCCGGACTGTCGGCTCCAGCTGGGACAGTTCCAGAAACTCATCGGGCTGGTGAGCCTGGTCGATGGATCCCGGCCCCAAAACCAGCGTCTCCAGCCCCAGCTTCTGCAGCCAGGGTGCCTCGGTTGCGAACGCCACGGCATGGGCAGTGTGTCCGGTCAGTTTTTCACAGGCCTTCACCAAGGCCGCATCGGCCGGTGTTTCAAAGGGAGGCACGCCGTCGAACAGGGGCTCGAAAACCATCCCCAGCTCGCGGCGTTCGGCAACCGGCTGAACCCGGTTCAGGATCGCCTGCCTCAGGGCCTCCATGTCCATGCCCGGCAAGGGCCGGAGGTCAAAGTGCAGCTCACACTGGGCACAGATACGGTTGGGATTATCTCCTCCGTGGATGCACCCCAGGTTCAGCGTTGGCACCTGAACTTCAAAGTTCGGGTTGTGGTACTGCTGCTGCCATTGGCTGCGCAGGGCCAGTAACTCGGTCAGGGCCTCATGCATGCCTTCGAGGGCATTGCGGCCCAGAGCCGGGTTCGAGGAATGGCCGGACTGGCCTTCGAACTTCAGGCGCTCCATCATGATGCCCTTGTGCATGCGCACCGGTTTCAGGCTGGTGGGCTCACCAATCACCGCATAGCGGGCCTTGGGCTTGCCAGCCTCGGCAAGCGCCCGGGCGCCGTTCATGGAACTCTCCTCGTCGGCGGTCGCCAGAATGATCAGCGGCTCCTTCAAGGTCATTCCGGCGTACTCCCGGGCGGCCTCAATGGCCAGTGCGAAAAACCCCTTCATGTCACAGGTGCCCAGGCCGTACCAGCGGTCGTCCCGTTCGGTCAGGGTAAAGGGGTCACTCTGCCAGCGCTTGTCATCGTAGGGCACAGTGTCGGTGTGGCCGGAGAGTACGAGGCCACCCGGCCCGCTCCCGAGGGTCGCGATCAGATTGAACTTGCCCGGCATACCCGGCACTTCCAGGATCTCGACGGCAAAGCCGAGCGGCTCCAGCCACTCGGCCAGTGTCCGGACCACCGGCTCGTTACTGTGATCCCAGTTGGCGGAAGCGCTGCTGATGGACGGCAGGGATATGAGGCGCGCCAGCATGTCCTTAATGCCGGGCACCGACGCGGTATTGACTGCAGACTGAGACATAGGTGTTCCTCAGACCCGTTTAAGGGTCGTTACTTGCGGCCGCGGCGCCAGACCTCGAGGTCCGTGATAGCGCGAACCAGCATCGGGTAGGCCACTTCTCCTCCGGCGACCACCCGGGCAACTTCCAGCTCACGGTCGCTGACACTGACCAGACGCCCCTCCACCACGTTGTTGTTGGAAAGCGTCACCCGGACCCTGCGATCAATCCACTGCCCGGCGGTCTTGATGGAGCCAGCATACCACCCTTCCACATCGGGATTCTCTTCCGAGGCGGCCGCCCCGGCTCCCTCGTCAGCCGGCGCCTCGGCAATCAAGGGCGCTTCACGGAGAAACACATCCGGTACCCTGGCGCCATTGTAGGCCACCTGCCACTCGGTGCCGTCATCCCCGCCACTGGCCGGGTAGACCGGAATGCCCATGGTCTCAGCCGCCGGATCCAGCGTTGCCGTCAACTCGCCGCCTTCAAGCAACCACTGGCGGTACAGCGCCAGCAACTGATCACTGGCGACCAATCCCCGGGCTTGCAGGCCCTCGCGGAACGCCGCCAGCACCCGACCGGCCCATTCCGGCGGCTCAAGGCCGGCTTCACGGGCGCAATAGGCCGCGACCCGTCGCATCAGGCCACCGTCGCGAAGCGTGACCGTCATCGGCTCGGCGCTGCTCTCTGGCAGACTTTCGAGATCAAGAAGGTTGATCCGGGCACCGGGCCAGTCCAGCTCCACACTGCCGGTACCCGCCGTATTCAACTCTATAGACAGCCCTCTGGCGCGCTGCTGGAGCAGGAACTCGCCCCCCAGACCGGTAATGCCCATGCGCATGAGATCCCCGCTGCCCAGTCGCTGACGGGGATCCGGCGCACAGGACAGGACGAACAGGGCCGGCTCACCGGCGCTGTTCTCACCCTCGGCGGTTACCCAGTTGCGGAACATGGTCGCCTCAAGCACGAGACCGATCCCTTCGGCCTGCAACGACCAGCTCCCGGATAACGACGCGGGATCCGCCAGCGCCATGACGAGATCGACCGGTGAGCCCGCATCCAGCTCCACCCGACCGATCTCCAGGGCACGGGTCAGGCGGAAGTCCTGCCAGCTGCTGCCGGAAAGCACCAGGCGCCCGTCCACCCCCGAGCTCATGGTTCCCCGCTCAAGCACCCCGTAGGATTCCAGTGCGGTTCGCATCTCAGCCAGGCGCTGATCTGCCAACCACCAGACCGCGCCCTTGAAGGCCACAAAACCAACCAGGCCCACAAGGACCAGCAACGTGAACAGGCGCTTCATCCCAAGACTCCTAAGGCAATGGCATCAGTTGCGGGAAATCAGGGTACCGACACCCTCGTCGGTGAAGATTTCCAGCAGACACGCGTGGGCAACACGGCCGTCGATGATGTGTGAGGTTCGAACGCCGTTCTCGACCGCGTTCAGGGCGCAGCGGATTTTTGGCAACATGCCACCATGAATGGTGCCGTCTTCAATCAGGTCATTGACCTGTTGAGCGGTCAGGCCGGTCAACACCTTGTCTTCCTTGCTCTTCAGTCCGGACACGTTAGTCAGGAGGATCAGCTTCTCCGCCTTCATCGCCTCGGCAACCTTGCCGGCAACCAGGTCGGCATTGATGTTGTAGGAGGCACCGTCCGGGCCAACCCCGATCGGCGCGATCACCGGGATCACGTTACTGCGGGTGAGCATGTCGATGACATCGACGTTGACGCTGGCGACCTCGCCCACGTGCCCGATATCAATGATTTCCGGACGTTCCAGTTCGGGAGAACGGTCGACCACCTCCAGTTTCCGGGCGCGGATCAGGTTGGCGTCCTTTCCGGTCAGACCCACGGCAGTGCCGCCCTGGGCGTTGATCAGCGACACAATTTCCTTGTTGACCTGGCCACCGAGGACCATCTCCACGACATCCATGGTTTCGGCATCGGTGACCCGCATGCCGTTCACGAAGCGGGACTTGATATTCAGGCGCTCCAGCAGTTCACCAATCTGGGGCCCGCCGCCGTGGACAACGATGGGGTTGATTCCGACCAGCTTCATCAGCACCACATCCCGGGCAAAGCTGCTTTTCAGTTCCTCATTCTCCATGGCGTTACCGCCGTACTTGATCACCACCGTTTTTCCGGTAAACCGTTGAATATACGGCAGGCCCCGACTCAGAACCGACGCCACTTGCATTGCTGTATCACGATCCAACGCCATCTTGTTGCCTATTGATCCTTAGTTAAACGTTGTCTGGGCAGCGTTCAGAAATCCGCTGTGACGTCCGGGGCCGCCTTGTGCAGCTGCTCCCGGAAAATCCCCTTGATCCGCTCCAGACCCTGTTCGGTTTCCGCTTCAAATCGCAGAACCAGTACCGGTGTCGTGTTGGAGGCCCGGCACAACCCCCAGCCGTCGGCGTAATCGACACGGATACCGTCTATGGTACTGATGTTTCCGTCGCCGAAGTCGCCTTCCTGACCAAGACGTTCAATGATCGCGAATTTGCTGCTTTCGGTCACCTCGACATTCAGCTCCGGCGTGCTGATATCTTCCGGGAAATCCTCGAACACCTCATCGCTGTGCCGGTCTTCAATGCCCAAGATCTCCAGTAAGCGGGCCGCCGAGTACAGACCGTCATCGAAACCGTACCAGCGTTCACCGAAGAAGATGTGACCGCTCATCTCTCCGGCCAGCAGGGCACCGGTCTCCTTCATCTTGGCCTTCATCAGGGAATGGCCGGTTTTCCACATGATCGGACGACCACCCGCCTCCGAGATCACACCGGCGAGGCGCCGGCTGCACTTGACGTCGTAAAGCACATCGGCCCCGGGGTTGCGGGACACCACGTCCCGGGCGAACAGCATGAGCAGGCGGTCCGGCCAGATGATCTTGCCGGAGTTGGTGACCACGCCGAGACGGTCGCCGTCGCCGTCGAAAGCCAGGCCAATGTCCGCCCCTTCCTGCTTCACCCGGGCAATCAGGTCCGCCAGGTTGGCCGGTTTGCCCGGATCAGGATGATGATTCGGGAAATCACCGTCCACCTCACAATAGAGCGGGGTCACCTCACACCCCAGCTCCTCTACCAGCATCGGCGCCAACTCACCGGCGATGCCGTTGCCGGCATCCACCACCACCTTGAGCGGAGCAGCCACGGCGATGTCACCGACGATCCGGTCGAGATAGGCCCGGCGGACGTCCTCAGTGGACTGGCCACCCTGACCACTGGCGAAATTCCCCGTCCGGATACGCTGATACAGTTTCTGAATCGCTTCACCCGACAGGGTTTCGCCACCGAGCATGATCTTCAGGCCATTGTAATTGGCGGGATTGTGGCTGCCGGTAACCATTACGCCGGAGCCGGTCTGGAGCTCGTGGGTGGCGAAGTAGAGCACCGGAGTCGGCACCGCCCCGACGTGGATCACGTCGCAGCCGCTTGCCATGATCCCGCGTGCCAGGGCATCCGCAAGCTCGGGACTGGAATGGCGGCCATCGTAACCGACGCAGATGGCATTGATTCCGCGCTCGCTGGCTTCCGAACCGATGGCCCGGCCGATCACCTGAACACCGTCGGCCGTCAGGGTGTCACCGACAATGCCCCGGATGTCGTAAGCCCGGAAAATATCCGGTGAAAGCTCCAAGGCCGGCCCCGCAGTTTCTTCCACCTCCGGCGCATTGGAGCCAAACACGGTGTTGTCGCCACTGCCAAAACCGAGAACATCTTCGTCCCCATCCAACATGTCGATATCCGGCATGTCCTTGTCCTGAAATAACGGCTCGTCCGCCGGTGCCTTCGCCGGTTTCTGGCCGGCTGTCTTCTTCGGCCGGGCCGCTTCCACCGCTTTGACAATGCGCCGGTCGACGAGCTGAGACAACCGGAACAGGACCTCGCCGGTGGACGCCACCATGTCCCACTTGAAGGCAGGCAACTTAACCCGTTCGCCCCCGAACACCTTGTGCGCCCACTGGATCAGGGCAGCAATGTCCTGCCGGAGCCCGCGTTGGGCGCCGCCGAGCAGAAGCCAGACCAGAATAGCCGCAACCAGTACAGGCCCCCCCACCAGCGCGGCCACCATCACCAGGTCCACCGGCGCAGTCGCGCCCCTCGCCGGGGTGTAGGCCACCGACCAGTCCGGATTGTTCAGCGACCGGGTTTCCGCTGGGCCCGAGGCACTGCCCTGACTGACCACAGTCCGAGCCGCACCGCCCACACTCTGGGTGAGTGCCAGCTGACCGCCGAGGTCTGAATTGACGACCGTCAGCAGAGGTTGCAGTCGGGTAGCCTCAAAAATCACCAGCAGGCTGCCGACCACCGCGTTATTGGCCAGATTTCGGACCGGCGTGGCCATCTGGAGCAACCAGCGGTTGTCGCGGGGAAAGGCATCCGGATGAAGCGGCTTGCCGGTTTCCGCCCGTCGGGCCAGTTCCAGTCCGGCGAACCCCAGCAAGCCTTCGTTGCTGGCGGTCCGGGGTATGTCACCGTAGGGGAACAGATGCACGGCCTGAATACCGGGCAGGGCCGCGGCCAGGCTCGCTTCGGCTTCAGCATTGCCACCGGGTCCGGTCAACGCGGCAAGAACATCCGGCCGGGTGGCGAGACCATTGACACTGGCCTGCATCAGTTCCAGATACTGGTTCAGCCGCAGCGCCGCCGCATCGGCTTCCACGGCTTTCTGGGCTGCGAACCGTTCCGTTGCCGCAGGCTGAACGGCGAAGAAGTGGATCAGGGCCGCCGCAACAACGCCGGCGAGGATGACAACCAGAGCCTGGGTCGTCGCAACAGAATCGAGGCGCTTGAGCCCTGACCCGCCCAACGCCTTTTTCCTGCCAGTTTTCGCGGCCTTCTTTTTCGTTGGCTTTTCATCACCGGACGCGTCGGACGTCTTCTTCTTACCCAGCTTCATAGTCCATCCTGCAGTTGTATTTTTTCATCCTGGACAAGGATTTTTTGCAAAGTATAGCCGTCGTCTCGGCCAGAGCCGGCTCAGTGGGTGCCCGTTGAACCAAAACCGCCTTCGCCACGGTCGCTGCTATCAAACTCGGAGACCACTTCGAGGTCAGCCTGCACAACCGGCACCAGCACCAGCTGGGCGATGCGTTCTCCGACCTCCACGGTGAAGGTGGTTTGCCCTCGATTCCAGCAGGACACCATCAGTTCGCCCTGATAATCCGAGTCGATGAGCCCGACCAGGTTTCCAAGGACGATGCCGTGTTTATGGCCCAGGCCGCTGCGCGGAAGAATCATGGCCGCCAGACCAGGATCGCCAATGTGAATGGACAGTCCGGTCCGGATCAGTTGCGTCTGGCCCGGCTCCAGGGTCAGTGGCTCGTCCAGGCAGGCCCGGAGATCCAGACCGGCAGAGCCATCGGTGGCGTATTCCGGAAACGCAATCTGTTGTCCGATGCGGTCATCAAGGACCCGCACCTGCAGTTTTTTTCTGGTCATGAATCATCCTTTATCGCATAGGCGGGCCGCGAACATCGGTCAGTCCGCCGCCCTGTCGAGATGCTCACCGATCAACGCCACCAGGCGATCGGCGATCTGTTGCTTGCTTTCCGGCCCGATCGATGTCTGGCCTTCCGGCCAGAATACGGTGACCGCATTATTTTCGCTGTTGAAACCCAGTCCCGGGACCGACACGTCATTGGCCACGATCATTCGGAGCTTCTTACGCTGCATTTTATCTCGCGCGTACCGGGCCACATCGGTCGTTTCCGCGGCAAAACCAACGGCGAAAGGCGCGTCCGTCCGCGCGGCAATCGTCGCCAGCGTGTCGGGGTTGCGCACCAGGGGCAACACCATCTGGTCACTGGACTTCTTGATCTTGTCGCCGGCACAGGTTTCCGGGCGATAGTCAGCCACCGCCGCACTGGCGATAAACACGTCGCAACCCTCATCAACGGCGGCAGAGGATTCACGCAACATGTCCTCGGCCGTGACCACGTTGCGAACCTGAATACCCGGCGGTACCGGAATTGTCACCGGCCCGCTGACCAGCACCACCGCAGCGCCGGCATCCCGGGCCGCTGCAGCCAGGGCGTAGCCCATCCGGCCAGAACTGTGATTGCTGATGTAACGCACCGGGTCGATCGGCTCGCGGGTCGGGCCGGCGGTGATCACCACCCGCTTTCCCGCCAGTGGACCATCGCGCCCGTCGCTGTTTATGAGTCCGGCCAGCACCAGGGGCTCCAGCATTCTGCCCGGGCCGGTATCACCACAGGCCTGCTCGCCCTGATCCGGCCCCCACAGAGTGATCTGAGGGTCCTCCTGCAGCAGCCGGATGTTCCGCCGGGTGCGGTGATTGCCCCACATCGCCTGATTCATCGCCGGGGCCACGGCAATCGGCGCCTCGGTGGCACAGCACAGGGTTGTGAGAAGATCATCGGCCATGCCCTGGGCAAGGCGGGCAATGAAATCGGCGGAGGCCGGCGCAATGACCACCTGATCGGCCCATTTCGCCAGCTCAATGTGCCCCATACCCGCTTCGGCCTCCGGATCCAGCAAGGAGGTGCGCACCGGCTCGCCGCTGAGCGCCTGGAACGTCAGTGGCGTCACAAAGGCCTCCGCGCCCCGGGTCATCACCACCCGCACGCTATGACCGGCCTTTTTCAACAGACGAACCAGTTCTGCACTTTTATAAGCGGCAATGCCACCGGTGATGCCGAGCAGAATTCGTTTGGCAGCCATACGGGCTCCGTATCCTCGTAAAAATAAAGGCTTATAAGATAGCACGCTCTGCCATTACAGGCAGCCTGCTTACCCATCCTGACGTTTACCGATTGTTACTTTTTCAAGTAACCTTTGTAACCCTGAGACTTACATCCCGGCGCCGGACGCGCCCGCCACGACACCACCCGATCTGCAAGGAAGCAACCATGCCCAATCCCGCCTGGCCCATGGACGAACGTCCCCGGGAACGCCTGCTCACTCACGGCGCTCCATCACTTTCCGATGCCGAGTTACTGGCGATCTTTCTCCGCACCGGCACAGCCGGCACCCCGGTGATGACGATGGCCCGCGCCCTGATCTCCGAGTTCGGCAGCCTGCGCGGCTTGATCACCGCCTCACGTACTCAGTTCTGCGGTGTGAAAGGGCTCGGAACCGCCAAGTACGCACAGGTCCAGGCCGCCATGGAAATGGCAAGGCGCGTGATGGACGAACCGCTACGCCAAGGCGACCCGCTGCGCTCACCGGAAGACACCCGGCGTTTTCTGACCAGCCGTCTTGCCACCTACCCTCACGAAGTGTTTGCGGGCCTGTTTCTTGATAACCGGCACCGGATCATCCAGTACCGGGAATTGTTTCGCGGTACCATCGACGGTGCCGCCGTCTATCCGCGCGAGGTGGTCCGCCAAGCACTGGACGATAACGCGGCCGCGGTGATCTTCGCCCACAATCACCCGTCCGGGGTGGCCGAACCCAGCCAGGCCGACATCGCGCTGACCCGAAGACTCAAGGAAGCGCTTGATTTGGTCGATATCAGGGTTCTTGACCATATGGTTGTTGGCCACGGTGAGGTAATATCGCTCGCTGAACGGGGATTGATGTGACTGCCGGAACGTGGCCTCCGGAAAACTGGCCAATTTCCCAACAATTTTTTGCGTTGGGGGGCGAGTTCTGGTATAAAAGCGTCCCTTTCTGGCGGCGTCTGGCGAGCAGCCTTCAGTTTAGAGGCTCGAACAGGGGCGCAAGCGCTCCTCAGCAACCAGAGACGCATTAAAAACGAATTCGTATTATTGAGACCATTGCTCAGGTCGGAGGCAAGTATGTCCAGAGTTTGTCAGGTTACCGGTAAGCGTCCGGTATCCGGTAACAACGTTTCCCACGCGATGAACCACACTCGTCGTCGTTTTCTGCCGAATCTGCAGAACCACCGTTTCTGGGTTGAGTCCGAGAAGCGTTTCGTGAAGCTGCGCGTTTCCACCAAGGGTATGCGCATCATCGACAAAAAAGGCATTGACGCTGTGCTGGCAGACCTTCGTGCCCGCGGCGAGAAATTTTAAGGAGCCGCATCATGCGCGAGAAAATCAAGCTGGTATCATCCGCAGGCACTGGTCACTTCTACACGACCAAAAAGAACAAGCGTAACACTCCGGAAAAAATCGAGATCAAAAAGTACGATCCGGTTGTCCGCAAGCACGTTGCGTACAAGGAAGCCAAGATCAAGTAATCACTGATCCGGCATCCAGAAAAACCCGGCCAGGCGCCGGGTTTTTTTTGTGCCTGACTACCCGGCGAGTTAAAAGGTTTCCAGATAGCCCTTGGGCAAGGCCACGTCCATGGCGATCGGCAAATGATCCGAGACCGGGTAACTGACCACCTCGGAGCGGCGGATCTCCAGCGACGGACTCACCAGAATGTGATCAAGCGCCTTCTCCGGTCGCCAGCTTGGGAAGCTGTGCGCCGAATCCGGCAACGGCACCAGGTCCGTATCCTTCAACGGCGTCTGAGTCAGCAGTTCTTCCGCGTGATTGTTCATATCCCCCATCAAGACCACGTGGCGGTAGTCGGCAATCTGCTCGCGAATGTAGCCAAGCTGGCGCTGCTGCGCGGTCTTGCTGAGGGACAGGTGCATGAGCACCAGCACCAGGGGATCCTCCGCGGAACCGTAACGGGCGATGATTGCGCCCCGTCCGGGGATGAGCCCGGGCAACTTGTGCTCGGTGACGTCCAGGGGCCGGAAGCGACTCAACAGACCGTTACTGTGCTGGGCAATCTGCCCCAGATTACGGTTCAGTTGCTGATACCAATACGGGATGCCTGAGGCTTCCGCCAAGTACTGAACCTGGTTGATATAGTTACTGCGCAGACTACCGCCATCGCATTCCTGCAGCGCGACGACGTCGTAATTACTGATCAGGTGGGCAATCCGGTCCAGAGTCTGGATCCGCTTGCGATGCGGGAGGATGTGCTGCCAACTTCGGGTCAGGTAATGTTGATAGGACGACGTGTTGATGCCCACCTGTATATTGAAGGTCAGCAACCGGATATGGCGGTGGGCTTCAAACTCGGGCACATGGTCAACTCCTGAGCAACTGCCGCGAGGCTTATGGACCGCCTTGTTATTCCCGTTCAGTTGCTTGCGGATTCGCTTGTACATTACCCCAGCCCCACTATGCATCTGGAAAGCCCGCAACCCGGAAGCCGCGGGCACGCCGGATTATTCCGCGCCAGCTTCACGCTCCCGGGCCACCAGATAGTCGACCACTTCCAGTGCCGCTTCATGGCTGCCAGCCATAGACGCACTCACCTTGTACTTACCATTTACCAGCATAGTCGGAACACCGGTGATTCGCGCGCCGCGGATCTTGGCCTGAGCCTGTTGCATTCGGGCATTCACGCCGAAACTCTCGTAGTTCTTGAGGAACGCTTGCGCGTCCACACCGTATCCGGCCACAAAGTCCGCCAGCGCCTCCGGGGTATTCAACGGACGCCGTTCGCCGGCCAGGGCATCGAACAGGGCATCGTGAACCTTGTCGAGTTCACCCATGGCCTCGAGGGCATAGTAAGCGCGGGCGTGGGGCTCCCAGGAACGCCCCAGGGCGGCCGGCAGCATTTCGAAGTCCACGTCAGCGGGCAGATCCTGTTCCCAGGCTTCGACCACCGGCTTGAAGTTGTAGCAGTGGGGGCATCCATACCAGAACACCTCGGCCACCTCGATCTTGCCATCACTGTCTGTGCGCACCGGTGTGTCCAACTTCTGATAGTGCGTTCCTTCCTCCCAGGTTTCTGCACTGACAGGTGCACCGAAAGCAAACACTGCAGCCAGGAAAGCCGCCGTTCCGAGTGTTCTTATCATTAGGCATCTCCGATCTTAGGGATTCGTAAGTGTGAGGAATTATGACCCAGGCAACCTGAAAAGTTCCACAGGCGAGTGAAAACCGCAGGTTACAGAGCCGTAAGCAACAAAAAACCCCGCATCAGGCGGGGTTTTCCGGTTTCAGGCCAGGCGACGGTCAGGCAATCAGTGCAGGCCGGACACGTAGTTGGCCACGGCCTCGATCTCTGCGTCGGTCAGCCTTGCGGCCACGTCCATCATGATCGCAGCGTTGGAACCGGTCGCCCGATCGCCGCTGCGGTAGGCCTTCAGTTGCTTGGTCACGTACTCGGCGTTCTGGCCGCCCAGGCGCGGATAGCCGCCGGGCTCATTGCCCTTGCCCTGCGGGCTGTGACAACCGGCACAGGCCGGAACGCCCGAGGCCATATTACCGCCGCGGTACAGGGCGGCGCCCTGTTCGATCAGATCCGGATTGGCCTGGCTGACAATCATCTCCTGACTGTCAAAGTAAGCCGCCAGATCCTGCAGCTCCTGATCCGACTTGCCGTCCAGCAATCCGGTCATTTCTGCGATAACGCGATCACCCGACTGGATGGCAACCAGCTGGTCGTGCAAGTAGTTTTCGCCCAACCCTGACAGCTTCGGGTACGCCCCCATAATGGGTTTCTGGCCACCCTGGCCGTGACAACTGGCACATACCGCCGCGCTCTGTTCGCCCGCTTGAGGATCTCCTGCCCCGTGAGCCATCGCTGTGAGGCTAACACCGAGAACAACTCCTGCGATCAGTTTTTTCATGCTCGCTCCGCTTCTCTCATCTTAAAGGTATTCTTCGTTGTGCAGCCGGCAGGCACTGATCAGTCAGGCTCAAAACCGGGGCTGACAGCGGTCGCGCTCAGCGCGCCGCCCGGAATTGGTGTAGCATTATACATTAATCCCTGATAACTGAAATCCAAAGGAAAGCCGACCGCTGTGGACCCTGATCTGACTCAAAAATCCCTATCTTTTAACAGTGCCCGCTTCTTGATCAGCGCCTCCCGGCTGGATGAGTGTCCGCCGGACTTCGGCGCTGAAGTGGCCTTTGCCGGGCGCTCCAATGCCGGCAAGTCCAGCGCACTCAATGCCATCACCGCCAACGGCAAACTGGCCCGCACCAGTAAAACCCCGGGCCGCACCCGCCTGATCAATTTTTTCACCCTGAACAGGGAAGGCTGCCGCCTGGTCGATCTCCCCGGCTACGGCTATGCCAAAGTCTCACGGGACATGAAGGACGATTGGCAAAAGCACCTCGGCCATTACCTGAACGATCGGCGCTGCCTGCGCGGCCTGGTTCTGGTGATGGACATCCGCCACCCGCTCACGGACTTCGATCAAATGATGGTGGAATGGTGTGAACATAACAACCTTCCGCTGATGATTCTTGCCACCAAGGCCGACAAGCTGAAATTCGGGCAGGCGAAAACCGCCATGATCGGCATCGCGAACAAGCTCAAGGCGTTTTCCTGCGTACAGCACCTGATCATGTTCTCGGCAACATCGAAACGGGGCGTAGATGACTGCCGTGAGGCACTGATCGACTGGCTGGAAGCACCGGAGGCGGACGAAGAACCCTGAGCCAAAAAGAAAAAACCGGTCTGCCAAACGACAGACCGGTAAAACGTCAGGGTTTGCGACGTGCTAAAACCTGAGAACTCACTCAGGAGACGCAAGAAATGTCCGGATTTCCCACGTCACAATCTGTGACGGGGATTTCGCGCAAAAGTTCCAATCCCGATTATTTTTTAACCAGACTTTCGATTTCTACTTACACCTCATACCGGAACGCCCTCGAGCCTGCGCTCGGGCAGGGACGGTCGATAGTTCTCGCGCAACGCCATCACCCGATCACGATAGGCCGGCGTGAGGTAGGGAATCTCGAGGGTCAGCACCTGATAGATTCCCTGCTTGAGTTCCGTCAGGGTCAGGGCGGCATAGGTTTCCTCGGCGTGGGCAGTTTTCAGGAACGCCATCCAGTTGGTGATTACCAGCCAGACATTCAGTGACATCGCCGCCCGCAGATTGTCGGGCTGCTCCTCGATGATACCGGCCTCCGACAACTTCTCGAAAATCCGGCTGATGGCACTCAGGCAGCGGTTGGTGAACTCCCGATAGTCCTTACGCAACCGGGAATCGCTGTCCAGGAGATACTCCAGATCCCGATGGAAGAACCGATAACTCCAGAGACCATCAAAAACCGACTCCAGGTAGAACGTCATATCATCCAGGGTCATGGCCCGGTCTTCCGGAATATCCAGGTAGTAATCCACCAGCTTCTCGTACTCGAGGAAGATCTCGTAAATGATGTCCGACTTGTTGCGGAAGTGGTAATACAGATTGCCCGGAGAGATCGCCAGGTGCGCCGCTATATGGTTGGTGGTGACGTTGCGTTCGCCCCGCTCGTTGAACAGCTCGAGGCTGGAAAGCAGTATCTTGTCTCTGGTTTTCATAAACATGTCGGCGGTTGTTGTTATATCGCTCACGGATGGCCTGATAGGCCATCGCCCCCTGCTTGACTCCCTAGAGTATATACTCTAATAATACCCCCAAGCGCAAATTGAGCATTTTTTCGCCACCACAATCAACAACAGACGGCCGCGCGATCGCAGCGGCGTCATTATTGGGGAGTACGCCATGGGAGCCACTGTCGTCCAGCTTACTGAAAGCAAGAAGCAGATCCAGCACACCCATCGGGTTTTCGAGGATCAGAAAAAAGCGTTCCGCAACAACCCCATGCCCTCACAGACCGAGCGCCAGGAAAACCTCAAACGCCTGAAGCGAGCCTTGCTGACCAACCAGGATCGCCTGCTGGAAGCCATTGACCGAGACTTCAGCTGCCGCTCGCGGGACGAATCCCTGATCGCCGAGGTGATGCCCTCGATCCAGGGCATCAACTACACCCTGAAAAACCTGAGTGGCTGGATGAAGCCCTCGAAACGCCATGTGTCGGTGCTGTTCCAGCCGGCCAGCAACAAGGTTCACTACCAGCCCAAGGGCGTGGTCGGTGTCATCGTGCCCTGGAACTACCCGTTGTACCTGGCCGTTGGCCCCCTGGTCGCCTCCCTTGCCGCCGGCAACCGGACCATGATCAAGATGTCCGAGTTCACTCCCCATACCGCGGCCCTGTTCAAGGAGATCATCGAGGCGTCGTTCCCGGAGGATCTGATCTCGGTGATTACCGGTGAAGCCGATGTCGCCGCCGATTTCTCGTCCCGGCCCTTCGACCATCTGCTGTTCACCGGCTCTACCTCCGTCGGCAAGCTGGTGATGCGGGCGGCGGCCGAGAACCTCACGCCGGTGACCCTGGAGCTGGGCGGCAAATCACCGGCCATTGTCTCTCCGGACGTTCCCATGGAGGATGCCGCCCAGCGCATTGCCTTCGGCAAGGCGTTCAATGCGGGTCAGACCTGCGTGGCACCGGACTATGTCCTGTGTCCCGCCGACCGGGTACAGGCCTTTGTGGACGAATTCCGCACCCGGTTTTCGGAAATGTACCCGAGCCTGCGGGATAACGACGATTTCACCGCCATCATCAATGAGCGCCAGTACGACCGCCTGCAGGGCTACCTTGAGGATGCCCGCGCCAAGGGCGCCGAGGTTATCGAGATCAATCCGGCCCGGGAAAACCTTGGTGACGGCACCCGGAAAATCCCCTTGACGCTGATCCTCAATACCACGCCGGACATGAAAGTGATGCAGGACGAGATCTTTGGTCCGTTACTGCCAATCGTGAGCTACAACGGCTTGGACGAGGCCCTGCATTACGTCAATGATCGCCCGCGGCCCCTGGCCCTGTATTTCTTTGGCTACGACAAGGATGAGCAGACGCACGTGGTGGAAAACACCCACTCCGGTGGCATGTGCATCAATGATGCGCTCATGCACGTCGCCCAGGATGATCTGCCGTTCGGCGGCATCGGTGACTCGGGCATGGGCCATTACCACGGCAAGGAAGGTTTCCTGACCTTCTCCCACCACCGGGCCATCTTCTCCAAACAGAAATTCAACAGCGGCAAATTTGTGTACGCACCGCACGGCACTGCCGGCCACAAGATGGTATACAAGTTCTTTATCCGCTAACGCCCAACGTGGGAGTCCGTTCAGGGCTCCCACCCGCTCCAAAAATAATAAGAGAACAGGATCCATGAACGATCAGCCGCAAGCCCGATCGCCCGCCCACGACCTTGCCCATCTCGACCGCCGAAGCTTCCTTAAAACCGGCGTGGGCGGCACCCTGTTACTTGGCACCGCGAGTGTCGCGGCAGGTCTTGGCGGATGCGCCACGGCGCCCGCCGGTTCTCAGGACGACGTCGGCGCCCGCACCGGCGCAGGCTACCAATTCCGGTTTCTGACCCGGGACGACATCCAGCTGTTCGAAGCCCTGTTGCCTGCCATGATCGGGCCTGCCCTGACGGAAGAGCCGCGGGCCCGCCGCGTCGCCATGACCTCAACCATCGAACGCATTGACGCGGGGATTTACAAATTCGGGCCCGCCAACCAGCGTGAGTTGCGCCGCCTGTTTGACCTGCTCAATTTCGGTGTTACCCGCGTCACCGTGGCCCGGGTCTGGTCAAGTTGGCCCAATGTAACCACCGCCGAGGCCGATGCATTTCTTGAACGCTGGCGTACCAGCGGCATTGGCCTGTTCAATAACGGCTACATCGCCCTGACCAAGATCAGCAATGTCGCCTTCTACGGCCACCAGGATCACTGGCATCTATCCGGCTACCCTGGACCGCCCCAGTGGGCCGTCGACGCCCTGCCCCATATCAAAAACGCCTGATTCACCACCGAATTACGGAGCCAACCATGTCGTTAACCGATCGCATTGCCCGGGGCCTTGAGGCCGGCTGGAACGTCACCGATGGCGCCACTCTGGTTAAAAACCAGACCCACGAAGCCGATGTGGTGGTGGTCGGGACCGGTGCCGGTGGCGGCACCACCGCCGAGATCCTGGCCAAGAGTGGGCTGTCGGTGATTCTGGTGGAAGAGGGCCGGCTGTATTACCGGAAAGACTTCAAGATGGACGAACTCACCTCCTACGCCAACCTGTATCAGGAGGGCATGAGTCGGGTGACCCGCGACGGTGCCATTGCCATCCTTCAGGGCCGCTGTGTCGGAGGTTCCACCACCGTCAACTGGACCTCCAGCTTTC
The DNA here is from genome assembly GCF_030238305.1 of Marinobacter albus. Classification (NCBI taxonomy): domain Bacteria; kingdom Pseudomonadati; phylum Pseudomonadota; class Gammaproteobacteria; order Pseudomonadales; family Marinobacteraceae; genus Marinobacter; species Marinobacter albus. The sequence continues at coordinate 390,246 of NZ_JASSQD010000001.1, read as the reverse complement.
GCACTCCGGAGCAGACCCTGACCTACTGGTCCCGCCAATTCGGCCTGGATCATTTGACTCCGGACGCCATGGCCCCCTGGTTTGACGGTCGTGAAGAACGGCACTCCATGGCCCCCTGGCACATGGACCCCAACGTCAACAACGACATCCTGCGGCAGGGCTGTGAGAAACTGGGCTACCAATGGCAGATTATCCCAAGAAACGTGAAGGGCTGCTGGAACCTGGGCTATTGCGGGGTCGGCTGCCCCACCAACGCCAAGCAGGGAGCGCTGATGACCACCGTGCCCGGTGCGCTGGATCACCAGGCCCGACTGTTCCACGGCCTTCGGGCCGATCGGCTGGTGATGAATCAGGACCGCATCGACCACCTGCAGGCCTCGGCCATGAATGCCGACGGCGTTACCCCGTCAGGCGTAACGGTGACCCTGAAAGCCCGCCATTTTGTCGTGGCCGCCAGCGCCATTGGCTCACCGGGGTTGTTGCTGCGCTCCGATGTTCCCGACCCCCATGATCGGGTTGGCAAGCGCTCGTTCCTGCACCCCGTCAACGCCACCATGGCCCAGATGCCCGAGAAGGTTGACCCATTCTATGGGGCTCCGCAGTCCATCTATTCCGACGAATTCAATTTCAAACACGGGGTGGATGGCCCCGCCGGCTTCAAGCTGGAAGTGCCACCGTTGCACCCTGCGTTGTCCGCCGGCGTCATTCCCGGCCACGGGCGGCCCCAGATCGATGCCATGGCTGACCTGACCCGGACCCAATCGGTCATCGCCCTGGTCCGGGACGGATTTCATCCGGAGAGTCCCGGCGGCACGGTGTCGCTCCGGGACGACGGCAGCCCGGTTCTGGACTATCCGATTTCCGATTATCTTTGGAAAGGGCTGCGGCAGGCTTACCTGACCATGGCCGAAATCCAGTTTGCCGCTGGCGCCAAGCGGGTCCGGCCCGTGCACCTGGATTCTGACTGGTACAGCAGCTGGGCTGACGCCAAGGCCGCCATCGAGACCATTGCCATGGCACCGCACCGGACCAGACTCTTCACCGCTCACCAGATGGGCGGCTGTGGCATGGGCGCAAAACCGCAGGAGTCGGTGGTCAACGGCTTCGGCGAGCACCACCATGTGAGCAACCTCAGCGTGCACGATGCCTCGATCTTTCCGACCAGCATCGGTGCCAATCCGCAATTGTCGGTCTATGCCCTGGCCGCCAGGAACAGTACCCGGCTGGCTGGTAAACTCGCGGGGTAACCGCCAGCCGTTTTGGGATGGTCGGCAAACTGGTATTCTAGGCACTTCTGAAAAAGGAGCTGTGCATGCCGAAAGTTATCTACCCGGGCACCTTCGACCCCATCACCAATGGCCACACCGATCTGATAGAGCGTGCCGGCCGCATGTTCGATGAGATTGTTGTAGCGGTTGCCTACAACCCCAAGAAACAACCGCTTCTGAATCTGGAAGAACGTTGCGAACTGGTGCGTCAGGCAACTGACCACCTTCCGAATGTCAGTGTCACGGGTTTCAGCAACCTGTTGGCCGATTTTGTCCGTGAGCAGGGCGCCACGGTAATCCTGCGGGGGCTGCGTGCGGTTTCTGACTTCGAGTATGAATTTCAGCTGGCGGACATGAACCGTCGTCTGGCACCGGAAGTGGAAAGTGTTTTCCTGACCCCGGCCAACCATCTGTCCTACATCTCTTCGACCCTCATTCGGGAAATTGCCTCCCTGGGCGGTGATGTCTCGGAATTCGTCGATCCCGCCGTCGAGGCGGCCATGAAAAAGAAGTTTGAATCAGCCTGAGGTAACACAGATGGCCCTGATCATTACCGACGAATGCATCAATTGCGACGTCTGTGAGCCGGAATGCCCGAACGAGGCGATCTCGCCGGGCGACGAAATCTACGTCATCGATCCGAACAAGTGCACGGAGTGCGTCGGCCACTTCGATGAACCCCAGTGCCAGCTGGTGTGCCCGGTGGACTGTATTCCCCTGGATCCGGCCCATCGGGAATCCGAGGCGCAACTGATGGACAAGTACCGGAAGCTCACCGGGAACTGAAACGAAAAAAGCCCCGCAAGGGGCTTTTTTTCAGGCGCCACCGATGGCTCAGAGCAGCGGCGGCAGCGGAATTTCCCGGCCGTTCACGTCCACCATCAAGTCCTTCATGACCGCCTGCATAACCAACTGGTCGCCATCCTCGATCAGCAGACCCTGCTTGATCAACGGCGCAAGCTGCAGACGCACCTCCGGGTATTTCTCCACCAGCACCGTCGGCACGTTCAGACTCATGTCACCAGTCAGTCTTTGCATCACCATCAGCATCCCCGCCCGTTCGTCGGCGCTCAGCTCAGGGTGACCAATCATGGCGTGGCCGGTCACCGTGCCTTCAGGCGTCGACAGACTCAGTTCGGGGAAGCCCAGCGAGAAGCCGGACGCCGCCAGATCCCGCAATGCCTGGTTTACCTGCTCCATGGCCGCCATCTGCCGCTCCGGCTCCGGTCCACCGTTCGGGCCCGCCGCCACGACCATGGCCTGCAGGTCGGACATCCCGCCGGTCAGGGAGCTCCAGCTCGCCACATCCAGGTCTTTGAGGGCAAACTCGATGCGATGAGGACCGTAGCCCCGATCGGCTCGTACGATCTCTTCCAGCTCGATCGTGACCGTCGAATCGATCCGGGTCTCGTCGGCATTCGCCTCGGTGGCAGACGTCAGGCTGAAATCCCGGAAGTTAACGGGCGCCTCGGTCTTCGGGGTCACCACCATGGATCCGATATCCAATTCGCCGGCCCCGGTCCAGACATCACCAACCAGATGCTCCATGCTCTGCTCCAGATGGATGTCGGCAATTCGGATGTCGACTTCCGGGCCGGACAGACTCACGGCCGGCCACACCATCAGCGCCTCAGCCCGGGACCCGGCCTCGCTGATTTCAACGCGGGCCAGGCCACCGCTGGTGTTCAGCGACTCGCCGGTGACCTCATTGGTCATGGTCATCGTGGGCGCTTCCAACTCCACCGTTGCGGTTCCCCAGAGACGGGTTTCAAGCGTCAGGCGCGGTTCGGTATCCGGGAACCAGTCCGTGCCCTCTGGCGACCAACCACCCACCGGCTGGAAGTCCAGCAGGCTGCCGGTGACCCCATGACTCACGCTGGCCTTGTAATCGAGATGGTGGGATTCCCCAGTATCCGGGTTCTGGAGCACCAACGATCCGGTCAGCTCCGAGCCCAGCACACCGCGACGGTAGTTTCCGGTTTCCATCCGCACAAACGGCTGGGAGCGATTGACTTCCTCGGTCGCCTGCTGCCACTGCTGCTCGGTGACAAACCCGACGATCCAGGGCATGGCCCCGGCCACGACCAGCACCGAAGCGCCGGCAATCATCCATTTTTTCTGCAAGAAATCTCTCCGTCTCAGGGTTTGCTGGTCAGCCGCTCAAGCAACACCAGTTGCGACGCCAGTCGCTCCTCGCCCTCGGCAGGCTGATTCTGAATATAGCTGCCATCCGATTGCAGCACCCAGGACTGGCAATTATCCGCCAGGTACGTGTCGAGGTCCTCGCGGACGCGCGCCACCAGCGCCGGGTCTTCAATGGGGAAAGCGGTTTCCACCCGGCTGAGCAGGTTTCGCTCCATGCCATCGGCACTGGAACAGTAGACATCAGGCCGCCGGTTATTGCCAAAATAATACACCCGGGTATGCTCCAGGAATCGACCCACGATGGATCGCACCCGAATGTTTTCGGACAGCCCCGGTACCTCGGGCCGGAGGCAGCAGATGCCGCGGATGATCAGATCAATCTTCACGCCTGCCTGGGACGCCCGGTACAGTGCCTTGATCATCTCCGGTTCGGTCAGCGCGTTGAACTTGATGATAATCCGCCCCTTGTCACCAAAGCTCGCCTCGCGATCGATCAGGCTGAGCAGGCGGGTATGCAGGGTAAACGGCGCGTGAAACAGCTTCTTGATCTTCAGGGCCTTGCCCATGCCGGTTAACTGCTGGAACAGTTTGTTGACGTCATCGCCGATGGACTCATCGCAGGTCATGAAGCTGTAGTCGGTATACAGGCGGGCATTGCCAGCGTGGTAGTTACCGGTACCCAAGTGTACGTAACGGCGTAACCGGCCCTCCTCACGACGGACGATAAGAATCATCTTGGCATGGGTTTTGTAACCGACCACGCCATACACCACGATCACTCCAGCCTCCTGAAGACGACTGGCCAGCTCGAGGTTTTCCGCTTCGCTGAAACGGGCCCGCAATTCGATAACGGCAGTCACCTCCTTGCCACGCCGGGCCGCATCGGCCAGCGCCTCGACAATCTCGGAATCGGCGCCGGTGCGATACAGGGTCTGGCGAATCGCCAGTACCTGGGGATCCTTGGCCGCCTGGCGCAACAGGTCCACCACCGGACTGAAGTTCTCAAAGGGGTGGAGCAGCAGAATCGGCTGCTTGCGGATACTGTCGAACATCGAGTCCTTGCTGCGGATCAGCTTCGGAATCGAGGGGGAGAACCCGGAGTAGGTCAGGTCGGGCCGATCCACCAGACCACTGACGGCCATCAGTCGGGTCAGGTTCACCGGTCCGTGCACCTGATAGAGATCGCGTTCCGTCAGCCCGAACTCGGTCAGCAGGAACTGCATCAGCTCCTCGGGACAGTTATCCGCCACCTCCAACCGGACCCCGTCACCAAACCGGCGACTGAGCAACTCACCCCGCAGGGCCGACGCCAGGTCTTCCAGGTCGTCTTCCAGCTCCAGGTCGGCGTTGCGGGTCAGGCGGAACTGGTAACAGCCCTTCACCTCCATACCCGGGAACAGCTCGTCGGCGTGGGCGTGAATCATCGACGACAGGAACACCAGATTCTCACCTCCGTTACACACGTCGTCGGGCAAACGCACGAGGCGCGGCAAAGACCTTGGCGCCGGCACGATGGCCATGCCGGTCTCACGGCCAAAAGCGTCCTTGCCATCAAGCTCGACAATGAAGTTGAGGCTCTTGTTGACCAGGCGCGGGAACGGATGGGACGGATCCAGTCCGATCGGACTGACCACCGGAAGGATTTCCTCCTCGAAGTAGTTACGCACCCATTCGGCCTGAGCCGGTGTCCACTCCCGGCGGCGGACGAAATGGATATTCTCGCGTTCCATTTCCGGGATCAGGACGTTATTCAGGATGTCGTACTGTTCGTGGATATGGTCGTGGGCCACCCGGCTGATTTCCGACAGCACCTGCTCGGGCATCATGCCGTCCATACCCACGGTCTCCCGGCCATATTTCATCTGCTGGCGCAGACCGGCAACACGGATCTCGAAGAATTCGTCCATGTTGCTGCTGAAAATACAGCAGAAGATCAGACGGTTGATCAGAGGGTGGGTGGTGTCCAGAGCCTGCTTGAGAACCCGGTAATTGAACTGCAGCTGGCTGATTTCCCGGTTGAAGTAATTCTCGCTGGCATCCAGGTTGATGCCGTCGTCGACCGCAGGCACATCCATAGCTTCGGGCGCGCCCTGGCCACTGTCCGACTTGGGTTGCTTCGCCGTTTCCGTCGTCATAATCCCTCAATTCCAGTTGGATGCACCACCGGCCTCGCGCCGGCCATGCTGTCGTATCGTTTGCCGATTCAGCGTCGCTGCTCGCGCATCAGCCGCGCCGCGCGTACGGCGAAATAGGTCAGAATGCCATCGGCGCCGGCCCGGCGCATTGCCATCAGGCTCTCCATCATCACGGCATCACCATCAAGCCAGCCGTTCTCTGCCGCCGCCATGTGCATGGCGTATTCGCCACTGACCTGATAGACGAACGTGGGCACCTGCAGCTCGGACTTCACCCGGTGCACGATATCGAGGTAGGGCATACCGGGCTTGATCATCACCATGTCGGCCCCTTCTGCCAGGTCCATGGCCACTTCGTGTATTGCCTCGTCGGCGTTGGCAGGGTCCATCTGGTAAGTCGACTTGTTGCCCTTGCCAAGATTGCCCGCAGAGCCGACCGCATCCCGGAACGGCCCGTAATAACTCGAGGCATACTTGGCAGAATAGGCCAGAATCCGGGTATTAACATGCCCGGCGGCTTCCAGCGCCTCCCGGATGGCGGCGACACGGCCGTCCATCATGTCCGAGGGAGCGACCACATCTGCGCCGGCGTCGGCGTGGGAAAGCGCTTGGTTAACCAGCGCCTCCACGGTGACGTCGTTCATTACGTACCCGTCATTGTCGATGATTCCGTCCTGCCCGTGGGTGGTGAACGGATCCAGTGCCACATCGGTTATCACACCCAGTTCCGGGAAGGCCTGTTTCAGGGCGCGAACCGCGCGCTGGGCCAGGCCGTCCGAATCCCAGGCGCCAGAGCCGGACAGATTCTTTTTTTCGGCGGCCACCACCGGGAACAGAGCGATTGCCGGGATGCCCAGTTCCACCAACTCCGCTGCCTGCTCCACCAACAGGTCCACGCTCAACCGCTCAACGCCGGGCATTGACGGCACCGACTCCCGCTGGCCCTCGCCTTCAAGGACAAACACAGGGTAAATCAGGTTGTCGGGAGCCAACTGGTTCTCCCTCACGAGGCGCCGGGAAAAATCACTCGCGCGGTTGCGACGTAAGCGGGTGGCGGGAAACGCACGGGGGGTGGGACTCGGCACGAATAACCTCCTGATTGATGACGGGAACTCAATGGCTGACGACAACGCCGGAATGACGCTCTGCGCCCATCATACACGGCCTCGGCCAGCAGTTGCAGACTCCCGCATCGGGATAGGAACGACGCGTGACAATCGGGTTACCGAATCGAATCCAGCGCCTGGGCTCGAATGCGCTCCCGTTCATCGAAGCGCTGGTTTCGCAGGCGATCAAGGGCGACCTGCAACTCGGGGCCTGCCAACCCGGATGCCATCAGCCTCTCCCGCTCCGTCGAGTAGGCCTGCCAGCGCCGGGTCCAGTCCGCCTGTTCCTGCTCCAGCGTCTCCAGCCGTGCCGCGGTTTCGGCACCAAATGCCTCTTGCCGCCACGCCCGAAGGGCCACCGGATCGTCCGCCAGCTCCTGGCGCGCCCGTTCGTAGTCGGCAAAGCGTCGGGTATCTCTCCGCGCCCGGCGCAGGGACTCCGGTAACGATGCCTCGGCGTCTTCCAGAGCCGCCTGCCTTTGCTGAGGGGTCAGTTCCGGATCCCGGGCTATGCGAAGTTTTTCGACCTGGAAACGATCTATCGCTTCATCCTGGGCAAAAAACGCCTCCGCCGTCGCACTGTCCAGCCAGGTCCGTCGCAGGGCATGGATTTCTGCCATCCGCCGCTGCATTTCCAGGGCATCCAATCCGTCCCCGTAGCCGGCTTCAAGGTCGGAAACCGCCAGCTTGTAGTCAAGGTAGGCGCCCAGGGTTTCCAGGGCCTGACTTCGAGCCGGCTCTTCCAGAACCGACAGGGTTTGTTCGATTCGGGCAACCAGCTGCGAAAGGGACTCCTCCCCGAGCGCAGACAGGTAGTATTCGAACATCTGCCGCAGAGCCAACGTCGGGATAAGCCCACCGAAGGCATCCACCCGCGCCCATCCGCCCGGAACGGAGGTGCCGGCCAGGGAGGCGGGCATTTGCTCCGGCACCGGCACATCCCGGGGCCGACCCACCAGTTGCGAGGGGGGCGTGGATTCTTGCACCGACGGCGCCTTACCCGGGATCAATGATGAGGGTTCCTGCGGTGTTATGACGCCCTGGGTTTCCCCGCCCATCGTCCCGGGCCATAGCCAAACGATTGCGGTCAGACCGATCAGGACCAGCGGTACGAGAACCAGAGGGCGGGCGAAGGCATTCATGGTCAGGGCTGTCCGTGTTCCCGGGAATTGGCTACCGCACCGGATTAACTCCGGACACGATGGGATTGCACGAGCATAAACCAGGTCGACCAGGCGTACCGAGAACGACGTCAAAAACAGGACCGGGATGGATTATCCCGGCCTGTCCTGACAAGGAATCACAGGGAGCGGTTATTGAAACCCACGTCCACCTTGCGGGGGGAATCAGATCGGAAGTACGTATCAACCTCCTGAATTTTCCCTCCCTGGCTCAGGTAGGCTTCGATGTCTGCCTGCAACTGGGCACGAACCCGCGCACGGCCTGCAATGGTATGGCTGTCGTCACTGTCGCCGCCCCAGTTTCCTGACGACTCCAGATTGCTTTCGTCGAATTCACTCATGATATTTTCTCCATCAACGAAAACAGATGGTCGAGTGCCGGCAGCCCACTCAGGGCGACTACACTCAGTCTCGACGAACTGCCAACGGGGGCATCGTCTTGGCGTCTTTATAATCCGGTTTTTGTGACTGCGCTATTTCTGAACAATGCCTTTTTTGTAACTTTTTGTAACCAAAAATAACACGCTGATTTTATGTGACAAAATGGACCAATATCAGAACCCTGACAGATTGACTAAAAGAATGAATAATGATTCACTACTTGTAGGGAGCCGGTATGGCTTATCGTGAAACGGAGAAAATGCGCCAACGCAAGGCCGAGGCACGGCAACGCATCATCGACTGCACTTATGAATGCGTCGCCAGGGGCGGTTTCCGGAGTGCCCGGATCACCCGGATCGCAGGCCTCGCAGGCGTAGCAACCGGCACTATTTATCGGCACTTTGACTCCAGGGAAGACCTGTTCGCAGAAGTGTTCCGCCTGGCGACCCAGCGTGAAGTGGACAAGGTCGCCGAGGCATTGGCAACCAGCGACGAGGCCGATGTGCGTCTGGAAAAGGCATTGCGGCAGTTCGCCGAACGGGCGCTGAGAGGGCCGACGATGGCGTGGTCACTGATTGCCGAGCCAGTGGACCCCAAGGTTGAAGAGGAACGGCTGAAATACCGGAAGGCTTACGCAAGCCTATTCGAAACAGCGATCCGAGACGGCATCGAAGAAGGATGCATTCCGGACCAGGACGCCTGCCAGAGCAGTACCTGCCTTGTGGGCGCAATCGCGGAGAGTCTCGTCGGCCCGTTGTCTCCAACCCAGGCCGGAACGAAGCCCGCGGCTACAACTGACAACAACGATATGCTGGTCGACACCATTATTCGCTTCTGCATGCAGGGGTTGACCGGCACCAGGAGATAGCCATGAACGCACGGCAGCCCCATCCCGAAAGTCAGACCGGCAATACCGAAGACCGGTATCTGGCCAGCACCCACGACGTGGTGAACCAACCGCCAGCACTTGAGGACTACAACCTCTTCGAGCAGGACATGGCCCTGCAGGAAGCGGCCACTCGGGAAGGGGCCAGCTGGGCCGAGGATGACCTGAAACGGTTTGGCGCTCTGGCGGGTGCCGCGAAAACTATCGATCTTGGGTTCCGTGCCAACAACAACAAGCCGGTGTTCAACACCCATGATCGGTTCGGGCATCGCATCGACGAGGTGGATTTCCATCCGGCCTATCATGAGCTGATGGCTATCGCCATGGAGCATGGCCTGCACAGCAGCCCCTGGACCCATCCGGGCACGGGAGCGCACGTTGCCCGGGCCGCCAAGTACTACATGCATTCCCAGGTGGAAGCGGCCCACTGTTGCCCGATCACAATGACGTTCGCTGCCATACCCTCAATCCGGAAACAGCCGAACCTCGCCCGGGACTGGGAACAGAGGATCCTCGCCAACAGCTACGACCCCCGCAACCTTCCCGACGGCCAGAAAGCCTCGGTGACCATCGGTATGGCGATGACCGAGAAACAGGGCGGCAGTGACGTTCGCGCCAATAGCACCAAAGCCTACCCGGTAGGTCTTGAGGGTCCGGGCCAGGCCTACGAACTGGTCGGCCACAAATGGTTTGTCTCGGCCCCTATGTGCGACGCTTTCCTGGTGCTGGCGCAGTCCCGCGGCGGCCTGTCCTGCTTCCTCATGCCCCGCTGGCGGCCGGATGGCAGCAAGAACCCGTGGCAGATTCAACGCCTCAAGAACAAGATGGGCAATGTGGCCAACGCCTCCAGCGAGGCCGAGTTGCGAGGCGCCCTGGGCTGGATGGTCGGCGAAGAGGGCCGGGGCGTACCCACGATCATCGAGATGGTGGCCATGACCCGCTTTGACTGCATGATCGGCAGTTCCGCCGGCATGCGCCAGGCCGTGGCCCAGGCCACTCACCACTGCCGCCATCGCAGCGCTTTCGGCAATCGCCTGATCGATCAGCCCCTGATGCAGAATGTACTGGCCGATCTGGCCCTCGAAAGCGAAGCGGCGCTGGCCTACACCATGCGCATTGGCCGGGCGCTGGACAGTCAGGGTCAGGAACACGAACGCCTGCTGGCTCGCCTGGCGACCCCGGTGGGCAAATACTGGATCTGCAAGCGGTCTCCGAATCACGCCTACGAAGCCATGGAGTGCATTGGTGGCAGCGGCGTGATGGAGGACTGCATCATGCCCCGGCTGTTCCGGGAGTCTCCGGTCAATGCGATCTGGGAAGGCAGTGGCAATGTCCAGTGCCTGGACACCCTGCGCGCCCTGCAGAAAGAACCGGACACCCTGGACGCCTTCTTCCGCGAAGCGGCCCTGGCGCGGGGAGCCGACGCCCGTTTTGACCGGTTCCTGGCCCAGTTGCAGAACGACTTTGCCGACATCAGCGACTTCCAGTACCGGGCCCGCAATCTGGTCGATCGCATGGCCCTGGCGCTGCAGGCCGCCCTGCTGTTGCAGCATTCGGACCCGGCGGTCGCAGATGCCTTTTGCGCCACCCGCCTGGAAGCCGGCGGCGGGCTCAACTACGGCAACCTGCCCTCGGGGACGGACGCCGCCGCCATTATCAAACGTGCAACACCTGTAGTAGGCTAGTCCGATCCCATTCTGAGCACGGATCACTATGTCTGAAGCCCTCCGAAAACTGCTGAGCCAGCCTGGCCCGCAACCGGTGATCACGCCCCACGTGGGCGTCCTCACCCTGCACTTCCAGCTGTACGGCTGCGAAGATCTCAAGGCCAAACGCAAGGTATTTACAGCCCTGCGCGCGGTCTGGGGCAGAGAGCCGGATCTGGCGGTGTCCGAAACCGCGGACCAGGACGCTCTGGACTGTGCAACCTGGACCATTGCGGCACTCGGCACCTCGTCCCAGCAGATTACCCAGCGCCTCGACCAGGTTGAAAAAGCCATCGAGGAACGGGTGGATGCTGCCATACTGGATATCCACCGGGAAATTCTCTGACCTGCCGCGCGCACTGGAACGGGGCCTTGTGGCGTAACGTCTTCTCACGCCGTATACTACGCCCCCTCAGGGATGCCAGTGCGCCAGCCTGCTACAGGCGGCGAGTTACCAACGCCGGATCAACACTTCGGCAATATCCGTCGGGCATCCGGAACCGGCCCTGCGGATGACCACTGATTACGTGTGGTACCTATGACCGGAAAGAAAAAATCCGCCCAGGCCTCGGTTGAGGCCATGTATCGCGTGTTCACGGTGCCCGAGGCCCCGGAATCCACGCTGAGCCGGATCGACCAGAACATCTCCAGAAATCTTGCAGGCTTCCTGCAGGAGCATATCGTTGCGGTTGAACGGGACCTGTCGGAAGTAGAGAAGAATTTCTCCGACTACGCGATCCCCGAAAAACCCGTGTTCGTATCCGAGCAGGCCCAGTTCCTGCTCGATAAACTGGTGGCCAATTCCGTTCATACCGCCTCCCCGGCCTTCATTGGCCACATGACCTCAGCGCTGCCGTATTTCATGCTGCCGCTGTCCAAGATCATGATTGCGCTGAACCAGAATCTGGTGAAAACCGAGACTTCCAAGGCGTTCACACCCATGGAACGTCAGGTCCTCGGCATGATTCACCGCCTGGTGTACGAAGAGGACGGCGCTTTCTATCGCAAGTGGATGCACAACCCCCGCTATGCCCTGGGCGCCATGTGCTCCGGCGGCACCATTGCCAACCTGACAGCACTCTGGGTGGCCCGCAACCGTGCCTTCCCGGCCGAAGGCAACTTCCGCGGTCTGCATCAGGAAGGTCTGTTCCGGGCCCTGAAATACTACGGCTATGAAGGAGCGGCAATCGTGGTATCCCGCCGGGGCCACTACTCACTGCGCAAGGCCGCCGATGTGCTGGGCCTGGGCCGGGAGTCGCTGGTGCCGGTGGATACAGACGATGAAAACCGCATCCAGACCGACGCTCTGCGCGACAAATGCCTGGAACTTCAGCGCCAGAAGATCAAGGTCATGGCCATCTGCGGGGTAGCAGGCACCACCGAGACCGGCAACGTCGATCCGCTCGACGGAATGGCGGACATCGCCCGGGAATTCGGCGCCCATTTCCATGTGGATGCGGCCTGGGGAGGCCCGACCCTGTTCTCACGAACCCACAAGCACTTGCTCCGGGGCATTGAGAAGGCCGACTCAGTCACCTTCGATGCCCACAAACAGCTTTACGTGCCCATGGGCGTCGGTCTGGTGGTCTTCAAGGACCCGAGCCTGGCCAGCGCCGTAGAACACCATGCCCAGTACATCATCCGGAAAGGTTCCCGGGACCTGGGCAGCACCACCCTGGAGGGTTCACGCCCAGGCATGTCGATGCTGATCCATTCCGGCCTGAAGATCCTGGCGCGGGAAGGCTACGAGATTCTGATCGATCAGGGCATCGACAAGGCCAAGACGTTTGCCGGGATGATAGAGGACGAACCGGACTTTGAACTGGTCACCCGACCGGAGCTGAACATCCTCACCTACCGCTACTGCCCGGAAAATGTCCAGAAGGCCCTGGCAATGGCGGACCCACTGCAGGCGGAGAAGCTCAACACCTGCCTTAACCGCATCACCAAGTTTATCCAGAAAACCCAGCGGGAGCGGGGCAAGGCGTTTGTCTCACGGACCCGACTGGAACCATCACGCTACTATCACTTCCCGTGCATCGTGTTCCGGGTGGTGCTGGCGAACCCGCTGACCACGCGGGAGATTCTGACGGATATTCTGGCTGAACAGCGGGAACTGTCGACGGATGAGGGGATTCAGGACGAGATGAGCATTCTGCATCAGATGGCCGATGCAGTGCTGAAACAGGGCCAACTTGGTGCCAGACAGGCCTGAGGCCTCACTGGCGCGGAAACCGCAAAGAAGTCGGGTAACTGACCACAACACGCTGTGAACACATCCCTGTGCGCTCGGCTCCGTCATCCATGGCTCCGCACGGTTGTGGTCGGTTATCCGCCTCCCTCACTGAGGATCAAGGCTGACTTCAGTAAAGCGCCTCTTCGTCATCCAGCACTTCGTGAATGATCTCCAGGAACATGTGATCCGCATCGCTCCAGCTCTCAGGGATCCGGATCGTGGTATTGGCGCTGATCTCCCGGGCAATGATCTCGTTCGCATTCGGCTCATTGCGATGCTTGCGGGCAATCTCCATGGACTTGACGGCGATGGTCGGCTCACTCAGCACTTTCTTGATGAACACTCGCAGCTCATCAATGGTCTTGGCCTGCCGGCTCTCTACAGATGAACTCATACTTCACTCCACGGACAAATATGGATGCCAGAGGGGCGTGCTCGCCCCTTACCTTCAAATAGTATGACCAAACTGACGGGCTGCAACCAGCCCGGTCGATCAGATCAGCAACCCGCGCAGGGTGAAGAACAGGATCGCCGCCATGATGGCCGAGGCCGGCACGGTGATGATCCAGGCCGCCGCAATCTTCATCAGATGTGAACGCTTGACCATTTCTTCCCGATAGATCTTTTTCAGACGCTTGCGCTCGGATTTCACCAGCGGTACCTGCTTATTCTTCTTGGCCTGCTTCAGCAGCTTTTCCATTTCCTCGACCGAGGCATTGCGGAAATCATCCAGGAAGGGTTTCAGGCGCTCCTGCTCCTCCGGATCATGATGTTCCATGATCTTGTGCAGCTGGGTCGCGTAGTTGGACTTCAGATACTCGCGCAGGAAACCGACGCCGAATACCCCGCCAAGCGCGATGTGGGTGGAACTGACCGGCAGACCGAGCTGAGAAGCCAGAATCACCGTCAGTGCCGCCGACAGGGCGACACAGAACGCGCGGGTCTTGTCCAGTTCGGTGATTTCGCTGCCCACGGTCTTGATCAGGCGCGGACCGAACAGCATCAGGCCGACGGCGATACCCAGCGCGCCGACCAGCATCACCCACAGCGGGATACTGGCTGCCGTTACCACCCCACCCGAGGCCAGGGCATCGTTGATCGCCGCCAGCGGGCCAATCGCGTTGGCAACGTCGTTAGCACCGTGCGCAAAGCTCAGCAGGGCAGCGGCAAAGATCAGGGGCCAGGTAAACAGTGAGCTTACGCCCACGGCGCTGTTTTCCATGGTGGCCGCCCGGCGATTCACCATGGTGCGGACCAGCACATAGGCCAGGGCTGCCGCCACCAGACCAATCAGTGACGCCTCCAGGAAGTCGACCTTCACGACCTTCTTGACGCCCTTGATCATCAGGTAGGTCCCGAAGACCCACGCCATAATGGCCACCAGCAGGGGCACAAAGGTGCGCGCCGCAGGAACGACATCCTTGCGATACAGCACCGTTTTCTTGATCGCGAACAGGAACAGCGCGGCCAGCGCGCCCCCGAGAACCGGTGAGATGACCCAGCTGGCGGCGATCTTGCTCATTACCGCCCAATCTGCGATGCCCCAGCCGCCGGCGGCAATGCCTGCACCCAGGACGCCGCCAACAATGGAGTGCGTGGTCGAGACCGGCGCCCCCATCCAGGTCGCCAGATTGAGCCACAGCGCCCCGGCCAGGAGCGCAGCGGTCATCAGCCAGACGAAGGCCTGACTGTCAGCCAGGGACGTCGGGTCGATGATGCCGCCCTTGATGGTCGACACCACTTCGCCACCGGCAATCAGGGCGCCGCTGGCCTCGAAGATGGCGGCGATAACGATTGCGCCCCCAAGGGTCAGCGCCCCGGAGCCAACTGCAGGCCCCACGTTATTGGCAACGTCGTTGGCGCCGATGTTGATTGCCATGTAGCCACCGATAACGGCAGCCGCCATTAACAGCATGCTGTTAGGCATTCCCTGGCTGAAAGAACCAACGGTCAGCCATATGCCGAGTAGAAACAGCAGGCTGAATCCGACCCTGTATCGTTCCGTGGAAGGGCTGGTGAGAAGAGTATCCAGAAATCCGGTTGAACGGGCCATAACAGATTGGGTCTCGTTTGGTCTGAATGGGGAAACTGCGACAGTTACGCGCCGCAACTATAAATTTTTTGACATCAAATTGAAATAAACGGGGGTATAGCTCACCCAGATCACACAATGAGTAGCCAAAGGATGCATTCTTTACGGGAACTGCCCCATAATTCCGGGAAAAAGCGTCAAAACTATAATAACTCCAGTTAAGGCTCACATGACCGACCAAACTTCATGCGGCCAACGGGCCGTCGGCGAGCGCGAGGACGCCCAGGTATCGCGACTGATCACCTGGTTGTCGGTAATGGCCATTGCGTTCCTGATCGGTATCGGCGCCAAGGCGTGGTATGCGGGCCACAACACCCACGCCTGGGTACTCTGGTCGTTTGTGCTGGTGGTCGCCGCCAACATGGCCTGGTTTGCCCACACCGGCGACCGCACCGCCCAGAAAGGTGGCCTGCTCCTGGTTGTCGGCCTGTTGTTTACCTACCTGATTGCCTCGGGTGGCGAGAGCAATACCGGCCCGCTGTGGTTCTATGTGTTCCCACCGTTGCTGTTCTATCTGACCAACCTCAAGACCGGAACCGCTGTGCTGCTGTTCTGTTACCTGGTTGCGGTCATTGTCTTCCAGTTCCCCGGAATGCCCCTGGTTTCAACTGAATACAGTACCGACTTTAAGATCCGGTTCTTTGCCACCCTGACCTTCGAATCCATTCTCTGCTTCGTGCTCGAGGCCAGCCGCCTGAAAGCCCGCAACGAACTGGTGGCACTGGCAGAAACCCATGAGCATGCTGCCAAGACCGACGAACTCACCGGTCTGTCCAACCGCCGGGACATGCAGAACCGGCTGGGCGCTGAATTTTCCCGGTACCGGCGCTCCGGTCATCATTTCTCGATTGCGTTGATCGACCTGGACCTGTTCAAGGCCATCAACGATCGCTTTGGCCACGACGCCGGCGACGCGGTGTTGAGGGAATTTTCCACTCTGATGAAAGCCATCATTCGCCAGACCGACGTGGCGGCGCGCTGGGGTGGCGAGGAGTTTCTGCTGCTGTTGCCCGACACCTCGCTGCTCCAGGCGCTGACCCTGGCTGAGCGACTTCGCTCGGAAGTGGCCAGCACCCGGTTCCAGTTCCGCGGTGCCGACCTGCCGGTCACCATCAGCGCCGGCGTCTGTTCCATCGCCAAGGCCGGCTCAATCGACGAGTTGCTCAAGCAGGTAGATGTGCATCTCTACAATGCCAAGGAAGCCGGCCGGAACCGCATAGCGCCCAGGGTTCGCAGCCGGGATGCGAGCACTGCCGGAACGGCCTGATCTTGAGCGGTAAACCTGCTGCGATTATGATCGGACGCCTACTCCGCCCCGTAAACCCCGGGGAAATACCGAACTGACAGGAAAAGAAATGACAAGCATGCGAATTCTGGTGGGCAGCGTCTACGGCGGTGCCTTGTTGACCGCGCGGGCAATCAAAGAGAGCCTGGAGGCCGAGGGGCATCGGGTAACGGTGCTGGAGCACCCGGTCCTGGAGGACATCACCGGAAACGAGGACGCCCTGCTGGTGTGCACATCGACCACCGGCCAGGGCGAGGTGCCCGCCAACCTGCTGCCATTTTATGTCGATCTGCGCGACCGGCTGCCCCAGCAACCGGGTCGCCCCTTCGGGGTCATTGTCCTGGGCGACAGCTCCTACGGAGATACCTTCTGCGGCGCCGGCGACCTTATGGAAGAAGCCCTCAGCGAGACCGCTGCCCGCAAAGTCGGCGACACCTTGCGCATTGATGCCCTGGAAACCATGGAGCCTGAGGCCGAAGCGCTGCCGTGGGTGAGGCAGTGGCTCACCCAGCTATGAACCCCGGCTGGCGAGAGCATCACAATTGCAGTCGCTGACGCTTGAGCCGTTTCCGGTGAACGGCCATACTCGCGCTTACAACGAGACTGAATGCGACACTTCGTGACATTTATTGACTGGCCAAGACTACTTGCGACGCTGCTTCTGCTGCTTGCGTTCGCCTCGCCGTCCCACGGGGCGGAGGGTTACTATGTGCCCCATGCCAGTTATCTGACTGTCCCGGCCGGCACGGATGCCCTGCCTGAAAATCTGCTCGAATCCGGAAACTGGCAGTCACTTCGGGGCCGGAGCCCGAACTTCGGCTACATCGAAGACACGCTCTGGCTGAGATTTCCGGTCCCGGACCAGCAATCCCTGAATCTCCTGGAAATCAGCTACGCCCACCTGGATCGGGTCCGGTTTTTTCTGGTCGAGGACGGCAAGATCGTTCGCAGCGTGACCACCGGCGATGCCTTCCCGTTCAAGCAGCGTCCGATCCTTCACCGGCACTTTCTGTTTCCGTTCGAGCGTTCCGGTGAGGGCCGCTACGACATCCTGCTCGAAGTCCAGACCAGCGGAGCTATGCAGGTTCCCCTGACACTCTGGAATGACAAGTCATTCTTCGAGAGCTCGTTTATCGAGGATCAGGTACACGCGGTCTACTACGGTATCCTGATTACCGCCATCTTCCTGAACCTCTTCGTTTTCCTGGCGCTACGGGAGCGGGTCTACCTGCTGTATGTGCTCTCGACCCTGGGCTACCTCCTGCTGATCGGCACCCTGAATGGCATGACCTTTCAGGCGCTCTGGCCCACCAGCCCGGAGATCCAGAACCGGGCGATGCTGCTGAGCATCCCGATGGCCCTGATCTTCACGCTCTGGTTCTCGCGCTCGTTCCTGAACCTTGACCGTGCCAGCCCGGCCCTGGAACGCACGGTTATCCTCGCCATTGCCATAAACTCAGCGGCGGCGCTGGCCACCTTCGTATTGGACTACAGCACGTCAATCCGCCTGGTGGTTGCACTCTCCATACCCAGCAGCCTGTTGCTGACTCTGCTCGGCCCCCAGCAGTGGCTTCGGGGTAACCGTCAGGCGGCCTACTACACCCTGGCGTGGGGCGCATTAACCCTCGGCAGTGCCATTACCGCGGCCAACAAGTACGGATTCCTGCCCAACAGTTTTCTCACGGTCTATGCCATGCAGATCGGTTCTGCGCTGCAGGCCGTGTTACTGGCCATGGCCATGGCCGTCCGGATGCTCCAGGAGCGCCAGGACAAGGTGGAAGCGCGGGAAGCCGAGTTGCGTGCAATGACCGCCCGCCGGTCCGCCGAGCTCAAACTGATGGACCACGCCCTTCACAACCCGCTCACCGGGTTGCCCAATCGCAGCGGCTTTGAGATGACCCTGAACGATCTGATGATGCGCAGTCCGGAAAAGCGGTTCGGCATCGTCGTCATTCATCTGAACAACCTGGATTCGGTCACCAAGACCCTGGGCCACCGCAACAGCGACCAGATTCTTGAACTGGCCTCGAAGCACTACAACGCCGTTTTACGCGACCTGCCCGGGGCCATTGCCGTCGAACAGACCGACAAACGCAGCTATTTCCTGGCCTCCCTGGACCCACAGACCTTCGCGTTTGTGGTCGATGCGGACGTCGCCGAAGCCGCGGCACGGTCCGTCGTCAACGCCCTGGAGGATATCCGCTACCCGGTTGATTACCTGGGGATGCAGGTGCCCATGGATGCCCGCCTGGGCGTGGCGATCTTTCCGGACCACGGAATGGATGCCAATACCCTGATTCGTCGTGCGGTCATCGCCGAAGGCACTGAGCGGGCGCTGGAGCGGGGCATGGCCTATTACAAGCCGTCCCGGGACTCCTTCAGCGCCGACCGGCTGACCATCGTCTCCGAATTGCGCCAGGCCCTGATCGACAACCGACTGGCGCTGTATCTGCAGCCCAAGGTGTCACTGGCAACCGGTGCGGTGGTAGGCCTGGAGGCCCTGATCCGCTGGCCCGAAAAACAGAGCCAGATTCGTCCGGATGAAATCGTGGTGCTGGCAGAGCAGACCGGCCTGATCAAGCCCCTGACCCGCTGGGTTCTGGAGCAGGCCCTCACCATGCGCAGCCGGCTGCTCGAGCACGGCTGGCCCCTGGACCTGTCGGTCAATATCTCCCCCAACAACCTTCGGGAGCCCGATTTCCCACTGCACGTGCAGCGGCTGATGAGCAGCTTTCAGCAGCACCGGGACAGCATCACATTCGAGGTCACGGAAACGTCCATGATGCAGGACCCCGCCAACTCCCTGACCGCCCTGAAACTGCTCAATGACAGCGGCATTCCGGTGTCCATAGACGACTTTGGCTCCGGGTACTCGTCACTGTCCTACATCAAGCAACTGCCGGCCAGTGAGATCAAGATTGACCGTTCGCTGATCTCGGACCTGGTCACCCGGGCCGAGGACCGTGTCATCGTCCAGACCACCATCGATATGTGCCACAGCCTGGGGTACAAGGTGGTCGCCGAAGGCGTGGAGGACGAGACCACCGCGGGACTCCTGCGGGGCATGGGCTGCGACATGATCCAGGGCTTCCTGCTCACACCACCCCTGCCGTTCGATGACATGCTGGACTGGCTGAGCCACTCGGACAGCCAGCAACAGAAACTGGGCTAGCGCCGACTCAGCGTTGGCGAATCAACGCTTCCTGGGTCGTTGATGCCACCAGCACCCCTTCCCGGTTGAAGAAATTGCCGCGGTTAAATCCGCGTCCGGCACACGCACTCGGGCTGTCCTTGTCGTAAAGCAGCCATTCGTCCATGCGGAAATCCCGGTGAAACCAGATCGCATGATCAAGGCTTGCCACCTGCAGGTTCTTGCTCATGAACGTCACGCCGTGGGGATTGAGTGACGTTCCGAGAAACTGGAAATCCGAGGCGTAGGTCAGCAGGCACCGGTGCAGCACCGGATCGTCCGGCAGGTGCCCCTGGGCCCGGAACCAACTCTGTTTGTGGGGCGGGCGCTTTTCCGGCTTGAACGGGTTAACCGGATCCACCGGGCGGATTTCGATCGGCCGGTCGCGGGTCAGCGAATCCCGCATTTTCTCCGGAGCGTGAGGGGCAATCAGCTTGCCCCACTCATGTTCGGACTTCAGCGTGTCCGGATCCGGTGCCTCGGGCATATCAAGCTGGTGCTCAAAGCCCTGCTCGGCAACCTGGAACGACATGGAGCCGGTCAGGATCTCCTTTCCACCCTGACGGGCGATTACCCGGCGAACGGAAAAGCTGCCTCCATCCCGGACCCGCTGCACTTCGTAATCGATTGGCATGCTGTGGTTGCCGGGGCGCAGGAAGTAGGCGTGCAGGGAATGGCACAGGCGGTTCTCGACGGTGCGGCTGGCAGCCATCAGCGCCTGACCGAGCACCTGTCCGCCGAAGACATTGGGGAAGCCGAGATCCTCGCTGTCACCCTGAAAGTGGTCGTCGCCGATGGGAGAAAGATCCAGTAGATCCACCAGCCTTTTAGTTACTTCAAGCATGCCTGCTCCTGTTAATTCGTTAGCACACGAAGAAGTTTTCTACCCCAAGCCGGCGCATTTCGCAATGAAAAGCATGGCCGCCGGGGACAAAATCGTGGCCCCCAGAGGCTCTGGGGGGCCGGATGGAACGGCTGGGCATCAACCGTGGATGGGCGGCGTTTCCTTGGACAGCGCCTGCTTTTCCACTGCAAATCGTCCCGTTACGGCGAAACCGAGAATCTCACCCTCGGGGCTCCGGAACAGGGCCTTGACGTCGGAACCGTCCCGTTCCACGTGCCACTCCCCTGCGGCATCCGGTGACGGTGGACAGACCGCGGTAGGACAACACGGAGTCTTGATCATGACCGGCATGGTGCCGTAACGCACCTCCGTGCGTTCCCCGGCCAGGGTTTTCGCCAGTGCCCGGGCGCACGCCATCAGCGGCAGGACGTACAGCAGGACATGCCCGTCGACCTCGGCACAATCTCCCAGGGCGTAGACATCCGGAGCGGAGGTCTCCAGGGCCCGGTTGACGATTATGCCGCGGCCGGCCTCGATTCCCGCCGCGTGGGCCAGTTCGGTCCGGGGGCGCAGACCGACGGCGGAGATCACTATGTCGGCATTCAATGCCTCACCGTTGGCAAGCGTGAGCTTTACCCCCTGGCCGTCACGGTCAATGCGATCCACCACGGTTTCCAGATGGAATCGGACCCCCAGATTTTCCAGCTCCTGCTGCACCGCATCGGCGGCCGGCTCCGGCAGCAGGCCCGGCATCACAACATCGGACGGCGCAATCACGTCCACGTCGTAACCGCCGTTACGCAAATCATTGGCAAACTCACAGCCAATCAGCCCGGCGCCCATGATGGCGACCCGCTTACCACCTGACAGAGCCTTGCGAAATGCCCGGTAGTCCATCAGGTCGTTGATGGAAAATACGTGCTCCAGGCCATCCCCATCAATCGAGAGCCGAATAACGTCTGCGCCCCAGGCCAGCACCAGTTTGCTGTACGCCAGCCGTTCGTCGCCAAGCACCAGCTCATGGGCCTGGGTGTCAATCCCGGTCACGGTTGTGAAGGTGCGCAGCTGGAGGTTCAGTTGCTCTGCCATGGGCTCAGGCGCCGCCTGAGCCAGGCCATCCGCATCCTTGTCCTTGGTAAACCCGGTGGACAGCATGGGCTTGGAATAACTCACGCCGTCATCCGCCGTCACCATGACGATGGGCGTTTCCTTGTCCAGCTTGCGCATCTCGCGAGCCAGCGAGTAACCCGACAGCCCGGTGCCGACGATAACGATGGGGGCCTGTTCAGTCATAACCTTGCTCCGAGGGGGTCAGCCAATCTCGATCATTTCAAAGTCTTCCTTACCGACGCCACAATCCGGACAGACCCAGTCTTCCGGCACGTCTTCCCACTTGGTGCCCGGCTCGATACCGTCTTCCGGCCAGCCTTCGGCTTCGTCGTAGATCAGACCGCACACCACACACTGCCACTTTTTCATGCTCACTCTCCTGATTCCGTTGGGCGCAATACTAATTGTCCTACAATCGCGCGCGCAACTGTTTTGTCTTGGCGACAGAGCCCGAACCGGGCAGATCGGGCCGCTGAACACGTCAGGCAGCCATCATACCCATCCCCTCGTCCCGGACCAATGCCAGTGCCGACGGATAGCCCCGGAGATTTCTGCCAATAGCCATAAATACAGATCCCGGGGCACGGCACTGCCCCTCCCTTCCACCTGCCCTCTCCGGTATAATCGGCCGTTTTACGACAGGACCGACCGTTATGACCGATACCGTCGCCGAAATGAACCAGGTTATGGAAGAAGCCGACTGCCTGGTCAACGAACAGCAGGTACAAGCCGCCATTCGCAACCTGGCTGACGACATCACCGACCGCCTTCGGGACAGCAATCCGCTGCTTTTCTGCGTCATGAACGGCGGTCTCATTCTGACCGGCCAACTGCTGACCCAGTTGAAGTTTCCGGTGCAAGCCGAGTACCTGCATGCTACCCGCTACCGGCAGGAAACCACTGGTGGCATCCTTGAATGGAAGCTGCGCCCGGACGCGGACATGAACGGCCGTACCATCCTGATCGTTGACGACATCCTTGATGAAGGTACGACCCTGTGTGCCATAGCGGACTACTGCCGGGCCCACGGTGCCAAGGAGGTCCTGACCGCGGTTCTCGTCGACAAACAGCACGATCGCAAGGCCCAGCCCGGCCTGAAGGCCGACTTCACCGGCCTCGAAGTGGAAGACCGCTTCCTGTTCGGGTTCGGGATGGATTACAAGGGCTACTGGCGCAACGCGCCCGGAATTTATGCCGTCAAAGGACTTTGACACTATCACTACCCAACCTGCCGGACGCGCCGACGAGTGCTGCCTGACCATTCCGCCGACCGACTGGTACAGCTCGCTTGCCGCCGCAGGGCTTCGAAATCCGGACGTTCACGGTCCCGCCCGCTACTGGTTGCAGGTGGAGGGTTCGTTCACCCGGGCGCTGCAACACCAGTGCCTGCACTCCTTCCATGTCGAGGTCCAGGGGGAAGGGTTTGCCGTGCCAACGCTGGAAGAAGCCCGTCATCTCAACATCCCGGCGCGACAGCGCGCCTGGATTCGCGAGGTCCGGCTGTGTGGTGATGGGGTACCCTGGGTCCTGGCTCGCACCATCATTCCGCTTGCCTGCCTGGAGGGTCGCGGCCGACGTCTTCGCCATCTCGGCAACCGGCCCCTTGGCGCCTACCTGTTCAGCAGCCCGGACTGGCAGCGCGGCCCCCTGGAAACCGGTCTTTGCAATCGGTCCCTGGACGGCCAGCCGGAAGTCGCGCGGCGATCGCTGTTTCATCACAATGACCGGGCCCTGCTGGTGGGCGAATACTTTCTCCCCGGCCTGTATCGCTGACGCCAGCCTTTAATCCGTCACCTCCGGCTGGCTATAATCCCTGCATCCCGTTCACCGCGCCACCAAACGGATCTGCCCTATGCTGCTCAACGCCATGCCCGATCACGTCCAGAACCGGCTTGCCGACTACGCCCGCCTACTGCGCATCGATCGCCCCATCGGCAGCCTGCTATTGCTCTGGCCGACCTACTGGGCACTCTGGCTCGCCGGTGAGGGCAGCCCGGACATTGGCAACATCATTGTGTTCACACTGGGCGTGTTCTTCATGCGCGCGGCCGGCTGTGCCATCAATGACTTTGCTGACCGCGACTGGGACCGCCACGTCAAGCGCACCCAGGACCGGCCACTGACGGCCGGACGGATCAAGGCCTGGGAGGCCGTTGCACTCTTTGCCGGCCTGTGCCTGGCCTCCTTTCTGATGGTGGTGCTGTTCACCAACACCCTGACGTTCTACCTGTCGTTTGGCGGGGCCCTGCTGGCGTTCATCTACCCCTTCATGAAACGCTACACACACCTGCCCCAGCTGTTCCTGGGGGCAGCATTTTCCTGGGCCATTCCCATGGCCTGGGCGGCACAGGCAGACGCACTCAGCCAGATCACCTGGCTGCTGTTTACCGCCAACGTGCTCTGGACGGTGGCGTACGACACCTTCTACGCGATGGTCGACCGTGACGATGACCTCAAAGTGGGCATCAAGTCCACCGCCATCCTGTTCGGGGATGCCGACCGCGCCATCATTGCGATGCTTCAGACCATGGTGGTCGTCGTCCTGTTGATGGTGGGTCAACGGGCTGAACTGGGGGCTTTCTATTATCTGGGCCTGGCGGGCATGGCCGGTCTGTTTGTCTACCAGCAGTACCTGGCCCGGCAACGGTCCCGGGAAGGCTGTTTCAAGGCGTTCCTGAATAATAACTGGGCCGGGTTTGCCGTGTTTGCGGGGCTGGTGATCGATCTGATGATTGCCTGAACCTGTCATATACTTGTAATACTTGAGCGTTGTAATGAGTCAGCAACAAATCAAGGTCTGACACAGGTTTAGCTTATGTCTGGAAAAACCGTCCTGATCGTCGATGACGAGGCGCCCATCCGGGAAATGATTGCCGTGGCCCTCGAAATGGCGGATTACGACTACCTAGAGGCAGCGGATGCCCGGGAAGCCCATGCCCTGATTGTCGACAAACAACCGGATCTGGTCCTGCTCGACTGGATGCTCCCGGGAACCAGCGGCGTCGAACTCGCGCGTCGCCTGAAAAAAGAGGAATCGACCGCCGACATCCCCATCATCATGCTCACCGCCAAGGTGGAAGAGGACAACAAGATCCAGGGGCTTGAGGTGGGAGCGGATGACTACATTACCAAGCCCTTCAGCCCAAGAGAGCTGGTGGCACGACTCAAGGCGGTTCTGCGGCGAGCCACGCCTCCCGGGGTCGACACCCCGATCGAAGTCGAGGGACTCACGCTGGACCCGATTGGCCACCGAGTCACCACAAACGATGGCGCGCTGAACATGGGGCCGACGGAATACCGGCTGCTCCAGTTCTTCATGACGCATCAGGAACGGGTTTATACTCGATCCCAACTCCTGGATCAGGTCTGGGGTGGTAACGTTTACGTAGAAGAGCGTACCGTTGATGTCCACATTCGCCGGCTGCGTAAGGCACTGGGTGACAGGTATGACCACCTGATCCAGACGGTTCGGGGAACGGGGTACCGGTTCTCAACCAGGGCCGCCTGACCGGCGCCGGCGGCAGGGCATCAACTCCGCACACGACACAAGGCAGCGTTTGATGCAGCACAACTGGTCGCGGTACCTCCGCTATATCATTGGCGGCCTCATTGGCTCGACAGTGGTCGGCCTGTATTTTGGTGAGCCACTCTACGGACTGACCGTTGGCCTGATCGTTTACCTGTGGTGGACCCTGGTTCAGGCCCGACGCCTGTACCAGTGGCTCGCCAATCCCAGCGCCTCAGATGACGCGCCCCAGAGCGTTGGCCTGTGGGGCGACATTTTCGACAACCTTCACAAACTGCACCAGAGTCACCTGAGAGCCCGGGACCGGCTCAGGGCCCAGATCAATCGGGTCCAGGAATCGACCAACGCCATGCGTGACGGGGTCATCATGACCGACCACCAGGGTGCGATGGAGTGGTGGAACGGTTCTGCCGAGTACCTGCTGGGATTCCGGCGCAACACCGACCAGGGCCAGTACATTCACAACCTGATTCGGACCCCGGCCTTCAAAAGCTATTTCGATTCCCGTGACTACCGGGAGCCGCTGGAAATCCACTCGCCCGCCAGACCCCACATTCACCTGCAAATCCAGATCAGCCTGTTCGGCGACGACGATCGCCTGATTGTCGCCAAGGACGTGACCCGTCTCTACCAGCTGGAACAGATGCGCCGGGACTTTGTCGGTAACGTATCCCACGAGATGCGGACACCACTGACGGTGATCAGCGGCTACCTGGAAACCCTGGTGGACAATGCCGACGACCTGCCACCGAAATGGCGACGGGCGATCAACACCATGGCGGCACAGTCATCCCGGATGGAAGCCCTGATCACCGACCTGATACTGCTGTCCAAGATTGAAACCGGGGAGCAGACGGTAAACGACAGTCTCACCGACGTGGAAGGGCTGCTGGGCCAGATCTGTCACGATGCCCGGGCGCTGAGTGGCGAGAAACAGCATGAGATCAGCGTAACGGTCGCCGACCATCGGCTGCTACGGGGCGATGAAAGCCAGTTGCGCAGCGCGTTTTCCAACCTCATCTTCAATGCGGTGAAATACACCCCTCCCCACGGCCACATCACCGTCACCTGGACCACCAACCGGGAAGGAGCCCACCTGAGCGTCCGGGATACCGGCATTGGCATCGACCCGATCCACATTCCCCGCCTGACCGAGCGCTTCTACCGGGCCGACCCCAGTCGTCACAAGGATACCGGCGGTACCGGCCTGGGTCTGGCCATCGTCAAGCATGTCCTGATCAATCACGACGGCAACCTGGAAATCCGCAGCCACCTTGGCGAGG
Organism: Marinobacter albus; assembly: GCF_030238305.1. NCBI lineage: Bacteria > Pseudomonadati > Pseudomonadota > Gammaproteobacteria > Pseudomonadales > Marinobacteraceae > Marinobacter > Marinobacter albus. Next base: position 363,872 of record NZ_JASSQD010000001.1, on the reverse strand, counting down.
GCAGCGAATTCATCTGTCACTTCCCCCGGGAGCGGCTGGTCGAGCGAGTGCCGGAAAGTACGGAATAGCCCTCTCCGGTTAACGGTTGCGGGCGATAAAGCGCGACAGGTCCTCAAGTTTCTTCGGGTCCTCATCCACAAAGCGGATCGTAACGCTGACGAAATCCGTGTCCTGACGCTTGTCGACCGCCTGCAACTGGTTAACGAAACGGTTCAGGCGGGCCATCTGCCCCTCACCGATCTCGATATCAATCACGGCCTGATCGAGAATGCCCGGAAACTCCTGGTCCCGCTTGGCCAGATCCCTCACGAAGCTGGCATCGTCCGCCACCAGCGCTTTCAGCATTGGCATCTGTACTACCTTCCGTTAACCGCGACCCAGATGTTATCGCCTCACTATGGAACATCGGCCCGGACCGGACCGGAAACCCTGCCGCTACAAAAAGACGACAAACAGACGTACTAATGCGACACACTGGAACCCGGAGGTTAAACAATTGTCACTACCAAGGGCCCAAGTCGGTATTTCTGTCCTTCCAAAACGCGCTACCATGGGCCTCAGAATTTTCACACCATTGTTACCATGCCGAGGTTTTGTGTGCTGAACACATTCGTAAGGAATCTGCCCAGCCGGGGCGCCCTGAGCCGCCTGTCAATCGCCGGCCTCCTGGCCACCCTCGCCCTGCCAGCGCTGAGCGAGGAACCCACATCAACCGCCAACACCGAGGCCTTCAGTGAGTGCAAGGCGCGCCTGCAGGACCGCGCCATGGCTGCCGGAGTCAGCCGCGAGACAGCCAGCACTGTAATGGCCAGTGTCGAGCACCTGGATCGGGTCATTGAACTGGACCGGCGCCAGCCAGAATTCACCACCACCTTCGCCGACTACCTGAACCGACGCGTCAACGAGGATCGCATCGGCAAAGGTCGCGAAATGCTGGAAGAACATGCCGATCTCCTGGAGCGTGTATCCGCGGAAACCGGCGTACCTGCACCTTACCTCGTCGCCTTCTGGGGCCTGGAAACCAACTTCGGCAGCTATTTCGGCAAGATGTCGGTACCCAGTTCACTCACCACACTGGCCTGCGATGCCAGACGCAGCAGTTTCTTTACCCAGCAGTTGATAGCCGCCCTGCGCATTATTGATGAGGGGGCGATCGCCGCCGAGCAGATGGAGGGCTCCTGGGCGGGCGCCATGGGGCACGTGCAGTTCATGCCCACGGTGTTCCTGAAACACGCCGTGGACGCCGACGGTGACGGCCGCCGCGATCTGTGGAACAGCTTGCCGGATGCCATGATGTCCGCTGGAAAGTTTCTGGAGTCCATGGGCTGGGACCCGGACTACCGCTGGGGCCGGGAAGTCATTCTGCCGGACAACTTCGACTACGCGCTGGCGGACGGCCGCAAGCTTCCGCTCTCCAAATGGCGTGAACTGGGCATCACCGACGCCTTTGGCAACGCCCTGGCCGACGAACCGATCAAAGCCTCGCTGGTGGTGCCGGCCGGCCATGAGGGGCCGGCATTCCTGGCGTACCACAACTTCCGCGTAATCATGGGCTGGAACCGGTCCGAATTCTACGCCATCGCGGTTGGCCATCTGGCCGACCGGGTCGCCGGAGCCGGCGGGCTGCAGAATCCGCCACCGGAAGATGTGCCATCGCTGTCACGGACATCCATTCTTGAGTTGCAGGAAACCCTCAATCAACGCGGCTACGACAGCGGCAAGCCGGATGGCATCATGGGGCCGGGAACCCGCTCCGCCATCCGTCAATTCCAGGCATCCTCAGGGCTGGTTGCCGATGGCTATCCGGGCGAAACTGTGTTGGAGAAACTGGGGGTCAGCGTAGAGCGATAACCCGACATGGATTCCATCACCCAAGTGGCACTGGGCGCATCAATAGCCGGTGCCGTTGCAGGCAAGACCCTGGGCCGGACCGCCCTGGTCGTGGGCGCCATGCTCGGCACCCTGCCGGATTTGGACGTGGTTATTGACTATGGCTCCGCCGTCAGCAATTTCACTCAGCACCGGGGGTTCAGTCATTCGGTGTTCGTGCTGGCGCCCCTCGCAGTGCTACTGGCGTGGTTGCTCTGGCGCTGGCGACCCGAGCAGAGTTTCCAGCGCTGGCTGACGCTCACCGGGCTGGTGCTGATCACCCATCCGCTGCTGGACTGCTTTACCACCTACGGGACCCAGCTGTTCTGGCCCCTTGGCCCACCGGTGGCGCTAAGCAGTATCTTCATCATCGATCCGCTCTACACCCTGCCCCTTCTGGTGGGCTGTCTCGCCTTCCTGATCCGGCCACCGGCCCGTTCGGCGGTGGTCGCCGGGCTGGTGCTGTCCAGCCTGTACCTCGGCTGGACACTGACGGCACAGCAGGTCATTACAGAGCGAATCCGGCCTGCACTGGCCCGCGCCGGACTGCATGACCCGACACTGCTGATCCAGCCCATGCCCTTCAACACCGTGTTATGGCGGGCCACAGCCCTTACCGAGCGCCAGCATGTGGAAATCGTGACCGGCTTTTTCGATGGCGATGCGCCACTGAAACTTCAATATTTTGCGCGGGAACCGGAGCTTGCCCGGGCGGTTGCAGATTTCCCCGAGGCGCAGCGTCTGGAGTGGTTCACCCGGGGCCTGCTCGACTACAACCGCGACGGTGACCGGATAACCGCCACCGATATCCGGCTCGGAATACCCGGCGCCCACCCGTTTACCTTCGTGCTGGCCCGTCAGGGTGCCGACGGCGTTCAGCCCGTACGCAGCGTCCGCACCCCAAGACCGGAGCTTGATCCGAAGGCGCTGGGGATACTCTGGGCACGACTCACCGGCGAGACACCCGTGCTCTGCCTGGCCGACCTGGCGACACCAGCGCCCGAGCAAACCTGTTAGTGTTAGCCATGGTACGACTGGATCAATTTATTGCCGCCAGCACACCGCTATCACGAAAGGATGCCAAGCGCGCCATCGGCGCCGGGCGCGTACGGGTCAACGGCGTGCCGTGCAAACTGGCCAACACCAAGCTGCGTGCCGATGTGACCGTCACCCTGGATGGACAGGCCTGCGCCGTTCCCGGGGAGCGGTACCTGATGCTGAATAAGCCTGCGGGCGTCGTGAGCGCCACCCGGGACAGCGAACACCCGATCGCTCTGGATCTGCTGCCGGCTGAGCTTGCCGTTGGCCTTCACATCGCCGGTCGCCTTGATGCCGACACCACCGGGCTGTTGTTGCTGACCACGGATGGCCAGTGGTCCCACCGGATTACCTCACCCAGGGTGGAATGCCCGAAGACCTACCTGGTCTCCCTGAGCGATGACCTCTCTGAATCCGCAATCCAGCTCCTGGAGGAGGGCGTAGCCCTGCGCAACGACCCGCAACCCACGCGACCGGCGCGGGTACGGGTCAGGCAACCACGGTTGATTGAGCTGACCATTTCCGAGGGCCGGTACCATCAGGTCAAACGCATGCTGGCCGCCGTCGGCAACCACGTGGACGCTCTTCATCGCCTGCGCATCGGTGCCATCAGGCTGGATCCGGGGCTGGAACCGGGTCAGTTCCGGATGTTGACGCCGGAGGAAGTCGACAGCGTGGGCCAGGTTTCAGTCAGGTCCGCTCGAAGCGCTGGGCCTTAAGGTTCTTTCGGACCGCGCCTGCCTCGAACACCTCACCATTCATGGCGAGATAGACACCGGGGGGTAACAGCTGCACCGCGGCCCAGGCGAACCCGATATTGAACAGCGCGTCGGATCGCCGCATACGGGCCGGTTGCATGGCGCCAGTGAGGACAATAGTCTTGTCCTTCAGGGCGGCCAGGACCGCCGCAGTATCGGCCATGGTGTCCGTACCATGGGTTACCAGAATCCGATCACAGTCACTCTCGGTTGCCGCCTGGAGAACGGCCGCTCGATCGGTGTCGTTCATCTCCAGACTGTCCTTGCGCATCAACTCGCGCAAACGGTAGCCCTCATGAATGTTCGATTCCGACAGCAGCTCCGGGAGCAGGGAATCGCCCACTTCAAACGCGCTATTGGCGTCGAAATACACCTTATCGATGGTGCCACCCGTGGTAAAGATCTGGATCATGACCGGTCGTTTCCCTTCGGTGTCAGTTCGTCGCACTGACCGTGTTGGTTTTGGCGGCCGCGTACGCCGCGTTTTTCTGCTGTTCGTATCGCCGGGCTGCCTTGGCGACCTGCCCCGGTGCCCCGGTGTCCAGCCAGCGCTTGATGCGACCGGCATCCCCCATGGGGGATCGGGTACCCAGAGAATCCAGCAGCACGGTCACCACCTGCTTGCCATTCATCTCGGAGATCATCACCAGACACCGACCTGCCTCACTCAGGTAGCCGGTTTTGCTCAGCTCCACGCCCCAGCTTTGCCGGTGCACCAGGGCGTTGGTATTGCCAAAGGACAGGCTGTAGCGCGGGTTGCGGAAATGCGCGCGGTGGTAACCGGTGGTCGAATACTCGCGAATCTCCGGGTGCTTTGCAGCGACCTTCACGAGCTGCACGAGGTCAGCGGCGGTCGAGATATTGTCGGCGGACAGACCGGTCGGATCAACGAAACGGGTTCCGTCCATGCCCAGTTCCCGGGCCTTGGCGTTCATTGCCTCAATAAAGGCGTCGAAGCCGCCGGGATGACTCCGGGCCAGGGTGTAGGCCGCAAAGTTCTCTGACGACATCAGGGCGATGCGCAACGCCTCGCCCCGGCGAAGCTCGGAGTCAACACGGATCCTGGTGTAAGCGTTGGCCGCCGCCGGTGTGTGGCGCTCGGTGAAGGTGAGCCACTCGTCTAGCGGTTCGCCGGAATCCAGCACCACCAGTGCCGTCATCACCTTGGTGAGTGAGGCGATTGGCACGGGCCGATCGGCGTGTTTGCCAAAAACCAGCGAGTCTTCGTCGATCACGGCGACCGCAGCATTGACGGAAGCAAGGTTAGGGCCCGATGCCTGAGCTTCCTGACTGGTCGATTCCGACGACTGATGCGCCGCGATTGAAGCCGGCAGACAAATCAGGAGAAAAAACACCATCGGGGCAAAGCCGCGCACTCTCATTCAAACCAATCCTGTCTTAAACACATGTTTGTTCCTGCACCTCGGGGGCGGTCTCCGCCGGGCTACAGCCGTCAATGACACCACTATAACAGGCAACGAGGAACACGATCAGGTCACAATTTTAAGTCACTCGTTTTAAACAGGAAATGCAAAATACCTTAAAATGTATTAAAATTGCCGAAAATTCATAGCGTTACAATATTTTTCAAAATGTAATTAGACTGTAACAAGATGGCGAATCCGCCGCGGTGGCGACAGGGACTTCGATTGCATGGACTCAAGCGCAGGACACACTGAGGACAAGGACGCGAGGGTGCAACAGCCCCGTCGCACCCGCCTCTTTCTTCGGCGCTGGTCTCCGTTTCTGCTGTTGATTCTCGCGTTTGGCTACGGCCTGCTGGCCACCACCATTCTGAATACCGGCCTCCTGAAACCTGAAGCCACGTCTTCCAGGCCTCCGCCGATAGCCGTGGAATCTCCCCAGACGCATTATCTGACAAAATCCCTGACCGAGGTCCTCGACCAGCAACGCTGGCTAGACGATAACTGGCAGCCGATTCCGGAGAATCGCTCCGGCCTGGGTTACTTCTCTGTACCCGTCACCTTCAGGGTGACCCTCAATAACCCCGGTGATCAGCCCCTGCGCAAGTGGGCCGTGGTTTCGGCGCCATCCCTGGATTACATCCAGCCGGCGGTTATCGGCGAAGACGGCTCGGCCTCGTTACTGCCAGCCATGGGCGACCTGTATCCGTTCGACCACCGAACGATTGCGCTCCCGCAATGGGTCTGGCCGATAACCCTGCCACCAGGCTCCTCCATTCTGCTGTTCGAAGTCCGTAATGCCGGTCCAACCATGCTGCCGCTGTCGATACTGGAACCGGATACCGTCATCAGCGAAAGTGCCGGCACCCTGGCCTGGAAGGCATCGATCACCGGCCTGCTGGTCTTTGCCCTGCTGTTCAACCTCAGCATCGTGGTCAAGATGAAACGCCCGGGGCTCGCCTGGCTCAGCGTCCTGATGTTCAGCCTGGTCTACAGCCAGCTGGTGATGGAGGGTTTCGGGCTCTGGTACCTTTGGCCCAACCTGCCAGAAATGAACCGACTCCTGAACATCACTCTGCCCCTGTGCCTGATTGCGCTGTGCCAGTTTACCCCGCACTTTATGCCGGTGCCCCGGAACGCCGTCCGGATTCTTTTTGGCATCAGTGTCCTGGCCTTCGTGCACCTGCTGGCAATCCCCCTGGGCCTGCCGCTGCTTGGTCAGGGCTCGTTCCTGCTGCTCGCCATGGCCGGGGGCACCATGATTCTCGGACTGGTTCTCAGGCAGTTCAGCAGTCACGTCTATGCCCGCTACTACGCCCTCTCCATTCTGGCCATCCTGGCCGGCTCGCTGATTTCCTCCCTGCGCACCATTGGCTGGGTGCCCATCAACAGCCTGACGGATTCGGCCTTCTTCCTCGGGGCGGCGGCCGGGTCACTGATCCTGACCAGCGCTGTCGGCCGGCAGATGTTCGAAGAACGCAAACGGCGCATGAAGTCGGATATCCGGGCCCAACAGGAACAACGGCTGAGAACCCTGGTGGAGCAGGACTATGATCGTCTGCTCAAGACCCACCGGATCACCGGCAAACCCAACCGGGCCATGCTGGAGGAAAGCCTTGATGCGCTGGACAGCCGGAAACAGCCCTACACCCTTGGCCTGATCCGGCTGGAGCGGTTCAACGAGATCGAGCAGGCTCTGGGTTACCGAACTACCGAAGAACTGCTTAAAAGCTACCTCAGGCACCTCAACAGTTTCCTGAAACAGCTCCTCGGCGACCGCCTGGTGATGATCAATGGTTACGCCATCGCCAGTATAGACACCGCCACCCATGCCTTTGCCCTGCATCGCGATGAGGCATCCGGAGCGACAGGAGAGATACTCGGGGAACTCACCAACTGGCTCGAAGAGAATTTCCGGGAAGGTCGGTTTGCATTTTCCTGGAGCGCCTCCGTGGGCATTGCTCACGCTCCCGAACACGGTGACGACGTCGCCAGTGCCCTGTCGTCTGCCGGCTTTGCCGCTCTGGACCGACGTCAGACCCTGACCGTTTATGACCCGGCCATCGCCGAATGGCAGTACCGGCAACAGGTGTTAATGCTGGATGTGGAAGGAGCCCTGCGAAACGGTGAGATGTGGCTGGAATACCAGCCCAAGGTGTGTATCCGGGACAAGCGCACCGAGTCACTGGAAGCTCTGATCCGATGGCAGCATCCGGAATTTGGCCCGGTGCCTCCCGCGCACTGGGTTCCCCTGGCAGAACAGGTTGGCATGATTCACCCGGTAACGCTCTGGGTGATGGACCGGGCCTGCCAGGACCATGGCCAGCTGAAAGATCGCCACGGAGAACACGTTAGCATCGCCGTCAACGTGTCAGCGAAGGACTTGTCGCATCCGGATTTCCATGAGGAGGTCATCGCCATTACCCGGCACCATGGCACCCGACCAGAGAACCTGATTCTGGAAATCACCGAAACGGCCATGATGGTGGACGCCACGGCTGCCCGAACAATGATCCGGACCCTGAGTCAGGCCGGTTTCCGGATCGCTCTGGACGACTTCGGCACCGGCCACTCCTCCCTCGGCACGCTGGCCACCTTTGACCTGGACGAACTGAAGATCGACCGGAGTTTCCTCAAGGACATCCTCCAGCATCCCACCCGCCAGCGCATTTTCCGGGCGGCTCTGGAACTGGGCGATGCACTGGATCTGGATGTGGTGGTCGAAGGCGTAGAGGACGAGTCGATTGCCATCTGGCTGCAACAGTTCCCTGGCCTGTATGGCCAGGGCTACTACTGGGCGCGGCCCGAACGGCTCGCCCCCCAGCCCCGGACCCTCACGGCAGATCGGTAACCGCCCCTTTCGAGGCCGAACTGACGGTGCGGGCGTATTTGGCTAACACGCCCCGCTCAAAGCGGGGTGCCGGTTCCCGCCAGTTCTGGCGGCGCCGCTCCAGCTCCTGGTCGGTCACATCCAGCTCGATCCGGTTGCCGACCGCATCAATGGTGACGGTGTCGCCGTCCTCAACCAACGCAATCGGCCCACCCTCGGCAGCTTCCGGGGTAATATGCCCCACCACAAAACCGTGGCTACCTCCAGAGAAGCGACCATCGGTGATCAGCGCAACATCGCTGCCCAGCCCTTTACCCATGATCGCAGAGGTTGGGCTGAGCATCTCCCGCATGCCCGGCCCACCTTTGGGTCCTTCGTAGCGGATAACCAGGACGTCGCCGGCCACGACCGTGCCGTCGAGAATCCGTTCCTGGGCTTCCTCCTCGGAGTGAAACACCCGGGCCCGGCCGGTAAAGTGGGTGCCCTCCTTGCCGGTGATCTTGGCCACCGCACCGGTCGGGGCAAGATTCCCGTAGAGAATGCGCAGGTGACTGTCGGCTTTAATCGGATTGTCGAAGGCGTGGATGATGTCCTGACCTTCCGGGTACGGCGCCACATCGGCAAGATTTTCCGCCAGGGTCTGCCCGGTCACAGTCATGCAGTTGCCATGCAACAGCCCACGCTCCAGCAGCATTTTCATCAGCGGCTGGATACCGCCGATCGCCACCAGTTCCGACATCATGTAATGGCCGCTGGGACGCAGATCCGCCAGCACGGGCACCCGCTTGCCGATCTCGACGAAATCCTCCAGATCGAGCTCTACGCCCACGGTACTGGCCATCGCCAACAGATGCAGAACGGCATTGGTCGACCCACCCAGAGCGATGACCACGGTGATCGCGTTTTCGAAGGCCTCCCGGGTCATGATGTCCGAGGGCTTGATCTCCCGCTCCAGAAGATTGAGGACGGCTGCGCCGGCGGCACGGCAGTCCTCGGCCTTGGTCTCAGACACTGCATTCTGTGCCGAGCTTCCCGGCAGGCTCATGCCCATGGCTTCGATCGCCGAGGCCATGGTGTTGGCAGTGTACATGCCGCCGCAGGAACCCGGCCCGGGTATGGCAGTTTCCTCAATCTGCTTGACCTCGATGAGATCCAGGTCACCACGGGCGTGCGCCCCAACCGCCTCAAACACGGAGATGATGTCGGTGTGGTTCTCCCCGGGCATGATGGTTCCACCGTAGACAAACACCGACGGGCGATTGAGCCGGGCCAGCCCCATCAAGCAACCGGGCATGTTCTTGTCGCAGCCGCCGATGGCCACCAGTCCGTCAAAGCCTTCACAGCCGGCCACCGTTTCAATGGAATCGGCAATGACCTCCCGGGACACTAGCGAATACTTCATGCCCTCGGTGCCATTCGCAATGCCGTCAGAAACGGTAATAGTGTTGAAAATCAGTGACTTGCCGCCAGCCTCATCGGCCCCGACGGCGGACTCTTCAGCCAGGCGGTTGATGTGCATGTTGCAGGGGGTGAGATTGCTCCAGGTGGATGCGATACCCACCTGGGGTTTCCTGAAGTCATCATCACCGAAGCCAACCGCCCGTAACATCGCCCGGCTGGCGGACTTGCCGATGCCGTCGACCACAGGCGATGAATAACGGCGCCGTTTATCCTGAGCCATCGCTGTCTCTCCTGTTGCGCTTTTTAGTAGTGTCTTCAGGCTGGCAGAATCGGCGCCGGCGGGCAACGATATTCAGCATTATCCCGTGGCGACCCGGCAGCAATGGTCCGGCGATACGATGCACCGCTTCCGCCACGCTGGACAAGATGCTGTTCCGACTGACTTGCATCAAGGGATAAGGAGTGGGTGCCTTTTACAATCAGTGCTACCAATGGAGAAATGGAGGCGTGCCATGCCCTCGCCAACCACAACCGGGTCGGACGCAGCCGACACCCCGGCGTCCCAGTCCTACAATATCTGGCGCCAGGGTTATGGCGTCATCCAGCATACTGATGTCACCTGTGCCCACGCCTGCAGCCTCGCCAATCGCCTGGTCGAGGCCGGGTTGCAACCCGACACCGAAACCGTCTTTCGCAAACTGGCGGCGCTGGACAGGCTGGCCAGCGCCGGACTCTGGCTGGTGGTTCACATGACTTACGCCAACCGGGTCGACGCCGGTGGCCAACCCCTTGCGCCGCAGGATTTCAAGGTCAGCCCGGAAGGCCACACCGGCGGCGCACTGAACATGGTACCGGCCTACGCCGCCTACCTGGCGCTCAACAATCTGACCGGCCGGACCCGCAGCTGGCTGATGGGTCAGGGCCACTGTGCGGCCGCCGTGGATGCTCTCAACGTGCTGACCGGCAACCTGCACCCGGAACAGGCGGAACGCTATCGGAAGCCGGATGGGCTGTCACGGCTGGCCGCCGATTTCTACAGCTACCGGCAAAAACCGGACGGCAGCATGAGCGCGCCTCTTGGAAGCCACATCAACCCCCACACCGCCGGCGGCATTCTGGAAGGCGGATACCTTGGTTTTGCCGAACTTCAGTACGGCCACATGCCCTTACCCGGCGAGACCCTGGTGACGTTTCTCTCCGATGGCGCCGCCGAGGAGCAGCGCGGCAGTGACTGGATCCCTCGCTGGTGGCGGGCCGATGACTGTGGGCTCGTGCTGCCAGTGATGATCGCCAACGGTCGACGCATCGAGCAGCGGACCGAACTCGGGACCCGGGCGGGTCTGGAGCGTTTCGAGTCGCATCTGGCGGAACGGGGCTTCGATCCCTACCGCTTCGACGGCCGCGATCCGGCAGCGTTCGTGTGTGCCCTGTTCGAGATGGAACAATCCCTCCGGTACCAGGCTGACAGCGCGTTCCGGGGCGAAAGCGGCTACCCGGTGCGCATTCCCTACGGCATCGCCGAAACCACGAAGGGCTTCGGCTTTTACGGGGCCGGCAGCAACGCGGCCCACAACCTGCCGTTGCCCGGCAACCCCCGCATGGATGCCCGGGCCCGTGAGCTGTTTCTGGAACATACCAGCAAACTGTGGGTTGATCCGACCGATCTGAGCCGGAGTACCGCGTTGCTTAATGAGCACTCCCTGCAGGGGCGCGCCCTTGAACGAGACCACCCGCTGGCCCGGCGTAACCCGCCGGAGCCGACCCTGCCACGTCTGCCCTGGAGCAACAGCCTGACTTCACCGATGAGCGCCGTGGACACTTTTTTCCGGGCACTGGTTGCGGAAAACCGCCATCTGCGTGCCCGCGTCGGCAACCCGGACGAAATGGCCAGCAACCGGCTTGGTGGTGTATTGGCGGACCTGAAACACCGGGTAACGCAGCCGGAGAACGATCAGGAGTCGGTGCAGGGCCAGATTATCACCGCCCTCAACGAGGAAGCGGTGGTGTCCGCGTGCCTTGCGAACAAGGCCGGCCTGAACCTGGTCGCCAGTTACGAGGCCTTCTGCGTCAAGATGCTCGGCGCCATCCGTCAGGAACTGATCTTTGCCCGGCACCAGAGGGAGGTCGGGCGTCCGGCCCGCTGGCTGGGATTTCCGGTTATCGCCACCTCCCACACCTGGGAGAACGGCAAGAACGAACAGTCGCACCAGGACACAACCTTCTGCGAAGCACTGCTCGGTGAAATGAACGACGTTTCCCGGGTTCTGTTTCCCGCTGACTACAACAGCACCCTGGCTGCCTTGCCGGGGGTTTACACCGACCGGGGACGAATCAGCTGCATGGTCATTCCGAAGCGGGAGCGCCCCTGCGTGTTCGACGCGGGCGAAGCCGAGACACTGGCACGGCACGGCGCACTGGTGGTCGATGAAGACACCTCCGAGGGCGAACCCATCCTTCTGATTGCCAATGGCGCCTACCAGTTATCCGAGGCGATTCGGACCAGTGAACGGCTGCGGGAGACCGGCACACCCTTCCGCCTCGTCTATCTCCAGGAGCCGGGCCGCTTCCGTCAGCCCAGGGATACCCTGGAAGCCGAAACCTGCCTGTCCGAATTTGAGCGCGAACGGCTGTTCCCGCGCCGCATCCATCGCAGGGTCGCACTCACCCACATGCGTCCGGAGGTTTTTCGCGGACACCTGCACAGCCTGTTTCCTGATCCGGTTCGCTCCCGGGTCCTGGGTTATATCAACCGCGGGGGCACCCTGAACGAGGCCGGCATGCTGTTCGCCAATCACTGTTCCTGGGCGCACGCGCTGGCCGCCTGCGCAGTGGTGATGGACCAGCCGCCCGGAGAGTGGCTTTCTGCTGCGGAACTGGCAGCGGTCGAGGGGCGGGGGGATCCTTCGGTGATCACCCGGGGCCTGCCCACCTGACGGCCTTCCGGACGCCAAAACCGGGCACAAAAAAGGGAGGCTGCTTCCTCCCTTAATTCTGAACAATGCCGGCGGCGGTCATCCGCTGACGAAGACCGGACCGACGCCGAAGTTCCAGATGATGACGGAACCGACCCGGGTCGCAACCAGAATGACCAGGGCAACGGTGAGCAGAGCGCCGCCGTAGAATACGGCACGGTCTTTCTCGATCCCCATGACAATGGGCAGCCCGTCATACATCAACCAGGCCCCATAGCAGGCGGCAATCAGGAAAACCACGGCATTGAACCAGGGCACCGGATACAAGAGCGCGAATCCCGCCAGGAACAGCGGCGTGCAGGAATAGGCCGCCAGGGCAATGCCATTGGACGGCACGTGCTCCTCCCGGGCGCCATAGGTCTTGGCCATCCAGTTAACCGCATAACCGAGCGCGAAAACCCCCACCAGCATTGCCAGGTATGTGAGTACACTCAGTTGCAGGGCACTGATTTCCGTCAGTTTGATCAACCGATCATTACCGACCGTCCAGCCAAAATAAGCCGTCGAAATGTAAGCGCAGATCGGACCGATGGCGGCCAGAATGACAACGTAGGCGACGTAGAGCCGACGAGGCGTTTCGTGTTCTTTTCGAATGGAAGCCCACTCATCATCCGGGTGGGTGAAGAGACCGAAGGCATGAGACAGGAGCATGGATGACCCCCTTTTATTAGTCGTTGTAAGTACAGTCAAGTACGGGCGTCTGATCGGGTCGGATCAGCGACCGTTCCTGCCCTTAACTATAGTCAAGAACGACAAATGGGGAAGGCCATCTGGTGAAAATTTGTTCCGCTTCGCACTCCGGTGCCTGCGGCCGCCCGCCGGAGCTCACGAGGCAGCCGCAATTGCTCAGGCCTGGCGAGGATCGGTCTCGGCGACCCAGGGCTTGGTCCGGTGACTGTCCCGGAATGACAGCAGGCTCTCGACGCCGGTCCAGTCCACCAGATCGCGAAACTCCAGCCAGTCAACGAGGCAGTACAGGCAGATAGCCGGGTAGTTCCAGGCCTCGAACTGACCGTCATCGACCATGGCTGCCAGGGTGCGCAGCGTGGTCATGATGCGTTCACGCTGGAGGTTGTAGAACATCAGGTCCTGGCTGGTGTCGATGCCGGACTTTTCCGAAAGCAGCAGGGTGACTGCCGAGTCATTGGCACCATCAATCATGGTCAGCTGGTTTTGCTGGTCCCACGTCAGGGGATCGCGGCCCTGCTTGGCGCTGACGTAGCGGGCAATGATCCGTGAGTCATAAATTTCCTGGCCGTCGTCTTCCAGTACCGGAATCTTCAGGGTTGGGTTGTTCTTCCGCAGCTCATCCCGGCCTTCACCATAGATATTAAGGTTAACGAATTCATACGGTTCTTCATCCAGCAGGATGCGAATGCGCCGAACGTAGGGTGAAGTGGTCGATCCGATCAGTTTCATGATTTCTCCGAGTGTGTCACGGCTCAGGATCCCAGCAGGGATTCCGGGTCTGTGTATGAATGCCCAGTGGCTTCTGCCACCTCCCTGTACGTCACCTTGCCATCGGCTATATTCAGTCCGGCCATCAGGTGCGGGTCTTCCTTCATTGCCCGAATCGGCCCCTTGTTGGCCAGGGCCGCCACGAAGGGCAGCGTTACGTTGTTCAGAGCCAGCGTCGAGGTGCGCGCCACGGCGCCGGGCATATTGGCCACGCAGTAATGTACCACACCATCAACAATATACGTGGGGTCATCGTGGGTGGTCGGTTTTGAGGTTTCCGCACACCCGCCCTGATCAATGGCGACGTCCACCAGCACACTGCCCTCGGGCATCCGGCGGATCATATCCCGGGTAATCAGTTTGGGCGCGGACGCTCCGGGTATGAGAACGCTGCCGACCACCAGGTCAGACTCCACCATCGCCTGATCGAGGGTATGGACGGTGGAAAACAGTGTTGTGATCCGGTTGCCGTACAGGTGATCGAGATTGCGCAGGACATCCATGTTGCGATCCAGGACGGTCACCTGGGCCCCCATGCCGATGGCCATGGCAACAGCATTCTGTCCGACGACGCCACCTCCGACCACGGTCACCCGGGCGGGGCTGACACCGGGCACTCCGCCCAGAAGCACTCCGCGACCACCAACCGATTTCTCCAGACAGTGGGCGCCGGCCTGGATCGACATACGTCCAGCCACTTCAGACATGGGCGCCAGCAACGGCAGACGACCACTACGGTCAGTCACCGTCTCATAGGCAATGCAGATGGCACCGGACGCCACCAGATCGTCGGTCTGGGCCTGATCCGGCGCCAGGTGCAGATAGGTAAACAGGGTATGCTCCCGGTTCAGCAGGGCTCGCTCTTCCGGCTGAGGCTCCTTGACCTTGACGATGAGTGTCGCCGCCCCGAAAACCGCCTTGGCATCCGCCAGAATCTGGGCGCCCGCACTCTGGTAATCCTCATCGGTAAACCCAATGGCCGCCCCCGCCTGGGTCTCGACGAACACGTCGTGGCCGTGGCCACAGAGTTCATGGACCGCAGCCGGCGTCATCCCCACCCGGTATTCGTTATTCTTGATTTCCTTGGGCACGCCAATCTTCATCGATCATCTCCTCGGTTCCGCGAAGGTTACGCCAATTCGTGTGTCTGTGTCTGAAGTGTAGTAAAAAGGTGATTGTCCGACGGAAGCAATAGCGTGTATTACAAGGAGCAGTCCCATCATGACTACATTGCAAACAGCCACATCAGTCGCAGCACTTTCATTCTCCCTTGCAACCTCGCAGGTGATGGCAGAAATGCAGACCCAAACCGTGGAATACCAGATCGACGATCAGACGTTCACCGGCTACATGGCCTGGGACGACGAGCTGGAGGGCAAACGGCCCGGCGTACTTGTGGTTCATGAGTGGTGGGGCCACAACGAGTTTGCCCGTGAGCAGGCAGAGAAGCTTGCCGCCTCCGGCTACACGGCGTTCGCCCTCGACATGTACGGCAGCGGCAAGCTCGCCGAACACCCGGATACCGCCCAGAAGTTCATGCAGGAAGCGACCCGGGACATTGACCAGGTCAAGGCCCGCTTCATGAAGGCCAAGTCACTACTGGAAAACCACGAGAGCGTGGACAGCACCCGCATTGCGGCTCAGGGCTACTGCTTCGGGGGAGCCGTCGTACTGAACATGGCACGGCTGGGCGTCGACCTCAGCGGCGTGGTGAGTTTCCACGGTGCCCTTGGCAGCCCGATCAAGGCCCAGCCTGGAATGGTCAAAGCGCGGGTTCAGGTGTACACCGGCGGAGCGGATGACATGGTTCCATCCGAGCAGGTCGCCGGCCTGGTTCAGGAAATGCAGGATGCCGGTGTGGATCTGACCCTGGTTAGCTTCCCGGGCGTCCTGCACTCATTCACCAATCCGGGGGCAGACAGGTTTGCTGAAAACTTTGGCTTGCCGGTGGGGTACGACGAGGAAGCGGCTTCGCGCTCCTGGCAGGGCACCATGCGTTTCTATGAGGAAATTTTCGCCCGCTAGTTTGCCGGTCCGGCCGCGAATCTGTTCACTACAGGCCGGACTCGATGGTGCCTCGAACTCCATCCATCAGGGATTCGACCGACTGGCCTTCGGTGGCAACCGGTGGATGGATCAAGATCTCGATTTCGCCCGGCGAAAAGGCGGCCTGGCCCTTGGGCAGCCGATCATGGGAACCACGAATGGTGATGGGCAGGATGGGCAACTGGCCGTCTTTGGCAATGACGAATCCGCCTTTCTTGAAGGGCAGCAGTTTGCCGTCCCATGACCGGGTGCCTTCGGGAAAAATCAGGATTCCGGTGCCTTCCGGTAACTGCCCCACCCCGCGCTTGATACTCTCCAGGGCGTCACTGCCACGGGAGCGGTCGATAAACAGGTTGCGCGACGTCTCCAGGGCCAGCCCGAACAGGGGCACCTTTCGCAACTCCTTCTTGATGACCCAGCGATACTGCAGCCCCAGCGCCAGAACCAGCGCCGGCGGATCAAAATAGGAGGCGTGATTGCTCAGAATCACGTAGCGCTGGCGGGGCTGGATATGCTCCCTGCCCCTGACGATCAGACGAATGCCACAGAGCTTGAGAATGGCCCAGGCGTATACCTGCGTGCCATGAAAAGCGGCATCGCCGCGTTTGCCCACCAGGGCTGCTACCACAATGGGCAGAAACAGGATTAAGGTCAGCAGGGAGGCCCAGAAAAGAATCCAGATGGCCTTGAGGGTATTGAGCATGAACGGGTCCTGAACGTCTCGACAACCATTTAAACGAGCAACAGGGGCATAAAGATTACACGCCGGGGAGAAAATCACAAAGCGAGCAAGCGGATCAGGCATGAAAAAAGGCAGCCGAAGCTGCCTTTTTCACGTTTGTCGCTTAATCCCTCAGGGATTAAAGAGCAACAACGTTCTCCGCCTGCGGACCTTTCTGGCCCTGGGTAACGGTGAACTCAACCTGCTGGCCTTCTGCCAGGGTCTTGAAACCGCTGCCCTGAATTGCGCTGTAGTGAACGAATACGTCCGGGCCGCCTTCACGAGTGATAAAGCCAAAGCCTTTAGCTTCGTTGAAGAACTTAACAGTACCGGTAGTAGTAGACATACTTAAACTTCCTGAAATCAATCATTTAATCTGCCGCCTCGCACCTTCTTGATGCAGGCTGGCGTTTACGGAAATACAGAACTCGCGGAATCAAAAACAGGACGGTCACTACTAACTGCGGAGGTACGTCTCATTCATGAAATGCTTAACTGAATCTTTCCTACCCACAGAACTCTACTCCTGAATTTCAGGATTGCCAAGTGGATTTTCAATAATTTAAGTAGGTAGTGTTACCCACCCATAGGCGCCGAAACCGGACCTAGCCACGAACCAATCCAAAGGTATAAATCCCGAGTGCCGTCATCAGCAATGACCCCACAACGTGAGCGAGGATACCGGTGAGCGCCATGGCCCATTTGCCTTCCTGGATAGCAGCGAACATTTCCAGCGAGAACGTGGAGAAGGTGGTCAGCGCACCGCACAGCCCGGTAATGGCAAACAGGCGCCACTCCGGTGCCAGCGTGCTACCGTGACTGAAGTAACCGATCAGCAGACCGATGAGCCAGCCACCACTCAGGTTGGCCACCAGTGTCCCGTACGGCACTGCATGGTAGGTGCTGTTCAACCAAAGGCCCAGAACCCACCTCAGATTGGCGCCAATGACGGCTCCGGCGCTTACTGCCAATACTGAAAGCCACATCGGGTTTGACTCCCCTCCTCTGCTGACTTGGCCCGTACCTTATTCGGCACGCATTCTTCGAGTATGCCGTTAAAGCGCAATCAAGTTAAGGCCTTATAACCGGGCACAAAAAAGGGGCGCCCGCCGGCACCCCTTGTTTAGTCGGAAACGGTTGGCCCCATCAGGCCGGGTTATGATCGATTACCGTATCCTTGTTGCTGGCAAACTCGTCAAACGGAAAGTCGTCGACCGTGAGCATTTCCAGCACGACGGCTTCATACTGCCGCATGAAGTCTGCCTCCTCTTTGGTGTAAACCCCCGCTTCCAGGGCCGCCTCGAAGCGCTCCTCCGGATGCAACGCGGTCATGGGCAGCTCGCCCTTGGCGTAGGCCTTGGTCACCTTCCGGTACAGCTGCTCGGCCTTGTCGTAGTCCTTCAGCAAACCATTGTATCGCGCCAGCGGGTTCTCTACCGTGCCTTCGCCATCGGTGGTCCAGACGCCGGAAATCAGCTTGTTACGGATGGGCGTGTCGGTGGAAATGGCCCTGGCCAGCTTGCGGGACAGGTCATCATGAGGCGCATCCCAGCGACGGCCCAGAGGCATGGTGATGCCCCGGAGCGCCATAGCCACGACCCGGTTCGGAAGATTCTGGAGGAATTCGTCAAGGGCGTTTTCAGTACGGTAAAGCAATAGGCCCAGGCTGTATTCCATCACTTCTTTCTCACCTTCCACCGGCTGGCCTTCGTGCCAGTTCTTCAACACCATGGAGGCCAGGTAGAGGTTGGACAACATATCGCCCAGGCGAGCGGAGATCAGCTCGCGCATTTTCAGCTCACTGCCCAGCGTCGTCATGGCGGCGTCCGCACACAGACCGAATGCGGCACTGAAGCGAGCTACCGCCTGCGCGTACCGGCGGCTGGCGCTGTCGAACGGTACATCGGCACGGCCAAGACCCAGCGCCTGGGTGAAGGCTCGGGCGGCGTTACCAAAAATCAGGCCAGCGTGCCCGAAGAAAGCCTTATCAAAGGCCTGGATGTCATCATTGTCCTTGGCCGCCAGCTCCTTCAAAACGTAGGGATGGCAGCGGATCGCGCCCTGACCGAAGATCATCAGGCTGCGGGTCATGATGTTGGCGCCCTCCACGGTGATGGACACTGCAGCACCGCTGAAGCCTATTCCCAGGTAGTTGCGGGGGCCGAGGGTCACGGTCTTGCCGCCGTGGACGTCCATGGCGTCAGTGAGCACGCCGCGCTGGAATTCGGTCAGGTGGTATTTGAGAATGGCCGAGGGTACGGCCGGCTTCTCGCCGCGGTCGATCATGTTGGCGGTGTGGTTCACGGCCGACTGGGCAATGTAGGTCTTGCCCACGATTCGGGCCAGCGGCTCCTGCACACCTTCCATATCCGCGACCGGGGTATTGAACTGGCGACGGACTCGGGTAAAGCCACCGGCCGTACCGGCCGCATAGGCCGCAGCCCCGGCTGCGCCGGAAGGCAGGGTGATGCAGCGGCCGACCGACAGACATTCAACCAGCATACGCCAGCCTTGGCCGGCCATCTCCTGACCACCGATGATGTAGTCCAGCGGAATGAACACGTTCTTGCCCTTGATCGGCCCGTTCAGGAACGGCGTGCCAATCGGACAATGGCGACGACCGATTTCCATACCCTTGGTGTCACGGGGGATCAGGGCGCAGGTGATGCCGTAGTCTTTCTCGTCCCCCAGCAGGCCGTCGGGGTCGAACATACGGAAGGCCAGGCCGACCACGGTGGCAATCGGCGCCAGCGTGATCCAGCGCTTCTCGAAGTTGAGCTCAATGCCCACCACTTCCTTACCATCAATCTTGCGCTTGCAGACGATGCCGGTATCCGGGAGCGAGGTGGCGTCTGAGCCGGCCCGTGGACCGGTCAGGCCGAAACAGGGAATTTCGCGGCCGTCGGCCAGACGGGGCAGGTAATGCTTCTTCTGTTCCTCGGTACCGTATTTGACCAGCAGCTCGCCCGGACCGAGGGAATTGGGCACCCCGACCGAGACCATCAGCATCTCGTTGGCGGCCAGTTTCTGCAGCACCGCGGTCTGGGCCTTGGCGGAAAACTCGAGACCACCGTATTCCTTCGGGATGATCATACCGAAGAAACCTTCTTTCTTCAGGAAATCCCAGAGTTCCTTGGGCAGGTCTGCGCGCTCGACGGCGAGATCCCAGGCGTTGCACATGGCGATGGCCTGGGTGCACTGGTTGTCCACAAACGCCTGCTCTTCCTCAGTCAGGCCGGTGTAGCGGTTGATCAGCAGGTTGTGCCAGTCCGGCTGGCCGGTGAACAGCTCGCCGTCCCAGCCGACGGTGCCGGCCTCAAGGGCAACCTTTTCCGTATCGGAAACCTTGGGCGCCACCTTCTTGAAGGTGGCGAAAATCTTCGGTGTCAGCCAGCTCTGACGGAAACCGGGCAAGCCCGCGGCGGCGGTGACACCGGCACCGACAAACAGAATCAGGGCGAGCCATCCGGAGGCAAAGATCAGGGACACAAGACCGACCACTGCCATCACGCCAATCGCCGGCATGGCACCGGATTCACGACGCATCACGATCAAGAGACCGGCCAGCGCCACAACAAACAGAAGAAAAGTCATCATAGGTTCTCTCAGTCATCCATGGTTCGGGAAATTATTAGACTAAAGTAGGTACGCCCACATTACCGCATCAGATGAAAGCATAACAGCGGTCGCCACGGAGTCAGTAATGCCGGTCACATACGGACTTACGCGGTTACGATAACCCGGATCCCTTCGAGCGCGAGACTGGCCCGCCCAATGGCGTCCCTCGCCGCATCCAGCTGATTCCGGAAAAAATCGATTTCTTCGTTGCGGATGGCCGGATTCACGACCTGGAGAGCCTCCAATCGGCGGATTTCGGGGCCAAAGCTGGCATCGACCCGAGCCAGTGCCTGCTCTTTTAACGGCTCCAGGTGAGGTTCCGACAGGCGTTCAACATGATCCACCATGGTTTCCACCTGGGGTCGTATCTGGGGCACGATTGCCTGAGCGGTCTTGCGCCGGATGTTGGAGCACAATTCGTTCAGCCGGTCATGGGGCAATGCCGCCGACAACTCCTTGCCATTCACGTCCACCAGCAGGCGCAACGGGGATACTGGCAGGTAACGGGTCAACTGCAGCGACTCCGGCGCCGGACAGTGCACGGTGAACAGCGCTTCCATCAGCAGTGTCCCCGGTGGCAGCGCCTTGACCGAGAGGCTGGCCAGGGCCGCCTTGCCCAGGCCGGAACTGGTTACGGAGTCCATCACCCCGGTCACCATCGGATGTTCCCAGCTCATGAAGGACAGGTCCTCGCGCTCCAGGGCCTGCTGCCGACTCCAGGTCACGGTAACGCCGTCTTCCGGTAACTCTGCCACATGGCCGGCATGATAGTGCTCGCCGGGACGCAACACATCCGAGTGATCGCTGTGGTCTTCCACATCCACACCCAGAATATCAAAGGCCTCGATCATGTAATCCCGCACCTGGGCAGAACCTTCCTCAGCCTCGATACCGTCAATCAACCGATCAGCCACGTCGCGGCGGCAGGAATTGAGTTCAATCAGGGCATCGCGGCCATTCTGAAGCAGGGTCCTGAGGCGTGCGGCCTCTTCGGCGGAGTGGGCAACCAGGTTGTCGACGACCCCGGTGCCACCCTCGATGGCCCGCTGCCACTGATCCTGTACCTTGTCCTGAACGGCAACCCCCACTGCACAGCTCTCGGCGAAGGCATTCAGGCCATCCTGGAACCACCGGTACTGCACTTCCTGGGCGGTTCCCTGCAGGTAGGGGATGTGAATATCGATGGTCTCGGTCTGGCCAATACGATCCAGGCGCCCGATTCTCTGCTCCAGCAGATCCGGATTGGCCGGCAGGTCAAACAGCACCAGGTGATGGGAAAACTGGAAGTTGCGGCCCTCACTGCCAATCTCTGAACAGATCAGCGCCTGGGCGCCCTGCTCGCTGTCGGCAAAATAGGCGGCTGCCCGGTCCCGCTCCACCAGACTGAGGTGTTCGTGAAAGGCCGCGCTGCGAATACCGGCCCGCAACTGCAAGTAATGCTCGAGCGCCATGGCGGTTTGCGCCTGGGCGCAGATGACCACGACCTTGGCCGGGCGCAAGCTGGCCAGCTTCTTCTCAAGCCAGGCAACACGTGGATCATCTGCCAGCCACTGCTCTTCCGCCACCGATTGTTCCGGCGAAAGCCCGGCCAGCCCCCAGGCATGGCCCTCGTATATGGCCGGACAGGGCAACGCATCCGGCATCGGCCGTCGTTCAGGAAAGCCCTGAATGGCGGCCCGGGTGTTACGGAATAGCACCCGACCGGTGCCATGGCGATCCAGTAACGCATCAATAATGGCCTGATGCGGGTCCTCCCCCGTCAGCAGCTCATCCAGTTCATCACCGAGCCAGGCCTTGAGGGCCTTGCGATCATCGCTACTGATGCCGGCATCGTTGCTCTCCAGCCGTCGCACCACCTCGTTGATCGCTTCGTACTGCTGCTCCTCCTTGCGGAAGGTTTCCAGGTCGTGAAAACGCGCAGGATCCAGAAGCCTCAGGCGGGCGAAATGGCTGGCCACTCCAACCTGTTCCGGTGTCGCCGTCAGCAGGAGCAGCCCCCGACTTGCTGCCGACAATTCCTCAACAACCCGATATTCAGTGCTGACCGCTTCGGGGCTCCAGGCCAGATGGTGGGCTTCATCCACCACCATCAAATCCCAGCCCGCTGCCAGGGCATCCTGCTGCGCCTGTTCGCTGCTGGCCAGGAAATCCAGGCTACAGAGCACCAACTGTTCGGTTTCAAATGGATTGACCGCGTCGTCGTCCCCAAAGATGTGGTTCACCAGCGAATCCACATCATTCTCTTCCTCTTTCAGGGCGTCGTAGCGCCCCTGGTCAATGATGGAAAACCGCAGATTGAAGCGACGAAGCATCTCCACCAGCCACTGGTGAATCAGGGAATCCGGCACCACAATCAGGGCACGCCGGGCCCGACCCGTGTGCAGCTGGTAATGCAGGATCAGGCCCGCCTCAATGGTTTTGCCAAGGCCCACCTCATCGGCCAGCAGAACCCGGGGCGCGTGCCGCTTGGCAACCTCATGGGCGATGTAGATCTGATGTGGCAAATGCTGGGTGCGCGCACCGATCAAGCCACCGACCGGGGACGCCCGTAACCGGTCCAGGTGCTGCAGGGTGGCCACCCGCAGACGAAAAGCACCATTGCGGTCAAACTGACCCGCGAACAGGCGCTGGTGCGGGGCAGAAAAGTTCACTGAGCCGCTGAGTTTGACTTCGGAAATCTGGTGAATGTCCTCGCCATCGTCGGCGTGGTACATCAGCACACCACCCTTGTCCTCCACCGCACGCACCACGTAGTGCGCTCCGTCAAAGGTCTGGATCTCCTCACCCAACTGGTAAATGATCCGGGAAAGCGGCGCATTGTCTATGGCGTAGGTGCGCTCTTCATCGGCCGCGGGAAAGCCCAGCGTAACGCGACGACCGGAGATGTCCGTGACAATGCCCAGGCCCAGTGCGGTATCGCTGTGGCTGACCCAGCGCTGACCAATGACAAATTCCGATTTATCCAAGTAACCTCCAGACAGAATTAATTTCGGGTGGCGCCGTTCTCACGCACCCAATAAGCCGTGGCACCGCAGACCGCCGCGGGCACAACCACAAGATTGAGAACAGGGACCATGGCTGCCAGCGCAACCGGCAAGCCAAATCCGAATGCCGAAAGCCGGGTGTCACCCAACAAACCACGCAGGGATTTGAAACTGACCTTGTGGTTGTCTGCGGGGTAATCGACATACTGCAGGGCCATCATCCAGCTGTTGAACAGGAACCAGAGCACGGCCGCCACCAGGTTGACCACCGGAATCAGGCCAATCACGAACAGGCCGATGGCCCGGGGCAGGTAATAGAGAATCTTCTGAACCTCGCGCCAGAGTGCCCGGGGGATATCCTTGATAATCGCACTCCAGCTATCTTCCGTGCTCACTTCCTGACCGGTGAGGTGTTTTTCGGTCAATTCCGACAGGTAACCGTAGAAGGGCGAGCCAATGAGGTTGGCCACAATCACGAAACCGTAGGCGAGCATCAGCAGGATCACCGCGCCATAGAGAATCCAGAACAGCCAGTCCAGCGCCTGCAGCCAGGCCCAATCCGGCAACCAGCCCATGGCTGCGGCAATCAGCCCGGCGAACAGCTCGGCAAGGAAATAGAAAAGAAGCCCGAACAACAGAATGTTGATGACCAGGGGGATTACCACGAACAACCGCAGGCCGGGTTGCCGAATCAGACGGAAGCCCTCCCCAAGGTAGCCCAGTCCACGAAAAAAGTTACCCTTGAGCATTCCGGCCGGCCCTCCGTTTCAATGACATTGACGGGGCGCAAAGCATATCATGTTGGAATCATTCCCACAGCCCGAGGCCTCCTAGGGAAATTCCCCCATGGCACTACTGAAAAACTGCGTTTTGCGCTTCCTGCACTGTCGTCCGCTTTGGCGCATTGCCCTGTTGATTTCCGTGCTGGCCATTGTATTCCTGGCAACCACCAGTACCCCCTACCCGGTACCGTCCTCACCAAACGACAAGTTCAACCACCTGATTGCCTTCCTGGAGCTGACCCTCCTCACCCGGCTGTCCTGGCCCGAAGTCAGAGCGTTGTGGTATCTCCCGCTGTTGCTCGCCTTCGGCTTTGCCATTGAAGCCATCCAGGCCACCCTTCCCTACCGGGACTTCTCGATGGCCGACCTGGCTGCCGACGGCGCGGGCATTGTCATCGGAATGATGCCCTGGCCGGGACTCCGCAACCTGCGGAAGGCAGAGATTTGAGAAATTCGCCCAACTTCATGTGAGAGATTTCCTACAAGGGCGTGAGATCTTGCAGCTATGTTGCGTACGTAACATTGTGCAACTCAAACTGGATGACCGCTAACACACTGTTACGGAATAGAAACCCCGTTGAGACGGGGAAAATCCGCACCCATCGACGGAATCCGTTCACACGATTGTAAAGCGCCAGTTGCTATAGTGTTTACATCAAGGATGACAGGGAAAAGGACGACGCACCGGACGCACCCCGGCATGGAATGCAGGGAGAGGCAAGGACACAGGGACGCCTCGCTTAAAGGATAATTATTCGGAACGCCGGCTAGGATGCCGGCACCAAGGAGCGGCTCAGGGACTCGCAACAAGGCTGTTGCCCCATGCGCAAGGACGCGCCGACCTGTTTCGACAAGGGCAACCCCAGTGGTTGCCCTTTTCTTTTATGCAGTCAGCAGTTACATATCCGCCGCGACGTAGATCCGCACCCGGTTGAACTCCTCGAATTCGTGGAGGTCAGGCCAGGTTCTTGCCTCAATGACCGTCTGCAGGTCGTAAACCGGATCACCCAATTCCCGAACTCGCGAATCCGCCAGCAGCACCCTTGATGCCGACTCACGGAACACTTTCAGCAGTGGCCGATTTTCCGGATCGTAGAGGACGTCCGCCGCCGTGACGACGTCAATGCCCGCCGGGCGTACATCCCAGTCGTCACACAAAGTTAACGATACGCCGTTCAGGGCCGCATTGGCCGACACGGCATCCAGTGCGGCAGGGTCTATGTCGCAGGCAATGACCTCCCGGGCACCCGCCAGGGCGGCGGCAACGGCGACCACCCCCGAGCCTGAGCCAAAATCCAGTACTCGCTTGTTCATCACCCAACGGGGGTTGGCCAGAATCCAGCTCGCCAGGACCTGACCGCTGGCCCAGCAGAATGACCAGTAGGCTGGCTCCGCCACCACCGACTGGGCTTCGTCGTGGCTCAGTGGCCCCTCAAGCACGGACGGGTCAAACAGATGGAGGGCAATTTGCGGGCAGCCGGCCGGCCGTGAAACCGCGACCCGGCCCTGACTCAGTGTACTGCGCAGATTCTGGTCTAGACGGTTGGTCGACATCAGATCTCCTCAATGGACCGGTTTCCGGAAGGCCGACATTGTAGCGGCCTCACCCCGCCAAAACAGCGCCCTACGCGCAGAAAAACGTCAATTCGGCTATACTGCCGCCTTACTTTTACTGACCGGTTATTCGCTGAAATGGCAACCAGACCCGACACCGACGACTACTTGGCACTGTTCCTCAACGACGTCCCGCTGATGGATGTACGGGCGCCTGTGGAATTCGACAAAGGGAGCTTCCCGAGCGCAGAGAACGCCCCGCTGATGAATGATGACGAGCGGCACCGGGTGGGTATCTGTTACAAGGAACAAGGCCAGGATCGGGCCATCGAACTGGGGCACCTGCTGGTTTCAGGCGACATCAAGGCCCGGCGGATCGAGGCCTGGAAGCAGTTCGTCGCACAACACCCCAACGGCTACCTGTTCTGTTTCCGTGGCGGTCTTCGCTCCCGCCTTACCCAGCAATGGATCAGGGAGTCCGGCATCGACTACCCGCTGGTCAAGGGGGGGTACAAGGCGCTCCGGCGTTTCCTGATCGACAGTCTCGAGGACCGGATCAAGAACAGCGAGTTCCGGATTCTCAGCGGCCGGACCGGTACCGGTAAAACCCGGGTTCTGCAGCAGTTGCCCAATCCGGTGGATCTGGAAGGGTTAGCCAACCACCGGGGTTCCAGCTTTGGCCGTCAGGTCAGCCCCCAGCCATCACAGATCGATTTCGAGAACCGGCTGGCGGTTGCCATGCTGAAGGCCCATCACCACAAGGGCGGGCCGGTGTATCTGGAGGATGAAAGCCGACTGGTCGGGCGGTGTGCCCTGCCGGAAAGTCTCCGGGAACGCATGGCCTCGGCCCCACTGATGGTGCTGGAGCAGCCGCTGGCGCAACGCATTGCAATTATCCGGGAAGACTATGTTGAAGGCATGTGTGCCGACTATTCGCGGCGGGATGGTGAGGAAGCCGGCTGGCTCAATTTCCGGGATTATCTGTTGAGCGCCCTCGACCGCATCCGTAAACGTCTGGGCGGGGAACGCCACAAGCAGTTGAGAAGTCTGATGGAAGCGGCGCTGGAACGTCAGGAACGGCAACAGGACCTCAGTGGCCACGATGCCTGGATCCAGGCGTTGCTGGAGGACTATTACGATCCGATGTACGACTATCAGCTCGGTCAGAAAGAGGGCAGGATCCTTGTCCGAGGGGGCCCCGATGTGATCCGGGACTGGACCAAACAGACCACGACTACGTAGATCACCTCTGATGAGGTGCGCCTGAATCATTCGCGCGACTCTTTTCTCTGCTATAACCATCGCGTACAGACCGATGTTCACCCTCGGGTTAGAAACACCACACTGATCAAACAACTAACGAGCAAGGAGTCCCTCTAATGGAAGATCTTTTTGGAGCTGAAGGGAACGCTTCAGAACTTCTGGACCAGGCTATTTCGCTGACCATGGCCTACGCCCCGAAAGTCTTGTTGGCCATCATCACATTGATCGTTGGCCTTTGGCTGATCAATCGCCTTGTCGGGGTTCTCGACGCCAAGCTTGGCAAGAAAGACCCCACCCTGAACAAGTTCCTGTGCGGCCTGATTGGCGTTGTACTCAAGATCCTGCTGCTCATTTCCGTCGCTTCCATGGTGGGCATTGCCACCACATCCTTCATAGCGATCATTGGTGCCGCAGGCCTGGCCATCGGTTTTGCCCTGCAGGGCAGCCTGTCCAACTTCGCGGGTGGAGTACTGATCCTGATCTTCAAACCGTTCAAGGTTGGCGACACCATCGAAGCGCAGGGCTTCCTCGGTGCAGTGGATGAAATCAGCATCCTCTATACCATCGTCAACACGTTCGACAACCGTCGAATCGTGATCCCCAACGGCAGCCTGTCCAATGCCACGCTGGTCAACGTCAGTATCTACGACAAGCGCCGTTGCGACATGACCTTCGGTATCGGTTACGGCGACGACATCGATAAGGCCAAGGCAATCCTGAAACGGTTGATGGAAGAGGACGAACGCAGCCTGGTGGATCCCGCGCCACGCATCTGCGTCGCCGGTCTGGGCGACAGTTCCGTCAACCTGATGTTCCGGGTATGGGTGCCCACCGACGACCTGTGGCCCTACTACTGGGAGATGCAGGAGAAGGTGAAGAAAGCCTTTGACGCCGAGGGCATCACGATTCCGTTCCCGCAGCGTGATGTGCATCTGTATCAAACCGAATGATCGGCGCGAACGGTTTCGCATTGATACAACCGGTTACTCGCAAACTGCGTAACCTCGACTAAGCTGACGGTTAAAGGCGGGGCCCACGGACCTCGCCGGCCGTCGGAGCCAAGCACACCAACAACGAGCGGCTCCGGAACGCTGTCATTACTGGTAGGAGGTTGTCACTATGCCGGTACAGCAGTTGAAAGAGTTTCTCGACGAGGCCGCTGTGGAATACATGTGCCTCTCACACCCGCCTGCCTTCACCGCCCAGGAACTGGCCCACCACGTAAAGATTGCCGGCGACCGGGTCGTCAAAACCGTAATCATCGAACTGGACGGCAAAATGGCGATGCTGGTCATGCCGGCGACCTGGCGTATCCGCTGGGACAGGCTTTCCCGGATTCTCGACACCGACTTTATTGACCTCGCCGATGAACAGGAATTTCAGGACCGTTTCCCGGACTGTGAGGTGGGCGCCATGCCCCCGTTTGGCAACCTGTTCGGCATGTCCGTCTACTGCAGCGAGGTGCTGACGGAACAGCCAGAACTGGCCTTCGCAGCCGGCAGCCACACCGAATCGGTGCACATGAAGACGGCCGATTTCCTGGCCCTGGTGCAGCCCATGGTGCTGAATCAGGGGTTCACCAAGCCGGGCGCGCAAAAACCCGCCTGGCTGGCGAAAGGGCGACGTCAGCCAGACGACGCCAAAGCGAGGGTTTCCGGCGCGGCCGGTTACTGAATTGGTACGGCTTCACTTGACCCGGGTTGGTTGTCTGATCTGCGCCATCGCGTAAACTGTGGGCATCAGACAGGAACCCGATATGACACAAGCATTTGATATTGTTGTGATCGGCGCCGGCATGGTTGGTGCCGCCCTCGCCACGGGCCTGGGCCAGGATGGCTTCAAGGTGGCCGTGGTTGACCGTTCGCCCGCACCAGCCTTCGATCCGGACTCGGCTCCGGACATCCGCGTGTCCGCCCTCAGCGCCGGTAGCGAGCGGTATCTGCAAGGCCTGGGGGCCTGGCACCCGATTCTGGCGATGCGCGCCACTCCGTATCAGCGTCTCTCGGTCTGGGACGAAACCCGCCACCCGCTGTCGCACCTGCTCCCCCGGACACTGACCGAAGTGGAGTTCGATGCCGCGAGCCTGAAAACGTCCCATCTGGGCCACATTGTTGAAAACTCGGTGACGCAACAGGCGCTCTGGCAGACCGCCGACGCCGAGCCTAGCGTTCGCGTGCTCGCCGGACACGGCGTCGCCACGCTGGAACCGCAGCCCGACTCGATCACCGTCACCCTGGACGATGGCCGCACCCTGAACGCGCAACTGGTAATCGGTGCCGATGGGGCGCAATCCAGAGTCCGCGACATGGCCGGAATCGGCGTCAACCGCAACCAGTACGATCAGCAAGCCATGGTTATTTCGGTGCGGTACCAGGGACCGGTGGAAGACATTACCTGGCAGGGATTCTATCCTACCGGTCCGCGGGCATTCCTGCCTCTGCACAGCGCCGGGGCCGCCCATCCGGGCGAAAGCTGGGCGTCGCTGGTGTGGTATGACGCCCCCGACGAACTGGCCCGACTCAAGGGTCTGTCCGACGAAGCGCTGATGCAGGAAATCCAGCAAGCCTTTCCGTCCGAGTTACCCCAGCTCACGCACATCGAGGCACGAGCCAGCTTCCCCATCGCCCACCAGCATGCCAAGCACTATTTTTCAGGTCGCGTGGTTCTGGCCGGCGACTCGGCCCACACCATCAACCCGCTCGCCGGCCAGGGTGTCAATCTGGGGTTTCAGGATGCCCAATGCCTGCAAGCCATGCTCAAGGAAGCCAGACGCGCCAACGTCGATCTGGCCGATCCCCAGTGGCTGAGCCAGTACGAACATCAGCGTCGCCCAGCCAACCGGCGCATGATGATGACCATGGACCTGTTCTATCATCTGTTCAGTAACCGCACGCCGCCGCTGCACCTGTTGCGTAATCTCGGACTGGGCGCCGCCCGGGCTTTGCCCTTCGCCCGAAACCAGGTGGCCCGCTACGCTATGGGCATTGATGACCAGTTGCCCGCGGTTCTCTCACGGCTAACCGACCGGATTCCCGGACTCAGGCAGTTGTAACAGGGCCCGGACACAACAACACTTTTCGACCACGAACCAGGAGCCACCATGTCAGAAACCATATTCACCAAGATCATTAACCGGGAAATCCCCGCGGACATCGTCTACGAAGACGAGGTCAGCCTGGCGTTTCGCGACATCAATCCCCAGGCACCGGTGCACCTGCTGGTCATTCCGAAAAAAGAGATTGCCAGCATCAACGAGATTGAGGAAGGCGACCGGGAGCTGGTCGGGCATCTGTATTGGGTGGCGAGCAAGCTGGCGAAGGAAATGGGCTTTGCCGAGGATGGCTATCGCACCGTGATGAACTGCGGAGAAAATGCGGGGCAGACGGTGTTTCACATCCATCTGCACCTGCTGGCCGGCAAGCCTTTCGGCTGGCCGCCGTACACCGACCGGATGAAACAGGCCTGAGCATTCAGGCCTGTCGGAGTGGGGTCTAGCGCCCCACCACGCGTTCGGCTTCTTCAACGGGTGTATGGCGCACATCCTCACCCTTCACCATGAAGATCACGTTCTCGGCAATGTTGCAGGCGTGATCACCGACCCGCTCCAGGGCGCGCAGAACCCACATCACGGACATGCACCGTGAAATGTTCCGGGTATCTTCCATCATGAAGGTGAGCAGGGTTCGGGCGGCTGCCTGATACTCCTCATCCACCCGTTTGTCTTCCTTCATGATGCGCAGCGCCTGCTCGGAATCCAGCCGGGCAAAGGCGTCGAGGGCATCGTGCAGCATGCTCAACACGTGGGTACCGATGTGTCGCACCTCCACGTAACCTCTCGGCGCCTGGCCCTCTTCCGCCAGCTTGATGGCCAGCTTGGCAATTTTCTTGGCCTCATCGCCCACCCGCTCCAGGTCGGCAACCATTTTTATCACGGAAATCACCAGACGCAGATCCCGCGCAGTCGGCTGACGACGGGCGATGATCAGTGTCGCTTCCTCGTCGATATCCATTTCCATCTGGTCGACGCGCTTGTCCTTGGCCCGGGTTTCCTCCGCCAGGTGACCATCACCGTCCATGAGCGCCTGGATCGCGTTTTCTACCTGGGCCTCAACCATCCCGCCCATTTTCAGGAACTCGGTCTTGAGATCCATCAGTTCATCATTGAACTTGTGGGAAATATGATCCCCGTAAACATCGTCCTTCTTTGTAGGCATACTCTGCTTCTCCAATGTTCCCCGGCAACGGAATCAGCCGAAACGACCGGTAATGTAGGATTCGGTCAATTCGTGTTCCGGCGAGGTGAATACTTTGTTGGTTTCGTTGACTTCCACCAGGTGCCCGAGGTGGAAGTAGGCCGTGCGGTGGGATACCCGAGCCGCCTGCTGCATCGAGTGGGTCACGATCACGATAGTGTAGCTCTCGGACAGCTCGGCAATCAGCTCTTCCACCTTGGCGGTGGCGATCGGGTCCAGCGCTGAACAGGGCTCATCCATCAGCACCACTTCCGGGCTCACGGCAATGGCGCGGGCGATGCACAGGCGCTGCTGCTGGCCACCGGACATGCCGGTGGCTGTGGCGTCCAGGCGATCTTTCACCTCTTCCCACAAGCCGGCCTTGCGAAGGCTGTTCTCGACGATCTCATCCAGATCGGACTTGCGGTTGGCGAGGCCGTGGATGCGCGGACCGTAGGCCACGTTGTCGTAGATCGACTTCGGGAACGGGTTGGGCTTCTGGAACACCATACCCACCCGGGCACGCAGCTCCACCACGTCCCGCTTGGAGTCGTAGATGTCCTGGTCGTCCAGCTGCAGGGAGCCCTTCACCCGGCAGATGTCGATGCTGTCGTTCATCCGGTTCAGGCAGCGCAGAAACGTGGACTTGCCGCAGCCGGAGGGACCGATGAAGGCAATCACCTCGTTTCGGGCAATGTCCAGACTGATCTTCTTGATCGCCCGGCTCTCGCCGTAGAACACCTCGACGTCACGGAGCTTGAACTTGGCGTCGTCGGAATACGGTTTGCCGACAGTCTTGCCTTCCTCGATAACGGTATCGGTCGGTTTACTCTCCGGAACCGGCACGGTCGCCTCATCCTGCGGGGACGCTTCACTGGTAATGCTTGAATTCATGGTATTCATCTTGATTCTCCTTACCACCGGCGCTCGAGGCGTTTACGCATCCAGATGGCCAATGCATTCATACTGATCAGGAAGGCCAGCAGCACCATAATGGCGGCTGACGCACGTTCGATAAAGGCCAGCTCGGGGCTGCCCGCCCACAGGAAGACCTGTACCGGCAGCACGGTCGCCGAATCAAAGAAGCCATCCGGCACATCGACGATGAACGCCACCATACCGATCAGCAGCAGCGGCGCAGTCTCACCCAGGGCCTGGGCCATACCGATGATCGAACCGGTCAGCATGCCCGGCATGGCCAGGGGCAGCACATGGTGCAGCACCACCTGCATCTTGGACGCGCCAATACCCTCGGCCGCTTCCCGGATCGACGGCGGCACACTCTTGATGGCGGCCCGGCTGGAAATGATGATGGTCGGCAGGGTCATCAGGGTCAGTACCAGACCACCGACGACCGGCACCGAGCGCGGCATGCCGAACAGGTTGATGAAAACCGCCAGGCCCAGCAGACCGAAGATAATCGACGGCACCGCTGCCAGGTTGTTGATGTTCACTTCAATGAAATCGGTGAACTTGTTCTGGGGCGCAAACTCCTCCAGATAGATCGCAGCCGCCACGCCAATCGGGAACGACAGGATCAGGGTGACGAACATCGTCAACAGCGAGCCAACAATGGCACCGAGGATCCCCGCTTTCGAGGGATCCCGGGAATCGCCACCGCTAAAGAACACATCGTTGAACGAAGTTTCAATCACGCCCCGTTCAAGCAATTCATCCACCCAGGCTTTCTGCTGTTCATCCAGCTTGATCGAGTATCCGGCATCGCCGGCATGCTTCACGTACACATCCACATCGGTGTGGGACAGGAAGGTCATCGTCCGGGTGGTGTTCAGCCAGTCCGGGTTTTCCTTCAGGGCGTCACGCAAAGTGACCGACGCATAGGGATTGATCAGGCCACGGATCTCGTCACGATCTTCCTCGGTGGCCCCCGGGATTTCCCGAATCAGGGCCTGGACCAACGGCTCGACAAAGTCCGCCATCTTGAGCTGGCGTTTGTCGGTGGGATCGTCCAGATACATCATCTCCCCGTCCAGATTCACCTCCATGGTGATGGACGTCTTCATGAACCCGGTGTAGCCCTTACCGATGATATCGGCAAACAGGATCACCAACGCTGACAGCGCGATGGCGATGGCCAGGATCCCGTAGGCCCGGAAGCGGCGCTCCTTGCGATACCGGCGTTTGAGCGACTGGCGGACAAGCTCCGCCTGTGAAGGTTGATCAGTCATACTGTTCCCGATATTTACGCACAATTTTCAGGGCAATTACGTTGAGCAACAGGGTGGACAGGAAGAGCATGGCGCCCAGGGCAAAGGCTGCCAGGGTCTTGGCGCTGTCAAACTCCTGATCCCCGGTCAACAGGGTCACGATCTGCACGGTAACGGTGGTGACCGTCTCCAGCGGGTTGGCGGTCAGATTCGCCGCCAGGCCGGCCGCCATGACCACAATCATGGTTTCGCCGATCGCGCGGGAGACCGCCAGCAGAACGCCGCCCATGATGCCCGGCAACGCAGCCGGGAAGATGACCTTCTTCATGGTCTCCGACTGGGTGGCCCCAAGGGCGAGCGAGCCATCGCGAAGTGACTGCGGAACCGCGTTGATCACGTCGTCCGAAAGGGAGGACACAAACGGAATGATCATGATGCCCATGACACCGCCGGCGGCCAGGGCACTTTGCGACGAGGCATTAATGCCCAGTGAGTCAGCCACATCGCTGATGAACGGCGCCACGGTCAGCGCCGCAAAGAAGCCGTAAACCACGGTCGGGATCCCGGCCAGCATTTCCAGCAATGGCTTTACCACCCCACGCACTTTCCGGTTGGCGTACTCCGACAGATAGATGGCGGAGAGCAGCCCGACCGGCACCGCCACGATCATGGCAATGGCCGAGATCAGCAGGGTACCGGTGAACAGCGGGATCATACCGAAGGCGCCCTCGGCAGCGACCTGATCCGCGCGCAGTGCTGTCTGGGGACTCCACTGGGAACCGAAGATAAATTCGGTAAACGGCACCTTCCCAAAGAATCGGACGGTCTCGAAAGCGACCGAGAAGATAATGCCGACGGTGGTCAGGATGGCGAGGGCGGCACAGGCGAAGAACAGCCATTTCAGAATGGACTCGACCTGTGACCGGGCATTCAGCCGGGGCCGTATCCGCAACCAGCCGAGAAAGCCCGCGAGGACGGCCACGGCGACCACCAGCACAGACATCAACATTCGACTCTGGGCCCGAAGGGCCTGCAGACGCTCGGCCGCTTCGGCGATAGGCGCTTCAACGAATCCCACCGGTAACGCACCGCTGGCCACATTACTGATTTTACTGAGCAACAGGCTGGCCTGTCCTTCAGTGTTGGGTACGAGCTCCGGAGGCAATCCCCCGACCACGATGAGCTGGATAACCTTGCCCTGGAAGGCAGCCCAAAGCCCCAGCACGAGGAGCGCCGGGATGCCGCTCCACAGAGCCGCTCGGGCGCCGTAGTAGAATGGCAGGGACTTGAGGTGACGGATGCCCCCCAGCGGCATGGCCAGGGACCGGGACCGTGCATACCCAAAGCCGTAAGCCAATACGGCGAGCACCAGGGTGAGCAAAAACAAATTAGCCGGTTGCATGAATAATCCTGTCTACGACTTCAAGTAGGCGCCCAGTTTACAGATTCAAACATTCCATGGCACCGGATGGGACTCCTGAACGTGCGAAAGGGTGCGGGCCCAGTGAGGGCCCGCACCCTTGTTTGTCCCGATTCCTTCGGGTTACTTCAGCTCTTCCAGAGCCAGGTTCGGCATGTTCTCAGCCTTGTCCATCAGGTTCATCAGCTGCTCGCGCGGCGGCACGATCAGACCAACGTTCTTCAGGTAGCCGTTCTGGCCCATGGCTGCGTTGCTGGTGAACTCGTCCACGTACTCCTGGATCCCGGGAATCACGCCAACGTGTGCCTTCTTCACATAGAAGAACAGGGAACGTGCCACCGGGTACTGATCCGCGGCGATGCCTTCGGCGGTCGGAACCATGCCATTCAGGGTTGCGGCCTGCAGGCGATCCGAGTTTTCTTCCAGGAAGCTGTAACCGAACACACCGTACATATCCTTGTCACCGATCAGCTTCTGAACGATAAGGTTGTCGTTCTCGCCCGCTTCGATGAAGGCGCCGTCTTCACGCACGCTTTCGCAGATTGCACCGTGCTCGTCTTCGCCCAGGCTTGCCGCTTCCGGCAGCTCGTCACAACCGGCGGCCAGGGCCAGCTCGTTGAAGGAATCACGGGTGCCGGAGGTCGGCGGTGGCCCCATTACGAGGATCGGCTTGTTCGGCAGGCTGGAATCAACATCGCTCCAGTTCTTGTTCGGGTTGGCTACCCATTCGCCATCGACGGGCACCTTGGAACCCAGCGCCAGGAACAGCTGCTTGAGAGTGATGTCCAGGTTCTCAGCGTCCTTGGAACTGGCAATCACAATGCCGTCAGAACCGATACGGAATTCTGTGATGTCGGTTACGCCATTCTTCTGACACAGCTCGTATTCAGAGGCCTTCATCCGACGGGAAGCATTGGTGATGTCCGGGTGCTGGGTGCCGATTCCCTGACAGAACAGCTTCATACCACCGCCGGAACCCGTGGATTCGAGCTTCGGGGTGTTGTAATCGGTTTTGGTGCCGAAGCGTTCGGCCACCACGGTTGCAAACGGGTAAACGGTGGAGGAGCCCACGATGCTGATGGTATCGCGGGCCATGGCCGGTACAGACATGGCGGCGACGGAGCCGGCCAGTGCAACAGTTGCGAGTGCTTTGTTCAGTTTAATCACGTTGAGTCTCCATTAATCGGTTGGACTTTATGTGGATCTGTTTTACCGATGAGTGCAGAGTAATCGGACTCTGTGACAACTTTGTTACAGCTTCTGAAATATAGCCGTCATAGGGTAAATCTGCTTGCAGCAACGCCAAAGCCCGTTAACATGCGGGATAAAACAATTCCAGACTTTCGAACAAGGCAGGCTCCATGACGGCACTAGACGATGATAAACCGACCCCCCGGGGCGAGCTGACGCTCCAGGTCGTTCCCCTTCCCTCCGACACCAACCCCAATGGCGATGTTTTCGCCGGCTGGCTGGTCAAGCAGATGGACATAGCGGCCGCCACCATGGCCGGACGGATTTCACTGGGACGCAATGCCACGGTCGCCATGGATCGGATGGAATTTCTGTCACCCCTGCGCGTCGGCTCCCAGGTCGGCTGTTACTGCGAGCTGGTGGACATTGGCCGCAGTTCCATGAAGATCAGTGTCGAGGTATGGACGCTGGACCGGACCGCGAAAAACCCGCGCAAGGTGACCGAAGGCCTGTTCGTGTACGTGGCCATTGATGAACACGGGCGTATCCGGGAGGTTCCCGAACAAACCCGGTGAACTCAGGCAGTGCGGTGCCGGAATCCACAGACCGGCTGCTTATGAACCGGTGGAAGACGGACGCGCCCGGGCCAGGGACCACAAACCAAACACCGGCCCGGGCACCAGCAACAGCACGACCCAGACGCCAAGCTGGGCCCACAGGCCACTGGTCAGCCAGATGGCCGGCAAGGTCAAGCCAAATCCGACCGCGTTCATAACAGCAAGAGACGACCCCACGGATTCCCGCGGTGCCGTGGCAGCGGCCAGTGCAGAAAACTGCGGCGAATCGGCAATCACCGCAACCCCCCATACAAACAGAAGTGTCATCAGAACTGCCGGCGACAGCCCGCTCAGCCACGGGTACAGCAAGCAGACACCCCCGGACAGCATGAGAGCACGCCAGGCTACCCATTCACTGCCTTTGGTGCGGCTGAGTCTACCACCACCAATACAACCGGCCGCGCCAATTCCGATCACAGCAAACGCAAACCAGGGAATCAGACTAGCGCCCACCCCCATTCGGGCCAGTTCGCGACCAATCAACAAGGGCGTGAGTGTCCAGAATGCGTAGAGTTCCCACATATGGCCAAAATAGCCACCGGCGACCGCCCGGAATCTGGGTATGCGCAGCGCCGCCAGGCCCTGGCTCAGAGGCAATGCGCCACTGCTTTTGGGCAGGTGCGGCCCGTCACCCAGCATAAACACCATGGTGCCCCCCACTAGAGCCAGCAAAGATGCCGCCAAAAGCGGCCACTCCCAGGGCATTCCGAAGGTGGCACCCCGCATGAGATGCGGCAGGGCCGTGCCCAGGGTGAGCATGCCTACCAGCCAGGCCAGCGCCGCACCGGCGTATTTCGGGGTCCAGGCAATCACCATTTTCATGCCCAGGGGGTAGATGCCAGCCAGACACAGGCCGGTAGCGAATCGAAGGAGGAAATCAAGCGGCGGCATACCTGCGGCGAAAATAAACCCGCCGTTGACCAGCGCGCCCAGCAAGCTCGACAACGCAAATATCCGGCTGGCGCCGAACCGGTCAGCCAGGCCAGTCACTGCGATGGTCAGGGTACCGGCGATGAAACCCGCCTGAACCGCCAGTGTCAGCCGGCCCAAGTCGGTTTCCGTCAGCCCCAACTCCGCCGATAGCGACAGCCAGACGCCATTGATACTGAACCAGAGCGACGTGCCGAAGAGCTGAGCCAGCACAATGACAGGCAAGGGGTAACGTCTTAGCAGGTCGATCATTGTTGTTATCTTTTAAACGAGCGATGGGGCAAGCCTAGCCTCGGGAGACCTGCTTCGACCATGCTACTTTGGTGTCTGGTAAACCGTTGGCAAGGCTCGCGGAATCTGCAATGGTAATATCGTTGCACGGAATCCCTCCAACCACCAGCGACCCAAGCCCGGGATGGGGATGCATGTATGAATCGCCACATTCTCACAACTGCCCTGTTCGCCCTGACCCTGACTGCGCCACCTGTGGTTGCTGACATTGGCCTGTCGCCGTTCGCAGGGTTTCGCATGAGCAGTTCGGTGAATATCCAGACCGCCGGTGCCAGCACCGAGGATCAGATCGACTTCCGGGATTCCGTAAGCCAGGGTCTGGCGCTCAATTTTGATCTGGCGGAACCCGGCAAACAGGGTGAACTGTATTTCAGCCGGCAGAGCACCTCGGCCAGGCTGGACAACGGCCTGTTCGCCTCAGGCGTCGCGTCAATCGACCTGACAATTTACCAGCTCCAGTTCGGTGGGCTTTATTTCCCGGCTGGCAAAAGCCACGGCGGATTTGTCTCCGGCGTGCTGGGCGTTACCCGCCTCGAACCGGAAGATTCCGGGTACGAAACCCACCACCGGGCAGCGCTGTCCCTCGGTGGTGGGTACCAGTTTTTCCTGACCGAACAGCTTCGCCTGAGGCTTGATCTTCGCGGTATTTACACCGCACTAAACTCGGGGGGCTCAGCGTTCTGCTCCGGCGGATGCGAGCTCAGGTTCGACAGCAGCGGCTACTTGCAGGTGGAAGCTGGCGCCGGGTTGGTCATTCGTTTCTGACGCCGACTCCTGCCCACGACCGGCACTAACCGCGTCATCTGTTCAGCCTATCGCCACCCTGCTACTATCGCGCCCACGTTTCTGACCCATTGAATTTAACGGAATCTACGCAATGGACTTTTTCCAGGCCCTTTTCCTTGGCCTTCTTCAGGGGCTGACCGAGTTCCTGCCCATTTCCAGCTCCGCCCACCTGATTCTGACCCCGGCCTTCTTTGGCTGGACCGATCAGGGTGTGGGGTTTGATCTGTCTGTGCATCTGGGCACCCTGCTGGCCGTGGTGCTCTACTTCCGGCACGATGTCTTCAGCATTGCCCGGGACGGCCTATTTTCCATGGCCCGGCGCAGGATTGTCGGCCAGGGCGCGTTGGCCCTGTATCTGGTGATCGGCACGATTCCGGCGGGACTGGCAGGGCTGGCCTTGCTGGATCTGATCGACAACGAGCTGCGGGCGGTGGAAGTGATCTTCGCGACCACCCTGGCATTCGGCATCTTGCTCGGCATCGCCGACTGGCTCCCGAAACGCCAGCGTACCCTGGACCAACTGAACTGGAAGGATGCGGCGCTGGTCGGCATTGCCCAGGCCATGGCGCTGGTACCGGGCACGTCCCGCTCCGGCGTCACCATCACCGCCGGCCTGTTCCTGGGCATGACCCGCGAAACCGCCTCCCGGTTTTCCTTCCTGCTGGCCATTCCCATCATCGTGCTGGCCTCTGCGGTAAAATTGCTGGAGGTGGCGACATCCGATGTCATCGTCGATTGGAGCGGTTTCCTGCTGGGCGGCATCACCTCGTTTATCATGGCCATCACCGCCATCCATTTCTTCCTGAAATGGCTGAACACCGTGGGCATGTGGCCCTATGTGGTCTATCGGATTGTTCTGGCCGGTGTGATCTACGCAGTTCTGATGTAATCGGGCCGGCACAGGGTTTGAGGCAGCGGAGACTAGCAAGCGTCCAACGGCGCATACGCGAGTACCAGCCACTTGGCACCGTCGTCGAAGTTCACCTGCACCCGGGTATGGTGGCCGGTCCCCTCAGAGTTCATCACGATGCCCTCGCCAAACTTGGGATGCCGCACCCGCTGCCCGAGACTGAACCCGGATTGCTGAGCCGAGTCCTGGCTGAACATGCTCTCGTTAGGCCGGGCGACCATCGCCGGACGCGTAACCGTATTGCGTAACCGCACTTCCTGCAGGCAGTCACCGGGAATTTCCCGGACAAACCGCGACAGGGCGTTAAACTTCTCCTGGCCATACAAACGGCGGGATTCGGCGTAAGTAAGCACCAGCTTCTTCATTGCCCGGGTGATACCCACGTAGGCCAACCGGCGCTCTTCTTCCATCCGCCCCGGCTCCTCCAGCGACATGCCGTGTGGAAACAAGCCCTCTTCCACGCCGGCCAGGAAGACCAGGGGGAATTCCAGCCCCTTGGCAGAGTGCAGGGTCATCAGCTGCACGCTGTCCTCGTGGGCCTCGGCCTGGGACTCGCCGGCATCCAGCGCGGCCTGGGCGATGAATTCGGCCAACGGGTCGACACCCTCTTCCACCTCGAAATCGGACAGCGCGTTCACCAGTTCCTCGAGGTTCTCGACCCGGGCCTGGCCTTTCTCGCCTTTCTCACTGGCGTGGTAATCCTTCAGACCACTGGCTTCGATGGTCTGTTTCATCAGGCCATGGAGCGAGGCATCACCCACCATGCCTGACAGCCCCTCGATAATGGCAATGAACGACTGCAGGCCGGTCTTGGCCCGGCCCTTTACCTGGCCGGCTTCCAGCAGACGCTCGGCCGACTCCCAGAGCGAGATACTCTGCTCGGTGGCGTATTCCCGCAGCTCCGCCAGGCTCTTGGCACCAATGCCCCGGGGCGGCACGTTCACCACCCGTTCAAACGCGGCGTCGTCCCGGCGGTACTGGACCAGCCTCAGGTACGCCAGGGCGTTGCGGATCTCCTGCCGGTCATAGAATCGCAACCCCCCGTAGACCCGATACGGAATACCCTGGCGCATCAGCGCTTCCTCGAGCACCCGCGACTGGGCGTTGGATCGGTAAAGAATCGCGGACTCACTGCGCAGGTTGCCGTCCTGAACCCAGGCCGAGATGCTGTCGGCGATGTAGTTCGCCTCGTCCTGTTCGTTGAACGCGGCGTACAGGCTGATGGGCTCACCGTCCGGCCCGTCGGTCCAGAGTTCCTTGCCCAGACGCCCCTGGTTATTGGCAATAACAGCGTTGGCCGCCTTCAGGATCATCTGGGTGGAGCGATAATTCTGTTCCAACCGCACCAGCCGGGCATTGGGAAAGTCCCGCTGGTACTGCTGTATGTTCTCGATCTTGGCGCCGCGCCAGCCGTAAATAGACTGATCGTCATCACCCACAACGGTCAGCGGCACGCGATTGCTGGCCAGTACCTGCAGCCAGGCGTACTGGATCGTGTTGGTGTCCTGAAACTCGTCCACCAGAATGTGCTGGAACCGCTGCTGATAATGAGCCAGCAGCTCGGGCCGGTGTAGCCAGAGTTCGTGGGAACGCAGCAGCAATTCGCCGAAATCCACCAGCCCACCCTGCTGACAGAGCTTCTCGTACTGGCGATAGATCTTCAGCATGATCGAGGTGAAATGGTCACCCGGGTTTTCCTGGATGTGGTCGGCGCGAAGTCCCTCGTCTTTCTGACTGTTGATAAACCACTGGGCCTGCTTGGGCGGCCACTTGCTCTCGTCAATCTGATTTTCCCGCATCACCCGCTTGATCAGCCGAAGCTGGTCGTCGCTGTCCAGCACCTGAAAATTCTCCGGCAGGCCGGCATCCTGCCAGTGCGAGCGCAACAGGCGGTGGGCAATACCGTGAAAGGTGCCGAACCACAGCCCGCGGGCCGGAATGTTCATCATCTGCTCGATCCGGTAACGCATTTCCTTGGCGGCCTTGTTGGTGAAGGTTACCGCCAGGATACCCGTAGGTGGCACCCGGTCGACCGTCATCAACCACGCAATCCGATGCACCAGCACCCGCGTCTTGCCACTGCCGGCACCCGCCAGCACCAGCAGGTGATCGTTCTGGGCGGTGACGGCCTCGCGCTGGGCATCGTTGAGAGGATCGATAATGTGGGAGACATCCATAGGGAATCGTTCGCTACTGGTTAAATAAACAGGAGTGGAAGTATAACAGGAGAAAAAAGGGATTTCCGCGGGCTTGGATAAGCCCTCTTGCTTCAGGCAGGTCGCACAAGGGCGAGGCTCTTTTCAGGACACGCTACAAGCACATCCATGTGCGCTTGGGTGGGACCGTCCTTGGCCCCACACAGTCCTGAAAAGAGCCCCACCCTTGCGCTTTCCAGGTTTGGGCAAACG
The DNA here is from genome assembly GCF_030238305.1 of Marinobacter albus. Classification (NCBI taxonomy): domain Bacteria; kingdom Pseudomonadati; phylum Pseudomonadota; class Gammaproteobacteria; order Pseudomonadales; family Marinobacteraceae; genus Marinobacter; species Marinobacter albus. The sequence goes on along the minus strand of NZ_JASSQD010000001.1, from coordinate 322,201 downwards.
CTTTTCTTTTAAAAACCTCTTGGCACCGTCTGGGCTTCAACAAACTCAAACAGGCCTTCCAGACCGCCCTCGCGGCCAATGCCGGAGGCTTTCATGCCGCCAAACGGCGCTTCGGGCGTGGGCCCGGTGCCGGTGTTCCAGCCGCAATGACCGAATCGCAAGCCAGCAGCAACACGTTGGGCCCGCTCGGCATCGCCGGTAAAGACGTAGGATGCCAGGCCGAATTCGGTGTCATTCCCGGCCTCGATGACTTCCTCTTCAGTCCGGAACAGCGCCATCGGCACCAGCGGGCCAAAGGTTTCCTCCCGGTAGCAGCACATGTCCCGGTCGACGTCGGTGATCACGGTGGGCGGGAAGAACAGGTTGTCACCGAGGTCCTCCGGCTTTTTGCCGGCCACGAGTCCGGCACCTTTTTCCAGCGCGTCCTCGAGGTGACGTTTGACCTTATCGAACCCGGCCTGATTGATCAGCGGACCGAGATCCACGTCGCCGTTGATGCCGTCACCCACCGTCATTCTGTTCACTCGTTCGGCAAGCTTCTGGCCGAAGACATCGGCGACTTTCTCATGCACGAAAATCCGGTTGGCACAGACACAGGTCTGGCCGCCACCCCGGAATTTGTTGGCAATAAGGTTATCCGCCGCAGCGTCCAGATCGGCATCGTCAAAGACAATGAAGGGCGCGTTGCCGCCCAGTTCCAGGGCCAGCTTCTTGACCTGCTCGGCCGTATCGAGGATCAGCTTTCGGCCCACTTCGGTGGAACCGGTGAAACTCAGCATGGGTACATCCGGGCTTTCGCACAGCACCTTGCCGATCACGCTGGCCTTACCCATCACCAGGTTGACCATGCCGTCGGGCATGTCCGTGTGCTTGTCCATCAGGCTGAACAGGGCAATCATGGTCAGCGGTGTTTCACTGGCCGGTTTGATCACCGACGGGCAGCCGGCAGCCAATGCGGCCGACAGCTTCTTGGCGATCATGCCGATCGGAAAGTTCCAGGGCGTAATGAGACCGGTAACGCCGATCGGCCGATAGTGGACGGTCCAGGTGCAGTCCTTCGGCTTCTCCGGAATCGTGTGCGCATCCAGCGCCTGGATGTGCTTGGAGCAGTAATCGAAGAAACCGGCGGCGTAATCGACCTCGCCCTGGGCCTCCTGGAGCGGCTTGCCGTGTTCCATGCAGAGGATACGACCGACCTCCTCCTTGTTGGCCTTGAGCGCGTCGCGAATATCTTCCAGCCACTTCCTGCGGGTCTCAATGGAGTAGGGACTGGTGAGCCGCAGCGCGGATTTACCGGCGGCAACCGCCGCCTTTACCTCATCCTCGGTCATTGAGGGTGCCTGGGCGATCACCTTGCCCGTTGCCGGGTTGTAGACGTCGAAGGTTTTACCCTGTGCATTGTCAGTCCAGCGACCGCCAATGTAGCCAGTCATCTTTTCCAGCAGTGGTGACTCGATCATCACGGCTCCTCTATCTCTTGGTGTCGATATGCCCCCGGAGGGACACGGTTGCGTCGGTTGGATATGTCTTCCATAGTGGATGCTGATCCACTGGCTGTAAAGTCGACAGCCAGGCTTTTGATCACCCTCCGACTGTGCCTATACTCGGAGAATCGGAAACCACGGAGGTCGGATAATGAAAGCGTTTTTCCATCCAGCTCAGGACCAGCATCTTCCCAGGACCTACTTTACCCGTGGGCAGATGCGACAGCCGCAGGAGGTCCCGGACCGTACCGGTCAGATGCTGGAAGGCCTGAGAGAGATGGGTGTACCGGTTTTGCAGCCCTCCGACCAGGGCGCAGCGGCCATAGCGAAGGTTCATGATCTGGGCTACCTCCGCTTTCTGGAGTCGGCTCACCGGCGCTGGGTGAAGATGGATGACTGGGGCGACGAGGTGATTTCCAATATCTTCGTGCGCTCACCCAACCACCTGACCGGGATCCTGGCCGAGGCTGCCCGCTATCAGGCCGATGGCAGCTGTCCGATTGGTGAAAATACCTGGCACGCCGCCTACTGGTCCGCGCAAAGCGCCCTTGGTGCGGCGGATGCCCTGATCGCCGGTGATCGCACGTCCTACGCGGTGTGCCGGCCACCCGGCCACCACGCCCGGAAAGACGCCGCTGGCGGTTTCTGTTACCTGAATAACGCCGCCATCGCCGCTGAACACATGAAGAGCCGGTTTCCGCGCATTGCGATCCTGGATACCGACATGCATCACGGCCAGGGCATCCAGGAGATTTTCTACGACCGCAGTGACGTGCTGTACGTTTCGATCCACGGCGACCCGACCAACTTCTACCCGGTGGTAACCGGTTTCGAGAATGAGCGGGGCGAAGGCGAAGGCTTTGGCTACAACATCAACATGCCGATGCCCCATGGTGCCTCGGAAGACGATTTCTTCGAGAAACTGGACGAATCAATGGCGGCCATCAAGCTGTACCAGCCCGATGCGCTGATCCTGGCCCTGGGTTTCGACATCTACAAGAACGATCCCCAGGCCAAGGTTTCGGTGACATCGGAAGGATTCTGCCGGCTCAGCTCCCACATTAGCCAACTCGGCTTGCCAACGCTGGTGGTCCAGGAGGGCGGGTATGATCTGGACACCCTGAGCGAGAACGTCCAGCAGTTTTTCAAAGGTCTGGCCGGCTGACCGATCAGGAAGCGGGCGCGTATACCTTGATGTTGTCGTGCCCTTCTGCCTTGAGATGACCGGCGTGCATCCGGCTCATCGACCCACGATCGCAATACAGCAGATACTGCCGGTCCCCCGGCAGTTCGCCAATCTGCTGATTCAGTTCGTAGAACGGGATCTGCACCACCTCGTTGTTGGTCAGCCTCAGCGGTGACTGTTCACCCTCGCTGGGGTGACGGACATCGATAATCACATCATCCACCCCCGGCGTCTGAACCAGCTCCACCTCCTCGGGGGTGCGGGTCGTTTCCAGCAAACGGCTGATCGCGGTTTCCTCGCGGGCTTCCACCGCGCCGGCCAGCACCGACGGGTCCATCTCGGCCTCGTCCGCTTCGACCCGATGCAATTTCGCGCGCGTGGCTGGTTTCTGGGAGATCACGCCACAGTACTCGGGCATGTTACGGGCATAGGATTCGGTACCGATCTCCCGGGCAATGTTGATGATGGTTTCCTTGTCCATGGAAATGAGCGGGCGCAAAACCACTTCGTCACTGGCCCGATCCACCACATTAAGGTTGCTCAGGGTCTGGCTGGACACCTGTGCCACCGCGTCGCCGGTGACCAGGCCCACGGCGTTGTTTTTCTTGGCGATTTCCGCGCCGGCCCTGAGCATCTGGCGCTTCAGCACCACACCCCAGTGACGGTGGTTGACCGAGCGCATGATTTCGGCGACGACGCCATCGAAAGGCACCGAAATAAACTTGGCGTTATGGGAAGCGCCGTAGCGATCCCACAGGTAATGCACCACCTGGCGAACGCCAACCTCGTGCGCGGTTCCGCCAAGATTGAAGAACAGGAAATGATTCCGGAGCCCGCGGCGCATCATAAGGTAGGCCGCCACCGACGAATCGTACCCTCCGGAAATCAGCGTCATCACGTTCTCGACGCTGCCCAACGGGTAGCCGCCCAGCCCGCGATGTTTGCGGTGGGCAATGTGAAACTGGTCGTCCCGGACTTCAATTCGCACCTCAACATCGGGGGACTTGAGGTTCACGCCGGTGGCACTGGAAGCCTGCATCAGGGCCGCTCCCACGGTGCGCTCGAGATCAATCGACCGGAAGCCATGTTCGCCATGGCGGCGGGCGCGAACGGCGAAGGTTTTATCGGCCAGTCGGGCCGCAAAGGCGTCCACGGCTTTCTCCGCAACGTCATCCAGACCGGTAAACGGAAATACACCGATTTCCTGGATGGTGGAAATACCGGGAATGCGCAGCAACTCCTCGACAACAGCCCCAGAGAGCCCACGGCCTTCCGGAACGGCCACATCCACCCGGTCCCAGCTACCTTCCACGACAATGTCGTGATCCAGCCTGGCCAGCAGCTTACGGATATTCTGCCGCAGATGGCGCATTTGCTGGCGGCGGACGGGTTTGCTCTTGATGGCGACTTCGGGAGCCGGACGAATAAGTAGTTTCATAATCGGAGTATTGTCGAGTGGCGTAGAATGCGGAAAGCACTTAGTCTACCTTTTTAGGGCCATGCCTCAAAATCAGGCATAGCCGAAACACCGGCCCGGGTGCCGTCACCGGCCCTCGTTGCCGGAACCATTCAGGAGTTTTTTCGTTCATGCAAGAACCCACCATCAATGCCCTGGTGTCACCGGAGGGCAGTCTCGAAATCCTCTCCAACCATGAGGTAAGCCGACTCAAGGACCGAAGCCAGGGCGGCCTGTACCGGCTTTTTCGCCAATGTGCCCTGGCGGTCCTCAACACCGGTGTCGAGACCGACGACTGTAAAGCGCTGATGGAGTGCCATGCCGATTTCGATGTCCGGCTGGTACCGCAACCCCGGGGACTGAAACTGGAACTGATCAACGCACCCGCACACGCGTTCGTGGACGGGGAGATGCTGCGCGGCATCCGGGAGCACCTGTTCTCCGTGCTGCGGGATATTATCTACTCCCATTCCATTCCCCAGAGCGCCGCTGGTTTTCGTCGTGACGATCCGGAAGACCTCACCAACCTGGTGTTCCACGTGCTGCGCAATGCCCGGGTGCTTGAGCCCGGTCGGCAGCCGGATCTGGTGGTGTGCTGGGGCGGCCATTCCATCAGCCAGGACGAATACCAGTACAGCAAGGAAGTCGGGCACCAGCTTGGCCTGCGTTCCCTGAGCATCATCACCGGCTGCGGCCCCGGCGCCATGAAGGGCCCGATGAAAGGTGCAACCATCGCCCATGCCAAACAGCGAGTGAAAAACGGGCGCTATATCGGGATCACCGAACCAGGCATCATCGGTGCCGAGGCGCCAAACCCGATCGTCAACGAACTGGTCATCATGCCGGATATCGAAAAGCGGCTGGAAGCCTTTATTCGCTGTGGTCATGGCGTCATCGTGTTTCCCGGCGGCGTTGGGACTGCGGAGGAGATACTCTACCTGCTGGGCATTCTGCTGCACCCGGACAACGCTGACCTGCCCTTCCCTGTGGTCTTTACCGGGGAAAAGGAAAATGCCGAGTATTTCGAGATGATCGACAAGTTCATCCGAAACGCCCTGGGGGACGAGGCGGCGAGCAAGTACGAAATCATCATCGACGACCCGGTCCGAGTGGCACAGACCATGAAGAAGGGGATGAAGGAAGTGGAAACGTTCCGCCGGGCGATGCAGGACGCTTACTACTTCAACTGGATGCTGAAAATTGATCCGGTGTTCCAGCTTCCGTTCCATCCGAACCACGACAACATGCGGGCGCTGGAACTGCATCGTGACCAGCCGGTGCACCTGCTTGCGGCCAATCTGCGCAAGGCGTTCAGTGGCATAGTCGCGGGAAATGTAAAGGAGGATGGCATTCGCCAGGTGCAGTCGAAGGGACCGTTTGAGATCGCCGGAGACCCGACGCTAATCAAACCGTTGGAAGCGATGCTGGCACAGTTCGTCGCCCAGAACCGGATGAAGTTGCCCGGCTCGTCGGCTTACCGGCCCAGCTATCGCATCGTCAGCGGGGCGGCCTGAGCCGCCTCACTGACGAACCAAAACGAATCGCTTATTTGCCGCCGTCAGCCGGCAGGCTGGCAAAATAGGCTGCCAGATTGGCGATATCGGTATCGCTCAGCGCCGCGGCCTGGCCCTGCATGATGGCCGCCTGGCCGCCAGTGCGCTGCTTGTTTTTGTAGGCCTTGATCGCGGAGACCAGGTATTGCTCGTTCTGACCCGCCAGATTCGGATAGGTCGGGATCTGGGCCAGGCCGTTCTGGCCATGGCACGCGGCGCAAACAGCCGCTTTTGCCTTACCCGCTTCGACGTCGGCAGCAGAAGCGACGGCCGGAATGGCGGTGCTGAACGCAAGAATTCCCGCAACGGCGTAGTGTTTCAGTGTCATTGTCTTTACCCTCTTATCATCGTTTTTGGTGTTTGCCTACTGGCAGTCCGCACCGGACTGTAAACTGTCTGACTTTATATACCAAAGAGCCTGCCGTAGCCAAATGCCTTATATCAATGGCTTTGTTCGACATTGGTCCTCTTTTCATAACCGCGCTTTGACAAGACAGTACGGAGAGTGACGTGGCCCAGATTATTTTTAACGATCGGAGACCCCCTCAATGTCCATAGAGGTTCAGGAAATTGAATGCCTGGAGGGCCACATCGGCCTGCTTACCCTGAATGCCCCGGGCACGCTCAACGCGCTTACGGAGCCCATGATCGATGAACTGCAGATCACTCTGGACCGCTGGGCCGTGGATGACCGCATCTGTCTTGTTGTGCTTCAGGGCAAGGGCGAACGGGCCTTCTGTGCCGGCGGCAATATTCGCGACCTCTACAGCGCCATCAAGGACGAGGCGGAACACGACACCGCCGCTCGCTTCTTCACCCGGGAGTACCGGCTGGACTACAGCCTCCACCGTTTCCCCAAGCCCGTGGTCGGTATCGCCCACGGGGTCGTGATGGGCGGCGGCCTGGGGCTGCTCACGGCTTGCCGTTACCGCCTGGCAACGCCGGACGTTACCGTCGCGATGCCGGAAATCTCCATCGGGCTGTTTCCGGATGTGGGCGCCAGCTGGTTCCTGAACCGTCTGCCCGGACGAATTGGCCTGTTCATGGGTCTGACCGGAGCCCGGCTGAACATCACCGACACCATTCGCATCGGCCTGGCCGACATGGTGTTACTGCCGGAGGACCGGGAGCCCCTGCTCGGGCAGCTGCAGGACCAGCGATGGACAGGCGAGCCGGCGGCGGACGACAACCGCCTGTTCCGGCTGCTCAACCAGATGCACGCCCCCGACTATCGCTCCCTTGAGCGCAGTAACCTCGAACAGCACGAACAGGACATCGCCCGGCTCAGTGCCGGGGATGAGCTGCCAGAAATTGTCGATCAACTGCTCTCCGCCGAGATCGACAGCGAATGGTGGAATGCCTGCATGAGCAACCTCAGGGGCGGCTGCCCGGTATCGGCGTGGCTGGTCTGGACCCAGCTGCAAAAGGCCCAGCAGATGTCACTCAAGGATGTGTTCCGCATGGAGCTGGCCATGGCCATGGAGTGTACCCGCCGTCCGGACCTGCCGGAGGGCGTCCGGGCCCGGCTGGTGGACAAGGACCAGAGACCGACCTGGTCGTTCAACAGTGTCGCTGAGGTGCCAGCGGACGTGGTTCAGGCCCACTTCCAGCCCGAATGGGATGATGAAAGCGATCCCATGCAGCTCGGCTGAGCCCTAGAGCTCGGCGCCGGCCTGGACCAGCAGCATCTCCAGATCGCGGTTGTTGTTGGCCCGGGCCATGTCCAGTGCGGTGCGCCCATCGGCGGTGCGATAATTCACGTCAGCACCGGCGGCCAGCAGCATCTCCGCCGTCAGCAGATCGCCACTACCGACAATCTTCATCAGCAGCGATTCGCCGCCCTGACTGACATTCACGTTGGCACCGGCGGCCAGCAGCACCTTGACCACCGACAGGTGACCCTGTTCGGCAGCCCGGATAACCGGCGAGTAGCCGTCGGCATCCCGGGCATTCACCCGCGCACCCGCCGACAACAGCAATTGGACCAGACGGCGACTGCCTTGAGCCGATGCCACCATCAGCGGTGTCTCACCATCGGCGTTGGCCAGGTCCGGAGACGCGCCTTCAGACAACAGGAACCAGGCCACACGGTCCTCGCCGGCGGCCACCGCGGCCATCAGTGGAGAGCCCTTTTCGGTCAGGGTGTTGAGCGATTCCCCTGCCTCCGAAAGCGCCATCACCCGATCCAGGTCTCCCTGCCCTGCCGCCTCAATCATGGGCGTAGCTGCCCCGGTGGCGGTTTCGTGTTCCAGGTTGGACGGTTCTGAACGGGACGCGCACCCGGACAACCAGGGCAGTAGCACAATCAGGACAAACAACAGATAACGGGAGGAGCCGGTTCCCTTGGCCATAACAGACGATCTCGATCAGATGATGTTTGGCCTATTCTGGGCAGCGGGGAATGAGAATTAAATCGAGCGAGTCACAACTCTGGCCCCTTTTGCAGAAGTTGACGGATCAGCGCGCGCAGCCGATCCTCTCCCTCCCGCTGCCCGAGACACAGACCATCCGCCTGCAGAGCCGGCCAGTCCCGCTGCTGCATGACGGCGCCGACCCAGAGCGCGAGATCCTCCTGTGTCCGTAACCAGGCTCCGACGTGGCGAACCATGCTCGTTTTCCGGAGCACCGGCAGACTGAGCAGGAACCCGCGATGGCCATGACCAAAGCTGTGCAGATCCCGCCGGTCCTGGTCGTCGAGCCGTTCGGTTGCCGGCAGACCCGCGCCTATGTCGGCCAGCAGGCCAGGTTCCAGGGCCGGCCAGGCCAGCGGCAACAGCGCCAGCCAATGCTCCGCCTGGCGTTCGCTGAGCTGACTCACCAGGCGTTCTCCCGCCTTGCTGATACCAGATAGCATCTGCAGGGGGTATTCGCCGCTGGTGGCCTCCTGATTCAGGCCCAGGCGCACCACCCTCAATGCACAGGAGCGCCAGAAGGCAAGCAGTTCCGGACTGCCGCCGAAGCTGGTACCCAGCGTGTCCAGACCCTCTTGGCTGGCAGCCTCCCTCGCCTTTGCCACCAGCAGGCGACCGATGCCATGTCGCCTGACCGAATCCGATACGGCAATCCGGACCACGCGCAAGCAACCCTGGGATGCGGCTTCCGGAAAACCGCTGTGACTGGCCAGCGACTGCGGCAGCAGGTGTCCCCGGATGCGGCGTTGCCCCAGGGTCACCTGCTCGGCCAAATCCGGTGACAAGCCGCCCTCCACGGCCCCCCAGAGTATGCCAACGGTGATGTTACCTGTCCGCGCCCGCCAGCTCCTGGCCGACGGCGCGTCCATCCACTGCCTGAGGTCCGCAGGCGTTGTTCGGTAGTGGGCGTCCACCAGCAGGCCGAACGCGTCCGACAACTCGGAATCGGTTGCGTCAACGGGATCAAAAGGCTCGATGGTCACGTCACCGGGACTGACGCGTTCGGAGACCGGTTCCCGGTTCTCCGCGGCCAGAAGGAACAGTCGCGACACCAGGGGTTCGAGGGGATCGCTGGCGGACCAGCGAACCGGCGCAGCCAGCGTGATCGATTGCCAATGCGGTGTCTCGCGATTCAGGATCTGCCGGAAGCGGATGGCGAAGCCCCGTCCGGCGCCCTCATAGCCGTGAACGGTAGAGGAGAAACCGACTCTGGGCCAGCCCAACAGCACCTGCTTGAGCAACGGGGCCGGGATCGCCGCCGCCTCGTCCACCAGCACCACTTCAGCCTCGGGTCGCTCCGCCAGAAGCTCCCGGATCGCGACGAACCGCAGGCAACCGCCCGCGCGGGTCTGCAGGGAGGATTCCGAGGCCTTGAGGAGGTCATCGCCCAGCGCTTCCCGGGCGTGACGAAACAGGGCCTCAACGTTGTCGCGGGAGGGGGCCGACACCAGAACCTGTCGCCGGCCTCGCTGCAGCAACTCGGCCGCCGCCAATCCCAGCGCCGCAGACTTACCCCGGCCACGATCCGCGGTAACGACAACGGGGCGGCGCCGTCGGCCCAGACCGAACTGCACCAACCGTTCGATCAGTTCCTGCTGATCGCCGGTGGTCTGGACGACGAATCCGGCGTCCCGCTCCGCAAGATCCGGCAACGACGTGGGCACGGTGCTGCCGAGGTCGATGCGGATGAGCGACGGTTCGGTCGCGAGGATGTTCGCCATGCGGGCTGCAAAAGGATGCCGGGGCAACTGGTCCAGGCCGGTCCTGGCGTAATCCGGATCCTCAAAATCTGACCACTGCTCCATTGGCGGCATCAGCCAGAACAGCAGGCCGCCCGCCCGCAGGGTCCCTGACAGTGCGGCAAAGCTGTCGGGCGGGTTACCCTGCCAGCCATCCCAGACCACCACCGACAGTTCCCGGCCCAGCCACTGCCGGGCGTGCCTCGGTGCCAGGGATGCCAGGGTTCCACTCGGGCTCTCTGCCTCGGGTCCGGTCCAGACACCGGGCTCCAGAGCCAGCGCCGGCAACAATGCCTTCAACCAGCGGAGAGCCTTTGAACGTTCGCCTTCGAGCAGCACCAGGCGCCGCTCCCCTCGCTGCTGAAGCCGGCGCTGGAGCCGCCGCCAGGCATCAGGCTCCCCTCCCCCGAGCAGACCCGGTGGCATTAACTGAGATCTACCGAATGGCGTTTGAGGTCGTTCAGGTCACACATCTCCAGCGTCGCCTGGTGGGTTGCCCGCAAGCGAACCCTCGGGGCCGACCCCGCAGCCAGAGCTTCTTGCCAGCGCGCCGCACACAGGCACCAGCTGTCGCCGGCTTTCAGGCCCGGGAATCCGAAATCCGGCCTCGGGGTGCTCAGATCGTTGCCGCGACTTTTCGAGAATTCGAGAAACTCGTCGGTGACCACCGTGCACACGGTGTGGAAGCCGAGGTCATCGGGACCGGTATTGCAGCAACCATCGCGGTAAAACCCGGTTTTTGGATCGGTACCACAAGTCTCCAGGTGTTCGCCCAGTACGTTTACGGGGTCCGATATCTGCATAGGTTCATCCTCTTACTCCGGAGCTGAGCCGCCATTGAGTTGGTCAAATGGCTCTGAATTTCTGGTTTCGATTATGCGGGACCGGTACCCGCACTGCCAGTTGGCCAGTACAATACGCGCTATGCCAACCAAACCCCAACAGTCTCCCCCCCTCGATCTGCCGGATTTTCTTACCGATGAGCAGCGGGCCATCATCACCGCCGGTTACGAACACTCGGTGATCACCGCCGTGGCCGGCAGTGGCAAGACCTCCACCCTGGCCTGGCGGATCCGCTACCTGCTGCTACAGGGGCACGACCCCGATCGTATGCTGGTGCTGATGTTCAACCGCAGCGCCCGGGTGGATTTCGAGCGCAAGCTTCAGGAGGTCTGCCACCAGAGCGGGCTGGCACTGCCGGAAATTCGGACCTATCACGCCATGGGCCTGCGGCTGTACAAACGGTTCGTGCGGGAAGGCTACCTGCCGGGATTTTCCGACAAAATCCTGACCGAGCAGGAGATCAGCTTTCAGGCCTGGCAGCTGACCCGGCGGTTGGCGCCGGAGGATCTGGCGGACGAGATCCGGCGCAACAAAAAGGATTTCGTGGAGACGGCCACCGGCTTCATCGATCTGGTCAAGACCACCCTGTCGCCAGCGGAGATCGTCTTCGAGGAACTGGGTTACACCGACAAACACCGCTACCTGATCGACCTGTTCCACAGCTTTGAACAGTGGCGCAAGGGCCAGGGCCGGATCAGTTACGCCGACATGCTCTACGAGCCAGTGATGGCGATTCACCAGAACCAGCCCCTGCAGCGGCTGGTGGGCAACAAGATGGATCTGATCCTGGTGGACGAGTACCAGGACACCAACGAGATCCAGCACCTGCTGCTGAGGTACGTGGCCGGCGACCGGGCCCGGGTAACCGTGGTGGGCGATCCGGACCAGACCATCTACGAATTCCGGGGCGCCAAGCCCGAGTTCATCCTCAAACGCTTCAGCGACGAGTTCGAGAGCCCGCTGGAGCAGACCCTCAGCTACACCTTCCGCTATGGCCATCGGGTTGCTCTGCTGGCCAATCACCTGATCTGCCACAACACCGGGCGCAAGGACGTGCTGTGCCATTCGCACCCGTCGACACCGGCCACGGAGGTCGTCCTGCATCGGGTCGATAATGACAGCGACACCATCGTCCAGATTTTGCAGCAAGGCTCCGGAACAGCACTGGCCGGCACAGCCATCCTGTTCCGGGTCTGGAGCCAGAGCGTGCCGATCGAACTAAAACTGCTGGCCCGGCAAATCCCCTATCGCATCGATGCCGGCAAGGGTGCGCTGTTCAGCCGCGAAGTCCAGGCGATCGTCTCGCTGCTGATGGTGGTTACAGGCCGCTTGGCCAACCTGCCGGACGAAGACAGGCTGGAAGTGGCGCGCCAGCTGCTGCGCTTTCCTCATGTGGGTATGAAGGAGCCGGAACTGGAGCAACTGGCCCGTTTCCTGGCGGGCTTCTCCGGCGACTGGCACGAGCGGCTGCTGGCGATGGATTTTGACGCCCTGTCGCCCATGGCCGGCCGTAAACTGCGCAAATTGGGCGAAGTCCTGGGCCAGCTGCGCGGCTACAAGGGCACGGTCGCCGGGCTGATCAGCGTGTACGCCGAGCACACCGACCTGCATGAGGGCATCCGGAGCCTGGCCCTGACCCACGAGAGTGCCGAGGAACGCATCGACACCATCCAGGGCTTCCGGCAGTACCTGAAAAGCCTGGATGTCGACGCCCACGGCGCCGTTGACCACCTGAAAACCCTCAAGCAGCAGGCAGGGGAAAAACGGCAGGGCGGCGTGCTGCTGTCGACCATCCATCGCACCAAGGGGCTCGAGTGGCCCCGGGTGATCATCCCCGGCCTGCAGGAAAAATATCTCCCCTACAGCCCCCGGCCCCATGATGATGCCCGCGCCTTTCTCGAGAGCGAACGGCGCCTGTTGTACGTGGCCATAACCCGCACCCGCCAGCAACTCCATCTGATCAGTCGCCCGGCCAGTTCCCAGCCGCACCTGGACGGTGACCAGGGGCCCAGCCGTTTTGTCGGTGAATGCAGTTTCAACCTGTCCAGCGAACTGGGCACCTGGCTGGACGAGCGCATCGAGGAACCGGGGCAGTCGCTGGCACTGGAGGCACCCATTACGCCGGTCGGCCGGCGCTACGCCGAACGCGAAGGCATTGTGCTGGAAGGGACCATGGCCACCGTGTCCGATACCACAGAGGCACTCTGGCACCACAAGCGCCTGAGTCACGCCATTTTCGGCGCGGGACAGGTCGTGGCCGAAGACGAGGGCTCCTTCGAGGTCCGGTTCGACAATGGCGACACCCTGAACTTCAGCAAAAAGAGCGCGCACCTGTATTTCACCCCTCTGGCCCAAAACGACTGAAACCAAACCGATTCCCGGCGCGTAACATTGCTGTAAACGTCGTTCGTGTCTATATTTTTATTGCCCAGCCCCTCGGCCGATAGACACCGGGTATTCCCGCAGTTTCCCGTTGACGCACTCTCAAAAACGAATGATGAACAGGAGGTTCCGCATGAATTTTTTGCGTTCGTGCGCGATGGCTGCCATCGCATCTACCCTGGTATTCCCGGCGGTTGCCGCCGAACGGAAGGACACCGTCTACATCAATCCTTTCGCGGCGTACCAGTATTTCGACGACAAACGCGACCTGAGTGAAGCCGATACCTATGGCGGTGGCCTGGAGTACCGATTTACGGACCGCTGGGCGGTGGAGCCTGTGTACTCCCGCGCCAATGTGGATCGCAAAGGCGCCCCCGGCGAATCCGATTTTGATGAAATTCGCATGGACATCATCTACTATTTTGCCAATCCGACCGAGGCCGTGAACCCTTACGTGTCTTTCGGTGGCGGTCACGCCGATTTCGGTGAGGATGCCAGCGCCCCTCTTACGTCTGGCAGCAATCACGACGAAACCCGGGTTAACGTGGGTACCGGTATTCGCTACAACTTCACCGATTCCTTCTCCCTGCGAGCCGACCTGCGCGAGTTCCACGGTATTGACGAGAGTACCTTTGACACCCAGGTGTCCCTGGGTCTGAGCTTCGCGTTCTATCGCTCGGTCGCAGCACCTGCGGATTCCGACAACGACGGTGTTCCCGACGAGTCAGACGAGTGCCCGGGCACCCCGGCCGGCGCCACCGTCGACAGCACAGGGTGTGAGCCGGACGGCGACCGGGATGGCGTCGCCGACGCACGGGATGCCTGCCCGGACTCCACACTCGGTGCCGAAGTGGATAGCCGAGGTTGCGAGCCGGACAGCGACAACGATGGCGTCATTGACGGTGTCGATCAGTGTCCGAGCACAACTCCGGGTGCCACCGTCGACGAGCGGGGCTGCGAAGGGGTCACCGAAGTCATCCAGACCTTTGAAGTGGACGTCCAGTTCGCCAACAACAGTTCGGTGATCAACAAGGCCTACGATGAGGACCTCCGACGCGTCGCGGACTTCCTCGAGAAAAACCCAAGAACCTTTGTGGAGGTTGCCGGCCATACCGACAGCGTTGGCGATGCGGACTACAACCAGTTCCTGTCCCAGCGTCGGGCCGAGGCCGTGGCCGCGCGCCTGGTCGACTCCCTCGGTGTCGATCCGAGTCGGGTGAAAGCTTCCGGGTATGGGGAGGAGAGGCCGATTGCCCGCAACGATACCGCCGAGGGCCGCGCCGCCAACCGTCGGGTTGAGGCGCTGATTCAGGTCGAACGGTGAAATCGTCGGTACTGGCCGACTGATGCAGTCAAGGCGCCCACATGGGCGCCTTTTTTCTCGGAGGCCCCATGATCAGAGCCGTTTCCGCGTTGGCTCTCCTGTTGTGCAACCTCAACCACCCGCTTGCCGGGGTGTTCCGGTGTGACACCGCCAACGGAGTGATGTATACGGATGAGCCCTGCGAGGGCAACGGGGAAGCGATCACCATTCCGGACAACCGCATCGGCGGCCGTCTGGACAGCAACCTGCCCCCGCCCGCGCCCGACGCTCCGAGGGCTGAGGAGGCAGACGGGAGCGACGACGAAACGACCCGCGAAGCACCAACAGCCTGCCGCTTCATCAATTCCACCGACCTGAGGCGCCATATCGTCCGGGAGGAAATTGTTCGGGGCATGACCCGGGACCACGTGCGCCGGGCCTTTGGCAACCCACCGGAAACCTACACCAGCCCGCAGGAAGTCTGGATCTATCAAACCCGCTATTACGGGGCGCTCTATGAACTGACCTATGTGTACTTCAAGGACGGCTGCGTACAACGGGTGGAGTACCGGAAACCCTGACCGCATCCAGCAACAGGTTGCGCGGGGTCAGTGTCCGGTCGCAGAAGGCTCCGAGCCTGACCCGGTAACCCTGTTCTTCCAGGAAAATCGCATAATCCAGCACCATCCAGAGTTCCAGCGGTCGCCGGAACAGGTGCCGTACCAGTTCGTGACGCCGAACCTGACTGTACCGCCGGTCGCCAACACGGGACCAGTGTTCAAAATCGGTCGTGGCCGGTAACACCAGGCCTTTCTTCCGGGCCGCCCACTGGCAGAAAGCCTCAAACCCCTCCTGGATCAGACGGGACGGATGCGAAGGCACCGGCAGATACTCATCACAGCTCCTGAGCTGACGCTGGAGCGCGTCGAAGCCCAGGCGCCACTGGCTCACCTTCCGGGTCTGCTCCTGAACCCGGGCCGGCGCGGTCACGGTTTCCTGCACGGCCAGACGAATCTCGTTCCGGGACAACTGCAGGGCAGCATCATGGCGCCTGGCACGAGCGGACAACAGGCGATAAGGGCTGGCGTCCGTCAGGTGGTAGCAGCAGGGGGAAAAACTCAGGCGGGGCAGGCGAACCTCACTGGCCCGCCGGATCAGTTGCCGGTGCAGGTCACCACACGCGTGTAGGGCGACCCCGTGAGCATCGGTCGGAAAGACAAAATCCGGCGCCATCACGTCCTGACACTGCACCGCAACCGCATCATCGAACTGTGCGGCCAACCGGTTGCCGTCGCGCACCAGTTCCGCGTTCCATTCATAGCCCCGGACCGGTTCCGGACAGACCGCCGCCAGGGTTCGCGACAGATGGCCCTTGCCACAACACCAGTCCATGACCGGTTCGCGAAGGGGTTCGAGCGCCGCCGCGAACGCCCCGGACTGCAGTCGCTTTCGCCCGGGCATGTCGACTGCCCTCACCTCCGGCAGGGTTGCCCGGTGCACCCTCCCGCCCGGCGGCGAGAGGTCCGGCAGGCTGACAAGGTCCGGGTAGGCGGCCAATGATGGCAAAGCGTCACACAGCAGGCCCGCCAGCCTCGCGAGATCGTCATCCAGCACCCGGCACCGCTCGTCGTCGAGCCCAGCGACCCGGGCCGCCAGTTCGGGATGCTGCAAGGTCCACTCGGGAACCGGCTCCGTGAAGGGCGCCTGCTGCCAAAGGGGGCGGTGGCGGACAAGCCAGTCATTCAGGGCTTGCCAACGGCTGTAAAAAGATTCGGCGGGGTCGTGTAAACTCGCGGCCGGAGGTATCGTCATGCAACTGGCCTTTGTACTCGTTGAACCCAAGGTTCCTGAAAATGTCGGCGCTGCCGCTCGTGCCCTTTGTACCATGGGGTTCGGCGAGCTGTGGCTGGTCAATTCCGATCTGCATACCCGGCCTGAAGCGCACTGGCTCGCCCATGGCAGCGATCACATCCTCGATAACGCGCGCATTTTCCCTGATCTGGCCTCGGTTAGAAACTCCGTAGACCTGCTGATGGGCACCTCGGCCAAACCGCGACACCATCGACAGGACTGGCTCGCGCCCTCAGACCTGCGCGATGTTGTGCTGGCAGGCAAAGGCGAATCAGTGGCCAACGCGGCGCTGGTCTTCGGCCGCGAAGACCGCGGGCTGGCCAATGAGGAACTGGCTCTGTGCGATCTGCTGACCGGCATTCCCATGAAAGTTTCCTACCCTTCCCTGAACCTCGCCCAGTCCGTGATGCTGTATGCATGGGAGCTGTCCGGGCTGTCCACAGCCGCCGACCCTGTGAATTCAGACCCCGGGCGCCTCGGCGCCCTCCGCAGCCGGCTCGAACAACTGTTGCCAACCCTGGATGCCCCTGCCGGGGGCAAGCTGTCCCAGTGGGTTTTCCAACGGCTGCCGCTGCTGCAGGAGCGCGACATCGGGTTCGTTCATACCCTGTGTGGCAACATCGAACGACGCCTGAAACGGGACTGACGTTGCGGCTGGCTATTCGCTGAAGCGGCCGGGCCGGAAGGCGTCCAGGCACACCGCCGGGGGCTCGCCGTCCACCAACTGGGCAATCACGTCGGCACTGCCGGCGGACAGGGTCCAGCCGAAGGTGCCGTGTCCGGTATTGAGGAACAGGTTATCCCTCGGGCCCCGACCAATGATGGCAGGGCCGTCAGGCGTCATCGGGCGAAAGCCGGTCCAGGTTTCCGCCGCCTCCAGTTCGGCACAACCGGGAAAGCGGGAGGTGACCGACTTTCGGATCGTCGCCAGGCGCGCCTCGGGAATATCGCGATTGAAGTCAGCAAGTTCCACGAAACCGGTCGCCCGCAGACGATTGCCCAGACGAGTGGAAACCACCTTGTAGTTGTCGTCATGAACCGTTGACACCGGAGCCCGGTCGGGATCGCTTAATGGCACCGTGATGCTGTACCCCTTGACCGGGTATAATGGCAGGGCCAGGCCCAGGGGGCGGATCAGGTGATCGGACCAGCAACCGGCACTGATCACAAAGGCGTCGGCGTGGACGAGCTCCCGCTCGCCCCCCGCGGTCGTGATGGCAATGGCCTCCACGTTGTGGTCGTCGCCAACCAGGTTTTCCGCCTCCACCCGATAGCGGAACCGGACGCCCTTGGCTTCACAGGCCTTCGCCAGGGCCTGTGAGAACAGATGGCAATCGCCAGTGCCATCGTTGTCATAGCTCAACGCGCCGTAAAGCGGTCCCGGGCCGACCATCCCCGGTTCGGCCTCGCGCACCTGTTCCGGCGTCAGCAGACGCGACGGGATTCCCAGTTCATTCAACAGCGTGTGAACGTTACGGTAGCCGGCGAGGGCTTCCGGAGTGCTGGCAAGGTGCAGCAGACCCCGGTGGTCGCCGTCAAAGGCCAGGTCGAGCTCCTTTTCCAGGGCCAGAAACCGCTCGCGACTGTGCATAGCCAGGCGCAGCATGGCGCGGCGGTTCAGTCCGAACAGGCCCGGCGACCAGGCATAGCGCAGGGTGGCAAACAGGAATCTGATGGCCTCGACGGAAGGCGGCATCCGCATTTTCAACGGGCCGTCCTGTTTCAGCAGCCAGGGTACGGCCTTGAACACCATGCCAGGGTCTGCCCAGGGATATACCGCCCCGTACGAACGCTGGGCGGCGTTGCCCTTGCTAGTCTCGTTGCCCGCCACCTCGTGCCGTTCCAGCACCGTTACCTGATGACCGCGGCGATTCAGTTCGTACGCCGTGGTTACCCCCACAACGCCCCCGCCCACTACAACTATGCGCATCTGCGCCTCCCTGTGTCGGTTTACTTCACGCCCTTGCTGGCCAGCAGTCGACGGTACTCATCCAGTACTTCCCTGTCCTCGCTCGGGTAGTCCGGAGCCAGCCGCTGCAACTGTTCCGCCAGGATAGCCGCGACAATCGTCCGGGCCTGGGGCTTCCGATCGCCCGGCACCACAAACCAGGGCGCCTCCCGGGAATGGGTCTGGGCCATGGCTTCTTCAGCAAAGGCCTCATACTGATCGCGTTTTTCCCAGCCATCAATATCGGACCGGTCGAATTTCCAACGCTTGCGGGGTTTGTCCAGTCGCTGCAGCAGCCGACGGCGATGCTCGTCTTCCGACAGGTTCAGCCAGATTTTGACGACCGTGGTGCCCTCCTCCACCAGATTCGATTCGAAGTTCCGGATGGCGTGGTACCGGTTATGCCAGTTATAACTTTCGGGGGCATGAACCGGCCAGATCCGTTCACTGATTACCGCCTCATGATGACTTCGGTTAAAGGCAACCATCTCGCCAAACCCGGGCAGGAATGGCACCACGCGCCACAGGAAATCATGGCGGGTTTCCGCCCCTTGAGGACGACTGAACGACCAGGCATGAAAGCCTGCCGGGTCTGCGTAGGTGGCAAGTGTACGGATCAGGCTGTCCTTACCACTGGTGTCCGGACCGTGAATCACCACCAGCAGTGCCCGGTTCCGGTTGGCCCACAGCCGGCGCTGGTATTCCCCGATCTCCTCCAGGCTGGATTCCAGTGCCGGTAGCGTGTCGTCATCCTCCAGCAGATACGGGTAGTCATGGAACCGGGGTCTGTCAGGGTCGTAAAACCAGCTCTTTGCAAACTTGGAAACACGCATGCCGGGAACTCCCTATCGCTGTAATGGGCGTCAACAATCGTACAAGCTGGTAAACTTGGGCCAACCAAATTCTCAGGATAGCAGTCTCACCGAGACTGCGATGGAGTTGAACGCACGGCAATGAGCAAAAAACGTCGCGAGATTCCCGTTTTCGATCATCCCATTATCGAAACCCACTGCCATCTGGACTACCTCAAGGACCGCCCTCTGGAGGAGACCCTGGATCAGAGCCAGCGAGTCAACATCGAGAAGGTGATCACCATTGCCGTGTCCCCGGACAATCTGGCCCGGGTCCGCGAGCTCAGCCAGGTGGCACCGTGGGTCTACGGCACCCAGGGGATCCATCCCCACGACGCGGAAAGCTATTCCGACGCCGCCGAGGCGGAGATTCGGGCCCACGCCAGCGACAACAAAATTGTCGCGGTGGGCGAGATCGGGCTGGATTACTTCTACGACAACGCTGACCGGGACGTGCAGCGGGAGGTTTTCCGCCGCCAGCTTCAGATCGCCTGCGACCATGACCAGCCGGTGGTCATCCACAGCCGCGAGGCGGACGACGACACCATCGCGATTCTCCGGGAGTTCGAGGACACCCTGACCCGCCGGGGCGTGATTCATAGTTTCACCTCGGGACCGGGACTGGCCAGATACGCACTGGACCAGGGCTGGTGCCTGGGTTTCAACGGCATCACCACGTTTAACAAGGCGGAAAACGTACGCGACATCGTGCGGATGGCGCCCATTGAACAGATCCTGCTGGAAACTGACGCCCCCTTTCTCACACCGGTGCCCTATCGCGGTCGCGAAAATGCCCCGTTCTACCTGCCGTTCGTGGCGGAAAAGATTGCCGAGGTGAAGGGGCTGGCGCTGGACGAGGTCTTGCGCAAAACCTACCAGAATAGCCTGCGGACGTTCTTCCCCGGTTAATGATCAAGCGCATTCCCATTTCGGCCCTGAAGGTCGGCATGTACATCGCCGACCTCAACAACGACTGGATTCCTCACAACAGCCAGCGCAAGCGGGGCGTCATCAAGAAAGAGGAAACCATCGAGAAAATCCGCCAGATGGGGGTCGCGTTCGTCTACATCGATGCCTCGAAAGGACTGGACACCCAGGATGCCGAAACCGCCGCCGAGGTGGATCGGCGCAATGAGGCCGCTCTGCAGAGCGCGGGGGAACAATCCCCCGGGCTCCGACCGCAGGTGCCTGTGGCCGAAGAGCTGGTCATCGCCCAGAAGATTCACCGCCAGGCCCAGGGGCTGGTGGGCAACTTCATGAACAACGTGAAGATCGGCGGCGCCATCGACATTGCCCCGATCCACAAACTCGCCGACGAGTTGCAGTACTCGGTACTGCGCAACGCCAATGCGCTCAGCTGTCTCGGACGCATTCGGGAAAAGGACAACTACCTGCTGGAGCACTCCGTCAATCTGAGTGTCCTGATGTCGCTGTTCGGCAACTACCGGTCGTTACCCGCCGATACGCTGCACCAGACCGTCGTTGGCGCCCTGCTCCACGATCTGGGCAAGATCCTGACACCGGATGAAATCCTGAACAAACCCGGGCGCCTGTCCGCGGAAGAGTTCGAGGTCATGAAGCTGCACGCCCGACATTCCCGGGATATCCTGGCAACCACGGAAGGTATCGGCGAACTGTCCGTAATTACCGCCGCCCAGCACCACGAACGTCTGGACGGTACCGGCTATCCGGACGGCCTCAGGGGCGAGGAAATATCGATCTATGGCCGGATGGTCGCGATCACGGACGTCTATGATGCCATCACCTCCGACCGGGTCTATCACAAGGGCATGACCCCAACCCAGGGCCTGAAGAAGCTGCTGGAATGGAGTGGCGACCACCTGGATCCTTCCCTGGTCATGGAGTTTATCCGCTGCATCGGCCTGTACCCGGTTGGGGCCCTGGTGCTTCTGGCCAGCGGCCGTCTGGGCGTGGTGGTGGAAGCCAATGAACACGATCAGCGCCTGCCGGTGGTGCGAGTGATGTACCACACCAGGTTCCGGATTCCGATTACCGTAGACACCATTGATCTGGCCAAACCCGGCACCCAGGACCATATCCTCCAGTCCGTGGATCCGGATGATTACCGGATTGATGTCCGCAAGTTCCTGATCTGAGTCGGTAGAGCCCACCCTCTCGTCTGCTAAGCTTCCAGAATCCTCCCATTGGAAAGCACGACACCTCGATGACCGCATCCATATTCGAGATTCTCGGCGGACTGGCGCTTTT
The DNA here is from genome assembly GCF_030238305.1 of Marinobacter albus. Taxonomy (NCBI): domain Bacteria; kingdom Pseudomonadati; phylum Pseudomonadota; class Gammaproteobacteria; order Pseudomonadales; family Marinobacteraceae; genus Marinobacter; species Marinobacter albus. The sequence goes on along the minus strand of NZ_JASSQD010000001.1, from coordinate 300,965 downwards.
CCTGCTGGCCATGGAGATGATGACGGATGGCCTGAAACAGGCCGCAGGGCATCAGCTGCGCCACCTGCTCGGGACCTGGACCAAGACGCCGCTGAAGGGGTTTGCCACCGGCGTACTGATTACCGGTCTGGTTCAATCGTCCAGCGCTGTCACCGTTGCCACCATCGGTTTCGTCAACGCCGGCCTGCTCAACCTTGGGCAGTCGCTGGGGGTGGTCTTCGGCGCCAACGTTGGCACCACGATAACCGGCTGGCTGGTCAGTCTGGTGGGCTTTGGTATCAACATCGAAGCCTTCGCCATGCCGTTGCTCGCCATTGGCATGGCACTTCGGCTGCTGGGAACAGCGCACCGCATCAAGGCCGTGGGCCAGGCCCTCGCCGGCTTTGCGCTGTTTTTCCTGGCGCTGTCGCTGCTGAAAGAGTCCCTCGGGGGGCTGACCAACGGCTTCCATGGCGCAGACATCTCTGGCCAGGGCTACGGACTGCCGGTGTTCGTGCTGATCGGCTTTCTGACCACACTACTGACGCAATCGTCGAGCGCTGCCCTTGCCATCATTCTGAGCGCTGCCGCGGGCCAGCTCCTGATGCTTGAGCACGCTGCGGCGGCGGTTATTGGCGCAAATCTCGGCACCACGTCCACCGCTGCCATTGCAGCCCTCGGTGCCACAGCCAGTGCGCGGCGGCTTGCGCTCGGACACGTCATCTTCAATCTGGTTACCGCCGGCATCGCGGTGATCATCCTGCCTGCGATGCTGTGGCTGGTTGTCGCCCTGGCCCGGTGGTTCGAGCACGATGCTCATCCGGCGGTTCTGCTGGCGCTGTTTCACACGCGGTTCAACGTTCTGGGCGCCCTCATCATGCTGCCGTTCGCGGCGCGATTAGCCCGATTTCTGGGCCGCCTGTTCCGGAGCAAAGAGGAGGACAATGCCAAACCCCGTTATCTGGATGACACCCTGATATCGACGCCGGAGCTGGCGATGGGTGCTGTTGACCAGGAAATGAGGCGGCTGATCGAACTGACCCGCGGCCTGCTTCGGGTCTGCATCGACCGGGAGGCATTAAAACCCGCGCAGATCCAACCGAAATCCGAGGCCGTGCTCAGCCTGAACACGGCCATCAACGAGTACATTTCCAGACTCCGCGCCGAAAAGCTGCATCCCAGCAACGTCGACGCCCTCACCCGTAGCATCCGGACCTGCCGCTACCTGGCGGAGGCGACCACACTGGCGCCAAGGCTGCTGCATCTGCGCGATGCCTGCGACCAACCGGAGTTCGCGCCCCTGCAACCGGTACTGGAGCGGTATCTGGAAGAACTCCGGGGTTTGATTGCAGCGGATGAACCATCGCCCGGCCGAGTCAACGAAGCGGAGCAGACCTACCACGAGCTGAAATCGGCCCTGCTGGAAATGATCGTCCGGCGGGAACTGGCCACCAGCCTCGGGGAGCAGTCACTGGACAACCTCAGCACGGTACGCCGGTTATCCGATCAATGGAGCAAGTCCCTGAATTGGGCACCGACGACGGAAACCGTAACAAGCTCGGATCAGAAACTGTCCGGAACAAAACGGCAGTAACGGTTTTTACCCCTCTGCTTGGCACGATACATGGCCTGATCCGCCTGGCGAAGTAACTGGTCGCCATCAAGATCAGGGTACTGGGGGAACAAGGTGTAGCCGATACTGGCGGACACCTCCACACGGTGGCCGGACACCCAGACCGGTTCAGATACTGCGCTCAGTATCCGGGACAGCAAGCCTTCAAGGTTGCCTTCGTCACTCATGTTGATGACAAGCGCAGCGAACTCGTCGCCCCCCAGGCGTGCCAGTGTATCTTCCTCGCGCAAGGCCAGACGCATCCGTTCGGCGACCTGCACCAACAACCTGTCACCGGCCTGGTGGCCAAAGGCGTCATTGATGGGCTTGAACTCGTCCAGATCAATGTAGACGACCGCCAACCGGTAGTCCTGCCGCCGGGCCTGGGCCATGGCCTGTTGCAGCCGGTCGGCAAACAGCACACGGTTCGGCAGGCCGGTCAGGGCATCGTAATGGGCCAGGGTCAGCAACTTTTGCTCCTGCTCTTTCAGGCGCGTAACGTCACTGAAAATACCGACAAAATGGGTGATATTTCCATTTTCGTCGCGAACGGAACTGATCGTCACCGCCAGTGCCATGGGTTCACCGTCTCCCCGCTTAGCGGTGAACTCACCGTGCCAGAACCCCTGGGCTCGGGCACTCTGGAACACGCTGCTGCCTTCATCGATGGGCAGTGGCGGCGACGCGCCTATGGCGTAACTGCGCGGGCTTCGGGTGATCGAAACGAAGGCATCGTTCACGTCCACCACCATGCCGTGGCGATCGGTGATGAAAATGGCTTCCCGGGCGTAATCAAAGACACTGGCCGCAAGCCGCTGTTTTTGCTCTGCCTGTTTACGCCCGGTAATGTCGTACAGCGAGCATAGCAGCAAGGGTTTCCTCTCAACCGAGTCGTGGGCGGGGGCGATGGTCATATCGACCCAGACACGGGTCCCGTCGGCCCGCTGAAATACCCATTCGCCCTGGCTCACCTCGCCTTCGCTGACCCGGGTGACAAGCACCTTCATTTTCTGGCGGGATAATGTGCCATCCGGCTGCAGTTCGGGAGAGAAGCTGGCGATGTCCTTGCCCAGCAGCGATTGTCGGGAAGCATACCCGAACAACTCCACCGCGGACCGGTTGGTATCCACAAACAGCCCGTCCTGGATCATCAGCATGGGTTGAGGCCAACTTACGATGAGCCGACGCAGCCGTCCCTGCTCGACAGACAGCTGGCGCGTCCGTTTGGCCAGCCAGAGTGTGCTGGTAACCAGCAGCATCACCAGGATCAGGACCGTGAACACCCAGATCCGGTACTGGTGCAGGGCATCGATCCAGGTGAGTTCGGGCACCTGATCGTAGGGCGCAATGCGAAGCTCACGGGCCAGATATTCCACTGACTGGTAATCCGCCGGTGGCGAGAAACCTGCAATACCCGCCGCTCGGGCAACCGGGGCATTCTCCTCCAGGGCAAAGAGGGCGGAGGCGGTCCGGCGGATAATCCGGCTGTCAACATGGGGGAGCGCGACCAGGGGCCATTCCGGATACAGGCGGGTGGATACCCGGAACGGAAATCCCGTGAGCTGCTGCTCGTTCACCACCTGCAACTGGTCCATCAGGGCTGGCTGGCTTACGGTCAGTTCTTCCAGCAGTCCGGAGCGGACAAAGCCGACATCGGCATCGCCCGCCAGGACCGCACGAATCACCCGGTCGTGACTATCGACCAGCTTGATCCGGTTTTCGCGACGGACATCCAGCCCGACCTCCATCAGCTCCAGCACCTGGGCCTGGTACCCACCCAGGAAGTGCTCACCCGGCGTGGCAATACTTTTGCCCCGGATATCCGTCAGGCTATTGATATCCGTGCGGCGGGCACTGGTGATGATGACACCGCCGAGGCTCGTCGTGGACGTACCCTGCCAGGTTCGCATCACGGTGGCGAGCACGCCTGTCAGGCTGCGCTCACTGCGAATCATCAGAAAATGACTCGGATTGGTTACGATGAAATCCAGCCGGTTGGACGCCAGTGCACGATTTATCTGGCGCTGGTTCAGCAGTTTCAGCTCAACGGGTTTTCCGATAGCCTCCGACAGGTATCCGGTCAGAGGTTCATACCGGTCTCTCAGAATGGCCTCGGGCCGCGAGGCAAACACACCGAATGTCAGCGTCGGGCCGGTCGCCCAGGCTGCTGGTGGCAGCAGAACCGCGACCTGCAGAAGCATAAGTGACACACCCAGAATCAGAGCCCTCAAATGACACTCCGGGGCAGGAAGGATGGATCACAAAGTCGTCGCGAATCGGGCATCCGGCTGATCATGCCCTCGCTCGTCATGATATGACCCAGGCTACGCGCAATATATTCAATCCGACCGGTCGACGCCATATACCGCTGGTTCGCGGCCAGGTCAGGCAGCATCACGGTCGCGAGCGCCTGTCTGATTGCCGCCGGTGAGGTGTTCTGACGACTGGCGACGCGGTAAACCGAATCGTGCAGGTTGCGGACCAGGTGCCGCAGCCCGGCAAAATGCGCGTTCAGAAGATCCCGGACCGCCCTGGGGTTGTTCTCGGCTGTTTCGCGGTTCACCACCAGCACATCGAAAATGGTCTCTGGCAGATCGCCACTGTCAAACAACCGGACGCCACCCTGACGTTGGAGAATCGAGGCAACAGGTTCATAGCACACGGAAGCATCCACTTGTCCTCGCCGCCAGGCATCGACATGCTCATTGACCGGAAGATCGACCTGAACGATATCGTCACGGCTCAGCCCTGCCCGTTCCAGGATCTTGATCAACAGGATCCCGGAGACACCGGCAAGTTCGGCTGCAACCCGTTTCCCCTTGAGTTCAGGCAGTTCCCTGATGGACGGCTGCACGATCAGCGCATCGGCACCGGCGGAAACATCCGTCACTCCGACAACCACCGGATCACCGCCCTGGTCCTTCACCCTAAGCATCTCATCCAGGGTAAGGGCGGCGCCATCAAGCGCTCCGGAGAGCAGGCCGGCCATAGAATCCGCCGCAGCCTCACCCTTGAACAGGGTTACCGACTCGGACAGCCAGCCAAACTCCTCGGCCAGATACAGGGGTTCATAGCCAATCCATGGATGAATACCCATTCGGAGCGGCTGCGATCGGCCACATCCGGAAATGCCCGTTGCCGCCATGACGGCGGCAACGGAAAATCCTAGAAAGTGGCGACGGTGCATGGGTCATTCCACGGAGAAGAAGTTAACTTCTTTTAATCTTACTGTGTGGGAGTTACGGGTAAAACCCTTACCGGTCCTGCAGAGCGCCAAATTAGCCCAGGGACAGGAAAATACCCATCAGGACCGGTGACAGAAACGACAACAGGAAGCCCGACGCAATCGCCACGGGCACACACGCCAGGCCGCCGCTGCTGCGTATCACAGGCAGGGTAAAATCCATCGCCGTGGCACCGCCGTAACCGATGGCCATGGCCGGACGGGTCGAAATCAGCAGGGGAATGATGGCCAGCGCAATGATCTCCCGCAGCACGTCATTCAGGAAGGCGACCCCGCCCCAGGCTGGTCCCAACGCCTCTCCGACCACAATCCCGGACAGTGAGTACCAGCCAAACCCGGAAGCCAGTGCCAGCACATCATGCCAGGGCAATGCCAGCACCGGGATCAGCAGGGCGCCTGCCACCAGAGAACTGAGGGTCAGTGCAAGGGCAATGCCCAGGCCCTGACGGTTCATCAGCAACTTTCGCAGTGAGAGGCCAGCATTCCGGAGCTGTAGCCCGATCAGGAATAACAGTAGCATCAGAGACCAGGTGGCGACGTCCTCGATCAACGGCAACCTGGGCAACAGGAAGAATCCGGCCAGCAGTCCGACTGTCACCGCCAACAAAGGCTTGAGCCCCGCCATGAAGAGTCGACGGTACCCGGGGCCCTCGCCTTCGGTGCCATGGACCGGTGTCATTGGCTGCCAGCGATGAAACAGCCAGAGCCCGGCCATGTTAGCTACGAACAGGACAACCACCAGCACCAATACCTGAACCGCCATGCCGCCCAACTGAGTGGCAAGACCCTCCATCTGTCCTAAACCCACGCCCAGCAGACCCAGGATAAAATAAACCAGCGTCTCCACCAGGTAGTGAATCACTGTCATCGCACGACGGCTCGTCAATGGCAGGGCAAACCCCAGGAACAGGGGAGCAAGAATCAGCAATGCACCGGTCAGCATGGTGTCCTCAAGCAGGGTAAAGAAGGGATTTTCAGTCAGGCAATGGGTTCGAACTGGTCGGGATCCAGTGTCGTCCGGGCAGCGCCGGCACCCTGGTCAGTGCGTATATTACGGGCCAGGCGCTGGGCAGTCACCGACCACACCACATAATCCGACGGGCACGGCTCATAGCCGTTTCCCATCAAGGCCCCGGCGGTACTGCGCAGGACCGACTCGGCCCGCGCCAAGGTCCGCCAGGGGCCCTGGCAATGCTGACGCTCCGGCTGCCCACGGTCGGGGCCGGTCAGGGCAACCAGGGCCCAGGCCCCTTCACCGACCGGCTTGATAAACAGTTCGAGACGGTGTTCGCGCCGAACCATCACCAGTGCCTTCAGGGGGCTACGACCGTGGAAATAGTGCAGTTTCATACGGAAATAACGGTGAAGTCAGTGCAGGACATGGCCAGACCGATCCTGAACCAGTACCCACGGGGCAATCACCACCGCCCACAGCTCGGTGTTGTTGTCGTACCAGGCCTGGGCCAGGTCCGGAGGGATATCCCCCACCTGGCCATCGGACATCCATTGCTGGAACCGGGATTTGTTGTCGGCTGCCAGCTCGGTCGCCACCTCCAGCAGGTCGAGTTCCGGCGCAACCCGAACCACCTGCCCCCGGGCAAAATAGGTTTGCAGGTCGTGCCAGTGAATGCGGGAAGTTTCCAGATTCAGCTTGGCTTTCAGCTCATTCTGGGAGGGTTCAGACGACATGACAGGGGCCTCGGTGATGCCAGGGATTCATTCCCACAGGGTAACCGAATCGCCGGCCGCGACACCAGTGCGAGCCGCCAGATGAAGTCAATCGGGGTGGGTATCCGGGGCCAGGCTGTCCCATATCTCGCGAATCCGGTCCGACAATGCCATTGGATCGAAAGGCTTGGGAATCACTGCGGCAGCGCCCTGGGAGAGATAACCACTGACCTCATCGGGCTGCACCTTTGCGGTCATGAAAACGGCGGGGGTCCGGGCAAATCCCGGCTGCTGGCGGATCGCGTTCAGGGTGGTCGGACCATCCATGCCGGGCATCATCACATCCAGCACAATCAGTTGTGGCTGGAACGCCGCAATGGTCGCCAGTGCGCTTTGGCCGGAGGCACAGGTTTTCAGGGTAAACCCACCAACGGCTTCGAGCGCCAGTTCCGCCACCGCGCGGATGTCTTCCTCGTCCTCAACCAGCATGATTTTCTCAAGCTCGATACCTGCACCCGCCATCTCATCCTCCTGCATAGTCCTGTCCCTCGTCGTCCCCTGTTGACTGCCAGTCTTCCAGTCCGAGTTGTCGCAGCAGCTTGCTGCGTTCTTTGGCCGGCGCCGCTTCACTGGTCACCAGCGCCTGATTCAGTGCCATCAGATCGTCATCTTCAACGACCAGAGCATCCATAAATCAGCTGACCGTCCCGACCGTTTCCGGTTCGTCACCACTGACTGTGACGCCGTTGCGACCGCTCTGCTTGCGCCGGTAAAGGGCCTGATCCGCAGCTTCCAGGGCGTCATCACTGGTCCGGAAATCTCCGAGCGGCGCCATCCCGACGCTCAGAGTCACGGAAAATTCCCGGCCACCGCCACTGAATACGATCCCGGACATGTGGTCGCACACGGACTGAAGGACTCGTTGAGCGTCTTCGACAGAACAGTCCGGCAGCGCGACCACGAATTCCTCGCCGCCGTATCGGCCAATCATGTCCGACTTCCTGAGCCTGTGCCGCAGCAGGTTTGCCAGCCCCTTGATGACCAGGTCACCGGTTCGGTGCCCATACCGGTCATTGACCTGTTTGAAGTGATCGAGGTCGAGCATTGCGACGACAGACGTCTGCCCCAGGCGCGTGCACCGGGCATGCTCCTTGTGGATTTCCGATTTGGCCAACGAATGCTTGAGCAGCCCGGTCAGACTGTCCCTTGAGGCCAATTTGTCCCGTTGCCTCGCGCGGTAACAGCGCACTGCAACGGCTCGCAGCAGGAACCTATCGGATACCGGCTTGGTAAGAAAATCATCACCGCCCTGGGACAGGGCCTCAACCTGGAATTCCCGGTCTTCCTCGGAGGAAAGATAAATGATCGGGAGACCCAGCCATTCCGGATCGAATCGAAGCATCCGGGCCAGGTTGAGGCCACTGAACTGCCCCATTTGCACATCCATCAGCATGATGTCGGGCCTGAACTCCGACAGGACACTCAGAATCTGGGCCGGATTGTTCACCCGTCGGACTTCCATCCCGCCGTTCTCCAGTACCAGTCCATAATGTTCCAGCAATTCAGGGTCATCATCCACGATCATGACTCGGCCGGACCGGCCCTCATCGCGTTCTGTAATGAGCCGTTCCATGTAGTCCGCCAGCACCGGGATATCCACTGGCTCACAGACAAAGCCGTCGACACCGCGCTCTGCCAGCGCATACCGCCCGGTAAAGGAATCCTCGGCGCCAATACAGATGATCGGGGGTTTGACCGCCAACGCATCGAGGATCCCACTCTCGCGGATCACAAGTTCATCCCTGACGACCAGGGCGGAAACGCCCGCCGCCCCGTTTGCCAGCGCGCTCTCGATCGAGGAAAAGACGTTGACCAGGAAACCGTAGTGCTCCAGTCCGCAGGTCAGGTCACGGGCCGAATCCGGCTCCGGGTCCACGATAAGCACGACCGAATCTTCTGTTTTATTGCCGAAGATAAGCGGGGAGGAAGGGTCATGGGGCTTGGGCGCCCCCTGCTCCTGGGACACAAGGCTTGCCAGATTCGCAACCCGGGATACGAAGGCCTCATTGACGACCTCACGGACCTGCGCCGTTGTCAGGCCCCGCTCCGGCAGACCATCATCGGTATCGGCCAGCGGCTTTACCAGCCTTTCCAGCGATCGGGCTTCCTCACCAAGGGCTGCAAATCCAAAGGTGCCCGCGGACCCGGATAGTCGATGGAGGGAATGGTAGACCGAAGTGATGTCACTGGCGCAATAATCACCTGCACGAAAGCGTTCCACGGCTCCCTGCAGGAGACCAATCTCTGTCGTTGCTTTTTCCTTGAACCGCAGCTTCAGAAGTTCCAGCTTCCTTGCAACTTCAGATTTTTTCTCTTCAGACATGGCTCTTCAGTGTAATCTGCTCCACTATTCGAATGTGCCAGACTCCGAGAGACATCAAAGCAGTAATTCCAGCAAAGTACCAGAAGGAAGTCGGTTTGCGCTCATTTTCACTGGGCACCCGTATTGCCCTGATTATTCTCGTCGGAACCATTGCGACTGTCGGGTCCGTGCTGCTGATTGCCTACAGTGCCCTGGTTGATGATTTTGAGACCATCCTGACCGAACAGCAGCTGTATGAAACCCGCCGGATTTCAGCAGAAGTTGACCAGCGGTTGCAGTTGAAACTGGATGTTCTGGCGGAATCCGCCAGTATGCTGAGCCATGGCGACCGGTTGCACAGCCTTGAGGACATTGGCGAACAACTTGAGAGACAGCGACTGCTGCAGTCCCTGTTCCCGGACGGAATCCTGGTGTTCGATGACAAGGCCACGGCCATTGCAGAGACGATCTCTGTGCCCGGCCGAATCGGAACGAATTATGCCGACCGGCAACATATCAAAGAGGCTATAGAAACCCGGCAACCGGTCATCAGCCGGCCCATCATGGGCCGCACAACCGGCGTCCCGCTGATTTCCTTCGTCGCCCCCATTGAAACCGACGACGGCGACCTTCTCGGGTTCCTTGGCGGCACCATCAATCTGGGCGAAACCAGCATCATTCCTGCGGAAATGCTGAGCGAAATTTCCAACGACGACGCCAGATTCAAGGTCATCGATACCAACAACTTTCTCTACATTGAAGGTGGACCGACACCCGAAAAAGGTATCCAGTCCTTGCCGCCCCCCGGCACAAACCCTCTGATCGATGCCGCGTTGTCCGGCATCAGCTTTGGCCAGACCCAGGGGCCAGATGGCGAGGTCCTGATATACGCCACCAGTCATCTGCAGAAACTTGGCTGGCAGTTTGTTCGTGCGGTCCCCTTCGACTGGGCCACAGCACCGGCGGAGGCCTCGTTCGGCCGATTTTTGGGGATCAGCCTGGGCATCGCGATGATGATTGCTGTGGTCAGCTATCTGCTCAGCCGGTCAGCCACCACCCCTCTGGATCGCATGACCCGCAAGATCGAGAACATGGTCCGGAATACGTCGGAGGCAGCCCGGCTGGACCCCGTCGGCCCGGGTGAAGTCCGGAACCTCGCCCTGGCGTTCAATCGCCTGATGGATGAACGGGATTCCATTGCTCAGATGAAGGAGCACTTTGTCTCCAACGTGAGCCACGAACTGCGCACGCCCCTGACCTCGATTAATGGTGCGCTGCGACTGATCCAGTCGGGTGCCGCCGGAGACCTGCCTGAACGGGCCCAACAGATGAACACGTTGGCGCTTCGAAACGGTGAGCGACTGCAACTTCTGATTTCGGATTTGCTGGACTTCAGCAAACTGTCTGCGGGCCAGATGGCCGTCACCCTGGGGCAGGAACCGTTAACCCCGATTATCGAAGCAGCAGTGTCGGGCAATCAGGCCATGGCAAACGACCACCAGGTGACTCTGACAGCCGAGTGCGACCCCGGACATACCGTCGTCGCCGATCCTCACCGCTTACGCCAGATCCTCGACAACTTCGTCAGCAATGCCATCAAGTTCTCACCCGCCCGTGGCAATGTGAAAATCCGGGTTCAACCGGGCGGCGACCAGTCACTGCGCATCGTTGTTCAGGACAATGGTGACGGCGTGCCGGAGAGTTTCGTAGAACGCCTGTTCGAGCGTTTTTCCCAGGCGGAAGCCGGAAGCACCAGATCAAACACCGGCACCGGGCTTGGGCTGGCCATCTGCCGGGAACTGATCGCACTGATGCACGGCCGAATCGGGTACTACTACGATCAGGGGGCCAGTTTCTGGATAGAGCTCCCCACTGCCGCACAAAAGGCCTGAAAACACCATGAAAGCGCCGGAATTCACATCCAACGAACTGGGGCGACAGGCCGCCCTGGTCCGTTCCGGGTTACTGGACACCAGCCCCGAGGAACGGTTTGATCGCCTCACTCGCATGGCCCGCAGGATCTTCGGTGTTCCCATTGCGCTGGTCACCCTGGTTGACCGTAACCGGCAATGGTTCAAATCCTGCCAGGGCCTGGACGTTCCCCAGACGCCTCGTGACATTTCGTTCTGTGGCCACGCGATCCTGCATTCGGACCTTCTGGTCATTGAAGATGCCCTCAACGACGAGCGTTTCCACGACAATCCGCTGGTCACCAAGGTCCCTCATATTCGCTTCTACGCGGGCGCGCCCCTGCACAGCGCCGACGGCTTCCGCTTGGGTACGCTGTGCATCATCGATCAAGCTCCACGCCGCCTTTCCGGAGACGACCGCATCCTGCTTCGGGAGCTTGCCGATTGTGTCGAGCGGGAAATCAATCTGCAGGCTGCCTCGGAGTTCTACCAGAATCTCAAGCAGAGCGAGCGGCGGGCCCGGGCGGTGATTGATGGCACCCGGGTCGGAACCTGGGAATGGAACATCCAGACGGGCGAAACTGTCTTTAATGAACGCTGGGCTCAAATCTGCGGATATCGGCTCGAGGAACTGGAACCGGTCAGCATCCAGACCTGGCTCAACCTTGCCCATCCCGAGGACTTACGGGAATCAGAGCGACTGTTGATGGCCCATTTCGCTGGCGACCTCGACGAATACGACTGCCGCTGCCGGATGCAGCACAAGAATGGGCACTGGGTGTGGGTTCATGATCGGGGCCGGGTCTTCGAATGGACCGAAGATGGCCAACCCTTGCGAATGTACGGCACCCATGCAGATGTCTCCGCGGAGATGGCCAATCTGCAGAAGATGCAGCAGCAGAACACCGCCCTGAGCATTCTGAACGACCTTGCACTGGACCCGGAAACGGACGACGACGCACGCATCCGCAAGGCGTTGCGTCTCGGAGCCGAGTACCTGGACATGCCCCTTGCCATTGTCAGCGAGATCACCAGCAGCGTTTACACCGTTCTGTGGTTCAATGCGCCGGAGGACGCCGGGCTTGAGGAAGGGCTCAGTTTTTCGCTTCCCGATACCTACTGCTCGATCATGGTGGAGCAGGACGACAGCCTGGCTATTGAGCACATGGCACGCTCGCCTTACCGGGATCATCCCTGTTACGAGCTGTTCGGTCTCGAAAGCTACGTCGCCGCGCCCATCTACCTCCATGACCGACTGTTCGGCACGCTCAACTTTTCCTCGCCGGAGCCTCGAGAACAGGGATTCTCCGAAACGGAAGTCACGTTTGTCACCCTGCTGGCACGCTGGGTGGCCGGCGTCCTCGAACGGCGTATCAGCGTTCAGACCCTGACCAAACTGGTAGAGCAGACGCCGGGCATGCTTTACCAGTACCGGCTGTGGCCAGACGGCTCGTCGGCGTTTCCGTTTTCAGGACCGGGCATACGGGAAATCTACGGCGTCGAGAGTGAGGAGGTTTCTGACGATGCATCGCCGGTCTTCTCCCGCATACACCCGGACGATCTTGCAACCGTTGGCGCCAGTATCACCGCATCGGCCCAGCAGCTTTCCGTGTGGCAGCAGCAATACCGTACGCGCCGTGGCGACGGTGAGTGGCGCTGGGTCGAGGGCCGTGCAACTCCGGAACTCCTGGCAGACAAGAGCATTATGTGGCACGGCTACATTGCTGATATTGATGACAAAAAACGAATCCAGCTCGCCCTGCAAGAGAGTGAGGACGAACTGCGGCGACTGTTCGAGTTATCGCCCATCGGCATTGCCCTGAACGACTTCCATCAGGTCAGTTTCCTGGATGTGAATCAGGCCTTGCTTGAGCCCACGGGCTACACCCGGGAAGAGTTCATGGTGCTCGATTTCCAGCAACTGTTGCCCGAGGGCGAATTCACCGGATTACGCGGTCGCGCCTTATCGGAACTTGAGGAATCCGGCCGTTTCGGTCCTTTTGAACAGGACATCGTGCGCAAGGATAACTCCACCTATCCCGCGGTTATCCAGGGCCTCCTGATTACCAACGCATCGGGTCGTACGCTGGTCTGGTCGCTGATTGAGGACATATCCGAACGCAAGAAGGTGGAACAGATGAAGAACGAGTTCATTTCCACCGTCAGCCATGAGTTGCGGACACCGCTGACGTCCATTGCCGGCTCCCTGGGTCTCATTGCCGGTGGCGCATTGGGAGCGTTGCCGGAACAGGTGGATCGAATGATCGCCATCGCGGCCCGTAACAGCGACCAGCTGAAGCAACTGATTGACGATCTGCTGGACATGGAAAAACTGGTCTCCGGCAAAATGAAAATTCGCCTGCAACGTCAAACCGTCAGTCCCCTGATTGAGGACTGCATTGATCGCATGCGCACCTATGCCGTTGACCGGGTCATCACCGTCCGCTTTGACGACCATCATCCGGACCAGGAACTCCCCGTTGACAGCCACCGCCTTGACCAGGCCCTGGCCAATCTGCTGTCCAACGCCATCAAGTTTTCCCCGGCACACAGCGAAGTGATCGTGGGAACCCGATTGGACCGGGGGGAGTTCCGCATTCAGGTTTCGGACCAGGGGCCGGGCATACCGAACAATTTCCGGCACCGGATTTTCCAGAAATTTGCCCAGGCCGACAGTTCGAACACCCGAGGCAGGGGCGGCACCGGTCTCGGCCTGGCGATCACACGGGAGATCATGACCCAGATGGGCGGCGGGGTTGGTTTCGAGTCGACCGAGGGTCGGGGCGCAAGCTTCTGGCTCGAGATCCCGACCAGCTAACGGACAGTGAGACGAACGCCATGCCTTCAAAAAATCGGGACAAACTGTTTCATTCGCTGATCTGGGCTTCCCGGCTTAGTGTCCTGTTGTTGATGGTCGCCGTGGCCGTGTCGCTCGATGCTTCCTGGACCAGCCGTCATAAAACCGATGTACGCCACCAGTGGCAGGCGCGGCTTGATGATCTCAGCCTCAAACTTCAGGGCACCATCCTGCAGAACATCCAGACCGTCTGGGGGCTGGCGGCCAACGTGTCCGTGCAGCCCGACATTGACGAAGAGCGTTTTCGCGAACTGGCCGCGGTGATCTTCAGCCTGGCACCGGAACTGAGGAATATCGGCCTCGCTCCCGAATTCGTCATTCGCAATATCTACCCGATGGAGGGAAATGAGGCCGCACTGGGACTCAATCTGACACACCAGAGCATGCCGCCGGACCAGATCAAATTGATGCTCGATTCCCGCCGGGCGGTTTTCAGTGGCCCCATCAACCTGGTTCAGGGCGGCCAGGGGCTGGCGGGCCGCATTCCCATTTTCGACAGTCAGACCGGTGAGTTCTGGGGGGTCGTCTCGGTCATCCTGGACCTGAAGCGACTCTATCGGGCCGCCGGTGTGGTCCCGTTTGACGACGACCTCAAGTTCGGACTGTCGACGTCCGATGACCCCGATAACCGCGACGCTTTCTTCCTGGGGACAGGCTCCAACCGGTGGGAAAGCCCGGTAACGACCAGTCTGAACATGCCCGGCACCCGTTGGACCCTCTTCGCCGAACCGGTCCGCGGCTGGCCCAGTCATCCCGAAGCGCCCTGGCTCGTGCGTGGTTTGCTGGCCCTGACGGTTCTGGTGGTGACCGCCGGCACTTTCTGGCTCACCAACCTGTTGCTGAAAGACCGGAAAATGCAGCGCCGGTTCAAGGGGCTGTTTGAGCTCGCGCCGATTGGCATAGCGCTCTACAGTGCCCATCGCGGGGTGCTGCTTCAGGCCAACCAGGCTTTCAAACGCAGCTTTGGCATCGCAGCGCAATCGCTGACCTTTTTCGACAGCCCCCTCGATCACCACGGCAGGCCTCAGGCTGCCAGACCGGGCATTCGGGACACCCTGAAAAAGAAAGTCCGATTCAGTGGACTGGAGGGCTTTTTCCCCAATGCGGAACAGCAGTTGGTGCCGATGATGCTCCATGGGCTCCGGCTCGATGCCCGCGACAGTGAATCCGTCATCTGGCTCATAACCGAAGACATCTCGGAACAGAAAAAAGTGGATCGCCTGAAGAGCGAGTTTATTTCCACCGTCAGTCATGAACTGCGAACCCCGCTTACCTCCATCTCGGGCTCATTGGGATTGCTTGCCAACAACGCCGCGGGCGAACTCCCGGAACGGGCCTCCAAGCTGGCGCAGATCGCTTACCGCAACAGCCGGCAACTGGCGATGCTGATCAACGATTTGCTGGACATCGAGAAACTTGCGGCCGGAAAAATGACCTTCAAATTCAGCGATCACCGGCTGCCAGAGCTCGTTCAGGAATGCGCTGAAAACATCGACCCACTGGCCCAGGAACGCCGGATAAAACTGGTCGTCGATACCATCGCCCCGGTGGGAGTCCGCGTCGACCGGCAAAGGTTTGACCAGGCCTTTACCAACCTGCTTTCCAACGCCATCAAGTTTTCTCCCGACGGCGCCAAAGTCAAAGTCTTTACCGAAAACTACCGTGACCGGATCCGGCTGTGCGTAAGGGACCATGGAGAAGGGGTGGCCCCGGGATTCCGGGAACAGATTTTCCAGAAGTTCTCCCAGGCGGATGCGTCAGACCGGAGAGCCAAGGGCGGCACCGGGCTCGGGCTCGCCATCACGCGGGAACTGATGGCCCATATGGATGGCAAGGTTGACTACCATTCGACACCGGGAGCCGGTGCCCTGTTCTGGCTGGAATTACCGGTTATTTCGCAGGCAGTCAGGCAGGAAGCGCACTGAGGCCCGACGGAACATTCCGCCGGGCCCCACACTGTCACGCGGGTTTACGCGGACTTGAGCATTTCCCGCACCACGTAGTGCAGGATGCCTCCGTGCTTGAAGTAGACCGCCTCGTTGGCCGTATCGATACGCGACTTCAGCTTGCAGGTGTCGGTAGAGCCGTCTTTGTAGGTCACGGTCATCGTCAGGGTCTGCCCGGGCTCGATGTCGCCAGACAGACCCTCGATGCTGATCGTTTCCTCACCCGTGAGCTTCAGGCTCTTGCGGTCCGTGCCTTCCGGAAACTGCAGCGGCATCACGCCCATACCGATGAGGTTGGACCGGTGAATCCGCTCATAGGATTCCGCCACCACCGCCCGGACACCGAGCAAGCGGGTTCCCTTGGCCGCCCAGTCGCGACTGGACCCGGTGCCGTATTCCTTGCCGGCGATGACCACCAGCGGCGTACCCTCTTCCTGGTATTTCATGGCCGCATCGTAGATGGGCATTTGCTCGCCCGAAGGCACATGCCGGGTGAAGCCACCCTCTACGCCGTCGAGCATTTCATTGCGGATGCGGACGTTGGCAAAGGTGCCACGCATCATGACTTCGTGGTTGCCGCGGCGTGAGCCGTAGGAGTTGAAGTCTTTCGGATCGACACCCTGCGCCTGCAGATACTTGCCGGCCGGTGTATCCGGCTTGAAGGAGCCGGCGGGCGAAATGTGATCGGTGGTCACCGAATCCCCCATCAGCGCCAGGATGTTGGCGTCCCGGATGTCCTCGATGGCTTCCGGCTCTTCCCCCATGCCTTCAAAGAACGGTGGATGCTGGATGTAGGTGGACTTGTCGGACCACTCGTACACCTTGCTCTCGGGCACCTTGAGGGCCTTCCAGGTGGCGTCGCCATCGAATACTTCGGCGTATTCCTTGCGGAACATGTCGGTTTTTACCTTTTCGACAGCCTCCGCGATTTCCTGCTGGCTCGGCCACAGGTCCTTCAGGAAAACCGGGTTACCGTCCTTGTCGACGCCAAGAGGGTCTTTAACCAGATCCAGACGGACGTTACCGGCCAGCGCGTACGCTACGACCAGGGGCGGCGATGCTAACCAGTTGGTCTTCACCTGGGGATGCACCCGCCCCTCAAAGTTACGGTTACCGGAGAGCACGGATGCCACGGTCAGATCACCATCGTTGACTGCTTTCTCAACGGCATCCGGCAACGGACCCGAGTTACCGATGCAGGTGGTGCAGCCATAGCCGACCAGGTTGAAGCCCAGTTCGTCGAGATCGTCCTGGAACCCGCCAACTCTCAGGTAGTCGGTCACCACCTTGGAGCCCGGCGCCAGCGAAGTCTTTACCCAGGGTTTGGTTTTCAGGCCTTTCTGGACGGCTTTTTGGGCGATCAGGCCAGCGGCCATCATCACGCTCGGATTCGAGGTGTTGGTACACGAGGTAATCGCCGCAATCACCACCGCCCCGGGATGCAGGCGGAAGGATTCGCCATTCATCTCGACATCCTGACTGGCGTGGTGTTCATAACTGTCCTCCACGCCCACAGCGGTTTGCCCCCCTTCCGATTCCAGATTGCTCTCCCGGGAGTCTGCCGGCCCCTCGGCGGTCTCCATCAGCAACTCGAACGACGCCTTCATGTTCTTCAGGGCCACCCGGTCCTGGGGACGCTTCGGACCTGCCAGGCTGGCCTCGACTTCGCCCATGTCCAGTTCCAGGGTGTCGGTATAGATCGGCTCATGGCCCGGCTCCCGCCAGAGGCCTTGGGCCTTGGCATAGGCCTCCACCAGCTCGAGCTGATCGTCCTCGCGGCCGGTCAGGCGCATGTACTTGATGGTCTGCTCATCGACCGGGAAGAAGCCGCAGGTCGCCCCGTACTCGGGGGCCATATTGGCAATGGTGGCCCGATCCGCCACCGGCATGTCCTTGAGACCGTCGCCGTAGAATTCCACGAACTTGCCCACGACCCCTTTCTTGCGCAGCATTTCCGTCACCGTCAGCACCAGATCGGTGGCGGTAATGCCTTCCCGAAGCTTGCCGGTAACCTTGAAGCCGACCACTTCGGGAATCAGCATGGACACCGGCTGGCCCAGCATCGCGGCTTCGGCCTCGATACCACCAACGCCCCAGCCCAGAATACCCAGACCATTGATCATGGTGGTATGGGAATCCGTGCCAACCAGGGTGTCCGGGTACGCAAAGGTCTTGCCGTCCTGGTCTTTCGACCACACGGTCTTGCCCAGGTACTCGAGGTTGACCTGGTGACAGATCCCCGTGCCCGGCGGCACCACCCGGAAGTTGTCAAAGGCCTGTTGGCCCCAGCGCAGGAACTCGTAACGCTCCTCGTTGCGCTCCATCTCGATCGCGACGTTGTCCTTGAACGACGACGGATCGCCAAAATGATCCACCATCACCGAGTGGTCGATCACCAGATCCACCGGTGACAGCGGATTAATCAGGGCGGGGTCCTTGCCCGCAGCCTTCACGGCCTCGCGCATGGCAGCGAGGTCAACCACCCCCGGCACACCGGTAAAGTCCTGCATCAGCACACGGGCCGGACGAAACTGGATCTCAGTCTCGGAACGGCGGTCCTTCAGCCATTGCACCATGGCGTCGATGTGGCTGCGATCGACCGTGGTATCGTCCTCGTTGCGGAGCAGGTTCTCCATCAGGACCTTAAGGGAAAACGGCAGCCGGTTGAGATCACCCAGGGTGTCCGCCGCCTTTGGCAAGCTGTAGTAGTGGTAGGTCTTGCCACCCGCATCCAGGCTGGACAAGGTATTCAGGCTGTCTTTGCTGGGACTGTCGTTCGACATGTGGTGCCTCCTTTTCGTCGTTATCCGAACATACCGGAAGGCTGATTGAGCATGGCAAACCCCGCTATACGGGCGCCAAGGAGCCATGCGCAAGCCCTTGCATCAGTGTGCGCGCGACATTGGTTCATACACAATACGGGACAGACTGGTGCAAGGACTCGGAGATGTGAAGTCACCTATAACTATTGCACCGATTGACCAGAGTTCAACTGCGCCCGGTGAATGTTCGGCATTCGTCCAGTGAATGTCCGACCAAGGTCGATGACTACATCTGCCGTTCTCCGTAGAGCTGGGCATAAAGTCCTTCGCGCTGGATCAGCTCGTCGTGATGGCCTTCCTCGATAATCCGGCCATCTTCAAACACGCAAGCACGATCGGCCCGTTTCACCGCACTCAGGCGGTGGGCGATGATCAGGGTGGTGCGTTGGCGCAGGAAGGCTTCCAGGTCCCGGTGCAACTGGAACTCGGTCTCGGCATCCAGGGCCGACGTGGCTTCGTCGAGGATGACCACCGACGGGTCCGACAGGATCATCCGGGCGATCGCCAATCGTTGCCGCTGGCCGCCTGACAGGCGAACGCCCTGGCGCCCGATCATGGTATTGAGCTGGTCGGGCATCATCGCAACGGTTTTATCCAGTTGGGCGATGCGCAGGGCCTCCCAGAGCTCGGACTCGGGCTTGTCACGCCCCAACGTAAGGTTCTGGCGCACGGTGTCATTGAACAGTGCCGGGTGCTGCAGCACGGTGGCTACGTGCTCCCGCAGGCAGGGCAGCCCGATGCGCTGGACCGGCACGCCGTCGATCAGGACCTCCCCCCGCTGGGGCGTATACATACCGAGGATGACCTGAACCAGTGTGGATTTGCCACCGCCGCTCGCCCCCACCACCGCCACTTTTTCGCCCGGTTTCAGGTCGAGGTTTATGCCCCTCAATACGGGCTCGCCGTCGTAGCTGAAATGAACATCCCTGAGGGTCAGCCCCACTGTGTGGCGACCCCGGAACGGGTTTTCCAGCGCCGGATAACGAGGCTCCTCTTCCAGTTCCAGAAGACGGTTGATGCGGCTCAGGGCCGCGTTGGCGGCGAACCAGGCATACTGCATGTTCAGCATCTCCTGCACCGGGGTCAGCATGAACCAGAGGTAGCCAAATATGGCGAACATCATGCCGATGCTCAGATCGCTGAATAACACCGTCACCATGGCCGCGCCCCGGAACACATCAACCCCGAACTGGAACAGCGCGAAGCTGGCCCGGGAAGCCGCATCGCTGCGCCACTCGAACTGGATGGCATGGTCCCGAACCGTGCGGGCCCGATCGATCAGCTGGCGCAGGTAGTGTTTTTCCCGGTTCGCCGCCCGGAGCTGGTGGATGGCATCCAGGGTTTCGGTGAGATCGCCCTGGAACGCCTCATACGCCGCGTTCTCCCGGCGCTTGAGTTCCTTGACCCGCTTGCCAATCAGGATGGTGGCAAAGATCACCAGCGGGTTGAACAACAGAATGAGCAGGGCCAACTGCCAATGCACCCACAACAGGACCAGCGCCGTCCCGGTTACCGTCAGGCTTGCCACCAGGAAGCGACTGATGGTGGTCCCCAGAAACTGGTCCATGGTGTCCAGGTCGGTAATGAAATGACTGCTGATTCCACCGGACCCCCGGGTTTCGTATTCAGACATGGCCACCCGCTGCAAACGACCGAGTAACCGGGACCGGATCCGGAAGACCACGTCCTTCGACACCTTGGAGAATTCCCGGGACTGCAAGACATTGAAGGAAAGCGCCGCCAACCTCAGAGCAAACGCCGCCAGCACCATCAGGCCAATGTAGACCACGGGCTGCTGCCAGGCTTCCGGCAGCAATCGGTTCATCACCGGCAGCACCGGCCCCGCTTCCTCCAGCAACACCTCGTCCACCAGCACCGGCAACAGCAGGGGCACCGGCACACTCATCACCGTCGCCATGATCGCCAGCAGGTTCGCCTTGACCAGGCGCGGCTTATGCTTGAGCGCCAGCGCGAAGACATCACGCCATTGGTAATGGCGCTGCGCGCTGTCGATATCGATGGAACGGCTGGTGCGTGGTTGCTGGTCCAAGACTCCTCCGGTTTGACTGCCTGCCCTGACCCATACGTCGGGGTTCTGACAATAGTCTACCTGTTAACCGGTTTGCTGCGATTGCCAATAACATCTGTCATCATTGGCCCTCGATCTCTTCTGACGGACCAGGACAAAGGCCAACCGTGAAACACGATTGCGATTACCACCCGGGCTCCCCCGCCAAATGGCACTGCGGCGAGTGCCAGATGCATTACTGCAGTCGCTGCATGCCGGATGCCGACACCCGTAACCGCCGGGCCCTCTGCCCCCAGTGCAGCAAGGCCATGCGGTACCTGGGCGCTGCCACCGAAGTGGTGCCGTTCTGGAACCGCGTCGGTGCGTTTTTCCGTTACCCGTTCCATAGCGATCCGCTGATCGTCATCGCCGTTTGCACCCTGGTTCCGGTGGTCGCTCCGGCCAACCTGATTGGCATCCTGATCTGGCTGGTGCTCGCCTTCGCCCTGTTCAAGTATACCTACGCGGTGATCAACCATACTGCCGAAGGCCACCTGAAACCGCCCCCGGTTTCCGTCGCATTCACCGGCAGCGGCTTCGACATTGTCATCCTGCAATTGCTGGTGTTTGTCCTGATGGGCGGACTGGTGGCGGCGGCGGGCATGGTGGGGGGGCCGCTCCTGATGATGCTCGCCCTCGCCTTCGTGGTGCTCGCCATGCCCGCGAGCATCATGGTACTGGCCATGGAACGCTCGGTGGGCGCGGCCGTCAATCCGATGAACCTGGCGATGCTCATTTCCCGGATCGGCAGCCCCTATTTCCTGCTCTACGGCTACCTGATCCTCCTGACCCTGGCCTCGGGCGCTGCCCAGGATTTCGCCGTCAATCATTTTCCGTTCTGGGTCTCCCAGCCCTTGGCCGGTTTCCTGAACAGTACCTTCACCCTCATCCTGTTCCACATGCTCGGTTACCTGTTGTTCCAGTACCAGGAGGAGCTGGGATTCGCCTCCGACCTGCAGGACGGGCCCACAGGCCAGGACAACCGTGAGCGTGATCGCAGCGCGCGTTTCGACGCCGACATCGACATGAACCTGAAGGACGGCAACTACGACCGGGTGCAGTCCATGCTCAAAGAAGCGCTCAAACGCGACCGCGACAACGCCCTTCGTATCAGCCAGCTGTACCAGCTGCTGACCGCCCGCAACGACCTGACCGAGCTCTATCGCTACCACCCGCGAATCCTTGGCTGGCTGGCCGACCGCAACGACGGCGATGGCATGGCAGCCATGCTGGCATCCCTGCAAACCGCCGAGCCCCAGTTCCGCCTGGAGGATCCGGAGTTGGCCGTACGTTGCGCCCGAGCCCTCTACCATCGCGGCCAGTTCAGGCCAGCGCTGAAACTGCTACAGGACTTCCACAAGCGCTTCCCGGACAGCGACCAGCTGGCGCCGGCCTACCTGCTGGTGGCACAGACACTCGCAAACGGGCTGAATCAGTGGGAGAAAGCGACCGCGTTCCTGACGTTCATCCAGAAACGCTGTTTGAACCATCCGCTGCACGAACAGATGGCGACTTACCTGGAACAGGCGGCAAAGCGCGAGCCCCTGAAAGGACCGAAGGCAACCTTCGCAGTAAACGACTAGGCCTGAAGCAACTGCCGGTAATGCCGGGCCTTGGGCGCCATCTGGCGTTTCTCGAACTCTTCCACCAGAAGCCGGCAGGCCTCTGCGGTAAGCACCTCTTCTCCGGTGCTGCGCAGGCGCTCGAACGCCTTCTCGGCAGCCTTCAGGTCCTGTTGTTTGAGACTGGTGAACAGCACCCGGTTGTGATCCTCGGCGCTCAGCGGCTGGTGGCATTCGCCTTTACCCAGGTAGTCCTGCCAGACCTCGATCATCTGTTCCGGCTGCCGTCGCGCCATCGCATCGTTCATCAGCTCGCGGGTGCGGTCCCGATATTCCGGCAGATCGGGACGAAGCTTCGCCAACCGGTACAGATGCTCCAGCAGTATCGGACGGTCCGGATAATGCTCACGCAGCGCCTCGAACTGCCGGCGCGCCAGATCGAACTCCATACGCCCGAGACTGGCCATGGCCTGGGCATAACCATTGGTGAAACGGGCATCCTGCTCCTCCGCCTCAGGCTCGAAGAACTCTTCCCGAACCTGCAACCAGCTGCGCCCCAGCATCCAGACCAGCCCCGCGCCGGCAATCAGGCCACCGGCGTGGGCCATGTAGGCGATGCCAGTGGCCCCGGCAAACCAGTAGTCGTAGATTTCCTTGCCCAGCCAGACCGGCAGCATGGCCAGGGCCGGCGCCCGAAAATAGTTGAAATAGACTCCGAGAAAGTAGAAAAACCGGATTTTCTGCAGGCCGTAGATGGCCACATACATCCCCATCAGCCCCGAGATGGAACCGGAAGCGCCCACCAGGGGCACCGGGCTGCCCGAGGAGAAGGCAGTGAAGACCAGCCCGGACAGGGCACCACAAAGCAGGTAGGCGACCAGGTAGCGGGCCGGTCCCAGGGCTTTTTCGACGGTGAATCCGAGCAGGAACAGGAACACCAGGTTGCCGATAATGTGCCCCCAGCCACCGTGCAGGAACTGATAGGTGATCAACGTGTACAGGGACAGCTCAGACGGGACCAGCCCGAGTTCAAAGGAGCTCAGCCGTTGGATGAATCGGTCCTCGATCGGCGTCCGTTGCTCGTTCCAGCGGGCCCGGTCGCCGGCGGACCAGATAACCGACTGGTTTTCCTGAAGGTACTGGTAGAACTCCCGGTCCATCAGCAGGTTCACCGCCAGCCAGAACTGCTCGTTGTCGTCCCGCAGTTCCTGGAATTGCTGGAGTTCATACACCCGGTCCTGGGCGCCTTCAAATCGGATCTGGCGCTGGAGGTAATCCTCATACACCGGTGCCTCGAGTGACTGAAGCTCGGACTCCAGGTATTGAGACACGGCCTGCTCGAGCTTCTGGCTATCGCCGCCCTGGTAAAACAGGAAAACCAGCAGGCAGGTCAGCATCAACCCAAGGGTGACCCAGGGCGGGCGTTTCCAGTTAACGGCGTTCTCGGCGGGAATAATCAGCATGGGCGGTCACAATTCATCACAATCTGTCCCTGAAAACCTGTTTTTTACCACAGTAAGGCCTTCTTTTCGCGCTCAAATAGTATCCGGCGTCAAGGCAAAGCCGATGCAAGCCCGGAAATGTGTCCGGTTCGATGGTTTCTCGCTGCCCCTGTCACGGAAGGGTCACAGAAATGCCATTTAATCAGGCCATCAGGGAGCGGACATGCCTTATCGACCATTCGCCAATTGCCGTTATTCCCGCCCAAGACAATATTGAGTGGGAATAACAAGAAAAACCGGATACTGGAATCAAGGATACTGCCAATGACCGTACTCGTTTTGGACAACCCGGATCTCATTGCCAAGTTCGCCCTGGCGTCCGGATTCGCCCCGGCCGCGCTGGCCACCGAAGCCAAACGCCCTCACCGTCTGAAATTTCATTTCGGCTTCAACAAGCACGCGCTGGATGCTGCCGATGACGCCATGCTCCAGCAACACGCCGCCTATCTCAGGCAGCACCCCGATGTCAGGGTTCGGATTCACGGTCACTCCGACAATTTTGGCGGTGAGGATTACAACCAGTTTCTGTCCCGCCTCAGGGCCAACGCCGTAGCCCGCCTGCTGGTACAGGCAGGGGTGCAGGAGTCCCAACTTGTTCTGACCGGATGGGGTTCCAGCCGGCCGCTGGCCACACCGGAGGATCACGCTGCAAACCGTCGGGTCGAACTGGAATACCTGACCCAGGAACTGCCCCACGCCATGCAGGGCTGAGCACAACATCGCCACAAAAAAGGGGCCAGATGGCCCCTTTTTACTGCGACCGGTTCTAGCCGGCGTACACCTGCCAGACATTCCAGACCAGCAGAATGGCGGTCGCAAGAATCGCCAGCCAGGTCATGATAATGCCGATCATGCGAGCCCAGTGGGGCTTGCCCCGGCCATTGATCATGCCCCAGGCGTGTAATACCCGCCCCACCACCAGGGTCATCCCACTCCAGTACACCAGACCCGACGGGACACCGTTGAGTTCAGCGACCGCCAGCATCAACAGGCCAATGGGAGCGTATTCCACCAGGTTCGCATGGGCCCGGACCGCCGCCTCGAAGTCCCGGTCATCAGTGATTCCCATGCCCTTACTGTACTTGAGGCGAAACTTCACCACCTGGCCCGACAACACCAGCAATAGAATGCCGATAACCGCGGCAAACACTCCAGTTACGGGTATGATCATGCTCAGCCCTTCTTGATCTTGCTGACGATAGCAAGCAGAAGCACCGCACCAACGGTCGCCGTGACCAGTTCACCGACTGCGCCCTGCGCCATGAGGCCGAGCAGGCGAAAGAGAAACCCGCCGATGAACGAGCCGACAATACCGATACCGATATTGGCCAGCACACCAAAGCCACGGCCTTTCATGATCAGTCCGGCCAGCCAGCCGGCGACACCACCGATTATCAGAAACAGAATCAGATTCATTGCTTGCATCTCCCTGAGGGTCATCCAACAACGTGTTCAGACCCGCCAAGACTGCCCTGTTTCTGCAGGTGCTTCAAGAACTTCCCGTAGAACCCGGTGGCTCCTCTACAACTCGGCGATGGCCTCGGCCATCTGGCTGTAACAGCGGACCATCAGCTCGGGGATGTCCTCAGTGGTCATACCCGCGGTTTCGATCGGCGGCAAAATACGGACGGGAACCGGTTCCCGTCGACCGCTCCAGCCCAGGGTCTTGTCCTCATACTGGCGGGCACACACCATGGTGATCGGGGCGCCGGAGGCAACGGCGGCATGAAAGGCACCTTTCTTGAACTTCTGCAGTCCGCGACCGCGGCTGCGGGTACCCTCGGGAAAGACCCAGAGGCTCTTGCGCTCACGCGTGATGGCTTCACTGGTGGCCCGCATGGTGGCGATGGCCTTGTGGGAGCGGGCACGATTCAGAATCACGTTACCCCCGAGCCAGAACACCTGGCCGAAGAAGGGAATCCAGACCAGCGACGATTTGCCGACCGTCACGGTCCGCGGCGGCAGCAGGTCACCGACCACGAACAGATCATCGTTGTGCTGATGATTGGCAATCACCACCGTCGGGCGATCGGTCGGCATGTTTTCAAGGCCCTCAAGGGGGCGTTCCATGCCCAACAGGGCACGCCCCACCCGCGCTACTGCCAGGGCCAGCAGACGGTTGTTGTCCGGATTGAACGGTCGGGCAAGGTAAAGCACCAGCGCAAACAGGCAGATAACCGGTACGCTCGCCCACGCCAGCAGTTTTCTCAGTGCACCCATGTAACACAACTCTGTCGCCGAATTTTGGCGCACAAGTGTACGCCAACCTCAGGTTCCGGCAACAGTACCAATTTGTTCCATATCATTGCCGTTGCCGGACCTGCCTGCGCGGGCCTCCACCACGTAACGAAGGGGGCCACCGGCATCCATGCTGTCAAACGGGTAACAGGTCACCAGGAGCAGGGAATCTTCGGACAGCAGCCGGGTATCGATCTGCTCAGACCGGCTGTCGACGATGCGTGTAGCCAGCACCCGGTAGGTCCGCCAATCGCCATCCCGATCCTGCAGCCGCAATTCACTGCCCGTCTTCAAGTACTGTAGCTGGTCGAAATGGGTATCGCGATGTCCCGCGATGACCTTCGGGCCCCGGCCGTCGTCACTGCCCAGCACCTGTCCCGGCCCGAACGCCAGGCTCTCACCGTGCCCGCCCGCCAGCACAATCATTGACTGGTCCAGTTCGGGCACGGTCAGACGGGCCACCGGCCAGGTGTCAGCCCAGGGCCAGGGCCGGGTGTCGGTTTGTCTGGCCTGGCTCTCGGCCCAGGCCAGTTCCAGCAATTCCTGGGCAACCACCGCTTTCAGCGGAATCCAGAGCCCGAACACCAGCAGTGTGGCTGACGAGGTGGCCAGTAAAAGAAAGAAGCGACTCATACGGATTGCCTCCGTTGCAACAGGCCAATGGCCGCCGCAAACATCAGGCCGGTCAGGCCCAGGGCGGTCAGCAATGGGGCCACCGTGGCCGTCTGCGGGTAGCGCAACATACCGGCCTTGCTGCCCGCCGGCAGCAAGGTGGGAAGATGGTCCGTCCCCTGCGGCGCACCGGACGGCCGGACGGGGGTATCATCGACGGCGACAAAACTGGTGTAGGGCGACATCAGACCGTGCTCCACGGCGAGGCGGGTCACACGGGATTTGTCCGGCTGTGTTCCCTCCAGTCGTGCCGTATCGAGCAGGCTGTCGATTTTCTGCCTCGCCCAGTGGCGGGCCACACCGGTGCCCTCGGCCGCCTGCTGCAGGTCCAGCGAGCGCTCCCATTTCTGCCCCCCCGGCAGCTTGCCAGACACCTTCAGGACCCCCTCCGGCGCGCTGCCCTGCACCACCTGTATCAGCGGCTCCCCCTGAAACAGGTCCCCCGGGCGAGCCGGAAAGCTCTCGACCTGACCGGTCTGGGCTGGCCATTCGACCCGGACGTCGGTCAGTACCGGCGCCTCCATGGCGTTGAACAGCGTTTCAAGCGGGCCGCCGACATCCGACGGATCCTGGATGGCGGTGTACAAGCCACGGCCCCAGCGGGCCGCTTCACGCATGAAATGCAGGTTGGGCGCCGAACCAATGCCCACGGTGAACAGGCGCTGGCGCCCCAGTTGCTGGCGAATCTGGTTGAACAGCGCCGCTTCGTTGCCTACCGCGCCATCCGTGATGAACACGACCTGACGCACCCGTTCCGCTGGGTCCTCGGCCCCACCGCCGTCGGTTGGCGTAGCCAGCGCCAACTCGAGCGCAGGGGCCATTTCGGTGCCGCCATCCGCATTCAGCGCGTCGACATAGCGACGGGCACGGGCCAGGTTGTTACCGATCGCTGGTACCGGCTGCATGAACAGGGCGTGAGTCTGGTTGTTGAACTGGATGATGTTGAACCGGTCTTCGGGCTTCAGGGTGTCGAGACCGCGCTGGAGCGCAGATCGAGCCTGGCGAATGGACTCGCCAGCCATGGAGCCGGAGGTGTCGATCACGAACACCAGCTCCCGAGGCAAGACCCGGGCGTTGCCACTGCCGGGCACAATCATGGTCAGCAGGTAGTCTTCTTCCTGCCAGCGCTGATGAAACACAGCAGCCGTGGGCTCCTGCCCCGCCAGCGGGCGCCAGCGCACCACAAAATCCCGGTTCATCAACAGTCGCCCTTGCTCTGGCTGTACCTGCACGGTCTGGCCATCGAGACGGGTTTCGAGCCGGTGCGTGGGGCTGATCACCCGGGCCAGCGGGAGCCCCGCGTCGATCGTCATCCGGACCGACGCCCGGTGGCTGCCGGCGTCCACGTCGCTGGCCCGAACGGTGTACGGGCTGATGGCATCGGCGTCCGGCACCTCGGTCGTGGGCACGGCCCAGCCTCCCTGCCACTGCCCGGACTGCTCTGCCAGGTGCTGACCCGGCATGTAACGGGGCGTGAGTGTGGTTGGCAGGCGCAACTCGAACTCACCTGCCCGGTAATCCACCGGCTGCTGGTAGCGGAGCTCCACCGCGATGGTTTCGCCCGGCGGGATATTTGCCACGCGTGCGGTGAACAGGTTCGGGCGCTGCTGTTCGACATTGGCGGCATGACGCCCCGAGGCCTTGGCCTTTTCATAGGTTTTGCGGGCCTCGGCCTTCGGCTGCACCTTGCCAACAATGGTGCGCTCCCCGACCTTCATGGTCAGGCCATAGACGCTGGCGTTTTCCGGCAAAGGGAACACAAACACGCCTTCGCGCCATTCGCCACTGGTATTCCGGAAACGCCGGGTCAGTTGGCTGTCCGCAATCAGACCGCTAACCCGGATCTCAAACTCGCTGTCGAGGATGATCGCCGGCTCCTGCCAGCGCCCCCCTGCATCCACAAAATGCAGCAGGCCCGCGTTCTCCAATTCCATCTGGTTGGCCTCCGCATAGAGCGGATGCACGAACAGCATCAGCAGAACCGCCAGCCAGAGGCTGACGCCTTCGGCCCAGCGCCGCGCCCGGCGGAACTGGCCGTCCGTGAGCCTGGGTGCTAGTTTGAGTAAACCGGTAGAAAGCATCATGTCGGGATCCTTTTTGCTGCATGATTGGTCGAGATGCAGTCATTTCAGCAATCCCATGAGTGCCTGAGGTGGCAAATCCGGGCATTCCGGCCGCAAAAAATGATCAATTGTGGCAACCTCGGCGACAACCTTGCTCTCGCCGGTTGCCGTGTTTAAATAGAAGCTCACTGGTTAGCCGAACTGTCCTTACCATGAAGAAACACATTGTTCTGATCGAAGACGAACCCGCCATTCGCGATAACTACCGCGTCGCCTTCGAGCGCCGTGGCTATCGGGTATCCGCCTTTGGTGACCGGCCAGCCGCCTGGCAGGTGCTGCGGCAGGAACTGCCCGACCTCGCCATCATCGATGTCGGCCTCGGCGATGAGCCGGAGGGGGGCTTCGCCCTGTGCCAGGACCTGCGGGGCCTGTCCCAGACCCTGCCCATCATCTTTCTGACGGCTCGGGACAGCGACATAGATTCGGTGCATGGATTACGGCTTGGTGCCGACGATTACGTCACCAAGGACATGAGCATGGAACACCTGCTGGCGCGCGTCACCGCTCTCCTGCGCCGCGCCGAGGCGTGGGCGGAAGCGCTGCAAAAGCCGGATGAGGTTCTGGAGCGCGGACGCCTCGCCCTTAATGTGGACCGGATGACCGTGGCCTGGGACGGACGCCCCCTGGACCTGACCGTTACGGAGTTCTGGATGCTGCATTCCCTGGTCCAGCATCCCGGGCACGTTCGCAGCCGCGATCAGTTGATGGAGGCGGCCAGCACCGTTCTCGACGACAACACGGTGACCTCCCATATCAAGCGGATTCGCCGCAAATTCACACAGCTGGATGGCGAGTTCGACGGGATTCAGACCGCCTATGGCATGGGGTACCGCTGGAACGCGCATGAGGCCTGAAACTTGACCCTGAAACGTCAGCTCCTGATTGCCAGCCTGCTCATGCTGCTGATTCCCTGGGCGGGCCTGCAGTTTGTGCTGGAGCTGGACGACGCCCTGCGCCAACAGGCTCGAGAGCAGCTTCGCATGCAGGCCAAGCGATTGGCCGAAACCACGGGCGACGCACTGGTGGGCAAGACGCCGGTCACGCCTGAGCAGCCGGCCATTTACGTCGAGGCACTGGACCGCTCCCTGAACCTTGACGGGTACCCGGACGACTGGCCCGGCTACGAAGAAGGTGAACAGGTTCAGTCGTGGCAGGAAGCCAACACCGGGGCCGACAAGGCCTCGGGGCAACCCGGGCTTCAATGGCAAGCCGCCTCCGACGGCCGCCACCTCTACCTCCTGATTCGCATCACCAATCGCCAGCCGACGCTGTATGACCCCGGCAACACCGACGCCCCCCACGATCGCCTGTTACTCTGGCTGCAACCGCCGGACGACACCGTGGGTATAACCGCTGAGGACCGGTCCTGGCTTATCAGGGCAACAGCACCCGGCACCTTCTACGCCCTCGACGGGTCCGACAACGACACCCCCGACTACCGCGTGACCGGCAGTTGGCAGACCACACGTTCGGGCTGGCAGCTTGAGTTCCAGATGCCCGAACCGCCCAACGGCAGCCGGCTCGGCTTTGCCGCCCGGTGGGCAGACGATAACCCGGCTGCCGGTGTCAGCACGCCGGTTAAGCCCATGCCTGTGCTTGTCCGCCCGGATCATGGCCTGGAGCGGAAACTGGAGCCCCGCTTGAATCCGGGCCAGAGCGTGCGGGTCATAGAACCGGCTGGCTGGGTGATGGCACAGCAAGAGGTCACGCCCGGTCAGGCCCCACCGGAATTCGACCAATTGAGCCCACTCCAGGTTACCGAACAGATCAGCCTCAATGCCCTGCGGGCGCTGATCCGGTTTTACCAGCCAGAGCCGGCGGATGCGGTCAACGGTGGCAATCGCCTGGCACCCGGCACCCTGCCATCGGAAGGGCTGGTCCAGCACGATGACGGCAGCATCTGGCTATTGACCACCGAACCGGTCTTCGGCGGCCGAACCCTGATCCTCGAACAATCCCTGGACCAGTTGTTGACGCTCTCGGGCTCCACCCTGGGTTCGGTGATCGCCCGCAGCACCCTGATCATTGTCGGCCTGACCCTGGTCCTGCTGGGCTACGCCAGCTGGCTGTCCTGGCGCATCACACGCTTACAGCGGGCAGTCAGTGCCAGCGTGGATGAGGACGGCCGGATTACCGGCTCCCTGCCTGCTTCCAGATCCGACGATGAACTCGGGCAGCTCCAGCGCCACTTCAGCCAGATGGTGGATCGCCTGCACGGGTATAACCGCTATCTGGAAAGTTTTTCCCGGCGCCTGTCCCATGAGCTGAAAACGCCGGTTGCCGTGGTCCGTTCGTCACTGGAAAACCTCAGCCACAGCGAATCCGAAAGCGAGCGCCAGCAATACCTGGAACGGGCCTCAGCCGCGACCGACCGGCTGCGTCAAATCCTCAATGGCATGAGCGAGGCGGCCCGACTGGAGCAAAGCTTTGACCACGCTGACAAGGAACGCTTTGATCTCGCCGAAGTGGCGTCCCAGGCGACCGCTGCCTATCAGACACTGGATCCACATCACCGGATCCGGTACGTCGGCCCCGAGCACGGTTGCGCCATGATCGGTTCCCCCGAACTCATGGTCCAGTTGCTCGACAAGCTGGCGGACAACGCCCGGGACTTCACCCCCGAGGGCGGACTGATTCAGGTGGAACTCGAAAGCCATGCCGATGGCCTCTGGCTGTCGGTGTTCAACGAGGGATCGGCTCTGCCCGGCGACACCGGAACCGACATTTTCGGTCCCTTTGTGTCCCTGCGTGCAGGGCAGGAAGAGGGCCACCTGGGCCAAGGCCTGCTGATAGTCCGACTCATTGCCGACTTTCACGGGGCGAGCGTGGAAGCCGCCAATGGCGTCCAAAGTGGAATTGACGGGGTCCGATTCCGCGTTATCATCCCGTCAGCCAATTCTTGACCACAGGACCTTGCCGTGAGCGCACGACTGGACTGCCTCGACATCCATCCCCTACGGGATGATCTGTACAACGAACTGCACTCACGTCCCTTCCAGGTACTGCCTACCCCGGCCCGGGTTACCCAGATGGCGGTACTGACTTCCCCGGAGCAGCGCCGGCAACAGTTTCTGCACCTGCAGCAACTGCACCGTCAGTTGGGTTATCCGGTGCCAGAGCACGAGGTAGGCTGTTTCGAACAGACCTTTGGCAATCTCCGGGTTCGTCGGGAAATGCACATGGAGTTCGCAACCTACACCTTCACCAACCTGGCCAGCGGCGACGAATCCCCCTTTCTCGAAACCGGCATCTCATTGCTGCCAGAGGGCTGGCTCGAGCAGCTGACCGGCACCATTGTCGCAGCGTTCCATCTGGAAATCCGCCCGGCCACCGAAGACGCCCATGGGGACCTGGCCTACGTGCGACAACATTTCGAGGGAATGCGGCTGGTTGGCAGCAGCCCACAGGAGGGCGCAGCAAGGGTCTGGGGCACCTTCAAGCTGCACAGCGATGGCTTCGGGCGGTTCATGGTTATGAATCACCATATGTCGGACAGTCAGCTCGGCCGACTGACCCAGCGGCTGATGGAAATCGAGACCTACCGGCTGATGTCATTACTGGCGCTGCCGGTGGCGCGGGAAATCACCCCCGCACTGAACGATATGGACCAGCAGATGGCGACCATCACCCAAGCGCTGGCTGACAAACAGGACGTGGACGAACAGGAACTGCTGGCGCAACTGACCAACATCGCCTCCCGCATTGAAGCGTTCCGGGCACACTCCACCTTCCGGTTCTCAGCGACCCGCGCCTACCACCGCCTGGTGCTCACGAGGCTGGAGGAATTGCGGGAAGACGAGCTCTCGGGCCACCTCACCATCACCGAATTCATGACCCGCCGGCTGACCCCGGCGGTCAAGACCTGCGAAGCGGTCAGCGAACGGCTGGAGGATCTGTCACGGCGGGTCGACCGGGCTTCCGACATGATGCGCACCCGGGTTGAACTGGCGATCCAGAGCCAGAACCAGCAGTTGCTCAGTTCCATGGATCGCCGTTCCAAGATCCAGCTGATGATGCAGCACACCGTGGAAGGCTTTTCCGTGGTGGCGATTTCCTACTACCTGGTCGGGCTCCTCAAGCTGGGACTTGAGGCCCTGTACGACGCCGGTTTCGATTTCAACAAGTCACTGGTACTCGGCATTGCCATACCGGCCACTCTGCTGCTGGTATTCTTTGGCGTGCGCACCATACATAACCGGTTCATCAAACTCGCCAAACGGCAGTAGCCCTAGCCCTGGTCCGAGAGGTCGTCACCGGCAAACTGGCGATAGAACTGCTGGGCAGTCCGGCCATTACGTACGCCTTTGCCTGTGGCAAACCGGATGGCCTGCCGGTGCAGGGCGTCCCGGTCGGCCACCTCCGGGAACAGCGCGTCCACCGCCTGCAGGTAGACGTCCTGGGAGAACGGATAGAACGATAGCTGGAGGCCAAAACGGTCGGCCAGGGAGACCTGTTCTTCAATGGCCTCGGCCGGATGCAGTTCGCCGTCCCGGATCTCGCTCTTGAGGTTGTCGGACATGAACTCCGGCATCAGGTGTCGGCGGTTGGAGGTGGCGTAGACCCGGACATTTTCCGGCGGCAGTTCCAGCGAGCCTTCGAGAACACTCTTGAGTGCCTTGTATCCGGATTCACCCACGTCGAACGACAGGTCGTCGCAGAAGATCACGAACCGGAAGCTGAGGTCGCAGATGTCATCGACGATTTCCGGCAGGTTCACCAGGTCATCCTTGTCCACCTCAATCATCCGCAGCCCGCGATCGCTGTAGCGGTTCAGCAGGGCCTTGATCAGGGAGGATTTCCCCGTCCCGCGGGACCCCCAGAGCAAGGCGTTGTTGGAGGGTTCGCCGGCCAGAAACCGCTCGGTGTTCCGGGCCAGTGCCTGCTGCTGGCGATCAATGCCTGTCAGGTCCTGCCACTGCACCGGATCGAGCCGGCGAATGGCCCGCAAACCGGACCGGTGGCGGCGCCAGAGCGCGGCGGATATGGTTCTCCAATCAACGGTTTCGGTCACCGACATAACCCTTCTGTCCTATTCCGTCCGGTGGCCGGCTGTGAAACACTGGCCACCGGATTCGTTCAGTAAAAAGGAGACTTTACCTCAAATGGCCGTGAAATCCGTCGCTCTGGTGGCACACGACAACAAGAAAAAGGAGCTGGTCGACTGGGTTGCCGAGAACCGCACCCGCTTTGCCCCCCTGGCCCTTTACGCAACCGGTACGACAGGCCGCCTGTTGCGCGAGAACCTGCAGCGGGACGATATCCAGTGTCTGCTGAGCGGCCCCCTGGGCGGTGACCAGCAGATTGGCGCCAAGATCGCCGAAGGTGAAATTGATCTACTGGTGTTTTTCTGGGACCCACTGGAACCCCAACCCCACGACCCGGACATCAAGGCCCTGCTGCGGATAGCGGCCCTCTGGAACATTCCGGTGGCGTGCAATCGCGCAACCGCCGAGTTCATCCTGACGTCCGCCTACATGACCGACGACCAGCACCACCCGAAAAAGCCGGACTTTTCCGATTACACCGGGCGAAAGGTCAGCGACTGATCGGCCAGCACCCGCGCATCTTGAATTCGGCGGCATTGGGCTCCATTTGAAGAGGCAGACCGTTTAGGAGAAACCTCATGACCGATGTCCGCCAGATCACGTGTCCCCACTGCCTGAGAACCAACCGCGTACCCGCCGCCCGTCTGGCGGACAATCCGAACTGCGGAGCCTGCAAGCGCCCCCTGCTGGCGGGTGACGTCGCAACCCTGAACGACGCCACCCTGACAAAGGTCGTGGCGCAGTCTGACCTGCCGGTGCTGGTGGATTTCTGGGCCAGCTGGTGTGGCCCGTGCAAGGCCATGGCGCCGGAATTCCAGCAAGCTGCCAGGCAATGGGCCGGCAAGGTCGCGTTTGCCAAGCTGAATACCGAGGAAGCGCCACAGGCCTCGGGTCAGTTCGGCATTCGCAGCATTCCGACGCTGATTCTCTTCCGCGGCGGGCAGGAAATTGCCCGGAAAAGCGGCGCCATGTCCGCATCCCAGCTTTCATCCTGGCTGAAGCAGTTTGTAACCTGACGTTCACGCTCGTTGGGCAAAGCCGGTTGCACCGACTAGACTGAATCCCTATCAGGGACTGACTATCACCGGCAACGCAATGAGCGACTGGTTCGCCCCCCGTTCAAACATTATTTTTATCTGGCTGGGGCTTACCATTCTCTCCGCCTTGGGTCTGTGCGTTCCCCGCTCTACGCTCAGCGCCGAGGAACTCGCCTCTGAAGACACGGTTTCCGTTGGCATCGTCGCCGACAACAAGCCCTACTCGTTTTTCGAAGGCCGCACCACGTCCGGTTTTTCACCGGATATCCTGAAAGAGATCGAGGCCAACAGCGGCATCAAGTTTGAGTATCGGGCCGGCAACTGGCCCGAGCTCTACGAGGCCTTCCTGGACGGCCGGCTTGATGTCATCGATGCCATTTCCTACCGGGAGGATCAGACCGACCGGATCCTGTTCACCGAGCCCTACCATATCCGCCAGACCTTCCTCATGCAGGACGGAACCCACCCGATTGGAGACGTCGAGTCCCTTGCCGACCTGAAGGATCTCACCGTGGGTGTTGTGGAAGACGTCTATTACCGGGACCTGCTCGTTGAAAACGGCATTGACGTCAGGACCTACGATTCCATCCCCAGCCTGGTCCGTGCCCTGGCGTTCCAATGGGTGGACGTCATCATGGGGCCACGACTGAGCCTCAAGTACCAGGCCAACATTGCAGGCCTGTACTTTCTGAGCATTGCCGGTCCGGCACCGCTGGGCCCCAAGGCCCAGGAAGACCTTCGCATCGGCGTGAGAAAAGACAACCCGGAACTGTTCCGGCGCATACAACTGGGGCTCAAGGCCATCCCGGAATCCAGGAAAATGGAACTGCTGCAACGATGGCGGGAGTTCGGCGGCACCAGCATCAACGAAACCCTGAACTTCAAACTGACCGACGAGGAGCGCCTGTTCATCTCCAGGCTGGGGCCGGTCCGGGTTGGCCTGATGCCGGATTATGCCCCCTTCAGTTTCAAGGCGGGCGGCAAACTGCAGGGGCTGTCCGTCGATGTTCTCAATCGTCTGGCAGATCTCACCGGGCTGCAAGTGATCCCCGTCAGCGGCGCCTGGTCGGAACTCGTCCCCATGCTACGGGATGGCACCATCGACGTATTGGGAAACATGTCCCTGACCGAAGAACGACAGACGTTTGCCCGGTTTACCGAACCCTACTACCTCATTCCCAACGTGGTTTTCACTCGTGATGGCGGCCTTGAATACAACGGTTTGGAAAGCCTGTCAGGCTACACCGTTGGCATCAGTTCGGACATCTACTACGAGACAGAAGTGGTTCAGGCACTGGGCGACAGCGCCAAGGTGTTTGATTCCCAGGAAGCCATGTTCCAGTCCCTGGAACACGACCGTGTGGATGTCGTGCTCGCCGCTCTGCCCAATGGCAACTTCTGGATTCAGGAACTGCGGATACCCGGTGTCCGGATTGCCGGTGAACTGGTGTTTGAAGACCACCCCGGAGAGGATCTGCGCTTCGGGGTGCGCGCCTCCCTGGCGCCGCTGGCAGAGATTCTCGATCAGGCACTGGCGGCCATCAGCCCGACGGAAATGAGGACCATCGAAGATCGTTGGCTGGGTGCGTCGGCTGCCGAGGAATCCCTCGGCCCGGCCAAGCTAAGCCTCTCTCCCGATGAGCAGGCATGGCTGGACGAACGCGACCGAAACGTCTCCTACTGTATCGACAACGACTGGATGCCATTGGAAGGGCTGGATTCATCCGGCGAACACGAGGGCCTGTCGGCGGAAACCTTTCGGCTTTTCAGTGAAAGGGGCAACATTCAGTTTCAGCTCGTAAAAACAGATTCCTGGCCCGAAAGCCTGGAAGCTGTCAGAGAGCGGCGCTGCGACATGCTGGCACTGGCGATGAAAACCCCGGAGCGGGCCCAATACCTGAACTTCACCACACCCTATCTGCAAGTTCCCAATATCATCCTGGGCCGGATCGAAGCGCCGTTCATCGAGAACGTGGGCGACCTTCGCAACAAGCGGGTCGGCGTGGTCAAAGACTATGCCTTCTCCGAACTCCTGAAATACCGGTACCCGGGGATGCAACTGGTCGAGGTGGAGAACGAGACCAAGGGCATGAAACTGTTGCAGGATAATGAACTTGCCGGATACGTCACGACCCTCGCAACCGCCAGCTACCACATGCAGGAGCTTGGCCTGGCGGACCTCAAGGTCATCGGCCGGATCCCGGCCGACTGGTCGCTGTCCGTTGCCTCCCGCAGTGACGAACCGGTTCTGCATGACATCATGCAGAAACTCGTCGACAGCCTGACCCCGGAGGAACGAAGCGGGCTGGAAAGCTACTGGCGCAATATCAAAATCGAGCAGTCGGTGGATTACCGGCTGGTGTGGCAGCTGGTGGGCATAGCCATCATCGGCGCTGCCCTGCTGTTTTACTGGAACCGCAAACTCAATCGGCTGAACCGCCAACTGGCGAGCGCCAATGACGCCCTTGCACGCCTGAGCGTGACAGACGATCTGACCCAGCTTGGCAACCGCAGTTACTTTGACCGGGAGTTCCGGAAAAGCTTCCAGTGGTGTCAGCGTAACCGGGACGGATTCGCGGTGGCCATGGTCGATGCAGACCTGTTCAAGTCCATCAACGACACCTTTGGCCATGACGCCGGCGACCACTGCCTCAAGACCCTGGCGGAGATGATGAAGCGCCATTTCCGGCGAGAGACGGACCGTCTGTCACGCTTTGGCGGCGAAGAGTTTGTTATCTTCACCACCTATCAGGACCGCAGGGAAATCATCGAACGGCTGGACCGGTTCCGGAACGCCATCGCCGATTCCCCAACGGTCTTTTCCGGCCAGGAGATTCACCTCACCGTCAGTATCGGGCTCGCCACCGGCATACCGGAACCAAGCGATTCCCCGGCTGCGTTCCTGCGGCTTGCCGACCAGGCACTCTACTGCGCCAAAGAGAACGGGCGGAACCGGCTCGAGGTTCGAGCCATCAAACAGTGAGAGCTGCTAGACTTCCAGAATAACGACAAGGAGCACCCCATGGCACGCATCTATGAAGACAATTCCCTTTCCATCGGTAACACGCCGCTGATCCAGCTGAACCGGGTAAACGACGGGGCCACTATCTGGGCCAAGATTGAAGGCCGAAACCCGGCCTATTCCGTGAAATGCCGTATTGGTTCGGCCATGATCTGGGATGCGGAAAAGCGGGGCACCCTCAAGCCCGGCATGACCATTGTGGAACCGACCAGCGGCAACACCGGCATTGCCCTGGCGTTCGTGGCGGCAGCGCGCGGCTACAAGCTGGTACTCACCATGCCTTCGTCCATGAGTCTGGAACGGCGCAAGGTGCTCAAGGCGCTGGGCGCAGAACTGGTCCTGACCGAGCCCGCCAAGGGTATGCCCGGCGCCATTGCCAAAGCCGAGGAGATTTTCGCCTCCGATCCCGATAGCCATTTCCTGCCGCAACAGTTCCAGAATCCGGCCAACCCGCGCATTCATGAAGACACCACAGGCCCCGAGATCTGGCACGACACCGATGGCGAGGTCGACATCTTTGTCTCCGGCGTTGGCACCGGCGGCACCCTCACCGGTGTGTCCCGCTATATCAAGGAAACCCGTGGCAAGCAGATCACCACCGTGGCGGTCGAGCCCACGGATTCGCCGGTGATCACCCAGACCCTCAGGGGCGAAGAGCCAAAGCCCTCACCCCACAAAATCCAGGGCATCGGGGCCGGCTTCGTACCCAAGAACCTGGATCTGGACATGGTGGACCAGGTTGAAACGGTGTCCAACGAAGAGGCCATGGAGATGGCCCATCGGCTGATGCAGGAAGAAGGCATCCTGTGCGGCATTTCCTGTGGCGCAGCGGTGGTCGCGGCGGTACGCGTCAGCAAGCAGCCGGAGCACAAGGGCAAGAATATCGTCGTGGTGCTGCCGGATTCGGCGGAACGTTACCTGTCATCGGCCCTGTTTGCCGACCAGTTCGGGGATCTGGAGAACAAGCAGTAACGAAGAGCTTAGCGGGGACGCGGCCACCGGCCGCGCCCACGGTTCCTTAAGGCACTGATATTTTAAAGTTGCCTCACTTCCACCCCATCAGCGACGAAATAACTATTCAGCCAGCCCCATGCAGTTGGCATAAAACGTTGTGGTAGCCGGCCAATCAGAGAAGATGCCAATCACGCCCACGTCCCTCGCGAGCGCGTCGATCACCGTAAGCACGTCACCGTCGTTGTTGATGGCATCCGTGACGCTCTGGTAGTACCAGCCACCGCCGCTGGCCAATGGACCACTCCGCTCCACCGTCCAGGCAATCAAATCCAGCCCGGCCAGACGGGCATTCTCGGCATACCCGGATGGCACGATCTCCTGGTGCCCATTCAGCGCCAGCAACTTCCAGAGCGCGGGCGCCAGAATGTTCACGCCCTGGGCTTTCAAACTCTCCATATAGGCCAGAGAGGTGTTGCCATCCGTGGGTTTGGCCTGATCGAGAAACACCGCCTGCTCACCAAAGCGCGGGGTTTCGTTAATCCAGAACAGTACGTCATCCAGATTGAACGACTGCGGCCAGACATCCCCGGGAGACACCCCGGCCTTGCGGTAGTCTTCGATCATCTGGCGGGCGTAATCCTGCTGGCTGTAGTCGCCCTCGAAGGGCATCTCGACCACCGGTGATTTAAGCTCCGGCGTGAATTTCACACCAAGGGCCTGAAACAGGTCGATGCTCTCGCGATGGGTCATCAGGGTGCCACGGGCGGTGTACAGATCGGTCCGCCAGTCTGCGGTGCCACGCACATACTCTTCCGGGGTGGTTGCCATAGGATTGAAGGCATCCATCTTGCCCTTCAGGGTTTTGAACTCGGCCAGGGTGATGTCGCTGGTCCGACACTCCGCCCGGGCCGGTATGCCCGTGGCAGGGTCTGCTGGCACAAAGGGCTGGGTACACCTGGCATTCAATTCGGGAATAGTGACGATGTCGGTGGTGGTATGCAGGTCATTCTGGGCGTGCCGGCACACCAGCTCCCGGTCCTTGGTGAATGCGACATCACACTCGACAATACCGGCCCCCATCTTGGCGGCAGCAACGTAGGATTCCAGGGTGTGTTCCGGAAACTGGAGCGGCGCGCCCCGGTGGCCAATCGAGAAATCGGTTCGCTTCAGGTGCTTGGTTTGGCAGGCTTGCAGACGCTCTTTCAGCGGGCCTTCATCCATGTCGTCGACCAGCCAGAACGGGCGCGGCCCGATCTCGATGGTGTCATGACCTTTGGCACCATGCTCCAAGGCTCCCTGCCAGTCGACCTGTCCGGGCGGCAACCGGTTCTGCCCCGCCTGGGTGTTCGGCGCAGCCTGCGTGCAAGCCAGGGGAGGTGAGCAAAGCGCGATGCCCAGCAATGTGCGTAATATCATAAACAGCTCCTTGTGAAATGAATGATACTGCCAATTCAGTGTTCACAAGGAGCGTTACGATGGCGTGAACGTTAGTTGACCACTGTGTGGGCGTTTTATGTCAGCCGGCGGCAGCCGCCTCATACTCCCGAACCATCGTGTACAGCTGGTCCTTCAGGCTCAGACGCTGCTTCTTCTGGTTTTCCAGGTAGTCGTCCGAGGTGTTTTCAGCGCCCGACTCAATCCGGTGAATCTCATGGTCCAGCTCATGATACTCATCGAACAGCCGGGCAAAGTGGCCACTGTTGGCTTTAAGCAGGTGTATCGCTTCTCTGGACTCGGGCAATTCGTGCAAAAGATCGTGTTTTTCCAAAGGCATCGCCAGCACTCTCCATGGCTGAGTTAGGGATTATTCCCCGTCAGTTTAGAGTGCGGCTGCCCTATGCTTCTTGATCCCGATCAACGGCCTGATCCGGATCCGGATCCGGCGATAATGCCGCAATTGCAAAGCCCAGGCCCGCAGCGGCCAAGCTCACACTTCTGTAGCTCACCCTTGAGATACCACGATGCGACACCCGAACCAGCCGGCTCCAGGGACGGGCAACCGGAACGCGCTCCAGAAGGCCGAAGGTTTCGTCAGCTATCGCAAGGTGCACGCGCTCGAGCTTCAACGCGCTGTGACTCGCCCCCTGCGCGAGCAGGTCCCCCATCCCGAGCCACCAGCGGCGCTGGTGCGGATCAATCTGGATACTCATACCAACCACTCCTGCAGTTGAGTTGCCACATCCGGGTGATGGGCCAGACCAATGTGGTCAATCCCCGGAAACGTCGCCATGCCCGCCAGCTGCCAGCCCGGTTGTTCCAGCCCCTGCGCACTGGCTTCATGCACCAGGGCATCGCCGAACAACGCATTCACGGGGTGAGTTCTGGAGCGGGACAACAAACCACAGACCACATAATGCCGGGCGCCGGGCAGCAATGGCGCCTCACCCGCACCCTGTTCCAGAATGTCGCCCCGGGAAAGATTACGAATGCCCGAGCTACGCAAATCAATCACCTCACCAATCACCTTCAGGTAGTCGCGGGGCATGTCATTAAGCATCCCCGCCACCGAACGCGCGCCCCTGGCCAACCAGGATCCATCATGAGGCGATCCGATGTACACGCAATCGCTGAGCGCCTTCAACCACCGGTGCCCGGCTGCTTGCCCCGACTGGCAGGCGCTGCGAATCACCAGCCCCCCCATACTGTGCCCAAGCAGGATCAGGCGGGTGACGGGCACGGGCCAGGAAGTAACAACCTGTTCCAACAGCTGTGCCAGATCCCGGCCATTGCGGTAGATGGGCCGACCAGTGTTGTAACGCAGCACAAGATCGGTAACACCCCCGCGAATGGCCGACGAGAGCGATGCACCGTAGCTGTCACCCGAGGCACCCGGCATGCGCCAGACCGTTTCCAGCTCCATCAGGCCATGTATGGAAAGGCACAGGGTTCCGGAAGGCTCGTCAATGCAGGGATATGCCGGGTCCAGCTCGGAATTCTGGTGCAGCAACGCCAGAGAGACCGCCAGCGGATTTCGGCGTGACTCCAGCCAGTCACCGAGGAAACCACTCGCAATAGCAGAGGTCTGGCGTTGCCACCGAGGCATCGGTGCAGACGGCATGAAACAGCTTCCTTCTGTGAAATTTCGACCCAGTCTACACCCATTGCCGCTCAGACACGCGCTTGCCCTGATCGTTCAGATTGTAGAAGCCGGAAATGCTCTCTCCATGTACTTCAGACGGGCGCGAAGCTTCTGGCACAGTTAAGCCTGTTTGGCGGCCCGCTTCTCGGCCTGACTGAGGTCCATAGTCAGTGCCCCTGCTCAACCCCCTCGATGCCGATTTCGTCGAAGTATCTCTTCCCTCCGAACATCAACATCTGTAGCTTTAGCCTTTACGTAGAATAATAAAAGTCGTCTATATCGGGCCTTACCATGATTCATTCGGCGCTCGACGCACCCGGACTCGCAGAATCACCTTTGTTTCGTTTCCACTCGGGTTGAACCTGCTCAAAGCCCTTGCGAACCTGAGGCAAAGAGGATTGAATCTTTGTTTTACTGCTGCAGGACTATCCTTATAAATGGATGCTTTGTCTGAAGCCTTTCGACTGATTATCACGCTGGATGCAGATCTCTTCGAAATCCTTTTGCTGTCCATCCGGGTCAGCCTGATTGCCTTGGCCATATCCGCCATCATCGGTTTGCCCCTCGGGAGCTGGCTGGCGATCTCCAAATTTCCGGGGCGGAAATTCTGCATCCTTTTGCTCAATGCTCTGATGGGCATGCCCCCGGTGGTTGTGGGGCTGATCGTGTACCTGCTGCTGTCTCGGTCCGGGCCACTGGGTTGGCTGGGGCTTCTGTACACACCCTCTGCCATGATCATCGCGCAGGCAGTCCTGATCACCCCGATTATTGCGGCCCTGTCGAATCAGGTGATTGAGAATCTCCATCAGGAATACCGCGATACTTTTTACTCCATGGGAATCACCGGACGCCGGGCTGTGGTGGCCTATCTGGTGGACGCACGCTATGCCCTGACCACCTGCATTCTGGCGGGCTTCGGTCGCGCCATCGCCGAGGTTGGTGCTGTCATCATCGTCGGCGGCAATATTGATCATCTGACCCGTGTCATGACCACCGCCATCGCGCTGGAAACCTCCAAGGGCAACCTGACCCTCGCCTTGGGCCTGGGAGCGGTGCTGCTGTCGCTGTCATTGCTGGTCAACGCGCTGGTGATAGGCGTCCGTGAATACGCTGCGAAACGCCAATATGCCTAATCCACTATTGCCCATAAGTATCCGCGATCTGCGCCTGACCAG
The DNA here is from genome assembly GCF_030238305.1 of Marinobacter albus. Classification (NCBI taxonomy): domain Bacteria; kingdom Pseudomonadati; phylum Pseudomonadota; class Gammaproteobacteria; order Pseudomonadales; family Marinobacteraceae; genus Marinobacter; species Marinobacter albus. The sequence continues at coordinate 258,088 of NZ_JASSQD010000001.1, read as the reverse complement.
AAGCGATCGGCCCGTGCTGGGAGGGGTGAACCTGAAGATTGATGACCCTGGTATCACTGTGATTATGGGCCCGAACGGCGCAGGCAAAACCCTGCTCTTGCGCTGTCTGCATGGCCTGATCACTCCGGATCAGGGATTCATCAAACTGGGTTCTCTGGCAGTCGCGGACAGTCGCGATGAGCAGGCCATGGTCTTTCAGCACCCGGTACTGCTGCGCCGAACCGTGCTGCAGAATCTGGCCTTTGCGGCCCCCGAGATTGCCAAGACCGCGCCCGAGCGTTTGATTCAGGCCCTGGAGTCGGTCAACCTGGCTAACCGCGCCGACCAACCCGCCCGGATGCTGTCAGGTGGGGAACAGCAACGACTGTCCCTGGCCCGAGCGCTGTTGAGTGAGCCCGCATTGTTGCTCCTGGATGAGGCGACGGCTAACCTTGATCCGGCATCGGTTTTGTTAATCGAATCCCTGGTCAAAGCGCAAAGCCTCCAGGGAACCAAGGTGATCCTGGTCAGTCATGATCAAAGTCAGGCTAGACGTCTGGCCGATGAAATCGTATTTATGTCTAATGGGAAGGTAGCGGAGCAGAGTCCGGCGGATCAATTCTTTACCACGCCCCAGACCCCTGCGGCCAAAGCTTATCTGGCCGGTGAAATCCTGTTTTAGAGGGCTGCCATGAAACATCTCATCACCTGCATTGCTTTAATGTTAAGCGCTCAAACTCTGGCGGATACGATCATCGTCCAATCCACCACTTCAACTCAGAACAGTGGTCTGTATGACTACCTGTTACCGATACAGGAAAAGGACACCGGTGTTGAGGTTCATGTCGTCGCAGTGGGCACGGGACAGGCGATCAAAAACGCCATGCATTGTGACGGGGACGTTCTCCTGGTTCACGCCAAGCCCGCGGAAGAAAAATTCGTCACCGAAGGTTATGGCGATTACCGCCGCGACCTGATGTACAACGACTTCGTCATCATCGGGCCTGAAACTGATCCGGCCAATGTAGGAGGAGCTCAGAACGTTATTGAGGCTCTGGAGCGGATCAAGCAATCAGGGGCTAAGTTTGCGTCACGCGGGGACGATTCGGGGACACACAAGAAAGAACGATCTCTGTGGCAGGCGGCCGGTATCGACCCTGATACCGGATCCGGTCAATGGTACCTTGAAACCGGCAGCGGCATGGGCGCAACCCTCAACACGGGCGTGACCCTGAGCGCCTATGTGTTGACCGACAGAGCCACCTGGATCACATTTGCCAACAAACAGGATGCCACCATTCTCTACGAGGGAGACGCCTCCCTGTTTAACCAGTACGGTATTATTCCCGTCAACGCGGACAAGTGTCCCAGCGTGAATCAAGAGGCGGCGAAGACCTTTGCACAGTGGTTGGTGTCCGAAACCGGACAAGCCGCCATTGGCGCCTATCAGGTTGATGGTAAACAGTTATTTTTTCCGAATGCCAACTAGGTTGACCGGATATGATCGGGTTGGCCAAGCGTAATCCGACACCGGCATCATATGTCGCGTAACACCCCGAATGGCTCGAACAATGATGACGATTGAAAAGCTTCTTCCCAACCCCACCGACCCCCGGCTATCGCGCACTGTTGAAGGCGTTGACGAGACCGGTCAAGCCAAATCGATCAGTGTGATCGAAGAGCGTCCCCTGACCATCTATCTGAACAGCCAGGAGATCGTCACGGCAATGACCATCGGCGATCACCCGGAGTACCTGGCGCTCGGTTTTCTCCTGAACCAGGGGATGCTGAAAGAGACCGACCGGGTCACGAAGATCGATTTTGACGAAGAGCTGGAAGTCGCTGTGGTTCGCACCGCGGGTGTCACAGACGTGGAAGACAAGCTGGAAAAGAAAACCCGGACCTCAGGCTGCGCCGTGGGCACTGTGTTTGGAGACATGATGGCGGGACTTGAAGGGCTGTCCTTACCGGACACACCGGTTCATACCAGCACCTTCTACGACCTCTCCTACCAGATTAATCACACGCCCAGCCTGTACATGGAAACCGGCGCCATTCACGGCACGGCCCTGTGTCAGGGGCTTCAGGTCCTGGCCTATATGGAGGATGTCGGACGTCACAATGCGGTCGACAAGATCGCTGGCTGGATGCACTTGAACGACATCCAGGCGGCCGATAAAGTTCTTTACACTACAGGCCGCCTGACCTCCGAGATGGTGATCAAGACCGCCCTGATGGGCATTCCTACCCTCATCAGCCGGTCCGGCTTCACTGCCTGGGGCGTCGATATTGCCCGGCAGGTCGGGTTGACGCTGATTGGCCGGATGCGCGGCAAGAAATTCACCTGCCTCAGTGGCCAGCACCGTCTGGTCTACGATCAGGACTTGTCGCAGGTTCCCGATGAGGACAAGAAAATGCGCCGTAAAGGTGCTCAGCGTGATTGACGGAGGCGGAGCATGACTGAGTGCGCAGTCATTCTGGCCGGTGGCCAGGCAAACCGCATGGGCGGCGGTGACAAGGGACGATTGTTGCTGGGCGATCGGTCGTTGATCCAGCGTGTCATTGATCGAATCACGCCGCAGGTCGACGCCGTGGTGTTGAACGCCAATGGGGATCTGAGTCGTTTCGACGATTTGGGGTTGCCCGTGGTGGCCGACTCTGTCACCGGCTACGCGGGCCCGCTGGCGGGTGTGCTGGCAGGAATGGATTGGGCGGCGGAACAGGGCCACGATTGGCTGATCAGTGTCGCCGCCGATACCCCATCCTTCCCTCTAGACCTGGCACGGCGTTTGTCCGAATACGATACTCCGGTGGTATTGGCGGCGACGCCGGACCCGGAGCGCGGCCGAGTGCCCCAACCGACCTTTGGCCGCTGGCGGGTTGCATTGCGTCACGATTTGAGAGATGCCCTGAACGACGGCGTGCGCAAGATTCGTCAGTGGACACAAACCCAGGGCGAGACCCTGGTGATTTTCGGTGAGGATGACTTTTTCAACATCAACACGCCAGAAGATCTGGCCTGGGCGGAGCAGCATCTGAAGTGAATGTCATTGGTATTGTCGGCTGGAAAAACTGCGGAAAAACCACCCTGGCCAGCGCACTGATCCGTGAGCTTTCCAGCCGAGGTTTAACGGTCAATTCGATCAAACATGCCCACCATAAAGTGGATGTCGACCAGCCCGGCACCGACAGCTACCGGCATCGCGAGGCCGGCGCCCGGGAGGTCATCCTGGCGGGTGGACAACGCTTCGCCATCATGCACGAGCTTCGGGACGCCAACGAGCCGACCATGGATGAGTTGCTGGCCCGTCTGGGCCCCTGCGACTGGGTCGTGGTTGAGGGGTTCAAGTCCCATAAACACCCCAAGATCGAAGTGCACAGGCAGGAGTGTTCCCGTGCGCCGCTTCATCTGGAAGACGCCAGCATTATTGCAGTGGCAACGGATTATCCTTCGGAGTTTTCGGGCCCCGGCTTTGATTTGAACGATGTATCCGGGATAGCCGACTTTATTCTGAGCCCAAGAGGGCCGTAAACGGGAGAATCATGAACGAGCTTCGTAACGACTGTTTTGCCCTGCCCCCCGGGGTAAACTGGACACCCGTAGACGAGGCACTGGAGCGCTTGCGTTCACGTTTGCATCCCGTGGTGGGCGTGGAGCGCGCTGTTCCGCTGTCACAGGTGAGTGGGCGGATACTGGCGAGCGATGTCTATGCGCCTCGCGCCCATCCCCCCAGCAGCAATTCTGCGGTCGACGGCTATGCGTTTGCAGGACCTTTAACCCGGGTACCCTGCGCCCTGCCCCTGGTGGATGGCCGCAGTGCCGCCGGTGAACCTTACATGGGGCAGGTGCCCGAAGGCCACGCGATCCGGATCCTGACCGGCGCGGTGATGCCGGCTGGCACTGATACGGTGGCACTGGAAGAGGATTGCGAGGTCGTCGATGGCCAGTTGCATTTGAACGGTACGTTAAAAGCAGGCGCCAATCGGCGAAAAGCGGGTGAGGACATCAAAGCGCAGGATCGCATCCTCAAGGCGGCAACCCGCCTGACGCCGACCCAGGTTTCAGTCCTCGCCAGCGTGGGTGTGGCGTCGGTGGATGTGTATCAGCGACTGCGCGTTGGCGTCCTGTCCACGGGCGATGAAGTGAAGCCAGTCGGTTCAGCGGTCACCGACTGGCAGATTTACGACGCGAACCGCCCGATGCTGAGTGCCCTGGTGGCACAGCTTGGCTACGAGTTGGTCGACCTGGGCCATGTACTGGACCGGGCTGCGGACGTCAAAGCAGCGTTAGAGCGTGGCGCCGAGCAATGCGACCTGATCCTGACCAGCGGCGGGATATCTGCCGGGGACGAGGATCATGTGTCGAAAACGCTGAAAACCCACGGTGACATCAGCAACTGGCGCATCGCGATCAAGCCCGGGCGGCCGCTGGCGCTGGCCATGTTCCGTGGCACGCCTGTGGTGGGGTTGCCGGGCAATCCGGTGGCCGCCTGGGTCTGCGCGCTGCGTTTCGGCGCGCCCGCGATGGCGCTGCTGGCAGGGGGGGAGTGGTTCGAACCTCAGGGCTATCTCGTGCCCGCCAGTTTTACCAAGAACAAAAAGCCGGGGCGCAGCGAGATGTTGCGCGCTCGGGTCCGTAACGGTCAGGTTGAGGTGTTCGGCTCTGAAGGCTCGGGCCGGGTTACGGGGCTGGCCTGGTCTGAGGGTCTGGTGGAACTGGATGAGACTGCGCAGCAAATCGAGCCCGGGACCCCCGTGCAGTTCATCCCCTACGGCAGCTTCGGGTTGTAATCACTCGACGCTGCCGTGCACGGCAAAGGCCTCCAGTGAGGCATCTTGTGGAGCCCGGGAGCGGTAGGTTTCCTCAACTCCCAGCTCGGTCAGCGTGCGGCTGACCATCAGCAGGGTGTTGTCTTCGAAGTCCTCACACATGCTACGCATCTGCTCAATTTCTTCGCAGGCGACGGGGTAAGCCGCGTCGATATCCGGCGCACCGTAGCGCTCAACGAAAGTTTGCGCGAGGGTCCTGCACAACTGCTCCAGTTCCGCTTCAGTAATGTCACAGACCCCAACAAAACTGGCGCGGCCACCCGACTCTACACTGTACCAGCCGTTGCTGAAGGCCTGACGGGCCTTGCCCGTCAGATCCGCTTCGCGCCAGTTCGAAAACTCGAATCCGCCTGAGATCGCCCATTCGCCGCTGGGGGCAGGCACCTCGTAGACATTTTCATCGGATACATCCAGACGCAGGGTTCTGGCCAGTTTCATAGGTGCTCCGCGAATTCAATCAAACTCACTGTCTCGGTCATGACGTCCTGACGCAATAGCATCCGGCCCTTTTCATCCAGACCAACAAAGACTCCGGGTTTTGGCTGGTCGATCATTTTACCCAGAGTGTCACAACGTGGTCGCCACTCGCTATGTACGCGTTCGAACCCACTGTCCATGAAGTAGGTCAACCACAGCAAGGTGTGCTTGGACCAGCTTTCCAGCAGCCCCATGGGGGTGATCTCGACACAACCCTCCTCGTGCAGACAGGTTTGATTCGGGTTTTTGCCTGGCTCGTTGCTCAAATGCATGAAGGGTACATTGATGCCGATGACCAGCCAGTTAGGTTGCGCTTTGGGATCAGACACATCTGCGGCAAAGCGAACAACACCGCAGAGGGCGCCATTGACCTTGATACGATCGGGCCATTGAAAGTGCACAGGCACTTCGGGCGGGGCCAGTGCCCCCAGACTCTCGGCCAGACCTATCTGGGCCACGTAAACGGCTTGAATCGCCTCTTCCAGGCTCGTTTCCGGTGCCAGCACCAGAGCTGCCCGCAAGGTGTCGACCGCGTCGGAGTAAAAAATCGTCCCGGAATCGACCCCGGCGATGGCTCGGCTGACGGCCTTGTCAAAGGGATCCGTGTGCTTGGGCACCACTTCGCCCGAGAGTAGCGGCGGGAACTGGGGTGACTCGATCATCGCATAGCCCGGGCGTAGACATCAGAAGCAACAATTTCATCGGCAATACGCTGGAAAGCCTTTGCCTGCGGGCTATCCGGCTTTGACACCACAATCGGAACGCCGCCGTCCGAGCCCACACGGATATCCAGATCGAGCGGGATCTCGCCCAGAAACGGCGCGCCAAGCTTTTGTGCTTCAGCCCTGGCGCCGCCGGATCCGAACGGGTGGTGTTCTTTCCCGCAACCGTCACAGACGAAGGATGCCATGTTTTCGATCAGACCAAACAGCGGCACCTCCATCCGGTTGAACATATCGATGCCTTTGCGCGCATCCATCAAAGCGATGTCCTGGGGTGTCGAGACCACAACGGCGCCGGCCACAAAGAATTTCTGACTCAGGGTCATCTGGACGTCACCCGTTCCCGGGGGAAGATCCACCAGCAGCACATCCAGCCTGCCCCAATCCACCTGATTCATCATCTGTTGCAGGGCGCCCATCAGCATGGGTCCGCGCCAGACGATGGCTTCGTCGTCCGGGGCCATCAGCCCCAGGGACATCAGGGTCACGCCATGATTGCGCAGGGGCAATATGGTATGCCCGTCAGGACTGGACGGACGACCTGAAACACCCAGCATACGGGGCTGGCTGGGCCCGTAGACATCCGCATCTAACAGACCCACCTTGAGACCTTTCGAGGCCAGCGCAACCGCCAGATTGGACGCCACTGTCGACTTGCCCACACCACCCTTACCCGAGGCGATGGCGATGATGCGATCAATCCCCTTAGGATTTTTGTCCTGGGGCCGGGGCGCGTCGGTGCCGATCAGATTGGCTTGTCCCGCGTCAACGTATTGAACCATGTTGTGTCCTGTTTTGTTTTTAACTGTCCAGGTAGTCGTCCCTGGTGCGAACCCGAGGACGCTCGCCCCCTGCCATGGGTGAGTTATCCGTGTGGTACTGGGCTTTCACTCGACAGTCGTCGCACATCTTTATGAGCTGGACATTGTCAGCGTTAGTGTACATCCAGTGCTGGTTTTCCAGTTTTTCAACGATCCGGTTAATGGTGCTGGCGACACCAAAGGGCGTTCCACAACTGATGCATTCGAACGGTTCTTCGCCATGCAATGCCCGGGCACTCAACGCATCCTTCGACACATCCAACTGGGGTTTCAGAGTGATGGCCGTTTCCGGACAGGTGCTATCACAGACGCCACATTGAACGCAGGCGTTTTCCGTGAACTGGACTTCCGGCCTGTCAGGGTGGTCGCCAAGGGCACCGGTCGGACACAGTGATACACAAGCCAGACAGAGTGTGCATTTATCAGAATCGATTTCTATCGCACCGTAGGGGGCGCCCACGGGCAGAGGAATCGGCGCTTCGATCCTGTCCGCCATCGCGGCAACGGTGACCCGGGTGATGTCACGGCGACCGCCAACCAGCAAAACCGGCTCACTGACCCGTCCGGCGTTATCACCAGCGGCGCAGAGTTCGATGGCTTCGATAACCCGGACCCGGCTGGGTGAATTATGGGTGCCTTTGAGCATGGCCTGCGCCAACTCAACTTCCGCCGTAACCGCCCGGCGGTCTATCTCGTTATCTGCCAGGATCAGAACTTCTGCATAACCCGCCCCGAACGCGGCCATGATTTCCGCATGACCGATCCGGTCTACATGTTCCAGTCCCAGCGGGATCAGATCATCAGCCAGCCCATCGTCATATCGAGCCAGATAGACAATGGCCTCCGCACCAGCGCTCAACGTGTGAAAAACCAGACGCGGAGCTTCGCTGGTATGCTCGCGGTAGACCCGGGCCATGACTTCCAGGTACTGGGTGATGGCCTCGAAGGGGGTTTCATTCATGGTCACGGCCGACGTCGGACAGACCGCCGCACAGGATCCGCAGCCGGCGCAAATATCCGAATCGATTTGTATGTGGTCGCCAGCGGAAAAAATAGCTTCGGTCGGACAGACGTCCAGACAACGCGTACAGCCCGTCTGGTTCGCCCGGGAATGCGCACACAGTGATTCTTCCAGCCTGAAAAACACGGTCTTCTCAAACTCACCGACCCGATCCCTGGCGGTCAAGGCGATACGTTCCAACTCTCCGGTTTTCGCCGGGTCAGCCCAGAAATAGCCGTTGCGCTTTTCATGACTGGGAAACGCGGGGCCAATACCGCGCAGGTCAATAAAGATGTCGCACTCACTGCGGGCAGTGGCTTTGATCTCGCCAAAACCGAGGGCGCCACGACCCGAGGGATTCAGCGTTTGCAGTTGGACAAACTCCAGTTTGAAGTTGCCCAGCGCGCCTTGGGCCGCCGTCAATTGACCTCTGGCCACGTCGTAGCCAGCGGAGGGTAGCTGTATCGGCCCCGAATCATTGACGATGCACGTAACCCCCAGCTCGTCCTGCACCAGTTCAGCCATCCTGATGGCCTGCTCGGTAGGACCGACAATGCAACACACCCCGCTGGACTGAATGGTTTTCACCGGCGCCATAGGAGCCGGTAACTGTGCGGCGGCAATCAAGGCTGCCTGTTTGGCGTGTATGCGCTTCGGGCTTGCGTTCGGTGCGCTCCAGCCCGCGCGATCCCTGATATCGATGGAACTCAGCGGAGCGGAGTGCTGAATTTCACTGTATATGTCCTCGCTCAAACGCTCGAACAAGGCAGCTTGTTGGCCGCAGGCAATGAGCACTTCGCTACTGCCGCCCAGATGCTCTGCAGCAGTTTTCATATCGTTGCCGCACAGTTGATCCACAACGATCACCTGCTCAGCTGCCGCTGCCGTTTGCAGTGCCTTGTGATCAAGCGACTGTGATTTATCGCAGGTGCATAACAGTAGGGTCTTGTGTGCCGTCATCAGGAATTTGACTCTTTTCGTTGTTGTTATACGTATACGTGATCATGCCTCCGTTAGAGCATGGCACAGCCCTTTCTTTTTAGACAACTGGATAATTGTTTGGGCTCTGCTAGCTTTTAAAAAAAAGAGATGTAGTCATGAGCAGTCGCACAGAGCATTGGAAACGCGAGATACAAGTGGGTGCCGTCGTCCGCCGTTCCCCTGGCGTGACCCGGTGGGCGCGTGATATCTGGAAGCCAGTGGCCGTCATACCGGGCGCACCGGAGGCGTTCTGGAAAGAGCTGGTTCGCGAGGGCGAGGTGGTCGATTTTCACGCAGGCACCGTTCCCATGGAACTGTTTCGCGCCGATGTGGAAGGTTACCTTGTGTCCCTTAACATGACCGTTCCCTCCGTCTGGATCATCATGGATAAAGACCAGACCAGTCGCTCTCCCTCAGGGTGGGTGGTCAGCACCATTACCGCCAGTGCCCACGAGGCGTTGGATGCCCTGGACAGTGGCGAAAGCATTGTCGAAGCCGTTCCGATCCCCGAGTCGCTGGCGGCCTGGATCAAAGAGTTTATCGACATGCATTACATCGAGGAGCCGTTCAAGAAACGCCGTCGCGATGAGGTCCGTGTTGACGCTGTCGAGGAGGGCAAAGGCGATCCACGTATCCGTCAGCAGAGCGACGTCTACCGTGCTCCCTCCCACCTCAAAAAACCCAGGGTGCACTGATGAGTGAGTCACGCCTGCAGCGCTGGTCGCGTCAGAAAGCCGAAGCTCGCAAAGAGGCGGAGCTCGCCCCTCCCTCGCCAGCCGAATCCGAACCATCACCCGAAGCGCAAGAACTCGTCATCAATGAGACCTTGCCCGAGCATGAGATCCTGGAGAAGTACAACCTGCCCGCCCCGGATACCATCGTGCTGGGCACCGACATTACCGGGTTCATGCGAAAAGAAATTCCCGAATTCCTCCGTCGTAAGGCCCTGCGCGCGCTGTGGAAATCAAACCCCGTTCTGGCAGTGCTGGACGGACTCAATGACTACGACGAAGATTTCTCGGACGCCGCCACTGCAGGCAACGTCGTGCAGACCCTGTACAAAGTTGGGCAGGGCTTAATTGATAAAACCGCAAGGGTGGATGAGCAAGTCGAGATCCCGGTTAAGGAACAGGCCAACGCTTCGGAAACGATTTCCTCTGCGGAGGACGCCGAAGAAATCGTCGACCATTCAGAATCCGAAATGCGTGCAGAACCCCTTACCGCTAGCCGCCACTCTGAACCTGTGGCTCCCGAGCCTGAGCTGGAAACGACACCTCGCTATCGTCCCAGGATGCGTTTTGACCATTAGCGGCTGAAGCCGAAGTTGCTCCCGCGCTAAATCGGGTCTATAGAATAGTGATGGAAATTTAAACAACAACAAGAGAGATAAAACTTGGCCAACGCTGTAGAAGTTCCATGCCCCCGTTCGATCAACGACGAAGATCGTGCGCGAGCCCAAATGTATCAGTTGCTGGGCGTCTTGCTGGGGGGGCCACCTTCCAAAGAGCTGCTCACCGGATTGGCATCGCTAAAGGGTGATGACACTCCGCTGGGGGCTGCCTCAAAGAATCTCGCAGCTCTTGCCGAACGCACTACTCCTTATGACGCCGAACGCGAGTACAACAACCTTTTCGTGGGCGTCGGCCGTGGTGAACTGCTGCCTTACGCCAGTTACTACCTCACCGGTTTTCTGAATGAGAAGCCCCTCGCGAAATTGCGTAGCGATCTGATGGTCAGGGGCATCAAATCGAGGGATGACGTTAAAGAGCCCGAAGATCACATCAGCACGCTGTGCGAAATCATGGCGGGCATCATCACGGGCGAGTTCGAGTGCGACAGCGATTTGCCTTCACAGAAAGCCTTTTTTGACGCCCACCTGGCAAAGTGGGCGGCGTTATTTTTTACCGATTTGGAAGAAGCGCAAAGCGCAGTCTTCTTCGCTCCTGTGGGCTCGTTGGGTCGGGCTTTCATGACCGTAGAAGCTGATGCTTTTGCAATTCAGTAACCGGGATCTGCCCGATCCCTTAACTCAGGTGGAGGTGTCCGATGGACAACCCCAAACATGAAAACAGCCGTCGCCGTTTCTTGCAGCTGGCAGCAACCGCAGCACCAGCTGCCGTTGCCATGGCAGTTGCACCGAACGCCGCAGCCGAGGTCGCTAACGACGCCCCGAAAAGCCGCGGTCTGCGTGACACTGAGCACACAAGGAAATACTTCGAATCGGCTCGCTTTTGAGGAAGCGTGCGTCGTTCAGGATTGCGTGATGCTCCTGAATGATCACACCTCCGGAAAAACGAGAACAAAAAACAGAGGTAACTGACATGTTAAGGAAGAAAACCAACGGGGTAGCGAAAGGCTCCCGTGCGGGATCTTTACTTTCATCCCTCGCCGCAAAAACTCTGGACCGACGTGGGTTTCTGGCGGCCTCCGGTGTCACCGTGGGTGGTCTGGCGGCTCTATCGCTGACGTCCACGCGGGTTCGGGCCGAAACGCCGTCGGCGGAAGGCGGGGAAGTCGTTCTCAAGAAATCAGTATGTACGCATTGCTCCGTCGGCTGCACGGTCGAGGCCGAAGTGCAAAATGGCGTCTGGACCGGCCAGGAGCCGGGATGGGACAGCCCATTCAATCTCGGCGCTCACTGTGCGAAAGGAGCCTCTGTGCGCGAGCATGCGCACGGCGAACGTCGCCTCAAGACCCCTATGAAAATGGTCGATGGCCAATGGCAGAAGATCTCCTGGGAAACCGCCATCAACGAGATCGGCGACAAGATGCTGCAGATCCGCGAAGAGAGCGGTCCCGACTCCGTCTACTGGCTCGGCAGCGCCAAGTTCAACAACGAACAGGCGTACCTCTTCCGTAAATTTGCTGCCTACTGGGGCACCAACAACGTCGATCACCAGGCCCGGATCTGTCACTCAACCACGGTCGCGGGCGTAGCCAACACCTGGGGCTACGGGGCGATGACGAACTCGTACAACGACATCCACAAATCCCAGGCGATTTTCCTGATCGGGGGTAACCCCGCCGAAGCGCACCCGGTGTCGTTGCTTCACATTCTGAAAGCCAAGGAAGAAAACAACGCGCCGCTCATTGTTTGCGATCCGCGTTTCACGCGCACCGCCGCCCATGCCGATGAGTTTGTACGCTTCCGGCCGGGTTCAGACGTGGCTTTGGTCTGGGGCATTCTCTGGCACATCTTTGAGAACGGCTGGGAAGACAAGGAGTTTCTCCGCACCCGGGTGTGGGGAATGGACGAGATCCGAAACGAGGTGAAACGCTGGAACCCTGAAGAAGTCGAGCGGGTTACCGGTGCACCGGGAGCCCAGCTTGAGCGCGTTGCCCGTACTCTGGCGAATAACCGCCCGGGCACCGTCATCTGGTGCATGGGTGGTACCCAGCACACCAACGGAAACAACAACACACGCGCCTACTGCATTCTGCAACTGGCACTGGGCAACATGGGCGTTTCTGGCGGCGGCACCAACATCTTCCGTGGTCACGATAACGTTCAGGGTGCCACCGATCTGGGCGTCCTGGCCGACACCCTGCCCGGCTATTATGGCCTGGCCGCCGGCTCCTGGGCTCATTGGGCGCGCGTCTGGGAGGAGGACCTGGACTGGCTGAAAGGTCGGTTTGCCGTGTGGGACAAAAACGGCAAATCCAGAGCCATGATGAACGAGAAAGGCATTCCGGTTTCCCGTTGGATCGATGGTGTTCTGGAGGCCAAGGAAAACCTGGAGCAGCCCGACAATACCCGGGCCATGGTTCTGTGGGGCCACGCGCCCAACTCCCAGACCCGTATGCTCGAAATGAAGGAAGCCATGGAGAAGCTGGACCTGTTGGTCGTCGTGGATCCCTTCCCCACCGTGTCGGCAGTTTTGCACGATCGCAAAGACGGCGCTTACCTGCTGCCAACGACCACCCAGTTCGAGACCTACGGTTCCGTTACTGCTTCGAACCGCTCGCTCCAGTGGCGTGAAAAGGTGATTGAGCCACTGTTCGACTCCAAGGTCGACCACGAAATCATGAAGCTGTTCTCGGACAAGTTCGGTTTCACCGATCGTATGTTCCGCAACATTGCCATTGAGGGCGACGAGCCGTCGATCGAGGACATTACCCGCGAATTCAATCGCGGTATGTGGACCATCGGTTACACCGGTCAATCACCCGAGCGTCTCAAGAAACACATGCAGTACCAGCACCACTTCGACAAGACCACTCTGCGAGCGAACGGAGGCCCCTGCGATGGTGACGTCTATGGGCTGCCGTGGCCTTCCTGGGGTACAGCGGAGATGAATCATCCCGGAACACCCAACCTGTACGACATGTCGTTGCCGGTCTCCAAGGGCGGCCTCACCTTCCGGGCCCGGTTCGGTGTCGAACGCGACGGCGAGAACCTGCTTGCAGAAGGCGTCTACTCCAAGAATTCCGAGATTAAGGACGGCTACCCGGAATTCACCATGCAGATGCTGATGGATCTGGGCTGGGACGGCGACCTCACGGATGAAGAGCGCGCCAGCATTGAAGCAGTTGCCGGTCCCGAGACCAACTGGAAGACCGATCTGTCAGGCGGTATCCAGCGGGTGGCCATCAAGCACGAGTGCGCACCCTTTGGTAACGCCAAAGCGCGGGCCGTGGTCTGGAACTTCCCGGATCCCGTGCCGATTCACCGTGAACCGCTTTACACCACGCGCCGGGATCTGGTCAAAGATTACCCTACCTACGAGGACAAGACCTTCTGGCGGGTTCCGACCTTGTACGAGTCCATTCAGAAGAATGACTTCAGCAAGGAGTTCCCCATCATTCTCACCTCCGGCCGCCTGGTCGAATATGAGGGTGGCGGTGACGAGACACGCTCGAACCCCTGGCTGGCGGAATTGCAGCAGGAAATGTTCATCGAGGTGAATCCCCGCGATGCGAACAACCTGAACATTCGTGACGGCAACGACGTCTGGGTTTCCGGTCCGGAAGGCGGACGCATCAAGGTCAAGGCGATGGTGACCGAACGGGTTGGCGAAGGCGTCGCCTTCATGCCGTTCCACTTCGGCGGAGAACTGGAGGGCAAGTCTCTGAGGGACAAATACCCCGAAGGGGCCGACCCGATTGTCTTGGGTGAATCCACCAATGTTGTTCAAACATACGGGTATGACTCGGTCACGCAGATGCAAGAGACCAAGGCCACCCTGTGTTCGATTATGCCGGCATGATGAGAGGTGTAGATCATGGCACTTGAAGGACAAGCACGCGCAAAATTCCTTTGCGACGCCGAACGCTGCATCGAATGCAATGCCTGCGTAACGGCCTGTAAGAATGAGAATGAAGTCCCCTGGGGCATCAACCGCCGACGCGTGGTGACCATCGAAGATGGTAAGCCTGGCGAGCGCTCGATCTCGGTAGCCTGCATGCACTGTTCTGACGCGCCTTGTATGGCCGTCTGTCCGGTGGACTGCTTCTACCAGACCGAGGACGGCATAGTGTTGCACTCCAAGGATCTGTGTATCGGCTGTGGGTATTGCTTCTACGCTTGCCCCTTCGGCGCACCTCAGTTCCCACAGGCGGGCAACTTTGGCAGCCGGGGCAAGATGGACAAATGCACGTTCTGTGCTGGCGGTCCTGAAGAAGACAACTCGACAGCGGAGTTCTCAAAGTACGGACGCAACCGCATTGCGGAGGGAAAATTGCCACTTTGTGCGGAAATGTGCTCAACCAAAGCCCTGTTGGCCGGTGATGGCAACGAGGTGGCGGATATCTATCGCCAGCGCGTGGTGAACCGTGGTTTTGGTTCCGGCGCCTGGGGATGGGGCACAGCCTACGAGAAGAAGGGTGCATAAACCGGCCTGAGTGTTCCGGGGCCCGTCGGGCCCCGGTATTCAGAAAGGCAACGAATGCTTCTTTTCGATTCCGCTGGAGTGCTCTCATGAAATCAAAACTATTTAGTGCCGCCGTCCTTGCGCTGGCGACACTGCTGTTTAATCCTGCCTGGGCGCAAGATGGTTCGACCGTTGATCGAACTGCCACGGGGGGAGCTCAAACCCTCGAAGACATCATGCGCCGTCAGGAACAGTTGGAGATCGATGAGTCCTTTCGATCTGAAAACCTCGGTAATCCCGAAAATGCGGCGCCGGCCAGTGGCCAACTGGGCACGCTGGGAGGGCGCTCTGATGCCGATGTCTGGCGCTCTATCCGCTACAACAAGATTGATCCCACCGTTCAGTCACCCGGACCGGCCAATGGCGTAATGATTCAGGACGAAGGCATGCCCTGGTACAAGCTGCGCGAGGGACCGGTGATCACCTACGGCGGCGGTGCAATCCTTGGCTTCGTGGCATTGCTGGTGGTGTTTTACTTCGTTCGCGGCAAAATCATGATTGATGGCGGTCCTGCCGGCACCACGATCGAGCGATTCAAGGCCGTAGAACGATTTGGCCATTGGTTGCTGGCCGGCTCGTTTATCGTTTTGGGTATAACCGGGCTGGTCACGTTGATGGGGCGCAGTTTTCTGATCCCGGTGATCGGGATCGACGCCTTTGCGCCGATCGCTGCCGGCTCCAAGTGGCTTCACAACAATGTTTCGTGGGCCTTCATGCTGGGGCTGGTAATGACGTTCTGCATGTGGGTGGCGCACAACATCCCAAACAAGCTGGACTGGCAATGGCTTAAAGCGGGCGGCGGCATCTTTACCAAGAGCCACCCTTCAGCCAGGAAGTTCAACGCAGGTCAGAAAATAATTTTCTGGACCGTGATGGTGCTGGGCTTTTCGGTCTCTCTGTCCGGCCTGTCCCTGCTGTTCCCGTTTCAATTGCCGATGTTTGCCGATACCTTTGGGGTTATCAACAGCGTCCTGGGCACCAGTTTCCCGACCGACCTGGCACCCCACGAAGAAATGCAATACGCCAACATTTGGCATTCGATTGTGGCCTTCGTGATGATGCTGGCCATCATTGCCCACATCTACATCGGCTCGGTCGGTATGGAAGGGGCATTCGATGCCATGGGCAACGGTCATGTTGACGTAGAGTGGGCGCGCCAGCACCACGATCTCTGGGTGGCTGAGGTCGAGGCCAAAGAAGGCAAAGGAGAGTCATCATGAAGGTCATGATTTCCGCATTTGTCGCAGCCTTGGTGATTGCCTCGCTCGCCCCGGTCGTTCTTGACCAGTTCGGCTGGTCCTCAGCCGAACAAGCCAGCAGTGAGAGCGTACGCCTTGAATGATCAGACCGGGGTACACCAAATCGACGCCGTCGGTTTAGTGTGCCCGCTCCCTATTTTACGGTTTAAAAAACGCACCCAGGGTTTACCCAGCGGGACCGAAGTCGAATTTCTGGCCGACGACCCCAGTGGCCGTCGGGATTTGCAGGCGCTGTGCGAAATAACCGGTCACCGGATTGAATGGATCCGGGAGGAGAACGCCGGCGTTCTCCGTTATCGCATCTGTCTGGCATAGCGGGCATTCGAGAAGGTTATTAGCCCTCCGCTAAAAACTTCGGTTTTACGTTCAAGGGCTGAATGTATTGGTTTGGTCAATCTGTGGAAATAGCCCCAAACGCAGTTACCCCCGCTTAGGCGTCCACGCCCACACCATCTCGATTTCGATGGGCTCCTTGCCCTCACTGTCGCGAATGGTGACCGGGACGGAAACGTCGCCTTTTTCTTCCGAACGCATTCGCTCGCGCTGCTCTTCCGTCAGGTGGGCTTCAACGGTCATGTCACCCTTGGCACGACGGGTATATTCCGCTTTGGCAGTCTTGATCACCGGCACCTTGTCGTCCGGCACGTTCAGGCCAACCAGAAAGCCGGTTGCCGACTCAGCCAGCACCAGGGAGGCAACCGCATGCACGCCACCGATGTGGTTCTGAACACGGCGCTTGTTGGCCAGACTGATGACACACCGCGCCTGATCCAGTGATTCAATACGGATGCCGGTGGTACCGGTAAACGGCACGACCTTTCCGAAGAACAGGGTCAGGGCTCTGGAACGGGCAAAATCAGGCAGTCGGTTGATTTTATTTACGATTCCAGACAACTTGTTGGTGCTGGCCATGGGCAACTCTCCGCTTATCGAATTTTTCGGCTCGGGACAATACCCCATTCGTCGAAGGAAAGGAACGTTTGGTCAATGACGACGGGCCCTGTGCTGGCTATACTCGGCCCAATCCCTCTCAGGACCCAACGAATACCAACAAGGAGAGCAAGATGAGCGATCTGAAAACCCAGTTCGATGAAGCCGTAAAATACATCCAGAACGCCGAGGGCGATTTTCAGCCGTCCAACGAGATGAAGCTGGAGTTCTATGCGCTTTACAAACAGGCCACTGAGGGCGATGTTTCCGGCAAGCGCCCGGGCATGATGGACTTTGTTGGCCGCGCCAAGTACGACGCCTGGGACAAGCTCAAGGGCACTTCCAGCGACGAGGCCATGCAAAAGTACATCGACAAGCTCAACGCCCTGAAATAAGCATTCCTCCCTGTGGACTCCGGTCAGGTTGATCGGGGTCACTCTTCCCCTAGAAAGTTTTGCGACGTTCAAACGTTTGTCATAAGATGCGCCCAACATAACAAGAAGAACCCTATCGGAAGAGTTATTCATGGATATCACCCAAGCGCTGGAACAATCCCAGCCCGGCCTTGTTGGTCGTGTAAAAAACGCCATTCGCACCCAGCACCTGAACCAGCGTGCCGAACAGAATTACCTGCACTGGATTACCCGCTTCGTGTTGTTCCACGATATGAAAGACCCGGAAACCCTCGCCGGCGAGGATCGCCAACTGTTCCTCAGCTATCTGAGCGACCGCGTCGAGATTTCACGTGCACGGCTGAACCAGGCCAGCCAGGCCCTGACGTTTTTCTATGAGGATGTTCTTGGAAAAGCCAGCATGGGCGAAACTGCTGCAGCCTGAGTGCCGCAGCAGTGGTTTAACGCCCAGTCATGTTGACGTTCAGGGCGTCGTAATTGCGGTTTTCAGGCGGACGGATAACGTAGTTGTTGCTGTGCGTCTGCCCGGGAATGGACTTGGGATTACTGAAGCGGAATTCCACCGGAATTTCGGAGCGCCCCAGGTCCGTTCGGCTATCCCGAGGCTGTAAAGCCAGCGGGTCCAGGTAAAAATCGTCGTCTGTAGCAGGCTTGACCGGCACACCGACCGCCGGCGCAGACAACCCACCCTCGATCACCGTATTGGCGAGAACGTCTTCTTCTATCGAGCGCAGTGGAATGTTGTGAATCGTAGAACGTTCTTCGTATTCAAAGGCATCGTCTTCGCCAGGGGCCTCGCTCTGGGCGGAAACCAATGCCGGCAGCGCAAATAACACAACACTGCCCGCGCCCCTCACCGAGCGACCGACCAAACGTCCGACTATCCCAATCCCCGAAAACATATCCATGACCACAAACCTGTGCTGACTCATTCATCCATGCCAAACGCACATGACAATTTTTGATCAGTCTATCGTCAAAAAAGACGGTTTGCGCAGTTGGTCGACGATTCTGTGACGCTTTTCACTAACACGGGAACACAAAACATAGCAGCATGGGCTCGGTGAATTGTCAGGACAGCCTCATTCCCCTTTTCAAGTTTGCTTAAGCAAGAAATACGTCTAAACTCCGGTTTGGTAAGCAATTCTCGCGCTTAGGTACGCTCTTTCAACTCGGTCACAGGATGCGCATATTGAAAGTCCGCCAGCAACTCTGGATCTCAGTCCTCGTTTGGCTGTTAATTCCCGTGGCGGCAAACGCAGCATCCAGTGATGACACACTCTGGGATACCCCTCTCGAGGAACTGGGTCAGATCCGGGTGGTTTCGATCGCATCCGGGACCGCAACTCCGCTGGACAAAGCTGCAGCCATTACCTCGGTCATTAGCGCCGACGATATAGCTGCAATTGGGGCAACGGACCTGGATCAGGTTTTGGAGACCGTTCCCGGTCTTCATGTTAACCATTCTGACCAGGGCTTCACGCCCAAGTATATTTTCCGCGGCATTACCTCCAGCTTCAATCCCCAAGCTCTGCTGTTGATCAACGGTGTTCCTGTCACCTCAATGATGTTCGGTAATCGAGGTAATGCATGGAGCGGCATGCCGGTTAAGGCCATCAAGCGGATAGAGGTAATTCGCGGCCCCGGATCAGCCCTCTACGGTGCGGATGCCTACGCCGGTGTCATCAACATCATCACCAAGAGCGCGCAGGATATAGATGGTGTGGTGGCCGGCGCGCGTACAGGAAGCTTCGACACCCACGCTGCGTGGATTGAGGGCTCCACCGCATGGAATGGCACCGATATCAGTCTGGTGCTCGAACAGCAAAGCACCGATGGCTGGCGCAAAACTATCGATCGCGATGCCCAAACCAACTTCGACGAAGCATTCGGTACGTCTGCCTCCCTGGCTCCTGGACCGGTAAATATGGCCGCAGACCATTTCGACGCTCGAATTGATTTCAGCGGTGATCGCTGGCAGTTGAGGGCCGGCTTGCAAGATCGAAGGAATCTTGCCACGGGTCCTGGCCTGGCACAGGCACTCGACCCTGAAGGGCGTTACGAGTCCCAGCGGATCAACCTGGATTACAGCTATCATTGGCTGGAAATAATCGATGGATTGGATATTGAGTCGCGAATCAGCTACTACAACCTTACCCAAGAACCTGAAAACGACATCGCTCTGTACCCGCCCGGGGCTTTTGGTGGTGCGTTTCCTGATGGGTTTCTTGGTAGCCCGGGGTACAAAGAGCGGCAAGCACGGCTCGATCTGAGCTCTATCTACAGTCGCTTTGACAACCACCGCATTCTGTCGGGCGTTGGCGCCTTTTGGGCAGATTTATACGACGTCAGCGAGCGTAAAAACTTCAATGCCGACTTCAGCCCGAAGGGGCAAGTGGAAGACGTTTCCGACGATCCGGATCAGGTCTGGATGCCGGAAGAAGATAGAAAGAATTACTACATGTTCGTACAGGATGAATGGCAATTTGCCCAAAACTGGCAACTGGTAAGCGGGCTTCGCTACGACTATTACGCCGACTTTGGGGACACGGTTAACCCGCGAGCAGCATTGGTCTGGGCCACCACAAACAATCTGACTACCAAGTTTCTTTATGGCCGTGCGTTCCGAGCGCCCTCCTTGAATGAACTCTATGTTGACAACAACCCGGTCACGGCGGGTAATGATGAACTTGACCCGGAAACGATTGATACTCTGGAACTGGCTCTTTCCTACCAGGCCAGTTCACGCCTCTTTTACGGATTTAATGTTTTTTACTACGAAATTGATGACCTGATAACTGCGGAGCCCACGTCGGGACCAGTTTCCAGCCAGTATCAAAATTCAGGGAAGCGAAAAGGTCATGGCGGAGAACTGGAGGTGACGTATCAGGCGCTCGACAATCTCAATCTGACAGCAAACTACGCTTACCAATCCGCCGAGGATGATGAAAATAAGGAATCAGTCGGGCAGGCGCCCAATCATCAGGTCTATGCCCGCGTTGAATGGCAGGTTGCGCAGACGTGGGCCCTGAACACTCAAGCCAACTGGGTTGGGGAACAAAAGCGGGCAGCTACCGACTCAAGGGAGCCGGTAGCGGACTACACGACGGTTGACTTTACTGCCCGCACCAACGGCCTGTGGCGTGGGTTTGATATTGCAGTTTCGGTCAGAAACGCATTCAATGCCGACGTTCGCGATCCTAGCCCCTATTCGGACCCGAGACCGGCGATTCCCGGTGACTTCCCCATGCCGGGGAGATCTGCCTACGTCGAAGCGCAATACCAGTTCTAGGCACTCCAATTCCGCTTGGCGGGCCCTTCATAAACGATGTTACTGCATCGCACAGGAAAGAAACTTCCCTCAGGCCTATCTCGCGCATCTTGATAGCATGGTGCCAAGCCCGTGACAAAAGCCGGACTCCCGAAAATCTGGTACTCCTGACAACTCAGGCCGATGTCAGCGGCGAGGCCCGCATGCACCGCCGCAACGTTCATTGAGTAGCCATACTTTTCATATAGATAGCTGTGCACATTAAGTGCGATCTGCAAGTAGCGGCCGCCATCCAATTCAAACTCCCTGGCTTTGTCCAACATGAATGGGATTCGCTCGTCGGTCCTGGACAGCGGACGACCATAACCATAGATAGTCCGACCCGCCGACTTCTCGTTTTCAACGAACTCGCCGAGATCACCGCCAGCGTCAAGATGCTTACCGGCTCGATAGAAAAAATCGAGCGCCCGCACTTCAGGACGGCGACCATATATCGACGCTTCCGAAATGCTCAGTCCGGCCATTAACGACAGTGATGCTGTTGCGCGAACGGTCCCTGCCAATGCCGTTACGTGGTTAGGCCATATCGAAGCGTCCGGATAACTGGTGGAAACCCAGAATGAACTCAGCAATTTCGCAACATTTTCACCCGGATCGCGCCCTAAAATGGCGTATAGATATAGATGAATCCAGTCGTAATCGCCGAGCTCCTTATGCAAATCTTTGCCATGCACAATAACCCGGTCGGAAAGGTAGGCTTTGCCCTTGCGGGTTACCCAACGTTTCTCGGTATCCAAAAGCCGTTTGTGACTCATTTTCGGGTCGCCTCCGGAGAATCCGTGTTGGAGCCGCTCTCATCAAGCTCGATCGCGGGGCCGTAGTAAGGGAACTTTTTCCAGCCCATCTGTTTCTGCTCCAGGGCGTGTGCTGCCGCCCCCGGCAGCCGGAGCATCAGGTACAACATGCTGCCCTGATCCGGATCCATACCGAGATCCACCAGCGCGGCTGCCGCAAGCCCGCTCATTGCCAGAGGGTAGCCGACGTGCTGCTCCAGGGCCTGCCGATTGGCTTTCAGCCAGGCGAGTGCACCGTTGGCTGGCGCTAATCCGACGAGCAGGTCCAGCGATTGGAGAATGGGCGTGGGAGTTACGTCGCCATTCGGATCGAAGCCGGGTGCATGTTCCATGGGCAGCCAGATGTCTGCCCGTTCGTCGTCACTAGGGTTCAGTAGCCGGGCGCACCATCGATCAAAATCAAAACTGCATTCTTGCCATAACCCGATACACACCGAGAGTTCCTGTGAACCACCGTACTGGCCGGCGCCAACTGCAAGTGCCGCCATCAAGGCGGAGCTGTGATTGGTCCCAGCCACTCCTGCATTCATTGCCGCCCGGACGCTGGCCTCCCGGGGCCCCGGGTTCGCGATAACCAAGGCGAGCTTCTCGAGTAACTCCGGCTCTCCCGTGCCCGGTCGCTCGCCCTTGAACATAAGCAAGAGGTACTCGAACCAACCGGCCTTCCGGACGACTTCGCCGTAGACATCGTACCCACGGCAGTAGCAGGCCCTTGCCGCAAAAGGGTTTTCAGCTTCCGGCTCTTCCAGCCAGATGTTGGAGTGGTACTGATACTCTGTAGCCATTGGGTTGTCCTGTTTATTCAGTTCCGGTGAGTACCTTCATTCTCGCGCCCATGGGCGGCACCTCCTCGGCATCAATCAGCACGTCGAGCAGGCAAGGGCCAGGACGCGCAAAAATGGCCCCGAGATCGAGCGCATAGAGCTCTTCCATGCTATTGATTCTATACGATTTAACGCCTAATGCTTCAGCTAGCTTTGCATAATTCACACGGGGCAGAGTATTGGCGATCAGTTCTGCGCCGCCGAGGGCCTGGCCATGGCGAACCATTCCCAATGAGGCATCGTTAAGCACCACCATCAGGAGGTTCTGATTTTCCTGTGCCGCGGTCGTCAGCTCCTGCCCGGACATCAGGTAGCTGCCATCACCGGTGACGCACAACACCGGAGCACCCTTCGCGGCCATGGCGACGCCAACCGATGCCCCGATGGCCCACCCCATCGGCGCAAATCCAATGCCGATGTGGAACAGATTCTTTTCCGGAGCCAGTGCCTCGGGCCGTCGCACGTTCCAGTGGTGTATTCCCCACAGGAAACTGTTGCCGCTATCAAACAGGGCGCGGGTCGTTTCCGGGCAGACCCGGCTGAAATACGTCATCAGTGCCTGCGGTTTGACTGGCCCGGAACTGGCGTAACACCCCTCGCGAAATCGCTCGTCAATGATCGCTGCCAGCCCATCGCTGGTGGTTAAGCGTGCCGAACTCGCCGCGCTGGCGTCGTGTCCCAGCGCGTCCAGAAGCCGATCAAAAATCAATCGGGGTTCGCCAAGAATGGCGAGGCGCGCCATGGTGGCTCGTGTCAGATGGCCGGGATTTCTGGAGATATGGATCAATCGTCCCGACAGGATGCCGTCCGGATCCCAACCTGCCGTCGACACCTCGTCCAGCGCCGCACCCACCACAATGATCCTGTCGGCATTTTCAGGTTTCAGGGCGTCCGACGCACTGCGATGTCCGGCAAAGCCGAAGACACCCCGGTACAGGGGGTGAAAACTGTCAATCACACCCTTTGCCCGCGGGGTCGTCACCAGCTGCCAGCCTTTGATTTCCGCAAGCTTTGTCAGCTGAGATATCGCGGAGATGGCACCCTCCCCCAGGACGATCGTCGCCCGGCGTATGCCCTCAAGATGACCGATCAGGCTTTGCATGGTTTCAGGCGCTGGCAGCACTTCGTTCGCCAAAAAGGCATTCAGGGAAGTGTAAGCCGCTTCATCTGAAACACAGTGGCGCATGACGTCCAGAGGAATGGATAGATGCACCGGGCCCGGCTGATGGCCCATGGCATGGCCTATGGCGTGAAGCAGTTTCGGAACTAGCTGTTCCGGGTGCGACACCAGCGTGTTGTAGCGGGTGCAACTGGAGAACATATCAATGGTGTTGACGCTGGTGCAGGAGGATTCCTGCAGGGCACCCTGGCCGAAACGGTTCAGCGAGGTCTGAGCAGATATGACCAGCATTGGCGTGTTATCGGCGTAGGCGGTGGCCACACCGGTGAGAAGATTGGTTGCGCCCGGACCCGCCGTGGCACAACACACTCCGAGTCGACCGGATTCCCGGGCGTAACCGTCAGCCATGAAGGCGGCGCCGGTTTCATGGCGCGCGGTTACAATGCGGATTCCACCGCGACGCTCACTTCGGGCGAGGGCATTGTAAAAAGGCTCGATGCTGCCACCCGGCACCCCGAAAACGTACTCAACACCCAGACGTTCCAGGTAACGCAGAATTAGATCACCACACTCAAGCATTGGATACTCATCACAGGTGGCTGGCGCATACGGTGAAAGCAGCGCCTGTCCGGTTTACTGATCCAGGGGAACTGGCTTCGCTATCCCGTATCCCTGGGCGTAATCGAGCCCGAGCTGGCGCAGGCATTCTTTTACCTCGTCCGTCTCGACAAACTCGGCAATGGTTTTCAAGCCGGCCGCGTGTCCAATCCGGTTGCAGGCATCAACGATGCCCATGTCGATCGGGTCCGCGGTCATGTTGCGAATGAAGCCGCCATCCACTTTCAGGTAATCAATGGGTAGGGCTTTGAGGTAGGAGAAGGAACTCATGCCCGAACCAAAATCGTCCAGGGCGAATTGGAATCCGTCGTGGCGAGCCCGCTCAATGAAGCCGATGGTGTCGTTCAGATTCGCAATCGCTGACGTTTCGGTGATCTCAAAACACACGCGATTTGGCAGAATTGAATACTCCTCGACCTTGTTGCGGATGAAACTGAAAAGCTCGCCATCGCTTAACGATCCGCCAGACAGGTTAATGAAGAAGGTGCCAGTCGGTTCGCGACCCAAGCCGGTGCGGTCGAGATAGCCGAACGCCAGTTCGATGACTCGTCGATCGATTCTTGGCATCAAGCCAAAGCGCTCAGCGGCCGGAATGAACGCTCCGGGCGGAACAACCTCGTTGCCCTGTCGCAAGCGGACAAGGAATTCGGTACGGAATCCATCGTTACTCGCTTCCTGCAACGAGATCATTTCCTGGTGACACAGGAAGAAATCGTCGGTCTGCAAAGCGCCCTGCAGCCGACTGGTCCATTGCATATCCCGCTGGCGCTGCTGCATGTCCTTGTCGCTGGATTCGTAGACCTGGACGTTGTTTCGCCCCCGATCCTTGGCCGCGTAGCAGGCCAGATCTGCGTGACTGAGCAATTCGCTTGCCGTCTTGTAACGACTGCCGATGATAACCATGCCCACGCTCAAGGAGACCGCAAACGGCTTACCCTCCCAGACAAACCGGTATTCCCGGACTTCCTCGCACAGGGACTCGGCAACCTTGCGAGCATCGATGGCGTCACAACCGCGAAGCAGTACCCCGAACTCATCCCCCCCCAGGCGTGCCAGGGTATCGTTCGCACGCAAATTCTGGCCAAGCAGTTTCGCTAACTGTTTCAACAACTCATCGCCGGCCCTGTGGCCACAGGTATCATTGATGATCTTGAACTGATCAAGGTCCAGGTACAGCAGGACGCAGTCGCGGGCAGATTTCCGGGAATCATGGAGAGCCTCGTCCAGCTGGCGCTCGAATTCACGGCGATTAACCAGATCTGTAAGGCTGTCATGGTAGGCCATATGCTGGAGTGTCGATTCGGCCTCCTTCTTGGCAAGGCGGACGGTCACTTCCCGCATTTCGCGATGGATCGCCGGTATTAACCGGGCAAGATTGTTCTTCATTATGTAATCTTGCGCACCGGCCTTCATGGCCTTCACCGCAACGTCTTCACCGATAAGGCCAGAAACGATGATCACCGGCAGGTCGGCGGCAAACTGACGTGCCAGCTCAAGCACACGAAATGACGTAAACCCCGGCAGACTGTGGTCTGTAATCACAAGGTCCCATTCCGACGTCGTGAGCGCAGCCTCCATCGCGCTCTCCGTGTCCACCATCTGGTAATCCGGCTCAATCCCACCCTTCTTCAGAGTTCGCAGAAGGAGGAAGGCATCATCCTCCGAATCCTCGACCAGCAACACTCGCAGGCGATCATTGAATTCACTCACCATCGCCACCTTTTTGGAACGATCGGGTTACTCCCATCACGGGAACTCTGTTAACGGTTAACCAGTATCGAGCCAGCAAACTCATCTGTTCGCTGAACTTACTGTAGTCGATCTGCTTTGTTACGAAGCTGTTGGCCCCTAACCGGTAGGCTTCGCGAAGTTCCTGGGGCTCATCCGACGAGGTGACCATGACCACCGGAATCCAGTCGGTCTTGGGCGAGGACCGAATTCGACGTAGCACTTCCAGGCCACTCACCTTGGGCAGTTTGAAGTCGAGCAATACAACGCCTATCGATTCGACTTGCTCGGAGCGCTCACGGGTTTCGGTTCCGAAAAGGAAATCTAGCGCTTCCTGTCCGTCTTCGAGCATGATTATGGGGTTGTATCTACTCGCATTCCTGAGCGCGCGCATCGTGAGAACCTGATCATCCGGGTTGTCCTCCACGACCAGAATCGAATAGTCATCCATACCCATACACGCTCCATTTCCATTGGAATATCAAAGGCATCGCTATACACAATGCCTTACTTTTGTATTGACGAAGGGAACCTTACATAGAAGCAGGCGCCCTTGTCGACTGAGGAGTCAGCGTAAATTTCACCGAAGTGTCGCCGCACAACCCGGTCAACCGTGGCCAGCCCCAGCCCCGTCCCTACGAACTCCGAGGGGGTGTGCAAGCGATTAAACGCGACAAACAGCTTGTCCACGTATTTCATGTCGAACCCGACACCATTGTCCCGAATTGCAACGGTAATACTGTCAGAAGCTTCACAAGCCGTCACAGCTATGCGGCGCTCGCCGTTCTTGGACGTGTACTTCCAGGCATTCTCGAGCAGATTCTGAAAAGCAACGCGGATCATTCTACCATCGCCCACTACCCGAATACCCGGTTGTATCCGGACATACGTCGGGAGGGGGTCAGTGGTTTCCCTCAGCTCTTCCACAATTTCCTCAAGCATGGCGCTGAGATCGAGCTGTTTGATCTCCATCGCCTGACGGCTGACCCGGGAGAGTACCAGAAGCCCGTCAATCAGCCCCCCCATTCTTACGGTGGCCGTTCGTATCCTGGACAGGTAATCCCGTCCAGTCTCGTTTAGCTGGTCCCCACAGTCCTCTTCGAGGGCCTGACCGAAACCCTCAATCGCCCGCAGCGGCTGCCGAAGGTCATGGGAGACCGAAAAACTGAAGGCTTCCAGTTCCCTGTTGGCAAGACTCAGCTCCGAGGTGCGATCAGCCACGGTCCGCTCCAGTTCGTCACGACTCTGAAGTATCTTCAGGTTCTGCTGCTGGACGGTTCCAATCATCTCGTTGAAGGCACTGCCCAGCCGTCCGAGTTCGTCTTTTCCATAGACCGGCACCCGGATGGAATAATCGTGGTCCCGGGCAATCCGCTCGGCGGCATCCGAGAGCTGAAAGATCGGCTCAGATACCAGTCGCTGCAAACGCAACGCGACCCAGGCCAAAATCATCTGGATCACAATCCCGATGCTGAAAGTCACCAGGATGAAAGCCCTGATATGCTCACGCAACACCTCCAGCCGGGACATCAGATAGAATTGACCGACGATGTCACCGTCGAGCATTACCGGCTCCAGAAGACGATAATAGTCGCCAACAAAACCAACCTCTGGCGGAACGGAAAGGGCCGGGCAGCTGGCATCATCCGACTCGTCCAATGCGCTCACCACTCGCCCCGCAACGTTATACACGCACACCTGTTCGATGGTTCCGATCTGGCGCAGGCTCGAAATTATGGTGCTGAGTTGCTGATCATCCTCGAACAGAAGCGCAGCCGCGGACTGCTCCGCCAGAATGTCCGCGATGACGTGCAGTTCCGACTCGAGCTGCTCCTGATAGTTCTCGTTTTCAACCACCACAAGACTGGTACAAACGAGCAGGATACCCAGCGTACTGATCGACAGCGTGAGCAAGAGCAGTTTGGTTTTAAGTGGCCAGTACTGCCAGCGCCAGCGGTCCATCATCGGATGACCCTCACGGCAAGTTCCAGCAATCGGGAATTGACATGGAGGCCCGCGCTCTGGGCAGCCTTCAGGTTAATCTCGAACCGGATAACATTGCCTTCCTTCACGTATCCGATGATCCCGCCATCCTCCACAAAGTCGGGAATCTCACTGATCGTTAGCATTTGACGGTCATGTGCATAACCGATGATGGCCGGCAAATCCCTGGATCTGGCACTGCCGACAAACAGGACCTGACAGTCGTCACTGTCGGAAAGCGATTCCGGATAACCCAATGCCAGAGGCCGCCCCTGCGAGACACGGCCATCCAGTTGCTGCAGCACGTCACCAAAGGGGTCCTGCCCCAGAACACAGATCTTCAGGTCAGGCACATCCGACAGTGGATCTGCCCAAGTGATGAAGCGTGTGAAATTATAGAGGAAGGCTGCTTTGACCTCGTACTCCGAGCGCACGGAAGCACTGGAGGCTCCGACGACGGCGCACAAAAGCGATGCGACAAGGAATTTCAAAAACACCTAAGGGCAACCCCCGGCTATCCATTTCATCGAACCCTTACCCTGAAGGCCGCACGTCGTGTGCAACCGATAAGCTAGCCCGGAGTGTTTAGATTGATCACGATCCAGATTTGGCGTATCGGAGGCTCTTGCATGACACCCTGGCAAACACCCCCGATATTCCCCGAAAGGTTAGCACCGGTTTCCGTCTCGTCAATAAACCGATCCCAATTAACCCCTTACGGATGAGACGCTTGTGGCAGTATCTCCATCGATTTGCGATTCTATAACAACATGTCCCCTTGCTTCTCTGGTAAATCGCTCACTTTATGAAAACAAATCTGATCACCCGCGAAGGTTTCGACAAGCTGCAGGAAGAGCTGGATTTTCTCTGGCGCAAAGAGCGGCCCGAGGTGACCCGGAAAGTGACCTGGGCGGCGAGCCTCGGTGACCGCTCGGAAAATGCCGACTACCAGTACAACAAGCGGCGCCTGCGCGAGATAGACCGCAGGGTCAGGCACATCAGGAAACGGCTTGAAAGTGTTCGAATCGTGGATTATTCCGAGCTTCAGGAGGGCCGCGTGTTTTTTGGCGCCTGGGTCAGGCTGGTCGACGATGAGACCTCCCTGACTTTCCGAATTGTCGGCCCGGATGAAATCTATGAGCGAAAGGACTATGTCTCGATCGATGCTCCGATTGCCCGTGCATGCCTTAAAAAAGAAGCGGATGATGAAGTAATTGTCCGCACACCGGTAGGCGAGAAAACCTGGTACGTCGATCAGATCTGGTATGAAACGGACAAGGCCTGAACCAAAAAAAACCCCGTAAAAACGGGGTTAAGGCTAGCGCTGTGCTGGAGGGAGAAGCAAGCTATGGTTGAGACTTGCCTCAACATCTTCATCTTCCATTCTGCACAGCCGGGATTACAGCAGAGTGGCCAGCGAATTACCTTTTGGACAGGGCAGGGGCGCACCGGCCTGGACAAAATTAGGTTGCACACTCTAGGGCCTGGCGCTAGTTTTCGGGCAAAGAATTC
This sequence comes from Marinobacter albus, assembly GCF_030238305.1. Lineage (NCBI taxonomy): Bacteria > Pseudomonadati > Pseudomonadota > Gammaproteobacteria > Pseudomonadales > Marinobacteraceae > Marinobacter > Marinobacter albus. Next base: position 228,896 of record NZ_JASSQD010000001.1, on the reverse strand, counting down.
CACCACGATTTCCAGTCACGGAGCTTGCAAATGAACACTCAGAAATTGCTGAACTTTGCCCTTGAAGGCATCGATACTCTTGGTTATCGCCTTGATCAGATGGGCATTACCGGCAAGGTCAACCGCCACAACATTGCGGCCTATCTGATGGCGGAACAGAAGTATCTGGAAGGTGAATGGGACAGCATCCAGGCCAGAGTGGGTCGCCGCCGGTCCCAATTCGAACACATCACCCATACTCTGGAAACACGTGCCGACGCGCTGATTGCCCCGGTGCGCGAACGGGTCAACCGGTTCCGTACCGGCCAGTGAATTCAGACGTCGCTGGTCTTGGGTGGGTTGTGGGAGCCCTCCTCGCCTGAACTGGAAGGCAACTCAGCCTGGGTGGCCTTGATGCGTTTGCTCACACCCGAGAAGGCCGGCATATGAATTGATACGGTCAGCCCGGGCGGGGTGCTGCCCGGGTAAGTGTCGCTCAGCACAATGTGCCCCTGGTGGATTTCGGCCACCGCACTCACCAGACTAAGTCCCAGCCCATTACCCGGCAAAGACCGACTCTTGCCAACCCGGTAGAAGCGCTGGAACACCTGATCTTTTTCTTCGTCGGGAATACCGATCCCACTGTCCCGCACCTCGAAGATGGCATCTGCCCCGTCCCTTCGGACAGCGACTCCAATTTTTCCATGTTCCGGTGTGTACTTGATTGCGTTGTCGATCAGGTTACTGATCATCTGGAACAGCAGGTCCCGGTCGCCCTCAATGAATACGTCCTTGTTCAGTCGCTGCTCGAACGTCTGTTCCTTGTCTTCGGCCAGCGCTTCATACAATTCGCAGGCGTCGGTCACCAGTTCATCGAGGGAAACGGGCTTCATGTCGGCAGTGTTGCCACGGGTTTCCAGGCGGGCGATGCGCAACAGGGCATTGAAGGTTGCCAGCAACTGATCCGCCTCTGCCACGGCACGACCGGCCTGCTCGCGGGCCTCGTCGTTATCCACTGACATCAGCGTGCTTTCCAGCTGGTTTCTGAGTCGGGTCAGGGGCGTTCTCAAATCGTGGGCAATACTGTCGGACACGTGCCGGATACCTTCCATCAGATACACAATGCGATCGAGCATCTGGTTCAGGTTCTCTGCCAACTGATCGAAATCGTCGTCGGTTCCTCGGGTGGGAATCCGTAGCGACAGATGGCCGTTCATGATCCGCCGTGAGGTGTTGTTGATTATTTCGATGCGCCGGGTGGTGCTTCGGCTCATCAGGAAACCACCAAGCAGGGCAAGTGCCAGGGTAATCCCCATCCCCCAGTTGATGGCGGTTTCAATTACCCGCTTGAGGTTGGTCAGCTCGTCGACATCGCGGCCCACCAACAGACGCAAGCCGCCCTGAACCTCGAAAATCCGGGCACGGGCCAGGCGTTTCGGGCCATTCCAGCCAACCGCCTCGTCCAGCGTGAAGTTGATCCAGCCGCTGTCGGAGCGGGAGCCTTGAGGCCAGGATTCGATGTTACCGGCGAGTTTAAGAAAATCGTCGGTCGTGAGGAGATAGATGGACTTGGCGTTGGGGTCGCGTGAGACCCGCTCGCGAATGATGGTAATCAGGCCGTTCACACCCCGGCCGCGATACTGCTCGGCCAGACCGGCGATTTCCGCTTCGATGGTTTCGTCAGTCTGGGCAGTCATGAAGCCCGCAGTACGCCAGTAGATAAAGGCCAGTAACAAAAATACCGAGGTGGCAAAAACCACCATGTACAGCAGAGCGAGCTGGAAGGACGAAGTTCTTAGTTGACTAAGCAGTTTCACGCAACATGTACCCTGCACCCCGGATGGTCTGCAGTAAGGGTGTATCGAATTCCTTGTCGATCTTCGCCCGCAGGCGGCTGATGTGCACGTCAATCACGTTGGTCTGGGGATCAAAATGATAGTCCCATACCTTTTCGAGCAGCATCGTGCGGGTGACCACCTGGCCGGCATTGCGCATCAGGTATTCAAGCAGGCGAAACTCTCGGGGCTGGACATCAATGCTTTGGCCGGCTCGCTTCACGGTACGCGCCAGCAGGTCCATTTCCAGATCCGCCACGCGCAGTACCGTTTCGGTTTCGGCCGTCTGTCGGTTACGGCGAACCAGTGATTCGATCCGGGCCAGCAATTCCGTGAACGAGAAAGGCTTGGTGAGATAGTCATCGCCACCGCCACGCAGGCCCTCTACCCGGTCGTCGACATCACCCAGCGCACTGAGGATCAGCACTGGCACCTGGTTACCCGTGGCCCGAACCGTTTTGATGATGGACAGTCCGTCCATCCCCGGGAGCATACGATCCACGATCATGATGTCGTAGTCCTCGCTGGCGGCCATGAGCATTCCGTCTTTTCCGTCCGCGGCATGGTCCACGACGAAGTCTGACTCTCTCAGTCCTTTTACCAGATAGTTTGCTACATCCTGATCGTCTTCGATTACCAGTGCTTTCACCGGTTTTCCTCCCGATAGCGGATTACATTAATTACCGACAAGGGTACGAAGAAGTCAGGGGACGGGCCAGTTACGATCTTGTAAGAGGGTGTCGCCTATGGCGACGGTCGAGCACCGCTCGAAAACCACCCAAGACTGCTACCGGTCTCTCCCGAGGGCCGGTATTCCGCGCTTACCCAGCCTTCATAACCCATACTGTCGATCGCTTCGAAAACATTCGAAAAGTTAATCTCTCCTGTCCCCGGCTCATGTCGACCGGGATTATCGGCAAACTGAATGTGACCGACCCATGGTAACAGGCATTCCATGGATCGGATCAGATCTCCTTCCATGATCTGCATGTGGTACAGGTCGTACTGCAAGCGAACGTTATCGGCATCGACTTCCTCGATCAAGGCGAGCACCTTGCCTGAGGTATCCAGGATAAAACCGGGCATATCAACCCGAGAGTTGATTGCCTCCAGGCACAACGTGATATCTTCAGCAGCAAACTTTTCCGCAGCATAAGCCACGTTATCGACCAATGTCTGCCAGGCCACATCCTCCGACACCGAATCGGGCCGAAGTCCAGCCAGACAGTTCAGTCGCCGGCAGCCCAGAGCCCTGGCGTACTCGATGCCCTGATCCACACCAGCCCGGAATTCCTCCAACCGATCCGGCAAGCAGGCGATGCCCCGCTCACCGGCATCCCAATTCCCCGGCGGCAGGTTAAACAACACCTGGGTCAGGTTATTGTCACTCAGGGCCCGGGCCAGCAGATCCTTGGGATAAGCATAAGGGAACAGGTATTCGACACCAGCAAAGCCGGCCGCGCGGGCACGGGCAAATCGCTCGGTAAAATCCACCTCGGTAAACAGCATCGACAGGTTGGCGGCAAAACGTGGCATGTCTTACTCCTTCAGGCTGCGGCCAAGGGAACCCAGAAGCGAACCGTTCAGGTGTTCCAGTTCCAGCAGCAAACCACTGTGATCGACATCACTGTGGCCGTTGGCGACCAGTGACAGATATTCGTTGTGGACCTGCTGGGACAGCGGCAGGGTGAGCCCCTCTGCACGGGCTTCGTCCAGAATCATGCGCATGTCCTTGAGCTGAATGCGCGCAGGCGCGCCCGGTGAGAAGTTCCGATCCAGCATTCTCTGCCCGTGCAATTCCAGAATCCGGCTGCCGGCAAAGCCTCCCATCAGCGCCTCCCGGACGGCCGCCGGATCAGCGCCGCCCTTGGCGGCCAGCAGCAGCGCTTCGGACACAGCACCGATGGTGATACCCACGATGGCCTGGTTGGCCAATTTGGCCAACTGGCCAGTCCCAACCGGCCCGATTCTGGTGCAGGTTCCCAGTGTTGAGAAGATCGGCTCTGCGCGGGTCAGGTCATCCTCGGAACCGCCGGCCATGATGCTCAACCGGGCTTCCGCTGCCCCCACCGTGCCTCCGGACACCGGCGCATCAACGTAGCCAGCCCCCCGTTCTGCAGCCAGCTCGGCATGGCGACGGGCTACGGAAGGCTGAACCGAGCTCATATCAATCAACAGTGAGTCCTGCTTGAGCGCGTTCAGGGTACCCTGTCCTACCAGCACCTGATCGACGACGTCGCTGTTCTCCAGCATGGTAACCACCACATCCGCATCGCGCACCGCCTCTGACGGTGAGTCGGCAATTTCGGCCTCACCGGAAAACGGTTCGCATTTGCTGGCAGTGCGATTCCAGAGAGTCATCGGGAATCCGGCATCCAGCAGGTTGCGCGTCATGGGTGCGCCCATGAGGCCAATCCCGAGAAATGCGATGTGCGGTCGTGCTGAGATCATACCCGTAAATTCCATGCAGTGGTCTGAAGAGTGGTGCCATCGATTATACAAACAAAAACGCCACCAACCGGAACGGTGGTGGCGTTTCGAGAGATCCTCGCTGGAAGCCTTGGACTCAGGCCACTTCGGCCATCTGGTTCCGGATCTTCTTCATCGCGTTCTTTTCAAGCTGGCGAATCCGCTCGGCAGAGACGCCGTAACGGGCTGCCAATTCATGCAGCGTGGACTTGCTGTCGGAAAGCCAGCGCTCACGCAGGATATCCTGACTGCGATCATCCAGACCGTCCAACGCCTCCATCAGACGACCGTTGGAATCCTCGGTCCAGTCGGCGTTTTCAAGCTGGGTCGCCGGATCGCTGCGACGATCTTCAAGGTAATAGGCCGGTGCCTGGTACGCGTTATCCTCGTCGTCGTCCATCGGTCCATCAAAGGCGGTGTCTTGGGAGGCCAGCCGGCCTTCCATTTCACGGACAACACGCGGCTCAACGCCAAGATCGGCGGCCACCGCTTTCAGCTCATCGTGATTCAGCCAGGCAAGCTTCTTCTTCTGACTACGGAGATTGAAGAACAGCTTTCGCTGGGCCTTGGTGGTGGCCACTTTCACGATGCGCCAGTTACGCAGAATAAACTCGTGGATCTCTGCCTTGATCCAGTGCACCGCAAAGGATACCAACCGGACCCCGTATTCCGGGTTGAAGCGCTTCACCGCCTTCATCAGGCCAACGTTGCCTTCCTGAATAAGATCAGCCTGAGCCAAGCCGTAGCCGGAATAGCTTCTGGCGATGTGAATCACGAATCGCAGGTGAGACAGAACCAGTTGACGCGCGGCATCGACATCACCGTCGTAATGGAGCTTTTCGGCCAGCTCCCGCTCTTGATCCGCCGTGAGAACCGGAATGCGACCCGCAGCCTGAATATAAGACTCGAGATTGGCACCCGGAACCAGTCTGTCAATCAACTGTAAACTCGTACCCATGCTTTAACCTCCGAACCTGACAGCCGTTTAATATAGCAACTTAAAATTAGACTGCCAAGAACCTGAAAAGTTCCCGAATTCCTCAGTAAAACGTTTAAAATCAACCATCTGAAAAATTCACCGTGGCTTTCTCTGACCCCGAAACTACGCCAGGGCCACCTGCACTTTCAATACGGTTTTCCCGCAATCCGGATCATCCTCCGGCAATTTCGCCAGGCTCAATGTCGTCCAGATGCCGCTTTACTGCGACCCAGGCGCCTAGCCAGCCTAGCAGCATCGCAACAATAATCAACGTCAAGGCACCATCAACACTCAATCCATTCAGGGAGAACTCACTGCGATAGAGGCCGGCGAGACGTTCAATCGGCCCACTCAACCACCAGAGCGACAGTTGCAGAAGCACCCACGCCACGACGCCACCACCCAATCCAAACCAGGCACCGGTGTAAAGAAATGGCCGACGCACAAAGGCATCCGTTCCGCCCACCAGCTTGGCAACCAGAATCTCGTCGCGCCGATTTTCGATCGCTAATCGGACCGTATTACCGATTACCAACACCACGGCCGCAGCCAACAACAGAGAAAGCGCCCAGACCGCTCGGGCCAGCAAATCGGTCATGGCGTTCAGTCGCTGCAGCCAGCCGAGGTCCACCTGCACGCGCTCAATGCCCTCCATACCCTGGACAAAGCGCACCAGCCCCTCCACGCCGGCCTCTGAACGGGCACTTTCCTCCGGCGTGATGAGCAAGGTGTGGGGCAGCGGGTTATCTTCAAGGTAATCCAGTGCGTCCTCCAGCCCCGATGACGCCCGAAATTCGGTCAGCGCATCTTCCCGATTGACCAGCTCCACCTCGGCGACCCGCCCGTCGACCCCGATTTCCTCACGCAATTCGCGGGCATCTTCCAGGGGTACCTCCAGCTGCAGGTAAGCGGTCAGGCGGGCACTGCTTTCCCACCCCGCACTGACACCCTCAAGACTGGTGAGCAACAATAACAGAGCGACCGGTAGAGCCAACGCCACACCCATCACGGTCCACGTCATGAGACTCGCCACCGGCGTTTGCCACAGGCGCGCGGCACTGTCGCGTGCCACCTTGCGATGGTGGGTCAGGTAACTTTCCGCCTGCTGCCGCCAGGCTGCCCGGGAGGTCTTGGCACCCCTTGTTGCGTCGGCTTTTCGCCGTGGGTCAGTGGCCACTTGCACCTCCGACCAGCGGCGTACCGCCGGCGACCAACCGACCGTGATCAAGGGTCAGGGTACGGCGACCCATTTCATTAATCAGGGCAATATCGTGGGTCGCAATCAATACGGTGACACCAACCTGACTGAACTGACCGAACAGATTCATGATGTCGGCCGACAGTTCCGGGTCCAGGTTACCGGTGGGCTCGTCCGCCAGCAGTACCGGCGGTTTGTTGACCACGGCCCGGGCAATCCCGACACGCTGCTGCTCACCGCCGGAGAGCTGCATGGGGTTCATTTTTTCCTTGCTCAGCAACCCAACCTTATCGAGCGCTGCCCGCACCCGGCGACCGGCCTCACGGGGCGATGCCCCCATAACTTCCAGGGGCATTGCGACGTTGTCGTAGACGGTACGGTCAAACAGTAACTGGTGGTTCTGAAACACCACGCCAATATGACGACGGATGTAGGGAATCTGGCGGCGCGGCAGGCGGTTCAGAAGCTGCCCGCCAACGATCAGTTCTCCGGCGCTGGGCCGCTCCATTACCATGATCAGCTTCAGCAGGGTGCTTTTCCCGGCGCCCGAATGGCCAGTAAGAAACGCCAGCTCACCCCGATCAAGGCCGAAATTGACCTGGCGCAGGGCCGTGTGATCACTGTCGTATCGTTTGGTGACCTGACGAAACTCGATCATGGCTGGCTACTGCTCCGGTAAAGCCGGTGTTTAGTCAAAAAGTGCATCCACGAAGGTTTCCGCATCGAAGCTGCGCAGATCATCCACCTGCTCACCAACGCCGATGAACCGGATGGGCAACTGCAACTGACGGGCAATGGCGAAAACGATACCGCCTTTGGCGGTGCCGTCCAGCTTCGTCAAAGTGATCCCGCTCACGCCCACAGCCTGCTGGAACACCTGGGCCTGACTCAGGGCGTTCTGCCCGGTCCCGGCATCCAGCACCAACATCACCTCGTGAGGCGCGGTGTCATCCAGCTTTTTCATCACCCGGACCACCTTCTCCAGCTCGTTCATGAGGTTGTCCTTGTTCTGCAACCGGCCGGCGGTATCGGCGATCACCACGTCGACCTCCCGGGACTTGGCGGACTGGATGGCATCGAAAATGACCGAGGCACTGTCCGCGCCCGAGTGCTGAGCCACTACCGGAACGTCGTTGCGCTCACCCCAGACCTGCAACTGCTCGACGGCCGCGGCACGGAAAGTGTCGCCAGCCGCCAGCATGACCGACTTGCCTTCGTTCTGGAACTTTTTGGTGAGCTTCCCGATGGTGGTGGTTTTGCCGACACCATTCACACCTACCATCAGGATCACGTACGGCCGCTTGCCGGTATCGATCTCCAGAGGTTTGGTGACATCTTTCAGCAGACCATGCAACTCGCCCCTCAGGGCCTTGCGCAGGGCTTCACCATCCTTGAGCTGATTGCGCTCAAGTTTGTCGGTAAGAGATTCGATGATCTCCGACGTCGCCGTTACGCCCACGTCCGCCATGAGCAGGGTGGTCTCGATCTCCTCCAGCAGGTCCTCATCGATTTTCTTGGTCAATGAGAACAGGTCGGACATGCCGCCGGTCAGGCTTGCTCGTGTCTTGCCCAGTCCCTGCTTGATGCGCTCGACAACGCTGAGCTGCGGCTCCGGCTCGGGTGCGGGCTCAACTTTTTCCGCAGGCGACGGTTCCGCCGCAACCTCTTGGGCTTCAGGAACTTCCCTCTCAGCCGGCTTGGCCGGTGCTGGACCCTCGGCCACCTCTGGCTTGCGCTGGGGCACCGGTTTCGGACGCGGCGCACGACTGCGGTTGCCGGCAATCTCCAGAACAAATACGAGCACAAGAAGGGCCAGGAGGCCGATTGAAATCCACTCTGCCGTCATAAAGTCATACCATCAGTCTGAATGGGCGGGACAAATAAAGCCGACATTCTAGCAGACTGTCCCGTTGAAGTGAGGGCCATCGGAATTATCCCACCCGGCAGCGTTTCAGCTAAGATGCTGTCCGGAAACACTGAATCCGAACTGCTTCTGGAGTTGAGACCATGGCGCGCAGAAAACCCGTTAGCCGGGGCCCCTTGAACAAGCCTTCCCGCGAAGCAGACCGTACCGGGGCCGGCGTAGGCGAGCTGCGCATCATCGGTGGTGACTGGCGCAGCCGGAAACTGCGGTTTCCCGACGCCGGTGGCGTGCGACCAACGCCCGCCCGTACCCGTGAAACCCTGTTTAACTGGCTGTCGTTCCAGCTTGCCGGGGCCGACTGCCTTGACCTTTTTGCCGGTTCCGGCGCACTGGGACTGGAGGCTCTGTCCCGCGGCGCCGGCAGCGCGACCCTGGTCGACCACACCCCGGCCCTTGCCCGGGCCCTTCGTGACAACCTCCGCCTGCTCAAATCGGATAAAGGGGAGGTGGTCTGTGCCAGCGTGGACACCTACCTCACTCATCGCGACCGCCCGCCATTCGACGTCATTTTCATGGACCCGCCATTCCGGCAGGGTTGGCTGGAGCGAATTCTTCCACTGCTGGATGAGCAGGGTTGGCTAAAACCGCGCGGCTGGATTTACATCGAACACGAAAGTGACATTGCCACACCGGCGGTGCCCGCCCACTGGCACCTTCATCGCGAGAAAACCGCAGGTCAGGTCACCTACTGCCTGTTCCGGGTGCAGCCCGCCGAGCCGGAGACTACTGCCTAAACGCCGCAGCATGAGCGCTCCAGCCACAAAAAACCCCGCCGAAGCGGGGTTTTCAATCAGGCGGCAGGCCTGAGGGAGTAGGCGCGAAGGTGCTCGGCAAACTCCTCCAGGTAACGGATGCCGCTGGCTTCCGCTTCCCTGCACCATTTCATCAGCGCATTCAGTTTTTCCTGGGGCTTGAGCCCTCGCTGACGCCATAGCGCCTGAAGTTCATGACTCTTTTCATACAGCTGGCGAAGCATGGCGTTACGCTCCAGCACAGACTCCAGGGTCTCCTTCTCCTTCGGATGGATCAGGGAGACCTCCCGGGACAGCAGCTGTTTCAGCTTGCGATACCGGGGCCGGATCTCATCGTCCATCAGTGCCTTCTGCTGCCGCAGAGCCGGTTCCATCACCCGCTTGCGATACTGCCGCATGATGTCAAACCGGTTATTGGCGATGGCCTGCACCGTTTCCACATCCACATCCTGCTTGCCCGGCACGTGGTGGGCAATCGGACGATAACCCTTGGGCTTGGCCAGACCGAACAGCTGGAACAGGCGGATATAGCCCCAGCCGATATCGAATTCGTACCAGCGCCTGGAAAGCTTGGAGGAGTTGGGGTAGGTGTGGTGGTTGTTGTGCAGCTCCTCGCCGCCAATCAGGATGCCCAGCGGTGAAATATTACGGGCATTGTCGGCGCATTCGAAATTACGGTAACCGAACCAGTGGCCGATACCATTAACCACACCGGCAGCCCAGACCGGAATCCACATCATCTGAAGCGCCCAGATCCAGATGCCGTTAACACCGAACAGCGCCAGATCAAGCCCGGCCATCAACATGACACCCAACATCTTGTAACGGCTGTAGACGTTGCGCTCGATCCAGTCTTCCGGAGTGCGCTGGCCGTAACGCTCCAGGGTTTCCGGAGTAGCGGCGGTGGCGTAGAGCTCGGCACCTTCGAACAAGACCTTCCTGATCCCAAGAACTACAGGACTGTGGGGATCTTCCTCGGTTTCGCACTTGGCGTGGTGTTTGCGGTGGATGGCCGTCCACTCCTTGGTGTTCTGGGCGGTGGTCATCCAGAGCCAGAACCGGAAGAAGTGCTTGAGCACCGGATGCAGGTCCAGCGAATTGTGGGCCGAATGGCGATGCAAATAAAGCGTAACACTAACGATGGTGATATGGGTCATGCCCAGGGCAACAAGAATCAGCTGCATCACCGACAGGTCAAGAAGACCGTTAAACCACATATAAATTCCTCAATTCAATTCAGCGGCTTGTACCACCTCGAAAGGCACGACGAAAGGGATTATTCGACTTTCGACTGAAATAACAAACCATCCCTGTCACTTTAGCGTACGCCTGTTCGCTGCCACAACAGCATTTGGCTGCAAATTTGTTACTAATTACACTTAGTCTGTTTATTGCCCCACGGCCAGCATGCTGACCAACGATCGTTTTCCGCCCGGAGTACCGCCGAGTGCCTGAATTACCCGAAGTTGAAACCACGCGACGTGGCATTGCCCCCCATTGCGAGGGCCAGACCATTACCCGGGTTACCGTTCGCAATCCCAGCTTGCGCTGGCCGGTACCCGACGATCTGGCCCAACGGCTGGAAGGCCAGATCATCCGCACTGTCGACCGACGGGCGAAGTATCTGTTCCTGAACCTGGACGGCGGCACCGTGATCGTGCACCTGGGCATGTCCGGCAGCCTGCGCGTGATTACGGAGGACACCCCACCCCTGGCCCACGACCACGTTGAACTGGGTTTAGCTTCGGGAGTAACTCTGCGGTTCAATGACCCACGGCGCTTCGGATGCTGGCTTTGGGCCGATGCGGCGGAGCACCATCCGCTGATTGCCAGCCTGGGGCCTGAACCGTTGTCACCCGAGTTCAACGGGCCGCTGCTGTACCGCCTCTCCCGAGGCAAACAGACACCCGTCAAGGCCTTTATCATGGACAGTCATGTGGTCGTGGGGGTGGGCAACATCTACGCCAACGAGGCCCTGTACAAGGCCGGCATCCACCCCAAAAGAAAGGCCGGGCGCATCAGCCTGGACCGTTACCACCGACTTGCCGACGCGATCCGCGAAACCCTCAGTGCCGCCATTCTCATGGGCGGAACCACCTTGCGGGATTTTGTGAATAGCGACGGCAAACCCGGCTATTTTGCCCAGTCCCTGCTGGTGTATGGCCGCCCCGATGAGCCCTGTCGGGAGTGCCTCAGACCGCTAAAAGAAATTCGCATGAACAACCGCTCCACCGTCTACTGCCCTCGCTGTCAGCGGTAAAACTCGGCACAAACGCACAATTTGCAACGAAAAACCGTTTGAAAATACGTAAATATGATTCATAGTTAACAGAGAAATCATGTCCCTCGTTTACACTGGGCAAGTATATTGAGCGCTCAAACCGGCGCGGCCGGAACCCCAAGGGCCGATTAGTTCAGGAGACAGTACAATGACCCGCAAGATTTCCCGCACATTGATGGCCACGCTGGCCGCCTGCCTGATGGCATTCTCTTCCGTTGGGCACGCTCGCGCCGTGGACGAAACCCCCTCGGCCCTGGCGATGACCGGTGATGCCATTTTCGCCCGCCCGGTTCTGTTTGCCACCACCATTATTGGCAGTGCCGTGTACCTGGTATCCCTGCCGTTTTCACTGTTGGGCGGCAACGCCGGTGAAGCGGGCGAAGTGCTGGTCATGGGCCCGGCCAAAGCGACGTTTGTACGTTGCCTGGGCTGCTCCCGAACTGGCCGCAAACCGGAATCGGTCGAACAGACCAGCAACTGATCCGCCCCGGATCCGTACTATCCCGGCTTGCCAAGGCCGGGCTTCTCCGGCAGCCTGAAGTAAATTCTTCAGGCTGTTTTGGTTATGGTGGATTGGTCTTCCCTCGACACTGTGTTCCTCGATATGGACGGGACACTGCTTGATCTGCACTTTGACAACTACTTCTGGCTGGAACATCTGCCCAAGCGTTACGCCGAGCAAAACGACCTTGCACCTCAGGCTGCGAAAGATCATCTGATCCCCATGATCATGGCCGAACGCGGCTCCCTGAACTGGTACTGCACCGACTACTGGAGCGACCGGCTCGCATTGGATATTACCGGTCTCAAGGCCGAGGTCGGCGACCGCATTGGCTATCGCCCGCACGTCGTTGATTTCCTTGACGCCCTGGAGGCGTCCGGTCTGCACTCGGTGATTGTCACCAATTGTCACCCGGATCCACTTCGACTGAAACTCGAACGCACCGGACTGGATGGCCGCGTCGACGCTATCGTATCCAGCCATCATTTGGGCAAGGCAAAGGAACACCCGGAATTCTGGCACGACCTGCAACAGCGGGTGCCCTACCGGGCCAGCTCAACCCTCATGGTGGACGACAGTTTCCCGGTTCTGGAGAGCGCCCGCAGAGCCGGCATTGCCCAGTGCCTTGCCGTTTTGGCGCCAGACAGCCAGCGGGAGGCAAACGCACATCATCCGGAGATTCCAGGCATATATCACTTTGATGAACTGCTTCCGGCGCTGCGTGAGCGCCAATCTGTGCCATCCGGCCAGTGAGCGGGTTATAATCACGGTATACGCTCATCAGGTGAGGAGACATGACGGCATCCACCGCTGACGAACAACGTGTAAGACTCGATAAATGGCTCTGGGCGGCACGCTTTTACAAGACCCGCACCCTGGCCAAAGAAGCCATCGAAGGCGGTAAGGTCCACTACAACAGCCAACGGTGCAAACCCGGCAAGGTAGTGGAAACCGGTGCCCGAGTGACCCTGCGGCTGGGTTGGCAGGAAAAGGTGGTGATCATTGATGACATCAGCGATCGTCGCCGGGCTGCGCCCGAAGCCCAGAAGCTATACCACGAGACCGAAGACAGCGTAAAAAAACGCGAAGATCTGGCCTGGCAACGGAAAACGATGCAGGCCGCGCAGTTACCACCGGCGCGTCGACCGTCCAAGAAGGACCGTCGAGACATCCAGCGCTTCCGTGAGCAAAACAACATCTGAGTCCTTTCAGAATACCCCGCGACCGTCACGGGGTGCGCGATTGAATCGAATTCAGCAGTCAGCATTATTTCAGGAGATACACCATGGCATCCCGTGACCAATTCCAGCGCTTTATCTTCGAGGACAGCCAAGTCCGGGGCGCCTGGGTACAGCTGGATGAAAGCTACCGGGAGATCGGCAGCCAGGCACCCTACCCCGAATCGATCCGGGATTTGCTCGGTGAGGCGCTCGTTGCGAGTGTCCTGATGAGCAGCACCCTGAAGTTTGAAGGCACCCTGTCACTTCAGGCACAGGGGGAAGGACCTCTTCGAACCCTGATGGCAGAGTGCAGTCACGACCGCCACATCCGGGGCCTGGCACGGTTCGATGAACACGCCATGAGCGAGGAAGACTTTCACAACCTGCTGGGCGAGGGACGGATGGCCATCACCATCACTCCCAACAGGGGCAACCGTTATCAGGGCGTGGTTCCCCGGGAGGAGGGCAGCCTGGCCGGCTGCCTTGAGGAATACTTCGAACGCTCTGAACAGATTTCCACCAGTCTGATCCTGTTTGCCGACGAAAACCGTGCAGCCGGGCTCTTGCTCCAGCGCCTTCCCGGCGCCACCGACGGTGATAATGACCTCTGGGATCGCGTGAACCACCTGGCACGCACGGTTGAAGAGTCAGAACTCCTGGAACTGGACAGCGAAACCGTGCTCCACCGCCTGTTCCACGAGGAAACCGTACGCCTGTTTGATCCGGAAACCGTTGCGTTCCGCTGCAGCTGCTCGCGGGAGCGTACCCTGGGTGCCCTGGAGGCGATTGGCAAGGATGAGTGCTACAGTATCCTCGACGAGCAAGGCCAGATCGATATGGACTGCCAGTTCTGCCACGCTCACTATCGCTTCGATAGAAATGATATTGACCATCTTTTCACCGGTCATACGCTACACTAGAAGCTTTCCAGATGGCCCGAAAGCCAGTCATGACGGGTCGTTAAGGTTATCGTTTTTTATAGGCGTCTCTGGCATAATAGCGCGCCTGAATTGACCCGATTGTTCAGATTTCCGCCAAGTTAATGGGGGGCGGCCCGAGCAATCACGAAGACATTCCCAAGGGCGAGGTCGAAGTGAGCAACACTTATAATGATCTGAGTACAGCACGACTGGTCGAGCTGGCACTGGCACGTAACGAAGGCCAATTGGCTTCCAACGGCTCACTGGTTGTGAAAACCGGCGAGCGGACTGGCCGGTCTCCCATGGACCGATATATCGTCGAAGAACCGAGTACCGCCGACGATATTCACTGGGGACCAATCAACCGCCCATTCGACGCCGACAAGTTCGACGCCCTCTGGGATCGTGTTGAAGCCTACATCGCCGAAAAAGACCAGTTCGTTTCCAACGTCCACGTCGGCTCAGATCCAGAGCACTATCTGCCAGTCAAGATGACCACCGAGACCGCCTGGCAGAACCTCTTTGGCCGTAACCTGTTCATCCGCCCGGACAGCTACAATCCGTCTGACAAACAGGAATGGCAGATTCTGAACGCCGCCAACTTTGAGTGCGATCCGGAGCGTGACGGCACCAACAGCAACGGCTGCGTGATGATCAACTTCGCCAAACGCAAGGTCCTGCTGGCCGGCATGCATTACGCGGGCGAAATGAAGAAAGCGATGTTCTCCGTGCAGAACTTCCTGTTGCCCGAGAAAGACGTGCTGCCCATGCACTGCTCGGCCAATGTCGGTGAAGACGGCCAGACCTGCCTGTTTTTCGGTCTCTCCGGCACCGGAAAGACCACCCTCTCCGCGGATCCGCACCGCTTCCTGATCGGTGACGATGAGCATGGCTGGGGCCCGGGCACAGTCTTCAACATTGAAGGCGGCTGCTACGCCAAGTGCATTGATCTTTCCCGGAAGAACGAGCCGATCATCTGGGACGCCATCCGGTTCGGTGCGATCGTTGAGAATGTAGCCATCGACCCGGAGACCCGCGAGCCGGATTACACCGACGTCTCCCTCACGGAGAACTCCCGCTGCGCCTACCCGCTCGAACACGTCGAGAAGCGCGTGCTCGAAAACCGGGCCGGTGAGCCGTCACACATTGTCTTCCTGACCTGCGACATGACCGGCGTACTGCCTCCCGTGTCCATTTTGTCCAAGGAAGCAGCGGCCTACCACTTCCTGAGCGGTTACACCGCTCTGGTGGGCTCCACCGAGATGGGCTCGTCCTCCAAGCTGAAGTCCACGTTCTCCACCTGCTTCGGCGCCCCGTTCTTCCCGCGTCCGGCCGGCGTCTACGCAGAGCTTCTGATGAAGCGGATGGACGAATTCGGCAGCAAGGTGTTCCTGGTCAACACCGGCTGGACCGGCGGACCTTACGGCGAAGGCAGCCGATTCAGCATCCCGACTACGCGGGCGATCATTGCCGCGATCCAGAACGGCGATCTCGATGACGCAGAAACCGAGCATCTGCCGGCGCTGAACCTGGACGTTCCCAAGCACGTACCGGGCGTAGATTCCGCGTTGTTGAACCCGCGCAATACCTGGGTAAGCCCGGACTATTACGACGGCAAGGCGGAAGAGCTGATTGCCCAGTTCGTCGACAACTTCAAGAAGTTCGACGTTTCTGACGCGATTGTTGAGGCTGGCCCGAAGCTCTGAGGCCGAGTCTGATTCCGAAAAGCGCCCGGCGAGAGCCCGGCGCTTTTTTTATGGCCAGCGAACATCCGACGCGGCGAGCACAATCAGTGAACAGCTGGCGATACCCTTGGGCTGCAGGTTTATGGCACAGTGGAACATTGCCGGACAGCTTCTTCATTATTTCAAAACACGGTGATGCTATGAAAGAAACCCTTCGACAGCTTTGCTCGCCAATACTCAAGCCGCTGGAGTCAGGGGATGTTGGTCCCAATTACAAAGCCTCTCACCGAACCATCCTCAACGTGGTGGGCGCGCTGTTCCTGACGCTCTCGACGGTTTCAGCGGCCGCACTGGTCTTTACAGGGCAGCTTGGCGCGCTTGTTCCGGTCCTGGTCTTTCTGGGCATTGGCGGTCTCTCGTTAATCGTTGGAACTCTGGGGACGGATGCCGCGGTTTCCCGAATGTGGGGCAACCGCTAAAGCCCGGCACCTTTGGTGCCTTGT
This sequence comes from Marinobacter albus, assembly GCF_030238305.1. Lineage (NCBI taxonomy): Bacteria > Pseudomonadati > Pseudomonadota > Gammaproteobacteria > Pseudomonadales > Marinobacteraceae > Marinobacter > Marinobacter albus. The sequence goes on along the minus strand of NZ_JASSQD010000001.1, from coordinate 212,649 downwards.
CTGGAACCGGAAACCCTCCGATCTGTCTAATATTTGGATGTGGAATAAAAGGTTATTCTGAATGCACGTTTTGATGTCGTGTCTCGGATAAGGAGACGGGCATGGAACATTCGCGCAGACCGGAACCTGAAGAGACGGCAAAGGCCTATGAGGAGAGGCTCGTGCCTGCTCTGTTCCAGGATGTCGCGAAGCACCTGGCGGAGGCAGCTAAAGTCCACACGGGACAGGATGTTCTCGACGTGGCCTGCGGTACAGGCATCCTCGCCCGAGCAATTACAAGGCAGTACGAAAACCTGGGCTCGGTCACTGGCCTGGATCTCAACCCCGGCATGCTCGCCGTGGCGCAACGCAAAGCGCCGGGCATCGACTGGCAGAAGGGTGATGCAGAGGCGCTTCCCTTCAAAGACCGGTCTTTTGATGTTGTCGTCAGCCAATTCGGGCTGATGCTGTTCCCCTCCCCTACGCTTGCTTTGCAGGAAATGTATCGGGTTCTACGACCCAAGGGCCGATTGGTAGTCGCAGTGTTTGACTCGATCAACCGCGTACCGGCGTACGAGGCAATGTCGACGGTATTTGGTCGTATGGTCGACCCTGCGGTCGGTGAAGCACTCCGTGGTCCCTTTGCGCTGGGCGACACCCGACGACTCTCGGCATTGTTCGCCAGTGCGGGTATCAGTGCACCCGACATCAGAACGCTGGAAACCACCGCTCGCTTTCCCGGGGTCCGGGAAATGGCGCTCGCCGACATCAAGGGCTGGTTTCCGTTTGCCGATATCCATCTGGATGAACCCACCATCAATGCCGTCGTTGAGGCGGCTGAAGCCGCCCTTGAACCCTTTTGCACCGATAGCGGCATGGTTGAGTTCCAGGTACCTGTCCACGTTCTCAGCGCCCAGAAATTCTGATCGGCGGCAACGCTGGCGCCAGTCAAGCCCCCTCAGGCGTAGAACATCAATGGCACAAAGGCCACCACCAGCAGCGAGATCCCCATTGCGATGAGCGGCATGATAATGCGCTCGTGACGCTGGTAGAAGGTTCCTGATTCCTGCTGCGCTGCCATGACCTCCGCCTCACCCACAACCTGCCGGGTGAGCAGGTGGTTCAGGGCCACTGGCGGACTCAGATACCCGAGTTCAAAGGCAACGAGGGTAACCATCCAGAAATGGACGGGGTGGATCCCACTGCTATAGGCAATGGTGGCCACGGTGGCTGTCACCAGAATCACAGCACCAAAAGCATCCATGATCATACCGAGAATGACCAGTATCACCACCATCAGGAGCATGGCCGACCAGGCACTGTCGAATGCCTGGGGGAAGCTCTGCATGATGTGGGATCGCTCGATGACGCCGCCAATGCTGACTGAAAGGCCCAGTAGCAGGAGCAACGCCCCGATTTCGGCAGTGGTATCGTTAGTGGCCCCACGGAGGCTTCGTTCAAGGCCCTGATGGTTGAGTTCGCCGGAAGCCTTGCCGCGGGAGCTCTTGAGGCTGACGTGCTCATAAACCAGAATGGCCAGCATGATGACCGGTAGCAGACGTGGCGCGGAGAATTCATCCATGCTCACGTCCAGCGCGAAACGGTACATCAGGACGACCGCGGCAATCACCAATACGTAGGGAACCAGTGGCCTGAGCTCCCGGATCATGGCCGGGAACGCCACCGACGACGGCGCCAGATCAAAACGGCTCTGCCGGTTCACCGCCAGCGCCACCAGCGTGAACATGGTGGCGGTCAGGACAAACACCCAGATACCCCAGCCAAACAGTTCGTCGGTGGTTACTTCCCGGTTCAGGTAGGCAATCACTACCACCAGCAGGCACGGGCGCAGAACCACGCCCAGGGATCCCGACATGGCTGTGGCCGCCAGAGCCAACTGACGGCGCGCACCGGCTGCCCGCAGCTCACTGTAGATCACGGCACCGGCTGCAATCACGAAAATGCCGGAAGCGCCGGTGTACGCGGTTGGAATGGCGGCCACCAACACCGCCACGACCGCCAGCATTTCCGGCGGCATGCGCCAGGGCCGGAACACATTGAACACCAGGGTCGCCAGGCGTGTCTGCTTGAGCATCATGCCCACCCAAACATACAGCCCGACGTTCAGGAACATGTCCGCCAGTTCCATCATTTTTCCCAGGTATATGCCAATACCCGAGGCATGACCAATCAGCGCAAAGTAGGTACCGGAAATCAGGCACATTACGGTGTACAGCGGCACCGCCAGGAACGCCTTGTTCAAACTGCCGCCGTCAGGGAGGTCCTCCGGCACCCGGATCAGCCGGTACAGGCTCGCCAGGGTCAGACAGGCGAACCCCGTTATCCAGAAGTTGTGCAGCAATAATTCCTCGGACGACACCGAGGTCTCTGCCCCCAGCGTCGACTGGCGGAAAATGACGCTGGAACCGAGCAACATCGCATTGGCTATGGTTTGCAGGGTGTGGGAAACGGTGTAGTCGAGGCGGGTTTCCATGGCGCGCATGGCAATGTGATGACGGGTCAGTGTGGCGGTGACCGCACACAGCATCACGAGAATCACCAGTATGTAGCGCTGGGAAGACAGCCCAAAGGCAATCAAATCGGCAATAAACAGTTCTGCCGCCCGGTAAGCTTTTACCCCGGGCGTCAGCTGCCCTTGCAGGCTCTCATAACTGGCGTGGGCAGCCCGGCAGTCGGCCAGGGCGCGCTCGATGGCCAGCCGGACATCCGTGGGATCCTTCTCCTCAGCAGCGCCCAGCAGAGCGGCCATGGGATCATCGTCGGCCGGTGTCTCCGCCAGTTCGGCTGCAACCGCGGCATCGACGTCGCGATTGGGATTGCAGGTGGGCGACACCGGGTCCATGCGCAACTTGTAGTAACCACTCCAGAGCTGTTCACCACCCCGCAGCATCTGGTTATGGATGTCACTGCTCGTGGAGAAGATAACAACCGCCAACAGCAACAGGCAGGCGGGAAGGGAGGAGAACCACTCCAGCCTGCTACGATGAAAACCTACCTTGGATACAGCGACATTCTGGGACATGGGATTCTTACAGCAGATCGTCCAGGTTCATGGTTTCCACCTCTTCCCGCTGGTCATCCCAGAAGGTACCAAGCTGACCCAGTGGCGTTCGGTGACCGGTATTCTCGACCCACATCCGGTCGGAAATGGCGACGATCATGTTGGTGGCCATGGCATCGACAAAGCGCCAGTCAGCATCGGCGGGCGTTTCTTCCAGCGACCGGGCATGCTCCCGGATTACGCTCTTGACCATGTCCTGATCGCCCTTGTTAATGGCAGCGATGGCATGGAACACGTGCGGCAGACGAACGCCGGCGGCCTCGCCCTGCTCGTCAGCAATGGCAAGACGCTCAAAAGCATCTTCGCCCTGGGGCTGTGCGCCGGGAATCATGGCCCAGACAGTTGCCCTCAGTGCCATGGGCGCCCCCCACCATTTATCGTTCTCAAGACAACTGGTGGCCCGGGCCACGATCGAACCGACATTTGCAGGCACGCCGATTGATGAAGTGGACTGGATCTGTGCGTTCAACGCCTGCAGGCCCGAAAGCAGGCCCGCCATGTAGATAAATTCGTCCTTGTCATCCTCAAAGTCCGGACACTCACCGGTTCCGGGCTCGCCGTAGTAGGCGTTATGGTGCTTCCAGCTTTTGAAATAGCGCTCGGAAGCCAGGACATAGGCTCGCTTCTGACGGATCAGGGCGTCTTCGGCTTCGTTGGCGTTCATTGCATGCATCGCCGCCAGTCCATCCAACTCAAATTCCCGGGCCTTTTCCTCGGCACAGCCACCGGCGGAGAGGTAGAGCATCACGGCCAGTTGATCCGGTTCCGAGGTGACCCGGCCAAAGGACATCAAAAGGGGCGCGGTGGCCTCGCTCATGGCGCACCCCATGGCCAGATCGCTGCTCTCCATCAGGTAAGGCACCGTGTGATCCCGGGAGAAGCCCTGCATCACGTCGCCGGTGGTCTTGTAAATCATATTGTTGACCACACCACAGCCACTTAACAGGGCACTCGCCATCAGCGCAGTCGCCAGTGCCTTCAGCCGGGGCCATGCGGTGGGTTGGTTCAGGGAGGGATTCGGGGACTGTGTCATAGCTACTTCACCTTCAGCTTTTTATTCTCGGGCTATCCGGGCTCGTCGCGCCACCATTCAGCCTTGCTTTATCACCGACCGACATTTGTTACAGTCTGTAACCAGATCCGCATTATGGCCTACAAGATCCCGTTTTTATGAGACCGACGCCGCAAATGACGCCAATGACCACACTTATCTGCTCCCCGGTGGTTTGCACAATGAGCGCCAAGCCACTATAGATGGAAGCAACCGCAAGGCGATGGGCCTGCGGCCAGCACTCATACAAAAAAACAGAAATAAAAAAAGGAGTACCCGATGCGCAAACCCGAACTCGCTGCTGCAATCGCTGATCGAACCGGCCTCACTCGCGAGAAGGCCGCCGAGGTCATTACCGCCTTTACCGACCAGGTATCAGCGGCTGCTTCCCGAGGCGAAGATGTCACCCTGATCGGATTTGGCACCTTCAACATCCGCGCCCGGGAAGCGAGGGATGGCAGAAACCCGCAAACAGGCGCCACCATCCGGATCCCCGCAAGCAAAACGGTTGGCTTTAAAGCCGGCAAGGCTCTCAAGGAACAGATTGGCTGAGCCAAACGGGCCCGCATTCAGCGGGCCCGTCATTAACTGCGCAGCGATATCAGGAAGCACACTCCGAACGCGTAGCATCCACCCGGCAGCGGATCGCCTTCATCAGCTTGATTGCCCGTTCGTCAAACACCCCATCATCCAGCAGCGACAGACGCACCTTGCGTAGCATCTTGTCGTACTCAGCGGTGTCTTCCTGAGGCAGATTCATCCACACATCCCTGGGAATTTCCGCTTCGGCCTGGGCGATGATTTCGTACGCCTCGTCAATACGCTTGATCGATTCGTTCCGCACCATCTGGGCCGCCTCGTCGGGAAAACGATCGCGGTGAATAATGACCTGGAAGTTCATGTAACCAATGGCGTATTTCACCACGGCGCCGTCAGGTTCAACGCCTTTGTAGAGTTCCAGCGGTGTGTAGGCAACAGCCGGCGCGTACGCCAGATCGACACTGCCATTGTTGAACTTGCCCGCAAAATTGGCGGAATTGGAGCCCACCACTGACGCTCCCACGTGCCGAACCATGCGCACGGAGGCCTGGTCATAATCCAGGGTCGCAATGCGCTTGCCCTGCAGTTTTTCCACCGAATCAATACTGCGGTCACGGGTATGCAGGTAAATGGCGCCACCCGGGAAAACCCCGGCCACTTCGTAGGGACCGTCGATCAGGAACGGCCGGGCCTTGGCCTGACTGAGGGTGTTGTACAGAAGACGCATCTCCTGTTCTCCGGGGACCGCGCCCATTGCTTCCAGGCTGCCGGTGAATTTGTTGAACTCGCGGGCGCGGGTACCGGTCAGCAGGACCGCATCGCATTGCCCCGCTTTGAAATCTTCAGCCGCAACCTTTTCATCGGTGTAGGCACGCAGATTCAGCTTGATCCCCTGTTTCAGGGCTACGGGCTGGAAGGTTTTGGTGATGGCGAACAGGGGGCCATTGGCGCCCACCGGATCGAAAACGCAGAAACTGCGTTCCAGCGGCTCATTCTGCGCCTGGCTCAGGGAGGGGAACAGAAGACTGGCACAGAGGGTGGCAGCCATGGCCACCCGTTTCGGGAAAGTTGCTGATTTCACGGGATGACTCCTGATTTATTATTGTCGGGTCCTGATACGTTCATGTGTATCGATTGACCCGCTTTCCTTGGCCGACGTTGGGCCGTCACCTATTAGAATACGTTGGCACAGGTGCCTGTCATCAAGGGCTTTTCAGCAATACGGGGGGATTCTGTGATGGTGTCGACAGAGGTTCCGCCACCTCTGCCGCATTTTGACCACAACCGGTAATCAGTTGGCCGGCTGCTGCCAGGCCACTTTGCCTGCGGCCAGGGTGAGACGAACAACGCCCGGCAATTCACGCCCGGCGATCGGAGCATGGCGCCCGACCGAGACCAGCGTGGTGTGATCCGGCGTCCAGCGTTGCTTCGGATCAAACAGGCACAGGTCGGCCATTTCGCCCTCCGCCACCCGCGCCTGTCGGCCCAGTACCGAGGCCGGCCCTGCTGTCAGCGCACGCACCAGCTCGGACAGACTCAGTTCGTTGCGCTCCACCAGTTCAAGCCCCAGTGACAGCACGCTTTCCACTGTGGAAAGGCCCGGTTCAGTGGCCGCCAGGGGAGCTTGCTTGGCGGCGGAGTCATGAGGCTGGTGCTGACTGACAATGGCATCGATGACCCCTTCGCGAATGCCGGCAATCAGGGCCTTGCGGTCCCGTTCGCTACGCAGCGGCGGACGTACATGGAAGCGGCTGTCAAAGCCGGCCAGGGCCTCTTCCGTGAATAACAGCTGGTGCATGGCGACATCAGCAGTGACCGCAATGCCCCGGCGGCGGGCCTCGGCCAGCATTTCGACACTGCGGGCGCACGAGAGCTGGCTCAGGTGCAGGCGTGCACCGGTTTCCTCTGCCAGCAGGATCATCTCCATGACCGCCGTGGTTTCCGCCACTTCCGGTATCCCCAGCAGGCCCAGGCGGGAGGTCACCAGGCCGTCGTGGGCATAGCCGTCCGCGGCCAGGGCCTGGTTCTCTGGACTGAACATGACCGTCAGTCCAAAGGTCTGGGCATAGGCCATGCACCGGCGCAGGATGCGGGAATTGCGCACCCCTCTGGCGCCGTTGCCAACGGCAACGCAACCGGCGGCAGCCAGTCCGGCCATATCACTGAGCAGTTCGCCTTCCAGGCCCCGGGTGACGGCGCCAACCGGCAGGACATGAATGGGGGAACGACTGGCCGCCACATCCCGGATCAGATGGGTGACGGCGCCGGAATCATTGACCGGCGAGGTTTCCGGTGAGGCACAGACGGTGGTGAATCCGCCGTGAGCGGCGGCACGGGTTTCCGAGGCGATGTTGCCCTTTTGCCCATTACCCGGCTCGCGAAGGTTGCAGTGCAGATCGATAAAGCCGGGCGCGACGACCCAGCCGTCGGCATTCAGGGTTTCATCGGCGCTGACCTGGCTCGCGGCCTCACCAAGGCCGGCAATTCTGCCGTCCCGGATCAGCAGCGCGGTGTTGGCCATCTCACCGCCCTGGCCATCCAGGAGACGGCCACCCACGATCTTCAGACTGGCGCCGCTGGTTGCTTCCGTTATGCTCATGCCTGCGCCCCCTTGCTCTGTTTCTGTTGACGCTCGGCAACCTGCCCGCCCATGGCCATGGACATCACCGCCATCCGGACGGCAATGCCGTTGGTTACCTGATTGAGAATCACCGACTGGGGGCCGTCCGCCACCGCCGACTCAATTTCAACGCCACGGTTGATCGGACCCGGGTGCATCACGATGCAATCGGGCTGGGCCAGTGCCAGCTTGTCCTGGTTCAGCCCGTACAGGCGGTAGAACTCGCGTTCACTGGGCAGCAACGCGCCCTCCATGCGCTCTTTCTGCAGCCGCAACATGATGACCACATCCAGATCCTTCATGCCCCTTGCCATGTCATACTCCACGGTACAGCCGAGACTCTCCACATCCTTCGGCAGCAGGGTACCCGGCGCAATCACCCGGACCTCGTCGACCCCAAGCACATTCAGCGCCCGAATCTGCGAGCGAGCCACCCGCGAGTGCAGGACATCCCCCACGATAGCCACTTTCAGCCCCTCAAAGCGGCCCTTGTGCTGACGAATGGTGAGCATATCCAGCATCGCCTGGGTCGGGTGCGCGTGACGGCCGTCCCCGGCGTTGATGATGGCCACGCCCGGGGTCACGCTCTCGGCGATGAAATGGGGAGCGCCGCTCTGGGAATGGCGTACCACGAACATGTCACTGGCCATGGCTTCCAGGTTCAGCAAGGTATCGGAGAGCGATTCGCCCTTGGAGGTGGCGGACGTGCTGATGTCCAGGTTGAGCACGTCAGCCGACAGCCGCTTGGCCGCCAGCTCAAAGGTGCTCCGGGTTCGGGTGCTGGATTCGAAGAACAGGTTGACCACCGTCCGCCCCCGCAACAAGGGCACCTTCTTGATGGTGCGCTCCCCCACTTCGATGAACGAATCGGCTGTATCCAGAATGTCCGTGAGCAACGCTCGGTCGAGTCCGTCCAAAGTCAGAAAATGCCGCAACTGACCGTCCCGGGTCAGCTGCAAGTGGTTCGGGGAAGGGTCGTTTGCGGTCATGGGTCGCCTGTTTGCCGTTCTGCGGTGTTTTTATTGCCGAATCAGTGCCCGGTTTCCTGAAACTCGATGTGCAGGGGCTCAGGGCCGCGCAGCTTGACCCGCTGGTGCGATTCCAGGGCCAGGCTCCGGCCAGTCACATCGGGCTGGATAGGCAGTTCCCGGGCACCGAGATCAATAAGAGTGGCCAATATGATACTGGCTGGACGGCCATAATCGAAAATTTCATTCATCGCGGCCCGAATGGTCCGCCCGCTCATGATGACATCGTCAATCAGGATGATGTCCCGACCCTCGGTATCGAAGGGCAGACTGGACGGCTTCACCTTCGGGTTCAATCCGATGCGGCTGAAATCGTCTCGGTAGAAGGAGATGTCCAGCTCGCCGAACGGTTCCTCCAGCCCCAGACGCTTGCTGAGGACATCCGCGAGCCAGACCCCGCCGGTACGAATACCGATCAAAGCCGGCTTCTCCACGCCACGGTCTTCCAGCACCCGGCGCAGGCCAGCTTCCAGTTCGTTCAGCAACTGATCCATATCAAGCAGTGCGGTCATTACTTCCTCGCTGTCTTAAGAGCCGGTATCGGTCACTCGCCGGCGCGCTCGTCCTGTAGACCAAACCAGGTTTCCAGAATCAGGACCGCGGCCCGGTCATCGACGCCATGGCGACCAAAATCCCGGCTGCCTCCGGCGGCCATCACATCGCCCTTGGCTTCGAAGCTGGTGAGACGCTCGTCCACCATTTCCACCGGTACATGGTAGCGCCCGTGCAGGCGGTTGCCGAACTTCCGGGCCCGGGCACACATTTCGTTCTCGGAATCGTCCATATTCAACGGCAGTCCCACCACAACCAGATCCGGGCGCCACTCCTGCAACAGTGCCTCCAACTGGCTCCAGTCGGGAATGCCGTCCCGGGCAGGTATCATGGCCACCGGTTGTCCGGTGCCCAGAATCTCCTGACCGGATGCCACACCGATTCGTCGAGTTCCGTAATCAAAGGCCAGGACCCGTCGGTTGCCCTTCTCAGGCATGACCAATGGACTCGCTTAGCTGGTTCAGATCAACGCCAATTTTCTTGAGCACCGCCTTGTAGCGATCCTCCCAGGGCGTTCGGAACAGAATGTCGGAGGACGCAGGACAGGTCAGCCAGGAGTTGCTTCCCAGCTCCTGCTCGAGCTGACCCTCGCTCCAGCCGGAGTAACCCAGCGCCACGAGGAACTCCTCAGGTCCTTCACTTTTACCAATACCGGCCAGAATGTCCCGGGACGTGGTGAGCAGCACGTCGTCGGTCACCTGAGCGGTATTCTGCCAACTGGTTCCCGGCGGGTGCAGGACAAACCCTCGTTCGGGCTCGACAGGACCTCCGCTGAAGACCGGAAGATCCAGTTCACCGCCATGCATATCGAGCTGCTCCAGGATTTCCCCGAGGTGGATATCCAGGGGTTGGTTGATCATCAATCCGAGTGCGCCCTCGTCGGAGTGTTCGCACAGATAGATGACCCCACCATGAAACCGTGGGTCCGCCAGATAGGGGGACGCCACCAGGAAATGATGTCGCAAGCTGTGGGGAGAGTGCTTTGATGCTGTCATCCGGATGTCAGCCCCCGCCGCTGGAAAGACCAGGTTCGTATGATTTCCAATTCGTCCACATTTTCCCGCATCTCGTCCGGGAACGGTGCAAACGGTGCCGCCATTCGGACGATACGGATGGCGGCGTCATCGAGTACCGTACTGCCGGAAGACTGCAGAACGGCCACTTCCTTGATTGTGCCATCTTTCTTGAGGGAAACCAGCATTCGCAGCGTGCCATAAATACCGGAACGCCGTGCTTCGGTCGGATAATTGATGTTGCCGACCCGCGTGACCTTGCTGACCCAGTTCTGCACGTACCAGGCATTTGTGGATTTCAGCGTGGACGCGGCGGTCACCCGCATCACCCGGGGCTTCCGGGCGTAGGCCTGCTGTTGGGCATCAAAGCGCGCCTCCAGACTGGCGATTTCCAGGCTGCGCTCCATCAGGCTTTTCTTGTTGCGGACCGGGGCCGGCTTTTCCACCGGTTCCGTGCGCTCCTTGGGTTTCTGGACTTTCTCGCGGGCGCTGCTTTGGGTCTGCACCACCTGCTTTTCCTGGCGGGGCTGGGGCGCGGTCTGGGACGGAGGCTCGGGCTGTACCTGGGCAACCTTGGGCTGACTGACCTCTGCCGGCTGCGGGGTCGTCATTTCCCGGGCCTGCTCTTCACTGCCACTGCCCTTCTGATTGGTTTGAGCCAGGAAATCGGCCTCTTCAGGCGCTTCTTCGTCTTCAAACTGCGACAGGGTGATTTCCATGGTCTGAGCCGAGGAACGCGGCGACTCCGGTGCGAAGGTTATACCCAGCACGACCATGGCGTGGAACGCCAGTGCCATAAAGAGGGTAAAGGAAAACCGGTCGAAGTCGCTTACCTGAACTGCCATTCCTGATCCTGGTTAAATCGTTGGCCCCGAGGCGGGCATTAGGCCCGCTTGCGCCCATCCAGACGGCGGGCGACTGCCTCCATCAGCTTACCGGCAATATCGATCCCGAACGCGGTATCGAGTTCCCGGATGCACGTGGGGCTGGTTACGTTAATTTCCGTGAGATAGTCACCAATGACGTCCAGACCGACAAACATTAGCCCTTTTTCCTTGATCACCGGTGCAACCCGTTTACAGATCTCCCGATCACGGGACGTCAGTTCACGGCCTTCGCCCCGGCCACCTGCTGCCAGGTTGCCGCGATTTTCGCCCTGGGAAGGAATACGCGCAAGGGAATAGGGCACGGGCTCACCTTCAATCAGAAGGATGCGCTTATCGCCGTCCGCGATTTCCGGGATGTATTTCTGGGCCATGGCCTGATGCTGGCCATAGTTGGTGAGCGTCTCGATAATTACGCCCAGGTTGAAGTCATTTTCCTTGATGCGAAAAATGGAATGCCCGCCCATGCCATCGACGGGCTTCATGATGACATCGCCATGCCGGGCGTAGAATTCCCGAAACCGGGTGGCCGACCGACTGACCAGCAACGGGGGCGTGAGATCCTCGAACTGGGCGGCAAACAGCTTCTCGTTGCAGTCCCTCAGGGTGGCCGCTGGATTGACCACCAGTGCGCCCTGCTGCTCGGCCGCCTCGAGAATGTAGGTCGCCATCAGAAATTCCCGGTCCACCGGCGGATCCTTGCGCATCAGAATCACGTCCAGCTCACCCAGGGCCCGGTCCTGGCTTGGGCCGAAGCTGTACCAGTTCTCCGGGTCCATGTGCACCGTCAGGTCCCGGGTGTGAGCCATGGCCTTGCCGCCATCCAGATACATGTCCGGCAGCTCCATGTACTCGATCTCCCAGCCGCGTTTCTGCGCCGCCAGCAACATCGCCAGGGAACTGTCTTTCTTGAAATGGATATCCTCAATCGGATCCATCACGATCCCGAGTCGGACTGTCATAGTGTCTCTTGAGCTCCAAGGGTTAAAAACACGAACCGGTCAGCAGAGTGAGCCGGATGATAAGTGCTATGCTGAGACATTGAATGGTATTGTACCCGAGCCCCGAATGCATCCGCAGAAATCCTCAGCCGATTACGTGAAGTTGCAGGCACAAGTACATTTGGTCACAAAGTAATACTTTTTATCCAGCCATTGATACTCTATAAATAAGCGGGGTTTATAGAACAACCTTAACGTTTGTGTTAAAAATCCCCGTTTGAAAATAATGACAGTCGCTGAGCGCAAGGCAGTTGGACAATGGATGACAACTTCGAGAATCTGAAGATCATGGTGATCGACGATAGTAAAACCATTCGTCGCACCGCAGAAACCCTTCTGAAAAAGGTCGGCTGTGAGGTCATCACCGCAACTGACGGCTTTGACGCTCTGGCCAAGATTGCCGATTCCCAGCCGGACATCATTTTTGTCGATATCATGATGCCCCGATTGGATGGCTACCAGACCTGCGCACTCATCAAGAACAATTCCTCTTTTAAGAAGACGCCGGTTATTATGCTCTCCAGCAAGGACGGCCTGTTCGACAAGGCGAAGGGCCGTATTGTCGGCTCCGACCAGTACCTGACCAAACCGTTCAGCAAGGATGAGCTGCTTAACACTATCCGCCAGTATGTCCCCCAGGCGGAACAGTAAACCTGCTGAAACCCAGAACCATCGAGGAACCCATGGCTCGCATTCTCATTGTTGACGACTCCCCCACCGAGGTGAAGAAGATCTCCACCATTCTGGAAAAGCACCAGCACGAAGTTCTGACCGCCGACAACGGCGCAGACGGTGTTGCCAAAGCCCGAGCCGAAACGCCGGACCTGGTGCTGATGGATGTAGTCATGCCTGGCCTGAACGGGTTCCAGGCAACCCGCCAGCTGACCCGCGCTCCGGAGACCGCTTCCATTCCCGTGGTGATTGTCACCACCAAGGATCAGGAAACTGACCGTGTCTGGGGTACCCGTCAGGGCGCCAAAGGTTATCTGGTCAAGCCGGTTAACGAAGACGATCTGATCAAAACAATCAACAGTCTGATTGCCTGATCCCCAACCGTGGAGTAAGCATGTCCGCCCAGACCGCCCCCTATGCCGTTCTGACGGATATCGCCCAGCGCAGCCGGTCCATGGCGGCTGGCTTGCCGGAGCAGCAGCAAGCCGTTGAGCTGTGGAACGGCATTGGATTTGTTCTGGCCGGTGAGCGTTATGTGGCGCCCATGGGCGAAGTCACAGAAATTCTCCATGTCCCCCGGTTTACCCACATTCCGGGGGTTCGTCCCTTTCTTCTCGGTGCCGCCAACGTCCGTGGTCGCCTCCTCCCCCTGGTTGATCTCGCCAGCTTCTTCGACATCCCCCGCTCGTCGCGCAGTCTGCGTGAACGACGCGTGCTCGTGGTCGAAGAGGGAGACATTTTCAGCGGATTGGTGGTCGATAACGTGCTGGGCATGCAGTACTTCGCATCAGACAGTTTCAAGGACTCACCGGAAGGTGTACCTGAAAACGTTCGACCGTTTGTCACAGGCGGCTACGAACGCAACGAGGAAGTCTGGAAAGTCTTTTCTGCCGTCGACCTGCTCGATGACGAACGCTTTCTTGACGTCGCACAGTGGTAAGGGTGTGGAACTGGCAGGAACATCACCCTGACCGCCTGATACCCGCAAAAACAAACTTGCCAATCTTTATGAAGAGGCCGGGAGCCAGAAAATGAAAAACAGAGCCGGAAGACTCAGTATGGGACAGGGAGGCAACAAGCTCGTTGCCGGTCTGATCGCCGCACTGATTGCACTCACCGTCCTGCTCGTTGTGGTCCTGTTTATTATTAACAAAGACAGCCAGAACGATCAGGAGTACATCGCCAACACCGCCGAGCTGAGGGTTCTCTCGCAGGCCATTGCGAAGAACGCCACCGAGGCTGCCGGCGGTACTGCCGAGGCTTTCAACCAGCTACGGCGGTCACGGGATGAGTTCCAGCAGCTCTGGAGCAACGTCACTGAGGGCAACCCCGAAACCGGCCTCCCGCCCAGCGAACTGGCTCAGCAGAGCGGCGTTCAGGAAAACTGGAATACCGTGCGTGAAAACGCCGACAGCATCCTCTCCACCCAGGACGCCGTACTGGGCCTGCACGAAGTGGCACGGACCCTGAACGAAACCATTCCGCAGTTGCAGGTGGAATACGATGACATCGTACAAATCCTGCTGGATAACGGCGCTCCGGCCGAGCAGATCGCCCTGGCTCAGCGCCAGTCGCTGCTCGCGGAACGGATTGTCCGCTCGGTCAACAACGTACTGTCCGGTGACGAAGATGCGGTGATCGCCGCCGACCGGTTCGGTCGCGACGCCAGCCTGTTCGGCCGGGTACTCGAAGGCCAGCTCAATGGCAACCAGGCCATGGGCATTTCAAAGGTCAACGATGAAGACGCCATTTACGGTCTCGAAGCCGTTGCCGAACTGTTCGAGTTCGTTTCCCAGAACGTAGACGCCATCCTTGAAGCCTCTCCCGACCTCTTCAAAGTGCGTACTGCGGCCAGCGATATCTTCCAGAACTCCGAGCTTCTGCTGTCAGAACTGTCCATACTGGCAGATGGCTTCCGGAACCAGTCCGGCTCCCGCCTGATTAGCCCGACCCTGGCCTTTATCTTCCTGGCGGCCATGGTTGCCATCGTGGTCTTCATCGGTCTGGCCCTGTACCGGGAAGCGCAGCAGCGCCTGTCCACGACCCAGGAGCAGAACGAGCAGAACCAGAATGCGATCCTGCGACTGCTGGACGAACTCGCCGACCTGGCGGATGGTGACTTGACCACCGAGGCCACGGTTACCGAGGACTTCACCGGCGCCATCGCCGACTCTATCAACTACGCGATCGACCAGATGCGCGGACTGGTTCAGTCGATTCGTGGCACCGCGGTTCGAGTATCTTCGGCGGCCCAGGAAACGCAGGCCACGGCCATGCACCTGGCCGACGCCTCCGAGCACCAGGCCCAGGAAATTGCCGGCGCCTCTGCCGCTGTTAACGAGATGGCGGTGTCCATCGACCAGGTATCCTCTAACGCCGCAGAATCCTCGGCGGTTGCGGAGCGGTCGGTTGCGATCGCGAAGAAAGGCGCGGAAGTGGTACAGAACACCATCCGCGGCATGGACAACATCCGGGAGCAGATTCAGGAAACCTCCAAACGGATCAAGCGTCTGGGTGAATCTTCCCAGGAAATCGGTGACATCGTATCCCTGATCAACGACATCGCCGACCAGACCAACATCCTGTCCCTGAACGCCGCAATCCAGGCCTCCATGGCCGGTGACGCGGGTCGAGGCTTCGCGGTGGTCGCGGACGAGGTTCAGCGCCTCGCGGAACGTTCCTCTGCGGCAACCAAGCAGATTGAAGCGCTGGTTAAGACGATCCAGTCCGATACCAACGAAGCGGTTATCTCCATGGAACACACCACCGCTGAGGTGGTACGGGGTGCCCGTCTGGCCCAGGACGCGGGTATCGCGCTCGAGGAAATCGAGAACGTATCCATGAGTCTGGCGGAACTGATCCAGAACATCTCCAACGCGGCACGACAGCAGTCGTCGTCTGCGGCACACATCTCGAACACCATGAACGTCATCCAGGAAATCACCTCCCAGACCTCGTCCGGTACCAACGCCACGGCGAAGTCTATCGGTAACCTGGCAGAAATGGCGTCTGAGCTGCGCTCCTCCGTTGCCGGCTTTACCCTGCCGGAAGAAGACGCAGCAGAGCAGGAAGAAGAGGAAGACACCGACGTTCCGGTGGTGGGCTGATTTTCCGGCCCGGGCAGTTGACGGTTTATGGCACAGATGCATAACAACCTGTCACCCGCCGAAGGTATCTGGTCGCTGCGCCGACTCCCCGATATGGACGAGGTGCAGTTCAACCAGTGGCAGACTCTGCTGGAACATCGTACCGGCATAACCCTGTCGGCTGAGCGTCGCTCGTTCCTGGAAACCAATCTCGGGATCCGGATGCGGGAAATCGGCTGCAGCAGCTATCAGGCCTACTACGAGAAAATCGTATCTGGGCCTGACGCCATCAGGGAGTGGTCAACACTGGTGGATCGACTCACGGTCCAGGAAACCCGGTTTTTCCGGGACCCGGATGCGTTTCGCCTGGTGGCCGATTATGTGCTGACACGACCGAGGGAGCTGTTGAAAAAACGCCCCCTGGAAGCCTGGAGCGTCGGGTGTTCAAGTGGTGAAGAGCCCTACACCCTCGCCATGGTGCTGAATGAATGCATGACCCAGCTGGAATTGCAGCCGCTGTTCGGCATCACCGGCTCCGACATCAGCAAGCCCGCGATCGAAAAGGCCCATGTCGGCCAGTTCAATCCCCGCAAACTGATGGGAATGGACGAAGAGATGAAGTCCCGGTATTTCCGCCCGGCCGAGCGGAATACCGTAGAAATAGTGAAAAACATCCGGGACAGGGTGTGCTTTACCAGACTGAACGTACTGGATCTCGATAAGGCACCCATGCACGGGATGAACATTATCTTCTGCCAGAATCTGCTGATCTATTTCCGCCGCTGGCGCCGGCGGGAAATTGTCAAGCGACTTGCAGAGCGGCTGGCGCCCGGGGGGTTGCTGGTGCTGGGCCAGGGAGAGCTGACCGATTGGCAGCCTCCAGGCCTGCAGAGGGTACCCTCGGAACATGTGCTGGCGTGGATCAAACGCCAGACCGACGAAGAATAACCGGAGTGGTTATGGGCAATCACCATGACAGCATCGCCCTCGACTGGGTTCGGGGCGAGATACAGGACACGTTGACCCAGGGTCAGCATGCACTGGAAGCGTATGTCGAAAACCGTGACGACACCGCGCGCCTGCGCTTCTGCCTGAATTACCTCCATCAGGTGCATGGCACCCTGCAGATGGTTGAGCTTTACGGCGCGGCTTTGCTGACCGAAGAGATGGAAAAGCTCACCCAGGCGGTGCTCAACGACACTGTTGCCAACGTCGACGAGGCTGTCGAAGTCCTGATGCAGGCCATCCTGCAACTGCCCCAGTATCTGGAACACCTGGCCACCAGCCAGGACGATTTTCCGATGGTGCTGCTACCCCTGCTGAACGATCTGCGGGCGGCCCGTGGTGAAGCCCTCCTGTCCGACACGTCCCTGTTCAAGCCGGATCTGAGCCGTTCCCAGCTTCAGGTCAGTGACAAGACCTCCCAGCGCCTGCAGGACCCCAAGGTTCTGGGCCATATCCGGAAACTCCGCCAGATGTACCAGTTTGCCCTCGCCGGGATCGTGCGTGAGGAAAATCTGGACGCCCATTTTGATTACATGCAGAAAGTCATTCTGCGTCTCACCCGGCTGTGCCAGAAAACACCGCGGGGTGAACTCTGGAAAGCCGCCAGTGCATTTGTCGAAACGCTCCAGGCGCACATAAACCCGGTCAACGCAGCGGTCAAATCCCTGCTGCGTGAACTGGATAGCGAGATTCGACGGCTGACCGACGAACACGCCGACATCCTTCAGCAACCGGCACCGGAAGCCCTCTTTAAGCATCTGCTCTATTATGTCGCCCGGGCCCGTGATCTCGATACGCCACAGGTCCAGGCCCTGAGAAGCGAATACCAGCTGGACCAGGCACTGCCGTCCGAGGACGATGTTGACGCCGCCCGTACCCGGGTCTCCGGCCCCGGCCGCGAGGCCATTCATTCGGTGGTTAGCGCCCTCAACGAGGAGCTGGCCAAACTGAAGGATCAGCTCGACCTGTTCGTTCGGGCCGAACTCCGCCAGAACGGCGAGCTGGAAGAATTGCTACCCGGCATGCGCCAGGTCGCCAACACCCTGGCGGTGCTGGGCCTGGGAATCCCGCGCAAAGTCGTGACCGAGCAAATCGAACTGGTTGAGAAGCTGAGCAAACAGAGCGATCTGGTCGACGACGGCACCATGATGGATATCGCCGGCGCTTTGCTGTACGTGGAAGCCAGCCTGGCCGGATTCGACAGCGACCGCCAGCATGAGAGCAGCGCCGAGGGCGACGACAGCAAACCGGTCAACCTGGGCTCCCGGGAGCTGGGAGAAGCCAGCAGCGCACTCTTGAGGGAGTCCAGAAACACCCTCGAACAGGTCAAAACAGCCATTGTGAATTTCATTGCGTCACAGTGGGATACCCGCGAAATCGAACACGTGCCGGGTCTGCTCCACAGCATTCGTGGCGGTCTCGGCCTGATTCCCCTGGATCGCGTTGCCGACATGCTGGCTTCCGCCGAACGTTACATCACTGACGTCCTGTTGGGTGGCAAACAGGTTCCGGACTGGAAACAACTCGACACCCTGGCCGATGCGGTCACCAGTATCGAGTACTATCTTGAGCGCCTGGCCGAGGGCATCGGTGAAAACGAATCCGTGCTGAAGGTCGCCGAAGAAAGTCTGGCTTCCCTCGGCTTCCCGGTTGGCGCCGAGCCCACCTGGACCGAGGCCGGGGCAGACATACCGGTCATGGAACCGCCCACCGAGGAGGTTACCCCGGCCGCGGTGGAAACCGACAAGGCGACCGACGACGAACTGCTGGATGATGAAATCCTGTCGATCTTCGTCGAGGAAGCCGAGGAAGTCCTGGAAACCATCCACGACTTCTATCCGCAACTGCGCCAGAATCACGACGACCGCGAGGCCCTGACCGAAGTACGGCGCGCCTTCCATACCCTCAAGGGTAGTGGCCGTATGGTGGGTGCCACCAGCCTGGGCGAGCTGGCATGGTCGGTGGAGAACCTGCTGAACCGGGTGATTGACCAGACCATCAAGCCCAACGATGACCTATTCTCGCTTATCGATGAGGTCAACACCCGCATTCCGTCGCTGATTCGAGAATTCCGGGACGGCCACTCCGGTGGCGACGTCAGTGCGCTGATTGAGCGCGCCGAAGCCATGGCGACCACCCGCCGCTCCGACGGTGACGAAGCGCCCGCTGAGCCCCAGTCGGACGTCGAGGCCCCGGAAGAAGACACCGCCTCTTCCGAAGCCTCCGAGCCCGCCGTTCAGGAACAGGCACAGATCGGGTCGGCCCAGGACGACGACCTGATCGACGATGAAATCCTCGAGATCTTCATCGAGGAAGCGGGCGAAGTGCTCGAAACCATTCGGGAATACCTCCCGATGTTGCTGCGCCAGCACGACGACCGGAGTGCCCTGTCCGAAGTGCGCCGTGCCTTCCACACTCTGAAAGGCAGTGGCCGGATGGTGGGCGCACTGGTCGTCGGAGAACTGGCGTGGTCGGTAGAGAATATGCTGAACCGGGTTATCGACGGCAGCATTTTCATGAACGACGACATCGCCAATCTGCTGGACGATGTGACCGGCGCGTTGCCGGCCCTGGTCGAGGACTTCGAGAAACGACGCGACCCGAGCCTGGACACCTCAACTCTGGAAGCGCGCGCCAACGCCCTCGCCAATGGCGAGATCCCCAACGCCAGCAGCATGCCCTCTGCCGATAGCGACTCATTTGCTAAGCCCGATTCCAGCGAGAGTGGCGACACCGCCGAGGTGTTCGCCGAGGACAGCGGCGTCGATCCGGTTCTTCTCGATATCTTTGAGAGTGAAACCGAAACGCACCTGCAAACCCTGAACGATTATCTCGCGGCAGCCGGTGACAAGACCGCCATCTCCTACACCGATGACCTGTCCCGGGCTCTGCACACCCTCAAGGGGAGCGCCCACACCGCCGGTATAGCGCCGATCGCTGCGGTCATTACCCCGCTTGAACGCTTCGTCAAGGAATCCCGGGGCCAGAACAAGCGCGCCGATCGCGAAATACTGTCGTGCATCGAAGACGCCTGTAATTTCCTGACCCAGGGGCTGGCCCAGATCCGGAAAAATCCGCAGGCATCGCTGCCGGGTACGGATGAGTTCCTTGAGAAGCTCGACCGGATCTCCCAGCAGACTCTGCGCGGCCACCGGGAAACCACCGGCGACGAGCAGCCTGCCCCGGAAGCGCCACCACAACTGGTCCAGCTGTTCCTGAATGAAGGTCTGGATATCGTCCTAGACGCCGACCGCATTCTGGATCAATGGGCCAGCAATCCGGAACAGACCGAGTCCCTCGACAAACTCCGCGATGAACTGGCACAGCTCAACGAAGGTGCCGCGGACGCTGGTCTGTCCGACGTGTCGTCACTGTCCGGAGCCCTTAAGGACGCCTACCGTTCGGCCGCAGCCAGCGAGAGCGCACCCGACCAACACTTCTTCGATACCGTACGTGACGCCCACGAGCAGCTGATCAACATGATGGACCAGGTTGCCGCCGGGCTGGCGACCGAATCCAGTGACGATATCCTGAGCCGACTCGAAGCGCTGGGCCAACACCCGACCGAGGCTGCCGAACCGAACGCATTCGACCAGGAATTTACCGAGGACCTCGAAGCCATCGATCTTAGCTTTGACATGGACGGGATCGAAACGGGCGAGCCCGAGGCCACAAAGGAAGACGAGACACCAGAGCCGCCAGCATTGCCGGAAACCGATGAATCCGACGATGACATGGACCAGGAGCTTGCCGAGATTTTCCTCGAGGAAGCCCGCGACCTGATCGACAGCACCGCCGATGCGCTTCAGAACTGGAGCGAAAACACGCACAACCTCGATATTCTGCGTTTGTTGCAGCGGGACCTTCACACCCTGAAAGGGGGGGCACGCCTCGCCGATATTCCGTCGATCGGTGATCTTTCCCACGAACTGGAGACGCTGTTTGAAGGCCTCACGGAACAGCGTCTGTCGATCAGCGATGAGCTGTCCGACCTGCTGTTCCGTTCCCACGATCGCCTCGCCGGCATGGTCGAGGCCCTCGAGGCCCAGGAAACACCGCGTCCGGCACCGGATCTGATTGGTGAGATCCAGGCTTACATGAACGGTGCAACCGGCATCCGCCCGGTCACCGATGTCAGCCCAGCCGGGGAACCCGAAGCCCCGGACGAGCCGGATGAAGACACCCTGCCCATTCCGGAACTGGACGAGGCGGCTGAACCGGCACCGGCTGAGGACGAACCACAGGAAGACCACGTCACCGATCTCTCCCATCTCGATCCCGAGCTTGTTGGCATCTTTCTGGAAGAAGCTTATGACCTGATCAACTCTACCGGCAGCGCGCTCCACACTTGGAGCGAGGATCCGTCCGACCGGGCGGTGGCCGCGGAACTGCAGCGAGATGTACACACCCTCAAGGGCGGTGCGCGCATGGCCGGCGTCGAAGCCATCGGTGACCTGACTCACGTTCTCGAGGATTTGTTCGAGAAGGTGGCGGAAGGTCAGCTGGACGCCAGCGAGGACATGAACAATCTGCTGTTCGCGTGCCATGACCGTCTGGCCCAGATGGTTGAACAGGTAGCAACCCAGAAGCCCTGCCCGCCCGCCAGGGACCTGGTGGCGGAGGTTCAGGCCATCCTGCGCGGCAAGCCCCTGACCGGGAAACCGGTTCAGGATGAGCCGGAACAGGACGTTGCCCGGGCCACGGTTGAAGCCAGCCCCGGTCTGGCCGACGCCCTGGCCGGTGCCAGTGATGATGACCTGATCGGCATTTTCCTCGATGAAGGACTCGAGATTTACGCCGCCGTCAGCGAGTGTCTGGCCCAGTGGCGCGACGAGCCCGACGAGTTGACCGGCGTCACCCAGCTCCAACAGGAGCTCCATACCCTCAAGGGTGGAGCCCGACTGTCTGACGTCGATCCGATCGCCGATCTGGCCGAAGCCTGGTCGGACGCACTGGACCCATTGATTGCTGGCGCCAGTAACCAGCAGACGCTACTGGCGCTGAGCACCAAGGCCCTGGGCTCATTGAAGGCGATGCTCGCCAGCCTGGAAGAGGGCAACAAGCCGGAAGGCGACACAGAACTGGTCGATGCCCTGAAAACGGCCCACGACTCGGCCGCAACCGACGCGCAACCGTCGGAGCCTGCGCCGGCAGCCGATCAGGTAGACCCGGAAGTTCTTGAGATTTTCCTCGAGGAAGCCGGCGAAATTATGGATCAGCTGGAGCAGCTGCTCGATGACTGGCGCAAGGAGCCGACCAATCACGGCTTCAATCAGGAGGCACAGCGCGCCCTGCACACCCTGAAAGGCGGCGCACGCCTGTCGCAACTGACGCAGCTGGGAGACAAGGCGCACGCTTTCGAGACCCGGCTGATTGACCTGGGTGGCAACGCCCCGGACAAGACCCAGTGGCAGAGCATCACCGAAGACCACGACGCCATCATCGCCATGGTGGCCGACATCCGGAAGCGCTACGAATCCGGTGACGCGATGTCGGAGCCGACCCAGGCCCCGTCACCGCAGCCGGAAGCACAACCGGAAGCCAGGACTGAAGAGCCGACGGAACCCGCAGCCCCGGCCCCTGTGGCAGAAAAACCGGCTGCGCCTGAACCCAAGCCGGCCAAGCCGCCCGCCAAGTCAGCTGCCAAGAGCCGGACCAAGGCCAAAGACAACCAGCGCGCGGCCCAGGAAACCATCCGGGTCTCGGCACCGCTGCTGGACGAACTGGTTAACCTCGCCGGGGAAACCAGTATCACCCGTGGCCGGCTGGAGACCCAGACCAGTGATTTCGGCCATACCCTGGACGAAATGGCTGCAACCATCGAGCGTCTGCGTGAACAGTTGCGACGGATGGATATCGAAACCGAGGCGCAAATCCTGTTCAGTGCCGAGAAGGAACACGGTCCGGACTACGGGGAAGACTTTGACCCGCTGGAAATGGACCGGTACTCCTCGATCCAGCAGCTGTCGCGGGCCTTGACCGAGTCCTCCTCTGACCTTGCAGACCTGCGGGAAACCCTGTCTGACCGGGTACGGGATACGGAGACGCTGCTTGTTCAGCAATCCCGGATCAACACGGAACTTCAAGAAGGTCTGATGAAGACCCGGATGATTCCGTTTTCCTCCATGGTCCCCCGCCTGCGTCGGATTGTTCGCCAGATCAGCGGCGAACTCGGCAAGAAAGTGGACTTTGATGTCCGCAACGCCGAAGGCGAGATGGATCGCAACATCCTCGAGCGGATGATCGCGCCGCTGGAGCACATGCTCCGGAACGCACTCGACCACGGCATTGAAGCACCGGCGGACCGGAACGCTGCGGGCAAGCCTGAAACCGGGGAAGTCGTGCTGTCCCTGACCCGAGAGGGCGGTGACGTGGTTCTGCGGATGATGGACGATGGTAAAGGCATCCCCTCCAACGTCATTCGCGACAAGGCCATCCGTCAGGGCATGATGCGGGAGAATGAGGATCTGACCGAACGGGAGATCCTGCAGTTCATCCTTCAGCCCGGATTCTCTACCGCCCAACAGGTGACACAGATTTCCGGACGTGGCGTGGGCATGGACGTGGTCGCCAGCGAGATCAAACAGCTTGGCGGCAGTCTGGACATTGATTCGGCGCTCGGACGCGGCTCGACCTTCACGGTGCGCCTGCCGTTTACCGTATCCGTAAACCGGGCCCTGATGGTGTCCACCGGCGAGGACTTCTACGCCATCCCGCTCAACACCATCGAGGGTATTGTCCGGGTCAGCACCTACGAACTCGAAGAGTATTACAAGCCGGATGCGCCGTTGTACGAATACGCCGGCCAGGAATACCGCCTGCAGTACCTTGGCAGCCTGCTGAACAGCGACCACCAGCCGAAACTCCAGGGTCAGGCTCTGCCCTTGCCAGTCATTCTGGTGCGTGGCGCGGAGCAGCCCATGGCGCTTCAGGTCGACAACCTGATGGGTAGCCGGGAAATCGTGGTTAAATCCCTCGGCCCGCAATTCGGTTCCGTACGCGGCGTCTCCGGTGCGACCATCCTGGGTGACGGTAACGTGGTCGTGATTCTCGACCTGCCGGCGATGATCCGCTCCGACATCCTGTCCGAGCGTCAGCGGCTGGCCAGCCTGGAGAAAGCCCGGGAAGCAGCCCGGTACGAGGAGCAGATCACCACGGTTATGGTGGTGGACGACTCGGTTACGGTACGGAAGGTTACCTCGCGACTGCTTGAACGCAACGGCATGGAGGTCATTCTGGCGAAAGACGGCCTGGATGCGGTCGCCCAGCTACAGGACCACAAACCGGACGTAATCCTGCTGGATATCGAGATGCCGCGGATGGATGGTTTCGAGGTGGCAAGTTTCGTGCGGCACGACGACAACCTGTCGGAAACGCCCATCTGCATGATCACGTCGCGGACCGGTGAGAAACACCGGGAACGGGCCATGGCCATCGGTGTGAACGAGTATCTCGGCAAGCCTTTCCAGGAAACCGAGCTTCTTGAAACCATCGAACGGCTAACCGGTAACCGGTGATGGCCGGCCAATGTGGCCGGCCCAGCGTCGGGATTGTCTCGGATGTTGTGCTCCAGCGTCACCGGCTGCAGGCTGCAACGGCAAAGGTCGGTCTCGACGTCTGCTTTTCCGGGGATCCCGAGCGCCTTCTCGGCTACCCGGACTTTCCGGATGCCGGGCTCTGGCTGGTCACCCTGGCAGATGAAGCCGATCATCCAATGCTGTTCGACCACCTGTTTGAAAACACCGAATCTCCGGTTCTGTTCGGCCTTGATCAGGCACCCAAACCGGGGGGAACGGACTATTTCCGCTGGGAACGTCGATTGCTGGGCAAGCTGGAACAGCAGCTTGGCAGCCTTGAGGAGCTCGATTCCGAAGCCAGCATCCAGGAACTTGAGGAACAGCGCCCTGCAAGCCCGCCAACCACGACGCTCCCCCACTGGATTCCACCCGCTACGCCGGGCTCCGTAGCCGAAGAGGTCTGGATTCTCGGTGCCTCGCTCGGGGGGCCGGCGGCCGTCAAGACGTTTCTCGATCACCTGCCCCCGGGGCTGCCGGTCGGCTTTATCTATGCCCAGCACATTGATGGCAATTTCACCGACGTGCTGACCCGGGTGCTCGGCCGTCACGCCCACTACCAGCTCCGACGCGCGGAAGAGGGCCTCCGGGTCAATAACGGCGACGTAGTACTGCTGCCAGTCGAGCACGAATGGAAAGTCAGTGAGACCGGGACACTGACCGAACTCAATACGCCCTGGCCCGGGCCTTACGGCCCTTCCATCGACCAGGTCCTGTTCAACGTCGCCGACCATTACGGCCGGCGCTGCCATGCTATCCTGTTCTCCGGCATGGGCAACGATGGCGCAATTGCCGCCCCCATACTGAAGGCCTATGGCAGTCGAATCTGGGTTCAGGAAAGCAGCAGCTGCGGGAACAGTTCCATGCCAGACTCCGTCGCGGCAACCGGTTGCTCCACCCTGTGTGGAACCCCGGAAGAACTGGCCCGGGAACTGGTCAAAACCATTGAAAAATCCTGCTTGCTCAAGAGCCGGCAGAAACGGGACTCCGCCTGAGGACACATGCAATGAAAGACAAAAGCCAGACTCTCTCCTGCGTTATGATTCCCATGAGCGAGCGGCAACTGTTGCTGCCGAACGTCACCATTGCCGAAGTGGTGGATTTTGCCAGCTCCGAGGCCGGGGCCAACACCCCCGACTGGCTGGTCGGCTATCTGGACTGGCGTGGACTGACACTCCCGGTGATTTCCTACGACGCCGCCAACGGCGGCAGCCTCAGTGTGCCCGGTGATAACCGGGGTCGCATCGTGGTGTTGAACACCATTGGTGAACACCACGAGCAGGTGCCCTTCATGGCACTGGTTACCCAGGGTATTCCGAGCCAGACCCGACTGACCGAAGATCAGATCAGCCAGAAAGACGGAGAGGCCGGCCCGGCCGATATCATGCAAGTTGAGGTGGACGGCGAAAGCGCCTGGATTCCCAATCTGGAATATCTGGAATCGCTGGCGAACCAGTCCCACAGCTAAACCCACGGCGGGGCCGTGGCAGGGATTTATGCAAATGTTATAATGTTGCAAATTTCCCAGGATTCCCGCCATGCCTGCCCGCGCTCTGCCCTATCGCCCGCACAATCACGACGCCTGTGTCACCCAGGCCCTCGCCGACGCCCGGGACATCTGCCAGCAACGCAGTGCGCGCCTGACGCCCACCCGGGAGCGAGTGCTTGAACTGATCTGGCAATCCCATAAACCTCTGGGTGCCTATGACGTGCTGGCACAGCTCGCCGAGGACGGCCACAATGCTGCACCACCAACGGTCTATCGGGCGCTGGATTTCCTGCAACAGAACGGATTGGTTCATCGTATTGCCTCGCTCAACGCCTTCATTGGCTGCGCTCACGCCGGTGAGCACCATACTGGCATGTTCCTTATCTGCCGGGCCTGCGGCAATGTGCTTGAGCTGACGGCTCCGTCTGTCTCGGGGGCCGTGCAGGCAGCGGCAGACGCGGAATCCTTCGAACTGGATGACATCACCCTCGAAATTGCCGGGCTCTGCCCACGGTGCCAGAAGGACTCCGGCCATGAATGAACTGTTGGTCACTCTGGACGATCTCACCGTGGCGTTTGACGATCGTCCCGTGGTGGATCACGTCAATCTGAAGGTTCATCGGGGCGACATCCTCACTATCATCGGACCGAACGGTGCGGGTAAAACCACCCTGATCAAAGCCGTGCTGGGCCTGCAAAAGCCCACCCGTGGCGTTGTCAGCCTGGCCCGCAAGCTGGTGATCGGCTATGTTCCCCAGCACCTGACCCTGGAATCAACCCTGCCTCTGAGCGTCAAGCGTTTCATGATGCTTACCGGACGCTCGGAGCCCGACTGTCAGGCGGCCTTGTCGAAAACCGGTGTCGGACACCTGTTCAATGCCTCGGTACACCACCTGTCCGGAGGCGAAAAACAGCGACTGCTGCTGGCCCGGGCCCTGGTGAGGAAACCGGACCTGCTGGTGCTCGACGAACCCGCCCAGGGAGTCGACATCAATGGCCAGGCCTCGCTGTACGAACTGATCCGCCAGCTCCGGGACGAACTCAACTGCGGGGTGATCATGATCTCCCACGACCTTCATCTGGTGATGGCAGCAACCGACCAGGTCATCTGCCTGAACCAGCATATCTGCTGCAGTGGGCACCCGGCCGACATTTCCCACGATCCGGCCTTCATCGAGACCTTTGGTACCCAGGTCGCCGAGTCCCTCGCGGTCTACCACCACCGCCATAACCACAGCCACGATCTCCACGGCGATGTGGTCGAAGACACCTCAGTCGCTTCACCTTCCGGCCATCAGGAGTGCTCCGGCCATGCCCATCATTGATGCTGTTCTCGATGACTTCTTCTGGCGGGCGATGATCGGTGGCCTGGGAGTGGCGTTGGTAGCCGGCCCGCTGGGCTGTTTTGTGGTCTGGCGGCGGATGGCCTATTTCGGGGACACCCTCGCCCACTCGGCGCTGCTGGGTATCGCCCTGAGCTTCCTGATCAGTGTGCCATTGCACGTTGGCGTGGTACTGACCTGCGTCGTGCTGGCCGTGGCTCTGGTGCTGTTCTCCCGGACCCGAGCCCTGGCCACGGACACCCTTCTGGGCATACTCGCCCACAGCGCCCTCGCCATTGGCCTGGTCACACTCAGTTTCATGCCCGATGTACGGGTCGACCTGACCGGTCTGCTGTTCGGTGACCTGCTGGCCATGAGCCGTAACGATCTGATCTGGATCTACGGCGGTGCCGCGGTGATCCTGACTCTGCTGGCGACCTTGTGGAAAGGCTTGCTGATGAGCACGATTCACCAGGAGTTGGCGCTGGTGGAAGGCCTGCCGGTAGAACGGCTGCGGCTGGTACTGGTGCTGATGTTTTCACTGGTGATCGCCGTCGCCATGAAAATTGTCGGGGTTCTGCTGATTACCGCCCTGCTGATCATTCCTGCGGCAACAGCCAGGCGCCTGGCCCACAACCCGGAACATATGGTGGGTCTGGCGATGGTGTTCGGCTTTATTGCGGTGAGCGGCGGCCTGAGCCTGTCATGGTACCTGGACACACCGGCCGGGCCGTCGGCGGTGGTCACCGCCTTCCTGACCTTTCTGCTGGTCTACGGAGGCGCCGGCAAGGCCCGGGCATGAGGGGCATGAGGATTTCCCTGAAGCGACCGCCTGGTCTAAAGTGAGGGGACACCACTTAATGAGCATGGCGCTAAACCGTCATCACTCGGGAAGGCCTGCATGGACAGCTCAAAACCCCGTTCGCCCGGGCAGACCGGCCTCTGGCCCGGCCTGTGGGTTCCCCTGGTCATACTGATCGTCGGACTGACGGCGACGGCGACCATGGCCCACTTCGAATCCAGCCGGGCCAGCGAACTGGCCGAGGCTCATTACCAGGCCCAACACCAGGCACTGGTCAATCTGTTGCTGGCCCGGGTGCCAACACGGGCGTCTGAAAATGCCTCAACCCAGGAATGGCTGCATTCCGTTTTCGATGAGGCGTTGCCACCAAGCCTGGGGGTTCGGGTCGATACCCTCTCACGCCACACCAAGCGGCCATTGCTCCAGATCCGCACGCAGGGCTCGATCGATCCCACGCGAGCCCTGCGGACCGAGGTGAACTACGGCGACTTCAGCTGGATGCTGACGACGGTGCCTTCCCGGTCCCTGCTGGAACAATCGGCCAACAGCGCCCACAGGAACGTCTGGCTCTCCGGCGGGACGCTAACCCTCGTGGCGACGCTCCTGGCCCTGTTCCAGTGCCGAAGGCTCCATGGGCAGTCCCTGCAGATCGTTGATCTGGAACGCAGGGGAACCGGGGCCGATCAGCACATCACCAACCTTCAGGTGGAAAAATCCATACTGCGTCAGGCCCTGAATGACAGCGAACAGCGCAGCCGGGATCTGATCGCCCTGTCCGGCGCCATCATCAGCGAACTGGACGAAATGGGCCTTATCGGTTTCATTTCCCCTCAGGTTGCAGAACTGCTGGCACGGGCCCCCGCCGACCTGATCGGAGAGCCGTTCGAACGGCTGATCGAGCCCGGCTCACGGGAGAACTTCCGGCGGGCCCTCACGGCCGCGCGAGCGGACCACTCCATCGAACGCATTGATTTACCATTGCTGCACCGCGACGAAGAGACCGTACTCAATGTCGCCATCCGAATTCTGGCACTCCAGGATCCGGTGCACGGACTGAGCGGGTACCGGCTCGGTGCCTTTGCCCAGAACGGGCACTAGGTAAGTGATTTATGGGTGCCGTCACACAGCGGCGGTGTTCCCGTCTGCTTACAACCACAGAACCAGACCCATTCCTTTTTCTCGGCGGTGTACTTTACCGGCTTGAACCCCGTGCCCTTGTGGGATCCGTCGCAGAACGGCTGAGTCTGACTCCGGCCACAGGCGCACCACAGGTAATTCTTGCCCGCCTCGACCAGGACAGAATATGGCGTTGTCCTCGCCACACGGGCTTTGGCATCACTCATAGAACCTCCCGGAAAACAATTCGGCATAAAAGTACCCGCAGTATAGACAATTCCTCATGCCCGACTTGCCTCATGCGCCACGAGTCCGTACATTTACATCCGTTTTTCTGCATATATGGAAAATCAGATATTGATTGCCACCAACGCTGACTACCACCCCGTTCGCGTGTTCAAGGCGCTGGGCGACGAGAACCGACTGACCATCCTGCTGTTGATCCGGCAGCAGACCGAGCTGTGCGTGTGCGAACTCACCGCCGCCCTGAATCTGTCCCAGCCCCGGGTCAGTCGCCATCTGGCGTACCTCCGGGAGCACAACCTGTTGCAGGATGAGCGCCGGGGGCAGTGGGTGTACTATCGACTGCATCCGGAGCTGCCCGAATGGGTCCAGTCAGTACTCGGCAGGTCCTCCGAGGCCTGCGCGGGCCTGCTGGCGCCCATCAGCCAGCGGCTGGATGCCTTGCCCGACCGCCCCGTCAGTGTGGACTGCAGCTGATGGGAACCTTCGAACGCTACCTCAGCCTGTGGGTGGCCCTCGCCATCGCACTCGGAATGACCACCGGCACCCTGCTACCGGGGGTGTACCACACCATCGCCAACCTGACGTACGCCCACGTGAACCTTGTGGTGGCGGTGTTCATCTGGGCCATGATCTATCCGATGATGGTTCAGGTGGATTTCACCGCCATCCGGAATGTCCGCCGCGAACCCCGGGGACTGATCCTGACCCTGTTCATCAACTGGCTGATCAAGCCGTTCACCATGGCGGCTTTGGGCTGGCTATTCTTCAAATTGCTGTTTGCGGACCTGGTGGACCCGACCACGGCCACGGAATACATCGCCGGCATGATTCTCCTCGGGGTCGCCCCCTGCACCGCAATGGTCTTCGTCTGGAGCCAGCTTACCCGGGGCAATTCCGCCTACACCCTGGTTCAGGTGTCGGTAAACGACCTCATCATGGTGTTTGCCTTTGCGCCGATTGCCGCCTTCCTGCTGGGCCTTTCCACCATTACGGTGCCCTGGGAAACCCTGTTGCTCTCGGTGGTGCTCTACGTGGTTGCGCCGCTCGTGGCCGGGGTCCTGACCCGGCGCTACCTGCTGCGCCAGGGCCAGTCGCGTCTGGACGCCTGGCTGCAACACAGCAAGCCAACCACCATCATGGGCCTGCTGGCGACCGTGGCCCTGCTGTTTGGCCTACAAGCAGACCGGATCCTGGACAACCCGTTCGCCATTGCCCTGATCGCCGTCCCGCTGTTGATCCAGAGCTACGGCATCTTTTTCATCGCCTACTTTATGGCCCGGAGAATGAGACTGCCCCACGACATCGCCGCCCCGGCGAGCCTGATCGGCACGTCAAACTTCTTCGAGTTGGCCGTTGCCGTCGCCATCAGCCTGTTCGGACTCACCTCCGGGGCGGCCCTGGCTACGGTCGTCGGTGTTCTGGTGGAAGTCCCGGTGATGCTGTCGCTGGTCGCGTTCGCCAACCGGACCCGACGCTGGTTTCCGGCCGTCGGCTCTCCTGACACCCTTTCGACAACCCCGGAAAACGAGGGGAGGTACCCGCAATGAGCACGATCAAAGTAGGCATCAATGGCTTCGGCCGCATCGGCAGGCTCGCGCTGCGCGTGGCCTGGGAATGGCCCGACGTCGAATTCGTGGCGGTCAATGACCCCGGCGCAGACGCCGCCACCCTGGCACACCTGCTGAACTTCGACAGCGTTCATGGACGCTGGAACCAGGAGGCCGGCTTCGATGGCACCGCTCTGGTCATCAACGGCCACCGCATCCGGGTGACCCACAACCGGACCATCGGCGAAACCGACTGGTCCGGTTGCGACGTGGTCATCGAGGCCAGTGGCCATATGCGAAAGGTGGACGTGCTCCAGGCCTACCTGGACCAGGGCGTGAAACGGGTGGTGGTCACCGCCCCGGTCAAGGAAGCCGGTGCCCGGAACCTGGTGATGGGCGTAAACGACCATTTGTTCGACCCCGCTACGGACCGGATTGTCACGGCGGCCTCCTGCACCACCAACTGCCTGGCACCGGTGGTGAAAGTGATTCACGAGAAGCTGGGCATCCGCCACGGATCAATCACCACCATCCACAGCCTGACCAACACGCAGACCATCCTCGACGCCCCGCACAAGGACCTGCGCCGGGCCCGGGCCTGCGGCAGCTCTCTGATCCCGACCACCACCGGTTCCGCCACCGCCATCATCGAGATCTTCCCGGAGCTGAAGGGCCGGCTCGACGGTCACGCCGTGCGGGTCCCGCTGACCAACGCCTCACTCACTGACTGTGTCTTTGAAGTGGACACCCCCACCGACCGAGAGACGGTCAACCAGCTTCTGAAAGAGGCGGCCGAGGGGGAGCTGGAGGGCATTCTGGGCTACGAGGAACGCCCGCTGGTCTCGATTGACTATAAGACCGATCCCCGATCCGCCATCATCGATGCCCTGTCCACAATGGTGGTCAACGGCACCCAGGTGAAGCTCTACGCCTGGTACGACAACGAGTGGGGCTACGCCAATCGCACCGCCGAACTGATGCGCAAGGTTGGCGCTTCCTGATATGACGGCAGCCATCCGCCAGTACCTGGTCATCACCGGCAACTACTGGGCCTTCACCCTGACCGACGGTGCCCTGAGAATGCTGGTGGTGCTGCATTTTCATCAGCTTGGCTATGCGCCCCTGGACATTGCGCTGCTCTTCGTCTTCTACGAGTTCTTCGGCGTCGTGACCAATCTTGTCGGCGGTTACCTCGGAGCCCGGATGGGGCTGAACCGCACCATGAATCTGGGCCTGCTGTTGCAGATCGTGGCGCTGGCCATGCTGGCCGTACCCGCGGCAGCGCTGACGGTGCCCTGGGTCATGGCGGCCCAGGCGCTGTCGGGAATCGCCAAGGACCTGAACAAGATGTCGGCCAAGAGTGGCATCAAGCTGCTCGTGCCCGATACCGAACAGGGCAAGCTCTACAAATGGGTCGCGGTGCTGACCGGCTCCAAGAATACCCTGAAGGGCGTGGGCTTTTTCCTGGGCGGCGTTCTGCTCATGACGGCTGGCTTCAAGGGCGCCGTCATCACCATGGCCGCCGCCCTGACTCTGATCTGGCTGTCCAGCCTGTTCCTGCTGAAGCGGGAAATCGGCAAGAGCAAGGCCAAACCCAAGTTCACCGATATGCTGTCCAAGAGCCGGCCGATCAATATCCTTTCAGCAGCCCGCCTGTTCCTGTTCGGCGCCCGGGATGTCTGGTTCGTCGTCGCCCTGCCCGTATACCTCCACACCGTGTTTGGCTGGGATTTCTGGCAAGTGGGTGGCTTCATGGCCTGCTGGATCATCGGCTACGGCGTTATCCAGACCCAGGCCCCCAGGATCACCGGCGACCTGTCGGGCAAGACACCGGCGATACTCTGGGCCTGGGCGCTTGCCGTTGTGCCAGCGGCCATCGCGATCGGCCTGGCGACCCCAATCCCGCCACAACTGACCGTGGTTATCGGGTTGTTGCTGTTCGGCGGGCTGTTTGCCGTCAATTCCTCGCTGCACAGCTACCTGATTGTCAGCTACGCACGCTCGGACGGCGTATCTCTGGACGTGGGTTTCTACTACATGTCCAACGCCGCGGGACGCCTGCTCGGCACCCTGCTTTCCGGCTGGATCTACCAGACCTTTGGCCTGGAGGCGTGTCTGTGGACGTCCTCCGCCATGGTGGCCGTTGCCGCCCTGTTTGCGACCGGTCTGCCAGAGCGTCATTCAACGCCCGCCTGAACGTCAGAGCGGGCGAATGACGTCCGCAAGTTTTCCGCTTTCGGTCAGTTCCAGGAACTCATCGCCCAGCCGGTCGCTTTCGGCAATGGCCTTGCGCCAGGAGCGCTCCCGGCCATCATCGTCGTTAAGGTATTTCTCGAAATCTTTCCGGTCCGGCAGCTTGCGGTCCGGCAGGGACTCAAGGTAATCCTTGGAGGGGGCCACGAGTACAACATCCTGTAAGCGGGTGGCGTCGCCCCGGCGCCAGGGCAGGGTCTTGTCGAACCAGCCGGGTACCACCTTATCGGTGAAATGCGGATAGAGAATGACTCCGGGCTGTTCGTACGGCAGGTCCAGGTGATAGTCCAACAGCCCTCCGTCACGGTACACCCCTTCCGGCGCGCCCGGGATGTTACGGACACCGGCCATCACCATGGGAATGGAAGCGGAGGCCAGAAGCGCCGACAGCAGATTATCGCGGGTCAGCGCCACCTCGTGACTGGGGAAGTCGACCAGTTTCGCCACCGGCGCTTTCAGGCGGGCATCGTGAATGATGCCCCGTTCCATGAACCGGCCCAGATGGCGACGGCTTACCATGTTGGCGCTGATGGCGTTCATCAGACCGAGGCTGAGGCGCCCCCGGGTATCGTGCTCCAGCATGCCGCGGCTGCGAACCACCACCACGTTGAGCCGATACCAGGGGTGGTTGAGAATGTAATCTTCACGTCCGCCCAACAGCTCTTCCAGGAACAGTACGCTCTTGCGACTGACTTCGGCAGGGCTGACCCCCTTGGCAAATCGCTGCGACGTGTATAGCTCGGCCAGCCTCGCAAGCTGTTCCTTCGGTTTATCCGACGAAGCCACCGCCGCAAACCGCCAACTGCCAATGGACGAGCCAATCAGCGAGCGCTCCTGTGGAGCCCGGGGTAGCCAGTCCCCGAAGATGGCCTTGTCCAGGCCACTGATCCCCAGGGCCTTTGGCCCACCTGCAGCGCCGGGCACGACGTGGACATCGGCTGGCGTCAGAGGCCGGGCTTTCAGCCGCTCCAACGCACGGCGACCTGCGCGGATGGTCAGTGCCGGTGCCCGGGTATGAATTGCGGTCATGACGAACTCCCTGTTTTGAATCGGCGGAGTTTAACCAAGCGGAAGAAGCCCGGCCAACTGAAGAAAACTTATAGAGGTCATAAATTGCAGTATGGGCTTCACTATCAGGCGGCTCATGCTAGACTTTCGT
Organism: Marinobacter albus; assembly: GCF_030238305.1. Classification (NCBI taxonomy): domain Bacteria; kingdom Pseudomonadati; phylum Pseudomonadota; class Gammaproteobacteria; order Pseudomonadales; family Marinobacteraceae; genus Marinobacter; species Marinobacter albus. The sequence goes on along the minus strand of NZ_JASSQD010000001.1, from coordinate 178,628 downwards.
CAGTCCGGCATCGGAAGCGGACCGATTTTCCTTGGCAGCAGGAGTTTGCTGTGAATGTTTTTGCCCCACCCGATTCTCTAGCCACCAACCCGACCCTTGCTGTCCTCGGGTTCAAGCGGCAGCTGGTTTTTCACCTTCATTTCTGGGCCTTTGTGGCGGTTGCTCCACTGATCCTGGTGCAATGGAACCAGGACCACCAGCTGCTATCCGGGCTGCTGATACTGTTCTGTGCCAACGCGCTGCTGGTGATCGCCTTCCTGCATTACCGCAACACCTACTTCCTGAAGGGGCGCATGTTCCCGCTACTGGCTGTGGTCTGCGCCGCGTACTCCACCAGCATAAACGGGCACGCCGGGCTCTACTGGGCATACCCGGCGGCCACTGCCCTGTTTTTCCTGCTGCCCCTGAGGGAGGCGACCGTGAGCAACGTCGTTTTCGTGACCGTTATGGCCGTTGTTTCTTTCCTCAAGTTTCCGGAAGCCGACTTCTGGCGCATCACCTTCTCGCTGGGGCTGACCTGCGTGTTTGCCATGGTGTTTGCCTGGCTGGTAGGCAAACTCCAGCAGGAACTGACCCGGTTGGCCACCACCGATCCGCTGACCGGGTGTCTGAACCGGTCTCAGCTTGCGGACATTCTGAACCATCAGATTCAGATGCGGGAGCGCTATGAGCGGGTATCCAGCCTGATCCTGTTCGATCTGGATTATTTCAAGGTTATCAATGATCAATGGGGCCATCTGGCAGGCGACCGGGTTCTGAAAGAGATGGCGATGCGCATTCGCAAGCGCCTTCGGGAGAGCGATCAGCTGTTCCGGATAGGCGGTGAGGAATTCATGATCGTGCTGCCGGAAACCCGACAGAAAGATGCGGACACCCTGGCCCACCAACTGTTAACCGGTATCGGCTCAACCCCGTTCCTTGATGACATCAAAATAACGGCAAGCGCCAGTGTGGCGGAAGTGTGTCAAGGGGAGACCTGGTCGGTCTGGCTGAATCGGGCGGATCAAGCTCTGTACGAAGCAAAGTCCCGGGGTCGCAATCAGGTGGTCAATGCCCGGAGAGCAACACCAGCGGGGGTAATTGACGCCCCCGAACTCGTGGACCCGGCTGTCGGCAACTAGTACTCCGGATTCCCGGACCCGATCCGCTTTCGGAAATCCCGGTACGCGCTGAACACATCCCAAGGACATTCAAAGTGGGGGTAATGCCCGGTATTTCGCAGGCTCACGACGTCCGGGTTGGCGATCAACTCACGATAACGCCGGGCCATGGCGGCACCGGAAACCGGGTCCGCCGTCCCGGAAATCAACCGCATCGGCTGAGTCGCCTTCTGCAGCGCCCCGACCCAACGATTGCGATGGCAGCGCCGTTCCTCCATAAACTGGATCAGGTGGTGCAGGATCCCCCGGCCGTTGTTGTAGGTCAGCAGTTGCCAGAAGTCTTCCATGTCCTGTTGGTCCGGCGGGTTCTGGCTGCCGAAAAGGCGACGGAAATTCCGTTCGAACGTGCGGCGGGTCAAGCCGCGGCTGATCAGCCCGCCCAGGGGGCTCCGCAAGAGCTTCTGAATCAGCAGCGGATTGTGAACTTCGGGAAACAGGGCGCCGTTCAGGAAACAGACACTGGCAATATCGAACGGCAGCACACCCTCCTGCTCCCTGGCCAGTAACTCCTGCACCACACTGCAGCCATAGTCGTGGGCAATCAGGTGTATGGCCGGCAAGCCCAGCCCAGCTACCCAGCCCTGCATGAGGTCGGCCTGATCTTCGATACTGTAGGGGTAAGGCACCGGTTTATCGGAAAAACCAAACCCCAGCATGTCCAACGCCAGCACACTGTACTGCGGCGTCAGCATTGGCCAGACGCGGCTCCAGTCCCAACTGGCAGTCGGGAAGCCGTGAATCAGAACCAGAGGTTCGCCCTGCCCGGCCATGCGACTGAAAATGGCATGGCCTTCGTAGCTGAACCATTTGCCTCCCTGCTGCCAACCCTCAAGGGTGCCGGACTCGCGACCGGCAGACACGGCGTTTCGAGCATCGGCTATCACCTGTTCCATCCTTTATCCTCGGCGACTCTCCCAACCCCTGACTGTAAAACAATCCAGCCGTGCCTGCCATAGCCCTCCGGCAGTCAAGATGCGGCACCAGCGTCAAAGTGGTCTTTTCCCGGGTCCGGGTCGTAAAGCGTAGAGATGACGGGCAAATTGCCTTAAGCTTTGGCCCTTGTAAGACACAGCAGACCGGAATTGACTATGACCAAACTCCTTGACGACCTTGCGGGCCACTACAGCGCCATTATTAATGGACTGGGCGAAGATACCGGCCGCGAAGGTCTGCAGGACACTCCGATGCGAGCTGCCAAAGCGATGCAGTTCCTCACCCAGGGATACCAGCAAAGCCTCGACGACCTGGTTAATAATGCCGTGTTCGAATCTGCCATGGATGAGATGGTGGTGGTTCAGGACATCGAGCTGTACAGCATGTGCGAGCATCACATGCTGCCGTTCATCGGTAAATGCCACATCGCCTATCTGCCCCAGGGGCGGGTGTTGGGCCTGTCCAAGTTCGCTCGCATCGTGGACATGTACGCCCGCCGCCTGCAGATTCAGGAGAACCTGACTCGCCAGATTGCCGAGGCCATCGAGAGCGTCACCAACGCCAAGGGCGTTGCCGTGGTCATCGAAGCCCAGCACATGTGCATGATGATGCGCGGTGTGGAAAAGCAGAACTCTCGGATGAAGACCTCAATGATGCTGGGACAGTTCCGCAAGTCCCAGGCAACCCGCACGGAGTTCCTCAATCTGATTGGCCATAACCGCTGATCCACCCCGGATAACGGAGACGCTATGACAGACGTAATCGGGAATCACCAGGCCCGGGTTCGCATCAAGGATTTGTTGCTGCGTGCCTACATCGGCATCAAGGATGAGGAGATCAACAACCAGCAGGATGTGTTGATCAACGTGTGTCTGACCTACGACGCCAACGACGCCATTAATGAAAATGAAATCTCGGCGGCGCTGAACTACCGGACCATCACCAAACAGATTATCCACCACGTCGACGGCAACCGGTTTGCCCTGCTCGAGCGCCTTACCCACGAGGTGCTCAGTATCGTGATGGAACATGAAGCCGTGCAGTGGGCGCAGGTGGAAATCGACAAACCCCACGCGTTACGCTACGCCGAATCCGTGTCTGTCTGCCTCGAGGCACATCGATAAACCAATCAGGTGTTTTTGTCCATGCCCAGCAACTCCCCGGAACAACTTCGAGCCATTCTGGAAAGTGTTCGTTCCATCGCACTTGTCGGCGCCAGTGAAAAAACCAATCGCCCCTCCCACGAGGTCATGGAGTTCCTGCAGCAACAGGGCTACCGGGTAATTCCGGTCAACCCCCGGCTGGCCGGCAAGCAACTGCTTGGAGAGACCGTCTACCCGGACCTGGCGTCGCTGCCGGAACCCGTGGACATGGTGGAGTTGTTCCTGGCCCCTGAACGCACAGACGCGGTGATTGATGCGGCCATCGAACTCCGGATTCCCGTTATCTGGCTGCAGATCGGCGTCATTAATGAAGCCGGCGTCGCCCGGGCAGAAGCCGCGCGCCTGACCACTGTGATGGATCGGTGCCCCAAGCAGGAAATCCCACGCCTGGGCATTCCCCCGGTACACGCCTGAACCACAACGAAAAATGTGACCCCGCTCACATTCGGGCGTATCGACAGTGACCCGGACGCCCCATCTCTACCCGATCCGGATCGAACGCCCGAAACGCCCGGGACTTCCGCAATACAGAGAGTCAGACTGCCGGTCGCCCTGGTTGTGGCCACTCACCCCGGCCGAAAGCTCAAACCCCGGGTCGAAATCCTGCTTGATGCCTCGAAAAATCCAGTGACTCCCCGTATTGTGGACCTTGCCGGAACACTTGAAGACGGTGCCGTAATGCCGGGAATCGCGAACCCCCTGCCCGACGGGGCCTTTGGCATCTCGCTTGGAAGCCGGATACACCAGATGATGGCCGGCTCTCAAAAAAATGATTCATAATCACGAGCTCCCAGTCGATACTCGGACGGGGAACAGGACACTCACGGAGTAAACAGTGGAAAAACCGGTACCAGCCACCAACATTGTCGTGCGAGGCCTGCTCAGTCCCGCATTTCCGGTGGTCATTTTCCTGGTTTTTCTGGGGCTGGCAGCAGCACTCTATTTCGGCCTGGTCCAGCAGGGCACCCGGCAGATCGAGGCGAACCTCGCCAATGAAGCCCGGGCCATGGCCAACAACCTGGAACGCGAATTCATCATTCACGCCGAAGCCATTCAACGCATGGCCCAGCGTCTGGAGGTGTCGCCCGACACCACCGAAGCGAGCTGGCGCAAAGACGCACGCCATTACCTCGAGGATTTCGGTGTCTATCAGGCCATCGAATGGATCGACCGCGATTTCATCATCCGCTGGCTGGAACCGTTTACCGGTAACGAGGACGTCATCGGCTTCAACGTCGCTTTCTCGGAAGAACGCCTCCAAGCCCTCGAGACCGCCCGGGATTCCGGCGAGTTCGACATCTCGGGCGTCATTGATCTGCGCCAGGGTGGCAAGGGCCTGGTGATCTATGCGCCGGTGGGCACCGGGGATGAAAACAATGGCTTTATCGCCGGCGTGTTCCGTATGGAAACCCTCGCACGGCAGTTGCTCACCGTGCGGGTCAAGGAATCCTTCAGCATCGACATCCTGAGCAAAGGCGAGATGAGCTACCAGCTCAATGATTCCGGCACCGCCAGCACGGGGTTCTCTCACTCCGAGCCGGTCCAGCTGCCAACACTGGACTGGTCCTTCATCCTGCACCCGACCAGTGAGTGGGTCCAGAGCCAACGCAGCACCTGGCCCGAAGTCACCCTGGCGTCACTGATTCTGATGGGTCTGCTGACCAGTCTGACCACCCTGCTGGCGCAGCTCATCCTCAAGCGCAACCAGGCACTGCTGAAAACCCGCCGTGAGCTGGACCGGGAAATCGACCAGAGAAAAACCATTCAGCAGGATCTGGCCCGGCTTGAGTCCACCGATACGCTGACCGGCCTGGCCAACCGGCGTTTCTTCATGGAAGACCTGGCCCACACCCTGAACATCGCCGACCGCCAGATGCGTCAGGTCGCCCTGGTGATGCTGGATCTCGACCGCTTCCAGATGCTGAACGACTCGCTGGGGCACCAGTTTGGTGACGAACTGCTGATCAAGGTGTCGGAGCGACTGAATCGCCTGAGCAACGAGCGCATTCTGGTGGCCTATTCCGGTGGGGACGAGTTCATGCTGTGCCAGCAGCAGGTGGAGGACATCGACGACATCATCCACCTGCTGGGTCAGGTCAAACAGTGTTTCGATGAGCCCTTCGAGGTGCAGGGAGAGGCGCACGGGGTAACGGCCACCATGGGTGTTGCCGTGTACCCACAGAGTGGCCTGGACGCAGACACCCTGTTGCGCAATGCGGATGTGGCCCTGTACCGGGCGAAGGAGCAGGGCCGGAATACCTATCAGTTCTACACCGAAGGCATGCAGGACCGGGAAGTGATGCGCCTGGAACTGGACAAGGATCTGAGCCAGGCCCTGGCCCACAACGAATTTGTCCTCCACTACCAGCCCCAACTGGATCTGGATAATGCCGAAATCAAGAGCGTCGAGGCGCTGATCCGCTGGCAACACCCCCGTCGGGGATTGCTGCCGCCGGTGGATTTCATTCCCCTTGCCGAGGAAAGCGGCCGCATCACTGATATTGGCCGCTGGGTCGTCATGGCGGCCTGCCAGCAGCTGGCCAACTGGCAAGGCACGGCCTGTGAACACCTCCGGATCGCCGTGAATCTGTCCGGCCGGGAGCTGGACGACGAGCAACTCGTGGACCATATTCGGGAAGCCCTGAAGGCCGAGAATGTGCCCGCCGATCGCCTCGAGGTAGAACTGACCGAAGAGATCTTTATCCAGAACATCGAACGCAACCTGACCCAGCTGTCTCGGCTGCACCAGTTGGGTGTGCACCTGGCCATCGACGATTTCGGCGTGGGCTATTCTTCGCTGGGGTATCTGAGGGATTTCCCGGTGGACCTGCTCAAGATCGACCGCTCCTTCATCACCGAGGTCACCGAACGCCACGACGATGCCGTCATCACCCGGGCCGTCATCAATCTTGCCCACAACCTGGGCATCCAGGTGGTTGCCGAGGGCGTGGAAACGGAGGAACAGCTGGCCTTCCTGAAGAACCATCGCTGTAATCTCGCCCAGGGCTACCTGATCAGCCGGCCGATTCCCGCCGCCGAGCTCGAACGGGCCATGGCCCAAGGCCTCCTGCTGACCCGAACCACCGTGGATTCCGAATTGTAAAAGCGGTCCGCCATCCCCACCATACTCATTACATTCCATGGGCGAGTTGCTATGACTTCGAAATACCTCACTCCTGAACAGGACGGCGTGATCCGGCGGTGGGAGCGCTGGAATCGTAACTATTTTATCGTGGCGTTTTTGGCGCTGACCGTCGTGCTGGTCTTCAGCAGCCAACTCGGCCTGTCCAGTGGCGACAGCTGGGGCCCTCTGGGTTTGCTTATCGCCTTGATTGTCACGCCCATCATTGTGCTCCAGCTCAAACTGGCCTGCCCCGCCTGTGGCCACAAGATTGGCTGGCAGGCCAAGCTGATGGCGCCGGACCAGTGCAAGACTTGCGGTACTTTTCTGCGTGCGAAAGAGTCCGTGCGAAGTTAAGAGAAGGCCGGGGCGCGGCGGGGCAAACGACAACCGCAACGACTGGTTAGCTGTCATTCCTGCCATGCTTCCGTAGTGACCGCATTCGGCCCAAATACTCGGTGATTGCTGCCCTCGTGGTGACTTCTCTGGCAGATCCCGGTGGACGGGACATGTACACCAGTTGCGCCATCAACGAAAAATCACAGAGTGCGGGCGTTGCCCCCAGAAGGAACGCTTTTCCGTTCAGCAACCCCTCGACGGTATCCAACTCCCGCAGCAAATCTTCCTTTATCATGGCGGGTGGTTTTCTTCCGGTTCCCTGTCCTTTTATCTGCGCATGGAGACGACGTTTATAGAGCGGAAGCACAAGCTTTCCAACGGGTCCGCGGAAAGCTTTCGAGAGCATCGGTGCCCCTTCCGGATCCATCCACTGGTAATAGAGGCCGATGAAGTAGAGGGCTTCATCCGCCCAATCGTCAAGGACGTGGCAAAGTGCAGCCTCGGCCGAATCAGGCGGGATAATGCGTCGCTCCGGAAAAAGGCGATCAAGTTCATGAGCGATGTTGGTGGAATCTGCCAGGAAACAACCGTCAATATCGATCGCCGGAACCTTGCCAATGCCGCCGCGCCGATAAACCTCCAATGTCCCTTTCCCAAGAACATTGATCCGTTTATATCGGATACCTTTGTAATCCAGAATTGCCCGGACCTTTAGACAGAAGGGTGAGGGGCCCCAATCATAGAGTGTGATCTGCATCCGTCGCTCCCACTAAGGGCAATAGGCGACAGCGGAGCACTGCGCCGTTGGCGTCCCGTTGATCGCGCTGTTAACTTCTCAAAGGCTGGTTTTACCCAGATTGTTTGACCACCAATTTGGTGAAGGGCCACCTTTCCACTTCACCTTTTTACTCAAAGCAAGCACATCTCTCGCCGAGTAATTTGGGTTGCCGTCCAGAAGAGCATCTGCCACTTCCGCCCGCAAGCGATTCAAAAAAGCCTGATCAAGACGCAACATATCAACCGTGTTTTTCGACTGCTCATGCCGATACATGGCCACGGCATAGGGAAGGTACTGAATATCGAGTTTCAGATGCGCGACTGTCTTCTTTATCTGGAGAACGGTGTATTGATCTGACCCACCATACCGCTTCCTGAGTTCTGGCCCCAATATCTGGACGTAACCCCGCAACGCCCTTTTCAGTTGAAATTTACGTATGAGCTCAATCATAGAATTTAACCCTTGCGTTCAGCGGCGGGTCAAACGTCTGAATAGAACGCTTTGTTAGGCAGTACTCTGCATAGCACTTCAAGATCATTCTTCACGATAAATACGTGCACCAATTAAGGCTGCGATTGGTGCTTCCAATATTCCCCAAAGGATTGAGATAACGGCGAACTTCATGGACACAAGGCTATTCGCCCAGAGGGACGCCAGAAAGAGCACGTACGCGATGGCCCAGAAAGTCGCGGCCGCGATTAGAGCCGTTCGAGGGCCCGGCCCGAAACGCGGTCGGATGGCGGCGTAGATCCAGATGAGAATAACGCCGTAAAGAACGGTGATCATGGCCCCAACCGCTAACTCACCAGCTGAAGGATCGCCGAGACCAAACTTTTCTCGCTGGGAGGCGAATTCGCTGAACAAGATAATGCCATTCAGGATGTATTCCCCGACAACAATGACGAGACCCGCGACGAGCCCCCCAAGCAGCACGCGACTGCCGTTTATTCTTCCCATGAGATCCCTCACTTGCCTAACGCTTGCAGCATGCGCGCCCAAGGAATGGATCCGAAGGCGCAATGCAGTGGGCGTCGCCGTGCCTGCACTTGTTAGGAGATTGGTCCACTAGAGCCCTCCGGAGGTGGTGTGCCAGTCATGCCGGCACAGTCTTTGCCATCAATTGTTTCAATAGTTGCCCACATATACGGCTCCCCTGATTGTGGGTACGTAAAGTAATCAGTTGGCACGCCGTTGATGATGAAATGGCCTATATGCTTTATATCTTCAGCTTTAACTGAATCAGGGTCACCTATATCTTCTCCGTACTCTAAACGGAGATAATCTGCGATCCATTCTTCATCCGTCTCGTCCATGTTGACTCCTCACAGGTATTAGGCGGCACTCCACTTTCTGGCAAAAAATTGACCGCTTCGTTATTACGGACAATCGCTCTCACCATTCGCCACCAACCAATCTATAAAACAAGAGCTTAGCTGAGCGCACCTCCCTCTGCCATGTAATCATCTGATATCCACGATTTGCTCGCGCATCCTTGCCTCTCGCCCGCCTTTCCCCGAAAAAAACCTTTGACCTGTGAGTTACTCACAGGTTTTAGGCTATGCTCTGTTATACATCGGAAGCAGTCCGAGTTTGGCGTATCCAAACACTCGTTCAACCTTGAACCAGGGGTCTGAGCTATGAAAGTCAAACAGTTAGCGGAAGCGGCGGCGGTCAATCCGGACACCGTCCGTTTCTATACCCGGGAAGGGCTGCTGAACCCCAGCCGCAATCCGGAGAACAATTACCAGCAGTTCGATACCGACGATCTGCGCCGGCTGCGCTTTGCCCGCAAGGCCCGGCAGCTGGGTTTTTCGTTGCCGGAGATCCGGGCCATTCTCGATCAGGCCGACGATCATCATTCGCCCTGCCCGATGGTGCGCGAGGTCTTTGAGCAACGGCTGGCCGAGGTTGAGCGTGAGATCACCGAACTCCAGCAGCTGCGCGAGCGCATGAAAGGCGCGCTCACGGCCTGGCGGGATATGCCGGATGGCACACCGGACGGCCACACCATCTGCCGCCTGATTGAACATTGGGACGATGCGTCCACAGTTAACGGACATGAGGAGTAAAGACAGATGACTGAGACAACGGCACTGCAAACCGCCTTGTCCATTTCCGGAGCGTCGTGCCAGGGCTGTGCCAAGAAGATTCGAGCCGCCCTGGAACCACTGACAGGCGATCCGGACCTGGTCGAGGTGAACCTGGACCAACAGACCGTCGCGCTCCCTGACGACATCGATCTTGACGACGCGGCCCGTCGGGTGACCGAGGCGGGGTATCCGGCCGAGCCGATTTCCGGGGAGACCGAGTCCAGCTGCTGCAGCGGACAACGGGAACCTGCGCCGGAACCTCAGGCCACTGATGAAGCCGCAAACCAGGTGGATGACTCCCGCGCCGACACAGGTGCGGCAACCGATGAGGCCGGTGAGATTGCCCTGTCGGTTTCCGGCGCCACCTGCGCCTCCTGTGTGAACACCATCGAAAAAGCACTGAAATCGGTGCCGGGCATCACCCATGCCCACATGAACCTCGCCGACAACACGGCAACCGCCACCGGTCAGGCCGATCCCCAGGCGCTGGTCCGGGCGGTGGAGAGCGCCGGTTACGGTGCCAGCGTGATCGAGAACGAAGACGAGGCGGATGCACGCAAGCAGGAGCAAGACAGGAAGACCTACCGCAGCCTGTTGATCAAGATGGCGGTGAGCCTGTCGCTGGGCGTGGGCCTGATGGTCTGGGGGATGGGATTCGGCTCCATGATGGTCACCGAAGCCAACCAGGGTATCTGGCTGGCACTGGGTGCCCTCACCCTGGTGGTGATCGCGGCCACGGGCGGTCATTTCTACACCGGCGCCTGGAAGGCCTTCCGGCACCATAACGCCAACATGGATACCCTGATTGCGCTGGGTACCGGTACGGCGTGGCTGTATTCCATTGTCGTTGCCAGCGTACCGGGTGCCCTGCCGGAAATGGCGCGGCACGTCTACTTTGAGGCGTCCGCCATGATCATCGGCCTGATCAATCTGGGTCAGGCCCTGGAGCTGCGAGCCAAGGGCAAGACCTCGGAGGCGGTGCGGCGGCTGCTGGACCTGCGCGCCAAGACCGCAAGGGTGATTCGCGATGGCGAGGAACGGGACATTCCGGTGGAAGACGTCCGGAAAGGCGATCGTATCCGGGTGCGCCCGGGCGAGAAACTTCCGGTGGATGGCGAAATTATCGAGGGTTCCACCCGCATTGATGAAAGCATGCTGACGGGCGAACCCATGCCGGTGAGCAAGGGCGAGGGCGACGAAGTCTCTGCCGGCACCCTGAATACCCGTGGGTCCATCATCTACGAGGCAACCCGGGTGGGCAGCGAAACGGCGCTGGCGCAGATCATCCAGCTGGTCAAGAAAGCCCAGGGCTCAAAGCCCGCCATAGGCCGGCTCGCGGACAAGATTTCCTCGGTATTCGTGCCCACGGTGATGTTGATTGCCGTGGTCGCCGCTTTGGTCTGGTACAACGTGGGTCCCGAACCCGCCGTGGTTCACATGATAGTCGCCGCCACCACGGTGCTGATCATTGCCTGTCCCTGTGCCCTGGGCCTGGCCACACCGATGTCAGTCATGGTCGGCGTTGGCAAGGCCGCGGAATACGGTGCGCTGATTCGCCAGGGTGATGCGTTGCAGACCGCCGGAAAACTGGACCTGGTCATCCTGGATAAGACCGGCACCATCACCGAGGGCCATCCGGCCGTCACCCGGGTGTATGCCACCGATGGCGATGAGCAGCGCCTGTTGGCAATTGCAGCCGGGCTTGAGCAGCACTCCGAGCACCCACTGGCCGAAGCAGTGGTATCCCGTGCCAAGGACGACAATATTACGGTTGAGGCGGTAAACAACTTCGAAGCCCTCAACGGCAAGGGCGTCCGGGGTGATTACAACGGCCAGGCGGTTCGCCTGGGCAACCGCCGCTGGCTGGAAAGCGAAGGCCTGAATGTATCGGGGCTGGACGAGATTGCCCGTGACATCACCGATCAGGCCGGCACCCCGCTGTTCGTCTCCGTGGGTGACTCGGTGCTGGGCGTTATTGGCGTGGCCGATGCCATCAAGCCCGACTCCGAGGCCGCGATAGCGCGCCTGCACGATGCCGGCATCCGGGTCATGATGGTCACCGGCGACATTGATGCCACTGCCAAGGCAATTGCCGCCAGGGCTGGCATAGACGACTACCGCGCAGAGGTACTGCCGGAAGACAAGGCTGAGGTGGTCAGCGCCATGCGCGGCAAGGGTTACACCGTGGCCATGGTCGGTGACGGCATCAACGATGCCCCGGCCCTGGCGGCCGCCGACGTCGGCTTTGCCATCGGCACCGGCACCGATGTTGCCATCGAAAGTGCGGCCATTACCCTGATGCGGGGCTCCCTGCACGGTGTGCCGGATGCCATCCAGATCTCCCGGGCGACCGTAAAGAACATTCACCAAAACCTGTTCGGTGCCTTCATCTACAACAGTCTCGGCATTCCGATCGCCGCCGGCCTGCTTTACCCGGCCTGGGGCATCCTGATGAGCCCGATCCTGGCGGGCGCGGCCATGTCGCTGTCCTCGGTTACCGTGGTCTCCAACGCCAACCGTCTGCGTTTCTTCAAAACCGGCCCGGATGTCCGGCGGGAATCGCCGATTACTGATCATGATCAACGAGAGGTGCGGAACTGATGACTACTCTATTGGTCAACGCTGGAGGTTTAGTACTTATGGCCGCCATCGTTTGGTGGTTCTGGCTGTCCCCCACAACCGGCGACGCGTCCGAACACGACCACAGCCATCACTAGACATAAATTGAGCGAGGATGAGTTGATGAAAAAACAGGCTCTTGGATTTGCCCTGACGGCGGCACTGGGTTTCAGCACCCCGCTGCTGGCCGCCGGTGCGGCACAGAACATTCACGTCTACAAGTCGCCCACCTGTGGCTGCTGCAAGGATTGGGTCAATCATCTGGAAGCCAACGGCTTCGAGGTAGAGGTCACGGAGACCCAGAACCTGAACCCGGTCAAAATCGACGCTGGACTAACGCCCGCTCTCGCCAGCTGCCACACCGCCTTCGTGGGTGACTACGTCATCGAGGGGCACGTGCCGGCTGACGACATCCATCGCCTGATTGCCGAGGCACCGCAGGCCAAGGGCCTGAGCGTACCGGGCATGCCGATGGGTTCTCCGGGCATGGAAATGGGGGACCGCAAGGACCACTACCAGGTCCTCATGTTCAACGACAAGGGCCAGACCCGGGTCTTCTCGGAATACAACTAAGGGAAGGAAAACCGGGGCCAGTGGTATGGCCCCGGTGATTCGACTCTATCAGTAGAGGTAAGGCGCCAGCGCCAGTTCCAACCGGGCCTGGGCGGCGTAAAGGTTGGAAGCCGGAACGACCGGTTTTTCCGGTGGAACGGCGGTCGGCCAGGCGGTCTGCAGTTCATTCAGTGCCTTGCCGGCGTCACGCCAGGCTTCCTTGTTCTGCTTCTTGAGTACCTTCTGGTGGCTGTTCAGGTAGTCCCGGGCAGCCAGCACAAAGCCCCGGCCGTCCTGGTACTCGTGTACCGCCACAAAGCGGTCGCCATCCAGCGCTTCTTCATACTCCAGCGCCGCCTGCTTGGTCAGTGACAGGACCACCTTGGAGACGCTGGCCGCGTCGAGGCCTTTGCTGCCATCTGCGGCATTCACGGCCTGCTCGGTGGCAACCCAGGCAGCCTGGAACTCCTTGTTGATATCGCCCCAGTTCTCAACGCTTCCTGCTTTTTCGGCCAGTTTTTGCAGGCGTTCGCCCAGTTCGTTCTGACCACGATGCTCAAGACCTTCCTCAACCATCGGGTAGACCTCAACCCAGGGGTGGGTCAGGTGCGGACGGCCCTCGGCCGCTTCACCAGATTTAATCAGCTCGCGCGCGGCCAGCATGTGGCCCTGCATCATCTGGAGCATGGCAACGTAGGCGCCGTCGGAGTCAACGGCGGACACGGCACTGCCACTTTCACCACCTTCACCGCCTTCGCCACCTTCTCCGCCTTCACCACCGGCAGCAAAGTAACTGAATGCGGCACCGGCTTCGCCGCCATGGCTTTCGCCACCTTCTCCACCGTGGCCCTCGCCACCTTCACCACCGTGGTGTTCTCCGCGTTCTCCACCGTGGTTCTCACCACCTTCTCCACCGTGGCTCTCGCCGCCTTCACCACCATGATGTTCGCCGCGCTCACCGCCATGATGCTCACCGCCTTCGCCGCCGTGATGTTCACCACCCTCGCCGCCGTGCGAGCCGGATGTCATCATCTCGTCGTGATGGTCTCTTTGCTGCTCATCGGCCACGGCGCCGGAACTGGCCAGCAAGGTTGCCATGCCGATCCCGGTCCAGAGTTTGAGGTTTTGGTTTTTCATTAGGATCTCCTTAACAAGGCCGCCGCCCGGGACACACCGAGAGCGGGAAGATTGATGGCTGATTCATGGTGGTGCATGATGATTCAATTAGAGCGCTGATTGCAAATTATTCGTATTACCAATTGGAGACACCATGATTCTGTGTATCGGAGAGATACTGGCCCCCGAACAACTGGAGCGCGTGCGCTCTGCTCTGGACAGCGGCAGTTTCGAAGACGGTCGGAAGACGGCCGGCTGGCACGCCCGCCTGGTCAAGAACAACGAACAGATGCAAGTGGCGGACGAGGCTGCCCAGGCCCTACGGACCGAGGTGGAGATGGCCCTGACGGGGCATCCAGTGTTCCAGATGGCGGTACGCCCGGCAAAAATGACGCCCATCCTGTTCAGTCGCTATCGGGACGGCATGACCTATGGCAATCATGTCGATGATCCGGTGATGGGTCGGGGCCCCGGCCGGCTGCGCACCGACATCTCCTTCACCCTGTTTCTGGATGACCCCGACAGCTACGACGGCGGCGAACTGGTCACCGACACCACCGCCGGCGAACAGTCCTACAAGCTGCCCGCAGGCTCCGTGGTGATCTACCCTTCCTCCACCCTGCACCGCGTCGATCCGGTCACCCGGGGCCAGCGCCGTGTTGCTATCGGCTGGATCCAGAGCACCATTCGTGATCCGGCCCAGCGGGAAGTCCTGTTCGATCTGGACACCGCCCGACGCCAGCTTTTCGACCGCGAGGGCAAAACCGCCGAATTCGACCTGCTCACCAAGTCGCTGGCCAATCTCCAGCGGTTCTGGGCTGAGGTCTAGTTTGGGAAGTCCGCTATCTGACGCATGAGCCCATAACCGTTATACTCCGCCCAACATTCATTTTTACCAGCCAGGTTCATTCATGCTCAATGCCGACGCTCTCAGCCAGTTGCGCCAGCTGAAATCCGACATCGAAGAAAATAAGGTGGTCTATCCGGGCACCGTCAAAGCCACCAACGGTCGATTCGGGTTTGTCGCCCTGGACGAAGGACGGGATGTATTCCTGCCCCCCGAAGAGATGCAGAAAGTCCTGCCCGGCGACCGGGTGAACGTGACCGAACAGGAAGTCGAAAAAGGCAAGACCCAGGGTGTGGTGGAGGAACTGCTGGAATCCCGGCTGACTACCTTTGTCGGCCGATACCTGGTGAAGGGCAAGGGCCATTTCGTGGTGCCGGAAACACCGGGGATCAACCGCTGGATTTTCATTCCGCCGAAAGAGCGTATGAACGCCGAGCCGGACGATTACATCTACTGCAAGATCCACAAGCATCCGATCAAGGACGGCAAGGGCCAGGCGCGGATACTGAGGGTGATCGGGAAGGCCGGCGAACCGGGCATCGAACGTTCTCTGACCCTGGCAACCTTCGATCTGACGGACGCCTGGCCGGAAAAGGTTCAGGCCCAGGCTGACAGCCTGAATGAAGAGGCCATTGAGGCGCGGGAAGCTGACCGCCAGGATCGCACCACGCAACCCTATGTCACCATCGACAGCCCGGGCACCCAGGACATGGACGATGCCTTGCTGGCCGAACCCAATGCCACCGGCTGGACCCTGTCCATCGCCATTGCGGACCCGACCTCACTCATCGAACCCGGCAGCCCGGCGGAGCAGGAAGCCTTCAAACGCGCCACCGCCATCTATTTTCCGGGTGAGCCGCTGCCCATGCTCCCGGACAGCCTCAGCACCCGTCTGTGCTCGCTGATGCCCGAGGTTAAGCGCCTGGCACTGGTTTGTGATCTTCAGGTCAACAACGACGGCAGCCTGGGTGACTACAGTTTCCATCAGGCGGTTATCCGGTCCCAGCGCAAACTGAGCTACGATCTGGTGTCCAATCTGATCGAAGGCCGCGAAGACGAGGACATCAAGGCGCTGCCCGACGCCGTGGCCAACAGCCTGGATCAGCTGCATCAGGTAGCGACTGCCCTGCGTAAATGGCGCAGCGAGCATGCCCTGCTCAGCGGCGACCGGCCCGAGTTCCGTCTGCGTCTGGATGAAAACAAGCGCATCCGCCAGATCGAACCGTCGGTCCAGAACGAGGCCCATCGCCTGGTCGAGGAATGCATGGTGGCCGCCAACCGCTGCGCGGCGGATTTCCTGACCCGTCAGGCCTCTGGCCTGTTCATCCAGCATCCGGGGCTGCGGGACGACCGGATCGACAATATCCGCGCCCTGCTGGAAAGCCATGCCCCGCACCTGTCCGACGTGGACGCCAACAGCGCGGACGGGTTCCGCCAGTTGATGAAACACACCGAGCAGCTCGAAGCCGAGGTGCCGGTCAAGGCGATCATCTCCCGCCAGCTCGCCCGCGCCGAGCTTGGCTTCAAGGCCGGCCCTCACCAGGGTATGGGCCTGGACGCCTACACTACCTTCACCTCGCCACTCCGGAAGTTTTCGGATTTCTACGTGCATCGTCTGATCAAGTCTGCGCTCTGGGATACCCCGATGACAGCGCTTACCGAGGACCAGCTGGAGAGCCTGCAGCAGGCCCAGATCCGTGCCCGCCAGGCGGCCAACAGCCTGGAAGCCTGGCTGAAAAGCGACTTCGCCAGGACCCTCGGCGACGAGACCCTGAACGGCATCATCAGCCGCACGGTTCCGGCCGGTTTCTTCGTTCGCCTGGACGCCAACGGCCTGGAGGGCTTTGTCAGCTGCAAGGACCTGGAGGGCAAATACGGCTTCGACCCGGTGACCCTGCGCCTCATTCACAACAAGAACGGTCGCATCTTCCAGATCGAGCAGTCGGTAAAAGTCCGTTTTGCGGGGGTGGACGAAGAGCGCCGCCAGATCAACTTCGAGCTGGTGGAGGCCGAGGAAATCCAGGCCACCGGCAAACCCGCCAGCACCGGTTGAAAAACCGTCAGGGCAGGCGCATCGTAATCACAGGAGAACATTCCTTGATGGAGGTGCGCCATGCCCATCACGCCTGACGAATTTCTGAAGAAGTACGGTTTCGACACGGACGAAGAAGAACGGGACCACAGCCTGCGGCACAACGCCATGGAGCACGCCAGGCACCTGCGCCGACCCCACGCCGGCACGCCCCACGACTGGGAGGAATGGGAACGCTACAAGCGCGAGCACCCGGACGAAGTGGAGGAGGACGACGACACCAGGGAATGAGCCGCCCTTCCGCTGGCGTTAGCCCAGCATCCGCTCCAGGCGCTCGTCCTTGGCCCGCCACTGATCGGCCAGCCAGTCCTTTACGTTCTTGCGATGTTCCGCGTCCGTTGAATAGTCCCGCCCCTTGAGGTGCTCCGGGATCTCGACGGTGTGAATCTCCACCTTGATTTCCTTCACCCGCCCGCAGATGAAGTCCCAGAACGTCGGTGCGCCACCGGGGTAGGCGATGGTGACATCGACCAGGGTCTGGATGGAATCACCCATGGCATCCAGCACAAACGCCACGCCACCGGCCTTCGGTGTGAGCAAATGGGTGTAGGGAGATTTCTGCTTGTCGTGCTTGGCCTGGGTGAAACGGGTGCCTTCGACAAAGTTCATGACGCTCACCGGCGTGTAGCGGAATTTCTCGCAGGCAATCCGAGTGGCCTTGAGGTCCTCGCCACGCTTTTCCGGATGCTTAATCAGATACTCCCGGGTGTAGCGTTTCATGAACGGGAAATCCAGCCCCCACCAGGCCAGACCGATCACCGGCACCCAGATCAGCTGTTGCTTCAGGAAAAACTTCAGGAACGGCGCCCGGCGATTGAACACCCGCTGCATCGCCAGGATATCCACCCAGCTCTGATGGTTACTGAGCACCAGATACCAGCTTTCCCGTTTCAGGTGCTCGGCCCCTTTCACGTCCCACTTGGTGCCGTGAGTCAGTTTCATCCAGCCGACATTGCAGGCCACCCAGGCCTCGGCAATGGCAATGATCACCCGGGTGCAGAACACCCGAAAGCCCTTGTTCGGAACAGCCAGCTTAAGGAGCGCCGGAATGTACAGCAGAATGCACCAGAACAGGGTGTTGATGCCGAGCAGGATGGAATTGAGTACGCCGATTACGGGAGCGGGGAGGAAGCTGAGCATGCGATTCCTGTTGTGATTGTTTTACCGAAATGGGAGGCAATGATAGCAACCGCCGAACCACTTGGGCAGTGGCCGAAAGTGACCTCTTTGCCAACCCGGTTGGACGGTTCTGCCATAGCCGGATTCCGCCCCATGGCTTATTGTTGCCCCAACTTCCCGTTCGTCATAAATACCGGGCCTGAAATCTATGGACACGCCAATGCCTAACCTTCTCAAATCCGTCGCCGACCGGGCATCGGGACTGAGCCGACAGACCGCGCTTTACGCTGGCAATGCCTTCGACCGGGTCTTTCGCGCGGCCAGTCTCGTTCAGGCCGGACAGACCCCGTTCGAGACCCTGTACAGCGACGGTCTGGTCAGCCTGCGCTATTACCCGCCGCTGGCCGAAGATTTCATCGAACTGGACGACACCGTGATTCCGGTCGAACGCCAGACCTACCGCACGCCGATCGTCATCATCCCGCCGCTGGCGGTGAACATGCTCATCTACGACCTGTTCCCACAGCGCAGCCTGGTCCGCTTCCTGCGCGCCAAAGGCTTCGAGGTCTATCTCATCGACTGGGGCGTACCGACCCGGGCCCACAGCCATTACAACCTGCACACCTACGTGGCTGAACTGCTGCCGGCCTATCTGAACCGGGTTCGTGAACACAGTGGCGAGCAGGAGCTGTCCCTGCACGGCTGGAGCCTCGGCGGCATGTTCACCCTGTTCTACTCCGCCCTGAGCAACGACCAGCACGTGCGTAACGCCATCGTGCTCGGGTCTCCCATCGACAGCCACGCCTCCGGCATCCTCGGGCTGCTCAACCAGCGCATGGCCGACGTCGCCGAGTTCGTCCGCAACCGGACCGGCTTCCGGATCCACAACGTCAAACCCCACTGGTTCCACACCCCCGGCTGGGCCAACACCATTGGCTTCAAACTGACCAACCCCATCGCCAGTGTGATGAGCTATTGGGAACTGGTGGTACGCCTGGGCGACCGGGAATTTGTCACCAACCATGCCACCACCTCGGCATTCCTGGACCGGATGGTCGCCTACCCCGGTGGCATCATCCAGGACACCGTGGTGCGCGTCTGGATCGACAACCAGCTGTCAAAAGGTGACATCCAGATCGGCGACGACATCGCCCGGCTGGAGAATGTGAACGCCAACTTACTCGCCATCGCCGGCAGTGAGGACACCATGGTAACTCCCGGTGCCGCCGAACGGGTGATGGACCACGTCAGCTCCAAAGACAAAACCTTTCGGGTGGTTCCCGGCGGTCATATGGGGATTCTGGCGGGCAGCAAGGCGCCCAAGGAAAGCTGGCTGGAACTGGCCGAGTGGCTGGCCGAGCGGTCCGGCGGGCGCCTGCATCACAGCTAGAGGGTTTTCAGAGTCTCGGGCAATTCAGACAGCGAACTTATGACAGCCGAGGGCTCAATTCCCCAATCCTCAAACACCTTCGCTGCATCCCGTTTAACCCAAACGGCCAGCAACCCTGCAGCCCGGGCCCCGATCACGTCCCAGGCATTGCTGGACACCAGGCAAAGAGGCTCGTCCCAGGCCCCGGTCGCCCGACGCGCGTAGGTATAGACGGCCGGATCCGGCTTGAACGTCTTCAGGTCATCCACCGACACCAGCCCCTCGAACTGCTCCAGCAGGCCATTGTGACCCAGCACTTTCTCCAGCGCCGGGTAACTGCCGTTGGAAAACGCGAACAGCGGATACTGTCCCTTCAGGGCTTGCAGGGCCGGCAAGGAGTCGTCGAACGCGGGCAGTGATAAATAGGCCGTGAGCAATTCGTTCTCACGCTGCTCCGACAACGCCAGCTTGTGCGTGGCCATGGCAAACCTCAACGCCTGCCGGGTGCACACACCGAAATCCTCGTAGACCTTCATCAACCCTTTGCGGAAGGAAAACTCCAGCTGTTTCTCCCGCCACAGCGCAGCCACCGCCTCGGCTTCCTCGCCGGCATCCTGTTTCAGCAAATCCGACATTCCCATGGGATCGACCAGGGTGCCGTACACATCGAAGGCCAGTCGCATCGTCATCTGAAAATCCCCCTTTCCAGTTGTGCCCGATGGGTTGGGAGCGGGCCAACCCAAATTTGAACAATCACTCAACTCTAGCAGACCACAAGGCGGTCTGCCGAAGGCATCGGCATAGGGACCGGGTTTCGCTTGCACGGCGTAATTGGTGGGCTGCCGTTCCCGCACAGAGAAGTCTGGGGTAGACTGCCATTCATGAACCCCATTGATACATTCAACCTCGACATCCGCGCCCTCGGCACCTTCGTCGCCGTGCTCGACGAGGGCAGCGTGTCCCGCGCTGCGGTCAAGCTCGGGGTCAGTCAGTCCGCCGTCAGCCATACCCTCGACCGTTTGCGACAGGCTCTGGGCGATCCGCTGTTCGTCAAATCCGGGCGCGGCATTACCCCGACCCGCTACGCCCTGCAGGCCGGACCACACATCCGTCAGATCCTGGACGACCTGCATTCGCTGGCATCCGGCCCACCGTTTACCCCGGAAACGGCGGAGTTCACCTTCACCATCGCCGCCAACGATTACCAGCGAGACCTCCTGCTGCCCCCATTGGCCACGATTCTGCGCCGGGAAGCGCCAGGGATCCGGCTGCAAGTCATTCCGTCCGGCATTCCCAGTGCCGGCATGCTGCGTAAGGATGTCTGCGACCTGATCATCTCCCCGCACGCGCCGGAAGCGACCGATATCATGCAGCGCGGCCTGATGGCGGACCGCATGGTGGTGTTCTACGACCCGAACCAGCGGGACGCGCCGCGGGACCTGCCCGACTACCTGAAAGCCGACCACATCGCCCTGCTGTTCGCCACTGGCGAGAAACCCGGCCTGGAAACCTCACTCACCGCCCGGGGGCTGACCCGGCGCACCGTGGTGACCGTCTCCAATTTCTCCGGACTGCCGGAGTTCCTGCGCGGCACCGATATGCTGGCCACGGCACCCGAGCTGATGAGCAAACACTTACTCCGGGAATTTGCCTGGACGCCCCTGCCCTTTGACTTCAAGCCCTTCACCCTGCTGATGCTGTGGCACCGCCGGAACCAGAACGACCCCGCCCACCGCTGGTTGAGAAATCACGTAAACGGCGTGGCGGCGACCCTGAACGGTCTTAACCCATAATCAATCGATATTGTTCATATATCGTATGAAGCCCGCGGCCGTTATCTTTCCAAGCCCACACCTCTAGACTCCTAGCTCACAGTCCGTCGGCGAGGTAAGACAGGGCTTTCCGAAACCCGCTCAAGCACATCCCTGCGACGCTTGAGCTCCGCTATCCTTGGCTCCGCAAGGTTTCGGAAAGCCCTGCCTCACCTCGCCTGCTCTAACTTCAGGATTCCCATGCTTACTTTAACCAGTGTCTGGACAACCATTCTGCTCGCCGCCGCCGTGGCCCTCGGCCCGCTCGCCACCGACATGTACCTGCCGGCGCTGCCGCAGATCGGGAGCGACTTTGGTACCGGAACCGATCAGGTCCAGCTGACACTGAGCCTCTACATGGTTGGCTTTGCCCTGGCCCAGCTTATCTGCGGCCCCCTGGCCGACCGCTTCGGCCGCAAGCCGATCATGATCGGGGGCTTCGTGCTATTCGCTATCGCCAGCATTGGCTGTGCTCTTGCCACGAACATCGAAACCCTGATGCTGTGCCGGTTCCTGCAAGCCCTGGGCGGTTCGGCAGGCCCAGTTCTGGGCCGCGCCGCGATCCGGGACATTTATACACCCCGTGAAGCCGCCAGGATCCTCGCCATTCTTGCCAGTATCATGGCGCTGGCACCGGCCATTGCTCCCACCATCGGCGGCTTCCTCGTCGCCGGCCTCGGCTGGTCGTCCATTTTCCTGGTCCTCGGAGGCTATGCCCTGGTGATGGCTGTCGTAGTGGCATTTGGCATACCCGAACCCATGCGCCCGGAATATCGCCAGCCGCTCAAACTCTGCAGCCTGCTGCGCAACTATCGAAGCATTGGCACCGACATCAGCTTTCTTGGCTACACCCTGACCAACGCCCTGATTTTCTCGGGCCTGTTCGCGTTTCTGTCGGGTTCGTCGTTCGTGCTGATCGACTTCCTGGGTGTGGCACCCGAACACTTCGGGCTGTTCTTCGCGTGCATGGTGGCCGGCTTCATCACCGGCAACCTGTCCGCCGTTCGCCTGGGCAGCAAACTGCTGCCAGACCAGATTCTGGTACGAGGACTGGTCATCGCGGTTGCCGGTGGCGGTTTGATGGCAGGGCTTGCCCTGGCCGGGGTTTACAATGTTTGGGCGGTCATTCTGCCCCAGACCCTGTTCATGCTCGGCACCGGCATGGTGCTGCCCCAGACCATGGCCGGCGCGATGGCCAACTTCCCGCGCATGGCTGGCTCGGCATCCGCCCTGTTCGGCTTTGCCCAGATGGCCGTTGCGGCCGGAGCCGGCATACTGGTGGGCCACCTCCACGACGGCACGTCACTCGTGATGGCCGTGGTCATTGCGGTCTGCGCCTGTGCTGCCCTGGCCAGCTACCTGCTGCTGGTCCAGCGCCATCCGGCAGCGGGTTTCGAACCCCAGGGTGCCTCCGCGCCATAATCGCCGGCCAGAGAACCGATCGGGTGCAAGATAGTCCAAACTGGACTACAAAGAGTAAATTGAATAACTCTGATTCCCACGCACCCGATAGCTAAGGAAAGGTCATGAGCAAGGTAAATCTCGACGGCAACCCCATTGAACTGAGCGGCAGCTTCCCGAAACCGGGGGACAACGCGCCGCCCTTCACCCTCACCAACAGCGGCCTGGAAGAGGTCAAACTGGACCAGTGGGCCGGCAAGCGCAAGATTCTCAACATCGTCCCCAGCGTAGACACCGGCGTGTGCGCCGCTTCCACCCGCAAGTTCAACGAAAAGGCCGGAAGCCTCGAAAACACGGTCGTCCTGGTCGTCTCAGCGGACCTGCCATTCGCCGCCGCCCGTTTCTGCGGCGCCGAAGGCCTGAAGAACGTGATCACGCTGTCGACTTTCCGCAATTACAGCTTCCAGCAGGACTACGGCGTCGCCATCCAGGACGGTCCGTTGGCAGGGCTGTGTGCCCGTGCGGTGGTCGTGCTGGATGAGGACAACAAGGTCATGTACAGCCAACTGGTCGATGAGATCAAGGATGAGCCGGATTACGAGTCCGCGTTAAAGGCACTCTGACACGCCCGAACGGGTCGGGCTGACGGCGTATCCTGCGGCGTCAGCCCCGACCAGCACGTCGCCACCGAAACCTGGCCCCAAACCTGTTAAGATCCGTTCCCCATTTCGAACCAAGGCCGCACCCTCATCCCGTGAGCAAACCACCCGAGACCGCCAGCCTGCCCCGTCAGCTCTACACCATGACCTGGCCGATGCTGTTTGGCGTGCTCTCCCTGATGACCTTTCAACTGGCCGACAGCGCCTTTATCGGCCAACTGGGCCGGGATCCCCTTGCAGCCCTGGGCTTCACCCTGCCCATGCAGCAGCTCATCATCGGGCTGCAGGTGGGGCTCGGCATCGCCACCACGGCGATCATTTCCAGAACCCTGGGCCAGGGCGACGAACTCCGTGCCTTTCGCCTTGGAGGGCTGGTAATCACGGTCGGCGGCAGCCTGGTGTTCGTGCTGTGCCTGGGCCTGTGGTTCCTGCAGGAGTGGATCATGACCGCGCTCGGTGCCGAGGAGTCACTGCTGCCCATGATCCGCAGCTACTGGGTGCCCTGGCTGATTGCCGCCTGGGCCGGCGCCACCCTGTACTTCGGCTACAGCGTCTGTCGCTCCCACGGCGACACCAAACTGCCGGGCTACATGATGGTCGCCACCAGCCTGCTCAACATCGCGCTGGATCCGCTGTACATCTTTGTCTTCGACTGGGGCCTGCCCGGTGCGGCCTGGGCAACGGTCACCTCCTTTACCATGGGCTGCCTGGTGATCTACCCCAAACTTCTTAAACGGCACTGGGCCCGATTCGATCTCGGCCAGCTTGCCCTGGGCCAGGCGCTGAAACAGCTCAACGGCATTATGGCGCCGGCCATGGTCAGCCAGTTGATGCCGCCGGCCTCGGCCATGCTGGCTACCGCGATGGTGGCGGGTTTTGGGTCGGCTGCGGTAGCGGCCTGGGGGCTGGGAACGCGGCTGGAGTTTTTCTCGATCGTGGTGGTGCTGGCGCTGACCATGTCGATGCCACCGATGATCGGCCGGTTGCTGGGCGCCGGGGATATTGAGCAGATCCGGAAGCTGGTGCGCATCGCGGTAAGGTTCGTGGTCGCCTGGCAGCTGGCCATCGGCGTGACCTGGCTGGCCGCCTCAGGGCTGGTATCGGAGCTGTTCACCCGCGATGCCCAGGTTCAGGACATCCTGGCCGGTTACCTGCTTCGAGTGCCGCTCAGTTACAGCGGCCTGGGTGTGTGCATGCTGATGGTTTCGGTATGCAACGCGCTGGGCCTGGCCATGCGCGCGCTGTTGGTGTCGACCCTGCGGCTGTTCCTCTGCTTTCTGCCGCTGCTCTGGCTCGGCAGCCAGCTCAACGGCATCTTCGGGCTGATGAGTGGCGCCCTGGTAGGCAATCTGTTTGCCGGCGTCATGGCCTACAGTTTTTACCGCGCGGGCATGACCAAGCTGCGCACGGCCCCGGTGTCAGCCAAAACGTGACCGGAAGCTTTCAGGCATTGGCGACACTTCCTTGCGCTGGTAGTTGAAGAACACAAAACCGTACTTGGCCAACGCAACGGGCTGGCCGCTTTCGGCCTTGGTGACCCGGAACACGAAATCGCCACCGTACTTGTTGAAATCCATCAGTCCGACTTCAAAACGGAGCATTTCCGGGAAGAAGGATTCCGACTGATACATCGTGGCCAGATCGGTCACGATGATGCCGATCCCGTCGTGGCCAGCTTCCTGGATACCGTAGTTCACCAGGAACTGGGCCCGCGCCTCCGACAGCATGGATATCAGCGCGTCGTTGCCCAGATGGTTGGCGCCATTGATGTCGGTGATGCGCACCGGCATGTTGGTTTCGAAGTAGAAGACGTCATCCGGGAAAGCAAGTTTGATGCGGGCCACGTTGGGTACCTGTCTGGCTGGGGATTCGTATGACAGGGCGCATAATACGCGTTTGGCCTGCACTGTTCATCTTGTGGTGAATTCAGTTATCTTGCTTATTTATGCCTTTTCGCCCAGCCCCCGGGAAGTGGTGACTGGGCGCACCCATACAGCTAATAACAGGAAAACTATGGATATTCGCCCTGCGGCCACTCTGGTTCTGACTCGAGATACGGAAGACGGTGTTGAAGTGCTGCTGCTTCAGCGCACCTGGGATGCGGTGTTTCTTCCCGGCTATTTCGTATTTCCGGGCGGAGCGGTGGATCAGGGGGAATACCGGGCCCGGGCGCACGCGGTCGGTCCTGAGGATACCGAAATCAGTCAGATCATGAGTCTGGATGAAGGGGGCGCGGACTACATGCTCGCCGCCGTGCGGGAATGTTTCGAGGAAGCCGGCATTCTGGTGGCCGTCGATGAGAACGGCCAGACCATAGGCGCGGATCACCCCGCACACGGGGACCGCGATGCGGTGTTCCGGGGCGAACTGGGCCTGGCGGACCTGTGCCAGCGTCACGGGCTGACGATTCCTCTGGACCGGCTGGCGTACCTGAGCCACTGGACCACGCCGCCGGGGCCACCCCGGCGCTTCGATACCCGGTTCTTCGTGGCCGCGGCACCTGAAGGCCAGGTGGCCAGCCACGACGGCACGGAAACCATCGAGCACCTGTGGATCAGCCCCGAACAGGCGCTGGAAGATCATCGCAGTGGGCGTCGCCTGCTGGGGCTGCCAACGCTGCGGACCATGCGCGTGTTGAGCGATTTCCAGACCACCGGGGCGCTGATGCGCTATGCCCATGCCAATCCGCCCGAGACCTACCCCAGCAAACCATGGCCGGCAACGAAGAAAGGCAAGCCGGTTATGCTGGAGCCGGGGGCACCCGCCTACGACGAGGCCACCCGGCTCGACCCCGAGGGCGAAGGCAGTACCCGCGCCGAAATCGTTCCGGGCGAGCCGGTCGAGATCGCCGCCGGCGTGGTTCGGCTGACCGCGCCCAACCCAGGCATGATGACTGGGCCGGGTACCAACACCTACCTGCTGGGCCACGAACGCTTTACCGTGCTGGACCCCGGTCCGGATGATGCCGTGCACATCGAACGGATTCTGGAACTGACCGGTGGCGTGATTGACCAGGTGGTGGTGACCCATACCCACCCGGATCATTCACCGGCAACGGCGCCTCTCAAGGCAAAAACCGGATGTCGCGTGTTCGGTCTGCCGGCACCCGAAGGCCCCTCCCAGGACCGCACGTTCGCGCCGGATGACGAGCCCGAACACGGCGACCTGATCGTGACCGAGGCCGGGCTTCTGAAGACCCTGCACACGCCGGGCCACGCCTCCAACCACATATGTTACCTGCTCGAAGGCCCCGACCTGCTGTTCTCCGGCGACCACATCATGCAGGGCTCAACGGTGGTGATTAATCCACCGGACGGCGACATGAAAGCGTACCTGGACGCCCTCTACGACCTGCTCGGGGAATCGATCGGGGTGATTGCCCCGGCGCACGGCTTTCTGATGGGCTACCCCGAGGCGGTGATTGATTTCCTGATCACCCATCGGCTGGCCCGGGAGCACAAGGTCGCCACGGCGCTGAAACAGCACGGCCCCGTCACGCTGAAGGATCTGACAACCCAGGCCTATGACGACGTCCCGGCGGCCATCCATGGTCTGGCTGCGCGCTCGGCCCTTGCCCACTTGCTGAAACTGGAAATTGACGGTCGAGCCCGACAAAAAGAAGAACTCTGGCACGCCACCGGCAAAACCTGAACGGTGGCGGTAACAAAATCACAACCAGAACTCGCAAAATCTCCATATTGTTAACCAGCTTTAACGGGTATAACGGGGCTAGCTGTATAAGCTAGCACCTGGGCAACGTTTGCACAGGAACCCGAAAAAGACCGGCATTTCATGAAGGTGGCATTAAACCTTTGTCACAGCTGTATTCATGACCGCCAGGGGGCCTCTATCCTTGAGCGCATTCTGACGACCCGTGAGGAACTATGCTGTTGCACTGGCATTACACACTGACACCACTCCGACTGTTCGCCTGCACGGTGGCGCTGGGCCTGCCATGCCTCGCTGTGGCCGAAACCTCCAGTACCAACGCCGAAAAGAACGAGGAAACCCGGGTCGCGGTGCTGGCCGAGGACGAGAATGTCGAGGACGTTGAGCGCTCACAGCCGCGTCGCAAGGACACCGACCCGACCGCATCTGCCACCAACAGCACACAGCCGGCAACGGACACCGAGTCTTCCGACGCAAAAACCGGGGCCAAGAAGGTTGCGCCAAACATTGACCTGAAAGAGGTCGCGTCGCCCCACGAACCGGAATTGAAGGCCGATTCAGCGGCTCCGGCTGAGTCGGAAGTCGCAACCACGCCGGCCGAGGACAGTGAGATCCGACCCGGCGAGGAAACCTCAGGCATGGTGCCGATGGAACCTGCCATTCAGCCAGCCAAGAGCTTTACCCTGCTGGACACCGAGATCCTGCCCGGCACCTCCACCCGTCTGGCCTGGTCGCCCGGCATCCAGATTGCCGGTCTGTCCCAGCCCACGCCGGTGCTGGTGGTGAATGGCGCCAATGCCGGTCCCACCCTGTGCCTGACCGGTGCCATCCATGGTGACGAGCTGAACGGTATCGAGATCATCCGGCGCACCATGTACGACCTGGATCCGGAAAAGCTGTCCGGCCGCGTGGTGGGCATTCCGATCGTCAACCTGCCTGGCTTCCAGCAGGGCAGCCGCTACTTGCCCGACCGTCGTGACCTCAACCGGCATTTTCCGGGCAGCCCCGACGGAAGCCTTGCCGATCGCATTGCCCACTCGCTCTTCGAGAACATCATTCGCCGCTGCAACATGCTGGTGGATATCCATACCGGGTCACTCAAGCGCACCAACCTGCCGCAACTGCGGGCCGACATGAACAATCCGGACGTCGCCACCTTTACCCAGGGCTTTGACCGCATGGCGGTGGTCCACAGCTCCGGGTCACCGGGCATGCTGCGCAGCGCGGCGGTGGAAGCCGGTATTACCACGGTCACGCTGGAGGCGGGCGAGTCACATCGCATCCAGGAACACCAGATTGAAGCCGGGGTGAACAGCCTCACCAGTCTGATGGAACGTCAGGGCATGATTTCCCGCATGTTCGTCTGGGGCGACCCGGAGCCGGTCTACTACGATTCCGACTGGATCCGTGCCCAGCATGGCGGAATCCTGTTCAGTGAAGTGGATCTGGGCGCCCGCGTATCCGAAGGCGAAATTCTCGGGTACGTGGCCGATCCGATCACCAACGCCCAGTACCCGATCCGCTCCAGCAGTAATGGCCGGATCATCGGTATGGCGGTGGATCAGGTTGTGATGGCGGGCTTTGCCGCCTACCACATTGGTACGGAGGCAGAAGTTCCGGGAGAATAGTATCCTGTGCGTTTTTCCTGACCAAACCCGAGCAACGAGAGTAAGAGTGTCTTCAGAAAACGCCGGACTGCTATCCCGAATGCCTGGCCTGGCTTACGTCGGGCTGGTCCTTACCCCCCTGTTCTGGGCCGGCAATGCCGTGGTCGCCCGCGGCACCGTTGACGACATTCCGCCGCTGTCCATGTCGTTCTGGCGCTGGGTCATTGCGCTGGTCATTCTGCTGCCCTTTGGCCTGCCTGGCGTCTGGCGCCACCGGCAGATCATCCGGCAACGTCTGGGCTCGATGCTGGCGCTCGCCACCTTCAGCGTCGGTGCCTTCAATTCCCTGCTTTACTTTGCCGCCACGAGCACCACCGCCACCAACATTGCCCTGATCAACGCCACCATTCCGATCTTTGTCGCGCTGATGTCCTGGATCCTGCTCGGGGACCGGACCCGGCCGCTGCAGGCCCTGGGCATTGCACTCGCGGTCCTCGGTATTCTGACGGTTGTGGCCCAGGGCGACATCGCGGTACTGACCGGGCTCCGGGCCCAGCCGGGCGATCTGATCATGGTGGCCGCGGTGTTCAGTTGGGGGTTATTTTCAGTGCTTCTGCGCCGCCAGGCGGTGCCCCTTCCGGCGCTCACCTTCCTGACCACGCAGATCCTGCTGGGCGCACTGGTGATCCTGCCCTTCTATCTGACCGATCTGGTGTACTTTTCCGGCGGCTTCAAACTCTCCGGAGATACCCTGCTTCCGTTACTTTACTTTGCCATCTTCCCCGGCATCCTCGCTTATGGCTTCTGGAACCACGGCGTACACGCCATAGGTCCCTCGAAAGCCGCAATTTTCATGTACCTGACTCCCGTCTTCGCGTCTGTCCTGGCTGGCATTTTCCTGAAGGAATCGCTCGGACTATTCCATGTTGTCGGCGGACTGCTTATTCTGGCAGGTCTGGTTCTGGCAACCCGGGCCGGTCGACAGGCAGCGGCCTATCGCGAGTCGGGCTGAGACAAGGAGACCATCATGTTTGGTAAACCGAACCCACAACTGTTCGTTTCTGTTCTGCTGCTGCTCGTTGGCCTGGGGCTGACCACCACGGCACACGCCGAACCCTGTGACCCCGAGAAATCGGGCTGGGAATCCGCCAGCTTGTATCGTGCGGAGGCCGTGGTCTTTCACGACGGCCAGTGGTTTCAGGCCCGGCAGATCAGCGAGGGCAAGGAGCCCGGTATCAGCTTCGACTGGAAGGAACTGGATGAGGTCCCGGACTGTGACGCCGAACAGATGGCGAAGCAGGAGCCGGTTGAGGAGAGCTCCAACCCTCCGGCCGGTAACCCGGCGCCCGGCGACGGCAGCAACCCGTCAATATGCCAGACACCCGAGCAGTGGCGGTTTGCCTGGGACTACACCGAGGGCAACCTGGTTACTCACGGCGGCATGGTGTGGGAGGCGTCCCGGAAGACCAGCGGCGACATGCCCGGCATGAACGAACCTCCGCGCTGGCGCAAGGTCGAGGATCACTGCTCGCTGAAACGGAAACTGGACCTGGAAACCCAGTAACTCAGGGGCGCGTGCCCAAGGCGTTTTCAATCCGGTCCAGCACTTCGGTCAGTACCGACCTCGGGCATCCAATGTTCAGCCGCATGAATCCGGAGCCCGGGTCGCCGAAAGTCAGGCCCGGGTTCATGCCCACTCCGGCCTCCTGGACAAAGAAACGCTTGAGCTCGGCATCGGTCATGCCCAGCTCGCGGCAATCCAGCCACATCAGGTAGGTGGCTTCCGGGGCCGAGACCCGAATGCGGGACAGACGGCCGTTGACCGCCTCCTCAACGTAATCCCGGTTAGCCTGCAAATATTCCCGAAGGTCGTCCAGCCAGGCGCCACCGTCACGGTAGCCCGCCTCAAAGCCGGCCACGCTGAACGGGTTGCACTGGGTCATGTGCAGGGTCTGGAACACGCCTTTAAGGGCGGCGCGACGTTCCGCATCGGGGATAACCAGCGCTGACAGGCCCAGTCCCGGCATATTGAAACTCTTGCTTGGCGCCACGGCCGTGACCAGCGCGTCGTCCTGCTCCGCCAACGTCGCCAGCACTGAATGTCGGGGCCCGTCGTCAAAGGTCAGGTCACAGTGGATTTCATCGGACAGCACCACCAGATCGTGCTTTCTGGCGATGGCCAGTACCGCCCGCAACTCTTCCTCGCTCCAGACCCGGCCAACCGGATTGTGGGGCGAACACAGCATCAACACCTGGGCATCCGGCCGGGCCGCGCACTGCTCCAGATGATCCAGATCCATCCGGTAGCGACCCGGGCCGGCACCCCGTCCCTCCTCAAGCACCAGCGGATTCTCGATCACGGTTCGGCCGCTCTGGCGAACCGAACTGAAGAATGGCGGATACACCGGAGGCTGGATAATCACGCCCTGACCCGGTTCGGCGTAGGCCATGCAGGCGGCGTGGAGCGAGGGCACCACGCCGGGCGCCATCAGAATCCAGTCGCGCTGGATGTCCCAGCCGTGACGGGCGCGAAACCAGTGGATCATGGCTTCGTAGAGGCTGTCCGGGAACAGGGTGTAGCCGTAAACCGGGTGCCGGGCCCGCTCGACCAGGGCCCTGGTAACAGCCTCGGGGGCGGCAAAGTCCATGTCCGCCACCCAGACCGGAATCACATCCTCACGGCCAAACACGGCCTTCCGGGCATCGAACTTCACCGAGCAGGTGTGGTCACGGGCAACGGGCTGATCAAACGGACTGGTCACAACATACTCCCTGACAGGCGGTCATCGCTTACTGTAATGGCCCGTATTGTGGGGCCAGGGTCCGGCCACCGCAACCGGGGCCCGGACGGCAGGGGCCTCCTGCTTTGGTCGAACACCGGCGAATAGTGCTTGCCCAGTCAGTGTGATACTTGCGAACCTAACCGTTTCTGTCTTGGACCACTGTCACTCCTGTCGGAGCCTTCAATGATTGCCCAGATTCTTTCCACGATGTTGCCGGTCTTTGTTATCGCCGGCTGTGGGGCTCTCTATGGCCGTTATCGCACCCCCGATATTCAGGGCCTGAACATTCTCAACATGGAACTGTTTGTGCCCATGCTGGTGTTCGCGGTGCTGGCCGACCAACAGGCTCCGCTGCAGGAATACGCCCGCCTCGCCCTCGCGGCAACCGTAGTGGTGCTGGGCTCCGGCATCGTCCTCTACCCGGTGGCGAAAGTGCTGAAGCTGAACCTGAAGACCTTCCTGCCGCCAATGATGTTCAACAACTCCGGCAACATGGGTATTCCATTGCTGGTTCTGGCCTTCGGCGATGCCGCTCTGCCCGCGGCGGTGGTCCTGTTCATTGTCGAAATGCTGCTGCATTTCTCGGTCGGCTTGTACATGCTCGACCCTCACACCTCCATTGTTCAGCGACTGAAGCTCCCCATTGTGTTTGCCAGCATCGCCGGCCTGGCGGTCAATCTCGGCGGCGTGCCCCTGCCGGCATGGTTGCTGGAAACCCTGAACATGCTGGGCGGGGTGTGCATTCCGCTGATGCTGTTTGCCCTTGGCGTGCGGATGCTGGATGTCGATTTCAGCGACTGGAAACTGGGCATGCTCGGTGCCATCGCCTGCCCCGCCAGCGGCCTGATCCTGGCCTGGCCGATGATTCAGATCCTCGATCTGCCCGGACTGCAGGTGGCATCGCTCTGGGTTTTCGCCGCCTTGCCACCGGCGGTGCTGAACTATATGGTCGCGGAGCAATACCGGCAGGAACCGCACAAGGTGGCGTCGCTGGTGCTGCTCGGCAACCTCGGCAGCCTTGTGGTCATGCCGATCGTCCTGGGACTGGTGTTCGCCGAAGGTTATATCTAGGGAAAGAAAGCCATGGCCGAGAGCGCTGCGGTTATCCGGGCGTCACGCCCGAATTTTCTGATTCTTGCCCCGCTGTGCGCGGGCCTGGGGATCGCCGTTGCCTGGCGTCAGGGTGAACCGGAAAGCCTGGTCGACACCCTGCTGGTGTTGCTGGGCGCTGTACTTGCCCATGCGGCGGTCAATCTGTTTAACGAGTACGAGGACTTTCTGTCCGGCCTGGATCGGATCACCCGGCGAACGCCCTTTTCCGGAGGCAGTGGCGCCCTGCCCCGGCACCCCTCGGCGGCGAATAAGGTCTTGGCCGCTGCCCTGGCAACCCTGGGCCTGGTCATCACAATTGGGCTGTATTTCCTGTGGCTGCGCGGGATGTCCATGTTGCTGGTGGGAGTGGTCGGAGTCCTGCTGATCCTCACCTACACCCGTTGGCTCACGCGCTCGCCGTTGCTGTGCCTGCTGGCACCAGGACTGGGTTTCGGGCCGGTCATGGTGTTGGGGGCCCTCATCGCCCTCGGCGCCCGGATCGACGCCACGGGCATTCTGGTTTCACTGATCAGCCTGTTCCTGGCGAGCGAACTGCTGCTGATCAACCAGATTCCCGACGCCGAGGCCGACCGTACCGTTGGCCGCCGACACCTGGTTGTTACCCGGGGCCGCGCTGCGGCCGCCCGGCTTGTGCCCGTCCTGCTGGTCGCGAATTACCTCGCCATCGTGCTCGGTTTGCTCGCCGGCTGGCTGCCACCGATCACCGGCTTTGCCCTGCTAACCGCCCCGTTGGCTTTCTGGGTCAGCCGACACCTGGCCCATGCCCTGGACCAGCCGGACCGTCTCAACGCCGTTCTCGGCGCCAACGTCGCCACGCTGCTGGCGACCCTGGCGCTTCTGGTAATCGGACTCTGGCCCTGACCCGGCCATACAGCCTCCAGCCAGTAACCACCCGACGTCGGTTCCGGTTTTGCCACTTCCCGCCATTTCGGTCGTAAATGTTCACAGTGCGTGTCGCTGCCAGCTTGCAACTGGTCGAACTTTGACCGAAGGTTAAGAACAAATCTGGTTGATTTTATTCGTGAAATGGAGGTCTTCCCATGAGTGTTCTGTTACTGCTGATCAGCGCCCTGGTCCTGATCTACCTCGGCATTGGCGGTACCACCGCCGCCGCCATCATGACCATCGCGACGGTGGTTGGACTGTTTCAGGACCATTGGCACATTATCAGCATACTCTGCGGTGGCGCGCTGCTGGCTCTTGCCTTGATTCTGGTGCTGCCCGGCGACCTGCGCCTCAACAAACTCAGTCGCCCGCTCCTGGGCTGGGTGCGCAACCGTTTGCCATCGCTTTCGGACACCGAAGCGGAAGCCCTGAAATCCGGCTCCGTCGACTGGGATGGCGAGCTGTTTTCCGGCAAACCCCAGTGGAACAAACTACTCGATGCCCAACCGGCCCACCTCAGCAGCGAGGAGCAGGCGTTCCTGGACGGGCCTGTGGAAAAACTCTGCGCAATGCTGGACGACTGGAAAATCACCCATGAACAGTATGACCTGCCGGACAAGGTCTGGAAGTTCATCCGGGAAAAGGGCTTTTTTGGACTGGTGATTCCCAAGGAAGATGGCGGCCTCGGTTTTTCCAACACCGCACACTCCGAGATCGTAATGAAGATCTCCACCCGCAGCGTCTCGGCGGCGGTCACGGTGATGGTGCCCAACTCCCTCGGTCCGGGCGAGTTGCTGATGCACTACGGCACCGACGAGCAGAAACACCACTACCTGCCCCGCCTCGCCGACGGCGAGGACATTCCCTGCTTTGCCCTGACCTCGCCGGTGGCCGGTTCGGACGCGGGCGCCATCCCGGACAAGGGCATCGTCTGCAAGGGCGAATGGAACGGCAAGGAAGTGCTGGGTCTGAAGGTTACCTGGA
Source organism: Marinobacter albus (assembly GCF_030238305.1). Classification (NCBI taxonomy): domain Bacteria; kingdom Pseudomonadati; phylum Pseudomonadota; class Gammaproteobacteria; order Pseudomonadales; family Marinobacteraceae; genus Marinobacter; species Marinobacter albus. Next base: position 144,418 of record NZ_JASSQD010000001.1, on the reverse strand, counting down.
ACAAGCGCTACATCACCCTGGCGCCGGTGGCGACGCTGATCGGCCTGGCCATCAAGGTCTATGACCCGGACAAACTGCTGGGCGGCGACGAAGAGGTGGGCGTGACCTGCGTGCTGGTGCCCCGGGAGACCGAGGGTGTAAATGCCGGTGCCCGGCACCTGCCGATGAACACGGTGTTCATGAACGGCCCGACCTGGGGCACCGACGTGTTCATTCCCATGGACCAGGTGATCGGCGGCCAGGACATGCTGGGCAAGGGCTGGACCATGCTGCTGGAATGCCTGTCCATCGGCCGTTCCATCTCCCTGCCGGCCCTGGGCACCGGTGCCGGCAAAGTTGCCAGCCTGGCGACCGGCTCCTACGCCTACACCCGGGAGCAGTTCGGCCGCTCCATCAGCCAGTTCGAAGGCGTGCAGGAAGCACTGGAGCCCATTGCCGGCTACACCTACATGATGGATGCCGCGCGCCTGCTGACCTCTGGCATGCTGGACCGGGGCGTGCGGCCATCGGTGCCGTCGGCCGTGCTGAAGTACCGCAACACCGACCTGATGCGGGAAGTCATCAACCACGCCATGGATGTGGTTGCCGGCCGCGGGGTGATTACCGGGCCGCGCAACTTCCTGGCCCGGGCCTACCAGGCCGTGCCCATCGGCATCACCGTGGAAGGCGCCAACATCCTGACCCGCAGCCTGATGATCTTTGGTCAGGGTTCGATCCGCTGCCATCCGTTCATCGTTGAGGAAATCGAAGCCGCCGGGATGGAGGACCAGGAGCAGGCCGTCAGGAAATTCGACGGTATCTTCTATCGGCACCTCGCCCACACCACCCGCAATGCCCTGCGTGCGCTGATGCTTGGGCTGTCACGGGGATGGCTGGAATCGGTGCCCCGGCAGGGCGACATCAAGTCCAGTTACCGGCAACTGGCCCGGTTCTCGGCCGCGTTTGCGTTGATGACGGACGTCACCCTGCTGACGGTCGGCGGAGGTCTCAAGGCCCGACAGAGGCTGTCTGGCCGCATGGCCGACTGCCTGACCCATCTGTACTACGCCACGGCCGTCATCAAGCAATGGCATGAAGAGGGCTACCCCGACGACCAGCGACCGCTGGTGGAATGGTGCCTGCAAACCTGCCTGCGGGACCTGCAGGCGTCCATGCGCGAAGCCATCATCAACTTCCCGGTGACCGCCCTGCGCTGGCCCCTGCGCCTCCTGGTGTTCCCGCTGGGCGCGACCGGCCTAAACGGCCCGGATGACAAGCTGGGAGCCCAGGTTGCCGAATCCATCGTCAAGGACACCCCGGTTCGGCAGCGGATCAGCCGGGGCACGTTCGTGACCATGGATCCGGACGACCCTCTCGGACGCGTACTGAATGCTTACAAGCTCGCCCACGAAACCGTCGACATGCGCAGCAGGCTGCATCAGGCCATCCGTAACCGGGACGAGGACGAACTGGACGGCATTGCCCTGCTGATGGGCCATCAGCGCAAGGAGTTGGTGGACTGGGCCTGTGCCCAGGGCGTGGTGAAGGAAGAGGAGTGCGATCAGCTGCTGGAAGCCCTGACCGCGCTGTACGACGTTATCCGCGTGGATGCCTTCGACGGCGAGGGGCTGAAGGCCCTGTCCCGGTGCGCCAAGGGTAAGCGCAAGGTGGTGGAACGCGCGCCGAAAGACGAAGAGTAACAGCGAGGAATCACGGACCGGAAAGCGGTCCGTGATTCATTCCAGGTTATTGATTTATCCCCCCTCCTTTATTCCCCGCCTAATGCTTTCGTCTAGCTGACCCAACTTGACAAGATCGTCGTCCGGCATCTTTACTGAAATGCGTATACGGCATATCGAACTGCCAATTTATGACAATGAAAGGTAATAAAAACAACAACCGCCAGTGCCTGAATCACAGTCCACTGGCCTGACGGGGGTGCTTTCAGTGACCGATTACGCCCGGAAACCGGCCACTATTCTGGAAACCCATGGCCTCACCAAAGACTTCAAGGGCTTCACAGCCGTCAAGGACATCAATCTCAGCGTCCAGACAGGGTCGATCCATGCCCTGATAGGCCCGAATGGGGCAGGCAAAACCACCTTCTTCAACCTCCTGACCAAATTTCTGAAGCCGACATCCGGCCAGATCATTTATGACGGCAGGGACATCACCCATGCCCGGCCAGCGGGCATTGCCCAGCGCGGATTAATCCGGTCATTTCAGATCTCTGCCGTGTTTCCCCATCTGTCGGCCCGGGAGAACGTCCGCATTGCCCTGCAACGGAAACTGAACGTGTCCTATCACTTCTGGCGCCCGCTGCGAATTCTTGACCAGTTGAACGAGAAGGCGCAGGCGACGCTGGAGCAGGTTGGCCTTGGCAAGTTTGCCGACGTCAAAGCGGTGGAACTGCCCTACGGGCAAAAGCGGGCACTGGAAATAGCCACCACTATTGCCCTGGAACCAAGGTTAATGCTTCTGGATGAGCCCACCCAGGGCATGAGTTCGGAAGATGTGGGCACGGTGACTGACCTGATCAAGCGTGTGGTCGAGGGCAGAACAATTGTGATGGTGGAGCACAACCTGAATGTGGTTGCAACGCTCGCCGACCGGATCACTGTGCTGAACCGGGGCGAAATCCTCGCGGAGGGCAACTATGACGAGGTCTCCAACAACCCTGAAGTGATGGAAGCCTACATGGGAACCACCGATGCAGCCTGAGCAGAAGCCGGAACTACTGCGGATTGAGAACCTGCACGCCTGGTATGGCGAGTCGCACATACTCCATGGCCTGAACCTGACCCTGCACGAGGGTGAAGTCATTACGCTGCTGGGCCGGAATGGCTCCGGACGGACAACAACCCTGAAAGCCATACTCGGGCTGGTCAGCAAACGTACCGGTTCCATAAAGGTCCACGGTACCGAAATCATCCATATGCCCACACACCGGATTGCCCATGTGGGCAAACTGGGGTACTGCCCGGAAGAACGGGGAATTTTTGCGTCTCTCAACGTCGATGAAAATCTGGAGCTGCCACCGGTCATCGCCAAAGGCGGGCTGTCGGTGGATGAAATCTACTCCATGTTTCCGAACCTGAAAGAGCGGCGCAAAAGCCAGGGGTCCAAGCTCTCCGGCGGTGAACAGCAGATGCTGGCGATTGCCCGGATCCTGCGCACCGGAGCCAACCTTTTACTCCTGGACGAGATAACCGAAGGACTTGCCCCGGTGATCCTGAAAGCCCTGGACGATGTCATCCGGAAACTGAGGGAAAAGGGCTTCACGATCATTCTGGTGGAACAGAATTTTCGCTTTGCCGCGCCTCTGGCGGATCGGCACTACGTGATCGAACACGGTCAGGTCGTTGAACAGATTGATGCGGCCGATCTCGAGGCCAAAAAGGAGCAGTTGAACAGACACCTGAGTGTCTGAGCCTGTGGGCCTGGACCGCCTTTATGGGTCCGACCCGGAATCTAATAACAAAAGGAAACCCACTATGTTCAAGCACTGGAAACAAGGACTGGTCGCCGCTGTGGCTGCAGCGACCCTCGCAATGCCTTTATCCGCAGCCGCGGAATTGTCGGACGGCAAGATCAAAATCGGGGTACTCAGTGACATGTCCGGGGTCTACAAGTCCCTGGAAGGTCCGGGTGCCGTAATCGCTGCCAAAATGGCCATCGAAGACTTTGGTGGCTCGGTAATGGGCAAACCCATCGAAGTCATCTCTGCTGATCACCAGAACAAACCGGATATTGGCGCCAGTACGGCCCGGGAATGGATCGACGCCGAAGAGGTGGACATGATCACGGCCCTGGACAACTCTTCGGTGGCGCTCTCGGTGCAGGGCCTCGCCAAGGACAAGAAAATCATCACCATGAACACCGGGGCTGGCACCACCGCACTGACCGAAGAGCAGTGCTCGCCCTATGGCATTCACTACGTCTACGACACCCATGCCCTGCCGGTGGGTACAGCCACCGCCATGGTCAAGAACGGCGGCGAGAAATGGTTCTTTATCACCGCGGACTATGCCTTCGGCCACTCACTCCGGGATAACACCGGTGCCGTGGTGGAGAGCCTGGGCGGCGAAGTGGTCGGCAACGTCAACGCACCGCTTTCCACCAACGACTTCTCCTCCTACCTGCTGCAGGCACAATCGTCCGGCGCCGATGTTATTGGCCTGGCCAACGCGGGTCAGGACACCGTGAACGCCATCAAACAGGCCAACCAGTTCCGGATTGTCCAGAGTGGCCAGAAGCTGGCTGGCATGCTGGTGTTCATCACCGATGTGCACAGCATGGGGCTGGATATTGCCCAGGGTCTGCAATTCACCACCGCCTTTGTCTGGAACCAGAATGAAGAAACCAAAGCGTGGTCAGAGCGCTTCCACGAGCGCCACGGTGCGATGCCAACGATGGTGCATGCTGGCGTGTATTCGGCGGTGAGCCATTACCTGCAGGCCGTCAAGGACACCGGAACCGACGATTCCGACACGGTCCGCGCCAAGCTCGGCGAGATGACCCTTAACGACATGTTCGTGAAGGGCGGAAAAATCGCCCCGAACGGTTCCATGCTGCACGACATGTACCTGGTGGAAGTGAAAAAGCCGTCGGAATCGAACAGCGAGTGGGATCTGCTCGATGTGGTCTCCAAGATTCCTGCAGACCAGGCCTTCATCTCAATGGCTGACACCAAGTGTTCGCTGGTTAACTAACACGGTTTGACCATCACTTAAGGGGAGATAGCCAACGTGTCGATGCAGGTCATTCTGGCCCAGGCGCTGCTTGGGCTTAATGTCGGTGTGTTCTACGCCATGTTGAGCCTCGGGCTTGCGGTGATATTCGGACTGCTGAACATCATCAACTTTGCCCACGGCGCCATGTACATGCTCGGTGCCTTCATCGCATTGATTGGCTACTCGTTTCTGGAGCAGTGGCTCGGGATCAGCGTCCAGATCGGTTTCTGGGCGTCACTGATTCTGGTGCCCCTGCTGGTCGGACTGCTGGGGGTTCTCATTGAGCGCCTCCTGCTCCGACGCCTGTACGATCTCGATCATATCTACGGGTTGCTGCTGACCTTCGGCATCACGCTGATTCTGCAGGGCCTGTTTTCCAACTATTTCAACGTCTCCGGCACGCCCTACCCGGGCCAGCCGGAGAGCTTGAGCGGCGTGGTCAATCTCGGTTTCATGTACTTCCCCACCTACCGCTTGTTCGCCATCATTTTTTCTCTGGTTGTGTGTTTTGCCACCTGGTTCTTCATTGAACACACGAAACTCGGCTCGCGGCTGCGGGCCGGTGTCGAGAACCCGGACCTGACCCAGGCGTTTGGCCTCAATGTGCCGCTGATGATCACCCTGACCTTTGCCTTCGGCGCCGGCCTCGCCGGCCTGGCCGGCGTGCTGGCAGCACCGATTTACTCGGTCAGCCCGCTGATGGGGGCCGACCTGATCATCGTGGTGTTCGCCGTCGTGGTGATCGGTGGCATGGGTTCCATCATGGGTGCCATTCTCTCCGGCCTTGCACTCGGCCTGATTGAGGGGCTGACCAAGGTTATCTATCCACCCGCCGCCAGCACCGTGATTTTTTTCCTGATGGTCCTGGTGTTGCTGTTCCGCCCCGCGGGACTGTTCGGTAAGGAAAAGTGAGCCGCTCATGACCAACCGTATCCTGTTCATACTGATGCTCGTTGCCGGCCTGACTGCACCGCTCTACGCCTATCCGGTGTTTGTGATGGACCTGCTTTGCTTCGCGCTGTTCGCCTGCGCTTTCAATCTGTTGCTGGGTTATGCCGGACTCCTGTCCTTTGGTCATGCCGCCTTCTTCGGCGGTGCGGCCTACATCACCGGGTATGTCACCAAGGAGTGGGGGTTTTCGCCATTGCTGGGTATCCTGGCGGGGACCGGGTTTACCCTGGTGCTCGGCGGCATCTTCGGCTTTCTGGCGATTCGCCGGCAAGGCATCTATTTCGCCATGGTCACCCTGGCACTGGCACAGATCATCTATTTCATGGCGTTGCAGTTGCCCTTTACCGGTGGCGAGAATGGACTGCAAGGCATTCCTCGGGGCGAGCTCTTCGGGTTTATCGACCTCAACAACTCGCTCGCCATGTACTATTTCGTGTTCGCCATTTTCCTGATCGGATTCGGCATCATCCACCGCACCATCCATTCGCCTTTTGGTGAAGTGCTGCAGGCCATCCGGGAGAACGAATCCCGCGCCCTCTCGCTGGGGTATGACGTCGACCACTTCAAGCTGCTGGCCTTCGTCATCTCCGCCACCCTGGCGGGGCTGGCCGGCGCCACCAAGGCGATCATTTTCCAGTTTGCCGCGCTCACCAGCGCCCACTGGCAAACCTCCGGCGAGGTGATACTCATGACCCTGGTCGGCGGCCTGGGAACGGTTTTTGGCCCGGTACTTGGTGCCATCACTGTGGGCGCCCTCAGCCACGAGCTGTCAGCCTTCGGCTCCTGGGTCCAGGTGATCCTGGGCACTATATTCGTGGTCTGTGTCATGACATTCCGACGTGGCATCATCGGTGAGATCCAGCGACTGGCCAGCCGTAAACAGAGTTAAAGGTTACGTACTATGCGAGTCATTTCTGCCCAGGAGGTGGCCGGCGCTCTGGCGTGGCCGGCACTGATCGAACGCCTCGCCCGTACTTTCCGCCAGGGCGTGGAAGCGCCACCACGACACCATCACGCCATGCACCGGCCGGACGGCGAGGCTACCATGCTGCTGATGCCAGCCTGGGAACCGGCGGGGTATATCGGCATGAAAATGGTCAACGTATTCCCGCAGAATGCGAACGCAGGCCTGCCGGCCATCTCGGGTCTCTATGTTTTGTGCGAAGGCCTGCACGGCACCCCCCTGGCCTGCCTTGATGGCAGCGCGCTGACCAGCCGACGTACCGCAGCCGCCTCGGCCCTGGCTGCCCGGGAGCTGGCTCGGAAAGACGCATCATCCTTGTTGGTGGTAGGAACAGGGAAACTGGCACCCATGCTGATTGAAGCCCATGCCACCGTGCGCCCCATCCGCAAGGTACGGATCTGGGGCCGTAATCCGGACAAGGCTGCCGCGCTGGCTGAACGTTTCAGCGACCGTTTTGACTGTGAAGCGGTGAAGGACCTGGAAACCTCCGTTCCGGCAGCAGACATCATCAGCTGCGCGACCCTGTCGAGCGAACCTTTGGTCAGAGGGGAGTGGCTGCAACCCGGGAGTCATCTGGATCTGGTCGGTGCGTTCCGGCCGACCATGCGGGAAACCGATAATGCGTGCCTGACACGCAGCAAGGTGTTCGTGGATACTTACGCCGGTGCCATGGGCGAGGCGGGAGACCTGCTTCAGGCCATTGATGAAGGCGCATTCCGTGAGACCGATGTGAGCGCCGACCTGGCGGAATTGCTACGCGGCGACAAGCCGGGACGTACGGATGACCAGGCCATTACCCTGTTCAAATCCGTGGGCGCCTCGCTGGAAGACCTTGCCGCCGCTATTGAGGTATGGGAAGCCCTCGAAACTACCTGACAGCGTCCCATCCTGGACGTTACTGGTCGAGAATATCGATAATTTCCCGGGTGTCCTTGATGATTGTGTAGACCCGATCCTCGATTTCCACGCGCTGGCGATGTCCATCGATGTCGTAGATGTTGCCGTAGCTAAGCAAATCCCGATCAAAGCGATCCCCTTCGTGGTAGTTGAGCTTCTTCTGCCAACCCGGCGGCAGGGGCTGCCCCCGCTCCAACTTTTTCTGCAGACCTGGGGGCAGCTGGTCACCCATTGCCGGCAATGCACCGATCGTCAGCCCCAACAGGGCACACATCAAAATGGACTTCATCATCTACCAACTCCTTACATCTGGCGTTTCCGATAAGTTAACACGGCATGGAACTCTATGACGTTAACGCTGGTTCATGGCCAAAGGTTCCGGATCACTCGTTTTACTCGCCCCGTAGCCCACCACGAATCGCTTCGTCCACCAGCCACCGCCTGAGCAGTTGAAGCCCCCGTTCACCGCGCCGACTGGTTTTCCAAGCAAAGTAGAAGCGGTCCCCGGTCATCACCGGATGACAGGGCAGGCGCACGAAATCCTCCGAATCTTTTCGGGTACTGAGCATGTAGTCATTGGTCAGCACGATGCCCTGATGGAACCGTGCCGCCTCCAGCGCCAGCAGCATGTGGCTGAAATGCTGGATGCTCGCGGCTGCCGGAATCCGCTGATCGACGGCCCGATACCAGGCGTCCCAGTCTCCCGCCGCCTTCTCGAAAATGCTGTGGGTCGACAACAGTGGAAACTGCGATACCTCCTCTACCGACATCGGCAGATCATCGGCATCCGGCCCTTCCCGACCCAGCTCCCGACGGATTTTCTGCCAGTAATCCTGACTGCACACCGGGAACAGACGCTCCACATACAGCAGTTCGTAACTGTAGGCCGGCGAGCCCTTGTGGATGGTGATAAAGCAGTCCGCCACCCGGTCCGACAGCACCGGGCTCTCGATGCTCATCTCCAGGGCCAGCTCCACCTGGGGATGCAGCCGCTGCAGGTCCGGCAGTCGGGGCACCAGCCAGCGAACAGCAAAGGAACTGAACACCGACAACCGCAGCCGCGATTCCTCGTGGCCCAGCAGCTGCTCACTGGCCCGCTCGATCTGCAGCAGCGCCGAACTGATGCCGTCCAGGTACTGACGGCCCTCGTCCGTCAGCGTGAGGGTTCGGCCACTGCGCCAGAACAGCTTTTCTCCCAGATAGGTTTCCAGCTGTTTGATCTGGTGACTGACCGCACTCTGGCTCACCGCCAACTCGTCCGCAGCAAGCGAAAAGCTATTGAGTCGGGCGACGGTCTCGAAGACCGGCAGGGATTTCAGGGGTGGCAGTTTCATTATCTATTTTTCTAATAGCTAAGGAATAAACATCATTTTATCGGATATTAACACGTCATTAGAATGCCTCCTACATGTGTCATTCCAAGTCGAGATTGAGATTCGATCTCAAGCAACGTGGGATTGCTCAAGACCAGACCCACCAAGGCTTAGGGGGCCATTTGAGTCATCTCAGGATGAGCGCCTCACAATTTTAAGGTGAGATTCCTTCTGTCTTGGCTCGTTTTGGCTTTTGTCAGTTTCCTGTCGTGAGTCGGATTTCTCTGACAATGACAGCACTAAATCGCATTCACTCAGGCGCGATACGGCTAGCGCCTGTCGAAGCCGGAACCATAGGAGGTCATCATGTCTGGAAAAACCGTCAACAGCGCCATATTGCTGCTAGTGATCGGCAACGCCATGGCACTGATCTCGGATGTGTTCATCAAGCTTCTGGAGCCGGGGGCGTCGGTTTTCCAGTTCGCCTTCCTGCGCTGCTTCCTCACTCTCCTGATGCTGCTGCCACTTTGGCAGCAAGTAGACCGCAGTCGACTCTTCGAGGGACTGGGAACTCACTTTATCCGGGCCCACATCCACCTGGTTGGAATTCTGTGCATGGTCGTCGCCCTGGTGAGCTTGCCGCTGGCCACAGCCAATGCTGTTTTTTACGCCGCCCCCATCCTGGTGATGCTGCTCTCAGTGCTGATCTTTCGGGAGCGGCTGAAGCCCCTGAGTCTGTTGGCGGTGGTGAGCGGCTTTGTCGGCATTCTGGTGATATTGCGGCCTGTGGAACTGGGATGGGGCGCCCTAGCCGCTCTGTCCGCGGCACTGGCACTTGCCATAAACGCGGTGATGGTGCGTAAGTTGCCCAGTGGTCAGTCCACCGTGCACAAGCTGATGCTCAACTACCTGCTGATCCTGCCCGCCAGTTTTGTTCTGATGCTGGCAGAAGGGGCGGCCTGGGACCCATCAATACTGTTCAGCGCTCTGGGCTCGGCGCTTTTTATCCTGGGTTACAACATCACCGTGCTGCTGGCTTACCGCCAGGTAGACGCCAATCAAGTCACAAGCGCGGAATACACGGGCCTGATCTGGGCGGTGCTGATTGGCTGGATAGGTTTCAATGAGATGCCCGATCTCTGGTTCGCCGTGGGCAGTGCCATGATCGTGGTACCGCTGATTCTGGTGGGGTTGCGTTCGCGTCAGCGGAGTCGCCAGGTGTTGCAGGCTCAGCCGGTGAATGGTTAACGCCCTCGGTCCATAGAGATACCAAAGGATGACACGCTCCCATCTGGCAGAACCTTATGTGGAGGTGGGGTCATTTCTCAGCGTAGCAGGTCTCACGAAATTGAATGCGGCGTTCCAAAGACTGATTGGCGGAGGTACAAACCTGAAGCTACGGTCGCAAAGCGAACATTCGAGTTGAATGATAACGCTCAAAGTAGAGGCCGAACGTAGCGAGGTCCAGCTGCGCAGGGGCAACGCTGCCTTTGCTTCTTAGCACAGCAACTCCCACTTATTTAAGTAGGGTGCCAAATCCCCTTCATTACGCGCTTTTCTTGCTTCCATTGCTTCGTAATTGCGGGTACATCAATACTCGGAACCACGAAAACATCAGGGGAAATATTCACATCTTCAAATTTGTTGTTGTATATCACAATCACCAAAAAGTGATTTTCTTTGGGTTTTACGTTATTTACTACAAGCGACGAATAACCTCTTACAGCTTTCACATCGATTGAAATCGCCTTTTCATTCTCTAGGACAACACGAATATCAATGGCTTTCTTGTTTCCTTGACTAACGTAGGCCTCAACTCCACGACGATACAATTGAGACAAGATAAAATATTCAGCAGCAATACCCGTGTTGAAGGAATTAGCTCGATTGGTTTCTTCTGGCATGAACTCTCCTAGGCGCTAACGCCTACAGCATGCGCGCCCATGGAATAGAGCCAAAGGCGCGATGGAAAGGGCAGCGCCGTGCCTGCATTTGTTATGTGTGTTTGACGGTGAACGAAATTCACCCGCTACCTTCGCCAGCCGGATATAGTTGATTGATTATCTCTGCACTATCCTCCAGAGCTTTGTATGGCCATGGAGAAATGCTGGTACTGCCGTGGGCGTAGGTGTTTCTAAAGTACGGAATGTGTTCTTTTAATACTGCTAAATAATCCCAGTATTTTGGCTCTTCCGGTGGTTCCGTATCGAGCACCTTGGCAAGCTCCACGTCTTCTTCATGTTGCAAGGCTCGGTGCTCAGTAACTCTTTGCCATTGTGAAAAGCTTTCGTTTGACAGCCATCCTTCATTGATCGAGCGTTGAAGTAATTTTTTGAATGGCGCTTTTCTATTTTCGGTTTTCTCTCTAAGAGCCAACTCTACTGAGATGAACGCGTGCAACTCGGCAACGGGAACGAACCGATATACGTGCCAAGCGAACAGCGCAAGGTTCTTCGCCGTTTCGAAATGAATCACTACAGACTCTGGAACTGCATTGTTCAACCGTATTGCCTGGATCGGTTTCGCGTACCGTTCGAGAGAAATTGATTCAACACCATTTCGTGTGATGCGCCCAAAAGCTCTCCACCTAGGATCAGGAGCTTGCATATCCTCCAGTGGGCGCAAGTGTTCAGGATGAAATTCAGTCATGATCTCTTTTCACACATAACGCCAGCCAGCATGCGCGGCTGCGGAATGGAGGCTAAGCCGCAATGTAGAAGGCGTCGCCGTGCATGGCTTTGTTAGCTCAATCGACCAAGTTTTGCCAATGCTCATGAACTATCTCAGTGGCCGATGCGTTTGATGAGAGGCATTCGCGCACCATCTTCTCAAGTACGTACAAATTGATGGGTTCAAGGTGCTGGTCTAGTAGAGCTCGTGTTTCTTCCAAGGCATAGTCAAAATCATCGTTCGTAAACCCGTGCGATTTAAATTGCTCGAAAAGAAATGTGATTATCCTTTTCCCATAATGCGCGTTGAGGGGTGTGCCGAAGGCGGCCTCCTCTCCAGCCGACCGTCTCTCCATGAGACTCTGAACAAGAGCAAGAACAGCATCCAACTTCGCATGGATCTGGGGTATCTCTCGATTAAGAAAAGCCTTTATAAATACGGTAGTCGCTTGATCCTTGTTTATCTCGTCCACCAACTGATGATGATTGTGCTCGATAAGCCAAGCAATAAACTCCGAAAGCTCCTTTCCCTTGGTAACATCCCGACCTGTAGCGAAGGCTGAAAGCAGGCCCACGATGGTTGCAGATGCAGCTGCGTATTCAGCAATCACAAGTCAGCTCCTGTTTGTTGCTAAGGCCAGCGTAACGAGCCGGCTTACAGCGCCAACGGAAAACCAGCCCCGTTGACGGATTGGTTAGCTGAGTCCAGATACCATGCGCTCATTGCTCCCACCAAAACCTTCTTGTTTCGAGAGAAATAGCTTTTAAGCTCGAAATCACATTCTCCAAGCATTCAACCATCAGGCCATAATCAATGTCTGGAAGCCTTTCTCCTTGCCAATTGGCATCGAAGGAAATTGGTTGATGCGTAATGTTGTGGACAATCTCGCTCCTTACCTTCGAATATGCAATGTTGCCGAGACTTCCTTTGTGGCAATGATTTTCGAACCACTCTCTTTGTTTTGAGTTACGAAAAAGGTGTGAAACAGCCTCGATCACAAAGTCTTCTTCTCTCAACTCATACCCTATTTCGCCCAATGCGATCATGTAGTCCTGCATGTCAGGATCAAATAACTTGGGAAGGTAAGAAAGCAAGCCAATCGGGTGGATTTTATCCCAAAATCCATATCCGCTATGTTCAGCTAAGACTTTTGTAAAAGCAGCAGATTTTGAAAAATTCGGTATCGATTTTCGTGGCGGATCAGTGTACTCAACTTCTTGATATTGCCGGGTTCCAAGAGCCTCTAGATGGCAACAACACAGCATCAAAGCTTCCTCTTCTGAGATCTCCGATATAGCTCGGATCGTCTCAAGCTTCGATTCGAGATGCTTGAAGTACGCCTCTATCAAACTATGTCGTGCATCCATGCGCTTTCACCTTCAGCTAGACATTATGACTCCCCACCAGGGGGCTGCCCCCACCTCGTGGGTTAGCCTCAGCCAGAGCCATAATTTACGTGTTCTTAAGCGTAAAATTGGAGGGGGGCAGCACCATGAAAAAACATAGCACAGTGTTCGTTGGCCTGGATACGCACAAGAACTCTATCGCTGTGGCCTACGCCACAGATTCCCGAACAGAACCGGTCACTTACCTCGGGGCCATCGGCACCCAGCACTACGCCATCCGCAAGATGGTCCGGCAGTTTGAGTCCCGACACCCGGGCTGCCAGCTTCAGTTTGTGTATGAAGCCGGTCCGTGTGGTTACTGGCTCTACCGTTTGCTTTCAAGCTGGGACTATCCCTGCTTTGTGGTGTCACCGTCACTGATTCCCAAAAAACCCGGCCAGCAGGTCAAAACCGACAAGCGCGACTGCATGCAACTGGCCCAGTTGCTACGCAACGGCGACATCGATCCCATCTATGTGCCGGAACCGGAAGATGAGGCTATCCGCGATCTCTCCCGGGAGCGGGAAACCGCCATGTGGGATCTCAAGAATGCCAAGAGCCAGCTCAAGGCGTTCCTGTTGAGGCACGATATCCGGTACACCGGCTCGGCCAACTGGTCGGCCGCGCACATCCGCTGGCTCTCGGAACTGGTCATACCAACACCGGCGCAGAACACCGTGTTCCGGGAAATGCTCTACACCATTGTGGAACGCCACAAGCGTCTGGAACGACTGGACAACGAACTCACCTACCAGGTGCGACGCTGGCGCTTCTACCCACTGGTCAAAGCGGTGCAGGCGTTACGGGGCATTCAGTTGCTGGTGGCCACGAGCGTGGTGGCCGAGCTGGGTGATCTCCAGCGTTTCGACAACCCCGGGAAGCTGATGGCTTATGTCGGCCTGACACCCAGCGAACGGTCCAGCGGCAACCGCCGACGAATCGGGCCACTGACCTGCGCTGGTAACAAACGAGCAAGGCGCATGCTCATTGAGGCCGCGCATGCCTATCGGTATCCGGCGAAAACCTCAAAGATCCTGCAACTCCGACAGGAGGATCTGCCCAAAGCCATTGTTGAAAAGGCGTGGGATGCCCGGGTCCGGCTCTGCCGGCGCTATCGAACCCTGATGCAGCGCGGCAAGCACCGGAACGTAGTCGTCGCCGCCATCGCCAAAGAACTCGTCGGGCATATCTGGGCCATTGCCCGGGAAGTGGTGATCGCCAAACCCGATCCAAGGTTGATGCTATGACAACGGTTATGGGACAGAACAGGCGCTTCGGGCCGCGGAGTGTGAAGCAACCCTCGACGCGCGTTAGGAAGCCTGGTTGAAACTCGGACCAGACGCTCGCTCCTAGACGGAGGACCGGCTTCACGACGGAAAAGTAAGGTGGTGAAAACCCACGGATATCAGCATGAAAACCGTCGACGATTACTGGTCCCAGCGTCTGTTCTGACCCCGCCCTTTAACGGCAAAACCGGAGCCCTGAAAAACGGGCCTGGATGGGTGTATGCCTGTTGACGTGGGGAGTCATATCAACGCTTGCAGCATGCGCGCCCACGCAATGTAGCCGAAGGCGCAATGCAGTGGGCGTCGCCGTGTCTGCGATTGTTAGCCAAAATGCTTTTCACGATGGCAATTTGGACAAAGTGCTTCTGCATTTTCTACAGAATCTTCCCCACCGTTTGAAAGAAATACTTTATGGTGAACCTCTAAGTAGGGGGAGCCGTCTTTTGAACGGAGAAAAGGAGCAGATTCACCGCAGCATTCGCATTTACCTTTCGCCCGCACCAAGACCTCAGCGACTACATCAGCGTTCCTTATAAATTCTGCTTGATACGTAAGCCTCATCGCTGGTTTTTGGGATGCTTCTTTTAGCCTTTTTTGGCGCTTCGCTGAGTCTTTTAAAGCTGCTTCAACTTCGTCAAAAAATGAGCTTTGTGCATCTTTTTGTCCTTTTATGCTTACAAATTCTACTGGAAGCTTTTTCAGGACAGCCTTCATTTGATTGGTGCTATAAGTCGACGGAGGACAATCAGCGGCAAGAGCATAAGTATACTTTAACGGGTACAGCTCGCCAGATATTAATAAAAACCAATCCACTCTATTTAGAGTCTGCGTCCATGGACGGACATTGGCTTTGTACTTTTCGACGCCATCTAGAAGCTGCTTCATCGTTATTACTGGAGCTGTCACTTTTCCTCCCTTTGGCTAACAGCAATTAGGCAGCGCTTTATCATTGCAGAAATTTGACTGCGTCATTATTACTGACTTTGAACCATCGATCGCGCCGCACATAAGATGATAAAACAACAGCTTAGCCCACCATCGCGAGCACTGCCACGGAATCGTTTGGCGTCTGTACTTTGCTCCGTCAATCATACTGGATGAAAGGCCAGTGATTCGCTTGGAACTTTCAGCGGAAAGGCCTGACTCGAATGTTCGCTTTTGTTTAGCTGAGGTCCGTGAGTAGCCTTGGGTCGCAAAGCGAACATTGAGGTTCGAGAATAACGCCAATGTTCAGCGGCCGGTTTTGGAGGCGATACTTCGCCGGAAACCGGTCCGGTGGAGCCCCGTAGGGCCGGAACGAACTGCAACTACTAGTTAGAAATCAACTTTACCTGAGCTTGGTACATGAAATTTCTCCAAGCTTCTTGTCATGCGGCCTACCGGATGGGAATGCTGTAAACCCTGGGCGCCTTAGCGATCGCCGTGAATCATCGTAGTACACACTCAAAATGCCGGTGAGTAAAAACTGAAGACCTAAATGAGATTCGTTCGGCTGGTGATTAAAACCCACGTACTCTGCTGCTTTAAGTTGATTACTGGGTCTTCTCTTGAAGATACTCCATTCGTCCATGGCGCCTATATATCCGATGAGTTGATCGAATGTAACCTCAGTTCTTGGTGCATAAGCCTCTCGAACCTTTTGAAATATCCAATCGAGGTTATCCGTTCTTTTTTTATCGATCTTGGATTTGACTGAAACTAGAGCCAAAAAAGGCCCCCTTACCTTGTCATTCCTGTCATTGGATCGAAGCGTTTGGCAAAGGCTAGCGGCATCGAACAGTTCACCACACTCGTGCAATACATCGCCATCATTCAGGTGCTTCTTTATCGAGACGACGGCTACTACCCCCTCCGGAGGAACAATTACGCTGTTCCCAAAACGCTGAAATACTGGATACGCGGCAGAATCGTAAACAATGATGTCTAGTTGCCCAGAATGCCGATCTTGATCACCTCCACGCTCTCGGCCGGTTTCACCCGTTTTAACCGCTGGCCTGAGAATGAAGCCAGTGAGGACCTCCAGATCACGTGGTAAGAATTGCTGCAAGTACTCGCGGACGAGATCTTCTACGTATCGCCCGTCTTCGCCCGCGTGAGCAGCGCCATCGACGCGTTCTGAAGGTATGAGTTTTTCGAACTGACGATAGGTTCTAACAAGCGCATCAACCTCATCAGACCAATAGTTCTGAATGCGTTCGCCGTCCACAAATAGTCTCCATGATTTCTAACAGCAAATAGGCAGCGCGCTCTATCATTGCAGAAATTTGACTGCGTCATTATTACTGACTTTGAACCATCAATCGCGCTGCACATAAAGCGATAAAACAACAGCTTAGCCGAGCACGGTATTCTCTGCCATGTAATCATTCAGCGTCTGCAATTTGCTCCGCCAATCAGACTGGATGAAATGGCTCTGATGAGCTTGGAGACTGTGGAGGGTAGCCCCGACTCGAATGTCTGCTTTTGTTTAGGACTTCTGGGAGGCCTAGGCGGTCACAAAGCGAAAATTCAGATTGGTAGATGGTTACCGATTCGGGAGTTTGCCCACCACTGCGAAGCCGGGGAGGAACATGACCAAATTGAATGTGGGCAACAAAGCCTTTGGCTTATCAGTGTGATTAACAGAGGCTACGCTAATGATGGTATCGAAATTCGGATGGAATGGAGCGAGTGGGATGGGGAAAAGGACATCAATCATAGTGTTTGCCACAGTCGGCCTATGGACCACACAAGCCATTAGTGCAGATTACCCTACGAGGGGAATGCTCAGCGGCGAGATTGAAAATGATGGTTTGCAGTACCATTGCAAACTGGGCGTTTCAGAAATTCTGAGTTGTGACTTCACACAGGTTTCGATCTCTTCTGTTAAAGATGCCTCGGACTGGCCGGGCGAGAGACGCAAGATAATAGAAGAGTTCGAAGGGATGTCCGATGATCAACTTAGCAAACAGGCTGAATCAATTTGTGAATACTCGAAGCAGCTTGAGGATATTCTTGCTGGTCGCGTCGAACTGCCCACTAACGGAATCGGCGGACCTCGGAAATCAGAATTCAAGGCCCTCATCAAAAAACTCGCACCACTTGCAACTGACTTTTGCTCGGAGCCCAGTGTTGAGCATATGTTAGCGATGACCGAGATTACATTTGATCGAGAAACGCGGACCTGCCAGGTCACAATCAACAATTTCAGCCAGCATTTTAAAGAATCCGCTTCAGGCTGGAGTGTCGTCAGTGAGCCGGATGGCCAATGCGGCATCGTTCAACTGTCTAAGTTTGAACAAGAGGACGATGGAATTTTCTGGCGTTACACAGCAAGAAAAGCAATCACCAATCCCCAGAATGAAACCGCGTTCGGGTTTGCTTGTGACAAGCTGGATGAAACAGCCTACCCATACAGCTGGGAATCAGTAGAGAAGGCTGTCGACTGCGATTTCATCCGTTATTAAGCAGGACCGATTTTGGTATTTACCTTATCTGCTCTAGTGATTAAGCGTGCATATCGTCATCAATAATTATTGATAGCAGCAATAATTAACAATAATTGACACTTAAGGTAATCAAAAACAAGTAGATAGAGAAGCATTGATCGCGTCCCTCCGCTCGATGAAACGGGGTAGAACCCGATGAAAAAGGCAGGTCCGTAGGAACGAATGCAATCACCGCTTTCCTTTAACAGGCAATTGTGGAGAGACCTAATAAGGGCCGCCACTTAGTTAGACGATCCTTCTTAAGGATATCGCACTAGAATAGATGCATGGTCAAACACACAGCACACCAGTCCCCTGCACCCCTCCTATGCCTTGATCTGGAGGGCACGCTGATTAGCAATGCGGTCTCCCAAATCCCCCGACCTGGACTGCATTCGTTTTTGGAGGCTGCCGGACAACTGTGTGACCTGATGATCTACACCAGTGTAAGCATGACTCGCGTTGAGACCATCCGAAATCTATTGGTTATGGAGGGCGCAGCGCCCCCTTGGTTTAAGGATCTGCCGGTTATCCGCCCATCGGGGACCGAGAAGCCAAAGAGAGCGTGTGGGAGGGCCGACGCTTTCCTGCTTGATGATCAGAAAGCGGTAATCGTTCCCGGGGAAGAAGGCTGGTGGGTTCCGATCACAGAGTTTTTACCACCATACCCTGAGAATGACCGGGCTCTGGAACTGGCACTGAAGGACATCAAGAAAACGTGTGACTCACGCTAACGGGACGAGCGCATTAACTGAAATCACCGTATTCTAATTTGCGGAGCACTTGGGATACCCATTGCCGGCCCTCAGAGGTATCTAAGAGCTTTCTGGGGCAGCCGCCTCCAAGAGCGGGAACCTCGCTGTCGAGCCACGCGTCGGCGGCTTCTTCGGATCCCCATACTTCAAGGGCTTGACGAAGAACAGCAGCTGTATCGAGTATTTCTTCTGAAGTCGTCATTTCTAGCCACTAGCTTAGGAAGCCTCAGTTTGCGATTAGTCTGTATATCCGACACCCACAGCCGACATCACGATATGCCAGCGATCCCTGACGGGGACGTACTGATCCACGCGGGCGATTGCACCGGCAATGGCTCGTTGCCCGCGCTCGATGACTTCACACGGTGGTTTGGGGCGCGACCGCACCAACACAAGATACTGATCGCCGGTAACCACGATTTCAGTTTTGAACGATATCCGGATTGGTCGCGGGAGATGTGCGAGAAGCAGGGCATCACCTACCTCCAGGGTGAGTCGGTGTCGATAGACGCTCTAAATTTCTACGGGTTCCCTTGGCAACCGATCTTCCGACATATGGCCTTCAACGCTCGTGAAGGAGAACTAAGAGGCCGACTGAAGCGAGTACCGGACGATACGCATGTTCTAGTGAGCCATGGTCCCGCGCTGAATGTTTTGGACTACATTCCGGCAGAGAGGGTGCATGTCGGCTGCCGTGCCCTTGCCCAGCGGATTGATCAGCTGCCCCATCTGAAGGTTCATGTCTGCGGACACATCCACGAGGGTTATGGGGTTTCAGTGCGAGAGCGTGATGGGATGACGTTCGCGAACGCCAGTGTCTGCACTGAGCGCTACAGACCGACGAATCCGCCGATCATCATAGACCTGTGAAGCCATTCCGAACTGTACCAATCTATCCCCCGAAGGACTATCTCACTCACCCGACAATGACCCATCACTCGGGGCGGCGTTATACGCTAGGTCATTTAAGTTAGCGTATAACTCACCCCTCCCATCAGGGTAAACGATATGAAGATCCTTGACCTTGAACACACGCCCTTTCACCAGCTCGAGTACCGGTCTTCCGGCCCAGGCGGTGTTGAAAGGCGAGTGGTGCTGCCCTTCCATCGGGCGTGGATCGATGCGATGCCGGCCGGGATACAGTGCCTGGTGGCGGTGTCCGATATTCAGGGCCGGGAACTGGACCGGAACGGGAATCGATTGCTGGGCGAAGCGGTTGCCGAAGAGCTGGCCTTACTCCAGGATCTGGGCGAAATTCCAGACGTTGATGTCGTGCTGCTGGCCGGAGATCTATTCGATTATCCCGACCTCCACAAACTAGGCGGTACCGGCGATGTCACTGCGGTCTGGAATGCCTTTGCGGTCACTTCACCGGCAGTAATCGGCGTTCATGGCAACCACGACATGGTCGAGGACGAATTGGCTCCCAATGCGATAGCACTGGATGGGCAGGTGCGGGAGTATGCAGGCCTGAGAATTGGGGGTGTGTCTGGCATCATCGGTCAGGAGGATCGGCACCATCGCCGCGGTGAAATGACTTACCGCAAGGTGCTTCAGGACACCCTTGCCGCCAAACCGCAGATTTTGCTCCTGCACCAGGGCCCAGACGATCCGGACCGTAATCAGCCCGGGGACCCGTCCGTTCGGGATTACCTGGAAAACCACGGCTCATCGCTGGTGATCTTTGGTCACAAGCACTGGTATCAACCACTGCATGACCTAGGCCGTAACCAGCTCCTAAACGTTGATCACCGCCTGGTCGTCATGTCAGTTCGGGAACCATGAGATCGCAGGTTTGAGGGGATGGCGTTTCCGAAACATGTGTTTCGACCCGCGATCAGCCAGAGCCTTACCGGGGATGAGCCGATGAGCCTGGGTGCCCATACACCTCGGAGAGGAAGGCACCGCGGGCTTTAGTAGCATTTAGTAACGCCAATTACTAAATCGGGTTGATCGCTGGTTGGCACTCAGATCGAAAGAAAAATCGATTAAAAGAGGGCTGAGTAATCGGGCTAGCCTGCCTCCATCTACCTCACCTGACTCTTTGAAATGGTCTTGACGTGGAGAGGGTTCTAAATATCAAGAGCCTAACCTAGGCTCAGCCGAGGGTCCCGCAGATCATGAACGGCAACTGTTCAAGAAATCGCGCAGCCAAGACGACTCGGACTTCGTTGGTTCGAGCTCGTACTTTTTCATGATGCGGGTAAATCGCGCCACATAGCCACAGTGGCCTGCCGGTGGTAGCCATTGATTCGGACCTAACGCTCCCTTGCTGCGGTTTAGGCTGGCCTCCACCGGCAAAAGGTTCACGGGGTCGTTCGCAAACTGCTCACGTTTTGTATGGCTCCATCCCGCCGCCCCATGTTCCCAGGCCCAAGCAAGTGGGACGACATGGTCGATGTCGATTTCACTCGCGTTCTGAATGACATTCTCTGTAAAAGAGCTTATCCAGCGCCCAGTGGTCACCCGACATCGATCGTCATTGGCGAACCGCACCGTCGTGGCAGACATTGCGATCAAAGCCTCGGCGCGGCTGTCTTGGCAATCGCCATCAGCATCGTCCCATCCATGCCCGAACTTTGACCGCTCGTATTCCTGAGGGCCACCAGTGGACTCCTGGTGGCCGCCAAGCGAGGCGAGCGTTAACCCTTGGGGTAGCCGCCCTCCTGCGTCCAGGCAGGCCTCAACAGAGTCGTAAGCTGTGTAATTTTCAGTGCGGTCGTACCAGTTACTTTCGAGAGGGTGACAAAGCCCGCTTGAGGATTGCTTTACCAGCGTATCGGCTGTGAGGTTGCCAGTGGCGAGAAAACCCGTAATCAAAACCGCCAAGATTTGGCAGCGCTCATACTGCATAAACACTTTTCCCTTAGTTGATACCGATGAATGCATCCGATAAGCGGAGGTGGGCAAATTTCTGAAAGAGATAGGCGCCTGCAATGTACAATCTACGGGCTCCAAAACTAGGACAAAAACCGACCGAAAAGTGAGGCGCGCGAATGTCCGCTTTTGTTTAAAAAGCTTGGCTGGCCTGTTAGGTCGCAAAGCGAACACTCAAAATGGGCGATCAACCCCGAAGCAAAGCGGCGACCTTGTAGTGGCAACTAAGGATCCACGGAAAGTGCGTCCGGCGGCCATCGGCCGCGTACTCAGGCGCACCTGGCTATACCTCTAACCAAGCGTAAAACTCCTGAGGCATCTCGTCCTCAACCATCTCAATTGATTTAACGTCAACAGTTGAGTTGCAGCCCATCAGAGGAACTTCAATCACCTGATCTTGGTCAGACCAATCCATCTTCAAATACCGAATTTGGTCCTCATCGTAAGCAACAGCTTTCACTCTGCCATGACCATATAGCTTCATCGTCCTACCGAATGTTTCTCGTTTCTTGAGGACAACTAAATCGCCTTGGCAGATGGAGTTAAACCGCACTACTTGATGCTCGCTCTCAAGGTAATCGAATCTACAAATCCCCTGTTCTTTCCATTCCGTATCTAAACGCTCGCTGAAATCAGCTCCCGGACAAAACCCCATGAATAGAACGTATGAGTCTGTTGGTGTGGCATTGTTGATGGCGTCTAGAACCTGCTGAGCTTCTGTATCGCCTGTTGCTAGCTTTTGCTCGGCATTACGCTTGAGCCTGACGAGATCGGATCGCGACATCTCACCACTTCTGACTCTTTCCATCGCTTTACTATATTTCATCAGCTAGAACCTTCTTTAGATGGGATTGAGCTCTTCACTTTCTCAGAGCTCCTCGCAACTAACAGGCTTCATAGAAAGATAAGCGCTGCATTTGATATCTCGAGAAACTAAGCGCCGCGCGCGCTTGCGAGCGTCGGTTTAAACGTCAAGTTATATCTCCGTTTTTGTCCGGTCCCACTCACGCTTCAGAATATCCTGAGCCAGCCGGCGGATCTCTTGGTGGGCGTTCCAGAACTTCTTATCTGCCTCTCGGGATGCCTGCCCGAGCGCCCCCTCCATCGCACGCGCATTCGTTACCAACTCCGCGTGATCTTGCTCTCTTGGGTTGATATGAAGTTCTAAGCGATGAACGAGTTCTGTGATGTGCTGGTATTCCGAATCCTCGCGGTCTTCGTAGCCACTCGCCCAGTAATGTGCACATTTCCCAAGCAGCTCCGATACGAGATCTCGAAGCGAATTGATCCAAGCTTGTCGCATTGGTGCGATTACTTGCTTGTTTGCTACCCGAAGCGAAGTATCTGATTGTCGCTGCGCCACCCGCCACGACACAAAGGGGCCAACGAACACCGCGAGCCCCGCCACGATTAGAGACAGGACCGGTGCCAGTTGTTTGAGTTCAGCAATACTCATGCGATATCACGATAAAACGCCCGCAGAAACCGCGGCTTCGTACGTGCCGCAGGCGGAACGAAAAAGCCGTCGGATTGCCTGTGATTGTTATGAGTGAACAAGCTGAAGCTTCTCCGGATCAAACCCAAACCTTGAGCACAAGCTATCTTGGAATTTTGAATTCATTGTATTGAACCAGAATCTGTGAGGTTTGTGCTTATCAAGCCATATGACCAAATGAATCTTCTCGACATCCCTCTTTACAAGGCCTTCAGAATAATTTTTGTAGATCGGAAAAACGCTACCATCTTCAGAAAAGAAGTTGCCGGTCGTTACCGCCAATAGATCTAGAAAGCCTGAATTCTCGTCTTGGTTGTAAAAAGCCAGTACATTTGGGAACGCCTCATTAGGATTTACGGCGTCGAACTGCTTTCTTGCTTTATGGATATGAGCAGTAAGCCGATTAAAAGTTGGATCCTTTCTCAAGCCTCCAACAATCTCTTCTGGCATTGCTTGATCCAACTGGTCGTCAAGCCAAGTATCTTCATCCGGACTTTTTACTTCGCAATAAAGCTCTAAATCGTTTCCGCTGAAGACTCGAAAATCCGGTGTTTTTCCAGAGGCCATTTCGGCGCTGGTGAATCGTTCTGGCCGAAGTTTATATTTCTCCAAAAATTCTTCGACCCTATTTTCAGGT
Organism: Marinobacter albus; assembly: GCF_030238305.1. Lineage (NCBI taxonomy): Bacteria > Pseudomonadati > Pseudomonadota > Gammaproteobacteria > Pseudomonadales > Marinobacteraceae > Marinobacter > Marinobacter albus. The sequence continues at coordinate 121,009 of NZ_JASSQD010000001.1, read as the reverse complement.
GACACGAAGCTCCCCCCTTTACTCATAACGCCTGCCATCATCCGCGCGAGGTATAAACGTCGGTTGTTTGGTCTTGTTGGGCATTTAACCGCCGTACAAATTAAACAGGTAGACATGAACGTGGATGATTCGCCCATCGTCTTCAAGCGAAGTCATAGAATATCTCCACTCTCCGGCACCCGGTGGTAGGGTTTCACTTCGGAATTTCGGGTGTTTCTTTAATCCTTCCGGCACCTTAGCCAGAAGTTCACTAAAGCGGGCGTTATGCTTGTTGAAGATAACTAGCGCAGCCTTACAATCACGCCAAGTGAGATACCCGAGTAGCTGATCAACTGCTTCCGCCAGCTCCTTTGCTCCCCTCCAGACTTTACACTCTGCAACAAAAGCTGCCCTACCATTATCCTCGATTCGAATATCGGTCTTACCGCTCCTTCGAAATGCCTCGCCCGCTGCTGCCCCTTGGTAATGTCCGTTGAGGTGCGCGAGCATAATGTCTCTCAACTCCTCTTCATCATGAACGGCATAGGTATTGGGTGTGGCTTCGAATGTACGACCCTCGTGCCGGATAACCGAAAGGATATGTTCGTAGTCATCCTGCTTTATACCTGGTTCGGGTTTGAAGCCTGATTTCGGTGGTGGAGGTAGTGGGCGGACTAGCTTCCGTTTAATGGGTATTGGCTTCAACGGAGGTGCCCCCTCGCGCTGTCGAAGCGGAATTCCGAGTAAGTCTTGAATACCCTCGTGCTTCTTGAGGCGTTCTCGCCTTCCGTTCACGGCATCTTTTACAGCTATCGGCAAAGAGGAGTTGAATTGTTCAATCTGGGCGTGCTGCGACTCCATGAAAAACCGAATACAAAGCATCTCCTTTTTTAGTAGTGTCTTGATTCGCTCCGGCGGTTCGTCAACTGGCTGCGTGATGACGATTTTCAGTGAGCCGATGCCTGTTCGGTCCTGCGACGATACCTCCGCGCGAGGAAATACGGTCTGCCAACTACTGGGCCGCAAATGCCATAACTGCTGATCGCCGCTGTAAGGGATCGAGACAACGACCTCCACCGCAGCCACGAAAATCGGGCCTTTATTACCGAAGGGATTTCTACCCCTCCAGCCGCTAACGTCGATTTTGGTTTCCCGTTGATCCATTTCGGCCCGATCCTCGAACAGAACGAGCGGCTCCACCTCGAGTTCTGAAACAACATGTTGAACCACATCGTCCTCTGGCGAATTCAAGAACTGATCCTGCGGGATTCGATCAACTTTGTCCCTTGCGCTCGCTAGCTGATCCCGCAATGTCTCATCCAAGTCACCCTCGTAGAACAGGAAATTATCCCGACTATTCATAACTCACCACGATCTGTTCCCTTGACTGCCCAACGCAAGAAGAGGCCATCCGGGTGACGCGTTTTGTTAGGCATTGCTCGCCTAATCATCTTTATCAGCATGGTGCCTACCAGAGCAGTAGTAACAACGTCCTTCCATTTGTCCCATTTCGTTTTCCCAGTAGACCAATTCCCCAACCGTAGTCGGAATGCCACAAATGTCGCAGTTTGCGGGTAACTCATCGCTCTCTTCATTTTGACAAAAAGTGCAACGATACCCTGTTCCCGAATCTTCGTTTACCACGAGTGTTGAGTGGCCGCACTCTGCGCACTCAAGACGGACCGGAGCCGCATCAGGATCATCGGAATAGTCTATGGGGTTTTCTTCTTCCACTTCCTCTGCCAGCCTGATAGCGTCACGCACTGAAAATTCATATTCATCAGATAGAATCTTAAACGTGTCCTTTGTGCGTTTTGGAATATGCTCTTCTGTTTCTATCTCAGTATATTCTTCGAGAAACTCCATCACTGAGCGGAACAAACGGCCAATCGTGGTTCGTACCTGCGGAACGTCCATCGTGAACTTGTGATGCTCTATCTCATTTCTGAGCCGTTTTATCCATTCCAAGTCTTTACGGAATTCCGGTGATACCGTGTCAGGTGCTTCGTTATTGATGAAATTCACAGCTTCCCAGAGGCCTATAGTCTTATTCTTGTCCAGCTTCTTTGAGAAAGGATCTTTATAAATCAACAGCGGGTGCTTCGACGCGATGTGGTGTTTAAAGATCAATTCAATGAAATGCGCCATGTGAAGCACAGCAAATTTATAGGCCTTGTGGTCACCATCATCACCTTCCTCAAATTTCGATAGGGCCTCTGACAGACTGTCGAGCGCATTATCAAAAAGGTCAAGCTCATGTATTGTCATTTCTTCTGCCTAACGCCCGGCTCACCAGCGCCCAAACCGGAGAGCTTTTTGTAGTAAAGTTAGCACAGCGAACCCCACAAAAAGAACGTAGGTTTGGGCGTCTGCGTGGAGCCGATTTTTAGGCTTCTTCATTGTTTTGGTTTTTATACTTTGAGTTTGCTGATTCTAGTTCCAGATATGTTCTACTTCCAGATAAGCTACAAATATTACATGGCCATATATCACTCTCTTTGAACCCTGGAGTACTATCTTTTTCCCTTTCAATTATACCGTCATGACAAAGAGGACAGCGTAGCTTGTATTTTGAAATATAGCCACGCTCTTCCTTGTCTAGGATTTCACATTCCTGCCAGTGCAGACGCCCTTCTTTAAAGAGCCTGTCTCTGACCTTATCGTGAGGAAAATCAGTAAGTCTTGGTGACTTACCACCATTGGCGAATGTAGCCTCCAACAGCATCATGCTTTGTAGGCATATTGAACGAAAATGATCGTCATCAGTTGACATGAAGTAGGGATCTACTTTCATTTCTCTCAAGAGCTTCATAACCTTGCTGTTAGCTTCCTCCAAGTCTAGTTCATGCGCGTAGACATTCCGGAGTCTATTTATTGCTATGATATTATTAAAAAGCTCTTCTTCTATAACTCCCTTCTCATTAAGGCAATTAATTTTTTTATTAAAGGTAAACTTATCAACATTTGATATTCCAATACATTTTAAAATTTTGTCAAGCCAGTATTCAACGTATAAATGCAGAGTAATAACATGACTTCGAAGCGGATTTGGTTCAAAAATTTCGTCCAATAAGCGACCGTAAATGCCATCTTTAGGGATAGCAACCCCCGAATTTCTGGAGTCCGATAACATCGCAAAAATGACCGGTCTGGATTCTTCATCTGGCATATTGTGTATACCTATTTATTCGTATTAAGCTAACTAAATGACGTTATGAGATGAATCGCTTTCTCTGACTCGAAAAGCCTAACAGCATTTAGGCAGCGCTCTTTATATTGCAGAAATTTGACTGCGTCATTATTACTGACTTTGAGGCGTCGATCGCTCTGCACATAAAGCGATAAAACAATAGCTTAGCCGAGCATGGCCATCTCTGCCATGTAATCATTCAGCGTCTGCAATTTGCTCCACAAATCATACTGGATGAAATGGCTGCGATGAGGTGGGAGGCTGGAGGAAAGCCCTGACTCGAATGTTCGCTTTTGTTTAGAAAAGGGAGGGGCTGCGCCGGTCGCAAAGCAGACATTCAGGATGAGCGATCACGCCCTGAATAAGCCGCCTGTTTGGAGCGGCAGCGGAAAATCGGTCGGCTTGATTTATCGGTTATGTGGAACCTCAATTTGCTGAGGAAACAAGCTCTAAGACCTTGTCCCAAGCTGCTACACTCAGTCTACAGTTAGTGAGAAGAAGTTAAGTGAAAAGCAATCTGCGGATAGCCTTAATTGATCTACCTGAGCGCCTCCGCTTCTTCCCGTGTAACCCACTTCAACTCAAGTCGGTTTCCATCTACATAAACAACGCATTGCCGGGAATTGGGCTGATTGTTCTTGGCCCGATCGATCATTAATTTATCAACCAGCTCAAGCAGATACACTCGGAACTCGCCTTTTAGGAGGCCCCTTATTTTATCTTGGTTCTCAAAGCGCCAGGACGCCAGTTCCATACTGTTATCCTCTGCGTCACTCAGGAATATTATTTTGCCTCCCTCGATGTTGTCGCTCAGGCATTGGGCCGCCAACTGGTCCAGTCTTTCCTGAATGAAATGTTGATCGTAGTTCACTTTTCTATTGCTCCAAGTGGTTTCCGATAGCTTCGATGACTGGATTTTCTAATTTGCTGAGGCGTAAGTAGTTGGGATGGTAGGTTCGGATCACTCTTCCGTCAAAGCGGTGGTTTGCAAATTCGCAAAGCTGTTTTTTTTTGAAGTTGCCGATTGGTCGCTGCTCGCTAGTAAATAGCTTTGACAGTCGGTGATCGTAGGAGGGACCCGTCAGAGCAATTATTACGTGCGGGTCCAGGATCTCTAGTTCTTCGGCCAGTATCCAGTCAATTTCGCTCAGCCTCGCCGCCAGCGCTTTGCAAGGTCGCTTCTTTTTCTCAGAGTACCTATTTAAGTTCAGGTATGCCGAAGCGTAGTTCTTGGCAGTGATGCGGTGCTCCAGTTTTCTCATAATGTTAAAAAACGGGGTGGCCGGATAATGTTCACCCAGATTGAAGCGCTCGTATCCTGATATTTGCGATTCAATGCGGTCACTGGACACCCAGGCCCTCGTCTCTTGGCCAATGAAAGCCAGGCGCACAGGGGCTGACCAATAGTCGGAATTGGGTGAAATCAGGAAGGGGCCATGGGTGCGGGAGTGGTGATTTTCCGTCGCGGAAAACAAGGCTTCAAAATTTGTGTTGTAAAGTGAAAGCAGTTCTTCTTTCTTGAGGTTTTGGATCTTGCCCATAATTCCCACTTTTGCCTAAAAGCAATTGAACAGACTCACCGTTGTTAAAGAAAGCTGACCGCTTAGCGATTACTATCTCTAACACTGCGCCCGACCTGTCAACACGTTTATAAAACAGCAGCTTACTTTAGGACTGACCGTCTTTACATTAGTCATTGGACATCTGTACAGCTAATCGTACTGTAAAAACATCAATCGCTGGCCTGAAGCTGTTGAAGCAGAGCGTTCGGTTCAGTGTTCGCTTTTTTTGATCTTGGGAAGGGCTACGCGGGTCGCAAAGCGGACATTCAAGTCGATCGGCATGTATCCACAATAGTGGTTAAAAAGGTAAGACCTTTCATAACAAGCGTTCCAACAGGCACACTTCATCATATTGGCTGGATAAGATGGTTACCCTGGGGTAAAACAGCTGGAGCTTCCACTAAGGTGAATACGTGGCAATATTTGACATCGAGAAAGACGAATTACTCCGGCTGACCGATACTCAGCTCGAAGAGTTAGTTGCTCGCCTCGCCGAGGCGGAAGTGTCGGCACACGGCCATAGCCCTGCTTGGGTAAACTGGTCAGGTTCAATCAATGCTCCTGATGAAGGAATTGACATTCATGTTCAGGTTCCCGTCGATACACTGAACACCGGCTTTCTTGAAAAGTCCGATACGATACTACAAGCCAAGAAGCACTCGATGCCGAAGGCCGAGATCACTAAGGAGATGGTCACCAACAGAGAATTGTCACCGACAATCTCTGAGCAAGCTGCAAAGGGCGGCAGCTACATCATTGTCAGCCTGGGTGATGATTGCTCCCCTCCCATGCTCAAGCATCGCTTAAAGTCTATGCGGGATGCGGTAAAAGATGATCCCAATAAAGGCAATATTCACCTGAACTTTTACGACCGTTCGAAGCTGCTTCAGTGGTTGCGACAGCATCCCTCTATCATGCTGTGGGCAAAAGGAAAGCTTGGCCAGGGGTACTCCGGATGGCAGCCATATGGCGCTTGGAGCAATCCACCACACGGTGTCGTCGACAATCTGATTTCTGAACCGGGCGTGACGGTCACGCTTCCGTCAGAGAAAGGCCAAAATCTCAACATTCAGGAAGCCATCGAAGCGATGCGGGACCTGATTCGGTCTACCAAGAAGGCTATTCGTATCAAGGGCTTATCCGGGGTCGGGAAGACGAGGATCGTGCAGGCACTCTTCGATGAGAAGGTTGGTTCAGACGCTCTAGATAGGACCATCGCCGTCTATGTCGATACTGGTGCTGAACCGGTCCCTTCGGCAGCAGCGGTACTGGACAGACTTGTCACTGAGGGCCGCCGTGCCATCATGATCCTCGATAACTGCCCATCAGAACTGCACTCTTCGCTGGCCAGCAAAGTGTCAGCCGCAAGCGGCGAGGTAAGCCTCATCACCGTTGAGTACGACATCAGGGAGGACAAGCCTCAGACAACCGAGGTAATCCACATTGAGGCAGTCGGACCGGAGGTAGCTGAGCTCCTTCTGATCCGTCGCTTCCCCAACATAGGTCAGATCAACGCCCGCCGGATAGCAGAGTTTGCTGACGGTAATGCGAGGGTATCCCTGGCAATCGCAGAGAGAGTAGAGGAAGGTGAGGGATTGGCTCAGCTTTCTGACGCGCAGTTGTTTAACCGCTTGTTTGAGCAGCGCAAACATCCGGACGAGAATCTGCGGGAACAGGCTGAGAAACTGTCTCTTGTGTATTCGTTCTCGGTCTCAACCCTTGAGGACGGTTACAACGAGTTGGAAGTACTGGACTCTATCTCGGGGCATTCCCAGCAGCAATTGTTTCGATCCGTCAAAATCCTGTTAGACCGTCATGTCGTGCAGAAGAGGGGGCAGTGGCGAGCCATCCTACCCCATGCCATAGCAAACAAGCTGGCAGCATCGGCACTTGAAAGTATTCCGGTTGATCAACTCAGGGCGACCTTTGAAGTCCCTGGCCGTGAACGCTTACTTATGTCGTTCGCACACAGGCTGGGACTGTTGCACGATCACCCTGTTGCGAAAGAGATCGTTGAGGCTTGGCTCCAGCCAGATGGGCTGCTGGGGCGGATTTTAGCGCTGGATGATATGGCAGCACGAATGTTGGACTATATCGGCCCGGTTGCGCCTAAAGTGCTGCTCGATAGGATTGAGGCAGAGCTTAACGCGCCTGACTTTGAGGGTATCGAACCACACCGAAACCCACAACGGACAACCATTCTCAAGCTTTTGCAGATGTTGGCATACGAAGCGGACGCCTTCGACCGCTGCGTCCGGCTGCTAATCCGGGTGGCGGACTATGAAGATGAGAACAACAACTGCGAGGCGGCTCAAGATAAGGTAGCGTGTTTTTTCCAGGCGTACCTGTCTGGCACACATGCTTCTCTAGATCAGCGCATTGAGATTATGAATGAATGCCTTTTGTCAGACTTGGCTGGACGCAGGTCGCTGGGCTTCCGGATGCTTTCAACCGCCTTGGGTGGGCCGCCGTGGACAGGCTATGGAATGAACGAGTTTGGTGCGCGCCCAAGAGACTTTGGATTCCGACCCAGCCACGACGAACTCGTGGAGTGGCGCAGTGCCTTTATCGACGTTGCGGTGCGATTAGGAACTTCTGGCGATCCTGCTCTTGAAGGCCCCGCACGGGAGACCCTGGCGAACGTGTTTCGAGGGATATGGCACCACAAAGCGATGAGGGACAAACTCGTCGATTCTGCTCGAAAGCTACATGCCCATCAGCCTTGGGTCGAGGGTTGGAAAGCCGTCCGATCGACGATCTATTTCGACCACACCAAGCGCAAAAACAAAGATGATTTCGAGCCACTGCCCGATAACCTTGCTCTATTGAATAAAGACTTGGAGCCCGATGACTTGGTTCCGACAATAATGACATACGTACTCGGCAAGGGGCACGACTATTGGGCGCTAGACGCCGACTTTGATCCTGATGATGCCAACAAGTATGGCGAAGCTGAAAAGCGACTTGTAGCCAAGGCGCTCCAGTTGGGCAATGACTTCGCAGCATCAGACCATGAGCTCGACGAGTTGGGGGACCGCCTGTTCTCTAGCGACTGGATACCCTATCGCGCCGCATTCGGGAGAGGTTTAGCGAAGGGGGCAAATGACCAGCGAGTCGGTTGGCAGCAAGTCGTCAATCAATTGAAGCAGCAGCCTGAAGGCAACAAAGACTTTGCAGTTTTTGGCGGCTTCATTGAAGAGGCTAACTCTGTCGATCCAGCACTTGCACAGGAGCTGCTTGACCAGTGCGCACAGCACCCTCAACTCCGAAACGTACTGGTCGGATTGCACCCCTCGCGGGAGTTCACAGAAACGGACTTGGATCGTTGTATGACGCTTCTGGATGATTCTGGTATTTACCCGCGAATGTATGGACCAATCCTGTGGCGGGACGAATATGCTCACTTGCCCGAAGGCCGTGTTCTTGAACTTGCTCAGCGACTCCTAAGTAAACCGAACGGCGATGACGTGGTTTTAGATGCCTTCAGTATGAAGTTACATGGCAGAGAGGAAGAGGCTGATACCCTTGGATCGCCCCTTAGACGGATTGGTCTGAGGGCAGCGATTAATAGGCTTCAAGGAGATCACCGTGACCCTGGCGACTCTATGGACTATCACATGGAGCGCGTCGTCAGCTTTGCGTTGCGCTTTGATGGGAACGAAGCCGAAAAGCTGGAGTGGTTAGACACTATCGTTGCGGTTATTGATGAGCACTATGGCTACATTCATGCATTCGAAAGTCCTATCGCGACGACTATCGCATTGATGCCTGAGGCGTTTCTTGATCGCATTTTCGAGGGCACTGAAAAAGAACAAGATCGACGACTGCTCTTTCTTCAAGATGAAGGCTTGCGTCAGTCTCCTCTCGCCAAAACCGATACAGATGTTTTGATTGAATGGTGCAGTGCCAAAAACGATAAAAGCGTGTGGTCGTCTATCGCGGCGGGCATCAGTCTTTGGTCAACGAATGGAGATGAGGGGGGAGTGGTTACCATTTTGGATTCAGCGATCAGGTTCCTCGAGGCCTCTCCTGAGCCAGAAGCCATTCTGGAGGCATTCGCCGAGCGCATCACTCCATCATCTTGGTCTGGTAGCCGAGCGAATGTGATGCAACCTCGAGCGGATGCCATTGGTGAGTTGGTCGAACATGAGCGCCCAGAAATCTCTCAGGCTGCTAAATCAGTTTCTTCGCAACTGGCTAAGTTGATCGAATCCGTGAGAGAACGTGAACAGCGGGCAGACGAAGAACGAGAACAACGGTTTGAGTGACGGTAAGGTAACGTCAAGTCCATTCGAACACCCGCCGCTCCGCACTGTGGAAGGCCTCAGCTTGTATGTATGACCGCTCAGTGTAGAAATCTACAACCACCGCTAACGTTCGAATGTGCAGCAAGCCCCATTCATTACCAGCTTTCCGGAAATAGTCCGTGAAGGATACTAGGCTGAAGGTATCCCGTAAGGGCTATCTGACCCGGCCCGCCCGAGAGATTGAACCCTCAACAGCAAAAACACCACACAGCATACGTTACGGTTGTTCAACGACCGACGTAGCCAAATTCAATCCTAAGTTATCGGGCAAAGAGTCAGTTCGAAGCCCTTCGCCGTCAAATACTCTTGGGTGAGGGAGAGCCTGTTTTGAAGGATGTGATTTCGAATGTGGGCGGGCAGGTTATTGGCCGCTTCCATTTGTTTGGCTAACGCGGATTGTAGATGGAATTCCCTCAGCTTATTGCCGGCCTCGTTTTGACGGATTGCTTGCCAGTCTTTTGGTATTAAACATGCGCCAGCCGGGTAACGACTGGCCATCATCATACCGGCAGGGTCGAAATCAAAGTAAGCGACGACCTGCTCTCGGGGCAGCGTCCCTAGCCAGCTGACAAGAGGCTTCTGGGAAGATCCATGCCCCTTGTAAACAACAATGGGGTTGCTCATGTCCTGAGGCCATCGGATCTGACTGGAATTGATTAGCGTCTGTCCATTTTCAACAACGACCACGGTCTCTGAGACATCGCACCCATCTAACAAATTTTGGGCCGGTATGCTGAGAAAGGCACCGCTGGGCACAAACGGGTTTCCACTCACCGGGATGACTCCGCCGGCGGGGCGGGTGAATGTGACCATTGTTTCAAAGACGCCACCGAGGGCCAGCTTTTCATCGCTAGTGCGATCGGCCTGTGTCGCCCGGTCCCGGGGCAGCCCATCCAAAGTCGGGTCCACACCAGCCTCCCGGAGCACAAACTGCCTAAGCCGTTCCAGATCTCGTGCCGTAAACTCTATCCGCTTTCCGACGGTTCTACCTGTTTCGGTTAGGTCTGTGACTCGGCGCCACAGGGGATTATCAGCCACATCCTGACGGCGCGAGCTCAGAAACTTATGGATGGCCTCCAGTTCACGACGCATGGACAGGCCTCAAGATCACGTCGTTGACGTACATGTTGTCGGGATACCGCTCATCATGCACACCTTGGTACTCCATCGTGATGGCCTGTCTGAGCTCTTCCGGCAACGCACTGACGTCGGTACTAATCATTTGCAGCCAGGAAGGCAAATCGATATCCAGATCCATGACCGTGCGGGAGTGTTTGGCACCCACCGACATACCCTCTTCAGTCACCATGACGATCAACTGACCAATGGCCTCCTGTATCGGGTCTGGTTGCATTACCTCCCGATCGGGCTCCTGACTCATATCAATGGGTACCCGGGGTGAATCCGGTACCCAGTCTTCGCTCTTATCCTTACGCAGCCCATTGGCCAGATCCGACAGAATGTTCTCACCATCGGGGTCAAGAAGGTCGGCATAACCACCAATCACGAAAGGGGCGGCTGCGTTAATGCTATCCGGACATCGAGAAAAATCGATGTCCTCAATGTCTGGCATGAACCCCGGGTTGTTGGCGTAAGCACTTTCAAATGTGCTGAGAAGCTTCACCATCTTTTGCTCTTCCTGCAAACGGCTTAGCAATTTCCGTAGCTGGAATAGTGCATGCCCCAAATCCTTCCGACTTTTCTCCAAGGCACCCGGGAGATGCTTCTGAAGCAGCTTTTCAAGAAAGGGTTCACCGATACTGAGTTCCGCCATCTCAGTAATCGAGAAGCTATCAAAGAGCACGTTTAACGCGTGGGCTCGACCGAGGACTCGATCGTTTTCTCGAATGCGTAATTCCAGGTTGTTGATATAGGCGAACTCGCTAGTGACATACTGGTTAAAACCAGTCGCCGCCTGACGAATGTCCTCAATGAGTTCCAAAATTCGCTCGGGGATTTCGTCTTCCAGGTTGCGCCGATCTTCGACCAAACCGTTGGTGATGGCAATCCGGTACGCATCGAACCGGTCCTGGAGATACACCCATTGACCGGCGATGTGCTCATGGGCGGAATGTCGACGGTGACTTTCCGTGATGTGGTCCAACAGCCTCGTGACTACATTTCGGATCTGATAACTGTCGGCATCATCTAAACGCCAAATCATTCGGTGTTTTCTCAACACCTGTATAAGGGCATCGTTTTCTGGAACATCCTCAATCCGGCCGTTAGCCTGAAGAAAGGCCTTAAGAATTTCTTCACCATAGCCGCCAAGGGCTTTCAGAGCCGATTTGGCGCTGTCCGTCTTGCCCTTGCTCACTCTAGAAACTCCATCTGACCGTCCCGCTGCTCTGGCTCAGGCAAGTCCTCATGGACGCTAATAAAGCTCATGGTGTCATAGAGCCAGCTCCACTTTCCCGTTGCCCGGTACTGGCTGCCAGCTGACCCAAGGCGGGTCAGGTAGCCTTCGTCAACCAGCTTGCCCATGACGTAGGATAGGCGCCCCTTGCTGTCCGATTGCCGGGAGCTAAAAAGCCCGCTCTTCACCAGGGATTCGAGTTTGGCTTCCAGTGCCGGCACCTGCTCAATGTGAGTTTGCATCTTGGACTCAGAGATTACCTCTCCGGGGACAATGGGGCGCTCAGAGCCAGATACATCCATGACCAGGCGTAGCCACTTTACCAATGGCTCGATCTGGTTAATGACCCTTGAGAACTGAGTCCGGATGTTCGATCTGGCATTACTGGTGCTGGGATCTATGTATGCCATCAGGTAGGAGGCGTTATCCTGAGTGGTCCGGATGCGCCGATTCAATGGCGCCAACATGTAGTCCATACGCTGCACCTGGTCTTCCATCCGTAGCAGGTTGAATTCTTGCGGGAAGCGATGCTCACAGACAATTTCGCCATTCAGTAACAGCGCATAAGCCGACTCAAAGGTAGGATTAGTGGACATCGAGGGCCTCCTCCGACATCGCCAGTTTCTGCTTCAGTTCGCTGCGCTTCTGGGCGCTCATGGCCATGGTCTCGTCGTCGGTAAACTCGATGATCTTGCCCTTCTGAACATAGAGTTTGTTTTCGAAGAATCGGCTGAGTGCCCGGTTCATGTCGGGACAGGCTGACATCATCGTGAGGTTGGCCTCCTCCAACATGGCAGCGAGCCTGGGCACGTTGTTGTTGCTCAAGGTTGCTAGTTCATCCACGGGCCAAATGATCCGAACCCGTTCGTCCGGACATAGGAAGCGGGTGACCCCCATAAAGATGACCATGATGGCTAGGTAGCTCAGGCCCCGGGAGCTGCTTTCTTCGAAATCCACCTCGGAACGAATGTAGCCCTCGCGGCCGTCCTCGGTCAGTGCAATGTACAGATCCACCATGGAGCGGATGTCGGTGCCAATCTTGGCTTCACGCAGGTCGCTCTGAACCAGCTGGAAGCCCCCGAGGATTTCGTCGTTCGGCAGTTCCCGCTGATTCACCGGTGCCCAGTCCTTCCAAGATTCCGAGAAGTTCTTCAGTGGTGCCCAGCTGATTTCGTCCTGAATTTTTGGGGTCAGAACGATCCGGATGTTTTCCAGGGATTCGATTTTCTGGTTCGTGTTGATGTGCCGGTCCAGTACCGCCCCCACCTGTCTCACTTTGCGGTGCAGGTTCTGCAAGCCTTCGAAGTAGGCTACGAGCTTCCCGGCTTCGTTGGCAAAGTGCTCGCGGGCTGCTGATTCGAGCTGTGGTAGGTTGCTTTCCAGCAAAATCCTCAAACCTTCAACGTGGCGCAAAGCTTGGGCTTCCGGGTCGAAATCCTCATCACTGGGCATCATCGCTTGGCGATGCTGCATGATCTCGTCCCAGGTTTTGTGGATCTGGGTTCCGTGGTAATTCTGGAGCACCCGCTGGGCGCTGCGGTAGGACGCCATAACCGCTCGTTTGAGATCAACAAGCTTGCTGAAATACTCTTGCAGGGTTGAGGTCAGGGCTTTGAGGTCGCCCTCCCGCCCCTCAATACCTCGGCCGGCCTCGGGGATCTTGTCCATGATGGTGACAGCGTTCTTCAGGGCCGTATTGATCGCGGCGTTTTCCTGATCGAGCGATTTGCGCTTGTCGCGCCACTCCTTCATGGTCGCTTTGAACGTCCGTTCTTTGTCCGTGTCTTCCGTTACCCGTCGATCGTACAGGCCCTTGGCATCTGTGAAACGGCTGTTTAACGATTCCAACTGGCTCCATTCCTGAGCCAACCAGCGCTGATACTCCTCAACGATGGGCTTGGCTTCGTTAAGTTCTTTGATGCGCCTCTCATACTGATCGACGGCTTTCTTGGTGCGACTGACCTCCTCTGCATCCAGCCCTTCCTCCGAGACAACCTCCAGGAAGGTTTTGTGCCGTTGCTTGAGATCTTCCTGGTGCTTCTCTTCGCCCTCTCTGGCTCGATCCCGAAGCCCCTTGATTTGATCTTCGATGCTATGGAGCTGTTCATCCCAGAGGTTTTTGGACTCAAGGTGAGCTTCGCTGAATCGTTCCTCAATGCCCCGAAGCAGGTTCTCTGTCTCTTCGTTATGGCGTTCGATCTGCCCCTCGATCTCAGCCAAATCATTCTCTATACGCTTTTTTCGCTCCTCAAGCGCATTCTGAATGCCGTGTTTCAACTCTTTAAGCTGGCGACGTTTTGTCGAAAGCGTCTGGGCTTTCTGACGAACCTGCACTTTGGCGTCATCGTTGTGATTCCGACATTGAGTGTGATGGTCATCCGCCTTTTTCAGGGCTTGGCCTGCCTCACTCAGCTGGTCGACGGCAACCGCGATGGCCTGGTTTGCTCTCTCGATGCGTTCACGGATCCGGCTTTCGCTGTCCGCGAAGGCCGGAATGTCGATGGCGTCCAGTTCCAAACTCCATCCCATGACCAGACCCGAGTTGACTTGGTCATCGGCCAGTTTCGGATTCAGGTCTTTGCGCTGCAACAAATTAGGGTCAATGATGCGCCCTAGCCGGCTGCCCCAGTCCGGATCTTGGTTGCGAAGCTCTGCCAACCAGGTGTCCGGTTCTGGATTCAAAGACTCCACCAACTCATCGCGAGCCCGAGTCTTCTCTTCGAGGCGGGCCTTTGCCTGAGAGTGCTTGTTCAGCTCAGCGTCATGGTCGATCCGGGCTTTTCGTTCGGCTTCATCGGTAACACTCTGGCGATCGACTGCGGTCTGATGTTTGGCGTCCGCTTGTTCGATTTCGGCTGAGGCGTCGTCAATCAGCTTCTGTTCGGACTCCAGGTACCCGATGTTTTCGATGCGGCCTTCGAGCTTGGATTTGTCGCCAAGCAGTTTCTCGCGACCCTTTTGCCGGGCCTGGGTGGTTTCGAGTACTTCTTTGTTCTTGGCGCGTTCAATCTCACCGAGCGCCTCGGATTTTTTGATTTCTGTTTTCCCGTGCTCGGAGTTTTTGTTTGAGATTTCGTCGTTCAGCTTTGCCAACCATTCGGCATGATCACCTTTCAGCTTGGCCATATCCTCCTGATACTTGCGCTCGTACTCCTCAATCTGACTAGTGATCATCTCGTAATAGCGCTTCGTTTCGGCAAGACTTTTCTCGACGTCTGGCAGGGTCTTGAGAGCTTCTACCTGTTCGGGGAGCTCGGCGTCCTGGTACTCGTTGTAAGTCTCTTGTAGCTGGGTGAGGCGTTTTTCCAGCTGCTCCATGTTGGTTCTGGCTTCGCCGATTTTTCGAATGCGCTCATTTTGCTGATCCCGGAATTCGGCCTCCAGTTCTTCGATCTTGTCGTTGAGCGCGCGCAACTCCGCTTCCTTCAGCCCAAGACGGTCTTGATCCCGGACCAGCGTTGCCTGCATGTCCAACTTCACTTGAAGCGCCTCATCCATTAGCGCCAGGCGCTCATTGTTTTGAATGAGGCACTGACGGATCCGGTCAGTCTCCCGGGCGAAGGCCTTCAGGCTTCGTATTTCAGAGACAAGGCTTTCCGCGTCCAGAGGTATAGGTGCGGAGTTGAGATGAATGTCCTGGAACATCGTCTCGCAAATCATAGTCTTGAAGTTGCCCATCAGATTGTTCTTGTTGAGCACAACATGAGCGAGTTTGTGGATGAACCGCATCTGGGTTTGTGGCCCTCCCAGTCCGAACTCACCAGCCTCGGCCTTCAGGGATCTACTGTCTGCACCCTTGCGACGGATGAGATCTGGATCTCGCTGAATGATGGCTCGATAATCCTGGATGGTCAGGATCTGACGGGAAACTCGAATGTCTTGGTCTTTGAGCAGGTCGATGACTTCTTGGGCTGACGCCCCCTCCCGGAGCCTGTCCGACATGCTCTCGGAGAATACGGTTTCATCGACGGCGCCCCGCAGAAATCGATAACACAGCTTGTTGGAGCGATGTCGGTAGAGCACTACACAGCAAAAGCCGTCCTGCTGGGTATACTCGAATACGATCATGGATTGCGGAGAAGGCAGGTAAAACTCCAGGAAGGAGACCTTGTTACCGGCCTTGGATACGAGGCGCTCTGGCTCTTCCCCATAAAACACTGGGATCAGAGACAGGATTGTTGTTTTGCCGGCGCCGTTGTCACCGGATAGGTGAGTTCGTTCGCGACAGGGAATTCTGACCGTTTTTCCAGCCATCTTTTTGTACGAGTGGTGAAGAATGATCTGCTCAAGCCCGAAGGTTTCGGATGGCTGACTCACATTGAGCTCCCTGCATTCAAAGAGTTAATGACGGCTAGGATAGTGGGCTTTGAGCGTGTTGTCAGCCGGGCCTCTCCAGCTGACTGTACTCAAAACTGACACTCATCAAAGATCAAAGTTGAAAGTGGTTGGAACACACTGGAAAGGAACCGAATTGTTCAATTTTCGCTGGACCTAATTCGGGGTTAGCGTGAGTGGCTCAACAGGGCGGGAACGAACTGGAGTAAATTGTTAGCTTTTTCTTTTCCCTAAGCCGGGTGCGCCGCCCTGAACTTCACCCGTAAAGCTCGCTTGGCCAGCGGGCGCTCGCTTTTTAGCGCTATTAGATTTTTTGCGGGCTTTCCGGGCTTTTCTAACTTGTTTTGCAAACTTCTTGGCCTGTTTTCTTTGTCTGTCCTTTTCCTCAATCTGCGCCTTTGCTTCAGGCAAAGCCTCCAGAGGAGAACATCCTCTTTCGCGGGCTATCTTCCGTGCGAGACCTCTTTCATCTGGAGTCGTGTCGGCAGACCCAAAATCTTCGACTGCCAGATTGTCTCGGGTTTCGTCCTTGCCATGTACCATGATGGAACCCCCACATAGCCATCGCTAAGCTAAGCGTTGGCTTAATGCCGTCCGCCTTACGTGCTTTTTTGCGTGTTTGCGCCCATCTGAAGCAGATCGATAAAGTCAGAACCTGCGGCGCTCTTGATAGGAAATGTTGAACTATCGTTTAGTTCCCGGACGATATCGCAGAGGCGGTGGATTGTTATTCCATGATCCGAGATCAGACCGACTTCCTGTTCAGATTTGACGTTGTTGATGACCAACTCTGACGTCCAGTTTCCATCGCAGAGTGTCTGCATGAGGGCTCGCTTTTTGGCGGCAAAGAACTTGCCCTCCACCCACTCGGCTACGCCTTCGACCAGCTCCTCTTCAGAGCGTGCGGCACTATTTGGGGCACGACCAGATTTCCGTGCAGCTTTCGGAACTTTTGATATGTAACTAACCGGCCGCATCGATGCCTGCACTTCTATATGGCGACAGGTGACCTCTGAGCCTTGAGAAAATTTCACAGCCACTAGATCAACCTCGTTTACACCAAGGCGAATACCGCGAATCGTGAAATAGCCTTGGCGATTTAGCCACTCTTCAACTATTTCTTCGGCTAACAGAGCCATAGGCCTCCTCTCTCATGCAAACAACGCCGATGTTAAGTGGCCCCTTGTCGGAGCGCAGCTTAGACTGACCGATCCGTCGGAGCCGTAGTGATTTTTACCAAAACCGTAGGCTTAGACCTAACGCTCTTTTATCCAAGCAAACTGGAATCGATACCAGCTTTATATAGAGCCCGCTGAAATCGGCGCCGATACTTGTCCGCGGTACCGCCGTATTCCGCCGCCAGCTCTACAAAACTCCAGCCCCCGAGGTTTCGCTTGATCAGATCGATGTCCTCTCCCGATAGGCCCTTCGCTGAAAGCAATGCATCTACGCGGTCATTGTCCAGAGACCCAAAACTTTCAGTATGGCTGATATGTTGATCCCAGTAGTCAGCATCGTCAGCCAGCTCTGACCTGATAATATGCCTGGCACGCCGACCTACCTCACCCTTCTCATTCTTTACTGACCACCTTCTGAGCCGGATATCGCAGTAATTCGACACGCCCGCTAACAGGTAGCGTGTAACGGGGTTAGCTAAACTACCGGGTTTTACACCGGTTTCTTCCGCTTTCAACGAGGTTGTACCAGCATGGGTCGCATTGAGCAGGCCCATAGTGACTTCATTCAGGGCATCTTCTGCGATTTGATGCACTTCAGAAGTCTTGTCGGTCCCGAATATGTGACCTAGCTTTTTTTCGACGACTGAAAGTGCTCTCCGCTTCACATCGTCGTGCATCGCAACCCGTCCGATCTCTTCGGTACTGACAGTACTTGTCGAATAGTCCATGCCTCGTGCCCTTTTTGTCTGAACCTATAAAAATTACCAATCTTTAATCCGACGCTTTTCTGAAAAAAATCTTCAGTTTTCCCAAATTTTTTGTCCGGTTTTGCTTCGCAGTTTAGTTACTTACCTGTGAACACGTGGATATCAACATTCCATAACGGAAATTAAATACGTTAAAAAACA
This sequence comes from Marinobacter albus, assembly GCF_030238305.1. Classification (NCBI taxonomy): domain Bacteria; kingdom Pseudomonadati; phylum Pseudomonadota; class Gammaproteobacteria; order Pseudomonadales; family Marinobacteraceae; genus Marinobacter; species Marinobacter albus. Next base: position 103,194 of record NZ_JASSQD010000001.1, on the reverse strand, counting down.
GAGCCTTACACTCTTGCGCTGGATCTGCTTTTAGCTATTGATTGATATCTGAACAAGCACAACTGGAGTAACAAATGCAGCAACGTGAGCTCGTCAAACAATCACCGATTCGGTCTTCCTACCTCACGCACTCAGCCCATTACGGTCGAGTGTACGCAGTCGAAAGTACTCTCGAGCTCGACTACCTGAATCTGATTCGGTTTGAGAAAACCGCAGAGTCTGTCGAGAGTCAGCCCTTTTCGATTCGATTTCACCTCGCTGGCCGCCCCAGGCGCTATACGCCTGACTTTTTGGTCGTTGAGCGCGGACTCGAATACGTTGACGAGGTGAAAACACGGAGCGCGGCGAACAACCCAGAGTTCTGCAAAAAAGCCCGGAAGCTTAGCGGATTTTTCAGAGAGCGGGGCCAAATCTTTCGAGTTTTGACTGAAGATGACATTCGCCCCGGGCATCAGGCTCAAAATATCCGATTTTTAACACCAGTGCTTGATGCCCCCGCACCCCTGGGTGAATACCAAACGCTTCTCAACGCCACAGATAAGCGTTCTGCCTCGATATCAGAGCTTCAAAGACTTATTGGAGTTCTGGCAATGGAACCCTGTTTTATTCGCCGCGCCGCCGCCCACAAACTCCTGCGATGCGATCTGACCAAGCCTTGGGCCCGGCTGGAATTCACCTGGTGACACTCCCACATCCAGAAACTTCGAGAGGATCTGACCATGTTTAATACCATCGCCGTGACCGGAAACCGGGTGTCTTTTCACAATCTACACGCGACTCTGACAACGCTGCCAGACTCAAGCGTCGCTATCACCTTCGACGACGAAAAGCAGCCAACCATCATTAAGTCTCGCAGTGAGATTGAATCCGAATTCGGGAAAACCCTTCACCTAATACCGAAAGGGAAAGTTGCTTCGCCTAAGGCACCCCGCCTCTCGATTGCGGATCTTGAGGAGCTGAAACGACGCTCCGCCTATCTCGACGAGTTGCAGCGGCTGACGAAAAAAGACGGTATTGGCGGGGTTAAGATCCGAGAACAAGTCATTAGAAGAGTTGCCCGGGAAATCCATGACACGAACCCAATTTCTCCCGCGACTCTTGCACGTTGGGCTCAAAAAGCGCAAAGGCACTCCCATGGCATTGCTTCCACGCTGGGCGCGACGACACGCGATCGCAACTCCTGCTTTTCACAAGATATCCGGGATTTCGCGCTGGAAATGATTGACGACTGTTACCTACAGCTCGGAAACCCCACGCTTCAGTATGCATACGACTGCTTTACCGAAGAGTTTGAGCTCAGGTTCGGAAAAGAGGTTAGAAGACCCTGCCGCGAGGTGTTTCGCAAATGGGCAAAGCAAGCTCTCGACCCGATTGAATTTATCGAAAGACGCGAGGGTCGGCGCGCTGCAAGAGCGGCGGGCCGCAATGCCACTAAAAAACTTCGGACTGAACGAATTCTAGAGCGAGTGGAAGCGGATGCGGTGAATCTCGCCATTGGCGTCACCGATGAGAACGGTCGATATCTGGGGCCGGTAACGCTTTTCGCAGTCATCGACGGCTATTCACGCTCAATTCTAGGTTTAATCGTGCAGGTTGGGCGCGGCGAATCATCCGGTTCGGTGATTGACAGCTACAAGCATGCGATTTGCCCCAAGCCACTGGATTCCTTGCCTGGCACCGTCCAAAACAACTGGCCGATGTATGGCGCGCCAGAGACGTTTGTGAGCGATGGGGGCTCTGGTTATGCCAGCGTACAAACCCAGTCTTTTCTGCTCGACGCAGGGTGCCAGTCCCAGATCGTGCAAACCTATTCGGGATGGCGCAAACCATTCGTCGAACGATTCTTTCGAACGTTACGCACTCGCTTTGCGCAGACACTGCGGGGCTACTGCGGAAAACATACGGATCGTGCCAACCTGGATGCGACGATCAAAGAGAAAGCATCAATGACGTTGCAGGAATTCCGCACCGCCCTTTACGAATGGGTAATCGATGAATATCACCAAACGGCTCATCGCGGTCTGGGCGGCAAAACCCCCTATGACGTTTGGGAAGAGCAAGCACGTGTGTTTCCACCGCATTTGCCCCCCAACTTCGAGCGCATCAAATTCACCATGGGTGAAACCAGAACCTGCACCATATCAGGGGTTCACGCGCATCAAGGGATCCAGCTCAACAATCTGCGCTACAACGACCCTAACAACAAGCTCAAAAACATCGGCATGACTCTTCAAAGACAAGGTCAGGTAGCTCAGGTCACAGTGGAGTACACGCACAATGACGTTTATTCAGTCAACGTCGTCGATCCAATCACTGATGACATTTTCCAGGCTTTTGTGACAGACCCGGACATCGAGCCAGGCACAACACTCGCTGAGTTAAAGGTCTTGCGCGCAAGGACCTATACCAATAAAGGCTTCACCGGCCCACGTAACGCGAGGTCAAGCCAAACCGTCATTAATGCCAACGAAGCACACGACGTAAACATGCAACGAGTTAACTCGCGGCGCACCCAACGTGCTCCTACCAACGCTATAAGTGCGGAGATTATGAGACTCAGAGAGGGCGATGACACCCTTTCCTCTCCAACTGTCGGTAGGAATTCGATGTCCAGCGAACCACTGGAGCCCAGAGCAGAGGAATACGGTGCAGATGGAGAGTACGAAAATGATTGATGGTGATAACAGAAACTGGCGAGGACTGAAGCCTGCGACCGTCGCTTTTGCGGACTGGCGAACACGACATGACCGCTTCGAACAGGCAGTTGCTGACATTCAGCGAACCCATGCAATGTCCGGCGTGGAAGGTATTGGAATGCTGCTGATGGGGATACCAGGCTTGGGGAAATCCTCCATCCTTGCGTCCTACATCAAACGTCATCTCAAAGAGCGCAACGACTTGGAGAGTCCTGGTCGTTCTATAGAGCCAATCATTCTTGTCTCTGTACCCGCAGAGCCAACTCTTAAGACGCTGATCCAGGAAATCCTGCTGGCGTCGAGTTATGAAGGATCGATCAAGGGTACGGTTGGTGAACTCAAACAGAAGCTCAATGAGCTGATCCGCGAGCGAGGGGTAGAGCTGCTCATTTTCGATGAGTTTCAGCATTTTCTGCGCGAGCAAGCGAAGTCAAACACGAGAGGCGTGGTTAATCACATCAAACTAATGATGGATAAGCACAAGCTGGCCGTGGTTATGGCTGGCACACCAGCGGGCTACCGATCCATTGCCCACTACGACGAACTGTACCAGCGATTTGCTCAACGCCAGACGCGTCTCACGCCGTTTCAGATTGACTCGGAGGAAAATCTCCAGGCTTTCGGTTCGTATCTGAGAGCATGCACGGGCTTTCTCAACCAACAAGGTGTGAAGCTCATTCCGTTGGCCAATAAGGAGATGATGGTTCGCGTATACGTCGCGACAAAAGGGATCCCTCGATTGATCGCAGGGCTCATAAAAATGGCGCTTGAAAGCGCAGAGCAAGGGGAAATGATTACTCAGAACGACCTTGCTGACGGGTTCACCAAAACCTCAATGAACCCAGATCTTAAAAACTTCAATCCATTCCGTGCAAATTACGAGCGGGTCCTCGAGCACGCCGCGAAAGCTCAGAAAAAAGCGGCTCGTGAGAATTCGAAGAATTGGAATATTCACTGATGAAACGATTCGCTCTTAGGCCGGAACCTCACCCTGACGAATCCTTCAACGGATTCCTATTGCGTGTTGGCAAACTCAACTGCGTGTTTAAGCCGGCCGAAATCCTCTGCTGTCTGGGCACAGAGACCATGGCCGCGTCCGGAAATTCCGGGTGGCTCGAAGCGCCGTCCAGGGAAATTTTCAGGGCACTGGAACTAAGGCTTGAGAGGCCTTTAGAGCATCACAGGGTGCGATTTAAAGCACGAGACCAACTTCCATGGCTACGATCAGAACATCGCATGATTTCCGACCTAAGGCTTGGCTTCCCGCGGATTTGTCCTGACTGTGTATCCGAGCAAGGCTTCTTGGACTGGCGGTGGGGAATGGCAGTCACGGCCCATTGCCCAAAGCACAAACGTTTGTTGGTAGAGCACTGCCCTGGCTGTCACAAGAAGCTCAACTGGGGAGGGAGCTTGCTCATAGGCTGCCCGTACTGCGAAAAAAACTGGGATGACATGGAGCTCAGCCGCGCATCCGAGGTCACCGAGACGGAACGTCAGCTCTGGGACGAGATGGGCGCTGAGTTAACTGAGGTGGACGCATCCCGTTTGAGAGATATTTGCCTGGCGATCAGTTTTGCCATGCGCCCGTTCGACGTGATTCACGAGCCGGTCAAACATTGCCCCAGTATCAGTGGCCATTCTGAATTTGTACGTCGTGCGTATCTGCTCCTCGAGAGACCAGATCTAAATGCATCCTGGCGCAAACAGTGTCATCAAAGAAGACGAGAACTTCGCTTTCTTGGGACGGATTTCGTGGAAGCCCCCTGCAATCTGTTTAATGCTCACCTTGAGCAAAACTGGCGAGGCCCTTGTGAAGAAGCTCGTCTTGGCACCGAGGCACCTACCCCAAAACAGAACTTTCCGGAAGTCACGGAGTACATTTCCCAGTCGAGACGAGACAGGAGTCTAGAATCGGAAGGAAGCTCAGGCTACCGATATCAAGTCACTGTTCAGTCTTTCGCAGAAATTACAGGCATGAGCATAGATTCCGCGCAGGATTTCTTTAGGGGCAAGGCTCTGATCGCCCACAAAAATGTGCGCTTCTCCCGTAGCCGCAGATTCGATCTTCGGCAGTTAAGTAGCATCATCCATGCACTGCCAATTCCCGAGGATTCGATTGAAATCTTCCCGGACAACCCAGCCTTCAAGAAATATTTGACGACCTTCGGTGAACTCGCGAATCAAGTCATGCGTTGTTGGGCCCCTGGGGGTTTTTCAAAAGCCCGTGGGATCAGGAGCGTATTTCTTAATCAACGCAATTTCGAGAAGTGGCTAACGAATCGGCTGCTCCGGCACGAAAAAAAAGAACTGAAACTCGAACAGGTCACCGAAGCCCTAAATTGTTCGACTCAAGACGTTCGTAATCTTGTGAAAGCCGACGTACTCAAATGGGCGAAAAGCCAGAATGGTCAACCGAGGGTACGCGGCCGGTCTTTTTGTGAGCACGTCATGCTCTCAGCGCAGGCGAGGTGATAAGCGGTCAAGCCAAAAGAGGCCAGGTCGTTGCCTCCTTAGTTGCAGGCCCTTACAGAATCCCCGGGGGCATTGCGCCCTTTCGCAGGAGTATGTCCAAACCGTTTTAAAACCATCCGTGGCAACGGGGTAGAAGCACTGATCCACGAACTCTACAAAATAACATCTACTCAAGCGCGCATCACTTCAAAAAAAATCAGTTCCGGATCGATACGAGCAGAGATATATAGCCTACCTTTTTAGGTTCAACTTGTTCGGTTACAAATTTAGACGTACTGTTCCTCGATATCTAACATCACGAAAAATTTAACTTTTTTACAAACAGGAGCGGTCATGACTAATGAGATGGCGACGGGAAACCAAACTAAGACCGACAATTGGGCAGCCGACAAACTGGACCGAGAAAGCCAAGCAGTACTCCTGACGAATTTCTTAAAGCAACAGTACGAAAACAGATCATCTCGCTTTGCCCTTAACATCAATTCCTCTTGGGGGTTCGGAAAAACCTTTTTTCTTGATCGCTGGAAAAGAGATCTCGAAGATCAAAGCTATCTTGTCCTGGAATACAATGCGTGGGAGAACGACTATTCAAAAGATCCCCTGATGTCCTTCTTGTACGAGATCAGCTCGCAGCTTAGTCGACGCCTCGACGAGTGCGCTAAAACATCGAAAGACGCGCAAGTCGTTAAGAATGCAAACGCCAGCTTGACTGCGAACAAAGAGCTCACCGAATTCCTTAAAAGTAACGGCCTCCAGCTAATGCGTTCACTAATTTCTGTTAGCACCGGTATGAAGGTGCCTGAGGGAATAAACCTTGGCACGAGTCCCTATGAGGCTGAGCAAAAGAGGAAGGAGGCCGTTGAGGAATTCAAAAAAAAATTATCAAACGTTATCGGAACCATCAAACAGCATGAGGGAGCAGGAAACGAGTATTTCAAAGCACCCCTATATGTATTCATAGATGAATTGGATCGCTGCCGCCCAAACTTCACGATTGAGCTAATCGAAGTTGTAAAGCATATCTGCAACGTTGATCACATCTTTTTCATCTTCGCGACGGATGGAGAACAGCTACAGGCATCCCTCAGAGGGATGTATGGACCAGGATTCGATGCAGAGGTTTACTTCAATCGCATCTTTTCTAGAGAAGTCCACTTGAGCCTTCCGAATAATCATCGGTTTGCTAAGGCGCTGGAACGGGAATATGAGATGTTTGATAGTGAAGACAATTTAGGATCCTTGATATTCGCATCCTACCCCGAGGTTCAATCCGGAATAGAAAAGTTTTACGTGGACTTCCAGTGGGTATCAGATGCTTTTAACTTAGACTTGCGGAGTCAACATCAGCTTGCCGCGACGTTTGACACACTGATGAAAACGCGCGCCTATGAGAATGAGCAAACCTTCACCGTAGGGGCTCTGGTCCTAATACTCCTCTGGCAAAGAAAAAAGCAGCTCTTTAAAGATTTGGTTTCGAGCCCTTTAAAAACTCAAAGCAAAAATGAGCTTTCTAAGCTATTCAGAGGGTTAGGCGGGTTTGAAGATAGAAAAGGCCCGGTCCTATGTCCAAAATCGGCAGATAGTTGGGATGTCGCCCAGATCACGATTTCAGAGGTCATGATGTCTTTTCTTCAGCTTTTGCATGCCAGCAGAAAAGAAATCATAGACATCAAAAGAGGCGAAGTGACATCGTTTTTCTTTGTACAAGAGATCTGCGAATCTCCCGCGAACACTAACCGACATAGGCCTCATTTGGCCCTTCCATCTCTATTGAAAATGATCGACCAAATCATGCTAGCCGCTTAAGCGGTAGAATAAATTTAGGCCGCCGATCTCTTGGGTGCGTCGGTGGTCTAATTATCTAGACCGGCAAAACCCAACTGGCTTGATATTCTTGGTCGGATACCATGCTAAAGGCAGAAACCTCTTTTAAATATCTCTCGTTTAGCTGCACTACTGATTTTTAAATAACCGCTTCCGCTTCAACACTCCGTAACATAGTGCATAGATCAGGCATTGCTGGTTGTGTAAAAAGTAGATTCTGTATAATCGAGGGCTCAAACTCAACAGCATTCTCGGTACACGCAGACCTCAGTCTGCGGATAAATGCCATATCCACTTCTTTCATGTGGTCATGTTCAGACTTTAGCTTCAGCAAACGACTATCGTGCTGAGTATCGTCAATCATTTCAAACATCTGAGCCTTGTAAAGCAGAGCAATCGCCTTTCGAATATCTGCTGCGGTAACGTCCTTTCGCACCGATGCGATGCGTACTATCAGCTCCTCGATCATGTCCTGCTTTTCTAACGGAGGTAAATCTCCAAGCGTCGCACCAACCAGCCCAAGCAACTCTCTCGGGACAGTGACCCATTTTTTCTTGCGCAGCAGAGCTTGATAACTCTCCCGACTTCCAGGCGTCAAACCAGCGTCAGACTTACGGGGGCTGTCTGTTGTCACCAGCTCAGCCAACCAAATAGTATTGCTGCCGGGCGCCATTTTAAGGGCAACCGTATCTATAGCCTTCAGAAACATAGAAAAAGAGCCGAAGCCCATGTCCTTTTCACTGAATGCGCTATTGACGTTGAGGACACCTTGTTTCAGTACATTCAAAGCTAATGGTTCAGTACTTGCAGCCAAAATGGATTCTACGATCTCAGCTGCATCATCGAACTCGAGCTCTCTCGTGTTGGTTGAGACAGGATCTGTATGGATGTAGCGAGAGCATGACGATTTCACACTCTCACTCAATGGTGAACGAGGGCCAACCCCGATTACTTCCTTTCCCATTTCCCTGAGGCGACGAAATAGTGGCGAGAAGTCAGAATCTCCCGTTGCCAGCACAAACCAATCGACATCAGTTAGCCGCAGTGCATGTTCCATGACATCAACAGTCAGCTGGATGTCAGCCGAATTCTTACCACTGACGGGGTGAAAACTGTGGATTAGTTCGAACCCTAGGCGATTCAAAGGGGCTTGGAAATTGGAGATACCAGGCTTACTCCAAACTCCATACGCACGCCTGACGATCACCTGACCAATAGCACTGATATCTGCCATCAATCGCTCAGTTCCATCATCCTTCACCCACTGAGTCAGATTTTCAACGTCGATGAAAACTGCAATTTTAGACTTTTCCAAACACTCTCTCCTTGTTCCGATCAGTAGATATAACCAGCCCCTAATGTAATGGACACGCATCGATAACAGAGACTGGTTATGGGTTATTACCCAATAATCTCAACTGTGAGTGGTCGATTGAGCTTTGTTGACAGATCCTCCAGCAATCTCTTTTTGCTTTTGGTATTGCTGTGGGTAACGACAAAAAATTTACCAACTTGAACTTGCCCGTATTTTGGATGCTTCGACTTCGAGACCAGGTCGACTCCGTTCACAGTAAGCCTCAGGGCACGAACGTTTTCTAGTCCAAAATACTCGATTGTTTCAGCCATCGTTTGAGCAGCGGTATCTCTCTGAATTACAGCCCCATTAGCCAGCGTAACTCTGATACCTGTCCGAGCAGCTTTAGAATGCGGCCTCATCGAATATCCGGGCTCAATTTTTACTCTTTCACGGGTTTTTATGTCGATTCCAGAGCTCCATTCACTCTGTAATTTTTCGAGTTTAGAACGAAACTCTTTAAGTTTTTTTCCTGCGCTGCTGATAGCTTCAGCGTCGTCATATTGGCTTTTGCTAAATGCAGCGGAACCCTCCTGATTTAATTGGGATTCAACAACCTCAATTTCCTCCAGTATTAAAGAGAATGCAGCCGATACTCCATCAGATTTCATGACTCGCTCCAATCTTTCGCACCGTAGAACGCTGAGCAAACAGATTGCCCTTTCCTCCATCCGGGTCACGCGCTTGGTTAGGCATGTTTAGTTCCGCAACTCTGCAATCACTTTCCAATGCTTTTTCCCTGGAAGCAAACACTCCCAAAACCTCCAGCCATTAACTGGATTGCCCGTTATTGAAACGGCAGCAGACGAGGGTGAAGTAAACCGCTTGCCCTGAACTACAAGAGCACCCTCGGCTACAACCCCGGTATACAGCTGGCCCTTATAGGTCGCGCGAAATTCGGTCCCATGGGGAAAGGCAACACCCTTACATACCCATGGCTTTCCGCCCGTAGTTTCGTTACCTGCTGTAGGTTTAGATGCTTGACCGTCAAGCCCAAGGAGCAACCGAATTACGTCATTTTCGGTCATCGATTCAGACTCTCGGCGAACTGTTAGCTCTTTGAAAACTTCAAAATCAACTTCGATCGTTGCCATGACTAGACCCCACCATTTAGCGATATTAGTATTAATAGTAGTATTTATAGCTTTTATAGCAAGGAAGTTTTGTGTCTATCGAGGGGTCTTTTTATGCAAGACGCTGCCAGCATGCGCGGATACGGAATAGAGGAAGAGCCGAAATGCAGCAGACGGTCTTCTTCTGATGAGAAGTTATCAATGCGTGTCCATTGAAGTTGCGGTATGCCAGCTAGAAAATAGGAAGGATACAGTGTCAGAAGCCGGATTTTTCTAACTCCGGTCGGGTTCTACCCCGTTGCTACGGACATTCCCAAAAGGAGGCTGCACTTACCCCAGTCTACTCTATAGCGGGAATGTAAGATCGCCACTAACTCTAGTTATGTGCGGGGCAGATCCCTGAAGCGTGGATAGCTTGGCTTTGATATTTTTGAAGGGGTGTCCGTAGGGGTTTAGCCCGACGGAGATTGCCACCTCCATCTTAGGAAAAGTCCGCCGCCACGAACTCAAGTCCAAGGTGCCGGCTTGACCTCCATGGTGCGGGGCTACCATTACTACAGGGTTCTTCGGCAAATAGGAGGGCAAAGCTGCGAGGATCTTAGAGTAGTGGTGATCGCCCGTAAGAATTGCCGTGCGCTTCGGGCCGAGGACGGCTAATACGATACCTGTCTGATTTCTTGACCTCCCTGGGCTTGCGCGGAAGAGTTGGATTTGAGAGGAGGAAAGATTGCTGTCATGGCACAGCACGATCCTTTGCCCAGCAGAAGATGGGGGAGATGCGGGTGGCAATGAATACAGTGGCACACCGGCAGCAGCGAGGTCGTTTGTTAATCGTCGAAAAGTAGTTGTGTTGGGCAGCTGGCTTGGAGCTTTAACGGAGCCAAGCTTGCTGAGATCTGCTTTAGACATTGCGAGTAATGCTTGGTAGTGATCTACGTCCCAATGACTGATAAAGGCCGTTATTTTCCTCGGATCCTTCGCCAGAGCTCGATTCCGAACTAACTGTTCAACTTCGGGTCGCGAGTATCGCATCGAAGCTCCAATATCATAGATAAGTACGCTCTTCGGTGAACGAACTTCGTTCCAGTTTCCCTGACCACAATCGATGACTGCGAGTTGAAGTGGACCATCACTGTCGAAAACTCGTTCTCCCGTTCCACCGATCTGGGTTTCGGCGAAGTTTGGGCGACTCAAGTACTCCGTGAAATCAATCGGTCGCAAAGGCCCAGTTAAGCGGGCCCTCAAAAACGTTCCGCCCTCCTCCTCCTCAGATACAGGTCGGTAGGTGAAGTCTTCGAAAAGCGAAGGAGCTAGCTCATACCACGATCCTTCCTTCATCGATTTCCACGGGGGTGCTTCGACCTCAATTGCAAGCATCGACTCAGAGCGCTTTTCGTCGGCTGGCTGCCCAAATCGGTTTTCCAAACGGAGATTGTCGTCGAAATTCTCGGTGTCCACGAGCAGGGTGCGACGCCTTGAACTCAGACTAGCTGGAATGAAGTCTAATTTTTCTACATATACACGCACGCCGTTCCCTCGTTGAAATAATAAAATAAGGATTGGTTAGAAAGTTGTTCGAGCAACCCGCAAATGACGTCCTACCTTGTCAGGTCCTTGGGAAATTCTCAAAAGCCCGTGGGATCAGAAGAATCTTTCTTGATCCACGCCAGTTTGAAAAGTGGCTGACGGTCCGCAATAGGTCTTCCTGTAAACCGGTCGTGCTTTCAGCACAGACGCGATGATAGACCGTTAAGCCGCGGGGAAGCAGGTCATGGCGGGCACCCATACGAAGGGATCGCTGTTTTGATACCTAGTGCGAGCGTAGTTTTTCTTCTAATGTACAAATCAAATTCGCTTGGAGAAAAGCAATTATGTCGTTAGAAATCCAAAAAATGCCAACACTGGGCTATTTCAACAAAATTATTTGCGATAGCTTGGGCTTATGGTCTAGTGACCTTAAAGATATTTACTTCGATGTTCCCGCAAATGAGGAAGAAAGGAAAAAAGCGTTACAAGATGCCTTCTGTGTGACTAAAAAAGATGATGATACATATGGAACGCTTAGTGAATTAATATCAGTAACATCAGAAATCTCTCCCGGTCAAAAGGAAATAGTTCGAAAAAATAAGACCATCCAAAGTCACATTAATTATTTTTCCAAAGAAGATTTTGCTTCTTATGACGAGCTCGTCGATTTTAAAGGATATATAAAAGTTGTCATCGAGGACGTCTATAAATCATCAGAGCTTTCCGACTTTGCCTATAAAATCTATGAGTCTTCGATAATGTATTATAGAGAATTTGTCAGGGAGCATGCTGCAAAGCCTAGAACATACCTGGATTCGTATATTTTCTTCGTGAAAAGTATTCTGATCGATTTGATAGAGTCATTGAGCAACGACGTTTCAATTAACAAAAATCATCTTAGTGGTAATGTTAACGGCGAGTCCAATGATTGGCCACTTCGGACGTTCGTTGATTCTGTGACTGAACGGTGTGGCGTGTCTCTGCACCGACTTCATCAGTTTCATGATTTTAAACTAAATCATAAAAATTATTCTGATAAAGCAATATGGAATGAAGATTTATCATCGCAGTCGATCAATACGAGGTCCAAACAAGTTATTGGTAGGCTAAATAAAAACAATAAAATAAAGTGGAATGGATTCTATTCTATCATAAACCCGCTTCTTCAACTGCTTCCTGCGGATATAGACGAAGCCTCTTTTGAAGTAAAAGCCTATTCTGCTTTTGTGGTTCACAACATAAATAGGCATCTTCGTGAATTACCGTCAAAAGATATTTATACGAAAAATAAATTGTGGGATTGGAACTACCCTATGCTTACTTCTGGGAATAACTATTTTCCTGTCAGTGATCAACTTGACCTGATAGTTAACGACGAGGAAGTGATCGATGGGCAAAAAATTCAAGCTTCAATGCAACGCTACCATGAGTTAATAAAAAACTTGAGGCTGCTAAGTTATTCGATTATTGGCGCCTTGGAAGTCCCAAGCACACTTGAGTTTTTATATAGTAAAAACTCAATGGACGATCCGATCGAAGCAATGTTTAAAACAAGTGCCGAAGTTCCAATATGGATTTGTGAGTGGAATCGAGCAAGAATATCAGTTTCATCGAGCGACGCAGCATCCGCACTTCACCATTATAAAAATTCACTCGAATCAGCAAAGTACTCCGCTGGACCACTATTTATTATTCTTTACACTGAAATTTGTGCGTTTTGTAAGCATCAGTACAAGGAGTTGAAAAAAAATAATGAAGAGCATTTGTTTGATCGATTTTATGAACCCCTGGGTGCTGAAGCGGCAAAATACGCAATACTAATAGGCTATGCACCAGGGACTTCACGGGATCCAAAAACGTTAATACCAAGATCAACTTCCCCTAAGAAAAGTGCATTCCTAATGTATAAAATAGATTTAAAAATGAAGGCGATTACATGAAGTTATACTATGACTGTAGCCTTTTGAAACAGAGTCCTTAATCGGTTAATAATCTTAGTTCTGCGATAAATTTTATCAAATAGTGTCGAGAGAAAGGAGCTTAATATGAGCAATCAAATTCAATGTGCTGAGTGTCTCTGTACTTTATATTTCACTGGTGAGAATGGATCTTGGGGCGTAACTGGCGAGCTATGCGAGTCTTGTCAGCAAGATGAAGACGATGACGACGATTAGGCAACGGTGAATTTTGCCTTTTGCAGTAAATTTTTCGGTGTAGAGTAACGATTAGACTCACTTTCGAGTCAGCGGCAGCCTCCAATGCTGCCGCTGATTCGCCGAGGAGGGATCTATTTGTCGTCTAAATCGCCACCAGTTCTCTAGACACTTTCCAGCCCTTCATCGTTGTGACCTGCTAACCTACTCCCCTTTAACTTAACCAGTTCAGTTTAATAGTTTTAAATCCTGACACCTTATTGGGCCGAGCCCAAGTTCGAAAATTCCGGCTCCCGTTATCCCCCAAACTCGAACATGGCCATTCCTGACAACGTTTGATGGCCGGACGCTTACTTACCGCCGCCCTTGTGAAATCGATCATCCGACTACAACTAAGTTAAGTTATTCACTCCCCTCCTTTCCCCTAAATTTTGGTCCTAGAGGTAACGCAATTGCCGCTTTACCTGCCTTCTTTTTGGTGCTAAATCTAGTGCCTTGACGCAATAGGTCAATGTTTTAATTGACCTTTTTTGGAAAATCTCATGCTATCCGTGGAGAGCTATGAGAAATCTCACCTCATGACGGTCGCCCAATATCGAAATTTTGGTGACCCCATCCCAAGTAATTGATTTCAAAGACCCTCGGATCTCACCTTAGCGTTGGACTGACACATGCTGAGGGTGGCGCTCGGGGCACGAACGCCAAACGCAGGAAATAAGGAGGTCAAATTATGTCAGGCAAAACCGTCAACAGTGCCATTCTTCTGCTGGTGATCGGCAACGCCATGGCGTTGATCTCCGATGTCTTCATCAAGCTGCTGGAGCCGGGGGCACCGGTGTTCCAGTTTGCCTTTCTGCGCTGTGTGATCACGCTGCTGTTCCTGCTGCCGCTGGCCGGTCAACTGGACCGCAAGCGCCTGTTCGCCGGCTTCCGGGTTCACGCCTTCCGGGCGCACATCCACCTGGCCGGCATTCTGTGCATGGTCATTGCACTGGGAAATCTGCCGCTGGCAACCGCCAATGCGGTCTTCTACGCCGCCCCGATTCTTGTGATGGTGCTGTCCGTCTTCCTGTTCCGGGAGCGGTTGACCCCGCTGAGCGTGACTGCCGTGTTCAGTGGCTTTGCCGGCATTGTGGTTATCCTTCGGCCGGTGGAATTCAACTGGGCGGCGGTGGCTGCCCTGGGCTCAGCCTTTGCGCTGGCCATCAACGCGGTGATGGTCCGCCAACTGCCCAAGAAGCAGTCCACCGTGCACAAGCTGTTTCTGAACTACCTGCTGATCCTGCCCGCGGCCGGCGGTCTGGCCTGGTGGGAAGGTGCAGCCTGGGATTCCGGGATACTGATCAGCGCCCTCGGATCGTCCCTGTTCATACTGGCCTACAACATCACCGTATTGCTGGCCTACCAGCAGGTGGATGCCAACCAGGTCACCAGCGCCGAATACACCGGCCTGATCTGGGCTGTCGGCATTGGCTGGGTCGGTTTTGGCGAAGTGCCGGATGTCTGGTTCCTGGCCGGCAGCCTGATGATCGTGGTGCCGCTGGTCCTGATCGGACTGCGGCACCGTCGCAGGGAGCCGGCCAGGGGCTTCAACGGTGGGAAGGTTCAATTAGCTCACGAGTATTGTGAATGATTCGGGCCATCCGGTATTCCGGGGGAACATGATCATCGAAGCCGATATGAACCCGGTATTCCCGGTGATAGTGGCGCCGGTCGTGCCGGCGGTCCCTGTGGTGATCCCGATAGGAGTGGCGGTGCCTGTCCCGGTGATGATGGCCGCGATCATAGCGACTGTAATGATCGCGGTCCCGCTTGTGGTACTTGCGCTTGTGTTTATCTTTGTACCGGCGATCCCGGTCGTGGTGGTCGCGGCGATAGTGCGCCTTGAGAAATTCCTTCTTCTGATGCCCGGGAGGCATTGCCTTACCCCGATCCAGCTGTTTCTGGATCCCCGACGGATGCCCCCCGTCCCGGTACCCTTCCGCCATGGCCGGTGCGGCAGTCACTAGCAGGGCGGCAACACAGCTTCCAATCAGTAATCTTTTCATCACGATTCTCCTGTCCTTCAGGAAACGGGTTGGGCAGGGAGAACCTCCCCCTGCGCCTCCTGAATCCAGACTATCGAACCGGGCGCAAAAGTCAGCCGCTGACGGCCGGCTTTGCAAGAACTTTACGGAAGCTGCGCTGGACTTTACGTTCCCGGGCGGTCAGGTGTCGCATCCTGCGGCAGAACGCACGTGGGACTCGATTGCAAAGGTGTGGGGGCAGGAGTCCCCGAGGCTGCGCAGGGACTCCGCGAGACGCAGCAGGTATTCGGAATTCGGTCCGCTCGGGCCGGTCGCGCCTGCAATCTGTCGGGCAATCTCGGCATCCGGGGCATGGCCCAGAAAGGCCTCGTTGTCTTCCGTGGCGATGTACACCAGGCCTTCGGCGTGGCTGCCATTTTCAAAGGTCAGGGTGGTGGCGAAGCGCAGGTACCCGTTCTTCTCCCGCACGTCCAGGTGTTCGAACACCGAGGGGGAAACCCGGTACGCCATGCCCTTGCAGGCGGCGTTTGGGCTCTTAATCAGCGTAACAACCCGGCCTGGCGCTTCCGGGGTGCCCCGATGATCATGGGACCCCTGCCAGAACCGGCGTTCCCAGCCATGAATGGTCGCCGGACGTCGTTCAAGGAACTGAAAGTCCACCTTGTAGATGAGCGAGCCGTAACCGAACAGCCAAATGGACGACACGCCCTCAAAGTTCTGGCGGATTCGGTTGTGTTCAATGGTGTTGGCCGACATACAACTCACTGGGGCAGGAAAGCAGAATCGCCCGATTACTCTAGGTGGTGGCGATGAAACCCGCAATACCCGTCAAGACAATTTCCGCCGCCATCGCCGACAGGATCAGGCCGCTGATCTTGGACAGAATGTTCAGGCCGGTCTTACCCAGAGCCCGCTCCAGATAGCCGGACAACCGCAGCAGCACCGCCAGAATCAGCAGTCCCGACACCAGCCCCAGCAGGCCGCCGGTTACCTCCGGCACGGTCTTTAGTTCCGCGCCGTAAACCAGTATGGCACCGATGGTCGCCGGGCCGATCATCACCGGAATGGCCAGGGGAACCACCGCAATGTCATCACGGTCCTCTTCGGGCAGCCCGGTGGCATGGTTGCGGGTACCGCTGGTGACCAGGCTGATGGCGGTCAGGAACAGCAGGGTGCCGGCGCCGATCCGGAAGGAGTTGAGCGTGATGCCCACGGCGCTGAACAACAGGGGACCCGCAAAGAACAGCACGAGGCCCAGCACAAACGCGGAAATGCAGGCCCGACGGATAATGGATGCCTTTTCGGCTGCCGGCAGGCCCCGGGTGAGCGCAAGAAACATGGTGACCACAAAGAACGGCGCCAGCAGGAACAGAAAACGGATCGTGCTACTGATAAAGGTGGAGAAAAAAGTTTCAAGCATTCCTAGCATTCCGACGGTTGGTGAAAGCCGGCAAGTCTAGTCGCCTCAGGCATTTTTTGCCGTAAGGAAGTGAACGTATCCCGGTCCTTGTTAGCGGTCCGAACGGACGAAGACCCAGTTGGTGCCCACGTTATCGCACACGATGATGTCGCGGTTGACCGCATCACAAAGGAAGAGGTTGTCCGGCAGCTCCTCGTGGTAGCGGGCCTTTACCGCCAGGCTCTGCTTGTCCTGTTTCAGCAGCTGGAAGGTCTGTTCCATGCGCCCGGCGAAATTAACGCCGCCGCCTTCCAGAGTCTGGAAGGCGTTGTAGAAGGCGGTAAAACTCATGGTATTGGCCCCCAATCCGATCTCCACCATCTTGGGGATGTACCGGTCGTAGGCATCCGAAAGGTAACGCCGGACCGCCGTCTCGTTGGCAAGGTCACCCTCATAGGCATTCAGACCCAGACGGTTGTCACGTGCCAGAACCCCCGGCGCCAACTCGCTGTTCGGCCGGTTCAGGGCCAGATCGAAATTCCGGTCCGGACACGTGATCCGCTCTCCCTCCAGGCGACAGTCCGACAGGCGCCCCCTGCGTGCCGGTCCTGGGTCCCGGGACTCAGGTACCGGTTCAGCAGGCCGGGCCGCGACCGGGGATTCCAATCGGTCTGACGCCCCCTCTGCATCGGGCATCTGAATGCCGAGCCGTCGGGCCGGGCCCCGAAGCAGCAACGCCTGAACCTCCGGGTCGTTGCGCCTGAAATCGGCCTGAGAGGGCAAATTTTGCCCCGCCCCTTCAGCAATCACCTGGCAATAGAGTCGCTCCAGGTCCGTCCTGGCGCTCTGCTGGCAGTTCTCGTCCGCAACCAGGGACTGGCTGGCCAGGCCAAGTACCAAGGCAAGCCACAGTGCGCGACTACGGCTCATCGCGCTGCCCCAGAACGACCCGGGCCATGAGATCCTCAATTCGCCGGATGGTCGCTTCATCACCTTTCTTGCCGGTCAGCACCACCTGGGATCCGATGGTGGCGACATACAGCAGCAGGGAGAGATCCCGCACGTGCTGGGGATCACTGCTCATGCGGCCGAACAGGGTGCAGTTCTGATTGATGCGGGCCGCATCCACCTGGGTGACCAACTCCGCCGCGTACTCGTTGCGCCGGGCAAAATCGCGCACCGCCAGTTCCACCTGAAGTCGACGGATGTTGCGCGAGGCATCGGTCAGCAGCAGCTCGAGAATCTGCCGCAATTCGGTTTCGACATCGCCCCCTTTCGGCTTCCAGTACTGCAATTCGTGCAGTCGCCGGTCCCGCCAGCGGTCGAGAAAACTCAACACCAGATCCTCATGGTCGCGGAAGTGCCAGTAAAAACTGCCCCGCGTCACGCCGAGCTTCTTGGCCAGAGTCAGCACCCGTAACTGACTGAAGCCTCCGGCGGCTATTTCGCCAGCCGCGGCATCGAGCCAGTTGTCGCGGGTGAGCTGACTTTTTTCCGACGCGCTTCGGCCACGGCGTTTTGGAGTCTCGGCTTCGTTCATTCCGGAATCGGATCCTGCTCTGATCAGTCTGGTCGGCGTTGAATCTGCATTCTACATCAACAGGAACGGCAACACTGAAACCGTTGACTGGACGCAAAACATACATTAGTGTACGGACAACAATACACCACTGTATGGACTTTTCAAGCATCCGTTCCGTACACCGTTTTCCAACCAGTTGATGCCAGTATCAGGGAGCTGCCATATGAGTACTGCCCATTACGATCTACACGGCCACACCGCCGTTATCCGCCTCGACAACCCACCCGTTAACGGCCTCGGCCTGGACCTGCGCAAAGGCATTGTTGACGGCATCCTGAAAGCCGAAGCGGACGACGCCGTGAAGGCGGTGGTCCTGATCGGCTCCGACCGGGCTTTCTCTGGCGGCGCCGACATCAGCGAGTTCGGCTCCTCCAAAGCAACGGCCGAACCCAACCTGAACACCGTGATCAACTATGTTGAAAGTAGCCGCAAGCCGGTCACCGCGGCCATCAGCGGGGCCTGCATGGGCGGTGGTCTGGAACTGGCGCTGGGTTGTCACTACCGCATCGCCAAGCCGGACGCCCAGATCGCCCTGCCGGAAGTCAAACTTGGCCTGCTGCCCGGCGCCGGTGGCACCCAGCGCCTGCCCCGGGTGATCGGCGCAGAGCACGCGCTCAATATGATCGTCTCCGGCAGCACGGTCCCGGCCAGCCAGTTCAAGGGCAGCGCCCTGTTTGATGAAATCGTCCAGGGTGAACTGCTGGACGCGGCCATTGCCTATGCCAGCAAGGTGGTCAGCGAAAATCTGCCGCTGAAGAAGGTACGCGACCTGAGAGCCAGGCACGCCAACCCCGAAGGCTTCTTCATGTTCACCCGCAACACCGTGGGTGCCATGGCCAGGAATTACCCGGCGCCGCTGAAGTGTGTCGATGCCGTACACGCGGCCGTGACCAAGCCCTTCGACAAGGGCATGGAAGTCGAGCGCGAGGCGTTCGTGAACCTGATGCAGACCCCCGAATCCCGCGCCCTGCGCCACGCGTTCTTCTCCGAGCGCCTGACCAGCAAGATTGCCGACGTGCCCTCCGACACCCCGGTGCGCGACATCCAGTCCGTGGGCGTGATCGGTGGTGGCACCATGGGCACCGGCATCAGCATTAACTTCCTGAACGCCGGTATCCCGGTCACCCTGGTGGAAATGAAGCAGGAAGGCCTGGACCGAGGTGTGGCCGCCATTCAGAAGGTCTATGAAGGCCGGGTGAAAAAAGGCCGCATGAGCGAAGATGACGCCAAGGCGAAAATGGAACTGCTCACGCCGTCGCTCAGCTATGACGATCTGAGCAACGTCGATCTGGTGATCGAAGCGGTGTTCGAGGAAATGGGTGTGAAGCAGTCGGTGTTCGAGAAGCTGGACGAAGTCTGCAAGCCCGGCGCCATTCTCGCGTCCAACACCTCCACCCTGGATCTGGACAAGATCGCGAGCTTCACCAAGCGCCCGGAAGACGTCATCGGCCTGCACTTCTTTAGCCCCGCCAACATCATGAAGCTGCTGGAAGTGGTGCGTGGCGAGAAAACCGCCAAGGACGTGCTGGCCACCGCCATGAAACTGGCGAAAGCCATCCGCAAGACCGCCGTGGTTTCCGGTGTCTGTGACGGTTTTATCGGCAACCGCATGATCAACCAGTACCAGCGCGAAGCCCTGCTGATGCTCGAAGAAGGTGCCAGCGTGCAGCAGATCGACAAGGCCATCGAGAAGTTCGGCTTTGCCATGGGTCCCCTGCGCATGGCCGACCTGGCCGGCGGCGACATCGGCTGGGCCATTCGCAAGCGCCAGTACCAGGAAAACCCGAACATGGTGAAGATGGTCGTCGCCGACCGTCTGTGTGAGATGGGGCGCTATGGCCAGAAGACCGGTGCCGGTTTCTATCGTTACGAACCGGGCAACCGCAACGCCCTGCACGATCCGGAAGTGGACAAGGTGGTGGATGAGGTCCGAGCCGAGCTGGGCATCACCCCACGCAAGATCAGCAACCAGGAAATCGTCGAACGCTGCGTGTACGCGCTGGTGAACGAAGGCGCCCAGATTCTGGATGAAGGCATCGCCCAGCGCGCCTCCGACATCGACATGGTCTACCTGACCGGTTACGGCTTCCCGGTGTTCCGCGGCGGCCCCATGCATTACGCCGAGGAAGTCGGGCTGCCCAACGTGGTTCGCGCGATGCAGGCCTTCACCGAAGACCGCCATACCCAGCCTGGTTTCTGGGAGCCTGCGGCTTTGCTGGCCAAGCGCGCCGAGGAAGGCAAGGGTTTCGATAGCAAATAACCGGTCCACGAATTTATTCGGAGAATTATTATGTCCAATGATGTTGTCATCGTATCCACCGCCCGTACGCCTCTGGCCAAATCCTGGCGCGGCGGTCTGAACATGACCCACGGCGCCACCCTGGCCGGCCACGCGATCCAGCACGCGGTCGAGCGCTCCAAGGTCGACCCGAACGAAATCGAAGACGTGCTGATGGGCTGCGCCCTGCCCGAAGGCTCCACCGGCAACGACGTCGCCCGCATGGGCGCGATCCGCGCCGGCCTGCCAGTATCCGTCGCAGGCGCCACCATCAACCGTTTCTGCTCATCCGGCCTGCAGGCCATCGCCATGGCTGCCCAGCACATCGCGGTCGACAAGGTGCCGGTGATGGTGGCCGGTGGCGTGGAATCCATCTCCACCGTGCAGGCCAACGTAAACCAGAACTACTTCATGGAACCCTGGCTGGCGCAGAACAAGCCGGAGCTTTACTGGTCCATGCTCGATACCGCCGAAACCGTCGCCAAGCGCTACGGCATCAAGAAAGAGGACATGGACGAGTACGGCGTTCGCAGCCAGCAGCTGGCCACCCAGGCCCGCGAAGACGGCAAGTTCGATGACGAAATCGTGCCCATCACCACCACCATGGGCGTGGCGGACAAGACCACCGGCCAGCTCAGCAGCCAGGAAGTCACCGTCAGCCAGGATGAGGGCATCCGCCCGGGTACCAACCTTGAAGGCGTGAGCAAGATTCGCTCCGCGATGGAAGGCGGCGTGGTCACCGCCGGCAACGCCAGCCAGTTCTCCGACGGCGCTTCCGCCTGCGTGCTGATGGACGGCAAAGTCGCCGAACAACGCGGCGCTACCCCGCTGGGCATCTTCCGCGGTTTCGCGGTCGCTGGCTGTGAGCCGGACGAAATGGGCATCGGCCCGGTGTTCGCCGTGCCCAAGCTGCTCAAACGCGCCGGCCTGAGCGTTGACGACATCGGCCTGTGGGAACTGAACGAAGCCTTCGCCGTGCAGGTGCTCTACTGCCAGCGCAAGCTCGGCATCCCGATGGACCGCCTGAACGTCAACGGCGGCGCCATTGCCGTCGGCCACCCCTACGGCACCACCGGCTCACGTCTGGTCGGCCACGCCCTGATCGAAGGCAAGCGCCGTGGTGTGAAATACGTGGTGGTCACCATGTGTGTCGGTACTGGCATGGGTGCGGCCGGCCTGTTTGAGGTGGCCTGACCCCCTCGCCCCCGGCGTTCTCCTTCTAGCCCCGGCGCTCAAGTGCCTTGTCGCCGGGGCCTTTTTACCTCACGAATACAGCAGAGGTGGTCCATGGATCTCAATTACACCCCGGAGCAGGATGCCTTCCGAAGCGAAGTGCGCCAGTTCCTGCAAGACAACCTGCCGGACGACATCCGCGAACGCGTCCAGAAACGCCTGCGCCCGGACAAGGCCATGACCCAGCGCTGGCAGAAAATCCTGTTCGACAAGGGCTGGGGCGCCTCCACCTGGCCAGAAGAATTCGGCGGCCCGGGCTGGAGCCCGATCGAACAGCTGATCTTCGAGGAAGAGTGCGCCATGGCCGGGGCACCACGCCAGCTCGACTTCGGCCTGCGCATGGTCGCCCCGGTGATCATGAGCTTCGGCAACGACGAGCAGAAACAACGCTTCCTGCCGGGCATTCTCAGCGGCGAGGACTGGTGGTGTCAGGGCTACTCCGAGCCGGGCTCCGGTTCCGACCTGGCGTCCCTGCGCACCTCCGCCAAGCGCGAGGGCGACCACTACGTCGTCAACGGCCAGAAAACCTGGACCACCCTGGGCCAGCACGCCGACTGGATCTTCTGCCTGGTGCGCACCGCCACCGAGGGCAAGCCCCAGCAGGGCATCTCCTTCCTGCTGATCGACATGAACAGCCCCGGCATTGAGGTGCGCCCCATCATCATGCTGGATGGCGAGCACGAGATTAACGAAGTCTATTTCGATAACGTGAAAGTTCCGGTCGAAAACCTGGTCGGCGAAGAGAACCAGGGCTGGACCTACGCCAAGTTCCTGCTGGGCCATGAGCGCACCGGCCTGGCCAACGTCGGCCAGTGGAAAGCCACCATGAAGCGGCTGAAAGAAGTCGCCCGGGAAGAGCGGGACGGCCAGCGGCCACTGATTGAAAACACCCGTTTCCGGGATCGACTGGCGCAACTGGACGCCGAGCTGCGCGCCCTGGAACTGACCGTGTTGCGGGTACTGACCGACAAGCGCGGCCCGGGACCCCAGGCCTCGATCCTGAAAATCCGCGGTACCGAAATCGGCCAGCAACTGTTCGAGATGCTGATGGAAGCCACCGGCCACGACGCCATCGCCCACGTTCCGGACGCGCTGGAGCTCGACTACACTGGCCCGCGCGTCGGCTCCATCGATGCCACGCCGGCGGCCGGCGATTACTTCAACATGCGCAAACTATCGATTTTTGGCGGATCGAACGAGATCCAGCGCAACATCATCGCCCAACTCGTGCTTGGTCTTTAAAGCGCCTGCAGCTCTTAAGATTTGGAGAGACGTTTATGAATTTTGAACTCACCGAAGAACAGCAGATGCTGAACGACTCGCTGCGCCGCTTCGTGACCAACGAATACGGGTTCGAGAAGCGCGGGCACGTGATCAATTCCGGCAAGGGCACCGACCCGGCCACCTGGGCCGCCCTGGCCGAGATGGGACTACTGGCGTTCACCTTCCCGGAAGATTATGACGGGCTCGGGGGCAACGCCGTCGACACCTTGGTGGTGATGGAAAACTTTGGCCGCAGCCTGGTGGTTGAGCCTTACCTGGCCACAGTTGTGCTGGCCGGCGGCCTGATCCGCGATCACGGCAGCGAGGCCCAGAAGGCCGACATCCTGCCCGCGATCGGCAGTGGCGAGCGGCTGATGGCCTTTGCCCACAGCGAACCCGGTGCCCGGTACAACCTGAGCCACGTGCAGACGACTGCGCGGAAAGACGGCGAAAGCTACCTGATCAGCGGCCATAAAACGGCCGTGCTCCACGGCGCCCAGGCCCGGCAACTGATCGTCTCGGCCCGCACCAGCGGCGCGGTGGGCGACAAGCAGGGGCTGTCCCTGTTCCTGGTGAATGCCGCCGCCGAGGGTATCGAGATCCACGATTTTGCCACCCACGACGGCCACCGTACCGCCGACATCCGATTCAACAATGTGGCGGTCAGCGCCCACAGCCTGATTGGCACCCTTGATGAGGCCTTCCCGGCCATCGAAAAGGCCGTGGACCTTGGCATCGCCGCGCTGTGTGCGGAGGCGGTGGGCGCCATGGAAGCCATGAACACCGCCACCCTGGATTACATCAAGACCCGCAAGCAGTTCGGCGTGGCGATCGGCAAGTTCCAGGTGTTGCAGCACCGCATGGCAGATATGTTCATCCAGGCCGAACAGGCCAGGTCCATGGCCATTCTGGCTGCCAGCGAGGCCGACTCCGACGATCGCGAACGTCGTCGCGAAGCCCTGTCCATGGCCAAGACCCTGGTGGGCCAGGCGGCCCGGTATGTCGGCCAGCAAGGTGTGCAGCTGCATGGTGGCATGGGCGTGACCGACGAGATGTTCGCCGCGCACCTGTTCAAGCGCCTGACCCTGATCAACCTGCTGTTCGGCGATGCCGAGCACCATCTGGCCCAGGTCAGCGACGGCCTGCTCGCCGCCAGCGCCTGATCCCGGAAACACCGTACAAAGGAAGCAATAATGAGCGTAAAACAGTTACTGGACCTGACCGGCAAGGTCGCCTTCATCACCGGTGGCTCCCGCGGCCTGGGCCTGCAGATGGCCGAAGCCCTGGGTGAACTGGGCGCCAGCATCGCCATCAGCGCCCGCAAGCAGCATGAGCTGGACGCCGCCAGGGAGCACCTGGAAGGAATGGGCATAAAGGTGGTCACCGTTCCCGCCGACCTTGGCAATCTTGAGGGTATCCCCGGCGTGGTCGATCAGGTCATCGACCAGCTGGGTGACATCGACATTCTGGTGAATAACGCCGGTGCCACCTGGGGCGCGCCGGCCGAGGACTACCCGGCCGAGGGCTGGATGAAAGTGATGAACCTGAACGTCAACGCCAGCTTCTTCCTGACCCAGACGGTCGGTAAGCGCTGCATGATCCCGCGCAAGACCGGCAAGGTCATCAACATTGCCTCCATCGCCGGGCTTTCCGGCAACCCGGAGGGCATGCAGACCATCGCCTACAACACCAGCAAGGGTGCCATGGTGAACTTCACCCGCGCCCTGGCGGCAGAATGGGGCCGGTACAACATCAACGTGAACGCCCTGTGCCCCGGTTTCTTCCCCTCGAAGATGTCCCAGGGGCTGCTGGATGCCCAGGGGGACACCATGCTGGAGCGGATTCCCCTGAACCGTTTTGGCGGCGAGGAAGACCTCAAGGGCGCGGCGGTCCTGATGGCCTCCGAAGCCGGACGCCACATCACCGGACAGTGCCTGGCGGTGGACGGGGGTACGCTGGTCAGTTAGGTTCCGAATCGGAGCAGTGTCTATGCTGATGGGGTGAGGTACTTACCTGGACCTGGCCGTCAGGATTGCACATGAAATCAGGGGCCGTTGATGCACTGTTTTGCTCCAGCCGGACGGCTATGCTACTGGCGGTGCTCGCTATTGCGCCCGCGGTGATGGCCCAATGCCCCGCCCCGATTGCGCCGGAGGACCGGTTGCGGCGGGCAGCCAGTGTCACCCTGACTGGCGCGGGCGTGATCACCGCCTGGGGCGTTGCCCACTGGGATTATTTCAGTACCCGTCCCAGTGCCTCCACAGAGGGCTGGTTCGGCCAGGACAGCCCCGAAGGCGGAGCCGACAAACTTGGTCATCTGTTCACTACCTACGCCACGGCTCAGGGCGTCGCCAGCCTGTACGAGCACTGGTGTTTCACTCCGGAGAACGCCGCCCGTTACGGCGCCCTGTCCTCCTTTGCCATCTTCGGGTACATGGAATTGGGCGACGCCTTCAGCGACTTCGGCTTCTCATACGAGGACCTCGTCGCCAACGCCTTCGGCGCCCTGGCAGGTTACTATCGCTATCGTTATCCGAGCCTGGCACGAAAGGTCGATCTGCGCTGGGAGTTTGGCTTCCAGCCCAACCAGATCGACGTCACCACCGATTACGATAACTCAAAATATCTGGTGGCCCTCAAACTGAATGGCTTCGATACCTTCAAGCAGGGTTTTCTTCGCCACATTGAGTTGCACACCGGCTACTACACCCGGGGCTATTC
The DNA here is from genome assembly GCF_030238305.1 of Marinobacter albus. Taxonomy (NCBI): domain Bacteria; kingdom Pseudomonadati; phylum Pseudomonadota; class Gammaproteobacteria; order Pseudomonadales; family Marinobacteraceae; genus Marinobacter; species Marinobacter albus. The sequence continues at coordinate 77,592 of NZ_JASSQD010000001.1, read as the reverse complement.
AGCCCCGGATGAGCCCGATGAGCGCACGCTCTACGTAGGCATCGGCCTGAACCTGACGGACCTGTTCCGGCGCCGCGGGTACAACAAAAGCGCCACTTTTCTCAACTACTACCAGCCGCCCGGCACCTACCTTTCCGCTGAAGAAACACTGGGCGACTGAACGAGCGGGATCAGGCAAGCGCCACGCCCTGCCTGTCCAGCTCCGACTGCGTTTGCTCACAGCGATACTGCGCAGCATCGAACCGGCGGGTCTGATTCCGGAACTGCCAGGTGAAGCCCGGCCAGAGCGTGGTGTTCTTGCCGTTCTCGTTGACATACCAGCTCTTGCAGCCAGTCTGCCAGACGGAATCACCCAGTTTGGCGTGCACCGAGGCGTTGTACTGGCTGAACGCCTCCTCTTTGACCTCAACGCTGCGCCAGCCATGCCGGTCCATCTGTTTCACGGCGTCCAGGATGTACTGGATCTGGGATTCGATCATGTACACCATCGAGCTGTGGCCCAGCCCGGTATTGGGCCCCATCAGCATAAAAAAGTTCGGAAAACCGGTGATCGCACTGCCCTTGTAGGCCTCAGCGCCCTCCTTCCAGGCCTCCAGCAGATCCTGGCCGTTGCGGCCATGGACCATGCCGGCGGGAATCGGATCCTGGGCCTTGAACCCGGTACCGTAGATGATGCAGTCGACTTCCCGCTCGTTGCCCTCGCCGTCCACAATTACATTGCCGCGCACTTCCCGAATGCCATCGGTCAGCACATTTACGTGGTCCTGGACCAGCGCCGGGTAATAGTTGTTGGAGATGAGCACCCGCTTGCAGCCAAAGTGAAAGTCCGGCGTGACCTTCCGGCGCAGCTCCCTGTCCTTGATCTGGTTACGGATGTGCCGGCGGGCCTGCAGTTCCCCCAGTTTGAGGATGCGCGGGTTGCCCACAAAACCCAGCACCCGGGCTTCCAGCATCCAGTAGATGCTCTTTCGTAAGGCGTTGAGGGTTTGCGGGAACCGGCGGAACATCGTTTTCTCCAGAGGGCGGATCTCCCGGTCCGGCTTGGGCATGATCCACGGCGGCGTGCGCTGGTACAGATCCAGCCGGGCCGCTTCCTTCGCGACTTCCGGCACGAACTGGATGGCGGAGGCACCGGTACCGATCACCGCCACGCGCTTGCCCCGGAGGTCGTAACCGTGATCCCAGTCCTGGGAGTGAAAGCTCTTGCCGGTGAAGGTTTCAATGCCCTTGATGCCCGGATAGGCCGGCGTGCTCAGTCCGCCCATCCCGGAAACCATGATATCAGCCTTGAAGCGCTCAAAAGTCGGCAGGGTCTTGTCGCTTCGGTCCAGCGAGTCTCCCGGCTTCAGTCCCTTGTCCTGCATGTAGGCCCAGAGTCGGGGACTGTCGCAGGTTTCCACGGTCCATTGGGCATGTTTTTCATCGTAGCGGGCACCGGCAACGTGGGTGTTCAGGCGAATGTGGTCCATCAGGCCGTACTTTTCGGCACACCCGCGCAGGTACTCCTTGATTTCCTGCTGGCGGGCGAACATCCGGCTCCAGTTCGGGTTCTGCTCGAAGGAAAAGGAGTACAGGGCCGACTGTACGTCACAGGCACAACCGGGGTAATGGTTTTCGTGCCAGGTACCGCCGACGTCGTCGCTCTGTTCGAGAATGACAAAATCGTCGTAGCCGGCTTCCTTGAGTTTGATGCCCACTCCCAACCCGGAGAACCCGGTTCCAATGATGGCGATCTTCGTTGTCTGGCTCATGGCAACCTCGTGTTCCTGTGGCCTGTGCGGCCTTGTCTGTTGTTGTCGATCGCGTCATGGTGACGATCGGTAGACACATGTATACACAGAAAGGTAGACAGTCGTATACTCCGATTCGATCAAAACCCGCGAGTTGGCCCGGACTGACAAACCACTGTCCTGTTCGTCATACCTTTGGGGAGGGGCAATTGGAGAAGACATTCCGAAACCCGCTCAAGCACGTCCATGTGGCGCTTGAGCTCCGCCATCCTTGGCTCCGCACAGTTTCAGAATGTCTTCTCCAATTACCCTCAAACGAAGGCAGGACACCATGAGTGTTTTAACAGGCGGCAAACTGAAGCTCGTGCAGGCCGCGCTTAGGCTGATCCCCCAGAGCCGGAGCCTGACATCGCTGGGCCTGCGGGAGCTGGCGCGGGAAGCGGGGTTGAACCCGAACACCTTCTACCGGCATTTCCGGAACCTGGACGAGTTCGGGCTGAACGTGCTCGGCTACATCGCCGAGGATATGAAGGCCGGGGTCCGTGAATTGCGGCGCACGGCGGATACGTCCGAGCAGGCCGCCCACGACACCGTCAGTTTCGTGTACCACTATTTCCTGGCCAACCCGGCCGCGACCACCGTGGCGGTGCGGGAGTTGCATGGTCCTTCCCCTGTCCTGCGGCGGGCCCTGGAAGCCCAGTTGGACGCCAGCGCGCGTGAGATGGTCGAGGACATCATTGACCGGGACCTGGTCAAGGCGGTTGCCCCGGACACCATTCATGAAATCTCCCACATGACCATCCGCTACATCCTGTTCCGGGCTATGGATTACATTGATCAGCCGGCCCAGCGGGAGCGCATTCAAATCGAGACCGAGCGCTTCATCAACCGGCAGTTTCGCGGTGCGATGGTGGACTCCCTTTCGCCCGAGCGGCTGGCGCAACTGGTTGCGAGCAACAACTGACGTTTCTGTAATCACCCCATTTCGTTGTAAACGGGCAGGTTTCTCAGGTTGAACTAGTCTGTATATCAGATACTTGGTTCAGCCGGAGGGCACACGCATTATGAAACTGGGCATCCCGAAAGAGATTTTCACCGACGAGCGGCGGGTGGCGGTGACCCCGCCGTCGGCTCACAAGCTGATCGATCTGGGTTACGAGGTCATTGTCGAGGCCGGTGCCGGCGAGGCCGCTCACTACCGGGACGCAGCCTACGAGGCTGTGGGGGCCAGCATTGCGGTGGATACCCGCTCGCTGTGGCAGGAGGCTGATTTCATCCTGAAGGTTCGGGCTCCGATTGAAAACCCCTCCCTGGGAGCCCACGAAGTCGACCTGATGAAAGAAGGCGCTTTTCTCGCCAGCTACATCTGGCCGGCCCAGAACCCCAAGCTACTGGAGAAGTTGGCGGCACGAAACATTACCGCGTTTGCCATCGACAGCCTGCCGCGAATCAGCCGGGCGCAGAAGATGGATGCCCTGAGCGCTATGGCCAACATCGCCGGCTATCGGGCGGTGATCGAGGCGGCCAATCATTTCGGGCGGTTCTTCACCGGGCAGGTCACCGCCGCGGGCAAGGTGCCGCCGGCCAAGGTTATGGTGATCGGCGCCGGTGTTGCCGGGCTGGCGGCCGTGGGTGCCGCCAACAGCCTGGGCGCGGTGGTCCGTGCCTTTGACACCCGGCTGGAAGTGAAGGAACAGATCGAGAGCATGGGCGCCGAATTCCTGGAGCTGGACTTCGGCGAAGAAGAGGGCAGCGGTGCTGGCGGCTACGCCAAGCAGATGAGCGACGAGTTCATCAAGGCGGAGATGGCACTGTTCGCGGAACAGGCCAAAGAGGTGGACATCATCATCACCACCGCCCTGATCCCGGGCAAGCCGGCACCCAGGCTGATCACGGCAGACATGGTCAAATCCATGAAGCCCGGCAGTGTCATTGTCGACCTCGCTTCCGAACGCGGTGGCAACTGCGAGCTGACCGAGCCGGGGCAGGTCGTGGAACAGCACGGCGTGACCGTGATCGGCTACACCGACCTGCCAAGCCGGATGGCCAAAGTAGCCAGTGACCTGTATGCCACCAACCTGTTTCACCTGCTGACCGAGCTGACCCCCGAGAAAAACGGCGAACCCCAGGTCAACATGGAAGACGACGTCATCCGCGGCCTGACCGTGGTGCATGGCGGGGATGTGACCTGGCCACCCCCCCAACCCGAGGCTCCGGTCAGTCCGAAACCCGCACCCGGCACCGAGGAACCCTCGGCGGAACAGAAGGAAGCGGCGCGCAAGGAATCGGCCCGACGCAGCCTGATCGGCAAGGGCGTCTTGCTTCTGGTGACGGTAGCGGCCCTCTACGGGGTCGGCGCCCACGCCCCGGAAAGCTTCCTCCGTCATTTCACGGTGTTCGTACTGGCCTGCTTCATCGGCTGGCAGGTCATCTGGAACGTCACCCCGTCGCTGCACACCCCGCTGATGAGCGTCACTAACGCCATCAGCGGCATCATCGTGATCGGGGCCATGCTGCATCTGGCCCAGGCCGAGAATGTCGCGGTCGGGATCATGGCGTTTGTCGCGGTGCTGATCGCCAGCATCAACGTGGGGGGCGGCTTCCGGGTCACCCACCGTATGCTCAAAATGTTCCGCAAGTAGGAGTCGACCACCATGAGTACAGGACTCGTCAGTGTGGCCTATGTGGTGGCCAGCGTGTTGTTCATCCTCAGCCTCGGTGGCCTGAGCCATCAGGAATCGGCCCGGCGCGGAAATCTCTATGGCGTCGCCGGGATCCTTATTGCCCTGATTGCCACGGTGGCCAATGTCAGCGGCGGCGGTCTGATCGCCATTGTGATTGCGGTCCTGGTTGGCGCCAGCGTGGGCATCGCCATTGCCAACAAGGTGGAAATGACCCAGATGCCACAGCTGGTGGCCCTGCTGCACAGTTTCGTGGGCCTGGCGGCGGTCTTCGTCGGCTTTGCCGGCTACATTGAACCGCTTAAGGTCACCGTGGGCACCGAACACACCATCAAGCTGGTGGAGATCTTTGTCGGCATATTCATCGGTGCCATCACCTTCACCGGGTCACTGGTGGCCTGCGGCAAGCTTGACGGTCGCATCGACAGCAAGGCCCTGACCCTGCCCGGCCGGCACCTGATGAACCTGGCAGCGGTGATTGTCTCGGTGCTGCTGGGGGCCTGGTTCCTGGGCACCGAGAGTCTGGCCCTGGGGCTGATCGCCCTGGTACTGATGACCCTGATCGCCTGTGTCCTGGGCATTCACCTGATCATGGCCATCGGCGGGGCCGACATGCCGGTGGTGGTGTCCATGCTCAACAGCTACTCCGGCTGGGCAGCGGCGTCCATCGGCTTCATGCTGGGCAACGACCTGCTGATCGTGACCGGTGCCCTGGTCGGCAGCAGCGGTGCCATCCTGAGTTACATCATGTGCAAGGCCATGAACCGGTCGTTCATCAGCGTCATCCTCGGCGGCTTTGGCCAGACCAGCAGCAGCTCGGCCGCAGCCGACTCCGACCAGTCGGTGCACGAAACCACCGTTGACGAGGTGTGCGAGGAGCTGCGCAATGCCGAGTCCGTGATCATCGTTCCAGGCTACGGCATGGCGGTGGCCCAGGCCCAGAGCGGCGTCAGCGACATGACCAAACTGCTCCGGGAACGGGGCGTCAACGTCCGCTTTGGCATTCACCCGGTGGCGGGTCGCCTGCCCGGCCACATGAACGTCCTGCTGGCCGAGGCCCATGTGCCTTATGACATCGTTCTGGAGATGGACGAAATCAACGACGATTTCCCGGACACCGACGTGGTGCTGGTTATCGGTGCCAACGACACGGTAAACCCGGCCGCGGCGGAGGACCCGGGTAGCCCGATTGCCGGCATGCCGGTGCTGGAGGTCTGGAAATCCCATCAGGTGGTGATCCTGAAACGGGGCATGGCCACCGGTTACTCCGGGGTGGAAAACCCGCTGTTCTTCAAGGACAACGCGCGGATGCTGTTTGGCGACGCCAAGGACAGCATCGACAAACTGGTGAGTGGCCTGCGAGGCTAGGCGGAAGGTGCGGCCTGGTGTCCGAAAACGCCGGAGACCAGGCCCGACAGATGCTTACTCGGTGGTGTTGTAGACGTACGATGAGACAGTGCCGTCGGCATTGAATCGCACCACCAGATCGGTGGTTTCGGCATCACCGAACGCCGACCAGCGATACTTGCCGTAAGTCCAGGTCCGCTTGCCGTCCTCGACGCCGGTGCGCCAGGGCTCTCCGAACAACGCCTCGATGTCGGAGCGGGTAGTCTCTCCGATGGTGATTTCGTCGACGTTGTGGGTCGCGAAATCCTGGCCGACCGTGGCACACCCGGCCAGGGTCAGTATGGCCACCAGGGCGGTCATCTTAAGAACGGCTGAGTTGAACATCCTTTAACTCCCTTCCAATGAACGATAGGTCCCATGATAGTGGATCTGCCGGTGAACGCGATTACGGATCAGACAGGTGCACAACCGGCAGGCATAAAAAAGCCCCGGATCAACCGGGGCTGAAGGGGTACACAATCTCAGTACAGCTTGGCCAGTGATTTCCTGGCGAACGGCTCTACCTCGCCAATCCGTCCTTCCTTGACTTTCACCAGCCACTCCGGGTCCTGCAGCAGGGCACGGCCCACGGCAATCAGTTCAAACTCTCGGTTGTTCATGCGCTCAACCAGTTCGTCGATGCCGGCCTGTTCCACCGCCTCCTTCTTGCTGGCAAAGGTGCCGCTGATGAAGTCCTCAGTCAGTCCGACACTGCCGACGGACATGGTCGGCTTGCCGGACAGTTTCTGGGTCCAGCCGGCCAGGTTCAGGTTGGAACCCTCGAACTCCGGCTCCCAGAAACGGCGGGTGGAGGCATGGAAGATGTCGACTCCGGCCTCGACCAGCGGTGCCAGAAAGGCCTCGAGTTCTTCCGGGCTGTGGACCAGCTTCGCCTCGTAATCCTGCTGCTTCCACTGGGAGAAACGCAGCATGATCGGGAAATCCGGGCCGACGCGATGACGCACCGCTTCAACGATCTCGACCACGAACCGCAGACGATTTTCCATGCTGCCGCCGTATTCGTCGTCCCGCTGGTTGGTGCCTTCCCAGAGGAACTGGTCCAGCAGGTAACCGTGGGCACCGTGAATCTCCACGCCGTCAAAACCAAGCCCCTTGGCATCCTGGGCGGCATCCGCAAACGCCTTGATCACATCGTCGATGTCATCCTTGGTCATGGCCTTGCCGTTGGGCTTGCCAGGGGCAAACAGGCCAGATGGGCTGTAACCCGGGACCGAGGGATCCGGTTCGGTTCCTTCCTTGCGCACGGCGCCCACGTGCCAGAGCTGCGGGAAAATGGCACCGCCCGCTTCATGCACGGCATCCACAACCTGCTTCCAGCCGCCCAGGGCATCGTCGCCATGAAACGCCGGGACATTCGGGTAGCCATTGGCGCCAGCGTGGTTCACGGTGGTGCCTTCGGTAATCAGCAGGCCAACGCCATTTTCCGCGCGGCGACGGTAATAACTGACCACGTCCTCGTTGGGGACATTGCCCGGCGAGAAGTTACGGGTCATGGGCGCCATGGCCACGCGGTTGCGCAGCTTCAGGTTGTGAAGCTCAAACGGTTCGAAAAGGGGGCCAAGATTCATGGTCATGGAAGAACACTCCTCGCTTAAAGAAGCTGACTGGCGATGAGGTAAGGAAAAGCGTAGCGACCTCATCAATTTGGTTTCGTAAAGCAACCCTATTCAATCTGGTTTTAAAATGCAACCCTATTCGGTACACTCCCTGACATGGCCAGAAAACGTTTTGATGATTCCAACTGCTCCGTCGCCCGCGCCCTCAATGAAGTGGGTGACTGGTGGTCACTGCTGATTGTGCTGCACGCCATGTACGGCACCCGGCGCTTTGTCGACTTCCAGCAGGAACTGGGCATTGCCAAGAACATCCTGTGTGACCGTCTCGCCCGGCTGGTGGACAATCGTGTCCTGAGCAAGGTCGATGTTGGCGAGCACGGCTCACGCTTTGAATACCGACTTACCGAAAAGGGCCGGGACCTGTTCCCCGTGGTGATTGCCCTGCGTCAGTGGGGCGACAAATGGAACCCTGCGCCCGATGAGCCGCCGCTGGATCTCCGGGACCGGGCCAAGGGCCGCCCCATCCACCCGGTGGAAGTCCAGGACGCTGACGGCCAGCCACTAACGGTCCGGGACGTATTCGTGCCCGAGGAGTCCCTGCCTGTCAGCCGAAGCGGAAGCAGAAAAAACTCCGCCTGACCATTGGCACAAGCCCCACACCTGCGCTCTTTTTGAGTTACATCAAAGCACTGAATGAAGCGGGCCGGTTCGCCGGCGAATCTTGCGCCAAATCAACTTTCCAATCTCCTCGGTCATTAACCTGAACCCATCACACTTTCAGGTTAAGGAGATCGAAATGTCCCGTACGTTCAAGCTCAGTGTTCTGGCCAGCGCGATTCTGGCCGCGGCCCCCCTTGCCAATGCCTACGAGGCCGGCGATTTTATCGGCCGTGCCGGGGTCGCAACGGTGGATCCGGATTCGTCCAGCAACAGCCTGAGAACCGACCTGCCGGGTCTCGAGGTTATTCCGGGCGCCAAGGTCAAGGTCGAATCCGATACCCAGCTGGGGCTCACTTTCACGTACATGCTCGGCGACCACTTCGGTTTGGGTCTTCTCGCCTCGACCCCGTTCAACCACGACATCAAGGGTGATGGCATTCTGGGCGGTGCCGGCAAACTCGGAGAAACCAAGCACCTGCCACCGACACTGACGTTCCAGTTCTTCCCGATGCCGAGCAGCAGCAAGTTCCAGCCGTACGTTGGCGCCGGGGTGAACTACACGAATTTCTTTGAAGAGAAGACAACGCAAACGCTGACAGATACCGTGGATGCCGTCGCCCAGGCTACCCTGGGAACGCCTGCGGGAACCGTGGACCGCACCGACCTCACGCTGGACGACAGTTTTGGGCTGGCGGCCGAGGTGGGTCTGGACTACATGCTGACGGATAATATCGGCCTGAACGCAGCCGTGTGGTGGGTCGACATCGATACCGACGCTGACATCGGGGTGTACGCCGCCGACGGCAGCAAAATCACCACAGGGAAACTCGATGTGGAAATCGACCCCTGGGTCTACATGGTCGGTGTTTCCTACAAATTCTGATCCCCGTGTCTTCCGTTTGCCTCCATGGTCTGTGGGCTGGCGGAAGGTGCGCTTCCTGTGCGGGGCCTTCGGGCCCTGCTTTTTTATCTCACAAACGCAAAAAGGCGGAGCAACTGCTCCGCCTTTTCAGGGGTATCAACCGGCTTCAGGCACTCTGACGCTGACCCGACCGCCCTCGCTGGCCACCGCCATTCTGGCTACGGCTGCCACTGCGTCCGTCCGGCTTGGCACCGGCACTGCGGGGCTTACCCCCAGGCCGGCCATTACCACCGCCGTTGCCATTACGGCCACGAGCCTTGCTCGGGTCAGCCTTGGCTTTCGGCTTCAGGGGCAGATTGTTGTTCGGCTCGAACCCTTCCACCGACTTGCGCGGCAACTGCTTCTTGATCAGTTTTTCAATGCCCGCGAGCAACTTGCCCTCATCGGCACTGACCAGTGACAGGGCATGGCCGCTCTCTCCGGCGCGGCCGGTACGGCCGATGCGGTGCACGTAGTCTTCCGGTACATTCGGCAGTTCGAAGTTCACCACCTGCGGCAGCTGCTTGATGTCCAGTCCGCGGGCGGCGATGTCGGTCGCCACCAGCACCCGGATGTCACCCTGCTTGAACTCACTGAGCGCGCGGGTACGGGCGCCCTGGGATTTATTGCCGTGAATCGCGGCGGCGGTGATTCCGTCCCGCTCCAGTTTCTGGGTCAGGCGATTGGCACCGTGCTTGGTGCGGGTAAAGACCAGCACCTGCTCCCAGTCGTTGTCACGAACCAGTTTGCTCAGCAGCGCCGTTTTCTGGCTCTGGTCCACCGGATAAACCGACTGTTTCACCTTCTCGGCGGTGGTGTTTCGGGCCGCCACTTCGACTTGAACCGGGTTGTCCAGCAGCCCCTGGGCCAGGGTACGAATCTCGTTGGAGAAAGTCGCGGAGAACAGCAGGTTCTGGCGCTTGGCCGGCAACAGCGCAAGAATCTTGCGGATATCGCGAATGAAGCCCATGTCCAGCATCCGGTCGGCTTCGTCCAGCACCAGGATCTCGACCTCGTCAAAGCGCACCGCATTCTGCTGGTACAGGTCCATCAGTCGTCCCGGTGTCGCCACCAGCACGTCCAGGCCCTTGCGCAGCTTCATCATCTGCGGATTGATTTTCACCCCGCCGAAGACCACAGCCGCCTTGGTTGGAATGTACTTGCTGTACAGGTTCACACTGTCGTGCACCTGCGCCGCCAGCTCCCGGGTCGGCGCCAGGATCAGGGCACGAGGGCCCTTGCCGGTGCGCGGCTTTTCACCCAGACGCTGCAATAGCGGCAGGGTGAAGCCGGCGGTTTTGCCGGTGCCGGTCTGGGCCGCCGCCATCACGTCCTTGCCGGACAGGACCGCGGGAATGGCCTGGGCCTGGATGGGCGAAGGGGTATCGTAACCCTGATCGGACGTGGCACGGACCAGCTGCTCGGACAAACCGAGTGAAGAAAAACTCATATAGGATCAACTCTTGATTGTTCTGCCTCCACGAACACCGGTTCTGGGCGAATGCGGGCAGATGCCATGACAATTCATGGAATAAAAGACGACTACGGTCACGCGCCGTTTACGGGGTGACGTCCTCTGACAGGTCGTATGGATGGTTCGCAAGTCGGCGTACGGCCGGAAAAAGCGGAATCCCTAGAGGCAGGATGCGGGCACAGTAACAGAGGCCCGGCGAGTTCGCCATAGGTATTTGTTAACGGTCGGCCGGGAACTCAGGGGCCGGCGGACCGTCACAGACACCTCTCATTCCCGACCGGAGTTTTCATGACCAGTATAAGCGTGGGCCCCATGAGCCTGTCCATCGGCCATCTTTCGGTGCTTGTCGCCCTGCTCCTGGCCCTGCTGGTGGGCGGCCTTATGGGACGGCGGTACGGCGTGCCGGTGGCAGGCCCGGTTGCCGATATCTTCCTCGGCGCCATGATCGCTGCCCGACTCGGCTTTGTGGGTGAGTACTTCGAACACTACCGGAATGACCTGCTCGGGATCATCGATATCCGGGATGGCGGATTTGATGCGGTCTGGGGCGTGATCGGGGCCCTGGCGATGACGCTCTACCTGCTCTGGCGCCGACAGGCGCTTCGCCGTGCCCTGACAGTTGCCGTAGCGACGGGCGCCCTGTTCTGGGCCGGCACCACTGCCACCATTGCCCTGATCGAGCAACAGGCCCGGGGGATACCGGAGGTGGCGCTTACCGCTCTGGATGGGGAGCCCAGCCCACTCCCGGATCTGGCGAAGGGCAAACCCATGGTGGTCAACCTGTGGGCGACCTGGTGCCCGCCCTGCATCCGGGAAATGCCGGTTCTTCAGCAGGCACAGGAGCGCGATTCCGATGTGGTTTACGTATTTGCCAACCAGCGCGAGCATCCCGGCACCATCCGGGAGTTCCTGGCAGATCAGCAGCTGGAGGTAAACAACGTCTATCTGGACAAAGCTGGCCAGCTGGCCCGCGCCTCAGGCAGCCACGGATTGCCCACTACCCTGTTCTACAACGCCGACGGCCAACTGGTGGATTCGCACATGGGGCAACTTTCTCACGCCACCCTCGCCCGGAGCCTGGACAAATTCGGGCAACGGTCAAATCAATCCGATGGCGATCAGCAGGACGGCAATACCACATCGGAAGAGGTTCAATAAACGCTCGCGACACCTTCCGGACGGCTCTTGAAACGCTTGTGCAGCCACAGGTACTGGTCCGGCTGTTCCCGAATGGTGTCCTCGATGAAGCCGTTCCAGATTTCCGCATCCTTCTGGGTATCATCACCAAATTCTTCCTGAATTGGCGAAAACTCCACCCGGTAACTGCCATCGGGCATGCGCAGGTGACTGACGCAGATGATCGACGCTCCGGACTGCCGTGCGATATAGCTGGGCGAGGTGATGCAGCCGGCGTTGACGCCGAAAAAGGGCACGAACACTTCCGATTTCTTGCCGAAGTCCTGGTCACAGGCGAACCAGACCTGGCCGCCCTCTTTCAGGAACGACAACATTGGCCGCAGCTCGCGCTTGGTAAAGGGTTGAATGTTGAAATGCCGCCGGCGGCCACGTTCGATCATCCGGTCGATGACGGGGTTGTTGTTGGGGCGGTACATGTAGCCCGGCTTGTCGAGCTGGCAGGCAATCAGCGGCAACGCGAAGTCAAAAATGCTGTAGTGGCCGCCAATGAGCAGCACCCCGTTGCCCCGTTGCTTGGCCTCCTCAAGATGCTCGATACCGAGAACCGAGGCACTCTCACAGTAGGGTGCCATATCCCGCCACCAGGCATGGGTGCTTTCCAGAAATCCCCGGGCCGACGCGACAAACGTGTCCTCGACCAGCTGGCCACGCTCGACATCGTCCAGTTCCGGCATGCAGGCAGAGAGGTTTGCGTCGGCTACCCTGGCCCGGGATTTGAGTTTACGAGCCAGGAATCGACCCAACGACTTGCCGAAGCGCTGCTTGGCAGACATGGGAAGAAACGACAACAACCAGAGAACGAATACCAGAAACCAGGATCCCCAGAACGCCGGATGCCAGAGGGGGCGCCTGGCCGCCTTGCTGCGAGAGGCCATACTACAGTCACCTACAACAGAGAGAATGACCGGCCGAGAACTACCGAAAGACCAAACCGGATGACAGGTGTGAAGCCTGACACACCCATACATCGTTTGGTACGGGTTTTCCGTAACCGTACTTTTCACAGCGATTGAAGCGGTTCCGATTCAGCGCGTTGCCGCCTCGGCGAAGCTGGCCAGTGCCCTGGAGATATTTGCCAGCACCTCGTCACAGCCTTCAATGCCATGCCGGGCCTTGAGATAGGCGGGATCGTTGTAGCCGAGCCAGACCTGCCCGTCTTCATCCTCCCAGATCACCGCCTTCTGTGGCAGGTCCGCGGCCACACTTTGTGCGCACCGCATCAGCGGCGTACCCACTTTCGGGTTGCCAAAGATGACCAGCTGGGTCGGCCTCAGGTAGGAGCCGGCGGCTTCCGCGCCGGCCGCATGGTCGACCCGGTTCATCACCGTCATGCCCTTTTCCTCCAGCGCTGCCACCAGCTTGTCTGCCGTGGCCGGCACACTGTAGCTGCTCTTGACCGCTATCAGACCATCGGCGGCATGAACCAGGCCCGAGGTGGCAAGGGTGAACAGGGCAATGGCAAACAACCTGAGCGTCTTCATATCGAGCGTCCTTTCAATGGAGGGCACAACCAATACTAGACCACTACAACTGGCCATGGGCCCTGGCGCTCTGCTCCAGCCTCTCCTGTTCCTGTCGAAGCATCTGACTGACGGCCTTCAGCTCCCTGATTCCGGTCGACACCCTGTCGGATCTGACGAAAAAATCAAGGTTCATGCATCCAACTCGTTGATTAAGTAGTATCACTGGAGATAAGTACGTATTTTTACGTAGAAGTCACAAAGAAAGAGAGTCGTCGTCATGGTTCGATGGAAGTTCTCGTGCAGCACCCTCATTCTCCCGCTGCTGTTGGCCGGCTGCAGCGATAGCAGCAGTAACGCGACCAGCCCGACCGCGGCAGCGGAGCTCAAGCCACCCACCGAATCCGGCGTTCTGAAGGTCGCCACCCGAAACGGTTCGACCACCTATTACCTGGACCGGCATGAGAATCCGGTGGGACCGGAATACGCGCTGATCAGCGATTACGCCAAGGCCCGCGGCTGGGAAGTGGAATGGACCATGCTGGATTCGACCAGCGAAGTCCTGGATTCGCTCAACGCCGGAACGACCCATCTTGCCGCTGCCGGCCTGACACACCTGCCATCCCGGGACGAACGCTTCAGCCGCGGCCCGGCCCATACCGAAATTACCGAACAGCTGGTGTGCCACCGTGATGCCCGCCCTCTGCCCCGGCAGCCCGATAATCTCCCCGGTACGGAGATCGTAGTCACCGCGGATTCCAGTTATGTTGAAACCCTGACCAGGCTGAAAAGCCAGTACGCAGGCCTGGAGTTCACCGAAGACGCCAACCGAACCACCGAGGTCATTCTGTCGGCTGTCGCCGATCGGGACATCGGCTGTACCGTGGCCGATTCCAACATCGTTCAGGTTATGCGCCGTCACTTCCCCCACCTGGAAGTGGCCATGAACCTGACCACGGGCCAGAATCTCGGCTGGTACCTGCCAACGGGATCGGATGATCTGGCGTCGGATGCCAGGGAATGGATGAACAGCGTCGAGGGCGACGAGGCCATTGGCCGCATGGAAGACCTCTACTACGCCTACATCGGCGATTTCGATTTCGTGGATCTCCGCGCCCTGAACCGGCGCATTGAGGACCGCCTTCCCGAATTCATCGACGAATTCCGGGAGGCTGAAGCCAAGACCGGCATGCCCGCGGATCTGCTGGCAGCACTGTCGTACCAAGAGTCCCATTGGGATCCGGACGCCAAATCCCCTACCGGTGTCCGTGGCATCATGATGTTGACCCAGCGCACCGCGGAATCCCTTGGCGTGAACAATCGCCTTGACCCTTACGCGGCCATCGACGGCGGCGCGCGCTACCTGGCGGACCGGCATCGCCGTCTGCCCGAGACGATCCCCGAACCGGACCGCACCTTCCTGGCCCTGGCCAGCTACAATATCGGTCGCGGGCACCTGCTCGATGCCCGGCAGTTGGCCCGGTCACTGAACAAGAATCCCGACTCGTGGCAGGATATGTCGGAGGTTTTGCCGCTGAAAGCGGACAAGCGCTACTACCCCAGCACACGCTATGGCTATGCCCGCGGCTACGAGCCAGTGCACTACGTGCAGCGCATTCGCAATTACCGGGACGTTATTCAGGCAGCGTTCAATTAACGGCACAAACGTCCACCCAGTTTTCACAAGGGAGCGCGATCGGCAACGGTCGCCAGCTACTATGCTCAAACGGATTCTGTCCTGTGTTTTTCTGCTCGCCCTCGCAACCGCCGGCCAGGTCCATGCCGCCGATCCATCCCTGAAAGTGGGCATCACCGAGGTGCCACCGTTCGTCATGCAAACCGAGGACGGTCGGTGGGAAGGCATCAGCATTGACCTCTGGCGAACCGTGGCGGCGGGAATGGAGCGGGAATTCGAGTGGGTGCCCATGGCCTTCAGTGACTTACTGAGCGCCACCGAAAATGGCGAGATCGACGTCGCCGTTGGCGCCCTGACCATGACCGCCGACCGCGAGGCGCGCTTCGACTTCAGTCACCCGTTCTACCAGACCGGGCTGTCGATCGCAGTCCCGCCGCAACCGGAGCAAAGCCTGTTTGCCAGCCTGGAGGCGCTGATCAGCTGGCAGTTCGTCAGTGTGATCCTGGCCCTCGGCGCCCTGCTGCTGGCCGTGGGCTTTGTGCTCTGGCTGGTGGAACGGCGGCGTAACCCGGAGCAGTTCGGCGGTACCGCCGCCCAGGGCATTGGCTCGAGTTTCTGGTGGGCCGCGGTAACCATGACCACGGTGGGCTATGGTGACAAGGCGCCGGTGTCCTTTGCCGGCCGGCTGATCGCCCTGGTCTGGATGTTTGCCGGTTTGATCATGGTGGCCAGTTTCACCGCAGCCATCACCTCGTCGCTGACCGTCAGTAACCTGCGCACCGGCATCCAGGGTGCCGATGACCTGCCCGGCAAGGTCGTTGCCACCATTAACAACACGGCCAGTCAGCGCTATCTGGAGGGGCAGCGGATCCGTTACCAGACGTATCCGGACCTGACCTCCGCCATGGTGTCAGTGGCCGAGGGCGACACCGATGCCATCGTCTACGATCGCGCACTGCTGCAGTACCGGAACCAGCAACTCGGGCCGCAGCGACTGACGATTCTGCCCGGGATTTTCGCCGAGCAGCTCTATGCGCTGGCACTGCCCGAAGGTCGTCCCCTCAGGGCAAAGGTCTCCCAGCAGATTCTGCGCATGACCGAGTCCGAGGACTGGCGTAGCGTCCAGTCCAGCTACCTCGGCTCCGAGTAAAACCCGGGGCGGGCGTCGTCGGCTCGGCGTCCGGACCGGTCAGGATCCGAACAATGCAGACCGCAACGGTTTCAGGAACCCGCCCGATTCCCCGACGCTGGCATGGGTCCGCTTGCCGTCGAACTCCAGGACACCGTCCTCGATGGGCTCGAATCGGAGGATCTTCACGTCCTCCAGATAGTTTTGGGAGGCCTTCCACGGGCCGTGGGTGCCCTGGCGGGGCAGTTTGTCCGCGGCTCGCTTCACGTAACCGGCGTTGAGCGAACCGAGGATGGTGTCCTCACCCCGGCTGTTCTCGGTATCGCGGGCCATCACCACCCGGTAGCCCCGCTTGTCCATCAGGTTCATCAGCCGACACAGGTACTCGGCGGCAATGTCCACTTTCAGGGTCCAGGAGATGTTGGTGTAGCCAAAGATCAGGCCGGCGTTGGGCATGCCCTCGACCATCACGTTCTTGTAGATGACCTTGTCCTTCATCACCACCGCCTGGCCATCCACCGTCGGCTTGATGCCGCCCAGCATCTGGATCTCCAGGCCGGTGGCCGGAACGATGATATCCGCCTCCAGTTCCTCGCCGGATTTCAGGCGAATTCCGGTTTCGGTGAAGCGGTCGATGTGATCCGTGGCGATGCTGGCTTTGCCGGTCTTCAGGGCGGTGAACAGATCGCCGTCTTTCACGACACACAGTCGCTGGTCCCAGGGATCGTAATCGGGGGTGAAATGCCGCATGTCGGCTTCACCATTCAGCTGACGCTTGATGATCCCCAGGAACATCCGGCGCATGAGCCTGGGACTCTTGCGGGATCGCAGGTACAGGAAGCGGGAGATCGCCACATTGCGGGCCCGGGTCAGCTTGTAGGCCAACGAATCCGGCAGAATTTTCTGCAGGCCCAGGGCCAGCTTATCGGTGGACGGCAGGGGCATGAGATAGGTCGGGGACCGCTGGAGCATGGTCACGTGGCCGGCCTGCTCCGCCAGCGTCGGCACCAGCGTAATGGCTGTGGCACCACTGCCAATGACCACGATCTTCTTGCCAGCGTAGTCCAGGTCTTCGGGCCAGTGCTGGGGATGCACCATCTGGCCCTTGAACTCGTCTTCACCCGGGAAATCGGGCTTGTAGCCGTGGTCATAGTTGTAATAGCCAGTACAGCCGATCAGGAAATTCGCGGTGTAGGTCCCGGTCTCGCCGGTGGCTTCGGTTTCGGCGGTGACCCGCCAGCATTTGTCGACACTGGACCAGTCCGCGGCTTTCACCGCCAGGCCGTACCGGATGTGGCGTTCGACATCGTGTTCCTGTGCGGTTTCCTGCACGTATTGCTTGATCGACGCGCCATCCGCCAGCACCTTGCCACCCACCCAGGGCCGGAAGTTGTAGCCGAAGGTGAACATGTCGGAATCGGACCGGATACCGGGGTAACGGAACAGGTCCCAGGTTCCTCCCAGGGACTGGCGGCGCTCGAGAATGGCAAAGGACTTGCCCGGGCACTCCCGACTGAGGTGGCAAGCCATTCCGATTCCGGATACACCGGCGCCAATAATCAGGACATCAAAATGTTGCTCATTCATAAGCGGCCTATCGACTCCCTTGTTGTTGTTCCGATCACGCATCTGGAATCAAGATAGCCCAGGCGGGCGAAGGTGGGAACTGGCCGGACAAGTCTTACGGGGCCGTTGTTTGAGTCAGTTCACATATAACCGTGGCCGAATGCTCGGCCCAGACCCGGTAGGCATCCGCGCCGGGGTGAAAACCATCGGCTGCCATGTAGCCGGGTTCGGGGGGAAAGCCCACCGACAGGAACCGGGTGCCGGCCCGGTGGCGGCAGAAATCTTCCAGCAACCCGTTGAGTTGCCGGGCGCGCAGACCCAGGTACCAGCGCAGGGGCTGGGGCAGCGCCGGAAACAGGTGCATGGGCGGAATGGCCGTGAACAGGGTATGGCTCACGGAAAAACGTTCGGCCAGCTGACCGGACAACTCGTCCAGGTGTTTCAGCCATTGCCGATCACGTGTCCGGCCGGTGACGTCGTTCACGCCGATGGACACCAGCGCCACATCAAAACAGGCTTCCGGCTCTTGGGCCAGCGCCCGGACCACATCCCCGGATGTCCGACCGGTCTCCGCCAGCAATCGCCACTGCAGCCGGAATCGCCGCCCGAGCTGCGCCGCCAGCCGACCCGCCAGCGCCTCACTCTGGCTGGGCACCCCGACTCCCGCCGCCGCGGAATCACCGACAATCAGCAGCCGGAGTTCGGGGCCGGCGCCGATCACGCCGTCCCGCTCTCCTTCCGGCTCTGGCAGACTCGGCGTCACCCGCCGAACATAATGGCCCTGCCCGATCAGGATCGGGCCCAGGGCCAGCGTCGACAGCGGATAGAGCATGGCAGCCAACTCAGCCGTGATGGCCAATCGGGCCGAAACGACGGTCATTTCCCATGATGCGATCCTCTTCTTCCGGGGGGGGGGACTGGATGATAGTCCGTGAACAACGGGATTTCCTGACTTTAGCCGACATGCCCGGGATTAAAAAGCGCCGGGCTGAGCGGTCGGGATCCGAATGTCGGATTTGAGCCATATTCCGCCCTGTGCCACAGTCAGGGGCCATTCACCCGGGAACACCCAGCCTATGAAAACCGTCTTCTCTCCCCTGCACAGCCGTCGCGCCGTCAAAACCGAACTGGATGGCGGGATTCTGATTGCGCCCCACGAAAAGCCGTCCCGGGCAGAAACCATCCTGGCCCGGGTCAAAGCGCAGGCCCTCGGAGAGGTTCTGGAACCGGAGGAATTCGGGCTGGATCCGGTCAAGCGGGTGCACAGCGAGGACTATGTTGCCTTCCTGGAGAGTTGCTGGGCGGACTGGATCGCCGCGGACAAACCCGGGGAAGCCATCCCGGCGGTCTGGTGCGGGCGTGGCATGCGGGCCAGGGTTCCAAAGGACATTGATGGCCGCCTCGGCTACTACAGCTTTGCGGCCGAAACCTCCATTTCCGACGGTACCTGGGAGGCAGCCCGGGCCTCGGCAAACGTCGCACTCACGGCACAGAAACTGGTGGCCGGAGGGGAGCGGGCCGCGTTCGCCCTGTGCCGGCCTCCGGGGCATCATGCCCACGCCGATCTTTTCGGTGGGTACTGTTTCTTCAACAACGCCGCCATCGTCGCCCAGGCGTTCCGGGATCAGGGCGCCGAGCAGGTGGCCATCCTTGACGTCGACTTTCATCATGGCAACGGCACCCAGGCCATTTTCTACGATCGCAGCGATGTGCTCACCATCAGTCTGCACGGTGACCCGGACCTGGTGTTTCCGCACTTTCTGGGCTTCGAGGATGAAACCGGCGAAGGCGAGGGCGAGGGCTTCAATCTCAACCTGGTGTACCCGCCCGGCACCCCCTATGCCATCTGGAGCCAGGGCCTGGAAACGGCCTGCGAGCGGATCGCCGGGTTCCGGCCGGATGCGCTGGTCGTCGCTCTCGGCGTCGACACCTTCGAGGACGACCCGATCTCTTTCTTCAAGCTGAGATCGGAGGACTACCTGAGTCTGGGCCGGCGACTCGGAGCCCTGGGCCTGCCGACAGTGTTCACCATGGAGGGCGGTTATGACGTGGAAGCCATTGGCGTCAATGCCGTTAATGTCATGCAGGGATTCGACGCAGCCTGAAGGCCGGATCTCAGCCTTTGAATCCCTTGCCGAGCAGGTAGACTTCCCGGGAACGAGCACGGGACGAATCCGGCTTGCGCACTACGACCTTGTTGAAGACCGCCCGGACTGATTTCAGGTACTCGTCGTAACCTTCGCCCTGAAACACCTTGGCCAGGAAGCTGCCCTTGGGCTTGAGCACCTGGCACGCCATATCCAGCGCCAGTTCCACCAGGTACATGGACGAGGCCTGGTCCGCCACCGTCACGCCACTGATGTTCGGGGCCATGTCGGAAATCACTACATCCACCGGGGTATCGCCCAGGGTCGCCATGATCTGACCGAATACCTCGTTCTCGGTAAAGTCACCCTGAATGAATTCCACCCCGGCGACCGGATCCATGGGCAGGATGTCGGAGGCGATGACCCGGCCCTTGTGGCCCACCAGTTTGGCCGCAACCTGGGACCAGCCGCCCGGGGCCGAGCCCAGATCCATCACCACCATGTTGGGATGAATCAGGCGGTCCTTCTTGTTGATCTCCAGAAGTTTGTAGCTGGCCCGGGAGCGATAGCCGTCCACCTGCGCCTGTTTCACGAAGGGGTCGTTCACGTGCTCTTCGAGCCAGCGGTTGCTGCTTTTGGATCGGGCCATAGGAACTCATCAGTAGGGAAGTAACCAGTGGCCTATTGTACGTGGCGCGCCAACGCCCGGCAAAATCCTGACAACGGCGTCCGGCGCACGTACAATCGGTGCACCTTGAGCCGGGCCGGCTCGGGACGATCTCACGGGCACTAGCGGGCGACCATCGTGAACTTGAACGACATCAGGAAACTGCACCAGAAAAAATACCGCCAGGCCTTCGGGCATTACCTGGTCGAGGGTGAGCATCTGGTGCTGGAGCTGCAAAAGGCCGCCAGCAGCCAACCCGCGCTTGAGGCAGCCGAGCTTTACGTTACCGACGCCTGCGCACACTGGCAGAGCCCGTTCAGGACGCATCTGGTCAGCGAACGTCAAATGGCACAACTGGCCGACACCCGGACCCCGCAAGGAATTCTGGCGGTGGTCCCCATGCCCACGCCGGACCCCGGCCGGGTCTCACCGGCGCCGGGGGAAAAAGCAATCTACCTGTACGAAGTCCAGGATCCGGGCAACCTCGGCACCATTTTGCGGACCCTGGCCTGGTTTGGTGGCTTTCGCTGCCTGCTCAGCCCCGGCAGCGTCGACCCCTACAACCCGAAAGTGGTGCGCGCGAGCATGGGTGCCCTGTTCCATGTTCCCATCGCCACCGACGTTGCCCTGGCCGAACTGGGCAATCATTATGCCCGCATTGCCTGCCTGGACCTGAATGGCTCAGCGCTGACGTCAACGGCGTTCCGCCAGCACGACTGCTACCTGTTCGGTAACGAGGCCCGGGGAGTGCCCCGGGAAGCTCTCGATCAACTGAAGGCCGCGCCCTACACCATCCAGGGACGCGGAGACATTGAGTCCCTGAATCTCGCCACCTCGGTCAACATCTGTGCCTACGAGCTGGTCCGGGGATAAACGCGCGACCGGCCCTGAACGTTTTCGGCATTGATTGTGGTGGATATCGTCATTGCCTGTAGCTTGCTAATTGGCGAGGATTGGGCCCTGATGCCCCAATCCGGATGACACTTATGGATGCCTATCTCCAGCCCAGCGCCTTCTTTGACTATGACCAGCCCGAGCTCAAAGCCTGGATAGCCGCCCAGTTGGAAGGCGTACCCGAGCATCCGGTGGAACAGATCAAGGCGCTGTACCTCGCGGTGCGGGACGGCGTCAGCTACAACCCCTACGTGTTCCGTACCGACCCGGACACCTTCAGTGCCAGCCACGCGCTGACCAGCGGCGAAAGCTACTGCATTCCGAAAGCGGTCCTGTTGGGCGCGGCCGCCCGCGCCATCGGCATTCCCAGCCGGCTTGGCCTGGCGGATGTCCGCAACCACCTGTCCAGCCCAAAGCTGATCGAGTGGCTGCAGTCTGACATCTTCCGGATGCACGGTTTTATTGAACTGCACCTGAACGGGCGCTGGGTGAAAGCCACTCCGGCGTTCAACCGGCAGCTGTGCGAACTGATGAACGTGGAACCGCTGGAATTCGACGGCCTGCACGACTCCGTCTTCCAGGAATTTACCGACTCAGGCGAGGCTCACATGGAGTACGTGAACGATCACGGCGTTTTCGACGACGTTCCCCACAACTTTATCGTATCCGGCATCCAGGATGCATACCCACACCTGTTCGGTCAGGACAGCCTCTCGGCGGCGCGTACCAGCCTGGAAGCGGATCTCGGCCGGTAACCATGGTCCGGAACCGGGATTCCGAACAAGCAAGTGCCAAGGCGCCAACAAAAAAGGCACCGGATCGCTCCGGTGCCTTTCACTCTCATCATCAGGACGCTTTACAGGCAGCCTTACGCGGCCTCGTCCTCATCGTCTTCCACGGAGTTACGGATCAGGAAGTCGAACGCGCTCAGCGCCGCTTTTGAACCCTCTCCCATGGAGATCACGATCTGCTTGTAGGGCACGGTGGTGGCATCGCCAGCCGCGAACACACCCGGAATGGAGGTCTCGTTGCGGTCGTTCACGATGATCTCTCCATGCTGGCTCAGCTCGATATCGCCTTTCAGCCACTCGGTGTTCGGCACCAGCCCGATCTGGACGAACACCCCTTCCAGGGCCACGTGGTGCTCTTCACCGGTGGTGCGATCCTTGTAGTTCAGGCCGCTCACCCTGCCATTCTCACCGGTGATTTCGGTGGTCTGGCCGGAGGTGATGATTTCCACGTTCTTCATGCTGCGAAGTTTCTTCTGCAGGACGTCGTCGGCGCGCATCTCGGCTCCAAACTCGATCAGCGTAACGTGACCGACGATACCGGCGAGGTCGATGGCCGCTTCCACACCGGAGTTACCGCCGCCAATGACCGCAACGCGCTTGCCCTTGAACAGCGGGCCGTCGCAGTGCGGGCAGTAGGCCACGCCCTTGTTCCGGTATTCTTCCTCGCCCGGAACGCCCAGCTGGCGCCAGCGGGCACCGGTGGACAGCACCAGTGTGCGGGCTTTCAGGGATGCCCCATTGGCCAGACGGATCTCATGGGGCAGGCCCCGCCTGGCCGCCGGAATCAGTTTCTCGGCCTGCTGCATGTTCATGATGTCGACGTCGTATTCCTTGACGTGCTGCTCCATGGCGGCAACCAGTTTAGGGCCCTCGGTGTAGGGCACGGAAATCAGGTTCTCGATACCCATGGTGTCCGCAACCTGACCGCCAAAGCGCTCGGCGGCGATACCGGTGGAGATGCCCTTGCGCGAAGCGTAGATGGCCGCAGACGAACCGGCCGGGCCACCGCCGATCACCAGCACCTCGAAGGTGTCCTTCTGGTTGATCTTCTCGGCTTCCTTCTCGTCGGACTTGGTGTCCAGCCGGGCAACGATCTCTTCCAGGGTCATCCGGCCCTGCCCCCACGCCTCACCGTTCAGGTAAACGCTGGGAACCGCCATGACCTCGCGCTGTTCGACTTCGTCCTGGAACAGGGCACCATCGATGGCCGTGTGCTTGATGTTCGGGTTCAGCACACTCATCAGGTTAAGGGCCTGGACCACATCCGGGCAGTTCTGGCAGGACAGGGAAAAATAGGTCTCGAATTCGAACGAACCGTCCAGTTCCCGGACCTGCTCGATCACTTCCTGGGAGGCCTTGGACGGATGACCACCGACCTGCAGCAGTGCCAATACCAGGGAGGTGAACTCGTGCCCCATGGGAATGCCCGCAAACCGGATGCCAATGTCCGAGCCGGCACGGTTGATGGCGAACGACGGACGACGGACGTCGTCAGCGTCTTCGGTCCGGAGGCTGATCTTGTCGGACATGGGCTCGATTTCCTCGAGCAACTGCTTCAGCTCCTGGGACTTTGCGCCGTCATCGTAGGCTGCCACCAGCTCAATCGGCTGCTGCAGTTTCTCCATGTAGGCTTTCAATTGCTCCTTGATACCGGCATCCAACATGTACGCTTTCCTCTTCGGTTAAGGTGAAACCAAGTCACTGAATTTCAAACGGACTGTAAATTTGATGTAGGGAACGATAAGGGCTGGAGGGTCAAGCCTCAAATTGATTGGCCCAAACTAACTGATAGGTGTTTGCTATATCGCCGGAGCTTACCATTAAATATACCCTGATATCGCTCACCCGGCGTGCTGCCAGATCCGCAGGCGGAGCTGCTTCTCCAGCTCCACCAATACAAACAGCAATGCCCCAGCCAGAAGAATCAGCAGCCACCCTGACATCGGCACCGGTTCCGTCACGAACACAGCCTGCATCACCGGCACATAGGTAATGCCCAGTTGCCCGAGCGCAACCAGGACAATGGCCAGCCAGACGGTCCAGGTGGCGCTGAGTTTCTGCCAGGTCAGCGCCACCGTCTCCATGTTGCGGATGAACAGCAGATGAAAGGCCTCCATAACCACCAGGGAATTCATCGCCATGGTCTGCGCCAGTGCCACCGAATGTCCCTGCCCGATGGCGTATCGGTGAACGCCGAACACCCCCAGCAGGATCAGAACGGTCACCACAACAATATGCCAGACCAGAGTCCGGGACAGCAGTGGCTGTGACCGGTCCCGCGGCGGTCGTTGCATGGTATCTCCCGCGCTGCGCTCGAAGGCCAGGACTATGCCCAGGGTCACCGTGGTGACGGTATTCACCCAGAGAATCTGTATCGGCGTGATGGGCAGGGCCAGACCGGCCAGCAAGGCCAGAATGATGACCGAGGCCTCTCCGGTACTGGTCGGCAGGGTCCAGCTGATGACCTTGCGGATGTTGTCGTGGATTGTTCGCCCTTCCCGAACCGCAGCCGCGATTGAGGCAAAGTTATCATCCGCCAGCACCACTTCCGAGGCCTCCTTGGCGGCCTCACTCCCTTTGCCTCCCATAGCGATGCCAATGTCCGCCCGTTTCAGGGCCGGCGCGTCATTCACGCCGTCGCCGGTCATGGCCACGGTCTGCCCAAGGGCCTGCAGCGCGTTCACCAGCCGCAGCTTGTGTTGCGGGCTGGTGCGGGCAAAGACATCGGTTTCGGCAACCTCCAACGCCAGTTGCGCGTCGCTCAGCCGATCCAGATCACCACCGGTCAGAAGGCGGTCGGGTTTTTTCAGCCCGACCTGGCGGGCAACTGCCATTGCGGTCGCGGCATGGTCACCGGTGATCATCTTTACCCGTATGCCGGCAGTGTGGCATTCGGCGACCGCCGCGATCGCCTCGGCACGAGGCGGGTCGATCAGACCCACCAGACCCAGGAACACGAGACCATCGTCGAGGTCTTGCCGTTCCAGCACCACGTGACTTGCTTCAACCGCACAGGCCGCAAGCGCCAGAACCCTCTGGCCCTGCTCGGCCACTGAGGCGACCTGGGCCTGCCACCAGGGCAGGTCCAGCGGCTCATTCGTGTTCCCTCCGGAGCGCTGAAACCGACACAGGGCCATTACGGTCTCGGGGGCCCCCTTGACCAGAATGAAGGCGTGGTTCTCGTGATTGTGGTGGAGCGTGGCCATGAAACGGTGCCGGGTGTCGAAGGGAATCAGATCCGTCCGGGACCAATGCCGACGCAGCTCCGCGGGTTCCAGACCGGCCCGGGCCGAAAACGACAGCAGCGCGCCTTCCATCGGATCGCCTTCCACCAGCCACCGCCCTTCCTGGTTTTTCAGTTCCGCGTCGTTACACAACCCGGCAACCCGCGCCAACTCCGCCAGAAGGCCACAACGGCCGGCATCGATGACCCGCCCCTGCTCCAGGACGGCACCGTCGGGGCCATAGCCGTCACCCTCAACAGCAAAACGACGTCCGGCCGTGATCACCGTGATCACGCTCATTTCATTGCGGGTCAGCGTGCCGGTCTTGTCGGAACAGATTACCGACACGGCACCCAGGGTCTCGATCGCCGGCAAACGCCGGACAATGGCGTTGCGGGCCGCCATCGCCTGGACACCCACGGCGAGGGTGATGGTCAGAACCGCCGGCAGGCCCTCGGGAATAGCAGCGACGGACATGCCCACAACCGCCATCAGCAGATCGGCAAAGTCATAATCCTGCCACCAGTGCCCGTAGATCAGGAGCCCGGCCGCCACGGCCAGGATGAACAGGGTCAGCCACCGGGCGAACTCCTGCATCTGCGCCACCAGCGGTGTCGTCAGTTGTTCGACACCCGCCAGCAACTCTCCGATGCGTCCGATTTCCGTCCGGTCCGCGGTCCCTATCACCACGCCCATGGCCTGGCCGGCGGTCACGGTCGTTCCGCTGAACGCCATGGAACTGCGATCCCCAAGGGCGGCGCCACTGGCGACCGGCTCCGTCTGCTTCTCCACGGGCACCGACTCGCCGGTGAGCATGGCCTCCTGGATAAACAGGTCGTGGGTTTTGAGCAGTCGGAGATCCGCCGGCACCTTGTCACCGGCCTCCAGCAACACGATATCGCCGGGCACCAGCTGGTCTCCATTGACGGTCTGGCGATGACCCGCCCGGATCACCGCCGCCCGCATGGCCAGCATGCCCTGTATCCCCTGCATCGCTTTTTCCGCCCGACCCTCCTGAAGATCGCCAATCATTGCATTGGCCAGCACCACGGCCAGAATAACGCCGGTATCCAGCAGGTGACCCAGTGCCAAGGTAGTCAGCGCGGCGCCGAGCAATACATAGATCAGGACGTTGTGAAACTGCCTGAGGAATCGGGAAATCCGGCCGGGCCTCGGCGGCTCCGGCAGTCGGTTGGCGCCATGGCGCTGCAGACGCCGGACGACCTCCTCTGCCGACAGGCCGGACCGGGTCGCTCCGAACGCAGTCAGAACCTCTTGCCGGGGCAGCGCATGCCAGGATTCGGACGGGGGCACATCAACCTCCTTGATTGCCATGTACCGCCAACGTTCACTTTAGGACGAATAGAGCATGTTGGTATTGATGCGACTCAACTATCATAGGGCGAGACGCTAGGCTCCATTGGCCTTTTTACCCTGCGACCAGACAAGGCAGCACATGTTTCTAGACCGTTTTCATACCATTCAGAATGGCCGCATCCACATCACTGCGCTGCAAGCCAGCCGGTTTGCCAAGGAAATAGCCGGGGACTTCAATCCGATACACGATCCCGATGCCCGACGTTTCTGCGTGCCCGGTGATCTCCTGTTCGCGGTCGTTCTGTCCCGGTTCGGGCTTTCCACCAACATGACGTTCCAGTTCCGCAGCCTGCTGGGCGATAACGTCCCGCTGGAATTCCGGGAGCCCGCCGAGGGCACCATCGAGGTCTGCGACGAGAACGGCAAAGTCTACCTTGAGGTCACCCGAAGCGGCGCCAATACCCGGGACGATAGCGTCATCGAGGATTTCACCCGCTGCTACGTGGCGGCCTCCGGAAAAAACTTCCCCCACACGCTGCAGCCGCTGATGGAATCGACGGGCGTGATGTTCAACCCGGATCGCCCGATGGTCATGTACGAGAGCATGAGCCTCGCCCTCGATACACCGGATGCCGCCGAGCCGGAACTGGAACTGCACAACGCGGAGCTGGAAGCCAACGGCAAGCGGGGGAACGTCACCCTGGAATACCGGCTGCTGTCTGATGGCAAGCCGGTCGGTGATGTCGCCAAACGCCTGGTCGTGGGCGGCCTGCGGCCCTATTCGCCGGACGCCATGGCCGGGGTCCTCGAGGAATTCTACCGGCTCAAGGCCCGGGGCGCCGACTACGGCAGCAACGTGTGACTGAAACCAGCGAATCAATAATCCAGGACAACAGCGGAGGCGCGCACAATGGCGATTCAGGTAGGTGAACGGGTACCGAACATCGAACTGCAGGTAATGGGCAGCAACGGCCCGGAAAAGATCAGCACCGGCGAACTCTTTGCCGGGAAGAAGGTGGTCGTATTCGCCGTCCCCGGCGCCTTCACACCCACCTGCTCAGCCGCCCATCTGCCGGGGTTTGTCGTCAACGCCGACCAGATCAAGGCCAAGGGTGTGGACAGCATAGTCTGCACCTCGGTGAACGATGCCTTCGTGATGGATGCCTGGGGCAAGGCCAGCAACGCCGAGGAAATCGTGATGCTCGCCGATGGCCTGGCCGAGTTCGCCACCGCCGTGGGTCTGACCCAGGACCGGACCGCCACCAAGATGGGCATTCGTAGCCAGCGCTACGCGATGATTGTGGACGACGGCGTCGTCACTTGGCTTGAGGTGGATGAAAAAGGCCTGGAGAAAACCAGCGCCGAAGCCATCCTCGCCGCCCTTTAATCCCCTCCAAACGCAACGAACCCCGGCCGGACCGGGGTTCGTTTGCAGTATCGGGCCCGCAACGCAGGCCCGTACCCTTTCGTTTCGCCTGAGAAGGGAAACTTAGATCTTGCCAACCAGGTCCAGGGACGGTGCAAGAGTCTCTTCGCCTTCTTTCCACTTGGCCGGGCATACTTCGCCGGGGTGGTTACGAACGTACTGGGCCGCTTTTACCTTGCGCATCAGGTCGTCAGCATCACGGCCAATGCCTTCGGCAGTGATTTCCATCGCCTGGATAACGCCATCCGGATCGATCAGGAAAGTGGCGCGATCCGCCAGGCCCTGACCTTCACGCATCACACCGAAGTTGTTGGTGAGGGTGCCAGTCTGGTCGCCAACCATGTAGTAGTTGATCTTACCGATGGTCTCGGACGCGTCGTGCCACGCCTTGTGGGTGAAGTGCGTGTCGGTGGATACGGAGAATACTTCAACGCCCAGCTTCTGCAGTTCTTCGTACTTGTCAGCTACGTCGCCCAGCTCGGTCGGGCAAACGAACGTGAAGTCGGCCGGGTAGAAGAAAAAGACGGCCCACTTGCCCTTAACGTCGGCTTCGCTGATTTCAACGAACTCGCCCTGTTTGAATGCGGTTGCGTTGAACGGTTTGATCTCGCTGTTAATGATGCCCATTAAAGCTAACTCCTTGTTGATGGATTCACGGATAAATGAATTAACGGCGCCCAAGTTAATGATTTTGGATGCCCGGATAAAATTGATAATTCCCAAACCAAAGATAGGCATTGCCTATTTTGGCCGGAGGCCCGGCCAAGCCCCCATACACGGCCCTTTATGGTGACGGAATTGCCAACTTCAATCTTTCACAATGTGAGGAATGGACTATTATTATGGCTCTGCGAGGAGGACGGGGCTCATGCAACGGTGTCTTCTGCTACTCATCTGCCTGACGGTCACCGCCTGCGGCGGTGGCTCTGGAAGCGGCTCCGGCGGCACAGTCGGTCTCTCCGAGCGCCCTGCCAACTCAGAATGCCTCGCCTTTGATGCCACCGCCGAGGTTCAGCTCACCCCCATTGCGGCCTCCCTCTCGTTCAACTCGCCGCTGCTGATGTTGCCCCACCCCAGCCAGCCCGGAATTTTCTACGTGGTTGAGCAGGGCGGCCTTATCCATCGCCTGGACCTGAACACAGAGACCCGGAGCCAACTGGTCAACCTGGCCACGGATTACTCGCTGAGCGAATGCAACGAATGCGGGCTGCTCGGCATGGCGTTCGATCCGGAGTTTGGCTCCAACGGCTTCGTGTACCTGTCCTTCACCGAAAACACCAACGGCATGACCTCGTTCGTCGCCCGCTTCGAATCGACCGATGAGGGCCAGAGCCTGCGCCGCGATGGCATCGGCAACCTGGTTCGCAGCAATCTGGTGCAGCAGCGGCAACCCTTCAGCAACCACAACGGCGGCCACATCGCCTTCGGCCCCGATAACCTGCTTTTCGTCGGGCTTGGTGATGGCGGCGACGCCAACGATCCGGGCAACCGGGCCCAGAGCCTGTCCACCCGGCTGGGCAAGATGCTCCGGTTCAACCCCGACGGCACCCCCGCCAGCAACGAGGTGTCCGGGTCGGTACCGGAAATCTACGCCTACGGCCTGCGCAACCCCTGGCGCTGGAGTTTTGATCGGGACACCGGCGAGCTGTGGGCCGGGGATGTGGGCCAGCGCCAGTTTGAGGAAATCAACCGGATCAGTCTCGGCGGCAACTATGGCTGGCGCTGCTACGAAGGTTACGAACGCACCAGCAACAGCTGCGGGGCGTCTCCCTCCGGACCGTTTATCGAACCTGTGCATGCCTATGGCCGGTCGGACGGGATTTCCGTCACCGGCGGTTACGTCTACCGCGGTAACAACATGCCCGCCCTCCGCGGCGCCTACCTGTTCTCCGATTTCGGTTCGGGTACCCTGTGGGCACTCGAGCGACAGCCAGACGACAGCTACCAGCGCCGCACCCTGCTGGAAACCGGCCGCAACGTGGCCTCCTTCGCACAGGACAGGGACGGCGAACTGTACCTTGTGACCTTCTCCGGCCTGTTCCGGATTGACCCGGTGAACGTCGACGTCGAGTTGCCGCAGACACTTTCCGAAACCGGCTGCGTGCAGGCCGACGCCCCCTGGCAACCCGCGGACGGGCTGATCCCCTACCGGCCGATCGAACCCTTCTGGTCCGATGGCGCCGACAAGATCCGCTACATGGCCCTGCCGGATGGCACCCGGATCACGCTCGACGAGAGCGGGGATTTTCAGTTTCCCCGGGGCTCGGTACTGGTGAAGAACTTCACCCTGGCCCAGCGTCTGATTGAAACCCGGCTGTACCTGCACAACGCCGACGGCAGCTGGTCGGGTTACAGCTACCAGTGGAACGAGGCCGGTACCGACGCCGAGCTGGTCAACGGCGGCCGGGATGTGGACGTGGGTGGCCAGATCTGGCACTACCCGTCTGCGGGCGAATGCACCCAGTGCCATACCGCAGCCGCCGGGTTCACGCTCGGGCTGGAAACGGCCCAGCTCAACAGCAGTTTCACCTATCCGCAGACCGGCCGTACCGCCAACCAACTGGATACCCTGGCCGGCATTGGCGTCTTGTCTGCGCCGCCGACGCCCGCCCAACGCAGCCGGCGCCTGAGCCGAAGCACCGACGACACCGCCGCCATCGACGCCCGGGCGCGCAGCTACCTGCACAGCAATTGCAGCCACTGCCATCGCCCCGGCGGCACCACCCAGAGCTCCATGGATCTGCGCATTACCACGCCGCTCAATGCCACCGGGGTCTGCGGCGAGCCCCCCAGCAACGGCAACCTGGGCCGGGACGGCGCGCGGCTGGTGGCCCCCGGCGATGCCGCCAACTCACTCCTGCACCTGAGAATGGTGGCGGACGACGCCAACCGCATGCCGCCGATCAGCACCCTGCAGGTGGATACCCGGGGCGCACAACTGGTGGCGGACTGGATCAACCAGTTGCCCGGCTGCAACTGACCGTGTTGCAGCGATCGGGCATAAAAAAAGCAGGTTGATCCGGCGGACCAACCTGCTTTGTGTGCCACATTCCGTCAGGCTTAGCCGGCGAGCTCAACCTTGTGGAAGTCGAGAATATTCTCTTCCGGCGACGTCCGGATGGCCGCCACCTCCGACCGCTTCTTCGCCAGAATATAGGCGAAACAGCCAAAGTACAGGGCAATCACCAGGGCACCGACCCACTGGATGCGCAGGAAATCGAGCTGGAACAGCATGGTCAGGCCGATCATCGCCAGGAAATTGAACACCACGTAGTTGGCCCGGCCCAGCCGCTGGGCGGTCAGGTTCAGGTTGTCGGTGTACAGCCGGATCAGGGAATCCAGGGAGTTCACCACCATCAACACGCCAACGGTGATCATCGCGAGGTTGGTGAAGGCTGCCACCTGCAGGCCCTGATCGTGGTAATGGAACAGCACCGAGAACCACACCCCGATGGCGATGGACGGAACCGCCAGCATGGCGATCAGCAACTGCCAGGTCTTGATACCACTGACGAAACGGGCGGTGAACTGACCAATCATGATGCTCCAGGAGAACCACCACAGCAGGTAGAACTCGTGGTAATCATTGATCGGGAGCACGAACTGGTGAAGGTTGGTGAAATACTCCCCCAGGAGGCCAACGACGCCGAGGAACTCGCCCGGCGAGCCATCCCCCATCAGGAAGGCGCGCGCCCACATTCCGGCAATCAGGGCAATGAACAGGACACTGGAGCCGATGCTCAGGATCCGCACGTACTTGATCTTGGAGCTGGAATAGACCGCCAGCCCGATGGCCGCAAACACGATGGCGTAGAACGTCGGCACCACCGATTCGCCGTCCCCCACCTGCGGCAGGTACCAGGGCAGGTTCACCAGCAACAGGTACGCGGTAAAGGCACAGGTGCCGATGATCACCACGTTGTTGACCACTTTGACCAGGGGAATCTCGAAAAACTGCACGCGCGGTTCAATGATCGCGAAGTAGAAGCAGGTCAGGAAATAGAAGCCCCAGATCAGGAAGGCCCAGAAGCCAAACTCGATGGCCAGCGGATTGGCGAAGCCGTACTCCGGGCTGGCGGACAGGTCCCCGTAGCCGCCGAACTCGGTCAGCGGGAACATGATCAGCCCCACGTCCAGTCCCGAGGTGAACAGGATGGCGATGAAGGTCAGGGTGCGTACCGGCGTCACGCCGATGCACTGCACGTCCCACCATTTGTACAGGATCAGCGCAATGGCCGCGAAGGTGAAGATCAGGCCTGTGGATAACCAGAGTGTCATGAGGTCCTCCGGCGGTTTTCATTCATTATAGTGAACAGCATGGGTGTTCCTCCTCTACTTTGAAGCTGTTGCTCGTTCGAATCGGACACAAACCCCCGCGTTGCTTTTTGACGGGCCAGGACTTGCCTATCTGGCGCCCAGGAAACGGCTGGCACAGCCGTCGCGCTGATAGGGAAATCCTGATGGTTTGCAAAGCCCCGGAGGCATTGCACCTCCGGGTGGAAACGGTGTGGCAGCGCTAGCCCAGCACCCGCTTGGCCGTTCCCGGTCGCTGTCGCTCCTGCCATTGCCCGTCCATGAGCACAGGAGCGTCAGAAGGTTTCAGGGGCTCCCTGCCCCGAATCAGATCGGCTGCCCGTTCGGCCACCATGATGGTGGGCGCGTTCAGGTTGCCGTTGGGTATGGTCGGGAAGATGGACGAATCCACCACCCGGAGATGCCGGATGCCCCGAACCCGGGTCTGAGGGTCAACCACCGCCAGCTCGTCCGTCCCCATCTTGCAAGTGCAGGACGGGTGATAGGCGCTTTCCACCGCCTGCCGGACGAAGGCATCGATCTGTTCGTCGGTCTGGACCTCGGCGCCGGGCTGGATTTCCGGCCCCCGATACTCGTCCATGGCGGGCTGGTTGATAATCTCCCGCGTCAGCCGGACACAGTCCCGGAAGCCTTCCCGGTCCGCTTCGTGCTGTAGGTAATTGAAGCGGATCTGCGGCGCCTGGGTGGGATCGGCGGATTGGACATGCACCGTGCCCCGGCTTTTCGGCTTGTTATGCCCGATGTGCAGCTGGAAACCGTCGCCGGCAAAGGCTTCCTTGCCGTCATAGCGCATGGCCGCCGGCAGGAAGTGGTATTGCAGGTCGGGCCACTCGACCCCGGCCTTGGAGCGGATAAAGCCACAGGACTCAAAGTGGTTGGTCGCGCCCAGACCGTCTTTCTTCAAAATCCAGCGCAGGCCGATCTTCAGCTTGTTCCACCAGTCCAGCTTGCCGTTCAGGGAAACCGGCTTGTTGCAGCGGAACTGGAAGTAGAATTCCAGATGGTCCTGCAGGTTCTCACCCACACCGGGCAGTTCGTGCTTCACCTCAATGCCGGCCTGCTCCAGCACCTCGCGCCGGCCGATACCGGACAGCTGCAGCAGGTGTGGCGAGCCGATGGATCCCGCAGACAGGATGACCTCCTCGACGGCTTTGGCCTCGTGCACCTTGCCACCCTGCTCGTAACGCACGCCGGTGGCGGCTTTGCCGTCCAGCAGCACTTTGTGCACCAGGGCATGGGTCACCACGGTCAGGTTCGGGCGCTCCATGGCCGGGCGCAGGTAGGCATTGGCGGTGGACCAGCGGCGGCCGTTTTTCACCGTCATGTGCATGGCGCCGAAACCTTCCTGCTGGGCGCCGTTGTAGTCCTCGGTGGGGAAATAGCCGGCATCCACACCCGCGTCCACAAAGGCCTGGTACAGCGGGTTCTGCATGTTGTTGCCGTTGTTCACCCCGAGCGGACCCTGGTCGCCACGGTAGTCGTCAGCACCAAAGGCCCAGGTTTCGGCCTTCTTGAAGTAGGGCAGCACCCGGCGGTAGTTCCAGCCCTCGGCCCCTTCGGCTTCCCACTCGTCGAAATCCCGGGCGTGACCCCGAACGTAGACCATGCCGTTGATGGAGGAGGAGCCGCCCAGCACCTTGCCCCGGGGGCAGTGCATGCGGCGGTTGTCCAGATAGGGCTCCGGCTCTGTTTCGAACTGCCAGGCGTACTTCTTGGTGTTCATCGGAATCGACAGCGCGGTCGGCATCTGGATGAAGATGCTCTTGTCGCTGCCGCCGGTTTCCAGCAGCAGCACGCGGTGTCGGGCGTCCTCTGTGAGACGGTTCGCCAGCACGCAACCGGCGGAACCCGCCCCGACAATGATGTAGTCGTATCGGTTTTCTTTCATAGAGTCGCTCCGGGTTGGGTCACAGGCTTAAAACGGCGCATCCAGGTCTTCCATGCCGATGTACACCGACTTGAGCTGGGTGTAGTAGTCGAGGGTGACCTTGCCGTTTTCGCGACCAATGCCGGAGAGTTTGTAGCCGCCCACGGGCATTTCCGCAGGCGAGGCGCCGTAGCTGTTGATCCAGCAGATCCCGGCCTGGATCTGGTGAATCACCCGGTGCGCGCGGCGGATATCCCGGGTGAACAGGCCCGCGGCCAGGCCGGTGTCGGTGCTGTTGGCCCGGGCAATCACCTCGTCCTCGTCGGAGAAGGTGAGTACCGACATCACCGGTCCGAAGATTTCCTCCCGCACGATGGTCATGTCATCGGTGCAGTCGGTGAAGATGGTGGGCTCGACGAAATAGCCACCCTTCGAGTCTTCCGGCTCGAAGGCGCGCCCGCCGTGAGTCAGCGTCGCCCCTTCCGACAGGCCTTTGGCGATGTAGTCGAGCACCAGGTCCCGGTGCTTTTCAGAGATCAGGGCACCGAAGTTGGTGTCCGGATTCATCGGATCGCCCGGCTTGATGTTCTTGCGGGTGCGTTCCAGCAGACGGTCCATAAAGCGCTCGTAGATCGCTTCGTGGACGAAGACCCGGGTGCCGTTGGTGCAGATCTCGCCCTGGGTGTAAAAGTTGCCCACCATGGCCGCTGAGATAGCGTTTTCCAGGTCGGCATCGTCAAAGATGATCAGAGGGGATTTGCCGCCCAGCTCCATGGTGACGTCTTTCAGCGTGGAGGAGGCGGCAGCCATGACCTTCTTGCCGGTACCGACCTCACCCGTGAACGACACCTTGGCGATGGCGGGCTCGTGGGTCAGCCAGGCACCCACGTCCGCCGCGCCCTGAACCACGTTAAAAACGCCAGCCGGCACGCCGGCCTCGACAAAAATTTCCGCCAGCTTGATCGCGCCCATGGGCGTCTCTTCGGAGGGCTTGAAGATCATCGCGTTACCGCAGGCCAGCGCCGGCGCCGATTTCCAGCAGGCGATCTGGATCGGGTAGTTCCAGGCGCCGATGCCGGCACAGATCCCCAGCGGTTCGCGACGGGTGTAGTAAAAGTCCCCGCCCAGGTCCTGCTGATTGCCTTCGATGGACGGGGCCAGCCCGGCGAAGAATTCCACGGCGTCAGCACCCGTGGCCACATCCACCGCTTCCGCCTCCTGCCAGGGCTTGCCCGTGTCCCGCACCTCACAGGCGGCCAGTTCGTCGTTGCGCTCACGCAGCAGCGCCACGGCCTTCAGCAGAATGCGACTGCGCTCGATGGCGGGCATCGCCGACCACTCGGCAAAACCGGCCCGGGCACTTTCAATGGCTGCCTGCTGCACTGCCTTATCGGCCACTTCAACCTCGTAAATCACCTCACCGGTGGCCGGGTTCACGACCGGGAAGACCTCACCGGTGCTGTTGGCCAGGAAGCGACCGTGGACAAAGTTCTGAAAGCGGGGTACCGAATTGGACATAATCTGTGAAACCTCAAAAAGATGAATTCGTTGTCTCGGCCTGCGACAGGGCCTCATACACGAAGCGCTTGCACAGCGTTTCGCCGGCCTCAAAGCTCTCCTGCGGGTCCAGGCTCAGGGCACTGCGCAGCCAGAAGCCGTCGATCATGGCCGCGGTCTGCCGAGCGGCGGCAGTCGCGGCCCGGGGCCCGAGCACCTGGGCAAAGGAGTAACGCAGATTGCTGTACAACCGTGCGTTGTTGATCTGCTGCAGCCGCTTCAGACCCGGTTCGTGCATGGATCGGGCCCAGAAGCTGAGCCAGGTTTTCGCGGCCAGTGCCGAACGCTGGAACTCGGAAAAATTCGACTCGATGATGCAGTTCAGGCGCTGCTCCGGCGAACCGTCGGTTTTTGCCATGCGTTCCCGGAGTTCCTTGCCGAGCTGGTCCAGCAGGTACCGCAACGCCGCTTCAATCAGACCCTGCTTGCCACCGAAATAGTGGCTGATGATGCCGGAGGACATCCCCGCCCGTTTGCTGATGCTGACAATGGTCGTGTTCTGCATCCCCAGCTCGGCGATGGAATGCATGGTGGCCTCGATCAGCTGCTGCTTGCGTGTGTCTTTGACTCCAACTTTTGGCATGACAGCTTCGCTACCGTTTCCGCATCTTTTTTATTAATTGAACGTTCAATTAAAATAAAGGCTACCGAAAAGATGACACGCTTGCAACGTTGCTCAAGAAACAGTCAGGGACTCGCCGGATAGAACGTCAACTCTTCCGCCGGTAGTGGGGATCGGTCCAGCACTGGGGCAGGGATTCGCCGGACGGGAAGCTCAACTCGGATTTATCATAGAATTCAGGATCCTGGGCTTCCTCACCGTAATGCAAGCTGCCTTTGATGCGGTGTTCATGGGGATCGAATAACCCCCGGGTATCCAGCACCTCAATCAGGTGTCCGGTGGATTTCTCTGCCACAAACATATCGACCTCCTGCGTCTGTCGTTTCGGGGTTGCTGTCAGCTACCGGGTGGGTCGTCCGTAAAAGCACTCAGGTGGAAGGCAATGGCCTCGTCCACTTCTTCCATGCCGCAGATCCTCGGCTGTGCCGCGCTGCCGCCGGCGAGCACGCTGAGTACCGATCGTACCCCGTGCGCCAGGGACTCGGTGTTGTAACCACCTTCCAGCACAAACGCGAGGCGGCCGTCGCAGACCCGATCCGCCAGGGCCTGGACAACTTCCGTCATGGCGGCGAAGCCGTCGTAGGAGACGTTCAGGGCCAGGTCAAACCAATGGGCATCGAAACCTGCCGACACCAGGATGATGTCCGGCTTGAAGTACTCGGCCGCCGGCACCAGGATCTCGTTCAGGGCCTTGAGATAGGCCAGGTCACCGGAACCGCCGGGAATCGGGACGTTTACAGTCGTCCCCTCGCCCAGTCCGGCACCCACTTCATGAAGACCGCCACTACCCGGGTAGAACGGGGCGGACCGGTGAATGTCGAAGAACAGCACGTCCGGGTCGGCCCAGAAGATGTCCTGGGTGCCATTGCCGTGATGGGCATCCCAGTCGACAATCAGCACACGCTGGCAACCCAGCTCGGCCTGGGCATGGGCGGCAGCCACCGCGACATTATTGAACAGGCAAAAACCCCGGGCCCGCACAGGTTCGGCGTGGTGGCCGGGGGGGCGCACCAGCGCGAACGCACTACGGGTGGTACCGGAAACCACCGCCTCAACGGCGGCAACGGCGGTACCCGCGGCCACTTCAGCGGCCTCAATGCTGCCGGGTGACACCGCGGTGGTATCCACATCCAGCCAGGCGTTTTTATTGCGCAGGGAAAAAACATAGTCCAGATAGGACGTGGTGTGGACCCGAGCGAGCTGCTCGCGGCTGGCCGCCTTGCCCTGGCCAAACCGGACCCCGTCCACCGGCTCGCGCTCAAGCAGGTCAATGATCGCCCGGATGCGACCAGGGTGCTCGGGGTATTTCCATTGAACATTCAGCCCCGACAGAATGTTTCGCACGCGTTTATCCAGGCGTCCGGGAAGAAACGCCGCATTCACATCCGGTGAGTGATTGAGCACTCTCTCATCGTAGAATACGGTAACCCCTTTTGGCTCTGCCACAGCAGACTCCGAAATTCCGGTTCATGGGCTCTTGCTCAAGAGCGGATCTACTGGAAAGCATAGCCCCAAAACGAAGGAGGCGACAGCGCTCGTGCCTGTTTTGGGCAGTCCGCCGTCAGTTTCCTGGCCAACCTTCCGACAACAGGCGCGTCT
This sequence comes from Marinobacter albus, assembly GCF_030238305.1. Lineage (NCBI taxonomy): Bacteria > Pseudomonadati > Pseudomonadota > Gammaproteobacteria > Pseudomonadales > Marinobacteraceae > Marinobacter > Marinobacter albus. The sequence goes on along the minus strand of NZ_JASSQD010000001.1, from coordinate 39,830 downwards.
CCTGTTCCCGGGCAACCACCGCGCCCGAGATCATCCGGTCCAGAATCGGATCCAGCACCGAGCCGCCAGGACGAGCGGCAGCGATTGCCTGACTCGTTGCATGGTGCTCCTCCTTCAATAATAAGAACGGGCCGCTGGGCGGCCCGATCGGATGCTTTGGGTCGGAGAATTACAGCAGGCCACCCTCGGTGGCATTCTGGACGGACCCCTGAACGCTGTTCTGGACTTCCGATCTCACGCTCTGGGAAACCGAACTGTCCACTTCCTGACGGGTCCGGGCGTTCACCTCTGCTTTTTGACTGGCGTTCAGGCGGCCTTCGGTGCGATCGCGCATTTCACCCGCGTTTTCGCCAGCGGACCTGGCAGTCTCCGAATCCACCTGTGCATTGGCGCCTGCACTTGCGCCTCCGCTGGCGTTGGCGCCACCGGCCTGGGCATTCATCTGGGCATCGGCCTGAACACTGGCGCTGGCCGAACCACCGGTTTCCGCGGCGAATGCAGAGACCGCCATGACTGAGCAGATTGCGAGAGTCAATGTGCGCTTCATCATTGTCTACTCCAGAATTTCCGTTGAATTCACCCCGTTAACGAATGAGCCCGGGAATTATTCCCCTACCACGGAATTTTTTTCTGGGGTTCCACGAGAAAGCTTTTACAGTGCGGTGGTATTTTTCAGCGATGACCGGAAGATGACCGATCAGTGCGCCTCCGGCGGCGTCCAGATCGGCACATCCTCCTTCTTGGGCTCGTCCCAGTCCTTCTGCATGGCACTGCTCAGCGCCTCCTCCAGTTTCATGAACAGTTCCCCGTAGCGCGGACTGAAGCTGATGCCCTCCTCAATCTCCTGCCAGGCCTCGAACAGCTCATCTTCGTGGGCGTTCTCGTTCTCGACGAATGCCCAGGTCATCTGCTTGGCACGGAGCGGATGAACGCCCATCGCCGTCAGGGCATGGCCGCCCATCTCCAGCGCGGAATGATAGGTTTCACTCACCACGTCGTCGGCACCGGCCCTCCGCAGTCGGTAACTGTGGCCACGGTCGAATGCCCGTGCCAGCACCCAGACGCCGGGATAGAATTTCTTCACGTGCTCAACGATTCGAACCGTCCGGTCCCGGTCGTCAATGGCCACCACCAGTAACCGCGCCTCTTCAATTCCCGCGGTTTCCAGCAACTCCGGCCGACTGGCATCGCCGAAGAAGCTCTTGATGTTGATCCGGCGAACGTTCTCGATCTGCTCGATCTCATGGTCCAACACCACGATGGGAATGTTATTGGCCCGGAGCAGCCGGCAGACAATCTGTCCAAACCGGCCTATGCCGGCGACGATGACCGGTGCCCGGTCGTCGATCGAGTCCGCCTCCCGCTCGTCGTTTTTTGAGCGCCGATACCGGGGCAGAACCACCCGGTCATAGACGATGAACAACACCGGGGTAAGAAACATCGACAGCGCCACCACCAGTGACAGGATCTGTGAGGTTTCCACCGGAATTACGGAGTTCTGGACGCTGTAGTTGAGCAGCACAAAGCCGAACTCGCCCGCTTGTGCCAGACCCAGCGTAAACAGCCAGCCATTGCTGCCATGGATCCCGAACAGCAGCGCCAGGACAAGCAGGATCAGCGCCTTTACGACGATCACGGCAACACCCAGGGACACAATGGTGCCCCACTCCGCCGCCAGCACCTCGAAATTGATGCCCGCGCCCACCGTGATGAAGAACAGCCCCAGCAGCAGGCCCTTGAAGGGTTCGATGTTGGCTTCCAGCTCATGGCGAAATTCGCTGTTCGCCAGTACCACGCCGGCCAGGAACGCGCCCAGGGCCGGGGACAGGCTCACCAGGCTCATCAGCGCGGCAATGCCGATCACCAGCATCAGGGCCGTGGCGGTGAATACCTCCCGCAACCCCGACTGCACCACATAACGGAACATCGGCCGGCTCAGGTAGAAGCCGCCGACAATCACCACCGCGACCGCTCCGATCACCACCAGGGCATGGGCCCAGGCCGGCAGGTGGGCCACCAGGCTCAGTCCCGTGTCATGGCCGGCGTCCGTGCCGGATCCGGCCATCAGCTCCGGGAGCGCCAGCAACGGGATCAGGGCCAGCATCGGGATCACCGCGATGTCCTGGAACAGCAGCACGGAAAACGCGCTGCGTCCGCCTTCGGTCTTGCCCAGCCCCTTCTCGTTCAGTGTCTGCAACACAATCGCCGTGGACGACAGCGCAAAGATCAGGCCTACGGTCAGTGCCGTCTGCCACTGCAACCCCAGCCACCAGGCGACTGCCGTGCCGGCGGCTGCGGTCAGCACCACCTGCAGCCCGCCCAGGCCCACCAGCCGGACCCGCATGGCCCAGAGCGCCTTGGGATCCAGCTCCATGCCCACCAGGAACAGCATCATCACCACGCCAAATTCCGCGAAATGCTGGATGGTTGTGGCTTCCTGACCTACCAGCCCGGTGATAGGGCCTATCACAACGCCCGCAACCAGATATCCCAGAACCGACCCCAGCCCCAGCCGCTTGGCCAAAGGAACCGCAATCACCGCCGCCGCCAGGTAGATAAACGCCTGAATGAAATACCCTGTCATTCCATGGTTTCCCCGTGTGACACCGGCCGGAACCGATCTGAATTGAATTTACTTGCGCGCAAGGGACAAACGCCGAGGTTTACGAAAACTGATAGACCACTGATATCCCGGACTTATAAAGTGTAGTCACCCTCAAATTACCGAGCATACCCCAACGCTCTCCGGAAAGGACCCCAGACCATGACCACCCTGTACATCGCCAACAAAAACTACTCTTCCTGGTCACTTCGTGCCTGGCTTTTGATGCGGGAGCTCGGCATCCCGTTCGAGGAACACATGCTGCCGTTTGGCGACCAGCAGGCCTGGGCTGCCTTCCGGGCCGAGGGCGGCAGCGGTAAGGTGCCCACCTTGCAGGACGGCGATGTCAGAGTCTGGGACTCGCTTGCCATCGCCGAGCATCTGGCCGATGACTACCCGGAAGTCTGGCCCTCCGATCCGATTGCCCGGGCCTGGGCCCGGAGCACCTGTGCCGAAATGCACTCCGGGTTTCAGGCCTTACGGGACCTCTGTTCCATGAACATCGGCGTGAGCGTGCGCGTGACCGAGGTGCCGCCGGAACTGGCGCGGGATGTCGAGCGCATCGCCACCATCTGGCACGACGGCCTGACCCGGTTCGGCGGGCCCTTCCTGGCCGGCGACCGGTTCTCGGCGGTGGACGCATTCTTCGCTCCCGTGGTGTTCCGCTTCGAAACCTATGGCCTGGAACGGACGCCGGCCATGACCGAGTACATCCGGCACATGCTGGCGTTACCCGGCATGCAGACCTGGGCCGACCAGGCCCTGCTGGAACCCTGGATTGATCAGGAGCACGAAGGCGACTGTGAGATGCTTGGCACGGTGGTGGAGGACAGGCGGACCCTGAAGACACCTTGATATGTAGCCGAAACTTCCATAAAGAAACACCAGGTCGACTTTCGAGAGGAATAGCAGGCGATTCCGGACTATTTATTCGACAAATGTCAGACAATCGCCTAATTTTTAACCGATGCTCTCTTAGCAAAGGAGGCTAAGACCATGAAACCTGTCATTCCTCTTACTCTTGCAGTCTCCCTCTTTGCAGTATCGGGCACTACCCTCGCAGGCAGCGACAGCGGCCTGTACCTCGGCGCTTCCGTCGGTCAGGCTCAGTTGGATTTCGACGAGGAGCTCCCGGATCCAGGCGACGTTAATGTAAGCATCGACTTCGATGACGAAGATACCGCTTACAAGATTTTTGGTGGCTACAACTTCGGCCTTATACCTCTGGTGGATCTCGCGGTAGAGGGTGCATACGTTGATTTTGGTAAATTCAAGGGCAACGTCGGTGCCATCAGCGATTCCAACTTTGAAGTTGACGGCTGGACCGGTGCGGGACTGGCCGGCATCAAGCTTGGGCCGGTAGGCATTTTCGGCAAGGCCGGGTTTATCAGTTGGGACGGCGATCTCGACAATTTCGGTGACGACGACGGTACCGATCCGCTCTATGGAATCGGGGCACGGTTTACCCTGTTCTCGTTCCAGGTACGAGCCGAATACGAGCGCTACGATCTCGATAACTTCGACATCGACTACTACTCCGTCGGCGCAGCTTTCACCTTCTGACCCTTACCATCCGGGCAGTACTCCAGGTACTGGCGGTCCCGGTTTCTCCCAGACTCCCCGAATACCCCCTCAAAGACAGCAACAACTGATCCGCCAGTCACTCATAGACGTCGTGCAGAGTCAGGGTTTTGAAATCCGGCGTAACCCCCAAACCTGGCCGGTCGCTCAGGGTCATCCGCCCGGCGGACACCTCGGGCGCGCCGTCCGCCAGCTGCACCGTGTTGTAGTTGTGCAGATCGGTGGTGTTCAGCAGGACTCTGGACGGTGTGCTGGCCGCCAGATGGGCATACGCCGCGGTGGCAATGCCGCTGCCCCAGGCGTCCTCAATGGTCATGGCAATGCCGGCATCCACGCAGACGTCGCGAATCACCCGCGCCGGTGTCAGTCCGCCAAACTTGCTCACTTTCAGTGCCATGGCATCCATCGCGTCATCCCGGATGGCGCGCTGGACATCGGCCAGGCAGTTCAGGCTTTCATCCAGCTTCACCGGGTGCCGGCACCGGCGTCGCACCGACAGGCATTCCTCGTAACCGCGGCAGGGCTGTTCCAGATAGAGGTCCAGATCCTCCACCGCCCGTGAGAAACGCAGGGCCTGGTCTCGTCGCCAGGCGCCGTTCATGTCACCGACCCAGATTTCATCCGGCTGCTTCTTTCTGGCCAGGGTCTGCATCAGCTCAATGTCCTCGTCAACACGGTGGCCAAGCTTGATCTGGATGTGCCGGAAGCCCTCCGAACGGTATCGCCCCAGGGACGCTTCCATTTCCGCCGGTTCCGCCAGGGGCACGATCCGGTGCAGAGGCATCGACGGGGTAATCAGGCCGCCCAAAAGGGTGTAGACGGGCAGTCGCGCCGACTTGCCCAACAGGTCCCAGCAGGCAATATCTATGGCCGCCTTGGCCACCGCATGGCCCGTCAGCGCCTGGTCCATGCTTTCATGGATACAGTTGATGTGGCGGGGGTCGCCACCGATCACACTGGGTGCCAGCACCGACAGACAGGAGGGCAGGCCCTCTGCGAAGGCAGCCATGTAGTTCGGCCCACAGGGGCAGACCTCACCATAGCCCGCCAGCCCCGAGTTGGTGGTCAGCACCACGACCGTGCTGGTGAATATCTGGTGCGACCGCCCGCCCGCAAAAGCATACGCCTTGCCCGTGTAAGGCAAGTCGGCGGTGTAGACCGCAATGCTCTCGATTCGCATGACACGCCTCCCTTCCCTGGCTGTTCCTGCATCCTCTGAGCATAGTCCGCCCGTGCCCGCGGCGCCGCTATTTACCGGTTATTGACGGGATTGGAGTAGCCATCGCCTTTCACGCCCAGGCGGTCGAGGTAAGCGTGCAGCTCGGCCTCGCTCATATCGACGTATTCCAGCACCCGGCCGTAGAGCATGGCCGTTGGCACATTGCGCCCCTGCAGCTCGCGCTGGGTTTCGTGGATCACGTAGAGAATCAGGCGTTCGGTGCGGGTCAGTCCGTCACGAACGTCGGGGATGGTATCGAGAACGGTCTGCCATTGTTCAGGTGTCATAGACGATACCCTACCCGGGGGGGCATTATAGATAAACACCCGCACAGAGAGTCTCGTTTATGCCAACCATCGGATGGGTATTCGTCATCCTCGCCCTGGCCCTGATTGTCGGTGGCCTGATGATCCTGCGCAATTCCGCCAACAGCATGCACATCTCCGACGAGAAGATGGACAAAATACGCAAACGGAAGGCAGAGCTGGAAGCCAGGGAAAAAGCGGAGGACGACTGGAAATAGCAGGCAGTTTTCGCCTGCACCAACCTAGCTGGCCTTCCAGTCGTGATACCAGTGCGTGAATTCATTTGCAGCCAGGGGCGGGCAGATATGAAACCCCTGGAAGTCCCGGCAGCCAGCTGATTGCAGCGTGGTCAGTATTCCGGCGTTCTCAATCCCCTCGGCAACCACCTGAAAGCCCAGCGTTAACCCCATCGACACGATGCCGTTTACCACGGCCAGCTGAACCGCATCACTGGCGTTCGATTTACTGAATTTCTGGTCCATCTTGAGGGTATCCGGCGCCAGTTCCACCAGGTGGTTGAGGTTGGACTCTTCCCTGCCAAAGTGATCAAGCGCCAGTTTGAAACCCACCGACCGGAGCTTTTTGAATAGCTGCAAAATGTCCGTGTCGTCGCCCTTGAACAGATCGCACGCCGAGATCTCAATCTGCAGTGAGCTTGGGGGCAGCCCGTTTTCGGCAGCCGACCGCATCAATCGGCGCACCAACTGAGCCTGCCGGCATTGCATGGGAGAGACATTAATGGACAGCGTAATCGGCGGCATGCCCTCATCGCCCCACACCCTCAACTGGTGGCAGGCCTCGTTGATTATCCAGTCTCCGAGCTTTTCCATCAGGCCGCATTGCTCGGCAACCGGGAGAAAATCTTTCGGCCCGAAGCTGCTGCCCGGCCAGCGGATAAGCGCCTCGACACCGGTCAGTTGCCCGTTCTGAAGATCGACCACAGGCTGGTAATGGAGCTCGAACTCGCCTCTCGAAAACGCGCCCTTGAAGCGATGCTCGATTCGCCGGACCTGCTGCTCGTGTTGATTGGCCTGCTTCTCACAAAACTGAATCTGCCCGGGACCCGCAAGCTTGGCCAGATACATGGCCTGGTCAGCTGCACGGGTCAATTGATCGGGGGTTTTGCCATCCTCGGGGTAAAGCGCAATGCCAATGCTCGGTGTGGTGTGCAGTACCAGGCCGTCCACCCGGTAAGGCCGGGACAGGGCTTTAACCAGGTGCCGGGCAACCTTCGCCGCATCGGAAGGAGACTGGAGATGGGACAGTGCAGCCAGGAATTCATCGCCGCCGATACGGCCTACGGAATCCTCTTCGCGTACCCCCTCCCTGAGCCTGCGGGCGACTTCGGCAAGCACGGCGTCACCTATCGCATGCCCGTGTTCATCGTTGATCGGTTTGAAGCGATCCATGTCGATGAACAGCACCGCCATGTGCGAGTGCGCCCGCTCTGCGCCAGCAATCAGTCGCTCCGCAAACTCGTAGATCAGCGTGCGGTTGGGGAGATCCGTCAGATCGTCATGCTGCGCCTTCTCAACGGCCAGCCTGCGTGAACGCCCGGAGCTCAATCGCAGCTGGACCCGGGCGATCAGCTCCGCGACGGAGAAAGGTTTGACCAGATAATCGTCAGCACCGGAGCTCAGGCCTCTCACCCGAGCGTTCTCATCAGCTTGGGCAGACAGCAGGATGACCGGCAATCGAGTCGTGGTCTCGGATGCCCGAATCGCCTCAAGGAGCTCAAATCCGTTCATTTTAGGAAGCATGAGATCACTGATGAGAAGGTCAGGCGGGTCTGTTCGGATCGCCTCCAACGCCTGCTCACCGTTCGCCAGGGTTTCTACCTGACAGTAGGGGGAGAGGATATCGTAAAGGTACCGACGCATATCGGCAGTATCGTCGACGACAAGCACACGGGCGCTCGTCGCCTCGCCATCGTATTCCCGCGATTTTGAAGCCGGCGTTACGTCAATTCCTAACCACTGCATAGCTTCAGCGATGTAGGCCTGGCCGGCCAGGCTTGCGTCATAGGGCAGTGCGCCGGTCACCTGATCTTCGGGCAGATGGGCTTTTCCCCGCGGAACGCTGACGGTAAATCGGGACCCCCGATCCGGCGTGCTGTCCGCGGTAATGGTACCGGTATGCAGGTTCACCAACTCCCTGACCAGCGCAAGGCCAATTCCGCTGCCCCCGTAGGTTCTGCTGGCAACGTTTGGTGCCCGGTGGAACCGCTCGAAAATTTTGGGCAGCTCGTTCTCGGCAATGCCGATACCGGTATCCTCCACCGTCAACTCAATATGGTCCGCCTGCCAAACCAATCGAAGCGTCACACGGCCACGAAGTGTGAACTTGAAGGCATTGGACAGCAGATTGAGAACAATCTTCTCCCACATGCCGATATCCACGTACGCCGGTTCCGGCGCGTCAGGGCAGTCAATGTCAAACTCGACACCGGCCATCTCGAACGCAGATTCGAACATGCTTGCGATCTCGCGGGTAACTCTGGGAAGGTCGACGGGGGCGTAGCTGGGCTGGGCGCGGCCAGCTTCGATCTGGGCAAAGTCCAGTAACGAATTCACCAGCTTCATCAACCGAAGGGCATTTCGATGCACAATTTCAAGGCGACGACGATCCCCCTTGTTCAGACTGCGCCCCCGGGCTTTGAGCGTTTCCGACACGGGCCCGAGCAGTAACGTCAGGGGCGTGCGCAATTCGTGGCTGATGTGCGTGAAGAAGGTGGTTTTTACGCGATCCAGCTCCTCCAGCGCCTCAGTCTGAAGACGCACACGCTCATAGGAAAGCGCGTGGGACAATTCTTTCTCAACGGTGTAGCGCAGCATGTCGAAGAAATTCCGGTACGCCGTGTCCAATCGTCGGCGGGCGCTGACGCCAGCAATCAGTACCGCGTTCGGGACATCGCCCTCGGCCACCGTTATCGGCATCAGAATGGCCTCCTGCACCGGCTCATCATAGGGTGAGCCAGCAATCAGCGCCCGGTTGTGCAGGTCGGTTAATTCCATGCTGTCGCCTGAAACCAGAACCTCATCGACGGGCCAGATTGAAAGGTTGTTGCGAAGATCGATGGCAGGAACCAGCACGTCACTGCTGGCGGCTTCCAACCCGGTTTCAGCCCGCAGGTAGGCCTCACGACCGGAGGGGTCGATGAGGTAAAACAGGGCAAACGGCACTTCAAGCTTGTGACCTTTCAGCGCATTGATGGTCTTGTTGATCGCGCTTTCCAGGGTGGTAGCGTCGAAAAACAGATCCGTAACCGATTGCACCACCCGCAAACGCCGCTCACCCAGGACCTGCTGGGTAAGCTCCGTCACCGGATGAAAAACACCGGCCACGGTGCCGTCGTCGTCGAAAATCGGGCTGAAATTCGAGGTGAAGAAAGCCTCTTCCAGATAGCCGGCCCGGTCCAGAAACACGCGCCGGTTGACGAGGCGCGAAGGCTCGCCACTGGTGGCCATTTCAAACGCGTCATCCACAAGGTGCCAGATTGAGTCCCACATCTCGCGGAAGTCCTGCCCCATGGACTCTGGATGCTTGTCGCCGCAGAAGGCCCGGTAACTGTCGTTATAAATCTGAACGCGGTGAGGCCCCCAGACCACGTTGATCGGAAAGCTGGTATTGAGGCAAAGATTCACCACCGACCGCATAATGTGCGGCCAGTTTTCTCTGGGGCCGAGCGGGGTCCTGGACCAATCCATGGACCGCACCAGCTCACCCATCTCACCGCCGCCCAGTAGCCATTCACCGCCGGGCGGTTGCGAGCGGTCAGCAGAGTCGTTTTCCATAAAAACCCACAGGCGCAGCCTATTCCCTGAGCATAACACCTTACCTGACAGCCGCATTGCGCGCGCTGGACAGGACCTCTTAAAGGTATAGCACAGGAAACGACCACCCCCCTCGCCAATCGTCAGCACCTCGCCACCCACTCCAGGGGTCGCCGGGGCGCGTTTGCCGGAAGATTGCACTCAGAATCAGCCTGTTAGAAATCTGTACACATTTTTCTACATGAAATCTGTTCAGTCTGGACGACCCTGGACGATAGGATTAAATATTGATCAATGCTTACAACAACAATTAGACTCCACGACCGAAAAGATGGTTGGTTGATCGTGATCCTATCGAGAACGTTGCGCTTCAGTTTAGCGGTGATGTGTTTATTGGCCTGGAACGCCGTTCAGGCGGAAACACGACCCATTGTCGTGGCCGGGGCCGCACCCATCCAGAGCCACTTCGATTACTGGGAGGACCCCGAGGGCCAAGCCGATCTCGAGCAGGTCGTCGGTTTGCCCGACACCCAATGGCAGGCCAAGCCCTCCGGCAGCGCCACCTTTGGCATGACGCCCTCCACCTACTGGCTTCGGTTTGCCGTCACTAACCAGACCCCGGACGCGCTGAACCTGATTGCCGAGCTCGCGTACTCGCAACTGGACGACGTGATCTTTCACGTATTCTCGGGTACCGAAAAGGTCCACGAATTCAGAACCGGCGATACCCGCCCATTTTATCCGAGGGAAGTTGAACACCCCAACATGTTGCTGCGGTTCGCGCTGGCCCCGGAGCAGACAAAGACCCTGTATGTCCGGGCCGAAACCGCAGGCCCGATGATTCTGCCGCTGCGGATCTGGCGAGAAAACCAGTTCTTTGGCGCCGCCTCCAACGAGCAGAAGCTGCATTTCTTCTATTACGGCTGCCTCACCGTCATCATCCTGATCAACCTGGCGGTGTTCCTGACCCTGCGGGAGCGCCTGTATCTGTATTACGCGCTGGCCATTTCCGGCTACCTGCTGTTTTTTGCGTCCAGCAAGGGCTACAGCTTCCAGCTGCTGTATCCCGACGTCCCGTGGCTGCATGCCCGGGCCTTGCTGGCCTCGATGCCGATCCTGGCCCTGTTCTCGGTGCTGTTCTGCCGCACCTTCCTGAAGATCCGGTCCCACAGCCCCCGCCTTGATCTGGCCATGCGGGCGATGATCTGCTTCGAAATCGTCAACTTCGCCTGTGCCATGGTGCTGGACTACAACAGCGCCATGAAGCTCTCTGCCATCTCGGCACTGGTCTTCTTCTCGCTGCTGTTCGTGGCCGGTCCCATTACCTGGGCCGCGGGCGTTCGGGCCGGCGCCTTCTTTACCCTCGCCTGGACCCCGCTGACCGTGGGCGTGCTGGCCACCGCTGGCCGGGCGCTGGGGTTTTTCCCGGTCAACTTCATGACCGAGTACGCCATGCAGATCGGGTCCGGCCTCGAGGCCTTCATTCTGACCCTGGCACTGGCGGATCGCCTGTACCGTGAACGGGAAGAGAAGATCAAAGCCCAGGCGGACAGCCTGCGAAAAGAAATTGCCCGCAACGAGGCCCGGAACAAACTGAACGAGGCCATGACCCATGACCCGGTTACGGGCCTGCCGAACCGGAACCGGTTCGAATGGATGGTCAACCAGCAACTGGAGCGGGACCCGAGCGGCCAGTACATGGTCGGCGTGGCGCGGATTACCCGGCTGGATGAAATCAACCGAACCCTGGGCCTGAGTCGCAGCGAACGCTTACTCCGGCGTCTGGCCGGGCAAATGACCATGCTGGCGGGTCAGCTGCCGGTTGTGCTCGGCACCCAGGATGATCAGGGCCGGGAGGAATGCGTCTACCAGTTGTCCGGCGACTGCTTCGGGATCCTGGTCAACGCCGACAAGGCGACGGACAACTTTGCGGGGCTGAACGAGGCGCTCGGGCTGCTGTCCGAGCCTATCCTGCAGGACAATCTGGCCATCGAGCTGCACCCGAAATTCGGGGCCGCCAGTTTCCCGGCCCAGGGCGAAAACGCGGCCCAGCTTATCCGGAATGCCCACGTTGGCATGGAGATCGCACCCCGGGGTCCGTTCGCCACCGGCCTGTATTCCCCGGCTTTTGACATCTACAGCGAAAGCCGGCTGACCCTGATGTCGGACCTCCGGGAGGCACTCCAGAACAATCAGACCGAGCTCTACTACCAACCCAAGGTGTGCCTGAACAGTGGTGAGATCGTCGGTCTGGAAGCCCTGCTTCGCTGGCATCATCCCGAGCGGGGGTGGGTCTGCCCGTCGGATTTTGTGCCGCTTGCCGAAGAAACCGGGGTTATCAGGCAACTGACCCACTGGGCAATCGGCGAAGGCATCCGGGACCTGGCCGGCCTGCTCAGGGAGCACCCCTCCCTGACACTGTCGATCAACATCTCGACCCGGGACCTGGCATCGCGGGAGCTGGGCGAGCGGCTCTCTTCCGTGCTGGCCCAACACACTGTTGATGCCGAACGCCTCACCCTGGAACTCACCGAAACCGCGGCCATGGAAGACCCGGAAAAAGGCTTGCGGGCACTCAAGGCCCTGGCCGATACCGGGCTCCGGGTCTCCATCGATGACTTCGGCAGCGGCTATTCGTCGCTGTCGTACCTGAAACGGCTGCCCGCGTCGGAAATCAAACTGGACCGCTCACTGATCACCGACATCTGTGCCAGCGAAAGCTCCCGGGTGATTGTCGAAACGGCGATCAATATGGTGCACGGTCTGGGTTACAGGGTGATTGCGGAAGGCGTCGAAAACGAGGAAACCGCGCACCTGCTGCGGGAGATGGGCTGCGACAAACTGCAGGGCTTCTGGCTCTGCCATCCCCTGCCGGTAAAGGAGCTCAAGAACTGGCTGGCGGAGCACAACGAAGCCCCGGTCAGAACCAGGGCTTATTCCAGAATACTGACCAATTGAGGCTGCCCATTTTTCACTCTTGAGCCGCCAACGCTGGCCAGGCCAATTCGCTGCAGTGCCTGAGTACCTGAGTACCGGACGCGACGCCGATTCCGCCCAACCAGACTGCCGTAGACACAGCCCACCCCCCCGTTTATTCTTTTACCGGGCTTCCAGTAGTGACCACCATGACCAGTCAACCCTCCTTCACCCTCCGGGCCATTCTCCTACTCCTGCTTTTCTGGCTGTCCGCGACCGTGTTTGCCAATACGCCGATCAAAGTGGGAGAGAACGAGCGGGGAGACCAGAAAACCGGCCACGCCCGGGTGTTGCACGACAGCCGGGGCGATCTGGACCTTGAGCAGGTGCTGTTGGCCCTGAAAGCGGGTGAATTCGGCCCACTGGCGAGCGCGGGCTCCACCGGTCTGAAAACCGGGGCCTACTGGAGCCACTTCCAGCTCCGGAACCCCTTGCCCCGGGCCCTGACACTGCATCTGGAATACGTGGACCACCAGCTCATCCAGCTGGACGCGTTCAGTCGGCCCCTCGGGGACGGCGACTTCACAGGGGTGGCCAGCCTCTCCATGGAACGGCCGTTCTCCCACCGTTTGGTTGAACACAACCGGTTTGTCGTCCCCGTCACCCTGGCGGGCAATGAAACCCGGGAAGTACTGATTCGCTTCGGCTCCAGAGAAAGCGGGTACGCCTTTCCCAGCATGCGCATCTGGTCACCGGAACAGCTTGAGGCCCAGCAGTTGCGGGAGACCACCCTGGTCGGTTTCCTGTTCGGCGGTTTCTTCCTGATGGCCATATTTGCCCTGATCGCCGGGGTGGTCAGCGGAAAGGTGCTGTTCTTTGTTTACTCGCTCTACGCCCTTTCGAAAATCAGCTGCTGGGCTACGATTCTTGGCTACACCCACCAGTTTTTCCTGCGCGATCAGTTCCACTGGAGCCTGATGTCGAGCAGCGGCGCACTGACCATCCTGCTGGGGCTGACGTTTGCCCGGATGTTCCTGCAAACCCGCCAGTACACCCGCCGCCTCGACTACGTCATTCTGTTCATGACCGCCAACGCCGGCCTGCTTCTGGTTGCCGCGGTGTTCCAGATCAAAATCCTTGCCCTGGTCACCATTACCCTGGCGCTGCTGCTGTATCCGGTGGTTATCGTGGCCGGCCTGGTCCGTTGGCGCCAGGGCCAGACCGAAGCCGCCTTCTTTTCCCTGGCCTGGAGTTTCCTGGTCATGGGGCTGTTTTTGCAGGCGTTCCGGGACCTCGGGCTGGTGGAGCACACCCTGTTCAATTATTACTGGCCGCCCGTAGCCTCCTTCTCGGAAATGCTCACCATCATGTTTGCCATGGGGTTTCAGATGCGCCGGGTATACCAGGACAAGAAAAGCACCGAGCGCCAGTACCGGGAGCACCTGGAGCTTTCAAAATCCAGGCTGGAAGCGGAGGTGCGGGTTCGTACCCGGGAACTGGAACAGGCCAAACGGGCAGCCGAGCTGGAAGCCCGTACCGATCCCCTGACCGGCATCCTCAACCGCCGGAGCTTCCTGCACGATGCATCGCTCCGGCTCAAGCTGGCGCAGCGGAAACAAAAGGCCTCCTGCCTGTTCATGATTGATCTCGACCATTTCAAGCGCATCAACGACACATGCGGCCACAGCACTGGCGACGCGGTCTTGTGCCAGTTCACCGACACCATCCGCCAGAGCATCCGGGCAACCGACGTGTTTGGGCGACTGGGTGGCGAAGAGTTCGCGCTCCTCGTGGAAGAACCGAGGGACTCTGCCCATGCCCTCGCAGAGCGCCTGCGCAACGACATTGCCGGTATCGAGATCCTCACGGGTGACAAGCCCCTGATGCTCACCGCCAGCATCGGTCTGGCCTTCACCGAGGGCGAGGCCACCATCGAGGACCTTCTCATGCTGGCGGATGGGGCGATGTACCAGGCCAAGATGGACGGCCGGAACCGGGTGGTTGGCACTCAAGGTTACATAAGAATTGATGATTGTTTGCGTTAACGTCGATAAATCAATGAACTCAGTGAAAAAACAGAGCCGCCAGATAAATAAAAATGGTTTTAATGAAAAACCAGAAGATGAGCACGAAGATCAGGCTGATAAAAGTGAACTTGTCCTCCAGGGACAGCCAGAGCAAAAACGCGACCAAAACACTGGCCCACACTGCAACCATGTAAGCCAACACGACCGTTTTATCTTTCATGAACAGAGAATCCATGCCGTTTACCGTCCAGCATAGTTCTTCGCGTTCCCCTTCGCGAAACCACTGATTATTCCACCCAACCCCTTACTCGAGGCGTCAGCCTGTTTTACAGGTTCGGAGTTTGTGCCGGTACCCGCCCCACCCAAAAACCCCTTAACCCCATGATATTGATAGCTTATACCATCCCCGGCTGAGCATTTGCTTATACAGCGGTGCGGTGGCCGGACAGCCACCGTAACTATCTAAAAAGGAAAGATTTTCTAGGGAGCTTTTATGCACAGGATGACTGCACTGATAGCCGGGACCGTTCTGGCTGCGTCCAACGTGGTAACCGCCGCGCCGATCAATTTCACCGGCGAAATCGATTACCACAATGATGTGATCTACACCTACTTCACCCTCAATACCGACGCCAACGATGTGCGTGTGTGGACCGATTCCTTTCAGTCCGGCACCAACTTCGACCCCATCACCGCACTATGGCAGGCGGACGGCACGCTGATCGACGAGAATGACGACAACGACAGCATTAATCCAGCGACCCAAACCAGATTTGATTCCGGTTTCTCTTTGGCCAGCCTGAGCGCGGGAGACTACATCTTTACCGTTGCCACCTACGCCAACTTTGCCAACGGCGGCATGCTGAGCAATGGTTTCAGCTACGATGGCGAAACCCCGATTGCCCTGGAATCCTGGGATCAGCCGGCCAACGACATCGACATGGGGCCTTTCTGGAGCGTCTGGCTGGATGGCGTCTCGAGCGCCAGCAACCCCAATGACCCGAGCGATCCGTCCAATCCGGTGCCCGAACCGGGCACGCTGGCACTGATAAGCCTGGGCCTGCTCGGCCTGAGCGTGAGAAAAGCACGCAAAGTGTGAACCAGTCCCCCCGGGCAATCCCCGGGGGCTTACACGCCCCACCTGGAAAATCTGCCTCGCGGTGAAGTGATCAATTGCCTATGTATCAGCAGGTTAACACTTCCGGTGAATCATACTGGACAATCTTAAAACCGCCGATTTAGAACAAAAAAATCTGATGATAAGCCAGAAGCTACCAAATCAACTAAGGCACCACAGCAATCCCTGCTATGTTTCCTTCGGGTATTGATTTTGGGAGTAATACCTGGTGCACGGTAAAAACAATTAAAACCATGGGACTGTCATTGCACTGATTCCACCAGAAAGCCGCGTTAGATCAGGGATGACGTCTCTAACCAACAGGGATTGCAACATGGCTATAACTCGCGCTTGGCGCCCACTGGCGGTGGTCGCCCTGTCTGCATCACTTGCGACTCACGCATTGGCAGACGAACAACACGTTTCGGACGGCAGTAAAGCCGACAACAAGAACCTACTACACGATTCGCCACTGCCGGATGGCCACATTCCGGCCAATGTAAACTACGGTTTCGAAGTCATCGGCCGCGATACGCTCGCTGGCATTTCCAACGGTCTTTATACAGACGTCTGGGCACATGACGGCTACGCCTATATCGGCACCTTCCAGGAGCCCGACTGCACCCGTGCCGGTGTCTTCATTTCAGACATCCGTGACCCGGCCAATCCAGTCACGGTCGGCATGATCAAATCCCCGCCGGATACCCGGATCAATGACGTCAAGGTGACCCAGGTCGGTGACCGGGATGTGCTGATCCACTCCCTGGAACCTTGCGGCCTCATCAATGGCAACGGCACGAGACAACGAGGCCAGTCCGGGATCGCCCTCTGGGATGTCACCAATCCGGCGCAACCCCACCCACTGAAACAGAACTTTCTCGATTTTCCGGTTCACAACGTTTTTCCGTGGACCACAGCAAGCGGCAACACCTACCTGCTGATCGTCGATGACGTCGCCCTCGACGACCTCAAAATCGCCGATATCACCAAGCCTCAATCGCCCGAGCTGATCACCACCACGGGGATTGAGACCTGGCTTGCCACCAACCCGGAGATCACCAACGACGGCCAGCTGTTTATGGGTAGCTTCGGCGCCCCGTTGCTTCACGACATCTGGGTCAACGACATGGACCCGGGGCCAGGTGAAAATTGGCAGGCGGTGCTCTCCTACTGGGACGCCGGATTTGTCACGCTCGACATCAATGATCCCTATAACCCGGTGTTTCTGGGTGATTCCACCTATCCAGATCCGGACCCTGTAAACGGTACCTCCCCGCCGGAAGGCAACGCCCACGCAGCTGTCTTTGCTGGCCCCAACTTTGACAAGATCTTTGCGGGCGACGAGGACTTCGATTCCCTGTTCACTGCAATCACCGCCGATGGTGAGTCCTACCGGGCCAGTCAGGGCAGCGATGTGCCCCAGATCGGACCGGGCGCGGATATTACGGAGCTGACGGAACAAACCGCGTTTGTCGGCCTGGCCTGCGGTGACACCCTGACACCAGCCGCCGAAGTGGGCGCAAGCATTGCCCTGATCGAACGCGGGGCCTGTGCCTTTACCCTGAAAGCCCAGACCATTGAGGCCGCCGGCTACAGCGCGGGCATCGTCTTCAACTCGGCAGCACCTGGCAACTGCGAAGCGTCGGTTTCGATGCTGGTGGAGGCGAACATCCCGATGCTGTTCGTGCCGCGTTCCTCGGGCTTTGCGATCCTCGGCATCGATGGCTACGACCCGAATCTCTGCCCCGATGGGGAGGGCTCCAACCCGGCACTGCCTGCTCCCGCGTCACTGGGATTGGTGGCTACGCTGGGCGCCGTCTTTGATGGCTGGGGCTATTTCCACACCCTGAACAACACTTCAACCCAGGTCAGGGTCCCACTCGGTATGGACGGCGAGACCGTCACCGTGGATTACCTCGGTGAGATGGGCTACTACGCTCCGGCCGAAGCCACGGATCCGGCACTGGCCTCAGGCGCCGGCGACCTGACCATGCACAACCTGGAGATCGATCCGGCAAATCCGGACCGCACCTTCATCAGCTGGTATTCTCTGGGCATGCGAGCTGTGGAGTGGCGCCCTGGCCACCTGCATGACAACAGCAAGGGCGAAGGCGTCGTGTCCTGGAACATGCACGAAGTCGGGCGCTTTATTGCGGGCGAGGAATACGGCGAAGCCGCCGGCTCCAATTTCTGGGGTGTTCATGTCACGGAAGTGGACGGTGAGCAGTACATCCTGGGCACTGACCGCAACACCGGGCTGTGGATCTTCCAGTGGACCTGTGAAGATGCCACCGACGTGCTTTACTGCAACGGACCGGCAACGCCCTAATCCATAGACCACTCCCGGGCGGTGCAACGCCGCCCGGGATTATCGAGGCGAAGCCTCCAGCATCCGCAGAGTTTTCTCATCGACATCCAGTTGCCTCATCCCGTCGGGCACCCCGTTTTGCTCAAGCCACTTCAGCTGCGCCCTGAGTGCTTCGGCCTCCATGGCAGGCTTTGAACCCCTGAGGTTGGGAGGCAGGTTTTGCACCTGAAAATGGTGCATAAGCTCGTGCAGGAGGTAACTGTTGTCCAGGAGACTGTCGGAATCAAAGCTGGTATTCAGGTAAATCACCACCGATCGGGCATCATAGGCCCCTCGAATACTGGGCAGAAGGTCATGGGAGAAGCCCGGGAAGCTCAGCTCTGCCAGCTCAATCTGGGTTTTGAACTCGATGTCCGGCAGCTCGGTTTCCGAAAACCGGGTTTGCCCGATGATCCAGTCGCTCAACGTGTCGGCCAAAGCGGATAACTCAGGCGCCCGAGCATTGTGAGGCTCGGCCTTGGCACCGGCTACCGGTACCAGAATCACCACCAACCACAGTAAAAACACCCAAACGGTGATCGCCGATTGGCTGGCCGCATCAGACTGCACCGGTGCGTTAGCCCTGCCCAGTAACATGAGGAATCCCTTCCACAAGGTGTTGTCGTGGATGGTGGTCTGTCCTGAAAGGCTAGCACATGACTGGCGGTACAGGGTGACAGCCCGACAATGCGAGGCGCCTCTTCTCCGCAAGCCGCTCTGACCAATCCCCCTAATCAGGAGGCATGGGTGCCCGGGTCACAGCAGCCAACCCCCTGCTGCATTGGCGGGCAGACAACCGTGCCGTACGAGCAGAAAACACAGCAGTCACCTTCCTTCGGCTTCAGCAATGCCTTGCAGGCCTCGCACTCGTAGAAGTACTGGCACGCGTCTGTCGGCATCACTTCCATTTTCTGATGACCACACTCGGGACAGGTAAGGGTGGATTCCAGAATCACCTCGGCCATGTTTGTCTCCTTGGGGCAGCCTGTGCGACCGCTTTGAGTGTCCGAAGAACAATCAGATTTATTGCACCATACCACGGCGGCAGGTACCAAGGCCGACACCCCTCGAGTGCCTCTAGGTGGGCAGCCCAGCCAGCAAGCCCCCTTTTTGCAATAACGCCATTTCGGCCCGACTGGCAAAGCAGGCGATCTCCCTCTGGCCCAGAGTCGGCCGGATACGACGGGCATCGCTCAAGGCATCGACTGCCCGTGGGATGTTGCCGTCGTGAATGTGGGCAATGGCGAGCACTACTCTGGGCAGGAAAATCCGGTCATCACAACGACAGGCATCACTGGCGGTCCGAATCGCGTTGTCGATCTGGCCGAAATTGAGCATTCCCCTGGCAAGCAACGCGCCCCAGGCCGAGCGCCGATTATCACGCGGGCTGATCTTCATGCCCCGGAGCATAAAATCGATGCCCTGAACATCGCCCTGGCGAATCATGGCAGCCCCCAGTGCGGCCGTCGCCTGGGCATTACTCGGATCCAGTTCCACGGCGCGACGTAACATGCCGACGCCCCGTTGCAGGTCCCCCATATCGGCAAACGCACAGCCGGCATAGCCCAGGACATCGGTGTCCTGGCCGTCCAGAGCCACGGCTTTTTCAGCTCAATGAGCCATTCGTGCCCACGGATGAGCCCCACCAGATGACCAATGGCGATAATCAGAGCCAGATAGGCGTGGGCAAACGCGAGTTCCGGATCCCGCTGGATCGCTTGTCGCAGGAGGTTGGCAGCTTCGGTGAAACTTTCCTCACTCCAGCCTTTTTGGCCAAGAATGGCGTGCCCCTGGCGATACAGGGCCCAGGCACCCAGATCCACCGTGCGTCGCTTTCGGAGCTGGCTCAATTCAGCCCGATTGAGTTCGGGCTCAATTCGGCTCACGATCTCGCGCACCACCTCCTCTTCCAGCGCGTTCAGGCTTTCGGCCGGAATCAGTTTCCGGTCCGACCAGAGCATGCTGCCGCTCGCCGCGTCCAGGAGCTGGACCCCGACCCGCAGATTGTCCCCCATGGCCCACACCGAGCCTTCAATGACGTAGTCCACCCCCAGCTCTCTTGCGATGTGCTGAATGCTCACTTCCCGCGGGTGGTACTGGGACGCAGTATTGCGAGACAGCACAAGAAAACCGGGAATGCGGGCCAGGTGAATACTGATGTCTTCACTGAGCACTTCCGCAATCCAGGCGGTCTGGTCAATGCCCACGCCGTGAGAGAACGGAAGCACCGCCAGCACGGGCTGCTCTTTCTCCCGTTCATTGCGGGACGAAAACAGGCAGGCGGCGGCCAGCTCCTGATGCGCCTCGGCAGCGCTCTGCTGCATGGCATCTGACTCAGAGTCCGGGGCAAGGGGATCGGGGGCATCAATGTCGGCCACAAAGCGATAGCCCCGACGATTGAAGGTGGCAATGAAGCCCTGTGTCTGCCCGTTATCCCCCAGGGCCTGGCGGGCAGCTTTGACGGCACTGCTCAGAGCGGATTCGCTGACAACCTTGCCCGTCCAAAGCTGGTCCAGCAGCTCCGTCCGGCTGACGATACGGTCGCGGTGAGTCACCAGATAGGTCAGCAAATCGAAGACAAGCGGCTCCAGGGGCTGGGCTACGCCGGCACGACGCAGCTGGAGCTGATGGGTGTCCAACTGAAAATCAGAAAAACTGAAAATCATGGATCGAGTCCGCTATGACTAGCTGTTTATAAAATTAGCAGACAACACCCCGAGATTCTCCACATATTCCCCACACTCACCCCAAGTATGGTCCGGGGCAACCCCGTAGACTGATCTCAAGTTGTTTCACACGCCGCCCATCACGGGAGGCTTTCAACCAGAGCAAGGAGAACGACCATGCCATTAGTCACCATCAACCTGATCGAGAACGTATTCGACAAGACACAGAAGCAGGAGATGATCGCGAAAGTCACCGACGCCATGGTGGGTATTGAGGGCGAAGCCATGCGAGGTCTGACCTGGGTAGTCATCAAAGAAGTCAGCGAGGGGGAATGGGGAATCGGAGGAAAACCCCTCAGCAGTGACGATGTCCACCAAATCCAGGCGGCAGCGGGTTAAGATCGAGTAAGAACGAGAGGGGCCGGTCACTCGACCGGCCCCTGTCAGCCGAGACGGGAAACACCCTCAATCTCTGCCACGGTTTTCGCATCCGCGCGCTCGATAATTTTCACCAGAGTCGACTGGATCGTTTCATCCTCCCGGGCATCCCTGTCACTGGCAAACGTTTGCTTCTCGGGCTCGGCGTTTTCTTCCGAAATGAATGAAATAACGACTTCCGTTGCCGTATCCGGCGTTTTGCCGAAGTACTCCAGCGAGATCAGCGGATACCCGTGAAAGCCTTTCTTAACCTGCTTTGCGATGCGTTTTTTTGCTTTATCCACATTCATAACTGGGGCCTGATGGTCGCCAAAATGGTAAGGAAGGAGCGCTCGGCATCCGCGATAGCTTGCCCGACATCTGCTGCTCCATTAGCGCGCTGAAGTCAAAGTTAGCGACTTTCCGCACCGGCGGATACTCCCAAAACGATAAATAAAGTGTCCAGCGGCACAACCCAACAGCCCCGAAATAACGCACAGGCTACATGGCCGCACTGTTATGGCACC
Organism: Marinobacter albus; assembly: GCF_030238305.1. Classification (NCBI taxonomy): domain Bacteria; kingdom Pseudomonadati; phylum Pseudomonadota; class Gammaproteobacteria; order Pseudomonadales; family Marinobacteraceae; genus Marinobacter; species Marinobacter albus. Next base: position 18,333 of record NZ_JASSQD010000001.1, on the reverse strand, counting down.
ACACAGGCCGGTTGTGTTGAAAATAACCAGCATCTTCGGACTGGCCACACGTCCTTGTTTTCAGGACACTATTTGTACAATTCATGAACAAAACCCGCACCCGAAGGCCGAAGCCCGGTACAAAACCTGCAAGTACTGCTGTCAGAGTCCTCAGATTCAGGACCAACGGAAATACTCAGACAGGAGTGCACCACCATGCTGCTCGCCACCGATCTGGACGGAACTTTTCTCGCCGGTGATCCGGACCATCGCCTCAGGCTTTACCAGTTGATCGCGGCCCACCCGGAAATCCAGCTGGTCTTCGTGACCGGTCGGGGGCTGGAATCGGTATTGCCCCTGCTCTCCGACCCGACCATTCCGGAACCCGATTACATCATCTGCGACGTGGGCTGCACCGTGGTCCACGGCGGCTCCCAACAGGCAATACAGCCGTTGCAGGGGAAAATCGACGAACTCTGGCCCGGAGAACAATTGGTCGAGGCGGCCCTGACGTCCTTCGAGGGCCTGCAGCGCCAGGAGGTCCCCCAGGAAAGGCGTGTGTCCTACTTCTGCGACAGCGCCGCGGCAAGCGACGGCCTTCGGGCCCACGTGGAAACCCTGTCCTGCGATGTCCTGTTCTCCGGGGGCAAGTACCTGGACATTCTGCCCCGGGGCGTCAACAAGGGCAGCACCCTGAGCCGGCTGGTTGAGCACCTGGGGGCCGATCCGGAATCGGTTCTGGTCGCCGGCGATACCCTGAACGATCTGTCGATGTACCAGCAGAGTTTCAAAGGTGTGTGTGTCGGGTCTTCCGAGGGCGGCCTGCTGGAGGCCACCGAACACCAGGCGCGGGTGTTTCACGCAGATGCGAACGGCTGTGGCGGGATTCTGGAGGCTTTCGAACATTTCGGCTTTCTGGGTCATGCCGGCATAGACGCCGAGATCCCGGACACCATGCGCTCGGGTAAGTCGGACCTGGTGATCGTTTACCATCGCCTGCCCTATGAAGAGGTGGTGGAGAATGGCGAACTGATCCGGCGCCGGCCGCGCTCGCCGAACGGCATCATCCCCACCCTGCTGAGTTTCTTTGCCGGCGGCAAGGCAGGGTCCTGGGTCGCCTGGTCCATTGACGATCCCGACCTTGGCCCGTTCCAGACCCACACCGAGGTGGACACCGGGCGCTACGAAAAGCTCGTGGCCGCCCGGGTTCCGTTAAGCGCTGAAGATGTCGACATCTTCTACAAACGGTTTTCAAAAGAGGCGTTCTGGCCGACCCTGCACACCTTCTGGGAGCGGGCCACCTTCCGTGATGACCACTGGCAGGTCTTCCTCAAGGTCAACAAGCTCTTTGCCGAACGCACCGCCGAGGAAGCCGCGGAAAACGCCGTGGTCTGGATTCACGATTACAACCTGTGGATGGTCCCCGCCTTCCTGCGGGAACTGCGCCCGGACGTGACCATCGCCTTTTTCCACCACACCTACTTCCCGTCCGCCGATGTGTTCAACGTGCTGCCCTGGCGGCGGGAAATCATCGGCAGCCTGCTGCAGTGCGACCACATCGGGTTCCATATTCCGAGGCAGGCCGAGAACTTCGTTGATGTGGCGCGGGGCGTCACGCCACTGGAGGTCACGGCGAAGGCAGGCTGCGCGCCACGCTTCCTGACCTACGGCTGTGCCGTGGGCCTGGACGAGATGAGCGTCGAGATTACCGTGAACGACCGCAAGATTGGTCTCGGGGCCCACCCGGTCGGGCTCGACCTGAGCCGTGTTCGCAACGCTCTGGCCGATGACGACGTCAAAGCCCGCATGGAAAGCCTCCGTGAGGAACTGACCGATATCCGGCTGATCCTGTCCGTGGAACGACTCGATTTCACCAAGGGCATTCTGGAAAAGCTGCATGCCTACGAGCGGATGCTCACCGAGAATCCGGAACTGGAAACCAAAGTCACCCTGATGATGGTGTGCGTACCCGCGGCCAAGGGGATGACCATCTACGAGGAACTGCTCTCGCAGATCGAACAGACCGTGGGCCGCATCAATGGCCAGTTTGCCCAGGTGGGCTGGACCCCGGTGCAGTTCTTCTTCCGGGCACTGCCCTTCGAGGAACTGGTGGCCTATTACACCATGGCGGATGTGATGTGGATTACGCCGCTGCGGGATGGTCTGAACCTGGTCGCCAAGGAATACATCGCCACCCAGGGCCTCACCAAGGGCTGCGGCGTGCTGGTGCTCTCCGAGTTTGCCGGGGCCGCAGCCGAGCTCCGGGGCGCCATTCTGGCCAACCCCCACCACCCCCAGGACCTGGCGGACACCTGCTACTACGCCCTGGCCATGAGTCCGGGCGAGGCCAGGAACCGGTTGAGCGAGGCCTTCGAAGCGGTCTGCCGCTATGATATCGAATACTGGGGTCAGGAATTCATCGACGCGGTGGAACAGCGGCGCATCAGCAAGCTAAAGAAAGTCGTACCGCTGGGCCAGAGCGCGGCTTGATCGGTACTAATCCCCGGCAGTGATGACCCAGGAGTCCAACCATGCTGCTCAAAAATGCAGTGCAGCTGATCTGTTACCCGAACCGGATTGGCAAGGATCTGAAAGATCTCCACACCGTGGTGGAGAAATACCTGCCGGAGGCAATCGGAGGGCTGCACATTCTGCCGTTTTTCCCGTCCAACGCGGACGGCGGTTTCTCGCCGCTGACGCACAAGGAGGTGGACCCGGCCTTCGGCACCTGGGACGACATCGAGGCGTTCACGCAGAAATACGACCTGTGCGTGGACCTGACCGTGAACCATATTTCCGACGAATCCCCGGAGTTCCGGGACTTCATTGCCAAGGGTTTCGATTCCGAGTACGCGGACCTGTTCGTGCACGTGGACAAGTTCGGCGAGATCTCCCCGGACGACATGGCCAAGATCCACATCCGCAAAGAGAAGGAACCGTTCCGGGAAGTTACCCTCGCGGATGGCACCAGGACCCGGGTGTGGTGCACCTTCACGGAACAGCAGATTGATCTCAATTACGAGTCCGACCTGGCCTACAACCTCATGGAAAGCTACATCGGCTTTCTGACCTCCAAAGGCGTAAACCTGCTCAGGCTGGACGCCTTCGGCTACACCACCAAGCGCATCGGCACCAGCTGTTTTCTGGTGGAGCCCGAGGTGTACCGGATCCTGGACTGGATCAACGAGGTGGCCCTGAAACACGGCGCCGAGTGCCTGCCGGAGGTGCACGACCACACGAGTTACCAGTACGCCATCAGCCGGCGCAACATGCACCCCTATGGCTTTGCCCTGCCGCCCCTCCTGCTCTACTCGCTGCTGGATGCCAACAGTGTGTACCTGAAGAACTGGCTGCGCATGTGCCCGCGCAACATGGTGACGGTGCTGGATACCCACGACGGCATCTGCATACCGGATGTGGAGGGGGTGTTGCCGGACGAGAAAATCAGGGTCCTGATCGACAACATCGACGCCCGCAGTGCCGACCCGATCCTGCGCCGCTCCGCTGCCAACATCCACAGCGTCGGGGCCATCTACCAGCTCACCTGCACCTTCTACGATGCCCTGATGCAGAACGACGACGCCTACATTGCTGCCCGGGCGATCCAGTTCTTCACCCCTGGCATCCCGCAGGTCTATTACGTGGGGTTGCTGGCCGGCTGCAACGATCAGGAACTGATGGAGAAGACCGGCGAGCTGCGGGACATCAACCGGCACTATTACAGCCTCGAGGAAGTGGACCAGGACATGCAGAAGCCAGTGGTGCAGCGCCTGCTGAGCCTGATGAAGTTCCGCAGCAACTACCCCGCCTTCGATGGCCACTTTGAGCTGAACTACTCCAACGACTCCAGCGTCGCCATGGCGTGGCGCCACGGTGACTATTACTGCCGCCTGTTCGTCGATCTGAACTTCAAGACCGTGAAGATCGAATACCGTGATGTGGAAAGCGGGGAGACGAAGCATCTCGTTTGCTAGGGACCAGCTCCGTTTCACCTGCCACGTGGGGGCTCACACGCGCGCCTTGTTGCGGCGAACATTCCTGACCCTTGATAAAAGCACAGAAAAAAGCGTTGAGTTGATCCCCCTTGTCTGTGTCACTCACTGCGTTAGGCTGTGTGTAAATTGACCAGCGAGGTGAGTCACGATCATGGAACACGTATCCGAAGACACCAACGGGACACCACCGACCCTTCCTCCGCTAGACCCCGAGCGCGTTGCCCTGATCGAGAACGAGGGTTTAACCCTCAAACAACTCGAACCACTGGGCGTTGAGATATACGGCGCAGATGTCCGCTCGGAGCTTCCGAAACCTGTCATCGAGGCTTTGGAAGTGGAAATGGCGAACCGGGGCTTCATAGTCTTCAAACACCAGACCGATCTCTCACCCGATGAACTGATCAACGCCAGCAAATGGTGGGGGGCGCACGAAATCCATTCCACTCACGGCGTCCATCCCGCGACGCCTGACAGGAACCGGCACATCTTTCGCTGCTCCAACGACAGCCGCTATGGAATCCTCGGGGTGGGCCCCCAGTGGCACAACGATGGCAGCTTCGAGGCGGCAACCTTCTCACATTCCGCCTATTACATGGCCCGGGCGCCGGAGCGCGGGGGCGGCACGCACTTCGCTCACCAGGGCGCAGCCTTTGATGCCCTGCCCGCGCACAAGCAGGCGTTCTGGCAGCGCCTGGTATCGGTCAATTCTGCGTCAAGCGTGACCCATCCCGTGGTCCACACCCACCCGGTTTCCGGAAAAAAAAGCGTGTGGCTTCACCTGGGTATGACCGGGGCCGTTCTCGAGCGGCTGCCGGAGGATGGGCTCTCGATCGAGGAGCTGCAGAAGGAACCGGCAACCGCCGACAAATTCCGGCTGCTGAACGACGCCGAAATGAAGGAGCTGTTCAACGACTACAACGATCTGATGAACGACTCGTTCGAGAAGGGGTACGGGATACGCTACCACTATGACAACGGCGATCTGCTCTTCATCGACAACTGGGCCGTCGCCCACCGGGCATCGCCCGAAGCCCATATGCCAGCCGGCGAGCAGGGCCTGCGGATCATGGATCGTGTCACGATTAAATCCAAACGGGAATTAGCACCTCACTTCGGCTTGCCAACCTACATCAACATGTCAGGCCCCCATCCATTCAATAAGGATGGCGTTTGGCAAGCCGGTGGCGTGGGGTTTCGCTGGAAAGACGATATCCGCCTGCAAAACTGACCGGGAACCAGCTCACCCCGGGCTCAATCATTCAACCGTAATCGTGATCTGCTCGGACATGACGGGCGGATTGTGCGGCACATGCACATGGTTACCCAGCAACAGTTGCAAGGTATGCTCGCCGGGCGGCAGCGTGAGCTCGGTTTCCGTTTGCCCGCCGCCGAAATGCCGGACCTGATCGGTGGCGGGAAGTGGCTGGCTCAAATCCGTCGGTACGTCGGTATCGATCAGCAGGTGGTGATGTCCCGTCCCCTCTTTCTCCACCCCCGCAGGCGCAACCTCCATATTCCGCAAACCAAACACGACCTTGAAGGTACCCTCAACCGTTGCACCATCGTCTGGCTGGACGAAATACGCTTCGGCATTTTCCGGGGCTTGTGATCTCATTTCCTCAGCGAACGCGTGTACTGGCGCGAGCACCAAAGTTGAAAACAAAACGATTGCGATCCTTTTCATTTCACGTCCTCCTTTGCATTCGTCAAAGCTGAGTATAGTGGGCAAAGTGAGGTGCCGCCGGCGAACGCCGATCGTTAACCAAGAGCTCCGTGACGGCCGACGTAGGAAGATTGACGTCGTTAGGCCACAAGCTTGATTCCGGAACCCGCCGAGGCTTAACTGAAAGTGTCCCGGCTTTTTTTCTGCGAGGTGAGGAAGCTAGATTCCGGACTGTCGAACGCGGGTTACAGGGACTTTGAAAAGCAGTGGTGCAGTACTTGTTACTTGAATCCAGGAAGGGAGGCAAGTTATGGAAATGCCCACGTTCGACGCGCTCAAGGATCTGGCCCAACGCGATCCGGAAGGCTTTGAGAGATTACGCGCGGCAGCGATCGAAGACTGTATTCGCCGCAGTTCGGAGTGCAATCAACGGCGGCTACGGGGCCTGCAGTTTGTGATCGAGGCCCGGCGCCGGATGGCCGGCAGCCCCATGAAGGCCTTGTTGGATATTCACGCGATGATGTACGACTCGTTACTCGGCCTGCAACAGGCCCTGCTGGTCCAGCAGCGCCCGTGTGCGCCAACGACACCGACAAGCGCGCGAGTCCTGCGCTTTCGATCGCATCGGTCATAAGCCTGCAAAGACGTTGATCCGTGAGATGGGTGCAGTCGATATACGGGAAATAGAGATGAAGCAGGGAAACAAGATTACGAGCGTATTGGCCTGGACATTCATCTGAGCGGCGCCCGACCAGGGCGTCCAGCGGCCATGGAAATCGCCTTCATGCCCGGGGCATCAAGGTTGGCGCCATCGCGAATCATGAACTGTCTGCGCTCTTCCTCGGACAGCTGAAAAAACTCCGGTTTCATCCTGGAAAAGAATAGTCTGACTATCGGATTGTTGTTTTTATGGGAAACCTGCCATGCAGTGTGTATTTCTTCCTGGAAAATAATGTCAGTAAATCCCTGGAATCAACCGATAGCGCACACGTTGCGCATAGTCGCGATAACCCGGCAACTCGTCCTGTAGAGTCTGGTCTTCCAGCACCGTTCTGATCACCGCAATGACCAGCGCCACCGCCGCCGGAATCAGTGTCCACAGTGAGTTCAAGGCCAGCACGATGCCTGCCAGTGCCACAATGTTTCCGGCATAGCCCGGATGTCGCACAATCCTGTAAGGGCCGCTGTCACACACCACATGCCCTCGCTCCACCTGAATGCGCACAACGCTTGAGAAAAACCGGTTCTCTATCAACGCCCACGTAGCGAAAGCGTATCCGAGCGCGGTCAGGAGGAAGCCGAGCACAATGAGCCCCAACGGAATTACCGGTGACCAGCCAAAGCGATGATCCAGCCCGGCGACAATAACCAGCGGAAAACTCAGGCTCAGGGCCATCAACGGCGCAAGTACTTTGTCCCAGGCTTTTGCGCTCTGGGCCTTCTCCATATTTTGTCGTTCGGCCATCAATCCCGGATGCCGCCTTTCCGCCCAAATGTGGCCCCCGAGGCCGACCACAAATATCAGTAGGGAATAGGCCCACCCCTGCCACCAACCAAGATCCCCTCCGCACACCAGAAGGACAAGTGGTATTAAAAGATACAACACCACCAGCCTGGCCCACTGATGAGGGGACGCTGCCTGGGCTACCTGTGAATCATCTGCAACCGACGACATAACATGACCCCAAAATCACGTAATTTTTGGTGTAGGCGCAAGCCCGAATAATGGGAATAGATTCTGGTCACTGACCATCATCGTTATCTGTCGGAAATATCGAGCGCCATTGTCTGACCGATCCACGGCCAAAGGCGTCTCCCACAAAAAACTCCGGCGCAGTGCCGGGAGGCTCGCTCAGAGATGCGCCATAATGGCTTGTCACCCATGAATCATTGTAGCCGGCAAACATAAGGAGCGTCGGGAATACCTGAAAGTGGCTGGTTCGGTCATAACCGGTCGCTTGAGCCACCTTTAACCTTTCCAGAGGTCCCGCCACGTTGGAGAAGACCATCATGGGCACAATACCCTCGAAACGGTTCGCTCTCGGCCTGCAGTGTGTGGCCAATGTCCCGTCATCGACGATGTTTTGCCCATGATCACTAGTATAGACGATGACGTACTTCCTGAATTCGCCGCTTTCGGATAACAAGTCCCTGAACCAATCATCGACGCTCCAACGCAGTCCGTTCATGTATGAATTCAGGGATTTTTCCTGATCGTTCATTGGCTCCCCTGGTTCAAGCACCGGGGTGAAGAGAGTGGACGCCAGGGGGTAACTCCGGAAGTACGGGAAGTGGATGCCATACTTATTCAGCATGATAAAGGTCTTGCCGGGTTGCTTGAGCAGCGCGATTAACGTGTCACGGGCAACGCCGTCACTCTCAAAGGCGGTTTCCTGGCGAAGCCTTAGCAGATCGTCGATGAAGCTGGCTTCGTGGTCATTCATGAAGTTCTGGTAGTTCGCCCACGTCTCGGCATTCTGCGCATCCAGGTACACATTTGAATAGCCTGCCCGACGGGTGAATTGCCAGATCGTCGGTGTCTTCAAGCTCATTTGATCCCGGTCCGGGATCGCCTCTTTTCTAACGCCCGTCCTGAGGATGAGGTTGGAATAATCACTGCAGTTTGACGCTGAAGCAGCCAAACCGAAATTCACCAGCCCCCCTTCCACCGAGCTGAGATAGGGGGTCGTATCCTTGCTGTATCCATTGATGCCCAGAATGTCTGCACGGATACTTTCATCGACAATCAGAACAATTTTCTCGACCTGCGATTCGAAAGAACCGGAGTAGCTGACCCCGGATCGCTCACCACTATAAAGCTCGCTTTGGCCCGCAAATACAAGCAGTGCCGGCACCCTGAAAAAAGAGGGATATCGATCAAAAATGCCATCGCTACGTAGCAGAGCGATAAAGACAAGCAGTACGGTGATGACTGGAACGGCGTAGAACTTCCCCGGAATATTCAGTTTGAAAAGACCAGGCAGACGTTCGACGAAAAGAATAAGCGGTACAAGGACGATGAAGAGCGGCAGTACGGCCAGGCCAATATTCTCAACCACGGCCCCGGCCCACCATTGAAAGTAACTTACGATCAGGTCTGCCTGCTGGAAATCGATAGGCGCGTTTGAGACAAGGAAGGAGCCAATATTGGAAAGAAAGAAAAAGATAAAAAACGGCAGGGTGATTTTTCGGAAAAGACTGCGGTCACTGAAAAAGACCAGGAACACTCCTGCCAGACTCCACAGGAACACCATCACCGACAGGAGGAGCTCGGTTATCTGGCCTTGACTCCACAGGAACTGAAACGGGTAGAAAAAGTCGTAGAACATCCCGAATTCTACGAGCAAAAGAAGTGAAACCGCCGCGAGGCTGATGGTCTTTCTCAGGCTGAGTTTTGACATGGATTCCCCGCCACCAGAAGTAACCGATACCAACAACTGGGCACAATGACAGCGCAACAAAAGCGGATGCGGCCAGGGCAGGCGCAGGCTTTAATCACACAGGCAGAGTTACTGACACCCGAAGGCCTTTCCCATTCGGACCCGCCCCTAGACGGATGTCACCGCCCATACCCCGAATCAGGGTGCGGGCGATGGCCAGGCCCAGGCCTGCGCCGCCGGTTTCCCGACTGCGTGACTGTTCCAGCCGGTAGAATGGTTCGAAAACCCGTTCCCGTTCGGCTTCAGGAATACCCGGCCCCTGATCGACGATGGTGACAACCGCCTCCGAGTCCGTCGTTTCAAGTGTAACCTCCGCCTGCTCGCCATAATTTACCGCGTTCTCAATCAGATTACGCAGGGCACGTTTGACGGCTTCGGGCTGCCCCTGGAGCACACATCTCGGGCTGTCTTCGCAGTGGACCGCCAGGCCCATTTCCTGAAGATCACCGCAAAGACTGTCCAGAAGGGTGGCCAGATCATAGCGGCGATGCTGTTCGGTGGTGCTGCCCCGGATGAAATCGAGCGTGGCTTCGGCAAGATGCTGCATCTCGCTGAGCGAATCGAGAAGGCGGTCCCTGTCCTCGCCTTCGGGCAGCATTTCCACCCGCAGCCGCATGGAGGTGATGGGGGTTCTGAGGTCATGGGCCAGGGCCGCCAGCAGTCTTGCCCGGTCCTCCTGGGCCCGGCCAACCTGATCCTGCATCCGGTTAAAGGCCCGGGTTACCTCACGGACGTCCTCCGGTCCCTTTTCAGGAATCCGGGCTTTTTCACCCCGCCCGAACGCGTGCGCCGCCCTGCTCAACTCGTTCATTGGCCGAAGGATTCGACGGACCGCCAGCAACAGGGTCAGCGTGAGCAGCACAGCGGTAATGCCAACGCTGGTGAGCGTGGCCTTCAACCACAACCAGGAGGGCGCCGGTGGCCGGGCACTGGCGTTGAACCATTGGCCGGAAGACAAGGCCAGGGAAACCCCCAGGACCGGTGGGCATTCGTGACGTTCATCGCGATGGTCGTCATCGTCACGGTGTTCTTCATACTCGTGATGCTCATCATCCTCGTCGTGTCGTTCACGGTCCCGATGGGCATCGCGACCGGGCAGACAGTCGTCTTCGTCAGCCTCCATGGCCGTTCGCACCTGGTCCACCGGCAGACCCAGTTCGTCGGCCAGCCGGCGCGTCATACCGGAGGCCCGATCCTCGGGCAGATATGGCGCAGGATCGATGGACAGCCTTAGGGTCGGGCTGGAGAGTGCCCGCAGGATACGCTCCTGCCGATCCGGGTCTGTGGTATCGGCCAGGGTGTAGCCATCGGCCACCCTCTGGAGGACGTGCTCCAGGCTGGCACTGCGCAGGGCACCCTGGCGCTCGCCAGCAAGGATAACGATGGTGATAATCTGGGCCACCAGCAGCACCAGAATCAGCAACAGCGCCAGCTGCCCGCCGGCGCGCCGGGGCCACAGTCTCATTTTTCAGCCCCTTCGACCGCAGCGATCCACTGGTAGCCCCCACCCCAGATGGTCTTGATCAGCCTGGGGCTACGGGCATCCGGATCGATCTTGCGACGCAGGCGGCTGACATGGTTATCAATGCTCCGGTCGAAGGCATCGGCCTCTCTGCCGAGCGTAAGGTCCATCAGCTGATCCCGGGATAACACGCGGCCGGCGTGCTCCAGGAAGGCGAGCAAAAGTTTGTATTCAGCCGTACTCAGCGAAACTTCGACACCTTCCGGATCAACCAGTTGATGGCGGTCGACGTCCAGCTTCCAGCCTTCGAACGTCAGGCACTGCCCAGCCATAGGGCTGCGTTGGGGTGGCAGCGCCGTGGTCCGGCGCAGAACCGCCTTGATGCGAGCCAGCAGTTCCCGGGGGTTGAAGGGCTTGGTGAGGTAATCGTCGGCCCCCATTTCCAGACCGACAATGCGATCGGTTTCCTCGCTCATGGCGGTCAGCAGAATCACCGGCAACTCGGTGTGCTCACGAAGGTAACGGCAGAGGGTAAGGCCATCATCGCCGGGCATCATGATGTCCAGTACAACCAGGTCGACGGAATGCTGTTTCAATTGGCGCTTCATGGCATCGCCCCCATCCGCCAGCAGCACGCGCAGGCCATGCTCCTGAAGATAGCGACCGACCAGATCGCGAATGTCTCGATGGTCATCAACCACCAGGATTGCGGGAGTGTCGCTCACTCGTTACTCCGTTGAATTACCGTCTGCCCTGATTATAGGGGAGTCGACTTCCCGCTTGGGCGCGATCTTGTCAAAAACCGTCGCAATTCGAGGCCTTGCGACAAGTTGCGACAAAGTCGGCGCATCACCGAGACAATTCTGCGACGTTTCCTTGGTGCAATAACTCCCGACCAACGATGACATTCCGTCATGGGTTTTTCCAACCAGGGAGTTCGACCATGAAGAAAACCACCACCATTGCTGCCCTCTCCGTCGCCGCGCTGCTCAGCGCCACGCCACTGCTTGTGTCTGCCGATGACGACTACAGGAGAGGTGACTGTGATGATCGTTACGAGAATCGCCACCACAGTAAAGCCATGGGGTCAGATCTCAAGCAATACAGCACCGAAGAAATGCGCATCATGGCCTATGGTCAGGCGCTTAAACGCTTCGGCCCAGGCGTGGATGTGTCCGTTGAGGAAACTTCCGATGGCACCTACCGGGTACAGCTTCGGGATGCCGAGCAGAATCTGATCCGGGAGCAGGAGTTCAACCAGTACGGTGCCTCGGTTCGCGGCGCACGCCGGGACTGATTGCCATCAGCCAGCGCGGGGCACTTCAGGTACCCCGCCACCCTCTGATCAAGGAGAATCCCGATGACATTGATGGACGCTGACAACCGTTATGGTGCCGTTTCCCGGGCTGTGCACTGGATAATGGCGGTTCTGCTGCTGGTTATGCTCGCCAGTGAGGTCTGGTTTGAAGCTTTGGAACACACCCTCTCCGAAGCCTCTCTTATGGGCTGGCACCAGAGCCTGGGCCTGACTATCTTCGGGCTGGTGATCTTTCGTGGCCTGTGGCGATGGCTGAACCGCTCGCGTCTGTCACCACCCGCGCACTGGGCCACCATGGCGAAACTAGGGCACCTCTTGCTTTATGCTCTGATGATTCTGATGCCGCTTTCAGGCCTCGCCACGTCTCTTGGCGAAGGCGATCCCGTCACTTTTTTCGGCTGGACAGTCTTTGGCTACGGCCCGGAAGTGGAGTGGCTGGAAGACAGCGGAGAAGATGTACATGAGGTACTGGCGAACGTGCTTTGGCTCATGATCGGCGTACACGTGGCGGCTGCCCTGGCGCACCAGTACATGCTGGGAGACCGCACCATGAAACGCATGGCCTGACTACCCATAATCGCTTGATAAAAACCTGCCGTCGGGCTTAGGCCACCGGCAGCGATTCGTCCCTGCCCCAGTCCGCCCAGGAACCGTCGTACAGTGACAGCTGGTCATATCCCGCCACCTCGGCCGCCAGAAGAATGATGCAGGCGGTGACTCCGGAACCACAGGAAAAGACCAGTTGGTGTCCGTTGCCGGGACGAAGGTTCGGAGCAAGGTTTTTAAACGTTTCCGCCAGCTCACTGGCCGGTTTAAAACGGTAACCTTCCAGCACCTCGGTAAACGGAAGGTTGAGGGAGTTCGGGATATGGCCACCACGCACACCCGGGCGGGGCTCCGGCGCCTGTGCCAGGAACCGCGCCCGGGATCGCGCATCAATAACGGCCACTTGCTCGTCTTCCAGATGCTGTAAAACGTAGGCGGAATCCCGAACCCGGCCGGGATCAAGATTGCCCACCATGCTGCCGGAGGAAGCCGCTTCTCTAACCGGCGCCGACACGGTATCGCGGCCTTCCGCTAACCACTGTGGCAGGCCACCATCCAGCACGAAAACCTGCTCAAGACCCATCGACCGCAGAATCCACCAGGCCCGGGGAGCCGAATAGATTCCCTGGTTGTCGTAGAGCACCACCAGGCTGTTGGGCGTAATGCCCAGTCTGCGAACTTCCTGCGTGAACTGTTCCTCCGTGGGGAAGGCATGGAGCTGGGAAGATCCGGTATCGCAAAGGGTTCCCTCAAGATCAATCTGGTAGCTACCCGGTATCCACACCGGGTGATCGTATACGATCGGCTCTTTACCAATAACGGTGGCCATACTCGCGTCGATCAGAACCAACCGCTCGTTATCGAGGTTTTCCTGCAGCCAGTCAGTGGTTACGAGAGGGGACGCCATGGTGTGCTCCTGACAAAAATGAAAATTGGAGTCTGGTTCTGAAGCGCGCCGGAACGCCGGATCTTCCCGATTATCCTCAGGAGGTCGCGGCAATCACCGAAATTTCCACCAGCAACTCCGGAGACGCCATCTGAGCCTGCACGCAGGCCCTGGCCGGCGCCGTACCTTCAGGCACCCAGTTATCCCAGACCTCGTTCAGGGCCTGAAAATCAGCCATGTCCGCCAGGTAGATCGTTGCCGACAGGATTTTGTCTCGGCCGGAGCCGGCAACTTCCAGCAACTCGTCCACCTTTTCCAGCATCCCGGTTACCTGGGTATGAATATCGCCGTTCCTGTCCTTGGCAACCTGGCCGCAAAGGTAAGCGGTGCCATTGTGTTTTACGATCTTGCTCATTCGGCTGTTCGTGGAAATACGCTCAATGGTCATGGTGATGGCCTGATTGGGGAAAGTAGTGACTATATAACCAGTAACTGGGGCGTGGATAAAGCCACTTATTACGCGAAAACGAAGCGGCGCGTCTCACGCGTCCGCCTTCCATGACTGGTTAGGGCCGTTGAGCTCTTTGGCGTAAACATTTGTCGTTTTCGCAAGCTCAAAACCGATCGAAGGGTAAAACTCATGCGACTCCAAACGACGCACATTCGAGCGAACGAGAATTCGTGAGAGACCCAAATTTTGAGACCACCCCTCAACAGCGTCTACCAGCGACTGTCCTATGCCCAACCGCCTATAACTTGAGCGCACGACCAAGCCAGTAATTTCGGCGATAAATCCCTGACCCAGCGATATGCGCCTCTCCACAGCAGCCCACCCAAGAACCGAATCATCAGAAACGGCCACGAATACCTGATGATTTGAGGATTTCATTATTTCTTTGAGCCACTGAAGAGTTTCTGGCTCGCTTGCTGGGTGCCCCCATTCCAGAACTAACTCGTGTATCCCTTTTAGGTGTTCAGTGTTTGCAGCCTTAATCGAAACTTCCATATTCACCCAAGAGCCCTAACGTTCGGCATAACGGGTAGCAAAAAGTGACGCGACAAAGAAGCGACACGTTTTACTGTCCGCGTAGATGACATTGTTGTGTATTTTCACTTCCTCGTTATCAGGCTATTGATCGACAAAGACAGTCCGTTAAAACTAAGCCATACCGGTTTGCCGTCTTTCGTTGCTTCAATATGCAAGTGTGGCTCAAGTGTATTTCCTGAATTGCCGATTTCAGCCAAAGGCTGTCCAATGGTCGCAGCATCCCCCGGCACTACCTTAATACTGCCTCGCCTCAGGTGAGCCATTAATATATTCCCCATGAGACACTTCAACACTATGTAATTACCTTCCGGATGCTTTATATCGGGGTTTCCGGGAGGATTGTCCGGCAAGCTGTCGCGAACCTCCAAGATACTTCCCTGGCATGGGCTATAGAGTTTCTCGCCAAAGATTTGGTAGGCACTCAACGCACGAGGGGCCAAATCGTCTGTCTGTTTACCGAGCGAGTTCAGCTTAACGATGTCGATGGCCTGCTTGGTGTCGGCCAGCGCGTGAAAAGGGTTCGTAACAATACTGTCGCCACCTTGTAGGACATAATAGGTGCCTGATTTGAGTGGGAATGTTACGTCAAGCGTTTTCCCAGAAGGATAATACGACGCAATGGCCAAGGTATTCAGTACCGAAAAAAGAAGAAAAATCAATACAGAGGCGACAGAGATACGGTCACCGCGCGTTCTAGAATAAGGCCTACTGCGCTTCATTCGGAAGTAAGAGAAAACGGCGGTTAGGGCGAATAGCCCTAAAAAAACGTACCGCAAGTAATAACTCGTGTAGACCCAAGGACCCGTTATAAAAGCGAAGGCAATGATGCTGCCGCAAGCCAATACCCACGCTGCCCAATTCGGCCAACTGCGATACTGAAGACGAAGCAGCCAAATTAGTGTGATCCCGGACAGAAGTACTGGGTAAATCCCGAATACGATGGGAAGACTTTCACTCATGGCACTGACTCAGAAATGCATAACGCCAGTGGGAATGGGCGCCAACGGAGCGCAGTGACGTACGGCCCCGTTGACCACCTTGTTAGGGAAGTGCATAGAGAATCTGGAAACTCATGATAAACATGCACACCACACCAACTGCATATGCCACCGTACGCCACGGCTGGATCCCGCCAAGATAAAACAATGTATGCAGATAACGCGCTGCGGTGAAAACCATGAACAGCCAAGGGGCCATCCCCGAAGTAGCCTCAACCCAGATGTAAGCAACTCCCAGCGCGAGAAAAACAGGAATATTTTCGAGATCGTTTAGCCAGGCTCGGGCAGCTCTTTGAACTTGTGGTAACTCCTCTTCGGCGGGCTCGCGCCCGACGAAAGCTGCATCCTCAGGGATTTTGAATGTGAGCTTCCCGATTCGATGGAATCCCTGATATGCGGAGATCGCGAACATCTTGAAAAACAGAAGCACTGAAGCTATCGCGTACCAATATTCTGCCTGATCCATGGTGTTTCCTTATGCCCTAACGCTGCCAGCATGCGCGCCTTTGTAGTGTAGGCAAAGCCGCAACGAAAAGTCGGCGCCGTGCCTGGCCTTTTTAGGTTTTACCCGCTTATGTCACCTGGTTTTACTTGGCTTGAATATCGAATAGTTACCGTTGGCCTTTGCCACCAACCTGTCACCACATAAGATCTCCGACTCAAGGTTAGCCACAGATTTGCCTTTATTTACAACCTTTGTAACACAAGTAAGACGGCCATCATGGACAGGAGAATAATAGTTGATTTTGATTTCGATCGTTGCACACAACTCACCTTCTGAAAGCATTGGATACAATGCCGCGCCCATACCAGTATCCGCTAGCGAATATAAGACCCCCCCCATGCACTACCTTGTGTGGATTCAGAAGTTTTTTTGAGACAGGAATTGAGCACTCGCTTTTCCCAAGCTCTAAAAAGTTAACCTCCATGCCAATTAAATCTGCAAAGGGATGTTCCATTTATTGTTCCTTGTTGATGGCATAAAAACCTAACGCCGAACGTCAAGCGTCGCCTGCGTGCTCTTGTTGGCCATCCGCTTTGAATCCTTCGTGGAAAGTGACAGTGCCTTGGGGAATATTCCCGTCGAAAGACATTGCAAGAAAGACTTCCGGTGGGACTCCCTCATGGACAAGTTCTGGAACGTTATCGAATCCGAACTTCCTGTAGTACTCCGGATGCCCTACGAGACAACAGCCGCGAGCATGCATCTCCCTCAGTTGTGCCAATCCTTGGCGGATCAGGGCCTTGCCAATGCCCTGACGTTGGTATTCCGGCGAGACCGAAACAGGTCCAAGTCCGTACCAGCCCGGTGTGCCGTCGGAAATGGTCACGGGCGAGAACGCAATGTGACCAATTACTCGGCCGTCCATCTCTGCGACCAGCGATACCGTGAGGGCATTGTCGGCGCGCAGCGCCTCAATTATAAATTGCTCCGTGTGGTTGCTGATCTCCAGCGTATTGAAGGCAGCGATAGTCACTTCGCTAATTGCGCTGACGTCGACGCTTGTTTCATTCCTGACAGTGAAATCGGGTTTCATAGGGCTTTTCCTTTGGCCAACGCCCTGGGTAAGCCGCCGTTTGGAGCGCCAGCGCAAAACGGTCGGCTTGACTCACTTGTTATGTACACTGGGGTTGACCGTATTCCTCGAAGGACTGCTCAACACCCAGATGAACTTTATATTTCACATACCGGGAAATCTGTAGTTCCTCATTTTCAAATTTTTCCCTTTCCCTCACAGCCTCCATTGAGGGCCAGCTTTCGACACCAATATATTCCCATTCGTCATCGCTTTGGGTGCAATCGATCATGGAAATTGCCTTCATACCCAATGCGTCAAGATTAGCTCTATCCTTGGCCATAAACTGTCTTTGTTCTTCCTCAGAAAGCTGGAAAAACGCTGGCTTCATCTTGGCAAAAAACAGCCTGACAATAGGCGCTTCTTTCTTCATTTGGAAACGTCCGTATAGTGTGAAACAGGAACAAAACGCTTTTGTTTAGCGGCGCCCCGACAGGGGCGTCCGGTGGAGGCCAAAGGCTGGAGCGAACTACAACAACTTGTTAAAGGTTTTTGCAATGGGCGCTCAATAGTCGCTAAAACACCGACAATATTGTTTGAAAGACGCTCACAACTGTCAGGAATCCGCCAAAGACGATCAGTCTTCTATGAGAGAGATCGACACCCTGAATCAGAACAAAGGTTCCGACCGCGCCGCTGAAAAAGCCTCCGCTGAATTGGGAACCACCGACTGCATAAACAAGCACCAAGTAAACTACTGCAAGCAGATACAGCAATACTCGTAACGGCTTGAACTCAAAACGCTTGTAATAGGCTTGGTCTTCTGGGGAAAGGTCTTCCTTGTTCACCGAAAACTCCCTTTAGCGTTTAACGCCAAAACGAAGCGGCGCGCCCCGCGCGTCCGCCTTGCGTGATTGGTTAGAGCCTTATTGTAGTTGGCTCACCAAATTATCTAGGTAACTCTTAATCTCTAAATGAAAATCATCTTCGACAGTGCCTGAAATCTTAAGGCTAGCTTCGTCACTCGACACTAGGCCGCCCTCCGTGATGTTCGCTGACCCGACGATAGCAGTGAACTTCTTTCCAGTACGGAAATAGTAGATTTTTGAATGTAATGTTCTAGCATCTTGCTTCGTCATAAAGTGCTGAACGGATGGCCACTTTTTGATCAGTTTCGCCGCACGTTTATGTGTGTGAGCAGCATTGGAGATAATAGATACTGAGAAATTTTTGCTGACGGCCTTCCGGATAGAGGGCTCCAGACGCCTCACACCTTCAACCTTCAACCAGCCAGAACAGAGAATTGATTCCTCAGAGTTCTCGACCAACGAAGAAAGTAAACCCCGATGATTATGATTTTCAGTGTTTAAATTTAGCTCAATGGTCATAAATAGCTCTAACGCTAATGTTCAGCGGCCGGGTTGCGAAGCGCAGCGTAGCAAACCGGTCCGGTGGAGGCCCGCCAGGGCCGGAACGAACTG